>CAJURQ010000019.1 GCA_910588955.1 uncultured Lachnospiraceae bacterium
GAGGGCAGCCGCATTCCGGGGTTTTCCTATGTTATACTAACTAAACATATCCCACCGGTTCGCTGGACTCTGCATCGGGCAGGGACGTTCTCGACATCTTCACGGGGATACACGGGAACGGTCAGAGCATCGTCATGGTGACGCACGATATCAGGACCGCGCTGCGCGGGACACGGGTGATCTATCTGCGTGACGGCAAAGTGGTGGGCGAACACAGAATGGCGAACTACGGTGAGGACGACCCTAAAGAGCGCCGTGAAAAGCTGACGGTATTCCTTGACGAGATGGGCTGGTGACTTATGAAGATATGCAGATTATCCTTGTTTAATTTGAAGAGAAACAAGCGTGAGGCGGCGGCAATTGTCTTTCTCACCCTTGTCACGGCGTTTCTCATGGCGGTCTTTGTCGTCAGCATGACGCAGTTAGACAGCGCCTTTGACCGTGCCTTTGAGGAGACAGGATCCGCTGATTTTATCCTGTTGTTTCAGGCTGACAAGTATCGGGATATCTATCGAGATATTTTGGAAGAGGAATACAAAGTGAGCGATGTCCGGGAAAGCAGTGTGCTTTACGGCGGCGCCGCGTCGGCACTGTCAAAGAAGGGCGAGCGTGTCGCTTATAATATGATCTTTGCGGACGAAAGCACAGAGAGGAAGATGGAACATTTTAAGAAACTGGACGCCCTCCCCGATGACGAGATCGAAAAGCTGTCCCACCCTTTGTGGCTGCCCCAGTATTTTGAGATCGCAGCCGGCTATGCCCCGGGGGAAACGTTTACCTTTTTCTCAGGGGGCAGGGATTACCCTTTCACCATAGCCGGGTTTTACAGCACGGGTTTGTTTAATTCCGACGCTATCGTAAAATGTGTCGTTTCGGATGATGATATGGTGCTGTTGTCCGCTGTCTATGAGGAATACCGCATGATAGCGTTTGACACGGAAAGGGAATTTTCCAAGGAGGAATACTATGAAAAATGCGCCGCAAAGTCAGACGAGAATGTTTCAAGTATCGTACTGCCGATCGACAAAGAGCAGGAGAGATTGGTAGAAACCGTCTACCTCACTGTTTTTCTGTATATGAGCGTATTTCTTTCCGTTGTCACACAGATAAGCGCACTCTTCCTTATCCTTCACAAGATCTCGAAGGACATGGAGGAACAGATGGTGCAGATCGGCGTGCTGGAAGCATTGGGGTATACAAGCCGTGAGCTTTCCCTTTCCTACATCTTTGAATATATCTTCACAGGGGGCGTTGGCGCGGTCACCGGCGGCATAGCGGCGGCAGCCTTTTCCCCGGTCATGGATATGTTCACAAGGGGGATGATGAAACGTGACGTGCATACGGATGTGAATGTTTTCCGCATTTTTATTGTGGTCATATCGATCATGGCGCTTGTCACGCTCTTTGCGCTGTCAAGGGCGGCAAGGGTGAAGCTGCTTCCTCCCGTCGTGGCGTTCCGCAAGGGCATAAAGACCCATCATTTCGGGAAAAACATACTTCCTCTTGAAAAAATGAGACACAGCGTCAATGTCCGTCTCGCCTTCAAGGGCATATGTAACGATCTGCGCTCAAATATCGGTATGGGTGTCTGTATCATCGCCGCGGGAGTTGCCATCATGTTCAGCGTGTACACCTTTGACTTTTTCAAGAGCGGCTATGACGGGCTGATAGGAGTTCTCGGAATGGAGACTCCTGACATAAGCATCGTTATGATGAGCGGGGTGAACGGAGAAAAATTCTGTGAGGAGATACGCAGGTTTCCCGAAGTGGAAAAGGTGCTTCTGACCAACACGAGCACGACAGGAAATTATGTGGCGGTAAAGGGCAGCAATCAGAGTGCGGTTGTCATTTCCTACGCCGATTTTTCCCTCACGGATAATATTCACACGAAAAAGGGACGTTTCCCCATATACGACAACGAGATCATGATATCCGCAAAGAGAGAGGAGACAGAAAACCGGCACATAGGCGACAGTATCATCATCAAGGGCGATGTCTGTGAAAAAAGCTATCTCATAACAGGCATTGTCTCCGCCATGAACAACAACGCCATGAGCGTCTACATGACTGAGGACGGTTACCGGCGCATTCGTCCGAATGACCGCCCGGACACAGTGGAGATCACCCTCAAAAACGAGGAGGACCGCCCTGCCTTCACGGATAAGCTCACCGCGCTGTACGGTGCAAGCGCAAAGGACACGGCGTATGCACAGTCCGCACAGGGAAGTCTTGAGGAGCGCATCAGGGCGAAAGCGGAGGAGAAAATGGCGATACTGATCTCTCAGTACGGCGTTACCGACATTGACTATGCCATCAGAATAGGAGATACCGTCATCAGCGGAAACAGCAGCCGTTTCGTGATAAAGGAGATATCCTCCATAAAGGATTTTACAAAATCCCAGATGGAATCCATAGCCGCGGTTACAAAGACATTTTCCTTCTGCGCCGTGATATTCATTGCCGTTGTGGTGGCGGTGATTCTGGGCATCATAGCCGTATCCGCCGTAAAGAGACAGCGCAGGGAATTTGGTATTATGAAAAGTATGGGCTATACGTCAAGGGAGCTTATGCTGCAGCTTACCCTGCGCATTCTCCCGGTGACGATCCTTTCCGCCTGCATCGCCGCGGTGTTGTCGGTACGGGTACAGCGCATATTTTGGATGGCGGGGTTCGGCGTACAGATTCCCGAGAGCCTGCCGTTAGTCATCGGTACGGCGGCAGCGCTTGTGTTATACTGTCTGACCGTCACCTACATCAGCGCGGGCAGCATCAGAAAAATATCCGTGACCGAGCTTATAACAGATTGAAAATTAAAATTTTCAATCGCGAGATTTGTGTCTGCGCATTGCTTGACACAAACTCGGTTGTGCGAGAAATGGAGGAAACGATGAAGAAAAAGAGGATTACGGCAATGTCCGCCCTGTGTATGGCGGGAATGGTATACACATCTGTTGGAAATGCGGTACATGCCGAACCTGTACAATCAGAACGTACAGCCGAAACAACCGCTTCGCAGGAACGGATATATTGTATTGCGTCTATAAGCAAAATGTATTCTTCCCTGGCGGTCATGCAGCTTGTTGACGAGGGAAGGGTTGAACTTGACGCTCCTGTCACAAAGTATCTCCCCGATTTCAGGATGAATGACGAGCGGTACAAGGACATCACCGTGCGTATGCTTATGAACCACACATCGGGCATACCTCTGGGGCTTTCTATTAACCATTATCTCTATGAAGATGTGGACAGCTTCACCCATGACAATGTATTTGAGGTAGTGTCGGGGCTGCGTCTGAAAGCCGCTCCCGGGGAATATGCCTCCTATAATAACATGGGCTTTAGTCTTATGGAGCATATCGTGGAAAATGTCAGCGGTATGAGCTTTACGGATTATGTGAGGGACCACATCGCCTCAGAGATAGGCGCGGACCATACGGGAACGGCATGGAGTCTGTATGCGGGCGATCTGGGCGATGCGCGGGTATCTCTCTATCGCGGCTTTCTGCCAGTCGAATACCCCTATGAAATGGCGGCAGGTACGGGCGGCATCTATGCCACCGCTTCTGATGTGGCAAATTTTGGCAGCGCTTTCTTTACGGGAAATGATGTTCTTCTTTTCGATGAGGCAAAAACACAGATGTCCACCCGCTGGAATGATGACGAAAGATACGAGAGCTACGGTCTGGGATGGGACTTTGTGGAACACGTCAAGTACGAAAAGGAAAACATAAAGGTCATGGGCAAGGGCGGAGATTTGCCGTATATGAACTCGAGCCTCCTCGTCGCCCCCGATGAACAGATCAGCACAGCGGTGCTGACCGCCGGAAATGGCAGCAGCCAATATGCAGGACTGATGGCGTCTGCCTTGATGGACGTGGCGCTTGCAGAGCAGGGAAAGGCAGTGAGCGATCTGACGCCTCCGAAGCCGAAAATAATGGACACCATCCCCGGACATGCTAAAAAATATGAGGGTCTGTACTGCAGCAGCACATTCGGAACCGCCGGCATATGCAGGATCACATTTGACGATACCACGATGTACAAGGAGGATCTGGGCACTGACAACGCATTACCCGAAAGATTTAAGAGTACCATGGACGGCGGATTTGTCAGGGTAAATGACAGCGGCAGGATGACGGCAGACAGGGAGATCGTTTATTTCGAGGAAAAGGACGGCAAAATATTCATCAGAACGGAGCTGTTCGCCGTATACCCGGGACTTGGAAATACGTCAGACAGTATGTACACAGGCGAAAAAATGGAAGAAAATCCCGTCTCCCCAGGCGTGCAGCAAAGCTGGGACGAGCTTTCGCAGACCGTATTTGTCACAGATAACGAAAAATGGACCTCCCAGAACTATGAAACGCCGTTTTACTGGTTTGTGACAGATAAGGCATTCCCCGGTTATATTCTGGCAAAAAACAGCAGAGGCGTCACAAACGTGGAAAAAATGACCGATGAAGATCATGCCCTTTTCTTTACCTCCATACCGAGTACCGCAAACAGAGATTTGTTTGACATAGAGATCATCCGGCAAACCTCTGCGGACAACACATCGGCAGTCTCATTTGATCTGAGCGACGGGACGCGCTGCCACAGCGTGGACAGTCTCCCGGTGTTTACCGCTGACATCACCGAGATATCCCTTCACAGCAGTGAAGCCGTATGGTATCGGATCGGGAAAGATATGGGTGGAAAGAGTATCGCTGTCGAACGACCTGACAACTCAGCCGTATTCGTCTACAACAAGTTCCGCGAGCTGCTCTACAGCACCCACGTCAGGGATGCCATGAACACCATCGACCTTCCGCCGGACGGCTATATCGCTTTTGTGGGGGAGAGCGGCGGCAGTGTGAAGCTATTCAAGTGACGGCAGTTTTGTTGTTTTTCGGTGATTCTCAAAAAGAGCCAAAGTATTTACAGATGACAGGGTAAAATGTATAATATTGAAAAAGGAGGGCACAATGACCCATATATTTCAATGACGGAGGCTTTATGGAATTTCAGAGAGAACGATATTTGGAAGCGCTTGCTGCGCGTATGCATAATGGCATGATTAAAGTGGTTACCGGCATTCGCAGGATCGGAAAATCTTACTTGATTTTTAAAATTTTCAGGGAGTATTTACGCAGACAGGGTATTGATGAAACGCACATTATAGCGATTGAACTGGATCAAAGAAAAAACAAAGCATACCGTGACCCGGATAAGATATTGGATTATATAGAAACTTTGATTACGGATCAGGCTCCATATTATATTTTGCTGGATGAAGTGCAAATGCTGGAGGAGTTTGAAGAAGTGTTGAATTCGCTGCTTCATATTGAAAATGCAGATGTGTATGTGACCGGGAGTAATTCCAGATTTTTGTCCAGAGATATTATTACGGAATTTAGGGGCAGGGGTGATGAAATTCATGTGTATCCGCTGTGCTTTAAAGAATTTATGGAAGCGTATGAAGGAGATATATATCATGGATGGGCGGAGTATGTAACATACGGCGGTCTACCATTAGCGGCTACTATGAAGACTGAGGAACAAAAGATTCATTATTTGAGCAGGCTTTTTGAAGAAACGTATATCAGGGATATTATGGAACGTTATCATATTGAGAAAGTGCAGGAATTAAACGATCTGATTAATATTTTGGCTTCTGCGACAGGGTCATTGACAAATCCGTCAAAAATACGGGCGACTTTTAAAAGTATGATACAGTCGGATATCAGTCTGAATACCATTCGTCAGTATATAGAGTATTTGAAAGACGCATTTATCGTAAATGAAGCAAATCGGTATGATGTGAAAGGAAGAAAATATATTGGAACGCCGTTAAAATATTATTTTGAAGATGTCGGTTTGCGAAATGCAAGGCTTGGCTTTCGACAGGTGGAAGAAACGCATTTGATGGAAAACATTATTTATAATGAACTCCGGCTGCGCGGATTTCAGGTGGATGTAGGCGTTGTGCAGAAGAGAAGCCGCAATAAAGAAGGCGGACAGGAAAAAAAGCAGTTGGAAATTGATTTTGTGGCGAATCTGGGCAGTAAGAGATATTATATCCAATCAGCGTTCAGCCTGCCGGACAAGGAGAAAGAAGAGCAGGAGAAGACCTCTTTGCTTAACGTGAACGACTCTTTTAAGAAGATTATCATTGTGAAAGATGTGATAAAAGCTAAGCATGATGAAAATGGTATCGTTACGATGAGTATTTTTGATTTTCTTTTGCAGGAGAACAGTTTGGAAATTTAAATTTTAACTCACCCGCAGCGTCACATCCAGCACAAAGAAACCGTCCCCAAAGCGGTACTCCATCTGGCTGCCCCTGCGCTCGGCCGCCTGTCTGATATTGGGAAGACCGTAACCGTGTCCTTCCCCTCCTTCGTGGAAACAGGCAGACCGCCCGCCGCTGTCAAACACCCCTCAAAGCGGTTGCTGACACGGAGCAAAAACTGATTCTGGCGGACAGTCGCCTGCACCTTGATGATCCTCTCCCCTTCAGGCATTGTCAGGGAAGCCTCCACCGCATTTTCCAGCGCATTATTTAAGATTAGGCACAACTCGGTAACGGGCAGCTCCTCGTCCCCGATTCCGATATGGTAGTCCAATTCGATCTGCTGCTTCTTACACGCATATCGAATGGTCATCGATCAATGGAAGTAGCAGGCCGCCGCCAATTTGAACAGAGGTTAAGAGGTTAGGTGAGTAAGCAGAGTCTGAATATTAATTACAAACCGGCAGCATGGTGTAAGGGTGCTAGAAAAATTTTACTTTTTAATCTTACTATGCTATACTATCATAATCGCTGGGAATCTTTTAGTTAGAAATTAATTCTAAAAACGCATTTTATAGAAATTATGACGTCTGTAAAGAATAAAACTGAAGAAACACGGAGGATTGAAATCATATGAAACTCGGCATCGTCGGTCTCCCCAACGTGGGCAAGAGCACCCTTTTTAATTCACTGACAAAGGCGGGGGCGGAATCCGCCAACTACCCGTTCTGCACCATCGACCCGAATATTGGCATTGTGACAGTGCCGGATGAGCGGTTAAAACTTCTGGGGGATATGTACCATTCCAGGAAGGTGACGCCCGCAACCATTGAGTTCGTGGATATCGCCGGGCTTGTGAAGGGCGCTTCCAAGGGGGAAGGTCTTGGCAACCAGTTCTTAAGCAACATCCGCGAGGTGGACGCCATCGTCCATGTGGTGCGGTGTTTTGAGGATAGCAATATCGTCCATGTGGACGGTTCCATTGATCCGCTCCGGGATATCGAGACGATCAATCTGGAGCTGATTTTTTCCGATATCGAGATTTTGGAGCGCAGGATGGCAAAGACGGCCAAAGTTGCCAAGATGGACAAGACGGCGGCGAAAGAGTACGCCCTTTTAGAGCGGATCAAGGCGCATCTGGAGGAAGGGAAGTTGGCGAAGGTGTTTGAGACGGAGGACGGGGACGAACTGGAACTTCTCACCTCTTATAACCTGCTCACCAACAAGCCGGTGATCTTTGCGGCGAACGTGGCGGAGGACGACCTTTCGGACGACGGCGCGAACAATGACGGCGTGCAGAAGGTGAAGGCGTTTGCGGCGGAGAATGACAGTGAGGTGTTTGTGATCTGCGCCCAGATCGAGCAGGAGATCGCGGAGCTGGACGAGGAGGAAACCGCCATGTTCCTTGAGGATTTGGGGCTTTCGGAGTCAGGGCTTCAGAAGCTGATCCGTGCCAGCTATTCGTTACTTGGTCTGATGAGCTTCCTGACGGCGGGCGAGGACGAGACGAGGGCGTGGACCATCAAGATCGGAACGAAAGCGCCTCAGGCAGCAGGAAAGATACATACCGATTTCGAGCGGGGCTTCATCAAGGCGGAAGTGGTCAACTACAAGGACCTTCTGGAGCAGGGCTCTCTTGCGGCGGCGAGAGAGAAGGGGCTTGTCGGTATGGAAGGAAAAGACTATGTGGTGCGGGACGGGGACGTGATTCTGTTCCGATTTAATGTCTGATACAATTTCCTGTCGGGAAAATGTTGTAAACTTTGGGAGTTACCGCTTGCAGGCGGTAGCTCCTTTTGCCGTTTAACCCCTACCTTACCCCTACCCGATATTTTGCTCAATAATTTACTGCGCTATCCAGTTTTCGGATTTCATCCTGTTTCAAATCGTCCAATACGTGCGTATAGGTATCGGCTGTTTCCTTTATGGTCGCATGACCTAAGAATTTCTGCATAACACGCACGTCCACATTATTTTCTGCCCCTCTGGTCGTGAAAGTATGACGCAGGCAATGAGGGTGGATGTCACTGACACCGATTTTCTCACAGATAGAATAACAGGTGCGCCGTATATTGTTCGGGTCAAGAGGTCTGCCTAACTGGGTACAGAAAACAAGGTCATTGTCCTCGTATGCGCTACTGGCTTTTTCCTTATTTTTCTCCTGTTGCTCCCAGACATCAGCAAGTACTTTGATAGCCGTATCATTGAGAGGGATTGTTCGCTCACTGGACAGGGTTTTCGGTGTGCCAAATTCTAAGTGCCAATGTTCGTCTGCATTGTCAGGGTCTTTCACCTTGCGGAGGATTCTCCTGATGTGCAACTGGTTCTGCTCAAAGTCTATGTCCTGCCATTTCAGCCCCAACAATTCCCCAAGCCGCATACCTGTGCAGAGGTCGAAAATATAGACAACTCCCATATAGGTCACTTTCGCCTGTTCCACAAATGCGTTTTGCTGTTCCTGTGTTAAAACATTGATTTGCGGCTTTGTTGTTTTGGGAAGTTTTACCCTGTTAGCGGTGTTACGGACAATCAAGCCGTCATCTACCGCTGTTTCTAAGGCGTTGCTTAACAGCTTGTAAACATCTATTACCGTAGATGGCGCTAACCCCTTATCGGACAGGCTGTTGACAAATTTCTGAATGATGTCCTGTCGGAGTGCCTTTAGCTTATAGTGACCGATAGCTGGTTTGATGTGGTTTTTTACCTTTACCGTATAATTGATATAGGTAGTAGGCTTTACATACCGCTTTTTGTATTCGGACATATAATAGTCAAGCCATTCGGCAAGGGTCATTTCTGTAGGATTGGTGATAATGCCTTTTTGCAGATTATTCAGCAAGTCGGTCATTTTGGCGGATACTTCCTGTCTGGTCTTTCCATACAGGGATTTACGCTGTTGCTTTCCGTCCGCTGAAATGCCAATCGTTACACGGGCTTCCCATGTGCCATCTTTGCGTTTGCGGATAGAGCCTTCATTTTGTCCCCGTTTTGCCATATGAATCAATCCTCCTTATCAAGCATTTCTTTAAACTGTTCCTCAAATTCTGTCATCTTTAATGATTTTTTAGAGCCTGTACGTTGTCCTGCCCTGATACGCAAGGCTTTTTTAGCATTTACAGAAAAGGTAAGAACAGATGAAATACCAGCCCGTCTAATGTCATCTATTATACTGTATATATCATCAAAGCCGCTGATGTGCGCCAGTTTCACAGCTATATCATCTGCGGTTAAACCATTTGTGCTCACTTTTTCAGATAAATACTTTCCATATGACGTTGACATTTCAATATATTCTGCAAATGAATAGAACAACTGTCCCATGCACTCAATAAGATTTCGCCGTTGAGGATTTCCGTTGTTAAGAGACAATGAATTTATGGTATTTGCTATGGAATCAGCTAAAAAGTCTCCTTCATCTTCTGCAACCATATCCAAAGAATGAAGTAAGCGATTTACGCTATCTCGCTTGGAATAGTCCGTAGATGATGGATTCATTTTTTCTGTCAGTCCGTAAAGGTAATCAGCGGTGCATCCGTAATATTTTGCAAGGTCAATGAGGATAGTCTGGTCGGGAAGATGCCTGCCGCTTTCGTAACTGCTTAAAGCCTGTTTGGTAATACCGATTTCGTCAGCAACATCTTTTTGCCCTAAATCTGTTTTTGCCTTGCGGAGTTCTTTTAACCGTTGTCCTACTATGCTTGCTAAATCTTCTTTAGAAGTTTTTCCCATGTTATTTGTATCTCCTTTCCGATGATATTGCTATTATACTCCTTTTTATTCAAAAAGTAAATAGTATAAAGATTATTTCCTGATTAAGAAAAAATAAAAAGTCCATTGACAGGTAGCGGCTCATGTGTTATACTGTCAATAGAAACACGATTCAGACAAGAATAGGAAATAATAAAGAGAGGAGAACGATGTGATGAACTACTGTTCCGAAGAAGATTTACCAATCATTATGCAGGCAAAACATGTTCAGTCGGTTTTGGGGATTTCTAAAGGGAAAACGTATGAACTTATGAATTCCAGTGATTTCCCTACGATTTATCTCAACAAACGTATGGTTGTGCCAAAAGACAAGTTTTTTGAGTGGCTGAATCAAGACAAACGCAAAATCAAAAGGAGGGCAATTTATGTGTCAAGAAAAGGTTGAAAATAAGATTAAGTTTAGCGGCTCATGTATGGATGTAAACACGGGTGCGGAAGTGATTTTTGGAGGATACCGTGAAGGGGACAACTTATTGCTGGAAGCTAAATGTATATCGGATATCTTAAAGAAACAAGCGGTTCTGGGGCAGAAGGCGCAACAATTTCTGGGTGCAGTCAGGTCTGCACTCAAAAAATGTAAGTATCTATCTCTGCTTTCAAGCCCTGAACAGAATGTAAGCTTGTTCTGTGAAATCAGAAGAAAATGTGACGGCGTTAAAATTGGTTATGTAGAGGATACGGATTATTTACTGGACTGTGAGTATTTTTACATGCAGATTTTTAAACCTCCTGTAGAATCTCTTCCTCCTGCTGGAACTTTCTTATTCCCACCAAGTGAGCTTGCATATTATTCAGAATTGTTCCAGTTGGGAGTGCTGAAACCTTATAAGAATGATTCCTCAAAGGAGTTCTATATGATTGAAGACTTTGACAAGCGGTATATTCGTGTTTCCAATGCTCTTGTAAATTTTGATATTACTAAATCAGAAATTCTGTAAATAAAGCATAGCCATAGAAACTGTTATGGTTTCTATGGCTATTATGTTACCCTTTTTTCAAAATTCCCTCGTCAAGCAGACTGGATACCCGTGTAAACTCTTCTTTTGGGTCATGCACATAATATCCACAAGGAGCAGGGGGAGGCACTATATCTTCCCATATACATTCAACGCCCATTCCCTGTAAAGAGCCGAAAAGATAGGGGCAGTCGTCACAACCTTTATATTCTGGAGCCACTTTCCGCACTTTATCCTGTCGCTTACAGAAAATTTGTCCGTTTCTGTCCATATAATTAAAATGATTGACCATTTCCAGACTGGCAGACATTTTTATTCCCCCTCTCCATCAGTATATACATCGGGCAGTTGGATATATGTGCCGTCATATCTCCAAGATTCTGTAGAAGTGATGATTAGTTCATTATCTTGAATAATGGCAGATGTATATACTCTGTCCTCAAATTCCCTGTTGATAAATTCCCATCCGGTATCTGCGCCGTTCCTGTCGAAAACAAAGGTTTCTGCTTCTGGCTCAAAGTACAGTACCAGTGAACCGTTCTGGGTTTCTGCAAATACAAAAGTGTCTGTTTCAAAGCACTGGTATCTGCCATAGGTGGTGTAATCACCGTCCGTATAGAAATCATCAGGCTGTTTATCTTCTGATGGGGTGGCAGATAATTCAGGCTCTTGTGTAGCTTGGGGCTGTTCTTCCTGTGTGACCTCTGGTTGTTCTGTGTTTTGTTCTATTTCCTGTTCTGTCTCATGCTGTAAAACTTGGTCATACACTCCCGAAACTATAGGAGAACCACCGTATTTAGAATCCGTATAAATAACACACTGGTCATCATCTGGGTTATACAATAGTATTGTGTTAGTATCTGACTCTACCTGAAACTGAATGTGGTTATCATCATAGATGGTATAATTATCAGTAGTATTTGGTATTATTCCAATACATGACTCCATAGACAAATCGCCATTGGGGATGCCGCTTACCACCATAAAAAGACTGTTTTCTATCTCTTTTATCCAGAAGTACATGCCTGCCGTTGGCTCTTTATACAACTTGTTTTTCCACCAGTTATCAGATACAGTTAGCTCACTATTTTTTGTGGCAGGTGCTTCTGTTACCTGACTTTCTATAGATGTCGTTACCTGATTGTTTCCACAGCCTGAGAGAAGTGCTGTTGCTATCAAGGTTACTGCGATAAATCTTCGCTTCATAAGATTATCTCCTATTTTTGTGTTTCTCTTCAATTTCCCTATTCCGCTTGATAGTTCTGATAGCTTCATCAATAAACTGTTCCGTTCTGCGTTCCCCATAGTATTTATAGGGGTCTACCGCTTTTTGCGTTTTTTCGTCCATCCACGGATTAACTATGTAATAATCCTTATGGGTAAACTTCACCATATCAGCTGTAGCAGTTCCAGAATTGTCATGCCACATAGCGTCCATCTGCTGCCATGCGAACTCCTTCACCTGTTCAATCGTTATTTTCATAGTTCATCACCCCGATTTTAATCATCTTCAAAATAGCCATATTCAACGTCCTGTTCTATCAATTCTTCCTCTGGTATTTCTGCTACATCTTCCAGAGCCTTATCCATAGCGTCTGCCATTTCTTCAACAGTCATAGTTTCAAAAGGATATTTCTTTTCCATATTGTGTTGCTTCCTTTGCGTTTAGTGCGTGATTTCCATTCCATATCATAGAGTTTTTGGCATACTGTTCTGTATCAATCTGTCCACCCATTCACATAAATTCCGTTCTTGTTTCGGGGTAGAAGCACTTACAACAAATTCCTGTCCTCTGCAAGCAGAATTTAATTCTGTATATCCGTCCTTTAGTGTAGGGCGGTTATCGCCTTGCCATGAAATAGATATGTCACCTTTACCAAAGAACGCAGGCAAAGCCCATAGCCGCCGATTGTCCTGACCCCTCTTTGTAAGTACCAGTGAATCATCATACTGGAATGTGCCGTATGTATCGGGCAGATATAAACGGTTATTCGGGCGGTCTGGGTTTATGCCGTGTGGGTGCCAGGAATAACGCTCAATTTCCTGTTTCTCCCTCAATATTTCTCCCACTTTCATATAGCCGTAGATGATGTGGACAATAGGTGCGTTACGGTCAAAACACAGCGTTTTATCGGTCTGATATATCGTTTTTTGAAACATTCCGTAGAATAAAAATATATCGCCCACGCCTACGCCCAATTTATCCAGATGTACAGCAGATACGCCATGTTGTCCGAATGCGGGTTTCCATTCATCTGTTGCCGTTCTGCCCTCTATATCCTCGTATATGTCGGGGTCAAGGTGACAGGTCTGGTTTTTGCCAAAATCAAATTTAGGGCCTAGCTGACTGATGATTTTCTCTAAACCTTGCCCCTTATAAGTCAAAGCCTTGTATGCCGTTCCTATCGTTTTATCTGGAATAGGGAGTGAAAACAGCGTACCGTCTGGCAAAATAGGGCTTGCCATACCCCCTGATTTACTATCCATGCCTTTTCTGCTCAATATCACTTTCATAATGCCATGCCTCCTACTAAGCACCATCTTAGCACATAGCACAGCAAAAAGCAACTAACAGCATATATAAATAACGCAACCTGCGGATTATCTAAGACATAAGCAATTAGTATCATTTACATATACTATTTGCATTGGAGGGAAACCGCATGGAGCAACAGGCATTAGGAAAGCGTATTCGTGAGGAACGGCTAAAGCTGAACCTGACACAGGAAAGACTGGCAGAAGATGTAAACCTTTCAACCGCCTATATCGGGCAGATTGAGCGTGGGGAACGCAGCTTAACATTAGAAAATCTGGCAGCAGTTGCTAAGCGTCTGGGCGTTACCATAGATTATCTGTTGTCTGATTCCATCGTTTCTGACAGTGACGGTCAATATCGGCTATGGTGTCAACTGATGAATGGCAGGACAGAGGAACAAAAAGCCCTGGCAATCAATATGGTAAAACTCATGTTTGGCTATCTGGACGAAAATTCCTGAATGATACAGTGATGGGGAAGATACCCTTTAACAGAGAATCTTCCCCATTTTAAATGACCAGAAATCACCGCTAACGCATTTTAACCGCTTGACTGAGAATAACCCCACCTACCGCCGAATGAGCCTTAAAACGCAATTTTAGGGCTGTTTCAATCGGTGAAAAGCGACCTATTCGCTTACAAGCCTTATAAAAGTCCTATTTCCGTCCTACAAAGTCTGATAGAAAATCCATATGGCTGAAATGCTGTTCCTCAATCGCTTACAAGACAGATTCCTTACAGCGGTTCACATATCCTTTTATTCTGCATTCCGCTTACAAACCGCCTAAAATCCTTGCCCCTTTGACTGGTATAGTTATAAGCATTTCAGCATAAATCGTATTCCCTCGCTGAATCCCTTACAAAATCCCTCTTTTTCCAGCTCATTATAGAAACGGTTCAATTCTTCTTCAATCTGTAGGTATTCTTCACCAGAGATAAGAGCAGACAACCTTGTATAAAGCTGTTTTTCCATCAACTCAATTTCTGTCGCCTTTTCCGTAACAGTATGGGCGTAAATCATATCTGTGATAAATCGTTCCATGGCACAACCCCCTTGCCTGTAAAATTATTTTAAACTTGGTTCCTATCAATCTGTCTGAACGAAAACAGTGTTTCCAGTCTACTTTAAAATAAGTTTAAAACCATTTTCGCCCATAAACTTCATTTAAAATAAAACCTCAAGTTTAAAATAAATTTTATTTTCGGTGCTTTGTTTTCAGCACGATATACCTTTCATCGCCAGATAGGCGGCTTAACGGCTCATAGGAGCAGACAGGCTTTTCCTCACAGACAAGATAGCTTTCCAACGTCTGGTACTCCTGTTCGGTATAGGCTTCTGTATTCAGTTCTTTTACATTATAGAATACGCCATAGCCTTGTATCTGGCGGATATGGGAGAGGGCAGAATACAAAGTCTTGAAGTTGTCATACCGCATACGACTGTTATCCTCGGAGTACATCTTAGTCATATACCCAAACAGTTTCTTATAGTCCTCTGACTGAAATTTATCCACGATACAGCTATACCGCTGGAGAGAGTTGTTCTCACCTAAGATATTATCAAAGGTAAGCCGCTTTCCATTGACTAAGAGCCACCATATCCTCTGGATAATGGCTTCAAAATCAGAAAACAGGCGGTTTCCAGTACCAGAAAATTGATTAGCAATATGCTTCTCCCCAATTCCGTTGTTCCCCAAAACAACGGCTACATGAAAGTGAGGGTGGTAGACATCTTCTCTGTATGTGACTTCTAAGGAACGGATACAGCCTTGAAATCCATACTGCAAAAGGTCTACTCCCTTCACTTTTTTGTTGCCGTTTAGATACGTTACGAGAGTTTTAAAGCAGTAAGCCATATGTTGTATGGTTTCCCTCAATTCTTCACCATTACAGTCTGGAACGGTCAAAACCATATGATACAGAGAATCCTTATATTGTTCCATATAGGGCAGAAAACGGTTTTGCAGTAACATTTTCTTCACCTGATTACAATTACTGCAAAATTTATCCTTACATAAAAAGGTTCGCAGTAACACTCTTACATGACTGGCTTCATAGGTTTCCATAGACCAAAATCTGTTACAATTCTCCAAACGGTTCTTTCGTTCTCTGATTACATGGGCTTCATAAGGCGACAGGCGTTTTTTTACAATGCCATTTGCGAGTAGTTTCAGATAGTTCATAACCATTTCGTCATTCCGCCTTACGTTTCCATGTACTTTTCCCATATGACGCTGTGTTACTTCCTTTACAACAGGCGTATGTTCCATATTTCCCATGTTTACAATCCCCCCGTTCCCTTTTTTCTATATCCTTTTTGTTTTAGTACGCTTAACTCTAATAGAGAATAGATAATTATTATAGGGGTTCGCCGCCTGTAATTAACAAGGTTTCCCAAACAGGCTTTGAACCCCTACCGTCACCCCTAACCCCTTGACGCAATCTGGATTTTATGGTATATATTGAACTGGTAAAGTAGAAGAAATTCAACATAATGTGAAAGGACGGAATTGTATAGACATGATGAAATTTCGGTTTATAGTGTTCCGCTTCAATGTCTAAGGGAGGCTATACATGCAGGATATCATGGGAAATATGGATATCGCCTTTCCCAATCTGGGAATTTATCTGAAAAACGTGCCGAAGACATTTACAGTCTTCGGCTTTCCGATTGCTTTTTACGGTGTGCTCATTGCCATCGGGGTGCTCGCCGGGGTGCTTCTCGCGGCGAAGGTGGCGAAGCTTGAGAAACTGGACCCGGATCTGATCTGGGATTTCGCGATCTACGCAATCATCTTTTCGATTATCGGGGCGCGGGTCTACTATGTGATCTTTTCATGGGACAGATATAAAAATGACCTGATGGGCATTTTCAATCTGCGAAACGGCGGCTTGGCGATTTACGGCGCGGTGATCGCCGCCTTTCTGACCTTGTGGATATACTGCCGGAGAAAAAAGCAGAGCTTTTTGCAGCTTGCGGATGTCTGTGTGCCGGGACTGGTGCTTGGGCAGGTGATTGGCAGGTGGGGCAACTTTACGAACCGGGAGGTATTCGGGGAGTACACGGACAGCCTGCTGGCAATGCGTCTGCCGACGCAGATGGTCAGGGCGGGAGATATCTCCGAGAAGATTGCCGCCCACATGACGGAGGGCACAAACTACATTCAGGTGCATCCGACCTTTCTCTACGAGAGTCTATGGAATCTGGCGCTGCTCATCGTGATGCTGCTCTACCGGAAACACAAGAAATTTGAGGGAGAACAGTGGCTGCTATATCTCGGCGGCTACGGACTCGGCAGAGCGTGGATCGAGGGCATCCGCACCGATACCCTCTTCCTACCTCACACGACCATAGCGGTCTCACAGGTGCTGGCGGCGGTTCTTTTCATCGTCGCGCTGACGGCGGACATCATCATTCGCCGCTATCTAAAAAAGCATACAACATCCACCGTTACGGTGGAAAAGACGGACACAGAGTGAAACGCCTGTGTCCGTCTTTTCTTTTGCCGTCCGCATTAAGGATTTCTTAATAATTCTTTACTTTTTCCTTGCATTATCCCCCTAAATGGAGTAGAATTGGATTAAAAGTGGTGAAAAGTGGAGTGAAGTGGTACAAAGTGGCATCAACATTCCTTTTTCGTGGCAGACCACATAGAGTACGGTGTTACTGGCGGGCAGGGTGATTGCATATGTTCATGGGAGAGTACAATCACACAATTGATGCAAAGGGCAGGCTGATCATCCCCTCGAAGTTCAGGGAAATCCTCGGAGACGCTTTTGTGGTGACGAAGGGGTTGGACGGCTGCCTGTTTGTGTATGACAACGAAGAGTGGAAACGCTTTGAAGAAAAACTCAGATCCCTGCCCATTACAAATAAAGAGGCGAGACAGTTTGTTCGATTTTTCCTCGCGGGAGCAACGGAAGCGGAAGTCGATAAGCAGGGAAGAATCCTGATTCCCAATGTCCTGCGGGAATTTGCGGAGCTGACGAAAGATGTGGTGTTGGTCGGCGTCGGCAGCAGAATTGAAATCTGGGGCAGAGAACGATTTGAAGATGCGGCGGCATTCGACGATATGGATGAGATTGCGGAGCACATGGCGGAACTTGGGCTGGGTATATGATATATCAGGGTCATAATGACATGGCTGCTCGTGCTTGCACGAAAGCAGACAATGACATTAATGACCCGCCAAACACGAGGAAGTAGCAAGTTACGAAGTAACTTAGCGGATTCTGAGTGGTTGCAGAATTGCGGGAATTGCGAAGCAATGGAGCAATTCGGATATATATAAAAGAGGATAGAAAAATGGAATTTCAGCATACCTCAGTGCTCCTTGAGGAAACCATAGAAAATCTGGATATCAAACCGGAAGGCATTTATCTGGACGGGACGCTGGGCGGCGGCGGACATGCTTACGAAGTGGCGGGAAGACTTGCGGGTGGCAGACTGATCGGCATCGATCAGGACGAGGATGCGATCGCGGCGGCAGGAAAGCGGCTGGAGCCGTACAGGGAGCGGGTCACCTTGATTCGCGACAATTACGCCAACGCGACGGAGGCGCTTGCGGGAATCGGCGTACACGGTGTGGACGGCATAGTGTTAGACCTAGGTGTTTCCTCCTATCAGCTTGACAATGAGGAGAGAGGGTTTTCCTACCGATATGACGCGCCGCTCGATATGCGGATGGACAGAAGACAGCGTTTGAGCGCGAGGGAGATTATAAACGAGTATTCGGAGACAGAACTTACCCGGATTTTGCGGGATTACGGCGAGGAGAAATTCGCGAAGAACATAGCGAAACACATTGCGGCGGCGAGAAAGGACAAGCCCCTAGAGACGACGGGGGAATTGAACGAGATCATCAAGGCGGCGATTCCGGCGAAGATGCGCGCCACGGGAGGGCATCCCTCCAAGCGAACCTTTCAAGCGATCCGGATTGCCTGCAACAGAGAACTGGAAGTATTGCAGGACTCTCTGGACGGGCTGATTGATCTTCTGAATCCGGGCGGCAGGCTCTGTGTGATCACCTTTCACTCGCTGGAAGACAGGATTGTGAAGTCCATCTTCCGAAAAAATGAAAACCCGTGTACCTGTCCGCCGGACTTTCCGGTCTGTGTGTGCGGCAAGGTGTCAAAGGGATGCGTAATCACCAAAAGGCCGATTCTCCCGTCCGGGCGGGAAACGGCGGAAAACAGCAGAGCGAAAAGCGCGAAACTGCGGGTGTTTGAAAAGAAGAAAGAAGACGGCAAATAAAGAGGGGAAACAGGGAATTATGGCAGCAGCAAGGCGAAGTGCATACTATGTGCAGGGTAATACGGTCAGAAACATACAGCCCGAGAGGAGAACCGACGACAGACCGAAGAAAAAGATAAATAACACGGTGAGAAGGAACAGGGAGAAGGCGAAGCACATGAGCCCCGGCTATGTTCTGTTTCTGGGAGCTGCGCTGGCAGCTACCGCTGTTATTCTGGTATATTACATCGGACTGCAGTCTGATATCACTAACAGCGTGAAGCATATCTCCACACTGGAGAGGGAGCTTAACGCCTTAAAGGTTGCCAATGAGGAGGACTACAGCAGAATTGCAAGCAGCGTGGATCTGGAGGAGATCAGAAGGATAGCGATTCAGGAGCTGGGTATGCAGTATGCGCAGGAGGGGCAGATTATTTCCTTCGCCAGTGAGAACAGCGACTATGTAAAGCAGATGGCGGAGATCCCGCAGCAGGATTAAGCAGGTGATTGTTTGAGCGCACAGAGAAGAAATCCCGTATTGAAATTTACAATTAAAATGCAGAAAAAGCTGCTGGTGCTGTTTTTGTTCATACTGGCAGCTTTTGTGGGACTCAGCGTCCGTTTGTTTTTGATCAACAGGGATAACGGGGAGGAGTACAAGAAACAGGTATTGTCGCATCAGGAGTATGACTCCGCGATAATACCTTTTAAACGTGGGGAAATTGTGGACTCCAACGGCACGGTGCTGGCGGTGAGCAACAAGGTTTACAACGTCATTCTGGACACCAAGCTGCTGCTGCGAAAAGAAGAGTATCTGGAGCCGACCCTGAACGCGCTGAAGCGTTTCTTTGATATCGACGTGGAGGCGGTGCGCGCCTACATCGCCGGGCATCCCCAATCTTCCTACTATGTGATGGCGAAGAGGGTGGAGTATGAGAAGAAAGCTGCTTTTGAGGAGTTTTGCGACGACGAGGAACAGGGCGCAAATATCAAGGGCGTGTGGTTTGAAAATGAGTATAAGCGGGAGTACCCGAACGGCTCTCTCGCCTGTGACCTGGTCGGCTTTACGACAGGCGATAATGCGGGCACCTATGGGCTGGAAGAGTATTATAATGATATTTTGAGTGGTACAAACGGCAGGGAGTACGGGTATCTCAACGACGATTCCACGCTGGAGCGCACAACGATTGCGGCGAAGGACGGCAACAACATTCAGCTCAGTCTGGACGCAAACATACAGGCTATCGTGGAGAAGTATCTGAAAGCGTTCAACGAGGAGTATAAGGACAACGCCAGACCCGGAAATGGCGCGGAAAATATCGGCTGTGTCATTATGGATCCGAACTCGGGCAGCGTCTTATCTATGGCAAGTTACCCTGTTTTTGATTTAAACGACGTCAGAAACACGGAAAATCTGATCGGTATGCCTCTGCTTGACAAAGACGGAAAACGTGTCAGGACAGACGGTGTGGCGGAATATGTGACGCAGGAGTCCATCGTATCGATGAACGACGAGGTCATGTACCAGCACTTAAACGCCCTGTGGAAAAATTTCTGTATTGTGGACGCCTATGAGCCGGGTTCTGTGTTCAAGCCGTTCACGGTGGCGGCGGCGTTAGAGAGCGGCTCCATCACCGGAAACGAGACTTACAACTGCGAAGGATTTCTTCATGTGGGTGACTATAAAATCAAGTGCCATCAGACTTTCGGCGACGGCCCGCTCACGGTACAGCAGGGCGTGGAGCGCTCCTGTAACGTGGTGCTGATGAACGTGGCGTTTGCGCTGGGCAAGACGGAATTTGTCAATTACCAGCACAGCTTTAACTTCGGATTAAAGACAAATATTGATCTGGCGGGCGAGCCGCGCACGGCGAGCATGATCTACCATGAAGATAACATCGGCATGACGGACCTTGCGACCAACTCTTTCGGACAGAGTTTTAACGCCACCATGATACAGGTGATTACGGGTTTCTGCTCCCTGATCAACGGCGGCAATTACTATGCGCCCCATGTGGCGAGCCGGATTACGACGGCGGACGGCGCTACCATAGAGAACATTGAGCCGCGTCTTTTGAAACAGACCATTTCCCGCTCTACCAGTGATAAGATCATCGAATACTGCAACACGGTGGTGAGCGGGGAAAACGGTACCGGACATACGGCGAGACCTGCGGGCTATGCCATAGGCGGCAAGACGGGAACGGCGGAGACGCTGCCCCGAGGCAATAACGAATATGTGGTTTCCTTTATGGGCTATGCGCCCGCGGATGACCCGCAGGTGGTCATTTATGTGGTGGTGGACAGACCTAATGTGGTCTTTCAGGATGACGCGAAATACGCCACCAGAATTGTGAAAAAGATTCTGACAGAAGTGCTGCCTTATATGAACATCTTTATGACGGAGGAACTGAGCGATACGGAGCGGGAGGAGTTAGAGCAGCTCCAGATCCAGATCAGGACGCCGCAGGGGGCGGAGACAGCGGAAGAGCTGGACGAGGGGGGCAACCCGGTTCCGAAAGAAGGCGAGGAGGGCAGCCCGGATGGAGGTGAAGGCGCCGCACCCGCAGAGGGAGAGGAGGGCGCAGAAGGCGCGGAGGAGGAACCGGCAGAACCCAATGAGGAATGGCGGGATTTCCCGCTTGACCCGGAGACCGGTTATCTGGTAGATCCGAAGACAGGCAATTATTACGATCCGCAGATCGGCACCTTGGTGGGCAGCGGAAAACCTTCCGGTGAGGAATCCGAAGAAAATTCGGGAGAAGAATCCGGAGAAAATGCCGGAGGTGAGTGGTCGCCGGCACCGCCGCCGGGAGACGGGGAAGACACAGGAGAACCTTAAATAGCGGGAAGTGAGAATAACCTCAGAAAAAGGATAATAGATTATATTAATACCTTTTTGTGAGGTTTCTCTTTGATGGAAGGGAAGATGGACCATAAAACATACCACAGGAGCAAGACGGTGACTGTGTTTTTCCTGTGTGTGCTGATTCTCCTCGGGCTGGCGGCAAGGCTGTTTTACTTGATGGTGTTCCAATCCGAGTATTACTCGCAGAAGGCGAGAGAGCTGCACGAGAGGGAGAGGAGCATCAAGGCGGCGAGAGGGCGCATTATAGACGCAAACGGCAAGATTCTGGCGGACAATAAGACAGTCTGCACGGTCTCTGTGATTCACAGTCAGATTTCGGACGCGGAGGAAGTGATTGCCGTCCTCTCGGAAGAGCTGGGTCTGTCGGAGGAGTATGTCAGAAAACGGGTGGAGAAATACTCCTCCATCGAGAAGATAAAGAGCAATGTGGAGAAGCCGATTGGCGACGCGATACGGGCGAGGGGGCTCGACGGGGTCAAGGTGGATGAAGATTACAAGCGTTATTATCCTTACGATACGCTGGCGTCCAAGGCTCTCGGCTTTACGGGCGGGGATAATCAGGGCATTATAGGGCTTGAAGTGGTTTATGAGGAATATCTGAAAGGCGAAGCGGGAACGATCTTAACGGTGACCGACGCTAAGGGTGTGGAGCAGGACGAGGAAGGCGAGGAGAGGGTTGAGCCGGTGAAGGGCAGGGATCTCTATGTGAGCATGGATATCAATATCCAGAGCTACGCTACTCAGCTGGCAATGCAGACCATGGAGACGAAGGAGGCGGACCGGGTGTCCATTCTGGTCATGAATCCCCAAAACGGCGAGATTCTCGCCATGGTGGATGTGCCGGAATTTGACTTAAATAACCCGTACACGCTGCCTGACGGTATGGATGCGCTGGCGTTCTCCGAGAAAAAGCGTCAGGAACTGTTAAACGCCATGTGGAGAAACGGTTGTATCAACGACACTTACGAGCCGGGCTCTACTTTCAAGATCATCACGGCGGCGGCGGGCTTAGAATCCGGGGCGGTAAAGCCCACAGACACCTTCAACTGCCCCGGCTTTATCATGGTGGAGGATCGGAAAATCCGCTGCCACAAGGTGGGCGGACACGGGGCGGAGGACTTTGTGCAGGGGACGATGAACTCATGCAACCCCGTCTTTATCACCGTGGGACTGCGCATAGGCGTGGAGCGGTACTACTCGTATTTTCGCCAGTTCGGACTTTTGGATAAGACGGGGATCGACCTGCCGGGCGAGGCGGGAACCATCATGCACAAGATGGAAAACATCGGGCCGGTGGAGCTGGCAACGATCTCCTTCGGGCAGTCCTTCCAGATCACGCCGATCCAGCTCGCCACCACGGCGGCGTCCATCGTAAACGGCGGCAGACGCGTCACGCCCCATTTTGCCGTGTGTGCGGTGACGGCGGACGGAAGCGACAGCCAGTCCTTCACTTATCCGGTCAGAGACCATGTGGTGTCCGAAGAGACGTCGGAGACCATGCGGTACATCTTAGAGCAGGTGGTGGCGGAGGGCAGCGGCAAAAACGGCGCGGTAGAAGGGTACCGGGTGGGCGGGAAGACGGCGACCAGCCAGACCCTTCCCCGCGGGAGCGGCAAATATGTTGCCTCTTTCTTAGGCTTTGCGCCCGCAGATAATCCGCAGGTTTTGGCGTTAGCAGTCATCCATAATCCTAAAGGCACCTACTATGGCGGACAGATTGCCGCCCCGGTGGTGAGGCAGCTTTTTGAGAATATCCTTCCATATTTGGACGAAAAGAGCTATACTGATAAATAATGGATTGGTGGTAAGGAGCAGGAGATAAGCATGGACAGTGTGATTTTAATTTCGGTTTTGGTATCTTTCGCGATCAGCGTGTTTCTCGGTCCTGTGGTGATTCCCTTTTTGCGCAGGCTGAAAGTGGGACAGACGGAGCGGACGGAAGGACCGGAGAGCCATTTAAAGAAAAACGGAACGCCCACCATGGGAGGCATATTGATTTTGATTAGCGTGGTGGCTGCCTCCCTTCCCTTTGTGCGGGATTATCCGGGCATTATCCCGGTGCTCTTTCTCACGCTTGGATTCGGACTGGTGGGATTTCTGGATGACTATATCAAGGTCGTTTTAAAGCGATCTATGGGATTGCGCGCATGGCAGAAATTTGCCCTGCAGTTTCTTGTGACAGGCGTATTTGTTTTTTATTTGCAAAGGTATACGGATGTATCTCTGGCAATGAAGGTGCCTTTTCTGGACGGCGTTTATCTGGATTTCGGCTGGATGAATATTCCGTTTCTCTTCTTCGTGGTGATTGGGACGGTGAACGGCACGAACTTTACGGACGGTCTGGACGGTCTGGCAAGCTCTGTGACGGTGCTCGTTGCGACTTTCTTTACGGTGGTGGCGATTGGCACAGCCAGCGGAATCGAGCCGATCACCTGCGCAGTGGTGGGCGCGCTTTTGGGTTTCCTGCTCTTCAATGTGCATCCCGCCAGCGTGTTTATGGGAGATACCGGATCGCTTGCTCTTGGCGGATTTGTGGCGGCGACGGCTATTATGATGCAGATGCCGCTTTTTATCGTGATTGTAGGATTTATCTATGTAATAGAGGTACTGTCGGTTATGATGCAGGTTACTTATTTTAAAATGACGGGCGGCAAACGGATCTTTAAGATGGCGCCGATCCACCATCACTTTGAGCTGTGCGGGTGGTCGGAGACCCGGGTGGTCGCCGTATTTTCGATCGTGACGGCGCTGCTTTGTCTGGTGGCGCTCTTCGGAGTCTAACAAAGTGAGAAGTACTTCTAAGACTCAGCAGCAATGGCTGCTTCGCTAAGAAGTGCTATTTCTCACTTGGGAGAATGCTTGAAAAAAGGCATTCTCCGCATGGAGGGAGGATGTTATGAACTTGCAGGGAAAGAAAGTGCTTGTGGTCGGTTCGGGCTTGAGCGGCATCGGGGCGGTACAGGCTTTACATCACGCGGGGGCAAAGCCCTTACTGTTTGACGAAAACGAAAAGCTGGATGCGGAGGAAGTGCGGAGGAAACTGCCTGCTGGCGTCGATGCGGAGATTGTGATCGGCACATTGTCAGAGGAGCAGAAAGCTTCGGTGGAGCTGGTCGTTTTGAGTCCCGGTGTGCCGACGGACACGGCGTTTGTGGAGGATTTCAGAAAAAGGGGCGTGAAGGTCTGGGGCGAAATCGAGCTGGCATATGAGATGGGAAAAGGCACGGTGATCGCCATCACGGGGACAAACGGCAAGACGACCACCACTTCCCTTGTGGGTGCGATCATGGCGGCGCACTGCAAAGATGTGGACGTGGTGGGAAATATCGGGAATCCCTACACGCTGACGGCGCTGGATTCCACGGAGGAGACTGTGACGGTGGCGGAGATCAGCAGCTTCCAGCTGGAGACGATCGATCGGTTTAAACCGCATGTTTCCGCCATCTTGAATGTGACGCCGGATCATCTGAACCGCCATCACACGATGGAAAACTATGCGGCGGCGAAGGAGGCGGTCTGCAGGAACCAGACGAAGGAAGAGACCTGCGTGCTGAACTATGAAAACAGCTACACGAGAACTTTCGGGGAGCGGTGCCCGGCGCGGGTGGTATGGTTTTCCTCACAGAGAAGGCTCACAGACGGCTTCTATCTGGAAGGGGAGGAAATCTTTCAGGCAACAGGCGGCGTGAGCGAACGGCTCATGAACATACACGAAATGCGGCTGGTGGGCGTCTGCAACGTGGAGAACGTGATGGCGGCGATGGCGGTTGCGACCGCCTGCGGTGTGCCGATGGAGGAAATTCTGTCGGTCGTCAGGAACTTTGCGCCGGTGGAGCACAGGATTGAGTTTGTGGCGGCAAAGCGGGGCGTGGACTATTACAACGATTCCAAGGGAACCAATCCTGACGCGGCGATTCAGGGCATCCGCGCCATGGACCGTCCCACGGTGTTAATTGGCGGCGGTTACGACAAGCAGAGCGAGTACGACGAGTGGATCGAGGCGTTTGACGGCAAGGTGAAATGTCTGGTGCTGATCGGACAGACGAGGGAAAAGATTGCGGCGTGCGCGAGATCGCACGGGCTTACCGATATTGTGCTTGCGGACACCTTTGAGGAGGCGTTTGCGGTATGCGTGGAGAGGGCGGAGCCGGGGGACGCGGTTCTTTTATCGCCCGCCTGCGCGAGCTGGGGAATGTTCCCGAACTACGAGGTAAGGGGACAGATGTTTAAGGATATGGTAAATCAGTTGGAGGAGAGCTAAAAAGTGGCACAGAGAAACGCTTCCCGTAGAAGACAACAAAAAGGCGAGAGCTTCATGGATTACAGCCTGCTGTTTATCGTGCTCTTTCTCGTGGGTTTTGGCATGGTCATGGTGTTTTCCTCGAGCTCCTATGAGGCGAACTTAAAGATGGGGGATTCCACCAGGTATTTGAGACAGCAGCTTTTGGCGTCCATTCTGGGACTTGTGGCAATGATGGTGGTGGCGAATATCCCCTATCATTTCTGGGAAAGGTTCGCGGTGCCAGCGTATATCGGCTCAGTGGTGCTGATCCTTTTGATTATTCCGTTCGGGCACACCTCCGGCGGCGCGACGCGCTGGCTGTACATAGGTCCGCTTTCCCTGCAGGTGGCGGAGGTGGCGAAGCTGGGCATGATCCTGTTTTTGTCCAGTCTGATCTGTAAGATGGGAAAGAACATACGGAGCAACAAAGGATTTTTTATCGTACTCGGTTTTCCTGCGGTCGTGGCGGGGATGATTTACGTTATCACCAACAACTTAAGTTCCGCGATTATCGTGATGGCGATTGCGGCGCTTATGCTTTTTGTGTCTTGTCCGGATTATAAACGGTTCTTCCTTATGGGAGCGGGCGTGCTGGTGGTGGCGGCGATCGTGGTGTTCTATGTGATAGAGACGGCGGAGGCGCATGTGGATGATCTGGATTTCAGAGGCGTGCGCATCCTCGCGTGGCGCGATCCGGAAGCCTACTCCAGCGACACCGGTTTCCAGACCCTGCAGGCGCTCTATGCCATCGGAAGCGGCGGCGTGCTCGGCAAAGGTCTTGGGCAGAGCATGCAGAAGAGAGGGTTTCTGCCTGAGGCGCAGAATGACATGATCTTTTCGATTATCTGCGAGGAGCTTGGGCTTTTCGGCGGGATCGCCGTTATCATTATGTTCCTGATGCTGATCTGGCGGCTGATGATCATCGCCAACAATGCGCCGGATTTATACGGCGCGCTTCTGGTGGTTGGCGTGATGGGGCACATCGCCGTTCAGGTCATTTTGAATATCGCCGTGGTCACAAACACGATTCCAAATACCGGTATTTCCCTGCCTTTCATCAGTTACGGAGGGTCTTCGGTCATGTTTCTGCTGATTGAGATAGGGATAACGCTAAGTGTGGCGAAGGGAATACGGCTAAAAGATTTGTAAGGACAAGATAATTTTTTGTCGAAAATCCATATAGATAGAATAGGTCATAAATAGAAGCAGAGGTAAATTTATGGACGCTGTTCGTATCTATGGTGGAAACTGTCTTAAGGGACAGACAAAGATACAAGGGTCAAAAAATGCCTCGCTGCCGATTCTGGCGGCGACACTTTTGATAGACGGCACCTGCGAGATAACAAACTGTCCGGATATTTCGGACGTGTACCATATGCTGCGGCTTCTGGAAAGTCTGGGTTGTGTGGTGAGCAGAGAAGCGGATATGCTCCGCGTTGATACAAGAGGGATTGCCGAGTGCGATATGCCGGCGGATTCCGTGGGGGTGATGCGTTCCTCGATCATGCTTTTAGGTGCGCTGCTTGCGCGGATGGGTGAGATAACCATGGAATATCCCGGGGGCTGCGTGATTGGCAAGCGTCCCATTGACCAGCATTTACAAGCGCTTAGGCGTATGGGCGTGGAGATCTCGGAAGAACCGGAGGAGTTTTGCGCGAAGGCGGGAAGGCTGCACGGCGCGGTGCACGAACTGCCCTTCGTCAGCGTGGGCGTGACAGAAAATCTCGTTCTGGCGGCGGTTCTGGCGGAGGGCGAGACGGTGATCCACCCGGCGGCGAGGGAGCCGGAGATTCAGGCGTTATGTGATTTTCTCGTGAGCGCCGGCGGTAAGATAAAAGGCGCCGGCACAGACCGGCTGGTGATCGAGGGCGTGAAAAAGCTTCATCCCGTGCGTTTCCGCGTGCCGGCGGACCGGATTGTCGCCGGAACATGGCTTGCCGCCTGCCTGTGTGCGGGAGGAAGCGTCTTTTTGGAGGATGCGCCCTGTGGACAGATGGAGAGCGTGCTTGCCTGCGCGGAGAAACTGGGGGCGCGCCTGCGCAGACTGCCGGAGGGTCTGCACGTGGAGGGACGCGCCTGCAAAGGGCTTAAGGAAGATCTGGTAACGGCGGTTTATCCGGGATTTCCGACGGATCTGCAGTCGCTTTTCATGGCGGCAATCGCTTTCTCGGGGCAGGACGGGCGGATTGAGGAGACGGTATTTGAAAACCGGTTCCGGATCGTCCCTGAACTTGAGAAGATGGGGGCGGATATCCGGGTGGAGGGAAACCGTGCCTATGTCCGTGGCGGCAGGAAACTGCGCAATACCATTGTGGAGGCGAAGGAGCTCCGCGGCGGGGCGGCGCTTGTCGTGGCGGCTCTGGCGGCGGAGGGCACGGGGATTGTGACAAACCGCCATTTTATTGACCGGGGCTATGAGGATATCGCGCGAAGCCTGCGGGATCTGGGGGCGGAGATAGAACTAGCATAGCGAGAGAAGAACTTCTAATCGCTCGCAGCAAAGGCTGCTTTGCGAAGAAGTTCTAAGTCTCGCGCAGGAGAATGCCTGAGAAGAGGCATTCTCCGAAATGATGGGGGCTGTGGATGAGCGATAAGAAAACCGTTAAAAAGAAGAAAAAGACGAATCCGAATCTGCGGCTGATTAAGAATGGGGATATAGAAGAGCCGAAAAAAAAGAGACGGAGAATCAAAAAGCGTGAGGAAAGACCGGAAAAAATCCGTTTTGGCAAGGCGAAGCGATCAGTTATTCTGCTGACGGTCTTTCTTTCCCTTTTTCTGGTTCTCGGCGGCGGTTACTTCTATATTATTAACAACTATAGAGTGACGACGGTTCATGTGGACGGCAGTATCCACTACACGAACGAAGAGATCATGGAGATGGTGATGGGGGGCAGGTTCGGTGACAATTCCCTGTTTTTGTCCTTAAAGTACCGTGATAAGGGCATAGAGGGGGTTCCCTTTATAGAGACGATGGATGTGGAGATCGAGGCGAAGGACACGATACGGATTACGGTGTATGAGAAGGCGCTGGCGGGTTATGTCAGATATCTTGGGAGGTATGTGTACTTTGACAAGGACGGCATTGTGGTGGAAACTTCTTTGGAGGAAACCGCCGGTATTCCACAGGTGACGGGTCTTTCTTTCGACCATGTGATTCTGCATGACCGCCTGCCGGTGGACAAGCCGGAGCTGTTTGACGAAATTCTGAATATCACCCAGCAGCTTTCCAAGTATTCCCTCACGGCGGACCGAATCTATTTTGACAGCGCCTATAATGTGACGCTGTATTTCGGGGAGGCGAAGATCGCCTTGGGGCAGAACGAGGATATCGATGAAAAAATTATGAAACTGCAGTATATTCTGCCGGATCTTCTGGGAAAAAGTGGTACTTTAGATATGCGTGAATACAGCGAAGATACGAAAACATACAGTTTTGAGCAGGAATGACGGGAAAGAGATTTTGTTAAATCGGTGCAAAATCGGACAAAAAGAAAAAAATGGGTTGCGAAGTTCGGAAAATAATTATATGATAAAGTATATGATTGTGCATGGAGTATGTGGAAGTAGAAGGAGGAATCACCTTGCTTGAGATTAAGTCGAATGAAGCGGAGTCCGCTGCGAAGATTATCGTCGTTGGTGTCGGCGGCGCGGGCAATAACGCTGTTAATAGAATGATAGATGAAGAGATAGACGGTGTGGAGTTTATCGGTATCAATACGGATAAGCAGGCACTGCAGCTTTGCAGGGCGACCAGACTGCTGCAGATCGGCGAGAAGCTTACCAAGGGGCTTGGCGCGGGCGCGAAGCCGGAGATTGGCGAGAAGGCTGCGGAGGAGAGTTCAGAGGAAGTGGCGCAGGCACTAAAGGGGGCGGACATGGTGTTTGTCACCTGCGGTATGGGCGGCGGCACAGGAACGGGAGCGGCTCCCGTGGTGGCGAAACTTGCGAAGGATATGGGTATTCTGACCGTGGGCGTGGTGACGAAGCCCTTCCGTTTTGAGGCGAAGGCGCGTATGACCAATGCGCTTGCCGGGATTGAAAAGATCAAAGACAATGTAGATACGCTGATTGTGATTCCAAATGACAAGCTTCTTGAGATTGTGGACAGGCGTACCACCATGCCGGAGGCGCTTAAGAAAGCAGATGAAGTGCTGCAGCAGGCGGTGCAGGGCATCACGGACCTGATCAATATGCCTGCGATTATCAATCTGGATTTCGCGGATGTACAGACCGTTATGAAGGACAAGGGTATCGCGCATATCGGCATCGGCACCGGGAAGGGCGACGATAAGGCGGCGGAAGCCGCGAAGATGGCGGTGGAAAGCCCGCTGCTTGAGACGACCATCACCGGGGCGACCCATGTGATTATCAACGTTTCCGGCGATATTTCCCTTGCGGATGCTTCCGATGCTTCAGATTATGTGAGAAATCTTACAGGTGACGAGGTGAATATCATCTTCGGCGCGATGTATGATTCCAGTATGACAGACACCTGTAATGTCACCATTATCGCGACAGGCATTGAGGAGAAGGCGGGCAGACAGGGCGCAGGTCTCGGCTTTAAGAGCGGATACATAACCCCCACTTCTTTACAGGGAAAGAGTGCGGTGGGAACAGGCGCAGGTCTTAGCGCTTTTGCGGCGGCGAACTTGGGTCTGAAGCAGCCGGTGACACAGGGTGGACAGGCTAAGGCGCAGGCTGGTCTTAAACCGATCGGGATTCAGAAGACCAACGATATCAAGAGCTCCGTGGAGGAAAAATCGCTGGATATCCCGAGTTTCTTACGGAAATAGAAATTTATAGTAATATGAAAAGATATGAAATACCACAGGAGAATATCCTGTGGTATTTTGTTTTACTTTGTTGTTATCTGTCTGGAAAAATAGGGGAAATGCTCTGCGATTGCGACAGAATATGCGCCCGGTATTTCCTATAATGAAAAGGAAATACGGAGGTGGAATGTGTATTACAAATTATATATTGACAGTGTTTTCATCCTGCAGATGACGACTGATCTGTATCTGCTGTCCCTTGCCGGGCAAATTATGCGGCGTACTGCCACGCGCCGTAAGCTCTGGCTGGGAGCGGCGGTGGGAGCGGGGATGAGCTGCCTGTTTTTGATGCTGCCGGTTTTCACGGTGGGAGGCAGGCTTTTGCTCGGCTCTGTGCCTGTCAGTATGTGTATGATGTGTCTCACCTATCAGATACACGGTGTGCGCAGCCTTCTAAGAGCGTCTTTGTTGATGGCTGCCGCCGGCTTTTTTTTAGGCGGTGGTATGATATGGATTCTGAATCGCCTGAGAGTCGTTGTGAAGGGGAGCGGAAGTTTTTTCTTAACCCTGACGGCGGGTGCGGTGTCCTACTTGGCGCTGCGGGTCGTTTTACAATGGCTGCTCAGGCGGCGGGAGGACAGTCTGCGGACTGTGCGCGTTTATGTGCCGTCACTGGGACAGGAAATCCGCATAAGGGCGCTGGTGGATACGGGAAATCATCTGTCGGACCCCATAAGCGGCGCGCCGGTGAGCGTAGTCAGCGAAAAAATAGCGCGCTGCATGGCGTCCTGCCTGTCTCGGGAGAAATTTCACGCGATTCCCTACAGGAGCGTGGGAAAACGGAGCGGGATTCTCTCCGCCTACGAGCTGCCGGAAATGCTGATAGAGGAAGCGGGAGGGACGATCAAAAGAGAGCATGTCATAGTTGCGGTTTGTGATACGGGAATATCGGAGGACAGTGATTACCAGATGATATTACACCCCGGGCTATTAGAAAACTAGGAGGAAAAAAGATGGTTTTAAAAGTGGCAATTCCCGGTAAGATTCAGTTTAAGATGGTACACAGGGACCAGAAATTCCTGATGACCAGACAGGGGGACATTCATTACATAGGAGGGGCAGAGGTTCTGCCGCCGCCTCTCGAGAGCGAGAGGGAAAATGAGATCATAAACGATCTGGGGACGGAATATGAGGACGAAGCAAAATCAATTTTGATAGAGCATAACTTAAGACTGGTGGTGTACATTGCGAAAAAGTTTGACAATACGGGGGTGGGCGTGGAAGATCTGATTTCCATAGGGACCATCGGGCTGATCAAGTCCATCAACACCTTTAACCCGGGGAAGAACATCAAGCTGGCAACCTACGCTTCACGCTGTATTGAGAATGAAATTCTGATGTACTTGAGAAGAAATAACAAGCATCGGATGGAGGTCTCCATCGATGAGCCCTTAAATGTGGACTGGGACGGCAACGAGCTTTTGCTCTCGGATATTCTAGGAACGGATGAGGACGTGATTTATAAGAATCTGGAAGATGAAGTGGAGAGAAAACTGCTGATTCGGGCGATTGCCAAGCTGTCCGATCGGGAGCAGACAATCATCCGCTTGAGATTCGGAATCGGGAACGCGGAGGGGAAGGAGTTGACTCAGAAGGAGGTGGCGGAATTGCTCGGCATTTCCCAGTCCTATATTTCCAGACTGGAGAAAAAGATTATGAGGCGGCTGAAAAAGGAGATGAGCAGGGACAGCTAATGTTTGCTTTTTGTCTCTGGTGCGCGTATAATAAAGAAGAGTATAGCTGTTCGATGTTACATAGTTAGTATGGGGGACAAATGAAAAAAATAATCTTGATTGTCGATGATGACAGACTGACGCTGTCAACGGCGCAGAAACTCCTCGGGAGCGAGTACAAGGTAGTCGCCGTAAATTCAGGAAAACAGGCGTTTAAGTATCTGGAACGGCATATGCCGGATCTGATTCTTCTGGATATCAATATGCCGGAGATTGACGGCTTTGAAGTGATGGCGAAGCTGCAGAAGGATGCGCGCTGGAGTAAGATTCCGGTGATTTTTCTGACGGCTGACCGCAGTGCGGAGACGGAAATCAAATGTTTCGGCGTGGGTGCGTGCGACTATATCGCCAAGCCTTTTGAGCCGAACATCATGCTGAGCCGGATCAGAAGCACGATAGAACTGGACGGTTACCGGAAAGATCTGCAGCGCAGATTGGACGAAAAGACAAAGGAGATGGAGCGCATTACGATTCAGGCGATCATGACGGTCGCGAATACGGTGGATGCGAAGGACGACTACACCAAAGGGCACTCTATGCGGGTGGCGGCGTACTCCGAACTCCTTGCGCAGCGTCTCGGCTGGTCCGAGGAGGAGATACAGAATATTTATTATGTGGCGATGCTGCATGATGTGGGAAAGATCGGCGTACCCGACGCCGTGCTCAACAAGCCTTTTAAGCTGACTGACGTGGAGTTTCGGCTGATCAAGGGGCATACTCTTGTGGGCGCAGAAATTTTAAATGACTTCAAGATGTTTCCCAATGTCAACGTGGGCGCGAAATATCATCATGAGCGTTATGACGGCAGGGGATATCCGGAAGGGTTAAAGGGGGAGAGCATTCCTCTGGTGGCAAGGGTGATCGGTCTGGTGGATTCCTATGACGCCATGACGAGCAACCGCGTGTATCGCAGGCGGCTGAATGACGATGTGGTCATGAAGGAGCTTGAGAAGGGGAAAGGAAGCCAGTGGGATCCTGAACTGGTGGATATTTTTGTCGACCTGATCAAAGAGGGCGCGCTGGAAAAAATGTGGATGCCCGAGGAAGATCTGGCGACGCCGATTTTTGACAGCGGCAAGATCATGGGTATTACCATGGGCAATGAGAATATATTGGAATCACCCGTCGATTATCTGACCGGGCTTCTGAGCGGACAGAAGGGAGAAGAGGATATCTCCTTAAGCCTGCGCGCGGAGGGCGGCGCGTTAATGCTGATCGATCTGGATCATTTCCGCCAGATTAATGACACGCACGGTCATCTGATGGGAGATTACGCGTTAAAGACAGTGGCTGATGTGCTGAGGGAAGTCTGTGAGAACGAGATTGTCTGCCGGACCGGCGGAGATGAGTTCCTGTATTATCTGCCGGGCGTTACGGACGAGGAAATCGTGACAAGAAAGGTGGAAGCGCTTCTGGAAGCTTTCCGCAAAAAGCAGGAGGAGACAGAGGTGCTGAAGGACGCGGAGCTCTCCGTGGGCATCAGTATTTCCGGCATGGACGGAAGGGAGTTCGAGGAACTTTACAGGAGAGCGGACAAGGCGCTCTATCTCGTAAAACAGAGCAGAGGAGAGCATTACGGGTTCTTCCAGAGATCCGGCATTCTGCGGACGCCCGAACAGTCGCAGAACGATCTGGATAAGATTATGGACGCCATCAAGAATCAGGAGACTTACCAAGGCGCGTTCCAAGTGGACTACGACGAGTTCAACCATGTGTACGATTTTGTGAAGCATATGTCGGCGCGCAGCAAGAAAGAGACGCAGCTTCTGCTCTTTACCCTGTTCTCCTCCACCGGCAGCGAGGTCAAGCTGGAGCGGATGGAGACAGCCATGCAGTGTATGGAGCAGGCGATCTGCAAGTCCCTGCGCGGAGTGGACGTGGGCGCAAGGTACAGCAGTTCCCAGTTCCTTGTGATTCTTTTAGGAACGGGTCGGGAGAATGTGCGCGTCGTGACGGACCGTATCGTGCAGAACTATTTCAAGCTTTACGGGGAGAAGGATATCACGCTGACGTTTGATATCGCGAAGTTTGGGTGAGACTGGTGTGAAAGAGGATAGGGGATAGAAGAATGTGAGGTTCTTCTGTCCCTTGTTTGTTTGGTGGCGGATATATGGATGGAAAATATCTGAAAGAGAAACGGGGTGACTTAATTATTTCACTTGGAAAAGAGGAGGAAACGGAGTTGTCTGAATCCAGTATGGGGGCTGTATCAGATGACACGATTGACGCTTTATGGGAAAAAGTGATTACGCAATTTAAAAAAGGATTACTGAAAGGCGCCTATGTCGTAACGCCAAATGGGAATAGTAGATATAATCCCGGACATTGGTACACACAGGGCGCAAAAGATGCGTATGAAAAGGGTGTAAGGATTAAGCCGTTGGCTGGATGAAATCAATATATACTGAAAAAGGAAAGCGAATGAAGAAATTGGCGGAGCTGTTTTGGTAGATAATAGGGAATATTTTGAAACGAGATTGGGACAGAGAAATGATTTATCGGAAGCTGCAATCAGGGAAACAAGTGGGAATTGATAAAAGAATAGATAAAAGTGGTGTTTTCTATTGGTATTCCTATGCCGTACAGAAGGTGGATGATTATTATGTTGTCTACGAATGTGAAATAGCAGAGGATAACATGGCAATGGAAGAATATGAGTATGAGAACGTAAACAAATATTTATCCGTTGAGGAGGTGGAAAAGAGTTTTCCATCAAGATATGGCATTAAATTTTCTGATATCGGATCGCTCAAAGGGCAGTATATATTTAATCCATATTTCTATTGCTGATTTTAAATAATGTCGATAGGAGACAAAGTACATGAATGCCAAATATAAACCGATAGCTCTTTATATTCTGGAAAAATATACAGACGATATTATGATGGAGGCAGGTTTTAAGCGCAGATGCAATTCACTGAATTATTCCAGAACGATTGGCGCTGCGAAGCAGAAGCTCGAGATGATATGTTTTTCACATCCGCCGTATTATGCGGGATCATTACTGCATATTTATCCGTATATGTCGGTATATTTTCCAGAGATTCATAAGGTGGCGGAAAACATGATAGACGATGTAGGAGATATAACTATACGGCGACCAATTAAGGAGAAGCCCTTTGATTCAAGTCAATGGCTTTTGATGACAGATGAAAAGGGGGAAGTAGATGCTATTGCAGAAAATATAAGGATATTTTTGATACAATGTATCATCCCGCTTTTTGACGATTTAAAAACTATAGACGATTATATTGATAAATATGAGCAGCATGATGAAAGGGCATATTTGTGTGGTACAGAAGCCTATTTTTATGTCGCAAGCGCTTATGTAATTAATGGAGAATATGCGAAAGGACTGGAGGTTTTAAACAAAAGGTTTGTGGGACCGGCGATACGAAAATATCATGCGAAGGCATTTGCGTATTTTGAGAAAAAGCTGGGAGAGTTAGAGTAAAAAGAACTTCAAAATAATATTGACAGTTTCAGACAGGGATTGGGAAATAACGATGAAATTTAAGTTAGACATAAACTATTCGGGAGAGGAACTGCGGTTTTTAGAGGAACATAGCTGTAAAATCCTTTCCGAAATAAAACTCTCAAAAACAAAATTTTCTGAGTATGAAATACCCCGCCGGATGTTCGTCTATGGGGGCGTTTATATCGCGGAAATTATGGATGATGAAACCGGCAGTCCGGTATGGGCGGTCTTGTCAAAATGGAAGGGGATCTATCATTTTTCGGCTTATTATGCGAGTCTGGAAGCGCTGGAACGGGGGATGTAAAATGACACATACATATATGGGAGCAAGTCTGAGGATTATGGGCGACTGTTTTGATGTCCAGAAGATTACGGACGTATTAGAGGTGACACCGGGTTGCGTGTGGAACATGGGAGATCCTATCAGAAATTCAGGGAAAAAGCATACAGAAACAGCATGGATTTATAACACAGGAAACACAGAATCTTTGGACATAAATATACTGGTTAATCAAATTGCTGAGTTGTTCTACTCAAAGGCAGACAAAATAGCTGCATTGAAGGAACAGTATGAATTATATATTAGCATTGATTTTATGATTGCAATTAAAAATGGGGAGCCTCCGGCTATCTATTTTGAACCAGAGTTTATCAAATTTGCGGCGGAAATAGGTGCTGTATTGGATATTGATACTTATGTTGACTAGATAAATCTAAAGAGGGAAGATGAGGTTGAAACTAGTACATAGCGTCTGTACGGTAAAGGAATGACGGCTATATAGGTTATGTGGTATGGAAAAGAATACTTTTAGTGAGAGGGAGACGATAAAAATGGATATGCTAGAACAGATTAAAGAAAGATGTTTTATAAAAACAGCAGGAAACGATATTGGGTTAATCGGAGCGACGCGGGACGATCAGGATTTTATCGCAAATGCAAGGCAGGATATTCCGTGGCTTATAAATGAAGTATATAGGCTGAGGAAACGGGATTCCTAAAACGGTTGAATAGTGAAAAGGTTTAAAAAGACAGGATGGTGAGCAGAACTATTTATGGAAGTACTTATATCGCGGAAATATTTATTGGATGGATAAATTATTCAACGGTGATCTTTGACCGGGAGGGGGGAGCCCCTCCCGGTTCTTACGCCGTCAGATACAGCCGCATAGTTTTAAGCGCATTCTTCTCAAGTCTTGATACCTGCGCCTGCGAGATGCCGATTTTTTCGGCGACTTCCATCTGTGTCTTCCCCTCGAAGAAGCGCAGGGAGATGATTTCGTGTTCACGCTTGGTCAGCTTTTTCATTGCCTCCGTCAGGGAAATATGCTCCACCCACACTTCCTCGCCGTTTTTCTTGTCGCTGATCTGGTCCATCACATAGAGCGTGTCGCCGCCGTCGGTGTAGACGGGTTCGTAGAGGCTTAATGGGCTCTGAATGGCATCTAAGGCATAGACGATATCCTCCTTGGGAATGCCGATTTCCGTAGCGATCTCCGTGACGGTGGGTTCGCGGGAGTTGGTGCGGGTCAGGTGTTCCTTGGCGTAGATTGCCTTGTAGGCGGTGTCCTTTAGGGAGCGGGAGACCCGTATGGAGTTGGCGTCGCGCAGATACCGTCTAATCTCGCCGACGATCATGGGCACGGCGTAGGTGCTGAATTTTACGTTGAGGGAACTGTCAAAGTTATCGATTGCCTTGATCAGCCCGACGCAGCCGATCTGGAAAAGATCGTCCACGTTTTCGCTGCTGGAATGAAAACGCTTGATCACGCTTAAGACGAGGCGGAGATTGCCGTTGATATATGCCATTCTGGCATCCTGATCTCCTTCTTCAATTTTTTTAAACAACTCTTCTTTTTCCGCATTTTTTAGAAGCGGCAGTTTGGCAGTGTTGACGCCGCAGATTTCTACTTTTCCCTGTACCATGACGCTACCACCCTTTCGTGTAAGTTTTGATTTCTTTTTTTGTATGTAACAAGCATGTGCGATTCAGGGGAAATTATTCACAAAATCTTAAGAAAAAACGGCGGATAAGATTTTACAAACAGGGAGTTTTTTGATACCATAGTCTATGGATGAGTTTCAGACATAAGATAAATGAGGAGTGGTGGTTATGGTTTGTAAAAAATGCGGCGCGCCTTTGATGGAGGACGATCAGTTCTGCCCGGAATGCGGCGCGAAGGTTATAAGAAAAAAGAAGTGTCCGGAATGCGGGGAGCCGCTTCGGGAAGGCACCCGCTTCTGTCCGAGCTGTGGCGCGGAAGTAGGGGAGGGACGCCCGGCGAAACGGACAGAATCTGGGGAAATGCCGAGAAAAAGGGCGGATTCAGAGGAAACACCGAGAAAGAGAACGGATTCAGAAGAAGCGCCGAGAAGGAGAGCAGAATCCGAGGAAGCGCCGAGAAAAAGAGTAAATCCGGATGCGCCGAGAAAGAAAGCAAGTCCCGCACCGCCGCCGAAAAGGCGTCCGGTTCAGGATGAGAGGCCCAGAAGGAGAAGGGACTGGGAGGAAGACGACTGGGATGATGAAGATGATGACGATGAGGAGAGCGTAGACATTCTTTCTATTATGACGGTTGCCGTCGGCTGTATTCTTCTGGTAATTGTCGCGGTATTGGGCTTTAATCTGTATCAGCGGTATGTGCCTAAGAATTATGATAAGGTGGCTGAGGAACAGGAAAAAGAGGAGGAAGACGGAGAAGACAGCGGGGAAGAGCAGGAGGACGGTCAGAGACTGGAAGAGCTCCCGGAGGATTCGGGAGAGGAGACTGAGGTTACCGTCTCCGCTGCGGGCACGATTGTCACTACTCATGATGTGAGGATCCGGGATAATCCGAGTACGGAAGGCACGACCGTTATCACGACGGCGAAGACGGGCGACACCTACGAGTACATGGAGGTCGTGGAAGGCGGTCACTGGTATAAGATTATTCTTCCCGAGGAGTATGGATATGAGTTTGGGTATGTCAGTGCGGATTATGTAGAGGAGCAATAACATTTTTTTAACAGGACAATCTGACAGGAACCTTTTCCGGGCTGGGACATATGATAATAAAAAGCCCGGGGAGGTTCCTATGTTATTTTCGGAATTAAAGAAAAAGGAAGTCATCAACCTGAAAAACTGCGAGCGGCTCGGAAAGGTGAGCGATTTTGAGTTTGACGAGTGCACGGGACAGATTTTCAAGCTGATTATTCCGGGAGACAATAAGTGGTGCGGGTTGTTCGGAAGTGAGCCGGACTACGTGATCTGTTATAAAGATATCAAAAAAATCGGACCGGATATTATTGTTGTGGATATATGCCTGTAATTTGGTTTCCATAAGATAGTTGACATAATGATTATTTTATCCTATAATAATCATATTGAGTGCAGCGATCTGTCTGCGGCTTAAGTACAGGGGGATAAGGAGGATATCCGGGATGAAATGCCCATTTTGTGGTCATGAGAATACGAGAGTAATTGACAGCAGACCGGCGGAGGACAACAGTTCTATCCGCAGGCGGCGCGTCTGTGATGAGTGCGATAAGCGGTTCACTACCTATGAGAAGGTGGAGACGATACCGCTCATTGTCATTAAAAAGGATAATAACAGGGAGACCTACGACAGATCCAAGATTGAAGCGGGCGTGTTACGTGCCTGCCATAAAAGACCCATCAGCGCCAACCAGATCAACCAGTTGGTGGACGAGGTGGAGACGGAGATTTTCAACAGGGAAGAAAAGGAAATTCCAAGTCAGGTGATCGGCGAGCTGGTGATGAATAAGCTGAAAGATTTAGAAGCGGTGGCATATGTCAGATTTGCTTCTGTGTACAGGGAGTTCAAGGACATCAACACCTTTATGGAAGAACTGAAAAATGTGCTGGACAAATAAGTGAAGAATAAAAACACCTTGCGCGAATGCAGGGTGTTTTGTTATGATATGCACGAAAGCAATGAGCAGTGCCAAAGATGGCAGAGACGAATCGACTGCTTGCAGGCGGATTTGTCTGTGTCATCTTTGATAGGGCGAATGCCCGTGAGTGAGGAAAGCCGAAGGCTTTTCGAGCTGTACTGCGAGTAGGTTTAGAAGGAGCAAAACGATGGCAGGGCTTACATGCTTTTACCCGGATGTATATCTGGATTCCACCTATGAGATTGATTTTGAGGCGTTGTACCGGAAGGGATTCCGGGGCGTCATTTTTGATATTGACAATACGCTCGTGCCCCACGGCGCGCCTGCTGACGAGCGCAGCATGGCACTCTTTGAGAGGCTTAAGAGCATCGGGTTTGAGAGTGTGCTTTTGTCCAACAACAAGGAACCCCGGGTAAAAATGTTTAACGACAAAGTACATACGCGTTATATCTACAAGGCGGGGAAGCCGGGGAAAAAGGGGTATCTCCGCGCGATGGAGCTGATGAAAACGGAGCCGGCAACCACGCTTTTCGTGGGGGATCAGCTTTTTACGGACGTGTGGGGAGCGAAGCGCGTCGGAATTTTGACTTATTTGGTCAAGCCAATCCACCCGAAGGAGGAGATCCAGATTGTCCTAAAGAGGCGGTTGGAGTGGGTTGTGCTGTTTTTTTACAAACGTTCGCTGGACAGGCAGGGAGGAAAATGACAGATGGAGATAAACGGCAGGACAAGAACCTGTGGGTTGATTGGAAACCCGGTGGAGCACACTCTTTCGCCGGTGATACATAACACGCTGGCACAGCGGTTCGGGCATAATCTGGTGTATGTGCCCTTTCCCGTGGAGCCGGGGCGGCTCGGGGAGGCGGTTGCCGGCGCGTCGGCGCTTAAGCTTTTGGGGCTCAATGTGACGGTTCCCTACAAAGGGGAAGTGATTCCTTTTTTGCGGGAAGTGGATGCGCTGGCGGCGGCAATCGGCGCGGTCAACACGCTGGTGACAGTGCCCGGCGGGTTCAAGGGCTATAATACGGACATGGAAGGGCTTTACCGCGCTATGATGACGGAAGATATTCAGATCACGGATGAGGAGATCATTTTGCTGGGCGCGGGGGGCGCGTCCCGGGCGGTGGCATATCTTTGTGCGGTTAAGGGCGCGAAAAAAGTTTATCTTTTGAACCGTACGGAGGAAAAGGCGCAGAAGGTGGCGGAGGAAGTAAACCGCTCGGTGAAGCGGCAGGTGATTTTTCCGATGGCGCTCTCGGATTTCGGCAGTCTGCCGGACCGGAAGTTTCTGGCGATACAGGGAACTTCTGTGGGACTGGCACCTTATGTGGATGATGTGGTGATCGACGACGCGAAATTTTACGAGAAGGTACACACGGGTTTCGACCTGATTTACAGCCCGTGGGAGACGAAGTTTATGAAGCTGGTGAAGGAGAACGGCGGTCACGCGTATAACGGACTGAAAATGCTTCTCTATCAGGGGATCATCGCCTACGAACTGTGGAATAAGGTGAAAGTGTCCAAGGAGGACGCGGATGTGATATATGGGAAGTTGAGGGAATGTCTGTAGGAGAGCGGCACAGACCGGAGCGCTTATGAGAATCATTTCCAACGGCAGCAGGATACGCGGCTGTCTGCGGAATCCGGCTTGGAATTTGGAAACACGGCAGATAAAGGGCATGTCATTACGGCGGGTTGTCCTGAGACGGAGGAAAACATGGGAAATGTGATACTGATCGGGTTTATGGGCTGCGGCAAGTCCACGGTAGGGCTTAGGCTGTCCTACCGACTGCGGAGGACACTCTTAGATACGGACAGGGAGATAGAGAAAGAAGAGCGCAGAACCATATCGGAGATTTTTGCGGAGGACGGGGAGGCATATTTCCGGGACAGGGAGACGGCGATCTTACGAAAGCTGATGAGGAGCGCAAACAACCAGATTATATCGGTGGGCGGCGGGCTGCCGATGCGGGAGGAGAACCGGGCGCTGTTGCATGAACTGGGACAGGTCTTTTATCTGCGCGCCGAGGGCGGGACGATTTATGAGAGAGTGAAAGACGACACTACAAGACCGCTTTTGCAGGTGGCTGACCCGCTTCATAAAATTGAAACGCTTATAAAGGAGAGAGATCCCTATTACATGGAGGCGGCGGATGTGGCGCTCACAGTGGACGGCAAGAGCTTTTCACAGATTTTGGACGAGATAGAGGAACGGGTAAACGCGAGGGAAGGAAACGCAGAAACGGAGGGATGAGAGATGAAACTGTTGGTAATTAACGGACCCAATATAAACTTTCTGGGGATTCGGGAAAAGAGCGTGTACGGGACGCAGGACTACAATTATCTGCTGCAGATGATCGCGAAAAAGGGGGAGGAGGCAGGCTGTACCATCGAAGTGTTTCAGAGCAACCATGAGGGGGCGATTATCGACCGGATACAGGACGCTTACTTTGACGGCACGGAAGGAATTGTGATCAATCCGGGCGCCTTTACCCATTACAGCTATGCGATTCGGGACGCGCTGGCAAGCATCACCGTACCAAAGGTGGAGATCCATATTTCTGATATCACACAGAGGGAGGAGTTTCGCAAAGTGTCGGTGACGGCGCCGGTCTGCGACAAACAGATTTATGGGCAGGGGCTTCCCGGCTACCTGCAGGCGATCGACTTTATCTTAGGTTTTTTGAATAAAGAGGTTGAAAAATAGACTTTTTTAGTATAAACTAGAAAAGAATTATATTTGTGAAAGCTTAGGAGGAGAAAGGAATATGGTATCAGCGGGTGATTTCAGAAACGGCATTACCGTCGAGATGGAGGGTAATGTTTATCAGATAATTGAGTTTCAGCATGTAAAACCGGGCAAAGGCGCAGCTTTTGTCAGAACGAAGCTGAAAAATATCATCAACGGCGGTGTGGTGGAGAAGAGCTTCCGTCCCACTGAGAAATTCCCTCAGGCACGTATTGACAGAAAGGACATGCAGTATTTATATTCTGACGGCGACCTGTTCAACTTCATGGACACGGAGACCTACGACCAGATCGCGCTGAACGCGGAGGCAGTAGGCGACGCGCTGAAGTTCGTGAAAGAGAACGAGATGGTTAAGATTTGCTCCTACAACGGCAATGTGTTCGCGATCGAGCCGCCGCTGTTCGTAGAGCTGGAGATCACCGACACCGAGCCGGGATTTAAGGGCGATACCGCTACAGGTGCGACGAAGCCCGCGATCGTGGAGACAGGCGCGAAGGTTATGGTTCCTCTGTTTGTGGAAAACGGTGAGAAGATCAAGATCGACACCAGAACAGGCGAGTATCTGTCCAGAGTATAAAATCGTTACATGAGTCGAAGCCCATAAGACAATATAGATTTCGGTCTATATTGTCTTCTTTTGTTGCTCGAAATCTTATATACCCGGAGAGAATGGGAAAGGAAAATATGGGATTTCAAAAATTTGTAGAAAATATCGTGGATTTATTGCAGGAAAGAATGGGGGACGCCTATGAGATCAGGGTGCTCCATGTGACCAAAAACAACGACGTGGAGCAGACGGGAATCGCCATAACAAGGCAGGAGGACAGTATTTTCCCGACGATCTATCTGGAGGGGCTCTATCAGGAGTACCGGGAAGGCGAGCTGCTCGGCGTGCTAGTGGAGCGCATCATCAACTGCCATGAGGAACAGTCTATGGCGCTTGAGCTGGACATGGATTTTTTTCGTGATTACGGCAGGGTGAAGGACAGAATCTTCTATAAGCTTGTCAGCTTTGAAAAGAATAAGAAGTTTTTGCGGGACGCACCCCATCTGAGATGGCACGATCTTGCGATTGTGTTTTACTATGCGCTGGAGGAGGATGTGGTAAAGGGCGGTTCTATTACAGTCACACGGCAGCATATGCTGATGTGGAAACAGAATGCGGAATCACTTTATCGAAGCGCCAGACAAAACACGAAGCGGGACATGCCGGAACTTCTCGTTTCCATGCGGGAATTGCTCTCGGAGATGACGGGTGTTTCCGTGCGGGAGGATGACGCGATGCCGATGTATGTGCTGACAAATCAGGAAAAGCGTTTTGGCGCTTCGGCGATGCTGTACTCCAAAAAGATTGGGCGGCTGGCGGAGCGGTTTGGCTGTGATGTCCTGATTCTGCCGAGCTCTGTCCATGAGGTGCTGCTGATCCCCGACGATCACATTAGGGAATACGAATTTTACAGACAGATGGTGGAGGAAGTTAACCGGACTCATGTTGAGCCGGAGGAAGTGCTTTCCTACGGTTTATATCGCTATTGCCGAAAAAAATCGGAAATTGAGGAAATTATTTCTTAAATGATTTCTTAGGCGCGATTACTTGACAAGTGTGCCCGCTTGCGGTATGATACAGAAGATGTAACAAATTTGTAACAATTTTAAGGATCGCGAAAAGCTCGTTTCAATTTGTTTCATCAAGGCGGGCACCCGTAGTCTAATGGATAAAACGTAGGCCTCCGACGCCTTTGATGCAGGTTCGAGTCCTGTCGGGTGCATATGGTTATGGGTTTCCGGGATGATATGCTGATATTGTCCCGGAATTTCCGAGACTGGAGGAGTTTTGAATATGACAAACAATACAATGTGGGAGGGTCTGAAGGCGAAGTTTGAAGCGTTCAAGAACTGGCTGGTACGATACTCCAAAATTGTTCTTCCTATCATTTTGGTGGTATGCGTCGCGTTGACGATTGTGATAGCGGTTCAGGCGAATAAGCGAAAGATAGAGCAGGAGGAGACGGCGGTTGCGCCGGAAGAGACGACAGGCGAGGACGAAGCGCTGCTTGAAGTGCCGGAGGTACCGTTAGAGAAGGACGCCGTTCCGGGCATCAATGAATTGTTTGAGACCTATCATAAGGCGATGGTGGAAGGCGATACCGCTACCATGGAGAAACTGGTCTATTATATGGACGCGACGGAGATCCTGAGAGCGGCGGAGACAAGCAAATATATCGATTCCTATCCTCCGTTGGAGATCTACACGAAAGCGGGACCGAAGGAGGGCACGTACATCGCCTATGTTTACGGGGAGATAAAGTTCCACGATTATGATAAGCCGGTTCCCGGTATGCGGACATATTACGTGTGCACCAACGAGGACGGTGAGCTCTATATCAACGAGGACGGCGAGGAGAGCGATAGCGAGCTGCATTACATGCGGGAGATTCAGGTGCAGGGTGATGTGATCGACCTGAACAACAAAGTGGCGGAAGCTTATAACAAAATGGTGGTGGACGACCCGCAGATGGCGGATTTTCTCTTAGAGCTGAAAGCGGAGATTGAGAAGAACGTAGGCGAGGCGCTGGCGCGCGCAGAGCAGAGCGAGGAGCCGGAAGAAGGCGCGGAGGCGGAAACACCCGAGGAGACCGGGGAGGAAACGCCCGCCGAGGTAGTTACCAAGGTAAAGTCGACCGATGTGGTTAATATAAGAACTTCCGACAGCGAGACGGCGGATAAGCTCGGCAAGGCGGCTGTCGGGGATGAGTTTGAGCTTTTGGAAGAAAAAGGCAACGGCTGGAGCAAGGTTAAGTACGACGGCGGCGAAGCCTTTATCAAGAGCGATTATCTGGAGCCCTCCGAGACAGTGGCGGCATCCGACGTAGAGCAGGACGGGGACGACGAGGAGGACGAGGAGGACGAGCAGGAAGAACAGCAGGCAGATAACAGTTCAGATTCCCAGACAACATCCGGCACGGTGACAGTTAAGGAGAACGTCAGGATCCGAAAAGGCGCCAGCGAAAATTCGGATAAGCTGGGGACGGCTTATGCGGGTGAAAAGCTTGAGGTGATCATGAAGCAGGCTGACGGCTGGACCAAGATTAAGTACAACGGGCAGACCGCCTACGTGAAGTCGGATTATGTGGAGTAGGCGCTGATTAAAACCGAATAAAATGGAAAGACTGGACAGATGAGGGTAAAATGCTCTCATCTGTTTCTTATTTTTATGTTTATATGGGCATAGACAGAAAGGAGCCTTTTCTATGAAACATGATGACGAGATGGTTTTGAGGGAAATACAGAAAAGTACGCAGATGGGAATGACGGCGATCGACACGATTTTGGATAAGATCGGAAACGATGATTTTTCCATAACCCTGTCCAGACAGTCCCTGCACTATGCGGATATCCACAACCGGGCATTGGATCAGATTTTACAGCAGGAAGGGGAGGGGTATCGCACGAGCCAGATCAGTGAAATGATGCTAAAAGGGAGTATACATGCAAATACGGCTTTCAATGTCAGCACGGGACATCTGGCGGAGATGATGATTCAGGGGAGCAATCGGGGGATTACAAGTATGTGGAAAAGCTTGAAACACAATGGTTTGGCAACGGACGCGACCGTGGAACTGGCAAAGGAGCTGATGGATTTCGAGGAGAAGAGTATCGAGCGGCTGAAAGAATACCTGTGAAACATGCGGTCAAAGATGCGGCTTGACCTCAAAAGCATAGATAAGCAGATTTATTTTGTATACAAGTATTTTGGTATTATTGTACAATATATCTAAAAAATGCGGCGGAAATTTTTACACTTTAATTCGCTAAATTGTCTTGTGGATTTGCATACGACATACTATAATGGTACGTGGTAATGTATACAAGCAAGAAGGAGGACATAACGCAATGTCATATGTTGATGAGGTTTACGAGTTAGTTGTAGCAAAGAATCCCGCTCAGCCCGAGTTCCATCAGGCGGTAAAAGAGGTACTGGAGTCTCTGCGTGTTGTGATTGAGGCGGACGAGGATGCTTACAGAAAGGATGCGCTTTTAGAGCGTCTGACAGTTCCGGAGAGAATCGTGCAGTTCCGTGTTCCCTGGGTGGATGACAAGGGACAGGTGCAGGTGAACAACGGGTTCCGCGTGCAGTTCAACAGCGCGATCGGTCCTTACAAGGGAGGACTGCGTTTCCATCCTTCGGTGAATTTGGGTATTATCAAGTTCCTTGGCTTTGAGCAGATTTTCAAAAATTCCCTGACAGGTCTGCCGATTGGCGGCGGCAAGGGCGGTTCCGATTTTGACCCTAAGGGAAAATCCGATAGAGAAGTGATGGCATTTTGCCAGAGCTTTATGACAGAACTCTGCAAACATATCGGCGCGAATACCGACGTGCCGGCAGGTGATATCGGCGTAGGCGGTCGTGAGATCGGCTTTATGTTTGGACAGTATAAGAGAATCCGTAATCTGTACGAGGGCGTGCTGACCGGTAAAGGTCTTACCTACGGCGGCTCCCTTGCAAGAACGGAGGCGACCGGCTACGGTCTGCTCTATCTGACAGAGGAAATGTTAAAGTGCAACGGCAAGGACATCAAGGGCAAAACGATCGCTGTTTCCGGCGCGGGCAACGTGGCGATCTACGCGATCCAGAAAGCGCAGCAGCTTGGCGGCAAGCCTGTGACCTGCTCCGATTCCACGGGCTGGATTTATGATCCCGACGGCATCGACGTAGCGACCCTGCAGGAAGTAAAGGAAGTGAAGCGCGCACGTCTGACAGAGTACGCGGCAAAGCGTCCTAACGCTGAGTACCATGAGAAGAAGAATGGCGAGCACGGCGTATGGAGTGTGAAGTGCGATATTGCCCTTCCTTGCGCGACACAGAATGAGCTGGATTTAGAGGATGCGAAAATGCTTGTGGCGAACGGCTGCTTTGCGGTTGCCGAGGGTGCAAACATGCCTACCACCATGGAGGCGACCGAGTATCTGCAGAAGAACGGCGTGCTGTTCTGCCCCGGCAAAGCGTCAAACGCGGGCGGCGTGGCAACCTCCGCGCTGGAGATGAGCCAGAACTCCGAGAGACTTTCCTGGACCTTTGAGGAGGTAGATTCCAAGCTGCAGGGTATCATGGTAAATATCTTCCACAGCCTCGACGAAGCTTCCAAGAAGTACGGCAAGGAGGGCGACTACGTTGCAGGTGCGAATATTGCGGGCTTTTTGAAGGTGGCTGAGGCAATGAAAGCGCAGGGGGTTGTGTAAGCAAACCGAAAATAAAGGAAATGTAACAATTTGATATGCTCTCTGTATGGCAGGCAATGGAAATATGCGAAAACTGTCGTACGGGGAGCATATCTGTATTATCCTTTTCAAAACAAATTCTTTATGTTACAATAATTTTATGGAAGCATAGCTCAGCTGGGATGAGCGCTCGCCTGACTAGCGGGAGGTCAAGGGTTCGAGCCCCTTTGCTTCCATTTTCTTTTTGCAAAATTCGCTTGTTTGGAATGTTACAGACTATTCTGAAATGGAGGACACACATCATGCTTGGGCATCTGGGATTTTCGTATGTAGGGCTTGTATTTTTACTTATGCTGATGATTCCGAATTTAATCTGGATGAAGAGACAGCCACAGGGTTACAATGCCGAAAACGAAAACAGATTTTTGGCTTTGCTGGAACGGGCGGGAGAGGCGCTGACGACGTGCTGTGCGCTTATTTTTTCCGATTTCAATCTGCGGGCGTGGTCGAGCTGGTCATGGTGGCTTGCGGTGTCGTTTGCCCTGATGGTCATGTATGAAATCTGGTGGGTGCGGTATTTTAAGAGCGAGCGCAGATTAGCCGATTTTTACAGCAGCCTGCTGGGCATTCCCGTAGCGGGGGCGACGCTGCCGGTGCTGGCGTTCTTTTTGCTCGGGATCTATGGAAAGGTAATATGGATGTTAATTGCCAGTGTCATTTTAGGGGTAGGGCATATTGGGATTCATCTGGGGCATAGGAGAGAGAAAAGGCGGTAAAAAAGCAGGAGACCTTTTCAGACTTCCTGCTTGATGTGCCGTTGTGTGGGCTGCGGGTATTTAGCTGTTACTATTACTGCTATTTTCTACGCAAGAGTTCAATCAGTTCCCATAAGTTTGATCCTATTTTTTCTAACAATTGATCGCTTGGTGCAAATCCCTTTGCTCGTTCTATTGCCAAGTCTATATTAGGTAAATAAAACTTTTCAAAAGTTTTTGTTTGAATTGCTTTCCGCTGTCCTGTTTTTTCATACAGCAAATTGCTGACAAAAGAATTTTTCTTTTCGTCCAACTTATTCCTAAGAATATCTTCCAACGATTCTGAGTATTCCGATGCAACATCTGAGACATGTAATAGTTGCCAAAATTCGATACAAGGATTTGTAATATAGCACAAATAATTCTTCTCCTTGCACTTTCCCACAACACAATTCATCTGTTCAATGGAGTGGCTGCCACAATCTCTGTCTATGACAATACCAAATGCATCATCTTTTCCATGATACTTGCTAAGAAAGTCAAGATACAGAAGGTCTATATGCTCTTCTTGTAAAACTGCTTGAAATTTATTGCATTCTTTTGTAGAAAGGCTGGAAGGATTTTCTAAATAAGTTCTTATAAATTTTGTTGAATAGTTTTTTAAACTAAGCGAGTCAATTTCCTTTTCAAACATTCTATTTTCTCTGAATTGGACATATTCCTCCAACAATTCCAATACATTTTCTGGATCACTGTTAGTATCGTATCTCTTCAATATCTCAATATGAACTATTGCGTCAATCCCCAGTTGCTCCCTGTATTTTTCAATAAAATTAAAATAGTGCACTTCTGTCTTTGTTCCCTCTGTAGAGAGAAAAACGACACGCTTTGGCTCTATGGAATCCTCATGAGTACGGACAAACAGTGACCTACTCCCCAGTCGATAAGGTAAACTCATTCACTATCCTCCTGCCATTCATTGTCTTGAAAGCAAGGTATGGCACCATATCTTCCAATCAGGTAGTCATTTAATATGTTTTTATCAAATCTCTGTTTGTAATCACTCAACGAATATATTCTCGAACTGTGATCTTTTTCACGCTCAACAAACCAAATCTCATCTTGGCGAAGGATTTTTAAATCCATTAGATTAAGATCATGGGTTGTGCAAATCAATTGGCACGGCTTTTCCTTTGTAATTTCAAAAAAGCGTTTGATATATTTCTCAGTAAGCTTTGAGTGAAAACTTCGATCAAGTTCGTCAATAATAATTATTTTTCCTTTTTGTCCAAATTCGTACAACGGAATTAAGTCAAACAAACGTTTTGTACCATCTGATTCATCAGAAAGCTCAAATAATTCTGCCGGATTTCCATGATCCAGCATAATTTTCTCAGCAATAATTTCTTCATCCTCGATAGAAATTTCAAACTGATAATCACCAATTTCAATTTTGCAGTGATCTCCATCTTGAAGCTTACTTCTCATGGTTTGTTCTAAATCATTCAAAACTTCCTTTTTTACCTCGTCAGGCAAGAAGGAAAATGCTTCTTCTGCCGGTTGCTTTCCTTTTGTGATTTCTTCTATCCCGGTATCAAAAGCTCTAAGCATATCAACCATAGAATCAGTACTTGATGCTGGGTTCAAGAAAAAATTAGTTTTATTACGAGCATGAGAGCCAGGATATACAACGATAAGTTTTTTAAACCATTCATACGCAACAATAAAATCATGTAAGTCAGAATCCTCATCGAGGTTTTTGTTTCCAACCTCATTCAAAAGAAGCTCATCCACCTTTAAATCTTCGCAGTAAATATTGAATCGCAGTTCGGACTTCTTATTCAACCGTAAGTCTGTTGTAATTTGCTTTCCGTGTGCTCTCTCAAAAATACAAGTTTCTTTCTCCGAAGAATCTATGCGGTAAAGCCATTCAGAACAAAACTCATGTGTCAAGTAGTTAATCGTAAAACCATATGAGAAAATAGTCTGCTCAGCAACAAAGTCAATTTGGAAAACACCTGGTTTTTCTCTGCACACTGAATCAATACGGAAAAAGCAATCATCATATTGCATCGCTCTTGATCCCTTTATAGTTACCCGACGCATAAAATCCAATGCACGCACAAAATTTGATTTTCCTGAAGCGTTTGCTCCAAAGAAAAAACTACTCTTTAACAAACGTTTCCCGTCCACAGTGAAACAGTGAGAGGAATGCCTTGTTTGTTTTCCTGCTGCCATACTAAATACTTGTTGCTTTTTAAATGATTTGTAGTTTTCAACAGCAAATCTAATCAGCATTATTTACACCTCCTATTCTCTACGGTAATAGTATATGTGATAAATTTTGTTTTTACAATCACTTTTATAATATTTTTCATTAAATTTTAAATATACTTGTTGGATAAATCACAAATTAAAAATTCTTCTCGGGGAGCCATTGGGGATTAAGTCCGCATAGATTGCCGTGGAATCTTATTTAATTTACTGGGTTCCGATTGGAGCAGCTCGGCAAGTGTGTCGCCGCATTCCACATCCTCCACGCCGCATTCTGCGGCACTTCCATTGTCTCCCGGAAAAAATCGTGATATAATACCAGCTCTAAGGAGGCGGTCATGATTACGATTGCGATTTGTGACGACGAAAAGCAGACAGCGGATCAGATCAGAAAACTGGTGAACGGATTTTTCCGAGAAAAAAGTATGGAAACCTCTATTGCCTGCTTTTCCAGCGGAGAGGATTTGTTAAAGTATGACAAGAGCATAGATATTCTTTTTCTCGACATTCAGATGAAGGGGATGGACGGCATGGAGACGGCGAGGAAACTGCGCAGCCGGCAGTTTAAGGGGTTCCTCATTTTTATTACGATTCTGAGAGAGATGGTCTTCCAGTCCTTTGAGGTGCAGGCATATGACTATCTGGTGAAGCCGGTTGAGGAGAGGCAGTTTGCAAGGACGATGGAGCGTCTGCTTGTCTCCATGAACAATGCAGGCGGGGAAAAACTGCTCGTGCAGAAGGGCTATGAGAGAAGCATTATTTCTTTTGCAGATATTGTTTTTGCGGAAATAATAGATAGAAAGGTGTATCTGCATCTGGCGTCGTCGGAGGTGGTTGACTTTTACGATCGAATTGAGAATCTGGAGGAAAGGCTGGACAGCCGTTTTTTCCGGTGCCACAGAAGCTATCTGATCAATATGCAGTATCTGAAAAGCTACAAAAACGGCGTGGCGTATATGGAGAACGGGAAAGAAATCCCCATTTCCAGACTGCGGAGCAAGGACTTTTCCGAGGTGATTTTGCAGTATATGAAAGACTGGAGGTAACAGTGAAACGAAGGCTGAGCTGTTACGAACGGAGGCTGTGAGATGGAGATTTATCTCGATTGGTTTAACGGTTATATCATAGGAAGCTTGCAGATGCTGCTCGGATTTATCTTTTTTATCCGGTTTTTGCAGAAAAAGGGCAGGACTTTTTATGCTCTGCTGTTTGCATTGCCCGGTCTGGCTCTGGTGCTGTTTTTGCCGGTGGGAAGTATCACCGAATATCTGGTTTACACGTTGCTTCTCATAGCAATTGGGATACTGCCATGCCGTGCCGACTGGAAATCCGCTGTTTTTTATGCGGCGCTGACGGTGGGGATTATGGAGATTTGTCAGGGCATTGTCAATTCTCTGTCAGGTATGCTGTCTCCATGGACGCTTGCAGTGCATCAGAATGCAGCCGCCGTGGTTTCTATTTTGCTTGGCATTACGGCGGTGGCGCTGGCGGCGGTCTGCTACTGTGTGGTGTACCGCTTCTTTTTGCCCTTTGAAACGGCGGAAAAGCAATATCTTTTTCTGTTTCTGATACCGGCATTGATGATCTTTTTTATGGATGAATATATCTGCTCCATCATTTATGGGAATGAGACGATTCAGAATGCGGGCGGCAGGGGTATTCCGATTAAACACCATCATATGTTTGTGATACAGCTTTTCGGTATGGCGAGTTTATTCTGCCTTATGTTCGCCTATAAAAAGCTGCTCCAGAATTTCAGGCTGCGCACGGAACTGTCGCTGTTAGAGCAGGAGGAAAGCTCCTTGAATCACTATGTGGAGGAAGCGCGGGCGCGTTATGAAAAGACAAAATCGTTTCGCCACGACATTAAAAATCATATTACGGTGGTGAAAGACCTTTTGCAAAATGGGAAATCGGAGGAGGCGTCTGCCTATATCGGGGACTTGGCGGATATGACAGCGGAACTTTCCCTGCCCTGCGGCACAGGCAACCCGGTGGCGGATATTCTGGTGGGAAACAAGCTGGGGATTGCAAAAAGTATGGGGACTAATGTGGATTGCTCTTTGCTATTGCCGTACCCGTGTCCGGTGCGGGATATCGACTTTTGCATTATCTTGTCAAACGCTTTGGACAATGCGATTCATGCCTGCCGGGATGCAGGCAGCGATACGGAAAAGTTTATCCGTCTGTCGGGACGCGTTCAGGGAGATTTTGTTTTGTTGGAAGTGGAGAACAGTTTTCAGAAAAAAGGACCTGCCGGACAGGGGACAGGTCTGTCCAATATTAAGGCGGTGGCGGAAAAATATCAGGGAGCAATGAGCATCAAAACGCAGGGAAATTCCTTCCTTTTAAGTGTGCTGCTTGTCATTCCACAGCACGAAGCAAGCATCCCACGGCAAATCGGTTAAATCCTCTTTTTGTATGCCGAAAACAGTGTGAGAAAGATACCGCAGACATTCTGCGGGGAAAAAGGAGGAAAATTATATGGCAATGGAAATCAAGGTAAACGGCAGTACCTACAAAACCGATTATGCGGATCGTCTGCAGACAGAGCGGGAGAAGACTGCGAAAGCCGAAAACAGTCAGAACGGGGAAAAGACGGCAGGAGCTGGAAGTGCGCAGAAGGAGACACAGGCATCGAACCAGAAGCCCGCGCCCCATGACGAGTACATCAGCAGCGAGAAGTCGGGGGAGAAGCCTAACGGGCTGTACCACGTGGGGCAGGACGAGAACGGCAACAAGAAAGTCTTCTTTAACGATCCGAAGAAGGACAGTGGCGACAAATCCCCGAAAGTAAACGCGGACACCCCGGACGACGGCGAGGAGAAATGCGTCGGCAATACGGACAAGGTGGATCGGGAAATCCGGGAATTAAAGCAGAAAAAGCAGCAGCTTGAGCAACAGCTTCAATCGGCGGATGGGGACGAAAAGAAAACGAAGGAACTGGAGAACAAGCTGGCGCAGGTAGAGCAGGAGCTTGCCCAGAAGGACACGGACACATATAGGAAGCAGAACTCCACGTTTACTGACAAATAGGTATCATAAGCGGCATGGGCGTAAAAGCTGTCTGCCGGTTCAGTGAGTGAAGAAAAGCGGTTGAAAAAGCGTTTGCCGACGGAATGCCGGGGAACGCTTTTCTGCAATCATATTACTGCTTTTTGCGGGCAATCCTCTAAACAGGCTGTGTGCACTCTGCGGGGATGAAAAAGATATCCGCTTGACGGAAAGTGGTGTTTGGTAGCAAAATGAAGTAATGATTTTAAGGGAACGAGGAGAGAACGACATTGGAACACACGATACTTTTACTGGAGGACGACGCGGATCTGATCGACGGGCTGACCTATTCTCTTGGCAGGGAAGGCTATATCGTGGACGTGGCGCAGACGGTCAGGGAGGCGTATGCCTGTCTGAAAACAGGGGCTTACAGCCTGTTGCTGCTGGACGTTACCCTGCCGGACGGAAACGGGGTGGATGTTTGCCGTTTTGTGCGGGAGCGGGGCAACCAGGTGCCCATCATCTTTCTGACGGCGATGGATGAGGAGGTACATGTGATCCGGGGGCTGGACAGCGGTGCGGACGATTACATTACGAAGCCTTTTAAGCTTGGGGAGCTCTGTTCCAGAATACGGGCGCTGCTCAGACGGAGCGGGATCAGTGAATCGGGCGGGACGAAGCCTCTCACTTCCGGACCGCTGTCCATTGACTTATATGGGGGAGGCGCTTTTTTGAACGACGAGCCGCTTAATCTGACCGGCGCGGAGTACCGTCTGCTCTGCCTGCTTGTCAGAAACGAGGGGCAGACGGTTTTGCGAAATACGATTCTGGATGCGCTCTGGGACGGCAACGGCAACTTTGTGGACGACAATACGCTGTCCGTCTATATCCGCAGACTGCGAGAGAAGATAGAGGAGGACCCGTCCAATCCGAAGCATCTGCTGACGGTGCGGGGATTCGGGTACAGATGGAGGAGAGAGGACGGAGCGATATGAATACGATGCAGGAAAAGAGCACGAGGTATTACTTTACAAGCCTGCTTTGTCTGGCGGGCGCGTTTGTCATGCTGACCATTTTTCTGTCATGGGTGCACGGGAAGGAGACACAGCACATCCTCTTTGAGCGGGAGCAGACTTTTGTGTCCTCTCTGGTGGAGCAGGGTGTTTCCCCGGTTTTGATTGCCGGAGCCGTTAAAAACGCGGAGTCCACAGAAGAGGGCATTGCTTTGATGCGGCAGATGGGACATAGCGGCGACGTCTCTTTTATGCTATTTCCGGCGGTGGACAGGTCGGTGCGTCTGTTTGCGGTGATTGCCGCAGGCGCAGCGGTTCTTTTATCTGTCATGCTGGTGTGCGTGACTGCCTGTTTCTTACAAAGAAGGGAAAAGTTATACTGCTATGCGCAGGACATTATCACCCGGTTTTCCGAGGGGAATTTTGACCGGCATCTGCCCCAGAATGAAAACGGCAGTATATACCAGTTATTTGCGGCGGTGGAGGAGCTGGCTGTGGCGCTGCGGGCGCAGGGCGGAAAAGAACAGCAGTTGAAAGTTTTCCTGCGGGACACGATCTCGGATATCTCCCATCAGCTGAAGACGCCGCTTGCGGCTCTGCACATGTACACGGAAATCATAGCGCAGGAACCGGACCACGCGGAGACGGTGGAGCGGTTTTCCGGCAAAATCATGCAGTCTCTGGAGCGGATGGAGCAGCTTGTGCAGACGCTTCTTACGGTGAGCCGTATCGACGCGGGGAGCATTGTTTTTCAGAAGGAATGGCAGACGGCGTCCGATCTGGTTGCAAGTGCGGCGGCGGATTTGGCTGTAAGGGCGCAGGCGGAAGGAAAACGGCTTGTCATGGAGGGCGATTCCGCGCAGATGCTTTTCTGCGACAGACAGTGGACGAGGGAGGCGGTCGCCAATCTGATCAAAAACGCGTTGGACCATACCGAAGAGGATGGCACGATTACGGTATCGTGGGAGCGTTCCCCGGCAATGTTTCGTCTGTCGGTGGCTGACGACGGCTGCGGCATTGCGGCGGAAGATATGCCGCATGTGTTTAAGCGGTTTTACCGCAGCAAAAGGGATGGCAGCAGGCAGGGGCTCGGTCTGGGACTTCCCCTCGCCAAGTCCATTGTGGAAGGGCAGGACGGCATCCTCTCGGTGAGCAGCACACCGGGGGAGGGGGCTGTGTTTATCCTTATGTTCCCGACCGAGGCTGCGGAGCAGTCCTCGCAAGGTTAATTCCGAAGGAATTTACCTTTGCTTACGAATTTGTAAGGTTGTTTTCATGGGATTGTAAGCTGCCTCTGCTATCCTTGTCATAAAGGAGGTAGTGATACAATGAATATCGTGGAAGTCAACGATCTGTGTAAAACTTACGGAAAAGGCGAAGCGAAAGTAGAGGCATTGAAGCATGTCTCTTTTTCACTGAAAAAGGGGGAGTTCGCGGCAGTGATCGGGGAATCCGGTTCCGGCAAAAGCACCCTCTTAAACTGCATCGGCGCGCTGGACGAACCGACCGTCGGAAAGATTCTGATAGACGGGCAGGATCTATTCGCCATGACAGAGGAGAAGCGCACCATTTTCAGACGCCGCAATATCGGTTTTATCTTTCAGTCATTTCATCTGATACCGGAGCTCAACGTGGAGCAGAATATTATTTTTCCCCTATTGCTGGACTATAAAAAACCGGATTCCCGACAGGTGGAGGAGCTTTTGGAGGTGCTGGGATTACAGGAGCGGCGCAGACACTTGCCGGGGCAGCTTTCCGGCGGGCAGCAGCAGAGGGTGGCGATCGGCAGGGCGTTAATCACAAAGCCGAAACTGATTCTGGCGGACGAACCGACCGGGAATCTGGACAGAAAAAACAGCAGGGAAGTGATGGAGCTTTTGCGCAAGGCATCCGTTCAGTACCAGCAGACTATTTTGATGATCACGCACAATCCGAATCTGATTACTTCGGTGGATCGGGTAATGCAGGTGGCAGACGGTATTTTGAGTGATTTGGGAGGGAATGTCAATGAAAAATTATCTTAACCTGATTCCCATTTCAGCCAAAATTCACCGCAGGCAGACACGCATGACAACGTGGTGTATTGTGATTTCTGTTTTTCTGATTTCCGCGATTTTCGGGATGGCGGATATGTTTTTGCAAAGCCAGAAAAATCTGGCGGTTATGACGGACGGCGCGTGGCATGTGATGTTTCGGGAGCTTGAGGAGGAGCAGACGGCGGTACTTGCCGTCAGACCGGAAGTAAAGTCGTTGACCCGTTATGCGGCAACGAACTATAAGCTGGATATGGGGTATGAAGTGGGCGGCGTACAGACGCTTTTATGCGGCTTTGACGAAACGTTTTTTGAGATTTATCCGCAGGCGCAACTGTTGGAAGGAGAGTTTCCCGCAGAAAACGGGACGGCGCTTGTGACAGAAAGCATGAAGGACAGGCTGGGGCTCTCGACAGGGGACGAGGTGGAGGTGATAACGCCCGAAGGAACATTGATTTTTGGGGTCAGCGGTTTTGTGGAAGACACTTCCATGATGTTAAAAACGGACGCTTTCGGTGTTTTTATGAATACGGACACCTATCTGTCCTGTTTTCGTGATGCAACGCTTACGGCGGATTTTGCCTGTTATGTGGAGTTCGTGCCCCATTGCAGGATACAGGGGGCAGTCAAAGACATCTGTGAGCAGCTGGGGATTACAAAGGAGCAGGTCAGCGAAAATGCAAGATTGATGGGGTCTCTTGGGCAGAGCGGTGATCATTACATTATGATGCTTTATCTGGTCGCTTTCATTTTGGCGGCACTGGTGGCAGTTTCCGGCATGATGATGATTTTGGGCAGCATGAACAGCAATGTGGCACAGCGGACGGAATTTTTCGGGATGATGCGGTGCCTGGGCGCGACGGCAAAGCAGGTGCGGCGCTATGTGCGGATGGAAGCGCTGTTCTGGTGCCTGAAGGCGATTCCGCCGGGGCTTCTTTTCAGTGTGGTGACGGTGTGGGGGCTGTGCCGGATGTTAAAAGTAATCACATCGACCTGGTTTTCGGAAATGCCGGGATTTGGAATCAGTCTGCCGGGCGTGTTTTTCGGCATTCTAATCGGCATTCTGACAGTGCTTGCGGCGAGTCGGACGCCGGCACGCAAGGCATCGGAGGTCTCGCCGCTGACGGCGGTTTCGGGCAACGCCGGTACGGTATTTGCGGCAAAGAAAGCCGCCCACACAGGATGGATGCATGTGGAGACGGCGCTGGGGCTGCATCACGCGGCGGGCAGCAGGAAAAATTTGATTTTGCTGACGTCCTCCTTTGCTTTCAGTATCATCCTGTTTCTGGGATTTGGCATAGGGATTACTTTTATGAAACACGCGATTGTGACGCTGCGTCCTTATACGCCGGATATTTCCGTTGTCAGTCAGGACGATTCCTGTTCCCTGCCGGATTCGCTGTATGCGGCGTTGAAAGAAAATACAGATATCAAGCGTATTTTCGGGCGGAGTTTTGTCTATGACCTGCCGGCGCACATACAGGGCGAGGATAAGACGGTAATGCTTCTCTCCTACGAGACATATCAATTCGGCTGGGCGGAGGGAGATTTACAGCAGGGTGAGATGGAAACTGCCAGAGACGGAGAGGGCGTCCTTCTTGTGGAAAAACCGGGAATTGCGGCAGCGGTCGGAAGTGAGATAGAGCTGGAGACAAAAACGGGAAGACAGAAGGTAAAGGTGGCAGGGATTCTCGGTTATGCGCCTTTTGACGGCGGGGAGAATGTGGGCACACTGATTTGCTCCGAAGACTTGTTCCGGCGGCTGACGGGCGAAACGGGATACACGATTCTGGATATCCAGTTACATGATAAATCGGATGCCGTGGCGGAAGAGATACGCAGCATAGCGGGAGAGACATACCGTTTCTCAGACAGCCGGAAAAACAACAGGGAGACACGGGCAGTCTATTTCTCCTTCGCGTTGTTTGTCTATGGATTTCTTGCCGTGGTTGCGCTGATTGCCGTCTTCAACATCATCAACAGCATGGCAATGAGCGTGTCCGCACGAATGCGGCAGTACGGCGCTATGCGGGCAGTCGGCATCAGTGTCAGGCAGCTGCAGTCTATGGTTGCGGCGGAGACGCTTGTCTATCTGGCGGGCGGGCTGGCGGAAGGGCTCGTATTAGGGCTGCCGCTCCACTATTTTCTGTTCCGGCAGGCGATTACAGAAAGGTGGGGCGACGCGTGGAGTCTGCCCGTTGGGGAAATTCTCATGATCGCGGCGGTGATGATCGTTTCGGCTGCGGCAGCCATGACCGGACCGGTACGGCGGATTCGGAATATGGCTGTGGTGGAAACGATTAGCCGATAGCGCACATCTTGGGGAAATTGTCGATAGGTCTTGTAAATTAATAAAATACCGTATACAATCATAGGTAAATGAGGGCGGTAAAGGAAGGACAGGACATCACGGAACAGACGGTGGGTACCTTTGGTCTGGTTGTGGAGAATATCGAACAGTCCAGAAAAGATGTGGAGGAAATATCCCGGATGGTTGCGAAGAACGTATCCATCGTGGATCTTGCGGTTAAGCAGCTGACACAGATTTCCAGTGTGGTGACGGAAAATGTGGATATTTCCCAGAATACGAAAGAGGTGTCTTCCAACATGGCGGATATTACGAACAATCTGCTGGAAATGATTGAGGCATAAGAAGTTATGAACTGGTTATGGATGATTGTGGTGACTTTTTTTGCGGGAATGGGAGCAGGACTGGGGACAGGATTTGCCGGGATGAGCGCGGCGGCTGTCATCAGTCCCATGCTGATTACGTTCCTGCACATGGACGCCTATATGGCGGTGGGATTGCGTTGTCTTCCGACGTGCTTGCCAGCGCGGTGTCCGCCTACACTTACGGGAAGAATAAAAATCTGGATATCAGAAACGGTCTGATTATGATGGGGAGTGTGCTGACGTTTACGGTGGTGGGCAGTTATGTGGCGAGTCTAGTTCCGCCGGCGACGATGGGCGGCTTCTCCGTGTTTATGACCTTTTTACTCGGCATTAAGTTTATCGTGAAGCCCGTTATGACTACGAAGGAAGCGATGGGGGAAGTCGCGGCAAAGAAGCGGGCAGTGCAGTCCCTCATAGCGGGCGTGATGATCGGGTTTATCTGCGGCTTTATCGGCGCGGGTGGCGGCATGATGATGCTTTTGATTCTGACTTCGGTTCTTCACTATGAATTAAAGACCGCCGTAGGCACCAGCGTGTTTATCATGGCGTTTACCGCCTTTACGGGTGCGGCGTCACACTTTGCCATAGGAGGGATGCCAGAGCTGCCGGTGTGGATACTGTGCGTGGTCTTTACCTTTATCTGGGCGAGGATCGCGGCGGTGTTTGCCAACAAGGCGGAACCAAAGACACTGAATCGGGCGACGGGCATTGTGCTGGTTGTGCTGGGGGTCGTGGTGATGGGATTTCAGTTTTTGACGAGGGCGGCGTAGTCTGGGGCTGCGCCGTTTTATGACTGCTTTTATATAGCGTCTGCCGTTGCCGGGCAGACCCGGATATGGCAGACGCTGAAAAGGGGATCGCGGTTATATTAGCTGATTTTCCCGGATGTCTGAATGACTTTCACTTCCAACAGTTCGTCCGTGGTGCCGCGGGCGGCGTCTTTCACTCTGTAAATTTGTAAAACTGCCAGCCGTTCCTTCTCTTCGGTATATTTATCCACGGAAACAAAAACTTCGGAGAGTTCCCCGCTGCCGACAGCCCGGTCAACTCTGATCCAAGAAGGATTGTTTGCTAACCGGATTTGAAAACTTCCCTGTACGGCGATTTGCAGCTTCTGGGTACCGCCTGCATTGTCAAACATCAGGTTCTTTTTGTCTACGCCAAGGAGAGGCGGCATATGGAAGGTAATGGTATAGGAAGCGCTGTTTGACTGCCCGTTTGTACACTTTCCGGGGATGTCCTTGCAGGGTTGCGAGCCGCTGTAGCGCGAGATCGTGTTCATAATGCCGATGCCGGTATCTGACTGAAAGCTCTTATAAACGTCTCTTTTTCTCGTGTCAAATTTCCATACCCATGCGTTAACCGGCGAAAATACAGAGCAGGAGAGTGTAGCAGGGTCGTGCAGACACTGCCATTTCCCAGCTGCCATATTTTTTTCTGCATGCTTAAACTGATATTTCCATTCTGCGGAATGGCTGTTCTGGCTCAGGGAGGCGCCTTTACAGGTGCAGCCCTGCACTTCAAAGGAATAGGAAGAATCAAAGCCTGCGCCGACAGAGAAGGATGCGCTGCCTTTGGATGCGCGCCAGTCGATTCAAATCCTATGTTGCCGCCGAGCTGTAACGACTCGGAAATGGTGTATTTTGTAGTTCCGTTAATTGCCTGGGGCTCCGCATAAACCAACTGGGCATCCACGGAGCTTTCGCCGAGAGGAAGAGGGATATAGTTCTTCATCGTATAGTAATCCACATAATTCAGACAGACTTCTCCCTGTCCCACATACCAGGAATCGCCGTCAATAGACACCCTCGTGCCCGCCCAATATTTTTGGTAGTTTATGGCGCCGTTCAGAATCCCTGCCTGCTGTATAAAGAACCAGTCTTCACCGCCGGATACCGATGTGCCTTTATATTTGTGGCAGGATACCATATAGTAGCTGACAGAACAGAGCTTGCCCATCAGGGAGAAAGACTTAGTTACCACATGATGGCGTGCAAGAGTGGCGAGATTGATGTCAGAACCGGACAGATCCAACGCGTCGGAAGCTCTCAGCCGTAAACTTTCTAAGACGGGCGTCTCCAATTCCTGCTTGTCTTCCATAAAGTCGGACATGTTCCGGGAGAGCAGCTCAGGGTCTTTCTCATGCGCTTCCAAAACATAGCAGATTCTGTCCCCGGTCATTTTCAGACCAAACAGGCTGTAGCCGGTCACTTTGTTATCCGCCTTGAAGTATTCGCGCCCTTCCAGTCTCGCATAAACGGAATTGATTTCATTGTTGGTCGGTTTATAAAGGATGATATGCTGATTTGCGCGGTAAATCTGTTCAAGGGTCTCAAGAACCGCCTCATCCAGAATATTGATGTTGTTACACAGAATAATGATAGGGGCGGCAGATGCGTCCGTAAGATCCGCATCGAAATCAATGATCTGAATTTGGGCTTCCAGGGTCTCGGCAAGGTCAGCCATCGTTTCTTCCAGCGCGATATTTTCTAACATAGGTTCGTTACTGATAAAAATTCTTTTTTCCGACATGCGTCCTCCTTTTCCGGCTGATAGAGCCGGCAGCATAAATAGGTTGTTGACAGAATCCATTTTACAGCGACCGCTTTATGAGCATTATAGCATGGGGAAATAGCAATTAAGCCTGACAGCTTAATTGTATTGAAATAGCAATGTCAAGCAGTATTATTGACAGGAGTCAGGGGCAGTAAAGTTTTGGAATAAAAAAGCAGACCCCTCAAAAGAGTGGCGCTTCTGTATGTTGGAGACAGGGAGCGCCTGTTCTTTTATGCTCCGCATGGTACAGTTCTGCTTTCTTTTCCGATATTCCTTCGCGCTGCATCCGAAGTTTTTTTCAAACATCCGGTTCAGATAGCGGCTGCTGGAAAAGCCGGATTCCATACAGATGTCGAGAAGGCTTAAGTCCGTCTGTGACAGAAGCCGGAGCGCATGGTCAAACCGTGTGTTGTTCAGATATTCCTGAAACGAGATGCCGAGCATTTTGCGGATGAAATGTGAGGCGTGGCAGACAGTGATGTGCTCCCGCTCTGCGATTTCTTCCAGTGAAATCTGTTCCTGATGGTGCTCGGCTATATATTCCGCAATGCGGTTGATGCGCAGGGAATCGTTCTGGGCGATATGGTATTCCCGCTCGCCGGTTACCGTGTAGGGGCAGTTTTTCAAAAGCTGGTACAGGGCGTGCAAGAGCAGGGAAGAGCATTCCAGTTCCCGGAATTTTTCCGACCCGAAATACAGAGCGGCGCAGGACAGTAACTGCCCGGATAAATGGGCATGAAGATGACCGCTGTGAATGACATTGCTTTCAAACCGCAGATAGGTGAGCTGCGGATTCAGACGGCGGTAAAAATCTGTGGGAATCTGGAAAGCAAGAATCAGGTTCTTTTCCCCTGTGTTAAAAAAGGAATGCACCTGATAGCGGTTGATGAGATAGATATCCTCCTCCTTCAGCTCATATGTTTCCTGTTCCAGAAACAGGGTCATGCCACCTTCCAAAAGCAGACCGATTTCCAGATCGTCGTGACCGTGGGGACTCCGTTCGGTCATTTCCACCAGAAAAATTTCCAGATTGTTCATGGTTGTATGTCTTACGATTTCCAGTTCCTTTTGTGTGCCCATACAAATCTCCATTTCTGGGCATTTACACAGTCAGACTGCGTAATGGAGGAGCATTTCCCGACATCGGCTGTCTGTGTATGCCTCCTTTCCAGTATATTTGTTAAATAGGCGTTTGCGAAACGCCAGAACCCGCATGAATACGGGATTCTTTTTGTCAC
>CAJURQ010000020.1 GCA_910588955.1 uncultured Lachnospiraceae bacterium
AGGGGACAGACTGTAAATCTGCTGCAAATTGCTTCGGTGGTTCGAATCCACCTCCGTCCATTGACGTAAATTTCTTCGGAATTAACGTCGGGAGAATCGCAAGCGATTCTCCGCAAAGACAATTTTATAACGCGGGGTGGAGCAGTCTGGAAGCTCGTCGGGCTCATAACCCGAAGGTCATAGGTTCAAATCCTGTCCCCGCTACTCAATGCCCAGATAGCTCAGTTGGTAGAGCAGAGGACTGAAAATCCTCGTGTCACTGGTTCGATTCCGGTTCTGGGCATTTAAACACAACAGGAGTCGTCGGAGAAGGCGACGGTGCAAAGACAGATGGAGAAGGTTTCATCTGTTTTTTTGTTATTGGAAAACCATGTTGTATCTCTTTTGCTTGTGAATCGTTTTTATCGGATTTTAATAATAGATATTTCTATCAGAGTATGATACGATTAGTAGGCGAATAACTTTTTATAAATTTTATTCAAAAAGAAGATAATGGCAGCGGACGGAGAAGTGATATGAGCAAGTTAAAAAAGGGTATTCTGGCGGCATTTGATCACGTTACGGAATGCATGATGCCGATTATACCGATTCTTCTGGCAGGCGGTATTCTGAAAATTATAGTGATGCTTTTGACGGCGGTACATGTGCTGTCGGGGACGACAGAAGTGATTATGTCGGCTCTGGCGACGACGCCCTTCTATTTTCTGCCGGTGTATGTGGCGTACTCCGCGGCGAAGCATTTTGACACGGATCCGCTGATTGCGCTCGCCAGTGTGTGCGTGATGCTGCTGCCGGATTTTGCGTCGCTGATGGAGGGCGGGGAGCGCGTCACTTTTGCAGGCATACCTGTGGTGGCGGCGACCTATGCCTACAATGTGATTCCGATCATTCTATTGATTTACTGTATGTCCCACATTGTCAAGTGGCTGAAAAAGCTGATTAAGGAGAGCTTACAGCCTTATTTTCTGGCGGTGTGCGCGATCTTTATCACCTCGCTTCTTGGCATTCTGGTGATTGAGCCGATTGTCAGCCTGTTGAGCGGTATGCTGGCAAACGGGCTTGAGGTCATGCAGATAAAGGCACCCATGATAGCGTGGGCGGTGTTTGCGGCACTGACGACACTGCTGGTGTCCACGGGGATGCACTGGATTTTTATTACGCTGGCGATTACCCAGATCGGGGTGACGGGCGTTGATTACGGCATTATGGTGGCGTTTCTGATATCCAATATATCTCTTGCCGGATGCGACCTTGCGGTGTTCGTCAAGTCGAAGACGGCGGAAAAGAAGGCAATGTCGATAAGCGCAATGATTACGGAATTTGTTTCCGGGATTGCGGAACCGTCCATTTTTGGCGTGTGCTTTAAGGAAAAAACGCCGTTGATTGGCAATATTTTCGGCTGTATGATTGCGGGAGCGGTGCAGGGGCTTTTGACGGTACACTGTTATACGTTTGCGTTCCCATGTGTCTCGACGATCCTGATGTTTTACAGTGTGGACGATCCGGCGAATTTGTGGAAAGCGGCTGCGGTGGCGGTGGTGTCCTTCGCGGCAAGCTTTATCATTACTGCGCTTGTCTACCGCGATACGGAAACGGCTTCGCCGAATTGATATGTCTGCCGGTTTAAAATTGCCTTTTTTACTGTAAGGCGCGCGGTTTGGCGAAGGATATGTTATACTTAGAGGGAGGAGCTTGTCGCTGTGGAACAGAAAATGCGGATATGTCCCGGCTGCGGGGCGGGAGTACCCGACGAAAGAACGGCTTTCTGCCCTTACTGCGGCAGGGAACTGGTTGATTTAAGCAGAGAAAAGACGGACAGAAAGATTCGGGAGGTAAAACGGGTGCAGTCCGAAACTTCGTCCGTTCCGAAAAAGCTTGGTCTGATTGTGGCTGTTACGCTGCTTGCATTGTTTTTACTGTTTGCGCTCGTCGTCTTTTTTAATATACCGGAGAAAGTGAACGAGGCGGGGATGCAGCGAGAGACGGACAAGCTGTCCGGCGATATGAGGAAGGCGTACGAGAAAGAAGACTGGGACAAGCTGGAACAGTATCTGATAGATGAGTGTGACGTTTATCTGGGATCACCCGACTATTTCCTCTACCGCTCGGCATGGTTTTTGCATACCTATCCGCCGCTTTTTGACGAGGCATGTGAGGCGCACGATACGGAGCAGATGCTTTTTATCTATGAAATCATGGCGGAGGATTTTGATATGCGCGCAGACGATATTTTCTTTTCCAACTATGGGACGGACGAAGAGATTGAGAAGGCGCTGGCAAAGGAAGTAGAGCGGGAAACGGAGATTATGACGGAGGAAGGACTGGAAGATGAAATGTACAAACTGCGGCGCTGATTTTGCCAGTGACCAATTGAGATGCCCTTACTGCGGTACGGTCAACGAACATGCCCTGCAGCTTGCGAAGGAGCTCCAGACCTATGACGCCGCGTATGAAAAAAAGCGGGATGAACTGTTAGAGAGCGGGACGAGTCAGGTGCTGAAACATTTGACGTTCGGGCTGGGGATTGTCTTTTTGGCGATTGCCATCGTTTCTGTCGGTTTCGTCGCTTTTTACCAGTACCGTTTTTCCGAGAGATCTCCCTATCAGGTGAGCGGGACGCGGCTTGTGCGGAATAAGGAAATGATTGCCGACTATCTGGATGAGGGGCAGTACATACGCGCATATCTGCTCGCTTCGACAACCGACCCGACGGGTGAGCTTTTTCAAAATTATCCGGAGTATGCGGAGGATTTGTATGATATTTACGATTATTCTATTATTTTAGTAGGCGTGCTGCAATCTATGGAATCCATGGACGAGGGGGACAATTATGCCGCGCTCCGAGATACGGATGTGACCAGCTTTCAGATTTTTTACAGGTCGGAGAACGACAGTGCGGTGAATGAAGAACTGACGCGGGAGGTTGACGGTTTCTTAAAAAATTATTACCAGCTGACAGAGGAGGAGATCGAGACGTTAAAGACGCTGGACTCCGGAAAACAGTTTACTCTGGAAGGGAGCGCGGATATTGAGGGCGTTACCAAGCGGAGAATGGAGGCGTACTTTGAAAAATAAAAGCAATGCTTGGTATTATACGTTGATCGTTATATTTACAATTCTGTTCTTTGTGTGCATGGCGTTCTGTTTCGGACGGTTTCGCCAGTTATCACGCAGCTACATGACAAGGTCGCTGTCCTATCGCCTCGAGATAATAGAGCTGGACGAGAGCATGTTCGGACCGGGTCACATTTTTTCTTCTCTCTACTTTGACAAGGACTACGAGGAGGACTTTGACGAGTATTGGGCTTTTTCCGACACCTATCTCGCCTATATAAAGGGAAGGCTCGCTGAGGATAAAGAGCCTTATATCGAAGAAATCGAGGAGTATCTGGAGACTGCGGGAGGAGCGCGGGAAAAGGCGGTTAAAAAATATTTGGGGGAATTGGAGGGACAATAAACTGTTTGGAATAGGAAATACAGCCGATATAAAATGTAGTTGACGGCACAACAAAAAGGAGTGCGGCGATGAAAAAGTTGTTGTTTTTTACGGGTGATATTGAGACGCAGGGCTATTTTTCCCTGCAGATCGCAGAGGCAATGAAAGCGCTCGGGCACGAATTTTTTATCTATGATTTGAGCAGACCGTGGGAAAGCACGGAGAGGTTTTTCCATTTTTTTGAAAAGGGGAACACTGCGCTCATCAACTTTAATTTTCACGGCATGAGCGGGGAACAATATTTTCTGGATGAAAATGATACGACAATGTGGGAGGCGCTGAACATTCCGAGCTATGACATTGTGGTGGATCACCCGATGTATTACCATCATTTTCTGGAGAAGGTTCCTCCGAATTATCATCATATCAGTATTGACAAGAATCATGAGGCATATATGCGCAGGTTTTTTCCGGAAATTGAGAACGGACCGTTTCTGCCGCTTGCGGGTACAAAGCTCTATCCGAAAAAATCCAATGTGCCGATTGCCTGCCGCAAGTATGATGTGACGATGGTGGGGAACTATTGTAAGCCTTCGACTTTCGATAAATATATTACAAGGATTGACGACGAGTACACAGCATTTTATCATGGAATGATAGAGGACCTTCTGACACACCCTGACAAGACGGTGGAGGAAGTGGCGGAGGCACATCTTCTGGCGGAGCTTACCGAGGTGCCGGAGGAGGAACTGAAAAAGGTCATGGCGGCGCTCACTTTTATCGACCTATATGTGCGCTATACCTTCAGGGGGAGGGCAGTGCAGGAACTGGTTGACGCGGGGATTAAAGTTTATGTTTTCGGCGATGGCTGGGACTTGCTGGAATGCAGGCATCCAGAGAACCTGATGATTATGAACAATTTAAACTCCGAGGGGTGCCTGAAAAGGTTGTGCCAGACGAAACTTTCCCTGAATGTGATGCCGTGGTTCAAAAACGGCGCCCATGACAGAATCTTTAATTCCATGCTGAACGGTGCGGTCTGCCTGACGGACAGCAGCGTTTATCTGGACGAAATACTGCATGATGGCAAAGATTGCGGCATCTACTCTCTGGCGGAGATGGAGCGGCTGCCGGAAATTGCGAAAGAACTGCTGTCAGATTCGGATCGTATGCAGGAAATTGCGGACGGCGGTTATGAGCTGGCGCGGGCGGGACACACATGGGCACACCGTGCCGGGGTACTGCATAATCTGGTGGAAGAGGAACGGTAAGTTGTTTTTCATAATAACTCGCAGGAAATGGAGGAAAGGAAAGAATGGAACTGCTTAAGAACCATCAAAGAAGGCGCAGGCAGCGTCTGCAAAGACTTTACGAACGCCATAAGAGAATCCATGAGCTGCTTCGGGAGCACGGCGAGGACATCCTGAAATCCGAAAATTTCAGGAGGACGAGGACGCATATCCAGCACGGCACCATGACGGTGCACAACCACTGCATGGATGTGGCACGTTATAGTCTTCTCATAAACAAGAAGCTTGGGATCGGCTGCAATATGCATGACCTGATTCGAGGAGCGCTGCTGCACGACTACTTTCTCTATGACTGGCATGATAAAGAATATCTGTCCCAGAGAAAACGTCTGCACGGATTTCATCATCCGATGACCGCGCTTTCCAATGCGGAAAAGGAGTATGATTTGAACGATATTCAACGGGAAATTATAAAGAAACATATGTGGCCTTTGTCGGTGGTGCCGCCCACCTGTAGAGAGGCGTGGGTTGTGACAGCCGCGGATAAATACTGTTCACTTCTGGAAACAGTAGGCGTTCACCGTGGACATGGGGCTAGAGCGTCATGAGGGCGGGGCAGAGTATGTATCAGGCATTGTCAGATTACGCGGCAAGCGATTTTTATCCCTATCATATGCCGGGGCACAAACGCAATCCGGCAGGCGGCGAGATGGCGGATTATCATAAGATCGATGTGACGGAGATAGACGGATTTGACAATTTGTATCAGGCGGAGGGTTTGCTGAGAGAGGCGCAGCTTCGCGCCAACAGTCTGTACGGGGCGGACGAGACATTCTTTCTGGTAAACGGCGGCACCGGCGGGGTGATGGCTGCCGTTATGGCGTCGACTGAACCGATGGATGAAATTTTAATAGCCAGAAACTGCCATAAGTCGGTATACCACGCGGCAATTTTGCAGGGGCTCATCGTGCGGTATTGTTATCCGAAAATGATTTCGGAGTACGATATCTGCGACGGGGTGTCCGCGGAAGAGATTGGCGCTCTTCTGGATACCTATCCCGAGGTGAAGGCGGTGGTTGTCACTTCCCCCACTTATGAGGGCGTTGTTTCCGATATCTCCGCGATTGCCGCTGTGGTACATGAGAAGGGCAGAATACTGATTGTGGACGAAGCGCACGGGTCACATTTCGGGCTGTCGCCACATCTGCCGCAGGGAGCTATTGCGGGCGGGGCGGATCTGGTGATCCACAGCCTGCATAAAACACTGCCGGCAATGACGCAGACGGCGCTTTTGCATGTGAATGGCAGCAGGGTGGACAGGGAGAAGCTGAAGGGCTACCTCTGTATGCTGCAGAGCAGCAGTCCCTCCTATGTACTTATGGCGAGTATGGATGCCTGTGTCAAGTTCGTGAAAGAGCAGGGGCAGGAGCGCTTTGGCGCGATGAGGGGACATTTCGAGAGCTTTTGTGAAAAAGCGGCGTCCCTCAAACATATCCGCATTGGAAAAATGACAAAAGTGTCACAAAGAAAATATGAGTTTAATGGCTGGGATCCCGGCAAGCTGGTAATTTCCGTTAAAGGGATGAATATGACGGGAAAAGAACTTGGCGATATTCTGCGGGAAACTTATCATCTGGAAATGGAGATGACGACGGAGACTTATGCGCTGGCGATTATGACGCTGATGGACGAAGCGGAAGGCTGGCAGAGATTGGCTGACGCGCTCTGCGAAATAGATGGTAGGATAAAGAAGAGCGCGGACGGCACAGCTTCCGCATCCGGGGAAAAGGCGCCGGTCGGACAGTTGAAGAGCAGTATGCCTCTGGCACGGGCATTTCACAGCGAATGGGAGACGGTTCCCCTGCATACCGCGGAAGGCAGGGCTTCTGCAGGATTTATCAACCTCTACCCGCCGGGAAGCCCGATTGTGGCGCCGGGAGAAATACTGAATGAACCGGTGATAAAACGCATAGAGGAATGCCGCAGAGCAGGGCTGAACATACAGGGGGTATCTGAGGCGGGCGAGATTGTCGTGGTGGCGCTGTAGCAGTTGAAATTCTTGCGCGGATATGGCATTATAAAGAGTGAGACTTTATGTTAAGGTAAGATAAGTGCATGGGGAAAATTGTGTGCCTGATGGGGAAAAGCTCGTCGGGAAAAGATACCATATATAAGAGGCTGCTGACGCAAAAAAGCGTTCCTTTAAAGACAATTGTGCCTTATACGACCCGTCCGATCCGGGCGGGGGAGCAGGACGGCGTGGAATATCATTTTACGGACGAGGCGGGCTTCCAGAAATTTCTGAAACAGGGCAGTGTAATAGAGGCGAGAGCCTATGACACCTGCTACGGCATTTGGCGGTATTTTACCGTTGCGGATGAGGCGATAGATCTCTCGGCGCACTCATATGTGCTGATAGGGACGCTTGAGGCTTACGACCAGCTTCGCGGCTTTTACGGCGCCGACAAGGTACTTCCGGTTATGATTGAACTGGATGACGGTGTGCGCTTACAGCGTGCGCTGGATCGGGAAAAGGCGCAGGATCATCCGAAGTACGAGGAGCTGTGCAGGCGGTATCTGGCGGACGCACAGGATTTTTCCGAGGAAAAGCTGGCGCTCTCCAAAATAGACAGAACCTTTTATAACGACCGGCTGGAAAGCTGTCTGGAAGAGATCACGGATTATCTGCGGGAGCACTTGGATTCCGTAACAGGCGAGCCGAAGGCTGAATTGCTGCGGGGAGGTGACGGGAGTGGACATTAAAGTAAATCAGGTACAGCAGGCGCCGCAGATCGAGCAGCCGGCGCAGCAGCAGGAGACGGACGGCACGTTCAAGTTTACTCTGGTCAGCAGGATTGAGGAGCAGGATCTGCAGAATGCCCTGACCGGTATGATGGAGGAGATCACCAGACAGGGTGATAAGCTTGCAAAACACCGCGATATTAAGGATATGAAGCGATACCGGGCGCTGGTGAAAGATTTTCTGAATGAGATTGTCAACCGGTCCCACGCCTTTTCCAGAGAGAATTTTCTGGACAGGAGGGGGCGGCACAGGGTATACGGCATTATACGCCTGATTGATCAGAATCTGGACGCGCTTGCACAGGAACTGGTCAAAGATGAGCAGGACAATCTGGCGATTCTGGAGAAGATCGGAGAAATTCGGGGGTTACTTCTGGATATCTTTACTTAAAGAGGGGGATACAAATGCCAAAGTTTTCAGACATTATCGGGCAGGAAGAGCTGAAACAGCATATACGGAACGCGATTGAGACGGACAAGGTTTCCCACGCCTATATTATCAACGGAGAGCGCAATGCGGGCAAGGAGTTTATCGCCCGTCTTTTTGCGATGGCATTACAGTGCGAGAAGGGCGGCACAGAGCCGTGCGGGGAGTGCCACTCCTGCAAACAGGCGATCAGCCGGAATCAACCGGATATTATCTATGTCAGCCACGAGAAACCGAATAGCATCGGGGTGGAGGACATCAGGGAGCAGATCAACAACGATATCGGCATTAAGCCATACAGCAGCCCGCGCAAGATTTATATTATGAATGAAGGCGAAAAGATGACGCCGCAGGCGCAGAATGCCCTTTTAAAGACGCTGGAAGAGCCGCCGGCTTACGCGGTGATTTTGCTCCTCACCTCCAATGTAGAGGAGCTTTTGCCCACGATTATCAGCCGCTGCGTGGTACTCAACATGAAGCCGGTGTCGGATGCACTTGTGAAAAAGTATCTGATGGAAGAGCTGGCGGTGCCGGATTATAAGGCGAATATCTGCGTCGCTTTTGCAAGGGGAAATGTGGGCAAGGCGAAGCATTTGGCGGGCAGCGAAGAGTTTGAAAAGGTGAAAGACGAAGCGATTTCGCTGGTGAAATACATTAACGATATGGAGATCAACGAGATCGTCAAGGCGATCAAAAAGATTACGGAGTACAATCTGGATATCAACGACTATTTGGATATTTTGACGGTGTGGTACAGGGACGTACTTTTATTCAAGGCGACAAAAGACATGAACAGCCTTGTTTTCCGCAATGAGATTCAACAGATCAGGAGAGTGGCGGACAGAAGCACTTACGAGGGGATTGAGACGATTGTGAACGCGCTACAGCAGGCGAAGAGAAGGCTGGAGGCGAATGTCAATTTTGATTTGACGATGGAGCTTTTGCTTCTTACGATTAAAGAAAATTAATGATGGAATTACTTGGAGGTTGATAGATTATGGTTAAGGTGATAGGCGTGCGGTTTCGTACCGCCGGTAAAGTATATTTTTTTGATCCGGGGAAACTGGAGATCAAACAGGGCGACCACGTGATCGTGGAGACGGCAAGGGGCATTGAATACGGCACGGTGATCGGTGCACCGAGAGAGGTGGAGGACGAAAAAGTGGTACAGCCCCTGAAAGCGGTTCTCCGGATAGCAAATCAGAAAGATGATGAGCAGGAGGCGTCAAACAGACAGAGGGAGAAAGACGCCTTCAAAATTTGTCTGGAAAAAATCAGGAAGCACGGTTTACAGATGAAGCTGATTGACGCGGAGTACACGTTTGACAATAATAAAGTGCTCTTTTATTTTACGGCGGACGGGCGCATAGATTTCCGGGAACTGGTGAAGGATTTGGCGGCGGTATTTAAGACGAGAATCGAGCTGCGTCAGATCGGGGTGAGGGACGAGACGAAGATTTTGGGCGGTATCGGCATCTGCGGGCGACCGCTGTGCTGCCACACGCACTTGTCGGAATTTGCGCCGGTGTCTATCAAGATGGCGAAGGAGCAGAATCTGTCGTTAAATCCTACGAAGATTTCCGGCGTTTGCGGCAGACTGATGTGCTGCCTGAAAAATGAGGAGGAAACTTACGAGGAGCTGAACAGAAAACTGCCGAATGTGGGCGATTATGTGACGACCGACGACGGGTTAAAGGGCGAGGTGCAGAGCGTCAATGTACTGCGGCAGCTTGTGAAGGTCATCGTGGATGTGGGCGACGAGAAAGAGATTCAGGAATACCGGGCGGATCAGCTCCGCTTTAAGAGAAGGCATGGAAAGAACCGCAAGGCAGAGGCGAACGACGCGGAACTGAAAGAGCTTGAGAAGCTGGAAAAAAAGGATGTGCAAGGGAAGTAAATCGGGGAACGGGCTGTGCGGAATCTGGATATACCTTTGAAAGAGAATGAGAGAATAGACGATCTGCAGAGGAACGGGTACGGTATCATACAGGATCCCGAGCGGTTTTGTTTCGGGATGGACGCGGTGCTGCTGTCGGGCTTTGCCGTTGTGAAGGACGACGCGAGAGTGCTGGATCTGGGAACGGGGACGGGGATTATCCCTATTCTGCTGGAAGCGAAGACGAAAGCGGCGCACCTGACCGGATTGGAGATTCAGGCTGACAGTGCCGAGATGGCAGGGCGGAGCGTGGCGTTAAACGGGCTGGAAGAAAAAATAGATATTGTTACGGGGGATATTAAGGAGGCAGATAAGCTGTTTGACGCTGCTTCCTTTGACGTTATTACCTGTAATCCGCCTTACATGATCGGACAGCATGGTCTGCAAAACCCGGAAGACGCGAAAGCAATCGCGAGACATGAGATTCTCTGTACACTGGAGGATGTGGTTTCGCAGGCGGCAAGGCTCCTCGTGCCGGGCGGCAGGTTTTTTCTTGTACACAGACCTTTCCGGCTGGCGGAGATCATCGTGACGCTGACGAAATATAAGCTGGAGCCGAAACGGATGCGGCTGGTGTTTCCGTTTGTGGATAAAGAGCCGAATATGGTTCTTCTGGAGGCGGTGCGGGGCGGCAGACCGCGTATGACGGTGGAGAAGCCGCTGATTGTGTATGAGAAGCCGGGGGTGTATACGCCGGAGATTTATGAGGTGTATGGATACTAGAGTGAAAAGAACTTCTAAAGCTCAGCAGCAATGGCTGCTTCGCTAAGAAGTTCTATGTTTCACTCAGGAGAATGCCTGAAAAGCGGCATTCTCCGCACGAATTTGGAGGAATAGGCTATGTCAGGAATGTTGTATCTGTGCGCGACGCCGATCGGGAATCTGGGGGATATGACGCCCCGCGTGGTGGAGACGCTGCAGAGTGTGGATTTGATTGCGGCGGAAGATACGCGCAACAGCATCAAGCTTCTGAACCATTTCGGGATCAGAACTTCCATGACAAGCTATCACGAGTACAATAAAATAGAAAAGGCGGACTATCTTGTAGGGCAGATGCAGCAGGGAAAAAACGTGGCGCTCATTTCGGACGCGGGGACCCCGGCAATTTCCGATCCGGGGGAGGTTCTTGTGCAGAAGTGCCAGCAGGCGGGCATTACCGTCACTTCTCTGCCCGGTCCGGCGGCGTGTATCACTGCGCTCACGCTTTCAGGACTTTCCGCCAGACGATTCTGTTTCGAGGGTTTTTTGCCGCCGGATAAAAAGGAGAAGGCGCAGATCCTAGGGGAACTGCAGGAGGAATCCCGCACAATTCTCATTTATGAAGCGCCCCATCATCTCGTGCGGACGCTGAGAGAACTTTATGAGGCGCTGGGAGACCGCAGGCTTACGCTCTGCAGAGAGCTGACGAAAAAGTTTGAGACGGTGCTGCCGACCACGATCGGGGAGGCGCTTTCCCTTTATGAGCGGGAGGAGCCGCGCGGGGAGTATGTGCTTGTGGTGGAGGGAAAGAGCCTGCGGCAGAAGGACGAGGAGCGGCAGGCGTCATGGCAGAGCATGACGATCGAGGAGCACATGGCGTTTTACACCGAGGGCGGCATGGAAGAGAAAGCCGCCATGAAACAGGTTGCAAAAGACCGCGGCGTGGCAAAAAGAGAAATTTATCAATATTTATTGTCAAAGTGATTGACAAAAGTCCCAGAATCCGTAAAATTATGATTGACAAATGTCAGACCAGATAATATACTTTGAATGTCAAACTATTTTAATGACGAAAAGGAGAGCAGAAAAATGTTAGAGAGAGTGATTGAGATTATTCAGGAACAGTTAAACTTGGACGGCGTGGAAATTACCGAGGATTCTTCTTTCAAGGACGATCTTGGTGCGGATTCTCTGGATTTATTCGAGTTGGTTATGGCTTTCGAGGAAGAGTACGGCGTAGAGATTCCTTCTGAGGACTTAGAGCAGATCACAACGGTAGGCGCTGTTGTGGAATACATGAAGAGTAAGGGCGTGGAGGCATAAGCCGGGCGCCTATTTCTGGTTGAGGTTTATAGAATGAAGACAAAAATAACAGAACTTCTGGGGATCGAATATCCGATCTTTCAGGGCGGTATGGCTTGGGTTGCGGAGTATCATCTGGCGGCGGCAGTATCGGAAGCGGGCGGGCTTGGCATTATCGGCGCAGGCGGCGCACCGGCATCTTTCGTGAGAGAGCAGATTCAGAAGGCGAAAGAACTGACGAAGAAGCCTTTCGGCGTGAACGTGATGCTGATGAACCCGGAGGCTGACGAGATCGCCAAGGTGATCGTGGAGGAAGGCGTCAAGGTGGTGACCACCGGCGCGGGGAACCCCGGAAAGTACATGGCGATGTGGAAAGAGGCGGGAATCAAGGTGATCCCTGTGGTGGCAAGCGTTGCTCTTGCTAAGATGATGGAGCGCGCGGGCGCGGATGCTGTGATCGCGGAAGGTACGGAGTCGGGCGGACATATCGGCGAGGCGACCACAATGACCCTTGTGCCGCAGGTGGTGGACGCTGTGAGCGTTCCCGTGGTTGCGGCGGGCGGCATTGCGGACGGCAGAGGCTTTGCGGCGGCTATGATGCTGGGTGCGGAGGCAGTCCAGATGGGGACCCGTTTCCTGCTGGCGACGGAGTGCACCGTACATGAGAATTACAAGAAAAAGGTGATCGCGGCGAAGGATATTGACTCCGAGGTTACCGGCAGGGCGAATGGACACCCTGTCCGTCAGATTCGTAACAAGCTGACAAGAGAGTATCTGCAGATGGAAAAGGACGGCGCTTCCTTGGAAGAGATGGAGAAGTTGACGCTTGGTTCCCTGCGCAAAGCGGTGGTAGAAGGCGATGTAGTAACCGGCACTTTGATGGCAGGGCAGATTGCGGGCATGGTTAATAAGGAGCAGTCCTGCGCAGAGATGTTGGAAGAGATTATGGATCAGGCGGAGACGCTGTTAAAATTAAAATAAGAAGCATGCTGAAAAAGCAAGCTGTTCGGCTTGCTTTTTTCTCAAATAAATACTTTGAAATTCAAAATATTTTACAGGACAAGGGGCAAGACGTAGGAAAGGAAAGGTATTCGATTATGGGAAAGACTGTTTTTATGTTCCCGGGACAGGGAGCGCAGTATGTGGGAATGGGAAAGGACTTCTATGAGCAGATTCCGATCTGCAAGGAGATGTTTGAGCTGGCAGGCAAGACGAGCGGCTTGGATGTAGCGGCGCTGTGTTTTGAGGAGAACGAGCAGATCAATATCACGGAATACACGCAGATAGCCATGCTGGCAACAGAGGTGGCAATACTGAAAGCTGTGGAGGAGAAGGGTGTTAAGCCTGACATCACAGGCGGTTTAAGCCTTGGCGAGTATGGCGCACTCGTGGCGAGCGGCGTTATGTCGCCGGAGGACGTGTTTAAGATTGTGCGCAAGCGCGGCATCTACATGCAGGAGGCGGTGCCTCAGGGCGGCGCGATGGTAGCTGTGCTCGGACTGGATACGGCGGTGATTGAACAGATCTGTGAGGAAACGCCCGGTATGGTGACGATTGCCAATTATAACTGCCCCGGTCAGATCGTGATCACGGGCGAGGAAGGCGCGGCGCAGGCGGCTGTGGAAAAACTGACGGCGGCGGGTGCAAAGCGGTGTGTGCCGCTTAAGGTCAGCGGACCATTCCACTCACCTTTGCTTGTCGGCGCGGGCGAGAAGCTGGCAAAGGAATTGGAGACGGTGGAGATTCACGATATTGCCGTTCCCTATATTGCCAATGTGACGGCGGATTATGTGAAGGACAAGGCGGATGTGAAACCGCTTTTGGAGAAGCAGGTGTCATCCTCCGTGAAGTGGCAGCAGACGGTGGAACGGATGATTGCGGACGGTGCGGATACGTTTATAGAGATCGGACCGGGGAAGACGCTGTCCGGGTTTATGAGAAAGATTAATCGGGACGTGAAAGTGATTAATATAGAGAAGGTGGAAGATCTGGAGAAGCTTTCATAAGTTAAGGAGGAGAAAAATATGCTTACTGGAAAAGTGGCTTTAGTTACGGGCGCGGGACGCGGGATCGGGAGAGAGATCGCGCTTACACTTGCGGCGTACGGCGCGGATGTGATTGTAAATTATAACGGCTCAAAGGAAAAGGCTGAGGAAGTCACGGCACAGATTGAAGCGATGGGAAGAAAAGCGAAGGCGGTGCAGTGCAGTGTGGCGGACTTCGAGGCATGCGGGCAGATGATTGCGGATGCGGTTGCCGAGTTCGGACACATTGACATTCTGGTGAACAATGCCGGCATCACGAAGGACAATCTGGTGATGAAGATGACGGAGGCGGATTTTGACGCGGTCATTGACACCAACCTGAAAGGAACGTTTAACACCATCAAGCATATGTATCGACCTTTCTTAAAGCAGAAGGCAGGCAGGATCGTCAACCTGTCCTCGGTCAGCGGCGTGCTGGGCAATGCGGGACAGGCGAACTATGCGGCTTCCAAGGCGGGTGTGATCGGTCTTACAAAATCTATTGCCAGGGAGCTTGCGAGCAGAAATATTACGGTAAATGCGGTTGCGCCGGGCTTTATTGATACGGACATGACGCAGGCGATGACGGACACGGCGAAGGAGGCGACTCTTGCGCAGATTCCGCTAAAACGTGTGGGCACGCCGAAGGATATCGCGGAGACGGTGGCGTTTCTGGCGAGCGATAAGGCGGCGTATATTACGGGACAGGTGATCTCGGTAGACGGCGGGATGGCTATGTAACAGCCGCATAAGAAAAACAAGCGACGCGAAGCGGCATTTGTTTTTCGGCGGCGTTAACGAGCAAACGTCCGATGCAATCGGGCAGGGAGCGCGAAGCGCGGGTTTGCGAGTCTGACAGTGTAGAAAGGAGCAAAAACGAGAAATGAGTAGACGAGTAGTAGTGACGGGGATGGGCGCGATTACGCCTATCGGATTGAGTGTGGACGAGTTTTGGGCAGGCGTGAAGGAGGGGAAGATTGGTTTCGCGCCGATTACAAAGTTTGACGCGACGGATTTTAAGTGTAAGCTGGCGGCGGAGGTCAAGGGCTTCGACGGTAAAGATTACATGGATTTTAAGGCGGCTAAGAGAATGGAGCCGTTTTCCCAGTATGCGGTGGCAGCGACAAAGGAAGCGCTTGAAGATGCCGGGCTGGATATGGAGAAGGAAGACCCTTACCGCGTAGGCGTGGCGGTCGGTTCCGGCACAGGCTCTTTACAGGCGATGGAGCGTTCCCATACGAGGCTGCTAGAGAAAGGACCGAGCAGGATTGAGCCTCTCTTTGTGCCGCTCACGATCTCCAACATGGCGGCGGGAAACGTGTCGATCCAGTTTGGGCTTAAGGGAAAGAGCATCAACGTGGTGACGGCGTGCGCGACAGGCACCAACTCCATTGGCGAGGCGTTCCGCACGATCCAGTACGGCGACGCGGAGGTCATGGTGGCGGGCGGTACGGAGGGCAGCGTGTGCCCCATCGGTATCGGCGGTTTCTCTGCGCTGACGGCGTTGACCACCTCGGAGAATCCCGAGAGATGTTCCATTCCTTTCGACAAGGAGAGGAGCGGTTTTGTCATGGGAGAGGGCGCGGCTGTCGTCGTGCTGGAGGAGCTGGAGCACGCAAAGGCGAGGGGCGCGAAGATCTACGCGGAGGTAGCGGGATACGGCTGCTCTTCGGATGCGTATCACATCACATCCCCGGCGGAGGACGGCGCAGGCGCGGCGAAGGCGATGGAGTATGCGGTGAAGGATGCGGGACTTGCCCTGGATGACATTACTTATATCAACGCGCACGGAACCAGTACGCACCACAATGACCTTTTCGAGACACGTGCGATCAAGCTGTTATTCGGTGAGCACGCGAAGGATATCAAGATTAATTCCACGAAGTCCATGGTGGGGCACCTTCTCGGTGCGGCGGGCGCGATCGAGTTTGTCACCTGCGTGAAGGAGCTGCAGGAGGGCTACATCCACAGGACCGTCGGTTATCAGGTGCCGGATGAGGAGTGCGACTTGAATTACTGCAAAGAGGCTTACGAGGAAGACTTCGAGTATGCGCTTTCCAATTCCCTCGGATTTGGCGGGCATAACGCGAGCTTGCTGGTTAAAAAGTTCCACGAGTAGGATGCAGGATGTGCGCAGGTAAATTAGGCGGCGCGGAGAGGAGAACAGACATGTCATTGATGGGTGCAAAGGAAATCATGGAGATTATTCCCCACAGACAGCCTTTTATGCTGATCGACACGATAGAGGAGATGGAGGAGGGCAAACGGGTAGTCGCTAAGAAATGTGTGTCCTACAACGAGCCTTTCTTCGCGGGACATTTCCCGAAAGAGCCGGTGATGCCGGGGGTGCTGATCGTGGAGGCGTTGGCGCAGACGGGTGCGGTGGCAATTTTGAGCCAGCCGGAATTTAAGGGTAAAACCGCATATTTTGCGGCGATCAACAACGCAAAGTTTAAGGGAAAGGTGGTTCCCGGCGACGTGTTGACGCTGGAGACAGAGATAATCAAAGTAAAAGGACCTATCGGCGTGGGTATGGGCAAAGCTTATGTGGACGGAAAACTGGTGACACAGGCGGAGTTGACCTTCGCGATCGGAGAGGCGTAAAATGAGTAATGTGAAACCATTAAAGATAGGAGATCTGACAGCCCGCGTGCCGGTTATTCAGGGGGGCATGGGCGTTGGGGTCAGTCTTTCCTCACTCGCCGGGAACGTGGCGAAGGAGGGCGGAATCGGCGTGATTTCCACGGCGCAGATCGGCTACCGGGAGCCGGATTTTGACACGGATCCGATCGGCGCGAACCTGCGGGCGATCGGCACGGAGATTGCGAAAGCGAGAGAGATCGCGAAAGGCGGGATTCTGGGCGTCAATATCATGGTTGCCACCAGAAAGTACGAGGAGTATGTGAAAACGGCTGTGGCGGCGGGCATAGACTTAATTATCTCCGGCGCGGGACTGCCTATGGATCTGCCAAAGATCGTTGGTGCGGCGAAGACGAAGCTTGCGCCCATCGTGTCCAGCGTGAAATCCGCGCAGGTGATTATTAAATACTGGTGGAAAAAGTATAACAGGCTGCCCGATGCGGTGGTGGTCGAGGGACCTTTGGCGGGCGGTCATCTGGGTTTCCACAAGGAGCAGCTTGCGGATATCGAGGGGCTGCATTACGACGACGAGGTGAAGGCGATCATCGCGCAGGTCAACGAGACTGCGGCGGCGCATGAGACGGAAATTCCCGTCGTTATGGCGGGCGGCGTCTATACCCGCGAGGATATGGAGCATTATCTGGAAATGGGAGCCTCAGGCGTGCAGATGGCGACACGTTTTGTGACTACCTATGAGTGCGACGCAGACCCGGCTTACAAGCAGAGCTATATTGACGCGAAGAAGGAAGATATCGTCATCGTGCAGAGCCCTGTAGGCATGCCGGGACGTGCCATCCTAAATCCCTTTATGAAGCGGGCGAAAGAGGGACAGATTCCCCATGGGAAATGCCATCTCTGCATCAGCACCTGCAAGGGAGCGGATACGCCTTACTGCATTACGGACGCGCTCGTGAACGCCGTGAAGGGAAAAGTGGACGATGCATTGCTTTTCTGCGGCGCTAACGCGTACCGCGCGACGCATCTGGAACACGTCAGCGAAATTATGAGTGAGATGAGCGGAGAAGTTTAGAAAGAGGATTAACATGAAAACAAGAATCATAGGAACAGGAAGCTGTCTGCCGGAGACAGTGGTGACAAATGATGATTTATCTAAGGTGATGGACACTTCCGACGAGTGGATCAGCAGCAGAACGGGAATCAGAGAGCGGCATCTGGCGAAGGAGGAGACGACGGCAAGCATGTCCATAGAGGCGGCAAAGCGCGCCTTGGATAATGCGGGCGTGACGGCGGAAGAACTGGATCTGATTATTCTGGGAACGGTGTCGGCGGATTTTGTGACGCCGGCGTGCGCCTGCGAGGTACAGGCGGCAATCGGTGCGGACAGGGCGGTAGCATTTGATATCAACGCGGCGTGCTCCGGCTTTATGTTCGCCTTAAATATTGCCAACGCATATATAAAGGCTGGGATTTATAAGACAGCATTGATTATGGGGGCGGAGACGCTCTCTAAGGTTGTGGATTGGAGCGAGAGGAGCACCTGTGTGCTTTTCGGTGACGGTGCGGGCGCGGCGATTGTGCGCGGCGACGAGCAGTACGGTCTGCTCGCCTTCGATCAGGGATCCGACGGGACGAAGGGCGACGTGTTGGCATGTCCCGGTCGTACCAATAACAATCCTCTGATCCAGACGGACCAGAGGCTTAAGTTTGTGCATATGGACGGGCAGGAAGTTTATAAGTTTGCCGTGACCACGGTGCCCGCTTCCCTGCAGAAGACCATTGAGGCGGCGGGTCTTGCGCCGGACGATATCGATTACTTCGCGCTGCATCAGGCGAACATCCGCATTATCCAGTCGGTGTCGAAACGACTGCACATTACGGAGGATAAGTTCCCGATCAGTCTGGATCACTGTGGAAATATCTCCGCGGCGAGCGTGCCGATTCTTCTCGACGAGATGAACCGCAAGGGGCTGTTAAAGCCCGGCATGAAAGTTGCGTTAAGCGGTTTCGGCGGCGGGCTGACATGGGCGTCAGCCGTCATAGAGTGGTAATGTTTTAATTCGCTTTCAGCGTTATTGCAAGGGAGGAGATCTTTTCCAGAACCTCCTTGCAGGAGTTCATATTTGCCACGGAGGTCTCGGAAGTGCGGAGCCCTTCGGTGGAGGATGCGGCAACCTCTTCGCTGGTAGCGGAGAGATGCGTTATATTTTCAGAAATAGTATCTGTGGAGGTGAGTATCACATTGACGCTCTCCTCCGTATTTTTTACTTTCGTTGCAAGCTCGGTCATCTCCAGATGGATGTTCTCAAAACGACCGCGCATATTCTCGATCATGTCATTTTGTGTGCGCACGGAAGCGGCGGATGCCTCAATGCTGGCGTTTGCCGATCTCGCGTCACTGTTCAAGTCGCCTATGATAGCGGTAATATTGTTGGATGCCTCTTTGGTCTGTGCGGAAAGCTCTCTTATTTCGTCGGCAACTACGGCAAAGCCTTTTCCTGCCTCGCCCGCTCTTGCGGCTTCAATGGAGGCATTCAGGGCGAGCAGGTTTGTCTTCCCGGCAATGCTTAGGATCGTGCCGATAAATTCCTCTACATTTTCGATCTGGGTGGTCAGGCGGGAAATCATCTGTACCGTTGTGTCACTTGCGGAGGCAACGTTTTCAGCCTGCTCTTTTAATTTCTGTATTTCTGCGGAACCTTCGGAGATGGTCTGCATGGTTCTGTCGGAAGCGTCCATCATGGCGCGGATTTCTCCGTCCGCCGTATCGGAAGCGGAGTGGATTTCTACGCACATGGCAGCCTGCGCCTGAATAGCCTCAGCGGTATTTTCTGTGCTGTCCGCAATGTTTCCCATAGCAAAATTACAGGTGTCTACACACTGTTTCAGCTCGTCCACCATCTTCATAGCGTCCTCAAAATGAGCGGAAATTTCGTCCGCTACCTGACTCATGGTTCGGGCGGTCTGCTCCTGCTCCTCTGCCGCTTCCGTGATGGATGCCATGTTTTCTTCGTTAAAACGGATCAGCAGGCGCGTTACCGTGATGCAAGCTGCCGCCACCAACAGCAGAGAAAAGAGATCTATAATGGAATGACTGATGTAGTCGCCCTCTGTGGTAAAATTGATAACAAAGCGCAGTATGTTGGCAATGATGGCAACGCTGTTGCCCCAAATAGCCAATTTTACGTTCAAAAAAGCCATGGAACAGATGATCAGGGCAAACACGTAAGTATATACATTGGCATTGCTGTTCAAAAGCACGATAACTACATAGGCGAGAGCGCAGGAACCCATAAGCGCTATGGAGCAAGCCTTGGTCTCCCGATTCTTAAGCAGTGCAAAAATACTGATGAGAATGCCGGAGAGGGTAAAAGCGATCTGTACCCAGACCCGCCATGTACCGGAGCCGGTAACAATAGTCAGAAAAAAAGTAATCAGAAAATATCCCAATATAATCATTACAACAGGAAAAATTTTAGCATTTGCAACTCGGTACTGCTCTTTAGTCATGGTAACGCCCCCTCACACAAAATAAATTTTAATCAATAAACGCAGATCGAAAGACCTGCGTTTATTATAATATATTTAATACAAGCATACAATAAATTTGTGCGGCAGTGCGAAAAATTTGTTGAATATTGCCAATGCTATTCCGCATTTCTGATACGGTCGATCAGGCTCTCTCTCACCATCTTTTTACGGATAAAGAGAGTGATGAGAAGCTGTCCGGCAATGAGAACCGCGGCTAGCCCGACGGTTTCCCAGAGGGGATAATGGTAGCGGCTGATGCTCATAATGTGCTCGTCCTTTGCCCAGAGGAACAGCAGATATCCTGCAGCGTTGCCTAAGGTCAGACTTATCAGGAGCGTGCCCGCTGTAAAGACAAGCCCTTCCCCGGAGAGCATACGCACAAGCTGCCTGTCGGATAGCCCGAGAGCCTGCAGGACGCCCAGCTCCTTCTTTCGGGTGACAATACTGGTGATCATCGTGTTGATCAGATTGATAAAACCGATCACGGCAATCAGGATCAGAAGCAGGTAGAGCGGATTCTTCATCAGATCGATGGAAGAGTGTCCGATTGCCAGCTCTACATCCATGGCATAGAGTGTAAAATGTTCATTTTCCGCTACAATTTCCGTGAGCGCTTCCTTTACGCTGTCATAGTGAGCGTCGTCCACATGCAGGTAGATGGATGTGGTGGGATCGCAGGTCAGTCCCAGACTGTTCCATGTATCTTCTGTCATAATCAGGTAGGTATAGTTAGCGTCCGGCTCTGTCAGGGCACCCAGTGTTACCGTCAGGGGAATTTCCCGGCTGCCGTCGTGGAGGGTGATCGGGAGGACATCGCCTATGGAAAGACCGTACTGGTTAAAGGAGTAAGCATGGGTGCAGACGATCTCATTGTTTGCCGTCATGCGGTCGTAGTCGATGCTGCCCTGTACCAGATAGGCGTTTAGTTCCGCCACATCGTCTCTGGTAAAGTAGGAGAGCGGCAGGTGATTCTCGTAGTCCTCGTACATGGGCGACTCCATATCGGTGGAGGAAATGATCTTACCGGGCGCACGCTCCACGGATTCCACGCCCTCTATGGAGGACAGTCTGGAAAGAAATGTCTCGCTAAAGTATTCCTGCTGTACCAGATTTTCCAGATTGTTTTCGGGATACTCCTTATCATTATAGAGGGCATAGTCCAGAGCAATGCGGAAATCGCCCTTGGGGATGTTCCTTCTCGCCAAGTCTTCGGCACTGACGCTGCATAGTACGGCGGATACACATATAAAGAGCACACAGCTTAAGCCCATGGTGAGGATGGTGACGGCGGTACGTCTTCTGTTGCGCGTCAGGTTGGCAAGGGTCAGCGTGGACACCTTCACCTCGGTGTGTCCCTTGCGGCTCTTGCGATCGCTGCTGTTTTCCTGATAGCGGATTGCCTCCACAGGGGAAACCTTTTTTGCCATGCGGATCGGCTTTCGCAGGGAGATTGCCACGGTGACAAGCGAAGCGATACCTGCCGTCAGAAGTACGGGCAGGGAGAACATATGAATCTGCCCGACGATCGCCTCCGTCGCGTCGCGAGAGTAGGAACTGATGGCGGAACCGCTGCGGTATGCCCACAAAGCCAGCGGAAACAGCAGGTAAGGCAGCAGGAATCCAAGTAACAGCCCCACGGGAACCGCAAAGGAGGAAATGATGGCGCCCTGCCAGTAAAATAATCTGGCAATCTGGCGTCCCGATGCGCCCAGCGCCTTTAACTTGCCGATCTCCTGCACGTCAGTGATCACGCCCACATAGTAGATACTGTAGATCACCAGCGAGGAAAAGAAGATCACGATCAGACCGATGACTGCCATGATCGCCATGGCTTCCGTACCCGGGTCAGTCGCGGTGAAAAGATACTCTTTGTTTATATTTACCTGTCCCTCGTCCAGTCCGATATCCGCAGCGACAGCGTTGATTCGGTCTGTCATTTCATCAAAAGTCAGCTCCTCCTCCCCGTAGACGCGAAGGGTGGCATACGGCTCGGACTCGTAAAGCCCGTCCGCCTTGTAGCTGTCTAACAGGGCTTTGGAGATGCGGCCGGTCCACATCAGGCGGCTGTCGTCGATTTTATCGGAGATTTCCACGTCCGGTTCCAAGCCGCTGATGGTAAATTCTTTGGTCACAATTTCCCCTTTGCCGCCTACACGAAAAGAGAGGGTTACCTTGCCGCCGATGACAGGCTCTGCGCCGACACGGCGGAAAAAGGCGGGGGAGGAGCAGATTTCGTTTTCCGCCTCGGGATAATGCCCGGAGGCAAGCGCCACAGAGTGCAAGGAGCCGCCGCCGTCTGCGGGCTGTTCATCCTTCAGGGTCTCCTGATAGGAAAGGGCGCCGTTCATCTTTCCATTTTCAATATCCGCAAAGACTTCCGTGGTGGATAGCGCTTCCACCTGAATATGATTTGACAGGACATTTACCTGATCGGGCGTTAAGCCGCCAAAGCGGGCATGATAGTCCGCCAGAGCGTATATCTGCCGGTTCATATCCAGTGCGCCGGTGCCGACCGTGCCGATTGCCATGAGCAGCATGGTGGTGAGCATGATGGCAATGCCAGTGAGCATGGTGCGGCTTTTATTGTAGCGCAGCTTACTCAGTGCAAGGCTCCTTACCGTATTAGTTCTCTTCATCGGAATCCACCTCGCTTTCCCCGGAGGAGAGGATGCGTCCGTCCGCCAGAATGATCGTGCGCTCCGCCATCTGTGCAACTTCCTCATTGTGGGTGATGACCACGAGGGTCTGTCCGTATTTTGAGGCGGATGCCTTTAAGAGAGCCATCGTCTCATCGCCGGTACGGGTGTCCAGATTGCCGGTGGGCTCATCGGCGAGTATGATGGAAGGCTTTGCCGCAATGGCTCTGGCGATAGCGCATCTCTGCTGCTGACCGCCAGACAGGGTGTTGGGGAGATGTTTTACTCTGTCCGAAAGCCCAAGCGTCTTTATAATGTCGTTTATAAACGATTCGTCTATGGGTTTGCCGTCCAGTCCGAGGGGAAGGACGATGTTCTCCCATACGTTGAGGGAGGGGATGAGATTGTAAGCCTGAAAAATAAAGCCGATTTTGCGGCGGCGGATTTTTGAGAGCTTTTCTTCCTTGAAGGAGGCGATGTTTTCCCCGTCGATAAAGACCTTGCCGGAGGTGGGATTGTCCAGCCCGCCCAGCATGTGAAGCAGCGTGGACTTACCGCTGCCAGATTTGCCGACGATGGAGACAAACTCGCCCTGCCTGATTTCCAGATTGACGTGGTCTACGGCTTTGACCAGATTGTCGTCCGTGCCGTAGTATTTGCATAAATCCCCAGTTTTCAAAATGATGTCCGTGTGGTTTTTCATAGTTTATTTTCCTCCATTCCGAGCAGTATGCCGCGAAAGGATTCTTTAAGGAAAGAGGGCGGCGCTCAGTTGTTAAGATAAGAATATAGCAGTAATCTTACAGGAACCTTACAAAATGAAAGATAAATATGATACTTATGAAATTGGACGGACAATTACTATTTATACAGATTCCGGCAGGGGGAGGTGCACGGTGAAAATACTTCCCTTTTCAGGCGCGGGCTTTACGCTCACCGTACCGCCCTGCGCCTCCAAAATGCGTCTGGTCAGATACAGTCCTACGCCGGAGCCTTCGACTTGTTTTACGGCGGGGTGGCTGCCCCGGTAGAAACGTCCAAAGATTCGGTTGGCCTCTTCCTGTGGGACGCCGATTCCCTCGTCCTCGATTTCCAGACTGATGTAGCTGTAAAACCGATGGAGCCGCATGGTTACCGTGCTGTCAGCCGGAGAATATTTGACTGCGTTGTCCAGAAGGTTTGCGATAGACTCGGCGGTCCAACGCCTGTCCAAAAACAGGGGGGTACGGGAATCGGTTTCTCCGTCGGGGTCAAGCAGTTCCAAACTGACATTTTTGGGCAGGGTTTTTTCATATACCGCGTTCACGGCGTCGGTGAGCAGATCGGACAAAATGACGTTCTCCTGTTTCAGAGTGACCATGCCGGTTTCCAGACGAGAGATATTGACTAATTCAGTCACCAAATTTTCCAAATGCGATAACTGTCCGGCGCACCTTTCCAAGAAATCGGCGCGTTCCGTCTCGGAATCGGCTTCCATACACATAGTAAAACAGCTCTTCAAAACGCTGACAGGTGTTTTCAACTGATGGGAGATATCCGTGACAAGCGTTTTAGTGTGGTCCCGCTCCTCGTCAAGCGCCTGCGTTTTTGCCGCTAGCTTATGTCCGAGTTTGAGGAGGGTGTCAGTGAAGGATTCGCTAAAAACAGGCTTCCGATTTTTCTGGTCCACAAGGGGTGAATAGTTGTCTGCAAGATAGGATTCCAGTATTTCATGCAGACGCCATTCCTGTTGTCTTCGGCTTTTATAAAAGAAAAAGAAACAGAGCGCGATGAGGAGGAGATCAATGAGGAGGACGAAAGCCAGAAGGGGAAAGAAGGACAGGAGAGCGGAATGGTAGTAAGGGTCATCGGTTATCAGCATATTTTCCCGATAACCGTATTTGGTAAGGATGGAAAATCCCTTGTCAAGATAGTCGTAATCTGTGTCCTGCATGGCGGCGATCAGTGTCTGTTCCGCCTCGGGATATTCGGAGAGAATCGTGCCCGCGATATTCCCGTGTTGTTTCTGCTCCAATGTATACTGCGCGTTCAGAAGGGAAAATCCCCAGAAGCCGTATATGCAGACAAAAAGCACGGAGAGGCACGAAATAAGCGCGCAGGTTTTCCATGCAAACCCGGATGTTTTCAAAGTGGTTGTCATCGTTTTTCACATTTCCTTTCCCAAATATAGCCAAGCCCCCGGATGTTTTTCAGGATGGCGGGTGCAGAAGGGTTGTCCTCGATTTTTTCCCGAAGCCGCCTGATATTGACGGAGAGCGTATTTTCATCCACAAAGCTGCCGTCAATATCCCAGACGGACTCTAGGAGCTGTCCACGCGACAAAATCCGCATGGGGTTTTCCATAAAGAAGGCGAGCAGCGAATACTCTCTGGCGGTCAGCGTCAGCGTTTCCCCGTCCCTTGCGGCTCGCTTTTCTTCCGGATAGAGCGTGATATTTCCGGAGACGATCGTTTTCGGCGTCTCCGCAGGGAACCGCTTCAGAAGAGCAGCCACCTTGGAGACGAGAACAGCCATGGAAAAGGGTTTCGTGATGTAATCGTCCGCGCCCTGCCGATAGCCCGCCACCATATCTTCCTCCCTGTCGAGGGCGGTCAGAAACAGGAAGAGCACGTCGCTCTCCTGCCGTATGCGGGCACAGAAATCCAGACCGTTTCCGTCGGGCAGCGTGATATCGCAGATAATCAGCGCGGGAGAAAACTGCTGGAAAAGAGAAAAAGCCTCCTTCACGGTAAAGGCGCTGTGGACGGTGTAGCCCTCCTTCTTTAATTTCAGGCTGACCGAGTGGTTGAGGCTGTCGTCGTCCTCCAAAAGTAAAATTTCCTGCGGCATAGTCACACACTCCATTGCAAATCTTTTTTCCATAAGATATCATATAATAACCGCAAAGTAAAAACAAGCGAGAGGGCAGGAACATGCGTATTTTAATTGCCGAGGATGAAACGGAACTGGCGAAGGGACTTAAATTCCCTCTGGAAAAGAATAAATTCACCGTGGACGTGGTGCACGACGGCGCAGAGGCGCTGACCTATTTTCGGGGCAGGGATTACGACGTTGTGGTGTTGGATATTATGATGCCGAAAGTGAACGGGCTGGATGTGCTGCGGGAGATTCGGGGGACAGGCTCGGGGGTTCCCGTGTTGATGCTGACGGCGAAGGCGGAAATTGAGAACCGGGTGGCGGGACTGGAAGCAGGAGCGGATGATTACCTCCCGAAACCTTTTGCCAGCCCAGAGTTTATCGCCAGAGTGAAGGCGCTTTCGCGCAGAAATGCGGGATATACGGAACTTTGCCTGTCCTTCGGAAATGTGCGGCTTGACTGCAACCGGTATGAGATGACATGTCAGGATCGGGCGGTGCGTCTGAACAATAAAGAATTTCAACTGATGGAACTTTTTATGCGCAACCCCCGCTTTGTGTTTTCGACGGCGCACCTGATGGATAAGATATGGGGACAGGATTCAGAGGCAGATATCAGTGTGATCTGGACCTACGTGGGATTCCTCCGGAAGAAACTAAAGGAACTGGAAGCTGATATCGAGATACGGACAGCACGCGGCGCAGGGTATTATCTTGATTTATAGAAAAGGTTGGCGGTTTTTTGAGGAGAGCATATGCTGAAAAAGATACAGAGGCGGTTTATTCTGGCGGCGATGGCGGCGTTTGGAACGGTCATGCTGCTTATCATTGTCGGAATCAACGCGGCAAACTATTACAGGACAACCTCTATGCAGGACCGGCTTGTGGAGGCGCTGTTCTCACATGAACAGAATGTGACAGCAAAGCCGCGGGCGCCGCGCCCGCCTGTCGGCGATATGCCGGGAAGAGACCCGGAAGCGGCGTTTATGATCCGCTTTTTTACGGTGCACTGTAATGCGGACGGCAGGGTCAGGGAGGTTTTGCGGGATTATATTTCTTCCGTGGATGAGGAGACGGCGAAGACATATGTGCAGGACGTTCTCTCTAAAGGCAGGGAAAGAGGGTACTATAAGGACTATCGCTATCTTGTGAGCCGAAGTGAAAACGGAATTTCGGTTCTCTTTCTGAACACGGCGATTCAGATGCAGTCCATGCGTTCCCTGTTTTGGGTCTCTCTGCTTACGGGCGTTGGAAGTCTGCTGTTAGTGTTCGTTTTGGTGATGCTTTTTTCGCGGCGCGCCATCAGACCTTATATGAAAAATATAGAGCGGCAGAAACAGTTTATCACGGACGCGGGGCATGAACTGAAAACGCCGATCACCTCCATTGCGACCAGCGCGGATATCGCGGCGATGGAGCATGAGGGCGACGAATGGATTGAAAACATCCGAAAACAGGCGGCGCGGCTTACAAAGCTGGTGGGGGATATGGTTGTGCTGTCAAGGCTTGATGAGGAGACGCCTTTTCCCGAGAAGGGCAGATTTTCCGTGAGCGAGGCTGCGTGGGAGACAGCGGAGCCTTTTGCGGTTCTGGCGAAAGCAAAGGGGAAAAATTTCAGTCAGAGCATAGAGGATAATATATCGTTTTTGGGAGACAGGAGCGCCATTCAGCGGATGATCTCTATTTTGCTGGATAACGCGGTCAGATATTCCGACGACGGCGGCGAGATTCAGATGCGGATTTACCGCAGGAGGGGGAAGGTCTGCATCGAAGTGTCCAATACATGCGGCTTGCCGGACGTCTCCGATTTGGACAGGCTGTTTGACCGGTTTTACCGTTTAGATGAATCCCGATCCGCTGAGACAGGCGGCACGGGAATCGGTCTGTCCATGGTGCGGGCAATCGCGGAAACGCACGGAGGGAGGGCGACGGTGGAAAGCGTGGACGGGAAGGAGATTTGCTTTAGGGTGGTGCTGTAGAGGTGGGACGGCAAGAGCGCTATTTATACGAAACGGGAATTGGTTTATGCTTGCACGGCGACGCTTGGCGGGGAAAATCTGCGCGATATGAGTAAAAGTGGCGGGGAAAATCTGCATTGCAGGAATAAAAATGGCGGGGAAAATCTGCATCGGGAATTGTTCATCAAAAAATCACATCTGTTTTTAAGTACATTTTAGGAAAGACATCTATACTTTACCCATATTTGATGCAAAAAAGAGAATACGCTTTAGCGGGAACTGTGAAAGAAGGAAACAGTTTCCGCAAGGCACGGAAAGGAGCAACGTGTGAATCAGACAGAAGGATTCCGGCATGAGCTGAAATACCGGATCGACTATGCGCAGTATATAGAACTGCGAAACCGTCTGCGGACAGTCATGCAAAGCGACGTACATACGGGAGCGGACGGAAAATATCTGATACGGAGCATCTATTTCGACAATTATGCCGATAAAGCGCTGCGGGAAAAGACGGACGGCGTTCCGATACGGGAGAAGTTCAGAATCAGATATTACAACGATAATTTTTCTTATCTGACACTGGAGAAAAAGATTAAAGAACGCTCGCTTTGCATGAAAGTGGACGCGCAGATTTCAGAGCGGGAGTGCAGGGCGTTATTGGCGGGAAACGTGGGCTGGATGAGGGAACATTCGTCGCCCTTGGTGAGGGAGCTTTACGCGAAAATGCGTTACCAGATGCTTCGCCCGAGGGTGCTCGTATCCTATATGCGCGAGCCTTATATTTACCGGGCGGGAAACGTGCGGATTACCTTTGATTCGGATATTCGGACGACGCTGTTCCATCGGGATTTTCTGGAAGGGAAAGTCGCAGATATTGACACGGCGGAGGCGCCGCGGGATATGATTCTGGAAGTGAAATATGATGCGTTCCTTCCGGAAATGATACAGAGGCTTGTCCAGATCAATACATTGCGGCAGACGGCGTTTTCAAAATATGAGGCGTGCAGACGGTTTGGATAAGAAAAAAGGAGGAAAAGAAAAATGACTTTTAACGATATATTTTAATCTAGTTTTTTAGAGAATGTAACGCAGTTTTCGGCAGTTGACACTTTGATCGGGATGCTGTTCGCCCTTGTGATTGGGTTGTTTATTTTTGTGGTCTACAAGAAGACGTTCAACGGTGTGATGTATTCATCCGGGTTTGCGTTGACGCTGGTGGGACTTTCCCTTGTGACAACGTTGGTGATAATGGCGGTGACGTCCAATGTGGTGCTCTCGCTAGGCATGGTGGGCGCGCTCTCTATCGTGCGTTTCCGGGCGGCGATCAAGGAGCCGATTGAGATTGTGTATCTGTTCTGGGCGATTGCGGCAGGGATTGTGATCGGCGCGGGCATGATTCCCCTGGCAGTGATTGGTTCTGCGATTATCGGCGTAATCTTGATTCTTTTTGCTAGCCGGAAGACGCATGAGAATCCTTACATTTTGATTTTAAACTGCAAGGATGAAAAGGCGGAGGATGTGGCGACGCAGACGGCGCGTGCGGCATTGAAGCGGTTTCTTGTAAAATCTAAGACGGTGAATGAAGGCGGCATCGAATTGACGGCGGAGGTTCGTCTGGCGGACGCGGCAACGTCTTTTGTCAACAGACTGCATGAGATCGAGGGCGTGGGAAATGTTACCCTCGTGAGCTACAACGGGGAGTATATGTCATAATGACGGGTGGGATAGCTGTGTGCTGCTTGTTACATGTATGTTCATGTTTTGGTTGATCAAAGTTGTGCCAAAAGCGGCGCGGAAATGAGGTGAAGTATGATTTCTCACAGGCATATAACGAAGATTGTAGGTGTGATGATGGCTGTCGCCGTTGCGTTTTGCTTTTGGCTGATGGGACTTTCACAGGAGGCGGTGGAGACGCTTGGCGGCGTCAAGGTGCAGATGGCGTACGAATCGGCACTGTTCGATACGGAAAAGCTTATGCGTGTCGATATTCAGATAGAGGAAGAGGAATGGGCGGATATGCTGGAAAACGCCATGGCGGAAGAGTATTATTCCTGTGATGTGCTCGTCAATGACCAGAAAATATGCAATGTAGGGATTCGACCGAAGGGAAATACCAGTTTGTCGGCGATTGCCATGAATCCCGACACGGACAGATACAGTTTAAAACTGGAATTTGACCATTATGTGGAAGGGCAGACCTGTCTGGGGCTTGATAAATTGATTTTAAATAATAATTACGCGGACGCCACCAGCATGAAGGAGGCTGTGGTCTATGATATGTATCAGTATCTGGGGGCGGACGCATCCTTGTATAATTATGCGGAAGTTTCGGTGAACGGCGAATATATTGGCGTATATCTGGCATTGGAAGCCGTGGAGGAAAGCTTTTTGATGCGGAATTACGGAACCGGGGACGGCAAGTTATATAAGCCTGACGGGATGCAGATGGGCGGCGGGTCTAAAGATGGGAATTTCAGGGAAAAGCCCACCAAGCCCGGAGGCGAAGATTTTGACTTTGCAGAGTTTGCGGGACAGGAACCGCCGGATATGGGAAAGATGCCGCCGGGTGGCGATCATGCTATGGGCGGCGGGAACGGCGCGAATCTCAACTACACGGATGGGGAATTGTCCAGCTATTCTGACATATGGGACAGTGAGGTGACGGATTCTGGGAAGACCGATCACAGCCGGGTGGTTACCGCCCTCAAAAACATTAATGAGGGGACTGACCTTGAGAAATATCTGGATGTGGATAACATCTTAAAATATATGGCGGTACATGCGTTTTCCGTAAACATTGATAGTCTTTCCGGGAACATGGCGCATAATTACTATCTGTATGAATACAATGGTATGCTGAATATTCTTCCGTGGGATTACAACCTTTCTTTTGGAGGTATGAATCAGGGACGGGAGAGCGGCGCGTCGGAGGTAGTCAATGATGCGGTGGATACGCCTTTTCAGGGGACGACGTTTTTTGACGCGCTTCTGGAGAACGAGTCATATCTCTCCCGCTATCACGAGTATCTGAGAGAGCTTTCGCAGGAGTATGTCCTGAACGGACGGTTTGAGGAAGTCTATCAGGGAATCCGAAGCAGGATTGACATGCTGGTGGAAATTGATCCGACTGCTTTTTATTCCTATGAAGAATATAGCGCGGGCGCGGAAATGCTGTATCAGACGGTAATGCTGCGGGCGGAAAGCGTCAGTGGGCAGATTGACGGTACCATACCCGCTACAGATGAAGAACAGCGGGCGGGCGCGACTGAGTTGGTGGACGCGTCAGAAATTGATATCTCCGTTATGGGGGTGATGGATATGGGAGGGGAGGAAAAGAAAAAGTCGCGAGGATGGCGGGCAGAAGATAAACATATTACACAGGGAAATTCATAGAATGAAACAAAGAAGATATGATACGGGCGTGCCGTTCATGCAATTTCGGATTGATGGAAATGAGACGGTAAGCCGAAGGGGTTTCCATGTTAAATTATATCTGGGCATTTATGATTTTGATCGGCGTCGTGTACGGTGCGTTCACGGGGAAGATGGCGGAGGTGACGAGCGCGGCGCTAGAGTCCGCCGGGGACGCGGTCTCCCTCTGCATCACCATGATCGGCGTGATGGCGCTGTGGGTGGGATTGATGGAGATTGCGCAGAAATCGGGACTGATAGCAAAGCTGACGAGAGGGATACAACCCTTCATCAGCTTTCTTTTTCCGCGTATCCCGAAAGGGCATCCGGCGAGGGAGTACATAGCCACGAACTTGATTGCAAATGTGCTGGGGCTTGGCTGGGCGTGTACGCCGGCGGGATTGAAGGCGATGGAGGAGTTGGCGAAGCTGGAGGCGGAGAGAGGGACGCCGGGGTATGCGGCAGATGGAATCGCTGCAAATGGCGGCGCGGAAACGGCTGGCGGGAAGAAAGGGAAACGGGAGCGCGTCGCCAGCAACGAGATGTGTACGTTTTTGATATTAAATATTTCATCTTTGCAGCTGATACCGGTGAATATGATTGCGTACCGGCAGCAGTACGGGAGCGTGAACCCGGCGGCGATTATCGCGCCGGCGATTGTGGCGACGTTTGTCAGTACGGCGGTGGCGGTGGTGTATTGTAAGGTGAGGGATAGGAAGCGGAGAGATTGATGATTCTCCGCTTTTTTCATTATTTATAATCCAATGTTTTATCGGATATATATAAGAAAATATGAGAGAAAATCGAAGTATACAATATATGAAATCGAAATATTATCGGATTATATATTGCAATTGACATATAATAAGCACAAACGTATAATAATATAAAATATTGGAAAGGACTAATTGCATGAATTACCAAAAAATAATTGATGACTTTATAACAGAATATCCGGATTATAAAAGTGATGTAATGAATTTTACCGAATATTTGGAAATACATTGGGGAAATTCTTTGTCGGGAGAACCACTCCGTATTCTACTTAAGGGTATAGATGTTGAATTTATATTACAGAGCCTGATTTATAATGTGGAAGATATACAGCGATATAAGAGCAAGACAAAGGCTAAACGGTATGCCACCGTGATAGGATTGTTTTTTAACTACATCCGAAAGACTACAGATATTGCAAATCCTGAATTATATGATGCAATTTCTTTCAACCGCCTGCGGGAAAATTCATATATGAAACGAATGATGGCATATATTGAGAAATGTGATTTGCTGGCGGGCATAGTTGAGCAGGAGCCTTTGACATTTATGCAAGCCGAAGAGCTTTTGGCATGGTCAAATGAACAGCTTGAAGATACGGAATGGGGAGGGGCTACGGATCTTAAGAAAGCAATGGCGGCTATCGGAATAAAAATGATGATGCTTTATGGGATCACATATCGTGAATTGAGAAAAATCAAATGGGAGAATTTTGATGAATATTATGGTTTTATTATAGTAAATGGCTTTGAACTTCGTTTGCCGCCCAAATTGTCAAGACAGTTACAGCAGGTGCAGAAATTTGTTTTTCAGAATAAAGTAAAGAGCAATGATGACTTGCTTTTCATAGATGGGAATGGAGAACCATGGGGAGAGATAACATCTTCTTCTGGGATCCCTGACTATTTAGGGACTTTAATAGAGATGACAAGTGTAACAAGTATTGTCAAGTATGGAATTGGACAACTTCTCAAGGCAGGTTTAAGTGATTCTGTTATAAAAAAAATAACGGGTGCAAGTGATAAGCTGATTCAAGGGTGCCTTTTGACGGAGGATGATGAACTCAAAAAGATTATAAATAATAAAATTGTAATGGCAGAGTTATATTATGAATTTTAAGAGAAAATAAAGTAAATGTTACAGGGAGAAATAATTTGTTTAAGAAAAACTAGATGAAAAATATCTAAAGAGGTAATTCTTTTCGCAGGGGCTATGCCTCACCGCTAAAGAAAATACCTCTTCTATCCATAAATGATTATGCCTTTATTAATTGAAATTATACATGGAATTTAAAGGCGTGTCAATTAAAATTTGTACGAATAGGAAGTGACGAATAGGAAGTGAATAGGCATGGGAGGTACTGATGTTAAGTGGAAATAACAATGAAATGCTGATCAATAGTGGTGTAAGAGAAGAAGCGGTACCATTTTATCAAAGATGGCAGGAATTAATGAATAGAAAAACATTGGACATATATCAGTACAAAATTATGACGTCATTAACTGCTATGAAGGAAATGGTAGAAGTAATAAAAAAGACGCAATCAGGACTGTTCACAACAGATGCTAACATAAAGGCGTGCCGGGAAGAACTTTTATTTATTTCAAATCAGGATAAAGTATTAATGAAATACAATAAAGCGATTCTCAATAGGCTTCAAAATGCTCTAAGTGGAGAATCGGAAAAGGATGCTGTTCATTATAGAAATCGTATATTACATCGCTTGAATTATGTCATAAAAAGGATTGATGAAGATTATCTGCGGAATGCTTTGAATGAATTGAAACAGGCGATTATTGATAGAAATATGGAAGACATGGAGTTATATATTAATATAGTTGCTAGTCAATCAATATATAATGGATGGTCGGCACAGGCATTGAATGAATTGCTTCGCTATTTTACTATGGACGAAATGAAGATTAAAGAATTTGATGAACAATGGGATATATTTTGCAGACAGTTATTAAATAATAGAAAGTCAACTTTTGATGTATTAATATATGTACCCTTTAAACCGCAACAAAGGGAAACACAAGATAGATTACCTGAAATATTACAGAGATCAGGTTTGGATATAAAATCATATGATGAGTTATGTCAAATATATGATGATTTGAGAGATATAAAAACGCTCTTAAATGCGGATAAAAGATATTTTTGTGTACAAGAAGAGGCATACGATATTTACACGGCGGCACATCTAGCAGTCGTGGATGTTTCTGAGCAACTAAATATGGCAAGTTTTTATAATTTGTTAAGCGCATGGGATTTGTCATCAGTAGTTATTGTTCCGATTAATAAAAGTACGCGTCATCATAAATCGTTTACGGCGATGCAGATATATCAAACATATGATTATATTGATGTTTCAGGCACAATATTTGAGCATACCCAAAGAATATTCAGAGATGAAAATAAAAAGATTGTCAGAGAAAAACTAAAGGGTTCTTTTAGCTATGCCAATATAAGCCGGGCATCACTTTTTCAGGAAGAAAAATATATGAATTTATGGGTGGCGCTGGAATCTCTGGCTAGGACAGAAATGTATAAAGATATAATTTCGAATGTAAAAGATACTGTTCCCGCTGCTGTATGTCTGCGTTATGTTTACCGCATTGTAAGAAATTATGTAGAGGATTGTAACAGATGTGGCGTGCGGTTTGAATTTACAGGTAGAAATGTGGATACGCATCAGGAATCAAAACAGACAATGGTACGAGAAACTATAGAAATATTCAAAAATCCTATATGGTATGCTGAATTAGTGGATAAAAGCAATGTTAATATGTTGTTGAGATTTAGAACAGAATCTATCCATAAATTATTGATGGATCCAAAGGCTGTCGTAGAAAAAATAAAAAAACATTATAACCGCATTAGCTGGCAAATCCAGAGATTATATCGAATACGTAATGAAATTGCGCATGCAGCGCTTCAGGAGCAGAACCTGTTAATTACTTATGTTGAGCATTTATATGATTATCTGTCTATATATATTTCAGAAATAATCACATGTATGATAGATAATAATTTGAATAATATTGAAGAAGTTCTTAGTTTGATTAAAGATAATTACGATGTTATGGTTGCCTATGCAAACAATAAGGAAAATGATATTTTGCGGGATACCATTTTAAGAACAGGGATCATTAATCTTATTTGCTCATAAAAACAGTAAAGTGAAGAATGATCAAAGAAAAATCTTGTTGAATCAGTGCCGTTACGAGAAGCATTGATTAATTCCATTGTGCATAATGATTTTTGCGTGAAATTCCGCTTTATGAAGGTTGTTTTCCTATTTTTTTCTATCAGCTAATGATGGGAATGCCGCCATTGGTGATAATAATGGCGATATAAGTGGCGATAATCAGAGCTATAGCAATAAGGTTTTGCTATTATTAGAAAAGGACCTGATATTACAGCAAAAAGAATGAGCGAGCAGACAGGTTTGAGCACCCGAACGATTAGTCGCATTATAAAGGAACTACGTGAGTCAGAAGTGATTATGCGGAAAGGTTTCAGTAGAAAGGGACATTGGGAGATTAATAAATAAATTAAAAAAAGTTCGTGTCATTAACTTGACACAAGGCGGATTGAAGGCGATGGAGGAACTGGCGAAACTGGAGGCGGAGAGAGGGACGCCGGGGTATGCGGCAGATGGAATCGCTGCAAATGGCGGCGCGGAAACGGCTGGCGGGAAGAAAGGGAAACGGGAGCGCGTCGCCAGCAACGAGATGTGTACGTTTTTGATATTAAATATTTCATCTTTGCAGCTGATACCGGTGAATATGATTGCGTACCGGCAGCAGTACGGGAGCGTGAACCCGGCGGCGATTATCGCGCCGGCGATTGTGGCGACGTTTGTCAGTACGGCGGTGGCGGTGGTGTACTGTAAGGTGAAAGATAGGAGGCGGAGAGCGTGAGGACTCTCCGCCTTTTATATCTGCAACTGTCATTGACAATGTATAATAAATAAATTAGTATGAAATATGAATTCTTTGAAAAACGTAAAGACCCATTTAGCGAAAGTTATGTTTATCGAAATTATATCAACAAGTGTATTAATAAATGTATTGCACAAAATGATTATTACCGCTATGTATAGAATGAATGATTAACATGGAGGAGCGTGTAGGCATGGGTATATATTTAAATCCGGGAAATGAGCAGTTTGCAGTTTCTGTTAATTCCGAGTTGTATGTAGATAAGACAGAACTGATAATATATACGAATAGCCGCATTGGAAAAGACAGACCGTTGATTTGTTCCAGCAGACCGAGAAGATTTGGAAAAACAATGGCGGTAACTATGCTGGCGGCATATTATAGTAAAGGATGTTATTCTGAAAAGCTGTTTGCAGGACTTAAAATATATCAGAATGATTTTTTCAAAATGCATCTGAATAAATATAATGTAATTTTTTTGGATATTCAGTGGATGTACGGAAATGCGCTTGAGGAAATGAAGAGAGATTCAACTCTTAAAATAGTGAGTTATATTCAGGAACAGGTGATAGCCGAGTTAAGAGAGGAATACCCCGAATATGTTCAAGACGATGATATTTCATTGCCGTCGGTATTGGCAAAAATTAATGTTGTGACAAAAGAACAGTTTATCATTATTATTGATGAATGGGACTGTTTGTTCCGGGAGGACAAAAATAACGAAAATCTTCAGAAAGAATATATCAATCTTTTAAGAGGGCTGTTTAAAGGGACACCGTCGGGAGCTTTCTTAAAGCTTGCTTATATTACGGGAATTTTACCAATTAAAAAATACGGCACACAGTCAGCTTTAAATAATTTTCGAGAGCATACGATGGTCAGTCCAAGACAGATGGCGGAGTATGTCGGATTTACTGAGACAGAGGTAAGGACTATTTGCAAAGAACATGACATGCCCTTTAAAGAGATGCAAAGATGGTATGACGGATATTATTTTGAAAAAGTAGGACATGTTTATAGCCCTAATTCCGTAATTGAAGCTGTAGATAGTGGAGAATTTGGAAATTATTGGTCTGGAACAGAGACGTATGAGTCTTTGATGATGTACATTGCAATGGATTTTGATGGGTTAAGACAATTGATTGTAGACATGTTGAGAGATCAGGGATGCAGTATTGACGTGGAATCCTTTCAAAACGATATTACTTCATTTAAGTCTGCAGATGATGTTATTACCCTGCTAATTCATATGGGATATCTGGCTTATGATAGTAAGACAAAAAAAGTTTTTATTCCAAATGATGAGGTGAGAAGTGTTTTTCTGCGGGCAATTAGAAATGATGGGTGGGAAGAAGTAATAAAGGCGATTGATGCATCGGAAGCTTTACTTAAGGCAACTTTGGAGATGGACGAAAAAGCTGTGGCGCAGATGATACAGGAAGTCCATATGCAAAGTTCGTCCAGCCTGATTTATAACAATGAGATTTCTTTGAGCAGTGTGATTGCGCTGGCATATTATAGTGCATGCAGGGAGTATACCCTTGTAAGAGAATTGCCGACAGGAAATGGATTTGCCGATATGGTTTTCCTTCCTAAACGTACATCTTCAAATCCGGCATTGGTTGTGGAACTAAAATGGGATAAAACCGCAGAAGGAGCAATCAGCCAGATTAAAAGTAAAGGATATGTATCAGCCCTTAAAGAATATGAAGGAAATATTTTGCTTGTCGGGATCAATTATGAGAAGAAAAGCAGGAAACACCAGTGTAGGATAGAAAAATTTGAAAAAATCTCATGTCATCAACCTAACGCAGAATGCTAAAGACAGTGGCTGCTGTAAATGAAAGCGCAAAGGAGTCCACTATGATTACCCCACCCCATTTCCCATCCCTCGCAACCGCCATACAGACCCTTTTCGGTGAGAGGACACAAATTGAAAAAACCAGTCCGATCTCCGGCGGCGATATCAACGAGGCTTACAGGTTGACGCTGACAGACGGCGGCTGTATTTTCATGAAATCCAATACAAAGGAAAATCTTTCTCTTTTTACCGCGGAAGCAGCGGGGTTGACGGCGATTGCCCGGACGGAGGCGATTGGCACGCCGCGCATTCTCGGCGTGGGAACTGACGCGGGGAGGGGCGGGTTCTCCTTTTTGCTTTTAGAGTTTATTTCGAGTATAAGCCGTGGCGGAAATTACTGGGAGGATTTTGCCGGACAGTTAGCCGCCATGCACAGGGCGTCGACAGATGAACTGGTTTCCGACGGAAAATACGGTTTTGACAGTGACAATTATATTGGCAGACGCAGACAGGTGAATACTGGGTATGACAGTTGGATTGACTTTTTCCGGACATGCCGTCTTGAGCCGCAGTTTCAGTCTGCCGCCCGGTATTTTGACGGAGAAGACCGAAAGAGGATAGGCAGATTTCTTGATCATTTGGATGAGATTCTGGTGGAGCCGGAATACCCGTCCCTGCTCCACGGCGATCTGTGGTCGGGAAATGTGATCACGGGAAATGACGGCAGTGCGTGGCTGATCGATCCGGCGGTTTATGTGGGACATGCTGAGGCGGATATCGCGATGACAGAGCTTTTCGGGGGATTTTCGCCAGTCTTTTATGATACCTATAAGAACGCTGCGCCTTTACAGCCGGGGTATGAGCGGCGGCGGGATATCTATAATCTCTATCATCTCCTTAATCATCTGAATATGTTTGGGAGAATGTATCTTCCTGAAGTGATGCATATCTTGGGACGTCAGTGACGGAGGTCTGGTCTGCGCGGGATACGGTGTTCGGTGCCGCCGGCGCGGGATCTGCATAGAATAAAGCAAAAGCCGACAGAAACTGCAGGAATGCTTTATGGAAATTTATGTGGTACAACCGGGGGACACGGTAGATTCCATTGCGGAGAGCCAAGGGACTTCCGCGTCGTCCATCATTTATAACAATCAGTTGGCATATCCTTATCCGCTGGCGGTGGGGCAGGCGCTTCTCCTGTCTTCGGGGGAAACTTCTGTGCCCGCATACCCGGCATGGGTAAACGGCTATGCTTATCCTTTCATCCGACGGGACACGTTAAATGAGACACTTCCCTATCTGTCCTCGCTCTCGGTCTTTTCCTATGGGTTTACCACGGAGGGGGATCTGGTTCCGCCGACGGTGGATGATACGTTTATGATTGACGCCGCGCTGACACAGGGGGTGCGTCCGGTTCTGACGCTGACACCGCTTGGACCGGACGGGAATTTCAATAATTTTCTGATCGCCGCTGTGGTAAATAACCAGACGGCAAAAGACAATCTGCTTGCCAATTTACTTGCGGCTGTGCAGGAAAAGAACTTTCAGGGAGTTGACATTGATTTTGAGTACATTCGACCGGAGGACAGGATTCCATTCGCTGATTTTGTGGCTGACGTGAGAAATTACCTCGCTCCCTACGGATATCATGTCTCTGTGGCGCTGGCACCGAAGACATCGGATGAACAGGCGGGGCTTTTGTATGAGGGAAAGGATTACAGACTTCTGGGGGAGGCGGCTGACAGCGTCCTGCTTATGACTTACGAGTGGGGCTACACTTACGGTCCGCCCATGGCGGTTGCGCCTGTCAATCAGGTGAGGCGGGTTGTAGAGTATGCCGTCACCCGCATTGAGCCGGCGAAGATTGATCTGGGAATCCCGAACTACGGATATGACTGGACGCTGCCTTTTGTGCAGGGGTCATCCCGGGCGACTACCGTAAGCAATCTGGAAGCCGTGCGGATTGCCGTGGAGGCGGGTGTTCCCATCCAGTTTGACGAAGTGGCTATGTCACCGTTTTTTCAGTATGAAAAAGACGGTCAGCTCCATGAGGTATGGTTTGAGGACGTGAGAAGTTATCAGGCGAAGTTTGCCCTTTTGCCGGAATTTAGTCTGCGCGGAATGGGCTATTGGCAGATCATGCGGTTTTTCCGTCCGAACTGGCTGCTTCTGGAAAATACGTTTCAGATACAGAGACCGTGACGGTTAAAATTTTGCATACAAAATAATCCGAAATCGGTTGCTTTCGCAGTAACAGTCAATGGCTCCGCCCAGCTTATCGCTGAAAGCCTGTACGCTCTGCATGCCGAGACCATGCCCCTTACCGCGTCTGCTTTTGGGAAGCCCCGTTATGGAATCAAAATAGATTTCCCGGTCACAGTCGTTTTCCATGTCGAGCAGCAGGTGCTCCTCTGTGCAATGTATTTTCGCGGCGATGTATTTTTCGGCGGATGAAGCGTCTTTGGTGTTGAAAACAGCGTTTTCCAAAAGATTAGCGAGTACCATGGCGAACTCGTATTCATTGACCGGAATCTGCCGAGGTATGAGTATATCCAGCTGCAGGTCGATCTGGAGAGATTTTGCCTGTTCCGCCATCTTCATAAGAATCGTATTGACGACCCGGTTTTCACAGTATGCATCGACTTTATTTTCGTTCACCACTTCATTGATATGCCCGGTAATATTTTTGATTTCCGCATAGTCCTCCTGATCCAGAAGGGAATCGATCATTGTGGAATAATGTCTCATGTCATGCCGCAGTATTTTTAGGTTGTGCTCCGACTGTTCCGTCAGGTAATTCTGGCTCTCCAGACCTTGGATATAGGATTCAAACATCATGTTTTTCCAATATTCTTCCACCTGTTTCGTCTCGCTGTCCAGATAGCGAAGCACGACCACATAGGACACGAGCATGGTGAGCATCAATAAGATGCTAACGAGAATATTTTCGGGATGCTCGTAAAGAGTATACGGGAAAAAGGCAATGCTGGAAAAACTGCAATAAAAAAATACGGGAATCAGACATAGTTCCCATCTGCTTTTTTCCAGATCCCGCTCGCAGAATTTAGTAACAGTGTTTCGGATATTAAAATACAACACCAGTAAAAGGATAATATTTGCCAGAAGATTTCCCGCCAGTGCAAGCAGGACACTATCTGTAGAAATGTACAGGATAGGCGCGATAATACTCCCGATTATTGCATAGTTGGAGGCGCTTAAGCCGATAAACAGCGTCCTGCTGTCGCGCTTTTCTGAGATAAGAAGCCCGGCAAGCTGTACGACAATTATTTGTGCGATTGTTGTAAAGAAATAAAATAAGGCGCTGTCCGAAAACAAATTAAGTTTCAACTGACCCATTACCGTTGTAAAAAGAAAGGCAAGAAAACAGATAGACAGCGTTTTCTTTCTGGAGTAGCGGTGTACCATAAACAGATAGACAAACACCAGAAAGAAAATATGGCTCATGATATAGGATATATTTTTAATAAAAATCATGTCATTCCTCCACCGATGCTGCCGGAAACAAAGAGAAGGTATTCTCGCTTGACGCCTGCCGATTTCGCCCGGCTGACCGGGAGGCGTTTGCCGGATACCAGAATAACGCTGTCCGGGGTCAGTTGTTTCACATAGTCCAGATTGACAAGAAAGGACTTGTGGATCTGGAGGAAATTCCTCTGCGCGGCAATTTCCTGCGTTTCCTCTTCAAAGGACTTTCTGATAAATAAACTTCTCAAAATCTCGCCGTCGGTCATGTGCACTTCCAACTTCCTGCCGACATTTTCCACATATTCGATCTTGGAGTAGGGTCTCTGTACAAGTCCCTCTTTTGTCTTGATCAGATAGAAGGAGTCCACTCTCAGTTTGGCGTAAGACAGGGAATAATCCAGCGCCTCAAACAGTTTGTTTTCATCGACCGGCTTCAGAAGATATCTCACCGCACGAACGCCGTAGGCGTCCAGCGCGTAATCCTCCGATGACGTGATATAGATAATCACACTCTCGCAGCCGGCTGTCCGGATCAGGTTTCCTATATCGATTCCGGTCCGTCTCGGCATCAGCATATCCAATATATAAATATCGGTCAGTTTGCCCTCGGATATTCGCTGGTAAAGTCTGGAGGGATCAGAAAATTTTTCCAGATCAAAGTCTTTGTCGGGGTACAGCGATTTATATTTTAACAACAGCTTTTCCGTGCAGAGCAGATCTTTAATGCTGTCGTCGCAAATAGTTATTTTCATAATGGGATTGATTCCTTTCCACATCACGCTATTTTGAAAAAATGTCGAAATCTTGTAATGCTTATATCAATTATAATGAACCCGGGGCAGGTTTATCAACAGATTCTTCGGGGAAATTTCGGCACGATTGCGAAAAATTAACAGAAAAATGCGAAAAAGTGAAATTGACGAAAAAAATTGGGGCGGATAGTATAAGAGATGCAGGTTAGGAGAGAGGCTGCGGGAATTTTAGAAAATGAATAATCAGGAGGAAAAAACATTGAAAAAGTGGAAAATTTTATTACTTGTGGGAGCAATGGTTCTGGGATGCGCGGGATGCGGTGAGCAGAAGCAGGAAGAGACGGAAGTGGTGGATGAAAAGCCCGTGGATGTGGTGCAGACGGAAGAAGCGGAGCCGGAGAGTGCGCCCACGGAGAGCGAGACAGAAGAGAAGAACGACAACTTTGAGGACTTAGAGGAAAAAGGAGCGGAAGGGGATACTGCGGCATTTGCGGAACAGATCCAGACAGCAATGGCGGAGAAGGATATGGATGCGCTCGCCGGGCTGTGCAGCTATCCGCTTGCGGTAAACGGCGAGGCAGTCGAGGGCGAGGAGGCGTTTATGGCGCTGGGAGCCGATACCATATTTACGGACGAGCGGTGCGCGGTGATTGCGGCGGTAGACGTTTCGACGCTGGAAGAGACTATGGCGGGCGTTATTATGGGCGATGCCACGCCGAACATTATTTTTAAGTCCGTTGACGGGGAGCTTCGCATAACGGGAATTAACTGACCGTGCAAAGAGGTTATGATACTGTGTAAGAAAAGCGGGGATTCGGGCGGATCTCCGCTTTTCAAATTTAAGCGTGTGCATTATACTATAGATAAGATAACGCAGCGAAAAAATTTTTCCGAAAATGAAAGGAATCGGCTTTGCCGGACGTATTACTTATGAAACGATGTAATTACAGGATAAGAATACGGAGGTAAAGGGCATGAAAAGAAAGCTGGCAAAGTTGATGGTAACGGTTGCTGCAGCGACATTTATGATTGGCAGCACGGTGATGGTGGCATCGGCGGAGGAGAGCGGCTGCTATTATTATGACTACGAGAGTGGAGACATGATATGGTGTGACGGCAGTTCCGGACATCATTCCAGACATCATTGAGGGAGAAAAACGCAAAGCCCCGCTGCTAGTCAGCGGGGTTTTGTATATGTGCAGGGGGAAACAAGCCTTCCTGTCCGGTTTTGGAGCAGAAGGAGAAAAGCGGTGAAAAGCGCGGAAGAAATCCAATATGCCATGGAAACGTATGCGGACATGGTGCGGAGAATATGTTTTGTACATTTAAAAAACAGGGATGGCACGGAGGATGTATTTCAGAATGTCTATATGAAATATATGCTCTATGAAGGTATGTTTGAGAGCAGAGAGCATGAGAAGGCGTGGTTCGCGAGGGTGACAATTAACGCCTGCAAAGATATGCTCAGATATTTTTCCCGCAGAAAATGGGTATCTCTGGACGTGATTGCGGAGGAGAAAGAGGCGTTAGACGACACGTCCGCGGAAGTGCTGGATGTGGTGCTGAAACTCCCGGAAAAATATCGGAATGTCATTTATCTGTATTACTATGAGGGATATTCCGCCGCGGAGATTGCGGGAATACTGGGGCGTAAGGAAAATACGGTATATACGTGGCTGGCAAGGGCGAAGGTTTTGCTGCGGGAGAAGTTGGGAGGTGAATGGGCATGAATCTGATTCGGGAGAGTCTGGAAAACATAAAGGCAACAGAGGAACTGAAACAGAATACATTACAGTACCTGCGTGAACAGCAGCAGGGAAAACACCGTGTCAGAGCGCATTTTGCCCATGCCTATGCGATGGCGGTGATCGGTTTGCTTTGCCTTGCCGGCATAGGGGGAGGCTTCGCGTACAGCCTGCCTGTCACTTACATCAGCATTGACGTGAATCCTTCTATAGAACTGAGCGTCAACCGCTTCGGCAGGGTGGTGTCTGCCGAGGCATATAATGATGACGGCGACGGAGTGATCGAACAGGTGCCGCTAAGAAATATTTCTTATATGCAGGCTGTCAACCGCCTGATAAATGACGATAAATATAACAGATATCTGGAGCAGGACGGCGTGCTTGTCTTTACGGTGATTTCGGACCGGGCGGAGGAAATTCTGGAGGAGATTACGTCTGACGAGCTGTCGGAAAAGTACGAAGCGCTGACGTACACCAGCGATCTTTCCTGCAGGGAGGAGGCGCACCGGCACGAGATGTCGTTTGGAAAATATAGAACCTATCTGGAACTTCTGGAATACGATGAAGGCGTTACGATTGAGGACTGTCACGGAATGACGATGGGCGAACTGCGCAGCCGGATTGATGCCTGCTCCCACGCGGGACAGACAGGCGGGAAAAAGCAGCATGGCGGCGGTCACGGCAGCCATCATGGACATGACAATTAATTTGGATCCGGTTCAGATACATGCAGAATGACAGCAGGAGGTGGAACATGGGAAAAAAAGCCATATATTGTCTGGGGGCGTGTCTGTTGGCGGCGCAGATGTCTTTGTCTGCTGTTCTGCCGTGTTATGCGGCGCAGATCGGTTCCGGCGCAACCGTGGAATCGGTGGAGGAAAAGTCGTTTATTACGTCTGTTACAATCTCCCCGGGAACAACGGTTGTCTCCAAAGATACGAAATGCAGCTTTACGGCATATGTGGCGGGCGTCAATGACTACAGCAGGGAAGTCGCGTGGAGCGTTTCCGGGCAGAAGAGCCAGAGCACCTTTATTGACACGAACGGCATACTGAATGTGGCTTCGGATGAAACCGCGTCCTCCATGGTGGTGAAGGCGGTTTCCAAGCAGGACAGCAACTACAGTGCGGAGGCGTTAGTTTCCGTGCGCGAGACGATGTATGACATACAGTTGCAGGTATCCCCGGAAAACAGCGGCAATGTGTACGGGAGCGGCACGGTAAAGGAGGGCGCAGACGTTGTGATTTCAGCGACGCCGGACGAGGGATTTACCTTTGACTGCTGGACGGAAAACGGGAACCGGGTTTCGCAGGACTCCCAGTATACGATCAACAATGTTCGCGGTGACGTGACGTATGTGGCGGAGTTTAAACGGATCGTCTGCCGGATTAACGTAAACGTCAATGACGGTAACGGCGGTACGGCGACGGAAAGCCGGGATATCAACTATGGAGATGGCATGGTGCTCGAGGCGTCGGCGAAGGATGGGTACCAGTTTGACGGCTGGACGGAGAACGGGAACACCGTCAGCAAAGACAGCAGGATGCCGTTGGACCGCGTCACGCAGTCCAGAACGTTTACCGCGGTGTTTACCAGAAAAAACGACGAGCCGAAAACGTATACCATCACAGCCACAGCGTCTTCCGAGAACGGGACGATTACGCCCGCCGGGAAGAGCACGGTGAAGGAAGGGGAGGGGATTCTCTACACAATGACCCCGAAAAGCGGTTATGCCGTCAGCAATGTGTATGTGGACGGGAAATCGGTGGGATGGATGAATTCCTTTAACTTTACCGACGTGAGGGAGAACCATACCATTTCCGTTGACTTTGCGCAGTCCGCCGCAAAAGATAAAAACGACGGGGCGGAAAAAAAGCCTGCCCAGACGGACAAAAAAGAAGAGCAGAAAGAAGATACGGCGGACAAGGATAAGAAAACGGATCAGGACAGAAAAGAGGAGAAAACAGATCAGAACGACGACAGAGAGAAAAACGATAATGAAGCGCCGGGGGAATCGGACGGCGGGCAGAGACAGGAGAGCGGGCTGACAGGGACATTAAAACATTTGAATGTCTCCGTGGATGAGGCGGAGCGTCTGGTCAAGGGGAACAACGATGCGGAGTTGATGATTGGCGCGCTGGAGACCGGGGATCTGCAGCTGACGGCGCACAATGATTTCTGTAACGGAAAACAGGAGACTTCTTATTATAATTTTGAGGCGGCGGTTGACTATTTCCTATCCGGAGAAGAGAAACTGGAACTGCTGCAGGGCAGCGCGCCTGCGGAAATAAACTTGTACGTGAAGGACATGGACGGCAGGGAGCCGGAACAGGTGCGGAAAGAGTTTGCGGAGAAAAAACTGCCGGGCATGAGTATCGGACGGTATTTTGAGGTGTCCCTCACGGCGTCAAAGGGAGGAGAAACGCAGACGATTTCCGAACTTCCGTCAGCGTTGAAAGTGGTGATTGATGTGCCGGAGCGCTTAAAGGCGGAGAAACGACAGTTTTATGTGCTGCGATTACATACAAAGGAAGACGGCAGCCGGGAATTTGCGCAGCTGACGGATGAGGATGACAACCCGGACACAATTACTTTTTCTACCGATAAGTTTTCCCCGTATGCGATTGCCTATATCGACTGGCAGGCGGGGGACGGGGCTGCGTCTGGTATTGCGGGGAAGGAACCCGGCGACCGTCGGTTCAGAAATGCAGCCGGAATTGTGGTTGTTTTGCTGGCGCTGGCAGTGACTGTGACGGGGGTGTTGTACATTGCCGGAAAAAGGAGACGGTAGAGCGATTTAAATGCTTACGACAAAAGCGAAGTAACCGCGCCCGGTGTTGAACAACAGGCTGTAATCGAAACTGCCCGCGTAAAATGCCTGCTGGAACTGCTCCGCGGTCATGAAATGACTGTTTACCAGATGATATTGCAATGCCAGATCGCTGCGTATGGCAACCTGCTCCGCTATCTGGATCGCAAGTTCCTTACCGATCGCCATGACAAGCTGATCCATTTTGTTTAAGGGAATATTTAAAATAGAACTCACGGCGCGCAGGACAAGGCTTTCTTCCAGCGCCATAAAAATCTGTACCTCCTCATGATCTATGGAGAGGTATGTCAGCCGGATAATCATACTTTTGCCGAAGTCTTCACCGCTGTAATGTTCGCTGACAAGCTGTGTCGGCAGGCGGAAGATTTCGTGTATGGTGCCGGACAGCGCATTTTCCAGCGCGTCCATGTCTGCCCCGGTATGATCGGTCTTCCATTTGTTTGAAATCATACCGGCAATGGCGCGGTCTTCGATTATGATATGGGCGGTGAGCCATCCGACGCAGATGCCGATAAAGTGATGGATGGATTCCTCCGAATATTCGGATTCCGTGAGATCTTTTTCGAGTGCCGGCAGTGTTTTGTCACGCATGTCGTCATGCAGACGCTTGTGTATTTCATAGCCGGAATAGCCGATGGAGCGCATATATGCTTCCTCGTCGGCAAAGTGTTGTATGGCGTAATTTTTAAAATATTTGATGCCCTCGGCGCACGCCCACTGTCCGTTGGTTTTATCCTTACTTAATGTGAGTAGCCGATGTACGATGGAAAACAGTTTTCGGTGTGCTTTGTCGATGGAATCAACGCCGATGTTGAACCGTTTGTCCCATTCTGCTTCTTTTGGCATGTCTGCTCCTTGCTCCATTGCTTGCAAAGGCTTTTTGGTTCGCAAGTGGGTTTCGCTGTTACTATACTATATGTCGAAGAGTGGAGAAGTGTGTCGTATTTTATCTGGCGGCAGGGCAGACTGTGCCGGGAGGGGGATGAGAGTCTATGGAACTGACAGAGATAGATGCGCTGCAGATTGCAAAGCGGGTGGATGCCATCCTGCATGTGCCGGGAAACTACCGCGGCGGAAATCTGGAAATGACGATTGTGATTGACACGTCCATGGAGAAGGCGGATTTTCAAGACGCGGCAGCCGCCGTTGTAAAAGCGCTGAAAAGAAGCAATGAGATTTTTCGCAATGTTCGGCTGAACCTGGTATTCTGGGGGCAGGAAATGACGTCTGCGGTGACGCCCATGGCAATGCTTATGACGGGCGGCGCGTTTAGGGAGTACCGCGCCTGTCCGCAGAAAAAGAAATATGAGGAATTGTTCGCCTATTTGAAAAAGTTTCACGCGAGAAGTAAAGTGGTGCTTGTATTTGCGGATGAAAAAAACGAGGTGTCGGATGCGCAGGCGGTGAGGGAGGCGCTCACGCCTTTTTTGAAAAGCAGGATACTGCTCATAGCGGAGCGGGTTGTGAGCGGGGCGGAGTTTTTCCGGGACAACATATAGTCTGACTGCAAGGAACCACTTTGCAAATTTATCATAAGATAGCTTTAAAACATATAGGAGCATTCTTATGTCCAATTATGAAATAACACCGGGAACCGCTTTTACACAGCTTCTGATTCACAATCACCCGGGAGCCGTAGCATGGGTCAACGGCAGCGAACGATATCCCGATTTAAACGGTGCGGTTAAATTTTATCATACCACCTACGGCGGCGTACTGGTGGAGGCGGAAATTTTCGGGCTTCCAAATATTAATCTGCCCGGTTCCAGCAATTTTTACGCGATGCATATACATGACTCGGGAGACTGCAGCGATCATTTCAGCCATACGGGGCTGCATTATAATCCCGGAAATATGCCGCATCCCGATCACGCAGGAGATATGCCGCCTCTTCTCGGCAATCAGGGATATGCGTTCAGTGTCTTTTACGATAAGAGATATACCATTCGGGAAATTGTCGGGAGATCTGTGATTATCCACGAAAAGCCCGATGATTTCACTTCCCAGCCGGCAGGAAATGCCGGTGACAAGATCGCCTGCGGAACGATAGAGTGGACGGCGTAAAATTCCAAGATAACCTTTCCTTTATCGAAGATAATTTGTATAATTGAAATAGAAAATTTGCTATAGAGGATACATGAGGCGATAGAGAGAAGGGGGATCCGTATGAAAAATTATTCGGAGGATGCGAGCAGACAGTACCATATACAGGTGGCGGCGGGCGAAGTGGGGCGCTATGTGATTATGCCCGGCGACCCCAAACGCTGTGTGAAGATTGCACAGTATTTTGACAATCCCGTTTTGATTGCGGATAACAGAGAATATGTCACCTATACGGGGACGCTTGACGGGGTGAAGGTCAGCGTGACTTCCACTGGTATCGGCGGTCCCTCGGCGGCTATCGCCATGGAAGAACTTGTGCGCTGCGGTGCGGACACGTTTCTGCGTATCGGCACCTGCGGCGGTATGCAGCCGGAGGTAAAGAGCGGAGATATCGTGATTGCCACCGGGGCAATCCGCATGGAGGGGACGAGCCGGGAGTATGCGCCCATCGAGTTTCCGGCGGTACCGGATCTGGCGGTGACGAACGCGCTGGTGGAGGCGGCAAAAGTCAAGGGTTATCCGTTCCACGCGGGTGTTGTGCAGTGCAAGGATTCCTTCTACGGACAGCACGAGCCGGAGACGAAGCCGGTGAGTTACGAACTGATGAATAAATGGGAAGCATGGAAGCGGCTCGGATGTCTTGCCTCCGAGATGGAGTCTGCGGCGCTCTTTACCGTGGCGAGCTGCCTGCGGGTGAGAGCCGGCTCCTGTTTCCTTGTGGTGGCAAATCAGGAGCGGGAGAAACTTGGACTGGAAAACCCGGTGGTGCACGATACGGATATGGCGATCCGGGTGGCTGTTGAGGCGGTGAGGGGGTTGATGCGGAATGAGTAAGTATGAAAAAGGAACTGTCTGCATTTGGCTATAAGGTCGGAAAAATTTCCATGAAAGAGCAGACAGTGGCTTTTGAGAAAGTGTAGAGAGGAAAAAGGGAGGGAGCGCAGGATACAGCAGACCGCGCAGTTACGCGTGCCTGCCAGCAACCTCCAGCGCCTCATCAATGTGGGTGCAGAAGTTCTCTTCACCGATGCGCGCGGAAAAGCCCGCCTTGTCCATGACTTTTCTCGGCTGTTCATTTACATGGGAGAGGATGATCCGAATGCCTCTCCCTTCGCATTTGTCTAAAAGCTCCGTCAGGGAGTGCATGGCGGTCGCATCGATGGCGTTCACGCTGCGCATACGCAGGATCAGACAGGTAGTGTCCTCGCGCAGGGTGATACGCAGAATCTTGTCAGCCGCGGCGAAAAACATGGGACCGGAGATCTCGTAGACAAGTGTGTGGTCCGGCACAACGCGAAGCGAGAGGGCGTCGGGATCGTCCTCCTCGTCCACATACTTCCAGCCTTCCACCTCCGTCACCTCGCTCATGCGCTTCATAAAGAGGATGGCGGCGAGGAGAATGCCGACCTCAATTGCGAGCACCAGATCAAAGACGACAGTCAGTACAAAACTGAGCACTAAAACGATAATGTCACTCTTGGGGGAGGACTTCATCAGATTCACAAAGGAACGCCAGCCGCTCATATTGTACGCCACCATAAAGAGGATGGCGGCAATGCAGGGCATGGGAATCAGAGCCGCGTAAGGCATCAGGATGACTAAAATCAGTACCAGCGTAACGGAGTGCACCATTCCGGCGATGGGAGTGCGCCCGCCGTTCTTGATGTTGGCGGCGGTTCTCGCAATCGCGCCCGTGGCGGGGATACCGCCGAAGAGCGCAGAGCCCACGTTGCCGACGCCCTGCGCGATCAGTTCCATGTTGGAGCGGTGCTTGGAGTTTATCATGCTGTCCGAAACCACGCAGGAGAGCAGGGATTCGATGGCGGCAAGAATCGCGATCGTGAAAGCGTCCGGCAGGATATCGCCCACGTCCTTCATGGTAAAGGACGGCAGGTGAAAGCTCGGCAGTTTATTGCTGATCTCATAGAGGTCGCCGATGGTATTCACATTCATGTTGAGAAGCTTTACCATCAGGATGCCGACGATCACGGCGATCAGGGAGCCGGGGATGGTCTTGTTGATATAAGGAAATACAATCAGGATTGCAAGGCAGACCAGCCCGACAATGAGTGCCTGCACGTTAATGGTCGAGATATTTTTGATAACGGCTTCCATTTTTTCCATCGTCTCAATCGTCACCGTTCCCTCGGGATAAGTCAGCCCGAGAAAGTCCTTGATCTGCCCGATGGCGATGGTGACGGCGATACCCGCCGTGAAGCCGGTGGTGATAGTGTAGGGGATATATTTGATCAGGTTGCCGAGGCGCAGAAAGCCCATTGCAATCAAAATGATGCCCGCAAGGATGGTGGCGAGAACCAGCCCGTCCATGCCCTTCGCGGCGACGATGCCCGCTACAATGGTGGCGAAGGCGGCTGTGGGACCTGCGATCTGGACGCGGCTTCCGCCTAAAAAGGAGATCAGAAAACCGGCAACAATGGCGGTGTAGATACCCTGTTCCGGACCGACGCCAGACGCAAGCGCAAGCGCGATGGACAAGGGAAGCGCGATAATGGCGACAATGATGCCCGCGATCACGTCCTTGATGAACTGCTCTTTTGTATAGGTCTTCATCACTGAAAACAACTTCGGTTTTAATTTTTCCATGTCAAAACAACTCCCGTTTTCTTTTGTGCTTTTATAAGTATCAGTTTTTCTGAGGTGTCGTCCTCTTTGTGCGCGTCGGACGCGCCAACATTTCCATCATAGTACCATCCGCGGGTTTTTTCAAGTGGTTTTACATACAGAAATGTACGTCTGGTAACAGTTCGGCGTGGTTTTTATTGCTCTGGGCTATCGTTTATGATAGGATGAAATAAGGTGCAGGACATAGAGCGGCAGGGTTTTGGAGGGGGTAATTTATGAGATACGACGTGATTATTGTCGGCGCGGGACCGGGAGGCATCTACTCGGCTTATGAGCTGGTGCAGAAACGACCGGATTTAAAGATAGCGGTATTTGAGGCGGGGCACGCGCTGGAAAAACGGCACTGTCCCATAGACGGCGACAAGGTGAAATCCTGCGTCAAGTGTCCGAGCTGTTCAATTATGAGCGGGTTTGGCGGCGCGGGTGCCTTTTCTGACGGAAAATATAATATCACCAACGATTTTGGCGGGACACTCCACGAATATATTGGTAAGAAAAAGGCGATAGAACTGATGCACTATGTGGATGAGATCAATATGAAGTACGGCGGCGAAGGAACGAAACTGTATTCTACGGCGGGGACTCACTTCAAGAAGCTGTGCCTGCAGAATAATCTGAATCTGCTGGACGCCTCCGTGCGCCATCTGGGGACGGATATTAATTATGTGGTTCTGGAAAATTTGTATGCTGAATTGAAGGATAAGGTGGAGTTTCATTTTGATACCCCGGTGCGGTCGGTGGAGCGCACGGAGGACGGTTACCGCGTCGTATGTGAGCGTGATGCCCATGAATGCGAAAAGTGTGTCATATCTGTGGGGCGAAGCGGCAGCAAGTGGATGGAGAAGGTCTGCGAGGAGCTTGCCATCCACACGAAGTCAAACCGGGTAGATATCGGCGTGCGAGTGGAACTGCCGGCGGTGATTTTTTCGCACCTGACAGATGAACTCTATGAGAGCAAGATCGTCTATCGCACAGAGAAATTTGAGGACAGTGTGAGAACGTTCTGTATGAATCCGCATGGGATTGTGGTAAACGAGAACACCAACGGCATTGTGACGGTGAACGGGCACAGCTATGAGGGGGCGGAGAAACAGACGGAAAATACAAACTTTGCGCTCCTCGTTGCGAAGCATTTTTCCGAGCCTTTTAAGGACAGCAACGGCTACGGGGAGAGCATTGCCAGACTTTCTAATATGTTGGGCGGCGGCGTGATCGTACAGCGGTTCGGGGATCTGGTGCGCGGCAGGAGGAGCAACGCCAAGCGGATTGCGGAAGGCGTGATCGAGCCGACGCTCGCCGCCACGCCGGGAGATTTAAGCCTCGTCCTGCCGAAGCGGATTTTGGACGGCATCATCGAGATGATTTATGCCCTCGACAAGATCGCGCCCGGCACGGCAAACGACGACACGCTGCTGTACGGCGTGGAGGTGAAATTTTATAATATGGAAGTGGAGATCGACGAACATCTCGAGACGAGGCATAAAGGACTTTATATTATCGGGGACGGCAGCGGCGTGACCCATTCCCTGTCCCACGCTTCCGCCAGCGGGGTGTTTGTGGCAAGGGAGATCGCAGGCTGATTTTGGATGGAGCAGCGCGAATGCACGCTTTGCGAACAGGCGTGTCAGGGCAGTACAGAGAAGCAAGGGGCGGGCAATGCCCCAGAATGGAGGAGAGATATGATATTAGGTGCATTGGAAGCGGGCGGCACAAAGATGGTGTGCGCCATCGGCAACGAAAACGGTGAAATTCTGGAGCAGATTTCGATTCCCACGGAGACGCCGGAGATTACGATGCCGAAACTGCTTTCCTTTTTCAAAGGGAAAGGGATCGAGGCGCTTGGCATCGGGTGTTTTGGACCGATCGACGTGAACAGGGATTCCGAGACTTACGGTTATATCACGACCACACCCAAGCTGGCGTGGCAGAATTATAATATCGTGGGAACGTTTAAAAAGGAACTTGGCGTGCCGGTGGGCTTTGACACGGATGTGAACGGCTCCGCCTTGGGAGAATATACGTGGGGCATCGCAAAGGGGTTACATAGCTGCATTTATATCACAATCGGTACCGGCGTCGGGGTCGGTGTGATCGTGGACGGAAACCTTCTGCACGGCATGATGCACCCGGAGGGCGGTCATATTCTGCTGAGTAAGCTGCCGAACGATACCTATGAAGGGTTTTGCCCTTTCCACAAAAACTGTATGGAAGGGCTGGCGGCAGGACCGGCGATTGAGGGAAGATGGGGAAAGAAAGCAATCGAGCTTGCCGACAGAGAGGATGTCTGGGAGATGGAGGCGACTTATATCGCGCAGGCGCTCGTGGACTATACGGTGCTGGTATCCCCGCAGCGCATTATTCTGGGCGGCGGCGTGATGCACCAGACCCAGCTCCTGCCTTTGGTGCGCGCAAAGTTTAAGGAACTGTTAAACGGCTACGTCAAGACAAAGGAGCTGGAAGATCTGGACAGCTATATTGTGGTGCAGAGCCTTGATGACAAGCAGGGCATCATGGGAGCGCTGAAGCTGGGAATGATGGAGCTGGAGCGGCAGGGATAGCATACAAAAAGAATAAACAGCATTTCGACGGTTCGGGACAGGATGTCGGAATGCTGTTTTTTATGTGGCGTGCCACATGCTTAACGGGCAGGGGATATTTTGGAAAAGTAATCCTGCAGATACTCGATCAGCACCCGTGCCGCCCGCCTCTGGGAAAGTTCGCCCGGATGGTTGTTGGAACCCACGGTTTCCTCGGTGAGACCGGGCAGCTGTAAATAGATGACGTTGTGATCGCCGCTCTCCCGTATATAGCGGATCATGGCGTCATTTATTGCGAAGGAAAGGTCGTAGCCGATCATGCCGTAGCACCAGATGATGTGTGCCTGCGGATTGTGTTTCCGCAGCATCTTAAGGAAGGAGACGACGGCGTCCTCGAAACGGTTCAGGTCCTCTTCCACGAAAGTGCCGTCCGGGTTCAGGCGCTGCTTAAACGTCCGACCGGTGGAGGGATCATGCCACGCGGGCTGTTGGAAGGCGGATGCATCGTTCGTGCCGAGATTGACGATCACGGCATCTGTCTTTCTACAAGTAAAATCATAGTGAGCAAAGGCGCCTAGGCTCTCGTTTTTCTTCCCGCAGCAGAGACCGCAGAGCTGTTCGTAGCGGGAGGGGATGCTTGTGTCCGGATTGTTGTCCCAGCCGGACAGCACGCCCCAGCCGCCTTTTGAAATGATATAGGCATCCGCGCCGAGCGCCTCCGCCGTCATTTTGGCGTAGTCGCGGCTGTAGCTCATGTACATAGGAATCCAGTCCATATCCCCTTTCGCCCCATAAGTGCCCTCCCCGGAGGTAATGCTGTCGCCGACAAATTCCAGCGTATATTTTCCTTTGGGAACGGGATGGAAGTTCCCGTCCGTCTGAAAGCCGTGGACAATGAGGCAGCAGTCCTCGTCTTCGATCATCGCCTGTGTCTCTCTCGTGATGCGCACATTCTTCACAGGCTCTTCGCTCATGCCGCGAAACAGGCACAGGGAATGGTTTCCCGGCGTCAGCATCAGGCGGCTCATCAATTCCTTGTTGACTTCTATAGTCACCCACATCTCGAGATTTTGCCAGCTGACTTCCAGATCAGCCCAAAGCTCTGAACCGGACACGTTTAGTTCCACTGCGCTCCCATTGAAAAAGAGCGGCAGCGGGCAGGTTCCGGGAACGGTACGTCCGTGCACTTTGTAGTGGGGGATTTCGCTTAGTGCGTATTTTTTTACATTGCTCATTGGTTATTCCGCCTTTCTTTTGCCTTTGTCGGGAAGTAAATTGTTTTCCTCGATCATAGCGTCCATATAGCCCCTGTCCCAGAGCAGAATGCGCAGCTTTTTTGCGGCGTCCACAGCGGGAGAGGTGAAATACTGGTTTGTCATAACGGCACCCACCATCCGCTCATAGTATGCCAAACCGCCGTAAGTGCGAAGCACCGCCTCCACGCCGACGGGACCGCTGTAGCGTTTGCATTGGATCGCATAGGTGACGCCGTCTTTTTCCGCCAGAATATCCACGCCGAAGTCGCCGCTTCCGCGGGTTACCTCCACGTCGATAAATCCCTGTGCACGCAGAAGGTCGGCGCAAAAAAATTCAAAATCGTGTCCGTCCAGCTCGTCCATCCGGCTAAACCGGCGTTCCCGCCTGCGGCGGAGGAAAATATCGATTAATATGGCGAGAACAGCCATAAAAGCGATCATGCCGATCAGCGCGGCAAGAACCGTCATGTTTGATTGCATCATGGATATCTCCGTTCTGAAAAAAAGCCTGTTAACATTAACATGGTAGCAGTATTTCTGTGATTTATCAATGATTTGGATTCAAAATTTTCGGCACTGGAAGCTGATACACGGCTGAATGCTGTAAAATGGGCGGTGCAGGGATAAACCCGGTTCTTCCTGCATAAATTTTATAAAACCAGTTTACGGGCTGACTTATGGCGACAGTCTTATCCAATATTTCCAATATCATCATTCCGGTTATTTTGTTTTATATTGTGGCATACGGCATTTCCAACCGCTGTAATGTTTACGAGGATTTTATCAAGGGCGCGAAGGACGGGTTTCACACGGTCATACAGATCATGCCAACGTTGATCGGGCTTATGGTGGCGGTGGGCGTTTTACGCGCCTCGGGTTTTCTGGAGTTTGTCGGGAGCTTTTTTGGCGGCGTGGCGGAGAAGCTGGGCTTTTCCGCCGAGCTTGTGCCGTTAATGTTCGTGAAGATGTTCTCCTCCTCGGCGGCGACGGGGCTTGTGCTCGATATTTTTAAAAATCACGGACCGGATTCTCTGATCGGTCTCACCACTTCCATTATGATGAGCTGCACGGAGACGATCTTTTACACTATGAGCGTCTACTTTCTGGCGGCAAAAGTTACGAAGACGCGCCATACGCTGAAGGGGGCGCTGCTTGCCACCGCTGCAGGGATTGCGGCGAGTATCGTGATTGCGGGGAAGATGGTTGGATAGACGTTTTTTTGTGCTTGACGTGAACATTATGACCATTTATAATGAGCACAAAGCATAATATTTTCTTGACAATAAATGTTCGGCGTGGCATTTTTGCGCTGAAGTCAAACGAAACCGGCATTTATGTCTGGTTTTCCGGTCTGTGTTTCAGAATTTCTATGCTTTTAAATCAACTAACACAATTTAAAAGCGGGGGATTCTGTGCAAATGTCTCCTGCGGAACAGGAGGAAAGTTTATGGATTATGCACGAAAAGAAAGCGAGGAAAGGTTTGTGGTGATGAAGGGCGGAAAACGCTACACGTTTGAAGATGTGGAGTTGCTCCCTGATGATGAGAGGGCGGAGCTGATTGACGGCGAGATGTTTATCATGCAGGCACCAGGGATGTCTCATCAGGATATCCTAGGGGAGCTGTTTATGGTTATTCAACTTTATCTCAAGAAAAACAACAGGCGGTGCAAGGCTTATATGGGGCTTGGGGCATTTGTCAAAAGAGATAAATATAATTATCTCATACCGGATATTTCCGTGGTCTGTGACAGGGACAGGCTGGAGGAGAAAGGCTGTCAAGGTTCGCCGGACTGGGTTATTGAGATTGTGTCACCGTCTACCAGAAAGAGAGATTATGAGCGTAAGCTGGCGCTTTACCGGGAAACGGGGACGCGGGAATACTGGATTGTGGACAGGAAACGAGATGCTGTTTTTGTGTATCGGTTTGAACAGGACGGGGAGGTTGAGCAGTATTCCTTTTCGGATCGTATTAAAGTGGGGATTTATGACGATTTGTACATTGATTTTTCGGAACTGGAATTGGGATGGGTGGTTTAAATACAATGCGAAACGGCGCTCCATACGGGGCGCCGTTTCTGTGTGTGAGAAGGATAGAAATGTTGGTTCAAATATATGTCAACAGCAGCTTTGGACCGCTGTTATGGTTTGTCGAAGCCGGTCGGCACCAAACCAGCGCCGGCGACTCCATTATAAGTGTAGTATAACCACCGCCAAAGAATCTGAGTCATTAATCCCTGCGGACCGAATGTTTTGATCCGGTTCTGTCTTAACTACAATTCATACTATACATGCTATTTGTGAATGTGATGTGTCAAAATTCATAAGAAAAAAGAAAGAAAGTATAAACTAAAATTTATAATTGGTACTTTTGGGATAGAGATTTCCCTCAATAAAGTTTGACTTTCAAACTATTTTTTGATACACTGTTTGGAGATTCAGGAGACATGTTTGTGCGGCAGGGGAAAGATAATGGATATCAGCAATACATTGAACGAGGTGCTGGTCAGGCTCTTCCGGGACATTAACACGCTTGAGGAGCGGGCGATCAGAACCGAGGAATATAAAGATGTGACGGCAAACGATATGCACGTCATTGAGGCGATCGGTCCCGATTCGGCGAAAAATATGACCAGTGTGGCAAGGGAGCTGGAGGTTACAACGGGAACGCTGACTATAGCGGTGAACAGTTTGGTAAAAAAGGGATACGTGGACAGAACGAGAAGCGAGGAGGACAGGCGTGTTGTACTGATTTCCCTTTCAGGGAAAGGGAAAAAGGCGTACCTTCATCACCGACGTTTTCACGAGGAGATGATTGATGCGGTTTTAAAAGAGCTCTCTGAGGAGGAACAGAGAGCGCTCGAAAGCGCCCTCTCCAAGCTGACGAGATTTTTCCGTGCCACGCTGTAAGCGCGTTTTGCGAATAGGCGTGGCTGAACGGATCATCGCTATCACTCCGCCGCCAGCCTTCTTGCAAGCGTCCGGTAGTCGGCGGGACCGTTTTGCAGCAGAAAAGAATGAAAGCGGTACAAAAATTCCGTGTCGTTATAGACAGCGGTCACTTGGTTCGGCTCGGACCAGAGGACGGCTGCCTGTTTTTTTAATTCCAAAATTTCCAGATATCCCAGATAATATTTCAGATAGTTGCACGGTTCCTCCACGATATACTGGTAGAGGGCGGCGAGGCTCGAGCTGTCACCTATGCCGAGACAGTAACAGAGCTTCTGCACATCCTCAAAGGAGGCGTTGTCATAGTGGATAGCGATATCCAGCAGGGAATACAGCCCCAGCCTAAACTGCCTGTCGAGACGGCATACCTGGTAGTAGGCGGCGGCTTCGGGGTGGGATTCTCTTGCAAGCTCAATGGCGCGGTCAAAAGAATCCAGCTCCACATACATAGCCCAGCCCTCCACAAATCCGCCGTAGTAGAGGACGCTTCCGAGGGGAAGGATATTTTGCTGTTCCTGATAGCGTTTGCTGTATACCGTCTGGTACAGGTGACCCGGATAGCCTTCATGCGCCAGCGTGGTATAGAGGGCGAGATCGTCCTCCGTATCTTTTGCGTTCAAGCAGATCAGGTTGTTGCAGATATTGTCGATGGGCGGCGTCATGTAGAAGGCGGGTGCGCTGTAAGCCTCCAGACTGGCGTCCACATACTTTATGGTGGAGCGGATGGGCGCGTTGTCCCTGCCTGCGGGGATGGGCGGATATTCCCCGCCGATTTCCGACTGCAGATCCGCCAAAATTTCCTCCGGTGTCATGTCCGGCAGGAGGGAGGGTGTCTCGGCAATCATGTCCTTTAACGCCGGATTGGCGGTGAGAAGCGCAAACAGCGATTCATAGTTAAAACGCAGATCTCTGGCGAGAAGGCGTTTGATCTCGTCTATGTCACGGTAAGAACCCGTGCGCAGACGGACAAGCGCCCGGTAGTAGTCTCTGCCGTTTTCCTGCCCCGCCAGACCACAGGTCGCTTTCCCGGATCCTTTTAATATGGTCAGTTCGTCCGCCAGACGGTCATAGGCGGGTATGACTATAGTGGTCAATAGACGGTTGTGTTCAGATACGTAGGAATCCACTTCCCCGGCGGTCAGAATGCTTTTCTCCGCAAGCTGCTGCAGCCTTTCCTGAAAGGTAACTTCCAAAAAGTGCGTGCCGTTCTCCACGGAGGAGGCGTCCAACAGCTCTGAACATTGCCGGATCACCCGGTCGGCGGTCAGATCGGACATAAAAAGTCCGGCGTCCGCCTTTTCCTTCTCATAGACGAGAAGCCCGTCAAAGTAAGCGGGAATCTGGGTGAGGATAGACAGGTAGTTCTCGACATCGGCTTTGTCGTCCATGCGATATTCAGAGAACAAAATCGGCAGCTCCGAGGGGACGCCCGAGGAAGGCGAGAGCGGTTCTGAGAAATAGGGGTAAGCGGCAGTGGAAGCCGATGCCGCAAGGTAAGTGTCCAAAAGTTCATAGAGCTGACGGTTCTCTTCATTCAGGGCTTCTGGGTCAATCTTGTTTAAATCTTCTCGCGCCAGAGACAGCGCGTACACTTCGTTCGCGGCTTCCCCGGGCTGGTAGACGGGCAGGGTTAGGGACGATTCATCCACACCGTAGACGGACGGATTGTCGATCGTATAGTGAAAGTGGATGGGATTTGCCTGTATCTCGTCTAAGAAAAATGCTTGGGCAAAAGCGCAGAATTTACTGTCCTGATGGGTGCGGCTGTACCAGTGCAGCGTCAGGATGCTCAGGGCGGTAAACAGAATCAACACAAAAGTACATTGTCTGGAAGAGAGGGAATGTTTCAAGGGAACACCTGCAGAAAAAGATTTGTATTACTATATGAAAGGAGTACAAAAATAATGACCGGATTAAAATACAATCCGGTCACGTCCATTTTCTTTGCCGATATATAGTTTTTCGTCCGCCTCTTTTAAAAGCGTGGTGATATCGCTGTGATAATCGTACTCCACCAGCCCGTAGGTGAGGGAGATGGTAAAGTTTTCAAAGCCGCCGTCAAAAGTGAGATCCCGAATTTTCTGCCGGAGCGTCTCCAGTGCGGTGCTCGCCTCGTCCCCGTTCAGCCGGGGGAAGATCAGCAGAAATTCCTCGCCGCCCCAGCGGGAGATAAAGGTGTCGGGCGGCAGTCTTTTCTGGAAAGTCTCCGAGATGGTTTTTAAAACCACGTCGCCCACATTATGTCCGTAAGTATCGTTAACCCGCTTAAAATGGTCAATGTCGCAGATACAGATGCTGATCTGTGAGTCCGCGGCGCTTAGGAGGTTCTCCAGATATTCCATCGTGCGTCGACGGTTATAAAGTCCGGTCAGCGTGTCTGTGTTTGCCTGTTTCATCAGTTTCCGGTTATACTCAATGAGCTTGCCTTCCATCTCCTGTGTGGTGGTGCTGAAAAGATATGCCACCAGTCCCAGCGCCAAAAAAATAAAGAAGGAATTAACCGTCTGCAGGATGCCGGTCAGACCAGTGTCAAGAATAATGACCGGGGTATGGGAATGGCAGTAAAAATATAAGTATAAACGCAGCAGGAACAGGGCGGCGGCAAAGAGAACTTTAACCGGCTCATGCCTGTACTTACAGAAGAAAACAAACACAAGGAGCACCACCAGAAAGTGCTGAATGCCGATATCCCAGCCAAAACAGTAAATATTCATACAGGTCCAAAATAAAATACAGACATTCAGGACACAGTATGACGCAAAAGTGCTCCAATGGTATGACAAAACAAAAACTGCCAGAAATAACACGGGTGAAGCCACGGAAAATACTAATGCGCCAATATGTCCCGTGAGTGAGACAAGCATACAGCAAATCAGGGAGTGCACCAGCATGGAGAGCGTTAATAAACGAACCACGGCGATCAGCTTGGCGGATTCATTCTGTCTCCCGGTATCCCGGCAAATATTTTCATAAATCGTTGCAAAAACGGAATTCTCTTTCATTTCGGTTTCTTTCATCATGTTATTTTAAAAATCGACAAACTTCCCTAATATAATCAGGAAAGCATACTTATAAATATAATACACCCTTGTGGGCAATATTGCAAACGGACATTCACAAAAAAATGAATTTTGTGAATTATAATTTTAAATTCTACCCATACACCTCTTATGTAGAACTTA
>CAJURQ010000021.1 GCA_910588955.1 uncultured Lachnospiraceae bacterium
ACTTAAAATCCTGCGGGACTAACCTCCCGTACCGGTTCGATTCCGGTCGCCGGCATTATCGAAAAAGCGGTACTACCTCAGCATTTATGCGGAGGCGGACCGCTTTTTCCTTTATCGCGTGAACGTGCCTTTTTATTTTTTTGCATGAAACGCTAAAGTCCTGTGGAAAATAACCGATACCTATTATGTAAGATATTGAATGAGGTTATCTCTTATGGGGATGGACCTTGGGAGGAAGGAGGAAATTCGTATGCGTATTGAGGCTTATACACAGGTGCAGCAGGTCTATGGCGCGAAGAGCCGTGCCAAGACGCAGAACGCAGCCAAAAGTGCGAATTCTGACCAGATTCAGATCTCCAGTATCGGTAAGGATATCCAGACGGCAAAGAACGCGGTTGCCGCGACAGAAGATATCAGAAGCGAGCTGACGGCTCCCATCAAGGCGGGCATCGCGAACGGCACATATCATGTGAGCGGTGAGAGCTTTGCTGAGAAGCTGATGAAGCGGTATGAGGAGATTGAGAGTCTCTAGTAACTATTGAAAGGTAAGGGTTTGACGTGGCAAGCTTGATGGAAGCCTTGATTGAGGTTTTGAAAAAAGAAAATCAGGAATATAAGAATCTGTTAGAGCTGTCCATGAAAAAAACACCTGCCATTGTATCTGACGATGTAAAAGCTTTAGCCCAGATCACGGATGAGGAGCAAATCATCGTAAGCAGAATCAATCATCTGGATAATCAGAGAAATGACGCTGTTAATGATATTGCGAACGTACTTAACAAGGATGTTACGAAGCTGAAGATTGCGGATTTGATTAAAATGCTGGCGGCTAGGCCACAGGAACAGGCGGAACTGGCATCGGTATTTGACGAACTGCGCAGGAATGTCCATGCGGTAAAACGGGTCAACGAGCAGAACAGGGAGTTGATCGAGAGCGCGCTTGAGATGGTGCAGTTTAACATGCAGGTTTTACAGTCCATGAATAAAGCGCCGGAGACGGCGAATTATAACAGGGGCGCCTGCAGTACCGGTGATGTGATCGGCACGGTCAACAAGGCTTTTGACGCCAAGCAATAATTGTTAAGGACGGTGGAGTATGTCATTATTTGGAAGCCTTTATATAGGCGTATCAGGATTGAGAACATCAGATAATGCGCTGAATACCACGGCGCATAACATGTCTAATCTGGACACTCAGGGGTATACCAGACAGCAGGTACAGCAGGGTACGAGAAATTATGTCACGCACTCGAGGGATACTGCGCGCAACTGGATACAGACGGGTCTAGGTGTCAATTATACCCGAACAAGACAGGAAAGAGATTTTATACTGGATAAAAACTATCGCCGCGAATCGGGGCGGCGGTCTTTTTATGATATTTCGTCGTCGGCTCTGGAAGAGATAGAATATATTCTGGGAGAATCCAACGAGGGGCACGAGTTTTCCACGGCGCTTATCGGCGATCACAATGATGCGAACACGAAGGAAGGACTTTGGGGCGCGGTGCAGGAGCTGGCGAACGATCCGACTGCTTCGGTGAACCAGAACCTGTTCGTGACGAAGGCATATGAGTTCATCACGAAGGCGCAGAAAGTATACAACAGCCTTTGCGAATATCAGGATAATATGAACCAAAAGGTCAAGAAGGACGTTGATAAGATCAACAGCTACGCGCAGGAAATTGAAGCGTTGAACCGTGCGATTGTGAGAGTGGAGGGTGGCCCGGAGCACGCGAACGATCTGCGTGACCGCAGGAACTACCTTCTGGACGAGCTGGCGAAGCTGGGCAATATCACCTACTCCGAGGATGCTTCGGGTTATGTGAGCGTCCGCTTTGAGCAGGTGGATCTGGTGAAGGGCAGTCTGGTCAACGAAATGAGCCTTTATCAGGATCCGCAGACAGGTTTTTACACGCCTTACTGGAAGAGGCTGGCGCACTTTGACAAATTTGACAAGGACGGCAATCCCATTGTTTCCAAGGAGAATATAGAGGGGGCTGAGGTTTTTGACCTGACCCAGAAGATCTCCTCGCAATATAATACGGACATCGGTTCGCTGAAGGGTATACTGCTGGCGCGTGGCGACCACAGGGCAACTTACAGGGAACTTGACAATATCAATCCTGACGGAAAGTACGAGGAGGGCTGGTACAATACGCACGTCGAGCAGTCTGTCGTGATGAACGTGCAGGCGCAGTTCGACAAGCTTGTGCATATTGTTGCCACCAAGATCAATTCGGTTCTTGCGGACGCGGCGGAAAGGGCGACGGCGCTCAACCCCGATTCCACGTATATGCGGGATGAAAACGGCAATCCTTATCAGCTTTTTGAACTGATGGTAGCGGAGGACGGAACGGCGGAGACGAGCTGGACGGTGAGAAATATCCTGATCAATCAGGAGCTCCGGCAGAATCCATCCCTGTTGTCTTTCCGTCTGGGTGAGCATTCCGAGGACCACGAGACAATGGAGGCTTTGAAGAAAGCTTTCGAGGAGACGATTTACACATTAAATCCCAACGTGCAGACGCCGTTGTGCTTCAAAGATTATTATAAGAATCTGGTATCCCAGATTGCAAACACCGGATCGGTGTTCCGGGCGGTGCAGGATAAACAGAACGTAGCTACGGACGCTTTGCTGTATGCGAGGGAACAGATCGTGGGTGTATCCTCCGACGAGGAGCTGACCAATATGATCATGTACCAGAACGCTTACAACGCATCCAGCAGATACATCAACGTAATCAGCGAAATGATGGATCATCTGCTTTCCACACTGGGACGCTAATCGGTTAAAAAAGAAGGGATAATGATATGGCATCTACATTTTTTGGACTGACAATTGCATCATCGGGACTGCGTGCCGCAAACGCCGCGCTGAATACCACAGGCAACAACATCAGCAATGTGCAGACGGCAGGCTACAGCAGGCAGGAGGTAAAGACGGAGGCGGCTAACGCGCTGCGGGTGTTTGCCACATACGGCTGTGCCGGCGCGGGCGTGGAGACGCTGGCGATCGAGCGTGTGAGGGATCTTTTCTACGATCAGAAATACTGGGCTAACGAGACGAAGCTCGGCGAGTATGATGCGAAACTCTACTACTGCAATATGATTCAGGAGTATTTTAAGGACGACAACAAGACGGGGTTCAAGACGCTCTTTGACCAGATCGGTGTGACGCTTCAGGAAATCACGAAAAATGTCAGCACCGAGAATAAAGCGCAGTTTCTGGGCGCGGCGAAGGCGCTGACGGATTATTTCAATAACATGTACGGGGATCTCCGGGATCTTCAGTCGGACGTAAACGACGAGATTAAGATTCGGGCGGATCAGATCAACTCTATTGCGCAGGATCTGGCGACGGTGAACAAGCAGATCAACACGATTGAGCTGACCGGCAGTCTGGCAAATGAGCTGCGGGATAAGAGAGACATGCTGATCGACGAACTTTCCGCGATTGTGGACGTGCAGACGCAGGAGCTGCCGATTGTGGATCAGGAGGGTAACCCGACGGCGGCGCACAGATACATAGTAAAGATTGCCGGCGGACAGACGCTGGTGGATATGGACCAGTACAGAACGCTGACCTGCGTGTCCCGCCCGGACGACGAGAAGGTGAACCAGTCCGACGTGGACGGTCTTTATGATATCATGTGGAGCGATGGGATAGAATTCAGTCTGTACAACGCTTCCATGGGCGGCATACTCCGCGGCCTGATCGAGATGCGCGACGGAAATAACGGGGAATACTTTAAGGGGACGGCTACAAACGTGGCTTTCCATAAGAGCATCTCCACGGTGACCATCAAGACGACGGAACCCTATCTGCAGGATATGTCGAAGTGTAATCTTTCCGATACGGGCGGTGTGATCAATATTGGAAACCAGCTTTACTATTATACAAAATGGGTTTACAACGGCAATGGCGAGTATACCTTTACCATTGACAATAACAAGAGCGATATGCCGCTGACACAGGAAAAGACATGGTCGGAAGTCTCCATAGGCGGCGAGATGAACTATCAGGGCGTGCCTTATTATATAAGCCAGATGAACGAGTGGGTGCGTGAGTTTACGAAGAAGGTAAACGATATTTTCAAGGAAGGCCTGACGGCGGAGGATCCGCCGAAAAAAGCGGATATCCTCTTTACCGCGGACTACGTCAGACAGGACGGGCAGTATACGCAGAAAGAACTGGATATGTCCGCGCCGAACGGGGAGAATACCGGCTACTACAATATAACGGCGGGCAATATAACCCTTCTTGACGCTGTGGTGAAGAATCCGGACCTTCTGGGAACCAGGAAGGACATTGACAAAAACGACGGCGTCGGTACAGATCAAAACACGACGCCGCCGGGCGACGGGGTCGATGAGATAGAGGGCAAGGAGCAGTGCGATCAGGTGTGGGCGGTGATTTCCATGCTGACAGACAAGAACCAGTTTAGCTTCCGGGGCAGGGATGCGGGCGGTTTCCTTGAGTGTGTGCTGTCGGATGCGACGCTGAATGCCAGCAATGCCGAGACTTTCTATGCGACTTATTTCAGCTTGGAGACGAATATTGACAACCAGAGGACTTCCATCTCAGGCGTTGACGAGGACGAAGAGGCAATGAATCTGGTGAAGTATGAAAACTCATACACGCTGGCATCCAAGATGATCAATGTGCTGACTGAAATTTATGACAGACTGATACTGCAGACGGGTGTTTAATTGTTAAGAAAGAGGGCTGTAACTTATGAGAATGACAAATAAGATTATGCGGAACAATTCCGCATACAACATCAACCAGAACAAGATCTTACAGGATAAGCTCACCAACCAGATGACAACCCAGAGTAAGATCGTGCGTCCCTCCGACGATCCGGTAGTGGCGATCAGGGCGCTCCGTCTGCGGAGCAATGTGACCGCGGTAACGCAGTATAATGACAGGAACGCGAAGGATGCGGACCAGTGGCTGACGCTGACGGCGGATGCTATGAAGACGGTGGATTCCGTGCTCGAGGATCTTTATAAACAGGCGATGACCGCGCCGAATAAATATCAGACGTCGGATGAACTGCGGATTCTGCTGTCCCAGATGAAGCAGATGACCGCGGAGTTTTACACCTGTGCGAATGTGGACTATGCTGGACGCTACATTTTCTCGGGATACAGAACGGATCTTCCGGTGACTTTCACCGATGAGGACAAAAAGGAGATGGATTTACATCCGATTTCCTATAATATCAATGAATCGTTTGGTTTCCATGATATCAGTGAGATCAGCTATACGGGTTATGAGAAACTGAGTGAGAACCTCAACGGAAATCTGACGGGAACAGGACCGGCAACGGCGCCCGGCATTACCGATACGAATTCATACGAGCAGAACGTACAAAACGATACGTTATACCGCTTTAGGATTTCTTATAATAATCTGGATTCGCTGAGCGGTACGGATATGGAGGGTAATCCCCAAAAGCTGACTGTCACGCTGCCGGTGTATACGGATGCTGCTACAAATAATGTATACAGGAATGTCAAGGTGGAGATAACGGCGCAGGCTGGCGCTACACCGGGCGCTAACGGCGGGCTTAAGGCGCAAGTGAAGGTGTTGAGCGCGACGGATTCTGCCGGTAACGTGCTGGAGCCTGACCCTACGGCGACCCCCCCGGTTACCTTGCCGGCGGATCTGCTGACAGCGGAGACAGCGCTTGATGTGCAGGAGTTTCAGGATCAGGAGGAGGCATATAAAGCCATCTCGGAGGGCACCTGTACAGGGATTGCTTATATTCCCACTAGCGGAGAACTGGCGTTTTCCAAAGACTTTTATGATAAAAACTTCAGCGAGACGGCTTTTAATGACAGTACGGGAGGTTTCCAGATAAACTATAATAAGTCCAGCTGGCAGAGTGGGGACATCAACCCGGTACATTATTTCAAGTGTACAGAGACCCTGCGGACGACGGGACCGAACGAGAATCCGCCCCAGTATCGGAAGACTGCATACAATACCCAGCGAGACGAGGGCAGGGATCAGGATATCTATTATGATGTGGGTTACAACCAGCAGATTCAGGTGAATACCCGCGCGGATGAGATATTCACCCATAACGTGCAGAGGGATATGGACGATTTTGAGCACTATATCAAGCAGCTTGAGGATATCGAGACGTTAGAGGCGGATCTGGAGAAGAAGCGCAAGGAGTACGAGGAGGATTCCGACGAGTATAAGGATCTGACGCTGCGTCTGGAAGGTGTGAGCAAGGCGAAAACGTATATCCGTGACAGCATTCAAACCAAGTTTGAGAACCAGATGACAAAGTACCAGCAGTATTCGGACGATGCCCGGGTGGCGATGACAGACAGCGCTACGAGAGGAAGCCGTCTGGAGTTGATTTCCACCAGGCTGACGAACCAGAAGGCAACCTTCAAGGAGCTGCAGCAGGACAACGAGGGCATTGATATCACGGAGGTGGCTGTGGAGCTGACTGCTTCCGAGCTGACCTACAATGCTGCGCTCATGGCAACCGGAAAGATTATGCAGACGAATTTGATGAATTATATTTGATAAGCAATGAGTCGGGCAGATTTAGGGTGAAACAGTAGAAAGGAAAAAGGTATGCAGATTACAACGAGGGTATTCGGAGAGATTACGATTGATGATGAGAAAATCATACATTTCCCCGGCGGGATTATTGGATTCCCGGACCTGCAGGATTTCGCACTGATACATGATGAGGAGAAGGGTACGGATACGATTCAATGGATGCAGTCTTTGCAGGAGCCGGCGTTTGCCATGCCTGTGATGGATCCGCTGATCGTGCGTCCCGACTACAATCCCGAGGTGGACGACGAGCTGCTGAAAAATATCGGCGAGCTGCATCCGGATGAGCTGCTGGTGATGGTGACGGTGACGGTGCCGAAGGATATTGAGAAAATGACCGTAAATTTAAAGGGACCCATTGTGATCAATGCGGCACAGAGACTGGCGACACAGGTGATCGTGGAAGGGGACGAGTATCTCGTGAAATATCCCATCTATGATATCTTACAGAAAAACAAAAAGAAGGCAGGTGAGTAAATGTTAGCTTTATCCAGAAAAAAGAATGAAGCGCTTGTGATTAACAATAATGTGGAGATCACGGTTCTTGAAATTAAAGGAGAGCAGGTAAAGCTTGGCATTAGCGCACCGAGGGAAGTGCCTGTGTACCGGAAGGAAGTTTATGTGCAGATTCAGAGCGCGAATAAGGAGGCCGGTGATGTGGACGGCATGGAGGCGCTGAAGAATCTTTTGGGATGAGATGGTTATTTGAAGGTGATGAAAAGGGACATACATGACAGGGGTGTCATGTATGTCCCTTTTGTTCTGTGCTGTGTATTGGTGAAAATTATGAGGACATATTGTCAGTTAGCGTTTTAATCATCTGACTTATTCTAATTTCATAGGAATGGTATTTTGCCACCTTTTCATAGCCTCTAATAGCGATCTCGACACGTTCCTCGTCGTGGGTGAGGTAGTAGTGGACTTTTTCTTCCAGTTCTTCCAGGGACTCGTAGGTTTCGAGGTCGCGCCCGATCTCAAAATAGTCCGGGATTTCCGCCTGATAGTTGGTGAGGAGGAAACCGCCGCAGCCGAGGATGTCCCAGACGCGCAGGGAGAGACCGGTCTCTATGGGGCGCATGGTCATGTTCAAATTGATTTTGCTCGCCTGAAAGACTTTTGGCATTTCGGTCAGCGTGCTGACGCCGCCTTTGCAGTGGACTTTGGGGAGACGGGAAACGTCGCTTCTGGTGTGGAGGGTGACGTGAAAGTGCCTGGCGAGACGGTTTAAGGTGCGCTCCCGCTCCACGGCGGCAAGTTTCATGCCGATATACTGGTGCGCCACGAGGTAGCGGGACATATCGGCATATGCGTCTTCACTTTTATAGAAGGCGGGATCGGCTTCCGAGATTTCACGGATTACCTCCTCCGTCAGACTTTCCGGGATAAAGTTGCAGCCGTATACCTTGAGCTGTGCCTCGATCATTCCGTCCACAAAACCGCGGGTATGGTCGGAGAGCGTCAGCGCGTCGTATCTGCATTTTTCTGTGTAGAGGGAGCCGACAAAGGATACGTCCGCCCCGTAGGCGGCATAATCTTCGTCGGTCATGTCGAGTATGATTTTTTCCCACCGTTTCACGTTTGTGGCGAGCGGCAGATAAAAGATGCAGCCCGGATTGACGGGGGAAAAGAAATCGTACTGTGCTTTATCAAAGAGAAAAATGCGGTTGTATGTGTTTTTCAGGGCGTTGGAAAACAGCTCGGGGACAGGGGAGTCCACGCTCCAGCAGACATAGGGCACTTTCAGCTTCTCGCACGTGTAGGAGACAGCGGGGAAGAAATTGATGCTGAATACAAAGGCGAGGGGACGCCGCAAAATCCATTCGGACACTTTTTCAGCGCATTCCCGGGGCGTCGTCTGCTTATTGTGTATCTCAAGCTCTTCCGTGTGCACCGTGATGCCGAAATTTGTGAAAACCTGCAGGATATCCGGCTCACATATGCTGTTGTATCGGTAAAACAGAATTTCCATGGCGATTTCATTTTCCTTTATGGTGAGATGAGAATGTCTGTGGTGCGCGATCAGTCAAACTCCTGCGCTATGGCGGCGAAGAAGGTTTCTGACGATTCTGTCAGTTTTTCTCTGTAGGAAGTCAGATCACATTGTCGGCTGATTCCAACATAATAATTGAGAACAGACTCTTTCAGGATGTTTGCACGGACAGGCAGTTCGTCGTTTTCCAGATAGTCGTATACGGAGAGGAGGATTTCCTCCGTCTGCTGTAGAATCACTACGGCAATGAAATACGCGTCGCCGGGCAGGGCAGAGCCTGTAAGCATGGCTTGAACCAGATTTTTCAGATCGCCGACCCGCTTTAATACCTCCTCCGCACGAGAGAGGATGACAGGTTCAGAGCCGTTCGCGCAGGCAAATTCGGAGAGAGCACCGTCCACGGTGAGTGTGTAGACCATACAGTGGGCGAAGCAGTCTTTCTCGGCATGAGCGCACAGACCATTGAGCTCCGCGGGCAGCGTTTCCTTTATGGTGTAGAGTAGAACCAGTCCGCCCGGTCTTACCTTGCTGATGGCATCGCAGACCGCGAACAGGGAAGGAAACGCGTCCAGACAGTAGAGGAAGGCGTGAAAGGAGTTCTCCTTGAGGGTTGTGTAAGCGTATGTGCTTTGCGGCAGTGCAGTCAAGGCATTTCCCTCATGCAAAAAGTGCATAAAGTCCTGCAAGACCTTGTGCGCGCCGCAGTCCGCAGGCAGACCGTAGGAGACTACATTTTTGGCTTGGCTGGAGGAGAGCAGCAGGGGATAGAGCCGGCGAAAAAGCAGGGTGTAGCAGGCGTAATAGGGATCTTCGTGACAAAAATCCGCCAAAAGTTCCGTGCAGACCTGTAACCGGGACCAGATCGTTGCGCCGTCCCCCAAATAGATAGAAATATAAGGTCTTGCGGTGACGTTCTGATAATTCGGAAGGGCCGGCTTTTCAAAAAGAAGGAAAGATTCCACGCCTTCCCCTAGAGTGATACAGGTGTCAGTGATCTGTATGTTCATGAGTGACTCCTCTTCAATGATTGCAGTTGTACCAGCATTTGGAGCCGGACTGCCAGATGCTCATAATCGAAAAATTCCTTCATGTAAGACCGCATTTCGTGAAAGTTGCGTGCCAGATAGTCTGGATTGAGACAAAGTGCGGCAAGCTCTTTGGCGAAGCTGTCAAAGTCTTCCGTGTCCAGGGAAATTCTGCCGACACGACCATTGTCGGTCATGTCCGGAGCAGCGTCCACATTGGTGGCAATGACAGTGCATCCGAAAATGGCGGCTTCCGAGAATACATTGGGGCTGCCGCCCTCTCCGCGGGAGGGCATGGCAAAAATTTTGGCTTTTTTATAGTATTGGTGGAGCGTCCGCTTGTCCGTGATATTTCCTGTCAGGCGGATGTGGGGAGCCAGGGGAGGAAAACGTCTGCAGAATTCCTCATACTCCGATTGAAATTCAGGGGTGACACTTCCCACCATTACAAGATCCCACGGCTCTTTAAGCTGCAGGAAGGCAAGAGCGTAGGCATACAGCAGAAGCAAGGTGTTTTTCTGGGCGGTGCCCAGCCTTCCTACTGTGAGAATCATATTTTCCTTTTCCTCAAAACAGACGCCGCCGGCTTCAGGATAGAGGGGATAATAGACGCCGTTGGGGATATACTCGACGGGACGCTGCCATTTTTTATAGAGAAAGGACTGGAGCCGCCTTGCCTCGCAGCTGATGATGTCGCAGTCCTTTAAGAAAATGGAAAACTGACTGTCATGAAGGGGGTAAGCGTTTGCCCAGTCGATGTTGGTATCCAGCTTCAGATAGATGATGCCGTCGGGACGCAGGGATTTGTAGGTGCGTGCAAGTTTCATGTATTCGCCTCTCGCGCCAAAGAGAAAGAGGAGATCAATCTCTTCGGCATGTTCGGACATATAACGGACCGCCGCCTCCATGTGGGGCTGGTCTTCCGGCAGGGGAATTAAATCTACCCCTTCAAGGTAGGACAGGTAGGGATAGTCTTCCGTGCGTTTTGTGACGAGACGCAGACTTTCCCCGAATGTGCGGTAACAGACGTAGGGGAAAATTACGCGGTCTTTTAAAAGCTGCACGTTTTCCAGCGGATAAGCCGGGATCATGCACATTTTATAGTTGCTCATGGACTCAGGTCTCCGATCTGCTTACTGGGTTGATGGGATTATTATATAGGAAATGCGGCACAATTTCAAATTTTAAAAGTTATTTTAACTATTTTTCTGGTTTTCCTAAATTTTTGCGTGTTTTTTCCGATATAGATTACAAGAGATTGCGTCTGTCTGCACGCCTGCGGCGGACGTTATCGTGAGACGATTCCATAATTTTTTACAAATATCACACGGAGGTGATTGACGATGGCAACAATTGAACCATTAAACAGTGCTATGACTTACCAGGCACAGGCAGCATCCAAACCCCAGGTAGTGGCACCGGTGAACACGGAAGTTCCGGAGGATGGGCAGACGGTTAATGTCGATGAGACGACCGCGTCCGTGACGAGATCGCAGCCGGAGGACGATAAGAGCGGCGAAGAAGCAGGAAGCCAGCAGCAGGCGAATGCGAAGACACAGCAGCAGACGAACGCCCAGCAGCAGGTGAACACCAAGCAGACGCAGCAGAAGTCTGAGCAGCTTAAAAAAGCGATCGCGGAGATGAACAGAAAGATCAACAACAGCAACGAAGAGGCTGTTTTTGGCGTTCACGAGGACACGAACAGGATTATGATTAAGATCATGGATAAGGAGACGAAGGAGGTTATTAAGGAGTTTCCGCCGGAGAAGACTCTTGACATGATCGCCAAAATCTGGGAAATGGCAGGTATCCTTGTGGACGAGAAGCTATAGACAGTTAGGAGGAGACGACAATGGCTATCAGAATTACGGGCATGTACTCGGGACTTGATACCGAGAGTATTATCAACGAGCTGGTTTCGGCACAGAGCTATAAGAAAAACAAACTGGTAAAGGAACAGAAGAAACTTTCATGGAAACAGGACGCGTGGAAATCTTTGAATACGAAGATTTACAGTTTCTACCAGAAACTGGACGATATGCGGCTGCAGTCTTCTTATTTAAAGAAGAAAACGGTGGTGTCCAATTCCAATGCCATTAAGGTAGTGGGAGGCAATATGGACGGCACCCATAAGGTGTCGGTGGAGCAGCTGTCCAAGACCGCGTCTATGACCAGCGGCAGTCTGGCGAATGGAAATACGCATTACACAGGAAATGCGACTCTGAAACAGCTTGGTTTCAGCGGATCCGGCAGCATCCGTCTCAGCGACGCTGCGGGCAACTATGTGAATCTCGACGTCGATGAAAATATGAAGATCAACGACTTCGTGAAGGCGATCAACGACAATACGGCGCTGAAAGCCAGCTTCGATCAGGATAACCAGCGTATTTATCTCAGCTCCTGGGCTTCCGGGGAGGAGGGAAATTTCTATCTGTCCGGAAACGATGCGGGCGGCATGGCGGCTTTGAAGACATTGAAGCTTCTGTCTGCAACCGATATTGACAAACTGACGGCGCCGGGCGGCGAGTATGACGTATGGTCTAAGTATGTGAATGTTGATATCACAGGGGCTTCGCCGAGCTATTCTTCCGCGAACTATACAGCGGATTATAAGAAGCTGATAGAAGAGGAGACGCTGAGACGCCTGAAAGCGCTGAAAGAAGAGAATGATAAGCTGAACAAGGCGAACGAGAACTGCGACAAGGCGAACCAGAAGAATCTGGATACGCTGAAAGAAATCTTTGAAAACAAGGATGGCAAATACGACGCTTATCAGGCGTATATGACCGATTATAATCCTGCTTGGGATAAGGATACCGATCAGGCGGCGATCAAGGCGGCCGGCGAGGCTCTCTATGACAAGATTTACGGCGAAGAGAAGCAGGCTATGGATGAGGACGGCAATCCGGTCATGGAGCGCACCGGCGGTTTGACGGGCGAATTGAAAGATCTGCAGGATGACCTCAAGGCGAAGCAGGATGCGCTGAAGGAGGCTAAGGAAAATTTCGCGAGCGACAGCGGGTCGCAGGCTGACGTGGATGCGGCAGAGGCGGCTGTCACGGCGGCTTCCGAGGCAGTCAGCAAGAAGCAGTCCGAGATCGATAAAGCAAAAGAGGTTTACAGCGTATACAATGCGTTTGACCAAAACGCGGCGGAGAAGGCAGCCAATCAGGCTAAGATCGATGCAAACGACGCCAAGTTCAGCTATAGCAAGGATGCCGACGGGAAGGAAACCTATCTGGAGAAGGATGCGTCCGGCAATCCGGTTGCTATCGGAGAGGGCGTAGTGGCTAAAGAGGTTGCCGCAGAGTTTGACAAGAAGGTAGCCGCAGCGCAGGATATGATGAATAACGCAGCCACGTGGAAGGGCATGGCATCCGGTACCAAGGTGGACGGGGAGAATGCGAAGATCAAAGTGGACGGCGTTACCTACGAGTCCGGCACCGACACGCTGACTGTGAACGGCATGACCATCACGGCTCTCGAGGAGACGGATAAAGATGTGACCATATCGACCAAGACGGATACGGAAGGCGTCTACGATATGATCAAGGATTTCATCAAGTCGTACAGCGAGTTGATGAACGAGATGGACTCGCTTTATAACGCAGAGTCTTCCAAGGGGTATGACCCGCTTCTCGCAGAGGAGAAGGAGGCGCTTTCCGACAGTGAGATCGAGGAGTGGGAGAAGAAGATCAAGGATTCTCTGCTGCGCAGAGACTCTACTCTGAGCGGTGTGTCATCCGCCATGAGAATGGATATGATGATGACCATGGAGATTGGCGGACGGACCATGTCCCTCGCGGATTTCGGTATCGAGACGCTGAGTTACTTCAAGGCGAAGGACAATGAGAGAAACGCTTACCATATTCTTGGAGATAAGGACGATCCGCTCAGCTGGGAGCAGGAGCCAGGAAAGCCTACCTTGAGTGGTATGATTGAAAACGAGCCGGAAAAGGTGATGGAGTTCTTTAAAGGTCTGACTGACCAACTGCACGACACGATCGCGGAGAAGATGTCTCCCACGAAGATGAGCAGTGCGCTCACCGTCTACAATGACAAGAAGATGAAAGAGGACTACGACGAGTATACCAAGAAGATCAAGGAGCAGGAAGAAAAACTGAACGCTTACATGGATAAGTGGTATGCGAAGTTCTCGGCTATGGAGACCGCGCTTTCCAAGCTGGAATCCAAGAACAATTCGCTCTCCAGCCTGTTTGGAGGCTGACTTCCGTAAGAAATGCGACAAAGACCGCAAGAGTCTGACGGATGTCACGAGGGTTACGCTCCGCTGTTTTGCGGCGGAGCGTTGACTTTTGAGGGACATATGTCTTACAATAGGTGGCAGGTAGGATCAAGGAGGAGAAAAGCTATGCCGGCACGTAATCCCTTTGCGGAATATACAACCAATAAAATTTTGACGGCTTCCCCGGCGGAAGTGACATTGATGCTCTATGAGGGGGCGATCAAATTTGTTAATATCGCTATTGTTGCCATAGAACACGGCGAAATCGAGAAAGCGCATATAAACATCAAAAAGACGCAGCGTATTATCGAGGAATTCCGCAATACCCTGGATCACAAGTATCCGGTGGCAGAAGATTTTGACCGGATTTACGTGTATCTGCTCCAGCGGCTGTTAGAGGCAAATATCAAGAAAGACACAGAGATTCTTGAGGAGATCAATATGCACCTTCGGAGTGTCCGCGACACTTGGAAGGAAGTCATGCGGAAGAATAATCAACACGCGTAGAGAGGTGGAAGCATGGGTTTGAGCAGTGCACAGGTTCTGGTGGAAAGTCTGGAGAAGAAAAGCAGAATCCTTGATGAGGTCATAAAGGAGAATGAGGCGCAGGAGGCTCTGTTTAGGCAGGACGAACTGGATATGGAAGCGCTTGACGCTTCCGCGGACCGGATGGGTGAACTGGCTGAGAAGCTGGAACTGCTCGACGAGGGATTTGAGGCGGTGTACGACAGGATCAGGGAGGAACTGATCGAGAACAAGTCGGCGTACCGCGGGGAAATCAAGCGGATGCAGGAGCTGATTGCCGAGATCACGGAGAAAGTGGTGGGCATTAATGCAGCCAGAATGCGCAATAAGCTGCAGGCGGAGAAGCAGTTTAAGAAGAGCCGGCAGCAGATCGGCAAGGCGACTTCCAAGATGAAGGCGAGCCAAAACTACTATAATAATATGAATCGCTTGAACTATGTAGATCCACAGTTCTATGATAATAAAAAGTAAAAAAGACCCCCGAGAAAAAATTTAAAAAATTTTTTCTCGGGGGTCTAAAGTATATCGAATTCCCACCGATATATATAACAAGTAAAGTAAAACATTTACTTGAAGGCAGTGGCAAGACCGATGTCAGCGGACGGGACGGAGGAGGAGCCACAAAAACAAAAAGGCGGCAAGGATGCCGCGAAAAATTCAAGGAGGAATATAGTATGATAGTAAAACACAATATTACAGCGATGAACTCTAACAGAATGTTAGGACTGACCACTTCTTCTCAGGCTAAGTCCACAGAGAAGTTATCTTCCGGTTACAAGATCAACCGTGCAGCAGATGATGCAGCAGGTCTCTCCATTTCCGAGAAGATGAGAAGACAGGTTAGAGGTCTGACACAGGCTTCCGCTAACGCACAGGATGGTATCAGCGTAGTACAGACCGCTGAGGGCGCTCTCAACGAAGTTGAGGATATGCTCCAGAGAATGAACGAGCTGGCAGTTAAGGGTGAGAACGGAACCCTGACCACTTCTGATCGTGCTTCCATCCAGGCTGAGATCGGTCAGTTGATGAGCGAAGTTGACCGTGTACAGAGTACCACGACCTTCAACGAGATGAACCTGTTAGACGGTAAGTTCATCAAGGGTATCCAGGTAGGCGCAGAGGCAGGTCAGCACATTGACATCTCCATCAAGAACATGAGTATGGTAGGTCTGGCTGCATACATCGGTACTTGGAAAAATGGCACATCCAGCGATAGTAAGCTGTATGGCGCAGTTACCTTCAATGCGTTAACCGCTGGCACCACGAAGGTACAGACTACAACTTATAAGGTTTCCGGTTCGGCAGGAACCATTCAGGGTTCTGTTTCTGCAGAGGCGACCTCTTCTTTCAGCACGGTAGATGGCACAACCAAGACCTATAATCTGAAGGCTATGGATTCCACGATGGCGAAGAAGCTGGTTACAACCTTCCAGAACCTTGTAGGCGGTAAGGCTGCAACGGTTGCTTCCACCAAGGACTTCAACTCCCTTAATGCATTCATCAAGGGCGCTCTGCAGATTGTATCTTCTCAGAGATCTGACCTTGGTGCGATTCAGAACCGTCTGGAGCACACCATCAACAACCTGAACAACATCGTAGAGAACACCCAGTCCGCAGAGGCTGCGATCCGCGATACAGATATTGCTACGGAGATGGTTCAGTACTCCAACAACAATATCCTTCAGCAGGCAGGTACATCTATGCTGTCTCAGGCAAATCAGGGCAACCAGTTGGCACTGTCCTTACTTGGCTAATCGCTGTAACAGGATTACGAGTGAAACTATCAAAAACCCCATCCGAGAGGATGGGGTTTTTTAGTCACTCGTATTCCAGCCGTTTCAGCGCCTCCACGGCGGGCGGATACGCACCGCAGTTTTCGTAGTGGGTGCGGGCGATATCCCGCTTGCCGAACATTTCATAGATCAGACCGATGTAATAGCTGGGTGTACGGGGATCTGCGGCGATGCATTTCGGGGCGCTCAGTGCTTCTACAAACTCGGGGAGAGCTTTGAGGGGCTGTCCAAGGCATAGATAGATGCGTCCGGATAGACAGAGGAAGTCTTTAGTGTCTGCGAAGGAATCACGGTAAGAAAGAACATTCGCGGCTTCTTCCGCCTGCTTGCTATCCAGCAGGATACCTGCGTAATTACAGAGAAGAACGAGGGTATAGTCTGCCCCGGGCGTGGGTCGCAGCTTCATGGCTTTGCGAAACCAGGGAAGTGCATTCTCTTCATCCCTCATTAACATATAGCTCTGTCCCAGCTGAAAGTGAAGGTAGGGGTTTTCGGGATCATTTACAATCTCAGCGGAAAGCATCGAGATGTCACGTTCCGCCTTTTCTTTCAGCTTTTCTTCCGAGCCCTGGTAGCCTACGTGGTCTACGCTGACAGGCGCGTCATAGGAGGAGGACTCCATAGAGCCGAGGGGAACGAGAACTTCGTGAATCGAATTGACAAAGTGGTAGAGGCGTCGGTCAAATAGCCGTGTCAGCCTTACGACCTGCTTTTTGGTTTCTCCGCCCACGTCGAAGTAGCTGAACAGCTCTATGGAGCCGAGGCTTTGCGGATGCTCTTCCAGAGCTTTCTGAAGAGCGTTCCAGTCAAGGGGGCGGAGAAACTCGTCGGTGTCCAGAGACAGGATGATATCGTTTGTGGCATGGCTGACACAGAAGTTTCTGGCGGCGGAAAAATCATTAATCCATGCAAACTCGTAGACATGATCCGTGAATTGTCCTGCGGTTTCCAAGGAGTTATCTTCTGAACCAGTATCCGTCACCACGATTTCAAACGGATAGGGTTTTAACGCTTCCAGACACCTCTGTAAATTTTCTGCTTCATTTTTGGTGATGATACAAACGGAAATCGGAATCATACGCTCCCCCGTTCTTCCATAGTTTTTCTCACTTCTTCCAGTTTTTCCAGCGCCAAAGGGTAGCCTTTTTCGGCTGATTTCACTAAAAAAGAAGCGGCTGCGGGGAGATTCCCCAATAGCTCGTTGGCAAAGCCTATGCTGAAAAGCGCCATGCCGCTGTAATCTTCCGATTCCGAATCGGGAGTGCACTGCAGTGCCTTCACAAACTCCATTACCGCCTTTAAAGGCTGGGGCGGATCCTGATTCAAATAGAGAGCACCCATGCTGCAAAGGAACTGCTGGCTGTGCGCGTAATCATTATAAACAGGAACGTAGAGTTCCAGTGCCTCTGCAGCTCTTCCGGTTTGTACCATTACGTTGATGAAGTTGTTTGCCATCACATGAACCCATTCATTTTGTAGAAGTAAGGGCAGTTCGAATGCTTTTTTATAATAGATATAAGCATTCTCATAATCGCTAATCAGGTTGTAGGATTGCGCCACCTGAAAATAGAAATAAGGTTCCTCCGGTTTCCGTTCAATTTCTTTGAAGAGCAGAGCGTTGTTGCGTTCTGCCTTGAGGCGTTTTTCATCATTGGTGCCGACGTAGCCCATATGGTCCACTTCCACAGGTATGTCATAACGCTCGTAATCGGTGCGGTCGGTTTTGATGTCGGCTACCTGCTCATGAATTAAATAAATGTAATGAAAACTGCGTTTATGGAAGAGACGATCCACTCGCTCCAGCGAATAATCTTTTCTATATTGGGAGTCGGAGAAACTCTTTCGCAGAATCTGCCCTACGCTACCGCGGGGGTGCGTCTCAATCGCTTCGCACAGCCCGTCCAGATCCAGATCGGTCAGATATTCGTCGCAGTCTATGACGAGCACATAGTTGTGGCTTGCCTTATTCAGAGAAAAGTTTCTGGCAGCGGAAAAATCGCCGATCCACTCAAAATCATAGATATTGTCAGTGTACTTTGCGGCAAGCTCCTTCGTGCGGTCGGTGGAACCGGTGTCCACATAGATAATTTCAAAGGGATAGTGTGTGAGCGGTTCCAGGCATTTCTCGATATTTTTTTCCTCGTTTTTTCCTATGATACATACTGAAATGGGAATCATGTGGTTCCTCCTCGTTTCTGCGCAATTCATACGCTGAATAAATAATTATGTAAACTTGGCGGAGAGCCGTTCTAGGGCAGGTGCAAAACCCAGATCAGCCGCCTTCTGATAAAAGGTAAGGGCAGAATCCTGGCTGCCCAGCATTTCGTTTACCAGCCCGATATTGTAGTAGGGAATGAAACTGTTGGCTCCTTTTTCCCTTGCGTCAGGGCACTGCAGCGCTTTGACATACTCCGCCATCGCCTTGAGGGGCTGGGGCGGGTTCAGATTCAGGTAAATATTGCCCATGCTGCAGTAAAAGTTCGCGTCCCCCGAAAAGTGTTCGTAAATCGGTTCAAAAAAGGTCTGCGCCTCCTTGGAACGTCCTGTGTGGTTCATGGCGTTGATGTAGGCGGTAGCCATGATCTGCACCCAAGGCTCCTGAAAATGGATCGGCAGCGCAAAGGACTTCTTATAGTAGGTATAAGCGTTCTCGTAGTCGCGGATGCCGTTGTAGGACTGCCCCACCTGAAAATAGAGGTAAGGATCATTCGGCGTTCTCTTTATTTCCCGAAAGAGCAGTGCGTTGTTGCGCTCCGCTTTCCGGCGCATGGCGTCCATGCCGCCGCTGTATCCGGCGTGATCTACGATCAGGGGGATTTCGTAACGCTCATAGAAAGGGCTTTCGCTGCCCTGCCTGACGACCTGCTCATGGATAATGCCTTTATAATGGAAGTGCTTTTTGGAAAAAAGCCGCTCCACGCGGTCCGGATAGTTGGTCTGCGTCCCGTTCGCCTCGTAGTAATTGTTGCGCAGCAGCAGACCGACGTCCTGTGGGTGTGCTTCGAGTGCGGTGAAAAGAGGCGCAGTGTCCAACTCCGTCAGATATTCATCACAGTCTATAAAGAGCACATACTCGTGAGCGGCTTTTTCGAGCGCAAAATTTCTGGCGGCGGAAAAGTCGTCGATCCATTTGAAATCGTATATTTTGGCGCCATACTTTGCGGCAGTCTCCTTCGTGCGGTCGGTGGAACCTGTGTCCACGTAGACGACTTCAAAAGGGAGGGACACAAGGGGAGCCAGACAGTTTTCCATATGCTGCTCCTCATTTTTTCCAATGATGCAGACGGAAATAGGAATCATAGTAATCGTCCTCACTTCTACACGGCTCATGTGCTGAACCTGCAAATAAATGATGTAAACTATAAGCTGACAAAAACAGGTGGCTTCAGGATGTCTTCAACGCTGCCAGCCGCTGCACAGCCGGCGCAAAGTCTCCGCACTGTGCATAGAGTGCGCATGCGCTGTCCGCTTCTCCGAGCTGTTCAAAGATCAACCCGCACTGATAAAGCGGCAGGAAAGAGTTTGAGCCGTTCTGCCGTCCGGGGGGCATTTGCAGCGCCTTCTGATACTGCGTAAGAGCCTGCTCCGGCATGAGGTTATCTTTGTAGATGTTTCCCATCAGATAGACGAAGTCCGTCACGGAGGAAAACTCGTCGTAGACGCCCTCAAAGCCAAGGGCGTTTTCCGCCTGTCCCGTGCGCAGGAGCGCGTTGCCGTAGGAGACGACCATCGCCTGCACGTAGGCAAGCTCCGGGTCAAGATCGAACTCCAGACCTTTGTCATAGTAAGTGCAGGCACGCGCAAAATCTTCCAGAATTTCACAGCTTTTTCCGAGCTGGTAGTACAGGTAGGGATTTTCAGGATCTTGCGCCAGCTGTTTTTCCAACAGCGTGAAGTTTCGTCTGTACTTCGCCTCCCGCTCTTCGGGAGTCATGTCGTAGCCGGTGTGGATCAGTGTCGTTTGCAGTAGAAACGCTGAGATATCTGTCCCGCGGATGGGCGTGAGCTGCTCGTGTATCATACCTGTGTAGTGATACAGCTTTTTGTTGAAAAAACGCTCTGTGTAATCCACATTATTCAGAGTAAGGACGCCGTTCTCGGTCACCAGATTTTCGCGGGACACGCTGCCCACGCTGTCCGAGAGGTGTTTGCGGAAGAAGTTCAGCTCTTCCACGTCGATCTCCTTCACAGTTTCGTCGCAGTCGATCATAAAGATCCAGTTGTTGGACGCTTCCCGCAGGGAAAAATTTCTGGCGGCGGAAAAATCGTCGCACCACGCAAAATCAAGCACCTTGTCCGCATACCGGGCAGCGATTTCTTTCGTCCTGTCCGTGGAGCCTGTGTCCACGACCACAATCTCAAAGCCGCAGGGCTTGATGGACTGCAGGCACTGTTCAATGCGCGCTTCTTCATTTTTTGCGATGATACATACGGATATGGGATGCATGGAAGACTCCTTGGGTTAATTTGCAGTGCAAGCTCGATTCCGCTACGCTTCATCTTGCTCACGGGCATTCGCCCTATGCAGATATAAGTTGAAAAATTAGTCAGCAAGCTGCCATTTTTCAGCTTATATCTGCGCACTGCTCATTGCTTATGTGGACATTTTAGCATATTTGAGGAAGACAGGCAAATTTTAAGAGCAATCGGGGCGGTTTTGTGGTACACTAATTACAGACAGGCGCCGAACGGCGGAAAGACATATGGGAGATCCGCCGGACGCCATGGACAGAATAGAGGAGAAGAAAAATGAGATATGCATTAATCGGCTGCGGTCGCATTTCACCGAATCATATTGCGGCGGCACAAAATAATAAACTGGAACTGGTGGCGGTCTGTGACATCGATCCGTCCTGCATGGAGGATAAGGTACGGAAATTCAAACTGAGGGACAGCGTGAACAAATATACGGATTACCGTGAGATGATAGAGAAGGAGAAGCCGGAACTAGTGGCGATCTGTACGGAGAGCGGCAAGCATGCGCAGATTGCGCTGTTTTGCATCGAGCATGGCTGTAACTGCATCATTGAAAAGCCGATCGCGCTCTCCCTTGCGGACGCGGACGCAATTATCGGGGCGGCGATCACGCACCATGTAAAGGTGAGCGCGTGCCATCAGAACCGCTTTAACAAATCGGTGCAGATCATTCGGGAGGCAATCGATATGAACCGTTTCGGGCGTTTGTTTTACGGGACGGCGCACATCAGATGGTGCCGGAATCACGAGTACTACGACAGGGCGTCTTGGCGCGGCACATGGGAGCAGGACGGCGGCGCGCTGATGAACCAGTGCATCCATAATATTGATTTACTGCGCTGGATGATGGGCAGCGAGATCATTGAGGTGGTGGGCATGACGGACAGGCTCAACCACGACTATATCGAGGCGGAGGATATGGGGATTGCCTTGATTAAATTCAAGAACGGCAGCTACGGTATTGTGGAGGGGACGACGGACGTTTACCCGAGCAATCTGGAGGAGACGCTCTATATCTTCGGTGAGAAGGGAACGGTGAAGGCGGGCGGACAGTCCGTGAATGTGATAGAGGAGTGGAGGTTTTCGGATCTTCTGGACGATCCGGAGGAGGTTAAGGCGAAGTTCCATGAGAATCCGCCAAATGTGTACGGTTACGGGCATACGCCGCTGTACGCGGATATGATCAACGCCATCACACAGGACAGGCAGCCCTATGTCACGGCGATGGACGGAAAGCGGGCGTTGGAGCTCGTGCTGGCAATCTATAAATCCGCGGCGGAGGGGTGCAGTGTGAAGTTCCCTTTGGAGGAGTGTGCGACGACGGATTTTGCGGGGAGATTCCCGGATGCGCAAAAGAGCAGGAAATGAGGGGGGACGGAAGCTGTGGAGCGGAATTACTTTGTGCATGAGAGCAGTTATATAGATGAGAATGTAATCATTGGGGAAGGTACAAAAATCTGGCATTTTTGTCATGTACAGGCGGGAGCGGTGATTGGTGAGAACTGTGTGCTTGGACAGAATGTGAATATCTCCAATCGTGTGAAGATCGGAAACGGCGTCAAAATACAGAACAATGTTTCCGTCTATGAGGGCGTGGAGCTGGAGGATGACGTGTTCTGCGGTCCGTCCTGCGTGTTTACCAATGATCTGACACCCCGCGCGGCTTACCCCAAGGGGCATGAGAATTATAAAAAAACCTTGATAAAGAAGGGCGCAAGCATCGGCGCCAACGCTACGATTGTGTGCGGGCACACGGTGGGCAGGTATGCAATGGTGGCGGCGGGAGCCGTGGTGACGGAGGATGTGCCGGATTACTGCCTCGTGAAAGGTGTACCGGCAAGAATATGCGGCAAGGTGGACGAGAAAGGAAATATCCTGTAAGCGGTTATATACCGGACAGCATCTCGCGCACGCGGTCACGATAAGTATGGGCGGCAGCCACTTTATCGTGACCGTTTTTGGCGATAGCGATTCGCTCCTCCTCGTGGGTCAGATAATAATCTATCTTCCGTAACAGATCTTCCTCGCTTTCATAGTACTCAAAGTCTACCCCAGGGGTAAAGTTTTCGAGAAAATCTTCCTGATAATTACTTAACAGAAATCCGCCGCTTCCCATGATATCGAAGGCGCGAAGCGGTATGCCGCTCTTTATGCTGCGCAGGGAAATATTGAGATTGATCCGGCTTTGTTTGAAGACGAGGGGCATCTCGGTGTAGTTGTCCGTCGTCCCGTGGTTGCGCAGGTTGGGGAGGGAAAAGGCGGGGTCTAAGGTGAACAGATCCAGCGTATACGTCCGCGTGACCGCGGTCAGCAGGCGCAGCCGTTCCAACCCGGTGAGCTTGCGGTTGACGACGTATTGGGCGTAGAGGTACTCTCTTGTCTCCACGCCGTCTGGGTTGGGATCCATAGGAAGCGCCTGATACAACTCTTCCATAATGGGAGACAATGACTCCTGAATAAAGTTACAGCCCTGCACATGCATCTGTGCCTGCATCAATCCTTCCAGATATCCTTTCGCGTAGGGGGAAAGGTTCTTCATGCGGTCGAAAAAGTTGTGGGACTCGGTGTAGAGCGAGCCGACGAAGGAGACGTCGTAAAGGTAGGGACGGTCGGGAGCCGCAAGTGGAGTGAGCCGGTCCAGCCGCTCCGTGTTTGCCGCCATGGGCAGATAACGGACGGTTTTTATGCCGGCGTCGTTAAATTCCCGGCACAGCGCCCGGTCAAACACATAGATGGTGTTGGAGGGGTTGATGGCTGTGTAGGAGTAGAGCATGACGTAGGGGCTGTCATAAATCCACGAAATATAGGGCAGTCCCTCGCGCTTGCACACGTTGGAGACGAGAGGAAAGTAGTTGAAGGAAAAGACCGCGTCGGGAGCAGTCTCACGCAGTTTTTCGGTGAGACCAGCCTCGATCTCGGCGTCCCGGCGGGCGTCCTTGTTGGAAAAAGGAAAACTGACGACCTGATGCCCCTCTTTGGCGAAGGCGTCCTTTATATCGGCGTTGCCGAAGCTTGCCCATTCAATCAAAAGTATTTTCATGATGACCCTCTCTGCATTAAGTGCGCAGGCACTTGTCTTTTTCGTATGAATCTGTGTCGAGTATATCATAAATCGGCTTCGGAAACATCAAAAGATGGACTGTTTTTAAAATAATGGTTGACATAGGAAATAATTGGGTGTATTATCAATTCATATTAATCATATCGAAATGGTATGAAATAAAACGCCAAATCCAGCACATACAGACGATAGGCGGGGGAGGACGTGAAAAAGGGAGGATGAAAGGAATGGCAAACATTAAAAAGAGCGCATCAGAATTGGTCGGGCACACGCCGCTTATGGAAGTGACCCACTATGAGGAGAAAAACGGCATCGCGGATGCAACGATTCTCGTGAAACTGGAGTATTTTAACCCGGCAGGATCGGTAAAGGATCGGATTGCCCTACACATGATAGAGGTGGCTGAGAAAGAAGGGAAACTGAAGCCCGGCGGTACGATCATCGAGCCGACCAGCGGCAATACGGGAATCGGGCTGGCATCCGTGGCGGCGGCGAAGGGTTATCGGGCGGTGCTGACCCTGCCGGAGACCATGAGTGTAGAGCGTCGCAAGCTTTTGCAGGCGTACGGCGCGGAGCTTGTGCTTACGGACGGCGCGCAGGGGATGAAGGGAGCGATCGCCAAGGCGGAGGAGCTGCAGGCGCAGACGCCCGGATCCATCATTCTTGGACAGTTTGACAATCCGGCAAACCCGGAGATTCATAAGCTTACCACAGGACCGGAGATTTGGGATGACACGGACGGAAAGGTGGACATTTTCGTGGCGGGTGTGGGCACTGGCGGCACCATAACGGGCGTCGGGTCTTATTTAAAGGAAAAGAATCCTGCCGTGCAGGTGGTGGCGGTGGAGCCGGAGAGCAGCCCGGTTCTCTCGGGCGGACAGCCGGGCGCACATAAGATTCAGGGAATCGGCGCCGGTTTTGTGCCGCAGACGCTTGACACGGGTATTTATGATGAGATCATAAAGGTTTCCAATGAGGACGCTTTTGCGGCGGGCAGGGCGATTGCCACGCAGGAGGGCGTGCTTGTGGGCATTTCCTCGGGGGCGGCGCTCCACGCGGCGGCGGAGCTTGCGAGACGTCCGGAGAACAAGGGGAAGGTGATTGTGGCGCTTTTGCCCGATTCGGGGGACAGATATCTCTCCACGCCGTTGTTCAGTTAAAGTTTAGCGCGCGCCACTCGCAAAATCGCGTCTTCGCTCTGGCGGAACTGGAACCTTGACATTTCGCGGGATTCATACTATAGTGAGCAAGGATAAAACTGGGAGGAGAGTACGGAAATGATCGAGGTGCGGGATTTAAGCAAGACCTTTGAGACCGATGACGGGAGAGTGGAGGCTCTGCAGAATATCACACTGTCCATTGAGGCGGGCGATATCTATGGAATTATCGGCATGTCGGGTGCGGGCAAGAGCACGCTCGTGCGGTGCCTGAATTTTCTGGAACGCCCCACGTCCGGCACGGTGGAGATCGAGGGAAAGGATCTGGGCGCGATGACGGAAGCGCAGCTTCGGGCGACCCGCAGAGAGATTTCCATGATTTTCCAGCATTTTAACCTGCTGATGCAGAAGAATGTGATCGACAATATCTGTTTCCCGCTTGTGATCGGCGGCATGAAGAAGAAGGATGCGAAGGAGCGTGCGAAGGAGCTTCTGGAGATCGTGGAACTTTCGGATAAGGCACAGGCGTATCCGTCCCAGCTTTCCGGCGGGCAGAAGCAGCGTGTGGCGATCGCGAGGGCATTGGCGGCGAACCCGAAGATCCTGCTCTGCGACGAGGCGACAAGCGCGCTGGATCCGCGCACAACCCAGTCCATCCTGCAGCTTTTGAAGGAAATCAATAAAAAGTACGGTATCACGATTGTGATTATTACCCATGAAATGTCGGTGGTTCGGGAGATATGCTCCCATGTGGCGATCATCGGAGAGGGGCATCTGGTGGAGCAGGGGCGCGTTTCGGATATCTTCGCGCACCCGAAGACTGCGGAGGCGAAGGAGCTGATCCTGAAAGGCAGCGGCACGGACCGTCGCACGCTGGAGGACAGACAGAAGGAACTGATGAAAGGGAAATGCTGTGTCCGCATTGTATTTTCAGTCAACTCGTCGTTCGAGCCAGTAATTGCGAATATGGTGTTAAAGTTCGGGCAGCCCATCAACATCCTGCGGGCGGACACGAAGAACGTGGAGGGAATCGCCAGGGGCGAGATGATTTTAAGCCTGCCGGATGACCGTAAGGTGCAGGAGGAGATGAAGGCTTACCTCGCGGAGAGAGGGCTTGCTGTGGAGGAGGTGAACGGCTATGTGGACTAGTGATCTGACAGTGATGATGCTGGAAGGCGTGCGGGGCACCTTGTTTATGACACTTCTGTCAACTTTTTTCGGCTATGTGCTGGGACTGCCTTGGGGGATAGTCCTTGCCGTGACGGATAAGTCGGGAATACGACCTAACGCCGTGATTTACAGGGTGTTGGATGTGGCGGCTAATATTTTGCGGAGTATTCCGTTTCTGATTCTGTTGATTCTGGTGCTGCCCCTGACGAGGGCGATTGTGGGAAAAAGCACGGGTGCGGCGGCAACGATTGTACCGCTGACCATTGCGGCGGCGCCCTTTATCGGGCGGATGATCGAATCTTCCATCAAGGAAGTGGATCACGGTGTGGTGGAGGCGGCGCAGAGTATGGGCGCGGGCACGTTTACGATTATATGGAAAGTCCTTCTGGTGGAGGCGAGGACGTCGATTCTGGTGGGTGTGACCATCGCCATCGGTACGATTCTCGGTTACTCCGCGATGGCGGGTGTTGTCGGCGGCGGCGGACTTGGCGATATCGCCATGCGTTACGGCTATTACCGCTATGAGACGCTGATTATGATTGTCTCGGTGGTGCTTCTGGTGGTGCTGGTGCAGATTTTCCAGACGCTGGGAATGCGGCTGTCGGTGAAATTAGATAAGAGGAAGTAAAATAGGAAATTGTGAAACTCCGCTACAATTCGGGCAACGTTGTGATGAGTTTCGCAATTGACTAAGTAATATATATATGGAGGAGAAAGTTATGAAAAAGAAAATTGTGGTAACGATTGTAGCAGCAGTTTTGGCGCTCGGTGCGCTTACGGGCTGCGGCGGCAAGAAGGACGACGGCACGATTACGGTGGCGGCTTCGGCGACGCCCCATGCGGAGATTCTGGAGCAGGTGAAGCCTATTTTGGCGGAGCAGGGCTACACCCTTGAGGTGACGGTCTTCAACGACTATGTGCAGCCCAACCAGGTCGTAGAGAGCGGCGAGTTTGACGCCAACTATTTCCAGCACATTCCCTATCTGGATTCCTTCAACAAGGAGCAGGGGACGCATCTGGTGAATGCGGGCGGCATCCATTACGAGCCTTTCGGGATTTATCCCGGCACGAAGAGCGACCTTTCTGCGCTTGCCGAGGGAGATGTGATTGCGGTTCCCAACGACACGACCAACGAGGCGAGAGCGCTTCTGCTCTTGCAGGATAACGGCATTCTGACCTTGAAGGCGGGCGTCGGTCTGGAAGCGACCGTGCGCGATATCGAGGAGAATCCTTACAATGTGGAGATTCAGGAGCTGGAGGCGGCGCAGGTGCCCCGCGTGAAGGAAGAGGTGGCGTTTATGGTCTTAAACGGCAACTACGCGATGGAGGCTGGCTTTTCCGTGGCGAAGGATGCAGTGGCATACGAGCAGTCCGATTCCGAGGCGGCGCAGACCTATGTGAACGTGATCGCTGTGAAGGAAGGCAATGAAAATAGCGAGGGGATCAAGGCGCTTGTGGCTGCGCTTAAGTCCGACACGGTGAAGGAGTACATCAACAATACATATGACGGCGGCGTGATACCTTTTGAATAAGACGGCGTTCCCCGTATATTACGACAGGCACTTTCCGATTGGAGGGTGCCTTTTTTCGCGCATAAGCAGAGTCAGAAAACGGCAAAGACAGACTGCGTGCTTGCATGCGAGGCTGTCTGAGGCGGTTTATGACGAGCAACGCGAACGAGAAATGCGAAGCATTTCGAGTCTGCTTATGATATAATTGAGGACAGAAAGGAAAGATGAGCCATGTCCCTGCAATTTTATTTTGGCGCGTCGGGCGCCGGCAAGAGTCGAAAACTACACGATTATATCATAGAGGAGTCCCTGCGTCATCCGGAGAAAAATTATCTGCTGATTGTGCCGGATCAGTTTACCATGCAGACGCAGATGGATCTTGTGGTGGAGCATCCGCGTCACGCGATCATGAATATTGACGTGCTCAGTTTCGGCAGGCTGACTCACCGGATTCTTGAGGAGGTGGGGGGAGAGGAGCTGCCGGTTTTGGACGATACGGGAAAAAGTCTGGTGCTGCGCAAGGTGGCGGGGCAGGAGCGGGAGAAACTGACGGTGCTCGGCAGCCATCTGCACAAGATCGGCTATATCCACGAGGTAAAGTCAGCGCTCTCCGAGTTTATGCAGTACGGCGTCGGGGAGAAGGAGCTGGAGACGCTGATTGACTATGCGAAAGAGCGGGGCGCGCTCTACTATAAGCTGCAGGACTTGCGGCATCTGTACCGCGCCTTTGGGGCGTACATCCGTGACCGCTTTATCACGACAGAGGGGACGCTTGACAGGTTAAGGGCGGCGTTGCCGGAATCCGAGATTGTGAGAGACAGCGTGATTGCCTTCGACGGGTTCACCGGTTTTACACCGATTCAGAATCGCGTGATTCAGGATTTGTTGAGATTGACCGATAGAGTCATAATTACACTGACGATAGACGAGCGGGAAAATCCTTACCGGGTGGAAGGGGAGCAGAAACTCTTTTATCTGAGTCAGAAAACGGTGTCTGCTTTAAAAAGGCTTGCCGCGGAGGCGGGTATTTCGGAGGAGGCGCCTGTCTGGTGTGCGGAGAAAAAGGAGGGGCGTCCGCCACGATTTGCGGACAATCCGGAACTTTCCCATCTGGAGCGGAATCTGTTCCGATACCCGCCCTGCGCTTACGGGGAGAGGGCGGAGCGGATACACCTGATGGAAGCGTCAACGCCGGCTCAGGAACTGCGGCAGACCTGTATTGCCATCCGCAGGATACTTCTGGAATCGGAGGAACTGTGCTACCGCGACATCGCTGTGGTTACGGGCAACATGGGTGTGTACGGGAAGGAGGCGCAGGAGATTTTCGACCGCTTTGACATTCCCGTTTACATTGATCAGACGAGAGGTATTCTGGGCAATCCCTTCGCTTCTTATGTGCGCAGCGCCCTGCAGATTATCCTGCAGGATTTCAGTTTCGAGACGGTCTTTCATTATCTGCGCACGGGGCTTGCGGGCTTTACCGGGGAGGAAACGGACAGGCTGGAAAATTATGTGCGCCGTTTCGGAATCCGGGGGCGGAAACGATGGGGGGAGGCATTCACTTACAGGGAGGAGGATCCGGAGGGCGAGGAGGCGTCTCTGGCATCTCTTGCCGCCTGCAACGCCATGCGGGAGCGGCTGATGGAACAGATGTCGCCCTTTCTTGCGCCGTCCCGAACGGCGGGTGAGATGGTGCGCGCCCTCTATGATTTTCTGGTGGCGAACGAGGTACAGCAGAAGCTGGCGGACTTTGAGAGAGCATTTCAGGAGAGGGGAGAACTCGCCCGGGCAAAAGAGTACGGGCAGATTTATCCGCTGGTGATCGACCTGCTCGACCAGATCGAAGGGCTTCTGTCGGATGAGGAGCTGACCCTTAAAGAGTTTGCGGATATTCTGGATTCGGGGCTTGCGGAGATCACGGTGGGGACAATTCCACAGAATGTGGACCGGATTCTCGTGGGAGATATTGAGCGGACCCGGCTGAAACAGGTAAAGGTGCTCTTCTTCCTTGGCGCAAACGACGGCAATATCCCCAAAGGATCCGGGGGCGGCATTATTTCGGACCTTGACAGAGAGTTCCTGCGGGAGGCGGATATCGAGCTTGCACCCTCGCCCCGAGAGCAGATGTACATCCAGCGGCTTTATCTGTATCTGAATATGACAAAGCCTTCGGAGGCGCTTTACCTGTCTTACGCCAGAGTGGGGGAGGACGGCAGGTCGCTGCGCCCCGCCTATCTGGTGGAACTCCTGCAGGGGCTCTTTCCCGGTCTTGCCGTGGAAACGCCGGAGCGGGAGGCGGTGGAAGAGCAGCTCATGAGCGGTGCGGACGGCGTGGGGTTTTTTACGGATTTGCTGCGGGAGTATGCAGCAGGGCGGCTTAATGAGGAGGAGCGGCGGACGCTTGTCACTTTTTACCACTGTTATGAAACGAACCCGCAGTACCGGGGACAGGTCGGGCAGCTGGTGGAGACGGCGTTTGCAAGGCATGAGGATACGCCTCTCTCCCGGGCGGCGGCGACGGCGCTGTACGGCGCGTCTCTCCTAAACAGCGTCAGCCGGCTGGAAAAGTACGCGGCATGTGCCTACGCCCATTTCCTACAGTACGGGTTACGCCTGCGGGAGCGTGGAGAGTACAGCTTTGAGGCGGTAGATATGGGAAATCTGTTTCACAGCGTGCTGGAAGGCTTTTCCGAGCGTTTGCGGGCGCACGGCTATACATGGTTTGATTTTCCGAAGGAGGAGGGGCGAAAACTTGTGGCGGAGACGCTTACCGCCTGCTCTGCGGCTTACGGGGAAACGATTCTATACAGCAATGCGAGGAACAGGCATCTGCTGACGCGGATGGAGCGGATACTAAACCGCACGGTGGATACCCTGCAGACCCAGCTAAAAAGGGGGCAGTTCCTGCCGGAGGCTTTCGAGGTCTCCTTCGACGTGCTGGAAAATCTGGATTCCCTGAATATCGCGCTCAGTGAAAAGGAAAAGCTGCGTCTGCGCGGCAGGATCGATCGGGTGGATATTGGGGAAACCGAAGACCGGGTTTATGTGAAGGTCATTGACTATAAGTCCGGGGACAGGCGGTTCGATCTGGCGGCGCTCTATTACGGGCTGCAATTACAGCTTGTGGTCTATATGAATGCGGCGGTGGAGCTTGTACAGAAGAAATATCCCGATAAGGAGGCGGTGCCTGCGGCAATGCTCTACTACCGTATGGCGGATCCTGTGGTGGAGGGCGAGGAGCTCTCGCCGGAGGAGGTCAACAGCCGCATTTTGCAGGAATTAAAAATGACCGGAGTGGTCAATGACGGCGACGATGTTGTCAGAATGTTGGACGGTGAATTTACGGATAAGTCCGATATTCTGCCGTTGGAGCGGAAAAAGGACGGCGGCTTTACTTCTGCCTCCGGCGTCATGTCCGAGGAGGACATGCGGATGATGTCGAATTATGTAAACTACAAAATTCGGAGACTGGGAAGGGAGATTCTGGACGGAACTATTTCGGTCAATCCGTGCGAGCTGGGTACGGAGAAGGCGTGTACCTACTGTTCGTACAGGCGTGTCTGCGGGTTTGAAGCAGGGGCGGCGGGCTTTCAGTCGAGGAAGCTTGCGAAGATGAAGGCGGAGGAAGCGCTGGAGAAGATGCGGGAGGAAGTCGAGGCAGAGGCGGCTTCAAAATAAGACCGGATAGAAACAGGGAGATAACATGGGAATCACATTTACAGATACACAGAGACAGGTGATAGAGAGCAGGGGCTGCAATCTTCTCGTCTCCGCGGCGGCGGGCTCCGGTAAGACGGCGGTTTTGGTGGAGCGGATCGTGGAGATGGTATGCGGCGGTGAGAACCCGGTGGATATCGACAGGCTTCTGGTGGTGACCTTCACCAACGCGGCTGCCGCCCAGATGCGGGAGCGGGTCAGCCGCGCCCTGAATGACAGGCTGGCACTTGACCCGGCGAACGAGCATTTACAGCGGCAGACAACGCTCCTCTACAACGCCCAGATCACTACCATAGACAGCTTCTGCCTCTTCGTCCTGCGCAACCAGTTTCACACCATCGGGTTAGACCCCGGCTTCCGGATTGCGGAGGAGGGAGAGCTAAAGCTTCTGCGATCGGATGTGCTGGCGGCGGTGATCGAGGACGCCTACGCGGAGGAAACCCCGGCGTTTTTGCACTGTATGGAATATTTCAGTGTCGGCAGCAGGGACGAGGCGGTGGAAAAAGAGGTGCTGAAACTCTATGATTTTGCCATGAGTATGCCCTTTCCGGAAGTGTGGCTTGCGGAGAGGAAAGAGGATTATCAGGTTTCCGGTGAGCTGTTATCCCTTCCTTGGGCGGCGCTGTTTATGGAACACACGCGCCTTGTCCTGCAGGGCTGTGCGGACAAGCTGGAGGCGGCGCTTCGTCTGTGCGAGGAGCCGGACGGACCGTATTTTTACGGAGAGCTTTTGGAGCGGGAGCGGGAGATGGCGGAACGGCTGCTGAGGAAGTGCGGCGGGGGCTGTGCAGACGCGGCGAAGGTTTGCGGCGTGCAGGCAAAAGCAGACGTGCAGGCAGCGGCGGATTACGACGCCCTCTGCGCCGCTTTCGGCGCGGTGGTATTCGACAGACTCCCCTCTAAGCGGGACGCCTCCGTCTCGCCTTCCAAGCGGGAAGCGGCGAAGGCTCTGCGGGACGGCGTAAAGGAATCGCTTTCTGACTTGCGGACGCAGTTTTTCGGCGGCTCGGCGGCGCAGGTGCGTCGGCAGATGGAGGGCTGTCAGGCGGCGGTGGCGGCGCTGGTGGATTTGACGCTCGCTTTTAAGGCGGCATACGATGCGGCAAAGCGGGATAAAAATGTGCTGGACTTTGACGATATTGAGCACTTTGCCCTGCAGATTTTACTGCGCAGGGAGGGGGACGGCTATGTGCCCACGGAGACAGCGCTCGCTTATCGGAGCCGTTTCCATGAAATTCTGATCGATGAGTATCAGGACAGCAATATGGTGCAGGAGTACCTGCTCTCCTGCATCAGCGGGGAGTCCGAGGGGCGGTACAACCGTTTTATGGTGGGCGATGTGAAGCAGAGCATCTACAAGTTCCGGCTGGCGAGACCGGAGCTGTTTCTGGAAAAGCAGGAGGCTTACGGCGGTGCAGCGGAAAATGCAAAACGGATTGACCTGCATCAGAACTTCCGAAGCCGCGGGGAGGTGCTCGACAGCGTAAACGCCGTCTTTGCGCGGATTATGGGAAAGGAAATGGGGGGCATCGTCTACGATGAGAAGGCGGCATTGCATCCCGGCGCGTCCTATCCGCAGCGGGAGAACGGGCTTTCGGAGGATGCCTCGAACATGACGCAGCTTTTGCTGTTCCGGGAGGAGAAAGCGTCCGCATCTGAGGCGGCGCTCTCTGCGAAGGAACAGGAGGCATACGGCGTGGCGGCGCAGATCAAGACGCTTCTTCGCGAGTTTCAGGTGACAGACAAGGAGACGGGAATGCTGCGGCGTGCCTCTTACCGCGACATTGTGATTCTGCTGCGCACCCTCTCCGGCTGGGACGAGGTCTTTAAGCGGGTGCTGGAGGCGGAGGGGATTCCCGTCCACGTGACTTCCCGGACCGGGTATTTTGCGGCGTCGGAAGTACAGGAGCTTCTGCATTTCCTGCGGGTGCTGGATAATCCGCTGCAGGATATTCCTCTTTATGGTGTGCTGCATTCCTATCTGGGCGGTTTTTCGGAGGAGGAGATCGCGCTTGTGCGGGCGGCGCACCCGAAGAAGAAATATTTGTACGATGCGCTGGCGGCGTATGGCGGGGAAAAAATCACCGCCTTTCTCGGCAAAATCGCCGCCTATCGCAGCATGTCCGTCTACCTCTCTGTCCACGAGCTTTTACAGGTCATCCTGAGGGAGACGGGGTATCTGCACGACGTGGCGGCAAGACCGGAGGGCAGCAGGCGGCGCGCCAACGTGGAGATGCTTCTGGTGAAGGCGGCAGATTACGAGAAGACAAGCTATTTCGGGCTTTATCATTTTCTGCGTTATATGGAGCAGCTTGAGAAGTACGAGGTGGATTACGGCGAGGCGGCAATGCAGGACGAGAACGCTGATGTGGTGCGGATTATGAGCATCCACAAGAGCAAGGGGCTTGAATTTCCCGTCTGCTTTGTGTCGGGTCTGGCGGCTGGCTTTCGCAAAAAGGAGGGAAGCGGGACTCTGGCGGTGGATGTGGACGCCGGGATCGGCGTGGACTATGTGGACCCGGAAAGGCGGGTAAAGGGAAAGAATCTGCGGAAAAATGCCGTTGCGCTGAAACTGCGGCGGGACAGTCTGGCGGAGGAGCTTCGTATCCTCTATGTGGCGATGACAAGGGCGGAGGAAAAACTGATTCTGACCGGAGTGGTCAAAGACCAGAAAAAGACGGCGGCGGCGCTTCTTCCGCTGCGGCGCAGACAAGGTCTGCTCTCCTATGATGTATTGCTCGGACAGGACAGCTTTTTGTCACTGCTGCTCTCCGCGCTTTCCGGCAGCAGATGTCTGGACAGCTTCTACGAGGCGTGCGGGACGGAGACAGCGCAGGAAGCCCCGGGGTATAATGCGGATATGCCCTTTGCGGTAAAGTTGACCGGGTGGGATCATGTAGTGGAAGAAAAGATAGAGGAGACGGTTCTGGGGATGGAGGCGAAGAAAAAGCTTTTGTCCGGCGGTTCACCGGAGGCGGTGGACGAGGAACTTATGACAGAGCTGTCACGGCGGTTTACCTACGAATATCCGCACGGAAATCTGCGTGATCTCTATACAAAGACTACCGTATCGGAATTAAAGATTGCCGGTATGCAGGAGACGGATGAAGCCGCGGCAAAGCTCTTTGAGGAGAAACCGTCAGTCCCTTATCTGCCCAAATTCCTGAGGGGCGACGAAGCTGTCAGCGGTTCCATGCGGGGAAGCGCCTTCCACAAGGTGATGGAGTTGTTTGATTTCCGGGAACTGACCAGTGAAGTCAGCACAGACCGGCATGCCGCGGAGGCGCTTTTGAGAGAACAGATGGAGCGGATGAGGCGGACAAGCCGACTTCCGCAGTGTTACTACGAGGCGGTGTCCGTGCCGAAGCTGGTGGACTTTTTGACCGGCAGGGCAGCATTTCGCATGGCTGAGGCGGCACGGGCGGGAAAGCTATACAAGGAGCAGCCCTTCGTGATGGGACTTCCGGCAAGCCGTCTGGGGAGCGGTTTTCCGGCGGAGGAGACAGTGCTGATTCAGGGCATTATCGACGTCTTCTTCGAGGAGGAGGACGGTTTCGTGGTGTTAGACTACAAGACGGACGCCGTTTCCACGCCGGAGGAACTGGTGAGGAGATATCGGACCCAGCTTGTCTATTACGGCGAGGCGCTTGCGCAGATTTACGGTTATGAGCCGGGGGTGGGCGGCAAGCCGGTGAAGGAGCGGATTCTCTATTCCTTTAAACTGGGACAGGAAATCACCGTCTTTACATCTTTGCCGTAATTCGCTATAATAATATAATAATAGTCAATATAGTGCGGCGAGTAGAAAACAAGGGTAAAAGGAGAAAAGCGATGAGATTAGTGACACGATCTGATTTTGACGGGTTGGCATGTGGCGCACTTTTAAAGGAAATTGGTCTGATTGACAGTTGGAAATTTGCGCATCCGAAAGATTTACAGGACGGTCTTGTGGAAATTACAGAGAATGATGTGTTGGCAAACGTGCCCTTTGTAGAGGGATGCGGGCTTTGGTTCGACCATCACTCCAGCGAACACGAACGCAACGAGCTAAAGGGTAAGTATAAAGGGGAGAGCCGCATCACACCTTCCTGCGCGCGTATCATTTATGAGTATTACGGCGGCGAGGAGCGTTTTTCCCATTTTGACGATATGATGCTTGCTGTGGATAAGGTGGATTCAGGTAATCTGACCATAGATGAGATCCAGAACCCGGAGGGATGGATTCTTGTGGGTTTCCTGATGGATCCCCGCACGGGTCTTGGCAGATGGCGCAATTTCACGATTTCCAACTATCAGCTGATGGAAAAGCTGATGGAGTGCTGCCGCACCATGAGTACGGAGGAAATTTTGGAGCTGCCCGACGTGCAGGAGCGCATTGCTGTTTATCGGGAACAGGATGAGAAGTTCCGGGAGATGGTGAAGGCGCACACGAGGGTTGAGAAGGATGTTATCATTTCCGATCTGCGCGGCGTTGATCCGATTTACTCCGGCAACCGTTTCCTCATCTACAGCATGTATCCGGAGCAGAATATTTCCGCGTGGATCGTAAACGGGCGCGGCGGCAAAGGTTGTTCCGCGGCGGTGGGGTACAGCGTATTAAACCGCACTTCCAATGTCAATGTGGGAAGCCTGATGCTCAAGTACGGCGGCGGCGGACACAAGGCGGTGGGAACATGCCAGTTCCCGGACGAGACCATGGACGAGCAGCTGCCGAAGCTTCTGGATGAGCTTGTGAACTACGATACATATTATAAATAAAGGGAAACACACAAAAAGGTATTGAAGACAATTAAGAGCGAGAAACAACAGTATACGGAAAACCAAGCCCCGGAAAGAAAATTTTCGGGGCTTATGTTTCTGCCTGTCTTTCTGACGGCGGTCAGCATCCTGTTTACGGTGCTGATGGCGGGCTATATCCTGTGGTTTTATAAGGGGAGTTTTCAGGAGGAGACGGCGGGAGAGACTTACGACAGATATTACATGATGATTACGCGGGAAGGGAAATCCGTTTTCTGGCAGTCTGTGTATCAGGGCGCTTACGAGCGGGCGCTTCAGGAAAACGTCTACGTGGACTGGCTGGGAAACGACCGCTTTCAGGACTACAGCGTCGAAGAACAGATGGAGATTGCCATCGCTGCCGGCGTGGATGGTATCATCGTGACGGCAAGCGAAGAGGAGGAAATGACGGCGTTAATCGACCGGGCGGACATGGTGGGGATTCCCGTGGTGACGCTTTACGGGGACAATACCCAGAGCGCGCGCTGCAGCTTTGTGGGTGTGGGCAGCTACAATCTTGGCAGGGAGTACGGCAGACAGGCGCTCAAGATTATGCGGGAGCGGATGAGCGGTTCTGCGGACCGCCCGGTTCGGGTAACACTTCTGGTCAATTCCTACGCGAACAGTCTGGACCAGAATATCCTTTATTCCGGAATTCAGGAGACAATCGAGCAGGAGCGGGGGGAGATGGCTGTGGAGCTTTCCCTGCAGTCGGTGGATGACACAAACGCCTTTTCCGTGGAGGAGTCTGTCCGCGATATTTTTATGGGCGAAGAAATTCCGGATATCCTGATCTGCCTGAATGAGCTGAACACCACCTGCGCCTATCAGGCGGTGGTGGATTATAATAAGGTGGGCACGGTCAGCATTCTCGGTCATTATGTTTCCGACACGATTCTCAATGCCATTGACAGAAGTGTCATATATGCTACCGTGGATATCGACACGGCGCAGATGGGGGCGTTCTGTATTGACGCTCTGCAGGAGTACCACGATCTGGGGTACACCAGCCAGTATTTTACGGCGGATATCAGTCTGATTACCAAAGAGAATGTGGACGAGTATCTGCGGGGAGAGGAGCCGGCATATGACAAATAAGATGCGCAGCTTCTCCCTACAGTTTAAGATCAGCAGTATTTACATTGTGACGAACATCCTCGTCGTGATGGTAAATATTTTCCTGATTATCGGCATCAACAGCATGTCCGGCAGGCTGGATATGGTATATCAGGACAACCGCCACCTGAATCAGTTTTCTGACGCGGTCAACGCCCTGCAGAGCGACATGACGGATTATCTGAATGTGAAGACCAGCGATTCCCTGGAAAACTATTATCGGAGCGAGTCGCTTTGCAGGAATATGGCGGCGGAGCTGAACGAGGAGGTCACGGGGCAGTCTTTCGACCGGATGGAGCGGAACATCCGACACATGACGGAAGAGTACCTTACGGAGGTGGCGCAGACCATCGAGGCAAAGCGTGGGCGGAACGTGGAAAAATACCGTGTGCACTACGAGAACGCCACCAGAATGTACGACTATATCGGCACTTATATCTCCAACCTGAACATGGAGCAGTTTCGCAGCAACTCCGAACGTTACAGCGAACTGCAGAAACGCTTCCGCCTCTTTGAGATCGTGTCCGTCATTGCGATTGTTCTTGTGATGTTCAGCAACGTCTGCATCATCATCAGCTTTGTGGGCGCGCTGATCCGTCCTTTGAAGAAGCTGGCGGGACAGGCGGACGAGGTGGCGAAGGGCAACTTTGAGATCACGCTTCTGCCGGTGGAATCGCAGGACGAGGTGGGTGTGGTGACGGGCGCCTTCAACTCTATGGTGGTCAGCATCGGCAGATACATCGAGCGGATCAGGGAGAGCATGGAGGCGGAGCGCGCGCTGAAGGAGCGGGAACTTCTGATGGAAGGTCATCTGAAGGATGCGAGGCTCAAGTACCTGCAGGCGCAGATCAATCCGCACTTTCTGTTCAATACGCTAAACGCGGGCGCGCAGCTGGCAATGATGGAGGGCGCGGACAGAACTTACGATTACATCCAGAAGGTTGCGCAGTTTTACAGATATAATATGAAGAAAAGCGAGGAGACGGTGACCGTGGCGGACGAGGTGGAGATGGTGGATTCCTACATCTACATCTTGAATGTGCGGTTTGCCGGGGATATCCACTACGAAAAACATATCGACGAGTCGCTTTTACAAACGGAGATGCCGGGCATGATTCTGCAGCCCATTGTGGAAAATTGTGTGAACCACGGCATACGGGAGATGGGCGACCGGGGCGTAATCCGGCTTTCCCTCTACGAGAAGGACGGGCAGGTCTGCATCAGCGTGGAGGACAACGGCGTCGGCATGAGCGCGGAGACCATTGAAAAGGTGATGAGCGGCGCTTACAGGGACGAGGATATGGCGTCGGGCGGAAACGGCGTCGGCATGGACAACGTAATCTCCCGTATGCGGCTGTTTACGGGCAATGAAAACGTGATGGCGGTGAAGAGCGAGGGAGAGGGTATGGGCACGGAGGTGTGCCTCTGTCTGGAACGGTATGACAGAGAACAAAAGGGGAACGGCGGGGCAGCCGGGGAAGTCCCGAAAGGAGAGAAGACATGAGTCGTTACAAGATTATGTTGGCGGACGACGAGGGAATCGTGATCGATTCTCTGAAATTTATCATAGAGAAGGAGTTTGGAGACCAGTGTGCGATTGAGTTTGCGAAGACGGGCAGAAGCGTGATCGAGCTCGCCGAAAACTTTCGCCCGGATATCGCCATTATGGATATCCAGATGCCGGGCATCAACGGCATCGAGGCGATGCGGGAGATCCAGGAGACAAACAAAAACGTGGTCTTTATCGTCATGAGCGCCTACGACAAGTTCGATTACGCGAAGGAGGCGATCAAGCTCGGCGTTTTGGAGTACATCACAAAGCCCATGGAAAAGACGCGGATCATCGCGGCGTTGAGGAGAGCGATGGAGCAGATTGACAGGGAGCGGAACAAGCGCAGCAACGACCTGCTGATCCGGGAAAAACTGGAAACTGTGATGCCCATTATAGAGAGCGGGCTTCTCTACAACCTGCTTTTTCAGGAGTATTTCACGGAGGACATCGAGAATTACAAGCAGCTTCTGGGCATCGACAGGAATTATGCCTATATTCTGGCTGTGGTCTGCGGGGAGACGCAGGAGGGCAACCATATGACTAACGCGGTGGGCAGCAGCGTGAAGATGCAGCAGTATGGCGACCTGCTCCGGGAATACTTGAAGGAGGCTTACCCCGGGATAATCCTTGGTATGTCTATGGCGAACAAGCTGCCGGGGCTGGTGCCCTGCGAGGAGACGCAGATGTCTTACGAGGAGCGGATCGCCCTCATAGAGAAATCGAGAGAGCTTGTCCGGGAACTGAAAAAGCGGACGCAGATCAGTTTTCGTGTCGGCATCAGCGCCATCGCGCCGCTGGAGGAGGCGAGGGAGGCTTACAAGGAAGCGATAAATGCCCTGATTATGACAAACGGCAGCGTGGCACATGTGGACGACCTGCCGATCGGCTGCGAACACGAGGAAACATACCCGATCGATCTGGAAAAGAAACTTTTTGCGGAGGTCAAAAACGGGGATGCGGATCATGCTGTTGTCACGGCGGAAACCTATTTTGATCTGGTGGCGAAGCTGCACGGCAGCTATCTGATGAACATTCGGCTGAAAGTGTTGGAGTTTGTGCTTTACGCGGAGCATCTCGCCTACAATTCCGGCGGTATGACTTACGAGTTCCGCGCCAGATCGGACTATCTGCCCGCGATTATGGAAATGAATGACATAGCATCAATAAAAAAATGGTTCATAGAAAAGATGGAGACGGCGAGCCGGAATGTCAGCACGAAGGCATCGGAGAAGTCGCTGGGAGCAGTGGAGGCGGCGAAGACTTATATCCAAAATAATTACAGCAAGGATATCTCACTGGACGAGGTGTCACAGGCGGTCAATATCAGCCCTTATTATTTCAGCAAGATTTTTAAGGAAGATGTGGGCGAAGGCTTTGTGGAGTATCTGACCAAGATACGCATGGAAAAGGCGAAGGAACTGCTCACCACCACGGAGTATTCCATGAAAGAAATCTGTTCCATGGTAGGGTATGCGGATCCCAATTATTTCAGCCGTTCCTTTAAGAAGAACGTGGGCGTAACGCCTACGGAGTATAAATGCGAGAGGTAAGATTATGAAAAGACGAATCGGCTGCCTGCTTCTGGCGGTTCTCCTGCTCTTTACAGCTGTGGGATGCGGGAAGGCGGAGAGCAGCAGGGAGAGTGACGCCGGGGAGGAAGAAAAAATCCGGATTGGCATGAGTTTTGACTCCTTTGTCATTGAGAGATGGCAGCGGGACCGGGATGTATTTGTCTCGGTTGCGAAGGAGCTGGGGGCGGAAGTCAACGTGCAGAATGCCAACGGCGTAGTGGAGGAACAGAAAAAGCAGATCGACTATTTTATCCAGAAGGGAATGGATGTGATCGTCATTATTGCCATCGATCCGGCTTCTCTGCGGGAATCGGTGAAGAAGGCGAAGGATGCCGGTATCAAGGTGCTTTCCTACGACAGGCTGATCGACGACGCAGACGTGGATCTCTATATTTCGTTTGACAATGAGATGGTGGGAGAGATGATGGCGAGGGCGCTTCTGGCGGAGGGGCTTGCCGGAGGCAGCGTGATCATGATCGGCGGCTCTCCCACGGACAACAACGTGCCGCTGGTGGAGGGGGCGTTTAAACGGGTGATGACGAAGCACAAGGTGAGCATTCTGGACTCTATCCACGCGGATAACTGGCGTGCGGAGGAGGCGGCGGCATATATCTACAACAATTCGCGCAAGGTATCTCAGGCGGACGCCATCATGTGCGGCAACGACGATCTGGCGACGCAGGCGGTGCGCGCGCTGGCGGAGACGAGACAGGCGGGAGATATCCTTGTGGTGGGACAGGACGCGGATCTGGCGGCATGTCAGCGGATTGTTGAAGGCACGCAGGTGATGACGGTCTACAAGCCGGTGGAGCGGCTGGCGACGCGGGCGGCGGAGGAGGCGGTGAAGCTTGCAGAGGGAGAGAAGATTGCGGGGGATGATGTGACGCTGATTGACAGCGGGTCGTATAAAATACCGTATATCGGGCTGGAGCCGATCAGCGTGAACCGGGAAAATATGGACGAAGTCATTATTGGCAGCGGTTTCCATCTGAAGGAGGACGTGTACCTGAATGTGTCCGGACAGATGCCGGAGTAGCATTTTTTTGCGAAACGGGAGAGTTAATTGCAAAAATATGCTAGTACAGTCCGCGCATAAAAATTTAGTATGGTGAAAATGTACAGAATGTCATAAATTATTCCTATTTTCTTTGTGGTATATTGGAAGTGCGAAATAATTCGCGAACTCATTTATCATTAAGAAAAGGGAGGAAAACAAAAACATGAAAAGAAAAGTATTAAGCATGGTACTTGCAGCTTCCATGATTGCGGCGACTCTGGTTGGCTGTGGCGGCGGCGAAGCAGCTCCGGCAGCTACATCCGAGCCCGCGGCAGAGGCTCCGGCAGCAGAGGAAGAGGCTCCGGCAGCGGAGGAGGCTCCGGCAGCAGAGGAAGCTCCCGCAGCAGACGCGGCAGCTCCGACAGGAAATAAGGTAGGTGTGTCCATGCCCACCAAGGATCTGCAGAGATGGAATCAGGACGGTTCCAACATGCAGGCAGAGCTTGAGGCAGCAGGTTATGAAGTAGACCTTCAGTATGCTTCCAACCAGGAGGAGACTCAGGTTTCCCAGATCGAGAATATGATCAACGGCGGCTGCTCCGTACTGGTAATCGCTGCGATCGAAGCAAATTCTCTTTCCACCGTTCTTGAGAAAGCAAAGAGCGCAAATATTCCTGTTATCGCTTATGACCGTCTGATCATGAATACTGACGCGATTAATTATTATGCTACCTTCGATAACTATAAGGTTGGTGTAACGCAGGCGCAGTACATCATTGATACCCTTGATTTGGACAACGTAGACGGTCCTTTCAACATGGAAGTTACCGCAGGCGATCCCGGCGACAACAACGCACCTTTCTTCTATAACGGCGCTATGGATACCTTAAAGCCTTACATCGACGCAGGCAAGATCGTGATCCCTTCCGGTCAGGTAGATTTCGCAACCGTAGGTACGCCTAAGTGGGCTACCGAGACTGCACAGTCCAGAATGGAGAATATCCTTTCTTCCAACTATGCAGACGGCACGCAGCTTGACATCTGCCTTTGCTCCAACGACTCCACCTCTCTCGGTGTGCAGAACGCTCTGGCAGCAAACTACACCGGCAATTACCCGATCGTTACCGGTCAGGACTGCGATATCGCTAACGTGAAGAACATGATCGACGGCAAACAGTCTATGTCCGTATTCAAGGATACCCGTACTTTGGCATCCCAGGTTGTTAAGATGGTTGGTCAGATTTTAAGCGGTGAGACCGTAGAGGTAAATGATACCGAGACATACGACAACGGCACAGGCGTGATTCCTTCATTCCTTTGCGAGCCCGTATTCGCAGACGTGAACAACTACAAGGAGCTGCTGATCGACTCCGGTTACTATACCGAGGCAGACCTCCAGTAACAATGCGAAAAGAGTTTCTAAGGCTCAACGCCAGAGGGAGTTTCGCCAAGAAACACTAAGTTTCGCATGGGAGAACGCAGAAAGCGCATTCTCCGCAAATAGAATTTTAGAATAATAAAACCGGCAGGCAGGATTTCTTGCCTGCCGATTTTAAAAGGTAGAAACAGATAGAAATTTATGGTAAAATAGTAGTCGCAAAAGAAAAACAAGCGACTGCGTAGCAGGCATTTGTTTTTCTTGCGGCACTAACGAGCAAACGTCCGATGTAATCGGACAGAAAGCGCGTAAGCGCGGGTTTGCGAGTATGGATGGGAATAGAAATTATGTTGGGAGGAATACACTTTGGCTAAAGTTTTACTGGAAATGAAAAATATTACCAAAACGTTCCCCGGTGTCAAGGCGCTCGACAACGTAAATTTAAAGGTGGAGGAAGGCGAAATCCACGCGCTGGTTGGTGAGAACGGCGCGGGCAAGTCCACGCTGATGAACGTGTTGAGCGGCATTTATCCCTACGGTACATATGAGGGCGACATCGTCTACAACGGTGAAGTGTGTAAATTTGGTAAGATCAAGGACTCCGAGGAGAAGGGGATTGTCATCATCCATCAGGAGCTGGCGCTGATCCCGTACATGACGATAGGTGAGAACATGTTCCTTGGAAACGAGAGAGGAAAAAGCGCGGCGATCGACTGGAACGAAACTTACGGGGAAGCTGACAAGTACTTAAAGATGGTAGGTCTTTCGGAATCCTCAAGAGTGCTGGTGAAGGATATCGGTACCGGCAAACAGCAGCTTGTGGAAATCGCGAAGGCATTGGCGAAGCATGCGAAGCTTCTGATTCTGGATGAGCCGACCTCTTCCTTGAATGAGAAAGATTCTCAGGCGCTGCTCGATCTTATGTTAAAGTTTAAGAAAGAGGGCATGACATCGATTATTATATCTCATAAGTTAAACGAGGTTGCTTATGTGGCGGATAAGATTACGGTCATCCGCGACGGCTCCACGATCGAGACGATGGATAAGCATACCACGGAGATTTCAGAGGATAGAATTATTCAGGGTATGGTTGGGCGTGAGCTGACCGACCGTTTTCCGAAGCGTCACGGTGTGAAGATCGGTGACGTAAATATGGAAGTGAAGAACTGGACGGTACATCATCCGCTCTATCCCGAGAGGAAGGTGTGCGACAATGTCTCTATTAAGGTAAGAAAGGGCGAGGTGGTAGGCATCTCCGGGCTGATGGGCGCGGGGCGTACCGAGCTGGCAATGAGTATTTTCGGACAGTCCTACGGCACGAACATCAGTGGGCAGCTTTATCTGGACGGCAAAGAGGTTCATTTAAAGACAATAAAGCAGGCGATTAAAAACAAGCTGGCGTATGTGACGGAGGATCGCAAGGGGAATGGTCTTGTCCTGACGAACCCGATTAAAATTAACACTACCTTGGCAAATCTGGACAGCATCAGTCCCCGGATGATCATTGACAAGGATAAAGAGTATCAGGTGGCGGAGGAGTACCGCGGCAAGCTGAAAACAAAGTGTCCGACCGTGGAGCAGAATGTGGGCAATCTCTCCGGCGGCAACCAGCAGAAGGTGCTTCTGGCGAAGTGGATGTTTACGGATCCCGACGTGCTGATTCTGGATGAGCCGACGAGAGGTATCGACGTAGGCGCCAAGTACGAGATTTACTGTATCATCAACGATCTGGTGGCGGCAGGGAAATCTGTGGTGATGATCTCTTCGGAGCTGCCGGAGGTGCTCGGCATGAGCGACAGAATTTATGTGATGAACGAGGGCAGGATTGCCGGGGAGCTCTCCGCGGAAGAAGCGTCTCAGGAGAAGATCATGTCCATCATCGTGACATCGGGAAAGGGGGCGTAAGCATATGGAAAAAGTAAATGTATCGGCATTCTTAAGAAAATATACCATGATTATCGCCCTTGTTCTGGTCGTGATTTTCTTCAGCGTTGCGACGGAGGGGAAGATTTTATTCCCGCAGAATATCAATAACCTGATCTCGCAGAATGCTTATGTGTTCGTGCTGGGGACAGGTATGCTGCTCTGTATCCTGACAGGCGGTAACATCGACCTTTCCGTCGGTTCCGTGGTCTGCTTCGCGGGCGCGGTGGGCGCGATGATAATGGATAAAAACGTGAATGTACTGGCGGCGATTCTCGCCATGCTGATCATCGGTATTCTGATCGGTATGTGGCAGGGGTTCTGGATTGCCTATGTGAAAGTACCGCCCTTTATCGCAACGCTGGCAGGCATGTACGCGTTTCGCGGACTTTCCAATGTGGTGCTGCAGGGTCTGACGGTTTCCATCAAAAACGAAACCTTTATCAAAGTGTTTGGCGGCGGCGCAGACTGTTATGTGCCCGATCTGTTCGGCGGCGAAGGGTTCAACATGACATGTATGCTCGCCGGATGTATCGCGGTAGTCATTCTGATTGCGATGCAGTTAAAGAGCCGTATCAATAATAAGAGCAAGGGTTACGAGACGGCGCCCCTTGGCAGCACGGTTGTCAAGCTGGCGGTGATCAGCGCCGTGATTTTGTGGATTGCTTACAAGCTTTCCTCCCACAAGGGCATTCCGACGGCTCTCATCTGGATTCTTCTTGTGCTTCTGGTTTACGGATATCTGACCACAAAGACGAGAATCGGTCGTTACTTGTACGCGGTGGGCGGCAATGAGAAGGCAACCAGACTATCCGGTATCAATACGAAGAAGGTTTACTTTATCGCCTATGTAAATATGGGATTCCTTGCGGCTCTTGCCGGTATTCTGACCATTGCGAGACTGACATCCTCACAGCCCACTTACGGGCAGGGATATGAGATGGACGCTATCGGCGCCTGCTTTATCGGCGGCGCGTCCGCATACGGCGGCGTTGGCACGGTGCCCGGCGTGGTAATCGGCGCAACACTGATGGGCGTCATCAACCAAGGTATGAGTATCATGGGTATGGATGTCAATTACCAGAAAGTAGTTAAGGGTCTGGTGCTCTTAATTGCGGTTGCCTTCGACGTGCTGTCCAAGAGAGAAAAGAAATAGGGGAGGGGGATGAAAATGAACAATACATTGGAAATTTTAAGAAAACATACCATGAAAATAGTCCTTGTCCTGATCGTGATTTTCTTCTCGGTGATGACGAAAGGACAGATGTTTGCGGCTTCCAGTTTCCAAGCGCTGATTGCGCAGAACGCTTACGTGTTCGTGCTGGCGACCGGTATGCTGATGTGTATGCTGACAGGCGGTAATATTGACCTTTCCGTGGGTTCTTTTGTGTGCTTTGTCGGTGCCATCGGTGGCATTATGATGGTGCGCGGCGGTATGTCGGTGCCTGTAGCGATGCTGCTTATGATAGGCGCGGGCGTAATCTACGGTATCGTGGAAGGCTTTTTGATCGCGTATATCAACATTCCGCCGTGGATTGCCACACTTGCCGGCTATCTTGCGTTCCGTGGCTGGGGTACGGCGTTGATCGGCGGCTCCTCCATCGCGCCCATGCCGGAAAGTTTTATCAAGATGTTTACCGGCAGCGTGCCGGATCTGTTCGGCGGCGAGGGACTGAATATCACCTGTATTCTTGTGGGTGTGATTGCCTGTGTGCTGTTCGTGATTTTACAGTTAAAGGGCAGAAACGATAAGGTGAAAAAGGGTTATGAGGCGGAGAGCATGACAGGCGTGATTGTGCGCTGCGTGCTTGTCAGCGCGGTGGTTCTGCTCTTTGCTTTCAAGCTGGCGCAGGCGGGCGGCATTCCGAATAACCTGATCTGGGTGGCGGTAATTTTGCTGGTTTACAACTTTATTACCTCCAAGACCACAATAGGCCGCTATTTCTACACCATCGGCGGCAACGTTGAGGCGACCAGGCTTTCCGGTATCAATACGAAAAAGATTTTCTTTCTGGCGTACCTGAACATGGCGGTGCTCACCGTAATCAGTGCGTGGATGACTATGGGGAGACTGTCGGCGGCTACGGCGACGGCGGGCAACAACTACGAGATGGACGCTATCTCCGCCTGCGTGGTGGGCGGTGTGTCCGCATACGGCGGTTCCGGTACAGTGTTTGGCATGGTGATCGGTGCAGCGCTGATTGGTGTCATCAACCTCGGCATGAGCCTTATGGGTATCGACGCGAACTGGCAGATGGTGGTTAAGGGCGTCGTGCTTTTGGCGGCGGTTGTGTTCGAGATTATGAATAATAAGGATAAGACGAAAGACTGATAGGATTTCATAACGATATTAAAAAGAGGGCTGCCGGCGGGCGGTCCTCTTTTACATATCAGTAGCTGGAAGGGAAATCTTTATGCATTGAAACCGGTTACCACTTCAAAAAATTCATTGATGTTGGAACTTTTTCTTTCCAGCTTTTCCCAATAACAGGTAGTGGAAACTTTTATTTCATACAATTTTTTGTTGATAGAATATTTGTTGACAACAAAACAATTTTCTTCTTTTAAGAGTGATATCATATGTTCGTAGGAGTTCCCGTTTGTATTAAGGGCATGATAAACTTTTGTGTTCGCTTTAAATGCCTCAACGCTTTTATACCCCAATTCTTTAGTTAAATACTGCGCGACATTCTGCCCTTTATATTTAGGCGTGTGCAGACAGGCAATATATTCAAAATCGGGGCAATTGACGATCAGAAAATGTGGGATTCTTCCGCTTTTGTTTTGGAGGATGCAGTAGTCTAAAAGCTCCCGCAGATTTTTCTTCTCCCCTTCTTCCGCAATCGCCCGGTCGCCGTCAATGATGATGAATTTTGCCAAGCAGTTTGTTGTGCCGTCGGTTTTCACCTGTTCCAGAAAATTCCGATAACCGCCGCCTTCCATGTTGACAAGCTTCAATGTGATAGTCAGTTTTTTCTGTCGGCGCATCTCGTCTATATAATGGTGTTCCGTGCTCCCCTCACAAAAAACTTTAAAGATTTTTTGTGTCTCACGAATTCTTCTACTCAATAGCCGTACCTCCCAAAATTCCCTTCATGTAAAACTCGTAAATTTTAGTCGTTTCGTACCGTATTTCCGGGAAATCCGCTAAAGAATACAATTCGGAGTCCAAAGTTTCCGTATTTTTTGTGATAAAATAAATCTGCTCCTTCATATAGTTTTTTAAGTCGAGATGCAAAACGTTGTGCGTCGTAAAGATAAATTGTCCATAGTGCTTTTTGCCGCAGATGAAAGAAATGACTCTGTCGGATAAGACAGGGTTTAGCACGCGGTCCATTTCGTCTGCAAAGACAGTTTTGTTTTCATATACCACTCTGAAAATCTGCACAGCCCATGCAAAGAACTCCCGGACGCCGCTGGAATCCTGTGCAAGCTCTCTGGTAAAAGTGCCGCCGTTTTTCTTCTTTCGGACGACAGTAGTTTTAGAAAACGGTTTTTCCTCATCTATTTGGACAGCAATAATACTGGAGTCGATCATTTGAAAGATATCCAAGTACCTTGCGTCATGCAGGATGCGCAAATCATCTTCCTCATTTTTCATAGATTTATAGAGGTCATAATTTATCATATTGGTTTCCGGGCACAAATCGTTTTTAAGCCAGTTTGTAAACGCTAGGGCATGTTCATTGCCTAACATGGCAAGTTTGGTTATCATTAATCCAATTGTCGTTTCCCTATTTGCGGCTTTTTCCAGAAATTTTTTAATTTCGCTTTCACATTCTTGTATATCCAAAAGATAGTCAACTTTAGATCTTGTTTGGCATCTGCGGCTATTAGTACAGTCATTTTCTTCAATGCATTCTACTTCGTATTTGCTTCTCTCCATGGAGAATATTTTTTTATATTTATTTTTTACATGATTTTTAAAATGAAAGGTTTCTTTTACAATTCCTACATAATCCACAACTAAATGATAGAGATACAAAGTGTTTTGATTTATACAAATTTCAATATTGAAGGACTGCAAGGAATCATGCTTTTTAGGACAAAAATCTTGAAGCTTATTCGTATTTATAGCATTTCGGTATGATTGTGGAGATTCTGTTCCTGCAAAAAAAGACTGTAAATAGGATAAACTCCTTACAAAATTTGATTTTCCGCCGGCATTTTCCCCGACAATCACGGCGGTTTTTAACAAATCAACGCCTGTCTTGGAGGTCACATAATTATTGGGAAATCTGTTTTTCACTTTTGACTTGGGCGCTAACATCGAAAATTCTACATTTTCCCGAAAGGACATAAAGTTTTCGAACTTATAATTGAGTATCATATTATCCTCCAAAACAAAATTTTGGTTTATGGTCTTATTTATAATATTATAATATACACATATAGAACAGTCAAACCATAATTCTGATTTTATAGTATATCCTGATTGGCGGAAAATATAAAAACTGCCAGTGGCTTTTCTTTTTCGTGTATGGGGAAGAGTATTTGGGCAGTACCTGTGAACATTTTGTGAAAAATTATGAAAAGTTTGGAAAACCGTTGACATTAAATTTTTAATGTAGAAAAATAGAACCATGCGGCGCAGGTCGCATGGTTCTTTATTTTTTGGGCTTTGGGAGGAACGACAATGATTAAGACCCTTGCGGCACAAATCAAGGAGTACAAGAAAGTCTCCATTATGACCCCGATTTTCATGATTTTGGAGGTTGTGTTTGAGATGCTGATTCCGTTTCTGATGGCGTCCATCATCGACGACGGCGTGGAGGCGGGCAATATGCAGCACATCTACGCGGTGGGCGCGGTGATGATCGCGGCGGCGCTCTGCGGGCTGTTTTGCGGCGTCATGGGCGGCAAATACGGCGCAAGAGCTTCCACGGGTTTTGCGAAGAACTTAAGGCAGGCGATGTTTGAGAATATCCAGACCTTTTCCTTTGCCAGTCTCGATAAGTTCAGCACGGCGGGGCTGGTAACGAGGCTTACCACGGATGTGACCAACATGCAGATGGCGTACCAGATGATCCTGCGCATTTGTTTCCGCGCGCCGGTCAGCATGGTCTGCGCGATGGCGATGGCTTTCCTGATCAACGCCGAGCTTGCGGGCATTTATCTGGTGGCGGTGATTGCGCTGGGCGTGGTGCTGTTTTTCATTATCAGGGGCGCCATGAAGTATTTCAAGCAGGCTTTTCCGAAATATGATGAGCTGAACGCTTCCGTGCAGGAGAACGTGAGCGCGATTCGCGTGGTGAAGGCGTACGTCAGGGAAGAGCATGAGACGTCGAAGCTTAAGAAGGCAAGTCAGGGCATCTATGACATTTTCCAGAAAGCGGAAAAACATGTGGTGTTAAATATGCCGGTTATGATGTTTACCGTCTACGGCTGCATCCTGTTGATTAGCTGGCTGGGCGCGAAACAGATTGTGCATGACACGCTGACCACGGGCGAGCTGATGAGTCTGCTTACATATTGTATGAACATTCTCATGAGCCTGATGATGGTGGCGATGATCTTTGTAATGATGAGTATGAGTATTGCCAGCGCGGAGCGTATCTGTGAGGTGCTGACCGAGAAGAGCGATCTGACTAATCCGGTCAACCCTGTGTATGAAGTTCCCAGCGGAGATATTGAGTTTAGGCATGTGCGCTTTGCATATAATAAAGAGAGCAGCGAGGCGGTGCTGCACGATATCAATCTGAAAATAAACGCCGGGGAGACGATCGGCATCATCGGCGGCACCGGCAGTGCGAAAACCAGTCTGGTCAATTTAATCAGCCGTCTTTATGACGTGACTGACGGTTCGGTGCTGGTAGGCGACAGGGATGTCAGAGAGTATGACATTGAGACACTGCGAAACGAGGTGGCGGTAGTTTTACAGAAGAATGTGCTTTTCTCGGGCACGATTCTGGATAACCTGCGCTGGGGCGACGAGAGCGCCACGGAGGAGGAGTGCAGGAGGGTGTGCAGGCTCGCCTGTGCGGATGAGTTTATCGAGAAGATGCCGGAAGGGTATCACACCTATATCGAGCAGGGCGGCACTAATGTGTCCGGCGGACAGAGGCAGCGTCTCACCATTGCGCGGGCGCTTCTCAAAAAACCGAAGGTACTGATTCTGGACGATTCCACAAGCGCGGTGGACACGGCGACGGACGCGAAGATCAGAAGAGCCTTTGCGGAGGAGATTCCCGACACAACGAAGCTGATTATCGCCCAGCGTGTGGCGAGCGTGATGAACGCGGACCGCATCATCGTCATGGACGACGGGCGGGTGCACGGGTTCGGCACGCACGAGGAGCTGCTTCGTGACAACGAGATTTACAGGGAAGTTTACGAGTCGCAGACAAACGGCGGCGGAGACTTTGACGAATAACAACGCGAGAAGAATTAATTTTAGGAAGAGAGGTAACAATATGCCGGGACCACATGGAAGAATGCAGGGCGGGAAGAGAATAGAGAATCCGGGGAAGGTGTTTAAGCGCCTGATGCGGTATGTGGCAAAGGGGTACAGGGCTCATTTGGTGATCGTGGCGGTGCTGATTTTTGTGAGCGTGCTTGCAAACGTGCAGGGCACTATGTTTATCCAGAGCCTGATCGACGATTATATCACGCCCATGCTGACGCAGGACGTGCCGGACTTTTCACCTTTGGCGGGAGCGATCGCGAGGGTGGCGTGCCTTTACCTGATCGGTGTGCTGGCGTCCTACGCGTGGAACCGCATTATGATCAATGTGACGCAGGGAACGCTGCGCAACGTGCGGGACGATCTGTTTTCCCATATGGAGACGCTTCCGATCAAATATTTTGATACGCACTCCCATGGTGATATTATGTCAACCTACACGAATGACACAGAAACATTGCGGCAGATGATCAGCCAAAGTATGCCTCAAGTATTTAACAGTGCGATTACTATTGTCAGCGTACTGATAAGTATGATAATATTAAGTATACCGCTGACACTCTTGACGCTTGTCATGGTTGCGCTCATGCTGATGGTCACGAGAAGGGTTGCCGGCTTAAGCGGACGCTATTTCTTGGAGCAGCAGACGAATCTCGGCAAGGTCAACGGCTTTATCGAGGAGATGATGAACGGTCAGAAGGTAGTGAAGGTGTTCAACCACGAGGAAAAGAACATCGAGGACTTCCGCGAGCTGAACGACGCGCTGTTCGAGAGCGCGGACAGGGCGAACTATCTGGTCAACGTGGTGGGTCCTGTGAACCAGCAGCTCGGAAATGTGAGCTATGTGGTGTGCGCCATTGTGGGCGGCGCGCTTGCGCTCTCCGGGGCGACGGGCTTGACCCTCGGGAAGCTGGCGAGTTTTCTGACTTTTAACAGAAGCTTCAACATGCCGATTAACCAAGTGAGTCAACAGTTTAATTCGATTGTCATGGCGATGGCGGGCGCGGAGCGTATCTTTAGGATGCTGGACGAGACGCCGGAGGTGGATGACGGTTATGTCACGTTAGTTAATGTGCGGGAGGAGAACGGCAGGTTTACAGAAACGCCGGAGCGGACCGGACGCTGGGCGTGGCGGCATGAGCATCAGGCGGATCACTCCGTAGATTATGTGGAACTCATGGGAGATGTGGTTTTCGACGGCGTGGATTTTGGGTATAATGATGATAAGATGGTGCTCCATGATGTGAAGCTTTTTGCCGAGCCGGGGCAGAAGATCGCTTTCGTCGGATCGACAGGTGCAGGCAAGACGACCATAACCAACCTGATCAATCGTTTCTATGACATTCAGGACGGAAAGATCCGCTACGATGGCATCAATGTCAATAAGATTAAGAAGGATGACCTGCGCCGCTCGCTGGGTATTGTGCTACAGGACACCCACCTCTTTACCGGGACGGTGATGGAGAATATCCGTTACGGGAAGCTTGACGCCACCGACGAGGAAGTGCGCGCGGCAGCGAAACTGGCGAACGCGGACAGCTTTATCAGACGTCTGCCGGAAGGGTATGACACCGTGCTGTCCGGGGACGGATCCAACTTAAGTCAGGGACAGAGACAGCTTCTGGCGATTGCGAGAGCGGCTGTGGCTGATCCGCCGGTATTGATTCTGGATGAGGCGACCAGCTCCATTGACACTCGTACCGAGCGTATTGTGCAGGATGGAATGGATAAGCTGATGAAGGGCAGAACGACCTTTGTGATCGCCCACAGACTGTCCACGGTCAAGAACTCCGACTGCATTATGGTGCTCGAACAGGGACGCATCATTGAGAGGGGTACCCACAACCAGTTGATTGAGAAGCGCGGAAAATACTACCAGTTGTATACTGGCAATGCAATTACTGCATAATCAATTTAACTTAATTTGTAGTATAAAGTTGACATATGGAACAAAAAATTATATATTAAGATTGACTACACGGATTAGTCCGGCGGTCGGAAAGATATGAGATGAAAATCGTATGAAAAAAATTTATGACATGTCCGCATCAGAATTGGAGGTTATGGAGAAGCTCTGGGATTATGAGGAGGGGATTAAGCAGTCTGAACTGCTTGCATTGTTTGAAGCGGACGGAAAAGAATGGAAAAGGCAGACACTCAATACCTTTCTGACCCGGTTAGAGAACAAGGGACTGGTGAAACGGGAAAACAGAATAGCGAAACCGGTGCATAGTCGGGAAGAGTATAGCAACATGCAGATGAAGACAGTGATCGATCATGTGTACGGGGGAAAACTGAGCAGCTTCGTGGCGGCATTCTCTAAGAGAAATAAGATTGAGGAGAGCGATGCCAAAGCGTTGATTGACTTGTTGGAAAACAAATAAGGGAAAGAGACATGGAAAATCTGCTGGTTATGTCTATTTCCGGCGCCACGATTACAGTTGTTTATCTGTTGCTGCGGTGCTTTTTGAAGCATAAAATCTGTGCAAGGTTTTTCGATCTGCTCGCCAGAGCGGCGATTCTGTATTATCTTGTTCCATTACCATATTTGAAGAAGTTTTATTTGGCGGTACTTCGGCTTTTACTGCCGGACAGCCCTGTGCTGATTTCAAAGATATCGCTGTCGCGGAGAAATCATATAGTTTACGCCGAGGATGCATTGCATGTGAATGTCTATGCCGGTGCGCAGACGATGATAGCCGTTATATGGGTATCGATAATCTGTGTTTTGCTGACAGGCTGGCTGATTACGTATGTGCGGCTGGCTCGTATCGCGGCAAGATATGCCGACATGGTAATGACGCCGGAATGCAGAGCTTTTCTTGAAAACCTGAAGAGAGAATATGGAATCAGGCGGCGCGTATTTCTGTATGAGGCAATGGCGGGTGAGAATACCATCACTTTCGGGTTCTTCAAACCGGTGATCATCTGCAGCGAAGCGACGACAAGTCCGGGAGCGGAGCTGCTTGTGCGGCATGAACTGGTACATATCAAGCGTATGGATACGCTGTGGAAGATGATCATGGAACTGGCGAGGATGATACACTGTTACAATCCGTTTGTGTGGATACTGCACAGAAGTTTTGAACAGGTTTGCGAACATTCCTGCGATAAGATTGCGACGCAGAATGCTACGGAAGAGGAGGTGGAGCTTTATCGGCGTCTGATGCTTGAGGAGGCGCTGGGAGATAAAATAGAAATCGTTTCCTTACGGTGGAAATCCGGTTTTGGAAACAATGCACAAAAGATAAGGGAAAGGATGGAAAATCTGATGAGTAAGAAAAAGTGGAACCGCACTGCGGCAATTGCGTTGGTGGCAGCATTGACATTTGCAAATTCGATGACGGTGTTTGCGTATAGAGATTCGTTTGAGAGAGAAGTAGCAGAAAATGTTTCAGAAGAGCAAATAGAAAGAACCATGCAAAGTGATACATTCTTGTTTACTTCAGAGGAAACTGGCAGGGATGCGTTACAGGAGTTTGAAGAGTCAGAAACACAGGAAATAATTCAGAAGATTATGTATGATAGGCAGTTTATGGATGAGGAAGGCAATATCTATCCGATTCTAGAGGATAATGGGATTGAACCACACTGTAATCATACTTTTGTCTCGGGCACAGCGGTAGATCACATTAAAAATTCAAGCGGCGGCTGTGAAGTGATAGAATTTTACGCACAGAGATGTAGTAAATGTGGTTATGTGATACAGGGTGAAACTATTAGGACACTTACATATGTAAAATGCCCGCATTAATAGACAATTCGGGCACACTAATTCACAAACCGGCGCTTCCAAACATTCCGGGAGCATCGGACATGAAAACGGTAATGCCGCAGTTAAGAAAGCGGACTTTAAGGTCATGGGTTTTCTTCTGCGTTCATTATAGCACTGAGGTTCAGTGTAAAAGGGGATAGGATACGGGCGGCTATGCATTTAGCCGCCCGACCTGTGTTTTGGGGAGGAAATGAGCGGTGTAGTGACTGATTTGTGTAGTTGTTAAATCTTTTTTTGTGTAATATAATAAGGGAAAGGCAGCGGGTGAATATGGAACAAAAAATAAAAATTCCTATCAGTATTTTAGGGGCAGGATCGGTGGTGTATATTGATTATCCGTATGAAGATAGAGAGGGATATAAAAGAAGACCTGCGGTTGTGCTGTCATATGAAAATGGAAAAACGAAGGTTGTTTTGTTAAAGATAAGCAGTGTGAAAAAGTATGAGGATTCCCGAAAATATCCATATGCGTATAAAATTAAAGATTTGCAGCAAAGTGGGTTGCCAAAGACATCATATGTTTTAACGGACAAGGAATTACTGGTACCGGATCATACACAGTGCGAAGGGACAGGAAGACTGTCGCTCAGTGATTTAAAGGCAGTGAATGTATTGCATAACTTAGCGGTATTAGCAAATAGGCAGACAATACAGGATTATGAGGAGGAAAAGTTATGATTGCGATTCCTAAAACTATTTCTATGGAATTTGTTAGAGGTTTAACGCCGACAGATGTAAGAGAAATTCTTGAAAATGCGTCTGATGCAATTATTGATCAAGTTATTGCATTTTTACCTGTGCCGACACAACAAGATTATGTAGAAGCACATCAGTTTTTGAATGATGGAATTTATGATGCTAACGGAAATATTATTGGGGAAAAGAATCCGGAAGATTGATTGTGATTGTAGAAATATTTTTATGCGGAATTAGAAATAGGCTTGCAGTTTTCTGCAAGCCTGCTATAATATCCAATAGAATAGTAAACCGATAGGAATTATATATAAATGGAGACGAAAAGATATGGGTGAAAGAATTTATTTAGACAACGCGGCAACAACAAAGGTATCCGAGGAGGTATTGCAGGAGATGCTGCCTTATTTCCGGGAAACCTACGCCAACCCATCCGCCATCTACAGTTTTGCGGGGGAGGCGAAAAAGGCAGTGGGAATTGCCAGAGAACGGGCGGCGGCGCTCGTCGGCGCGAAGCCGAATGAGATTTACTTTACGGCGGGCGGCAGTGAGTCCGACAACTGGGCGATCCGTTCTGTGGCGGAAGGGCTTTCGGACAGGGGGAGGCACATCATCACGACCAAAATCGAGCATCACGCCGTACTGCACACCTGCAAGTATCTGGAAAAGAACGGATACGAGGTAACCTATCTGGATGTGGACGGGGAGGGGAAGGTTTCGCCGGAGGCGCTGGAAAAGGCGATTCGTCCGGACACCATACTGATTTCCGTGATGGCGGCGAACAATGAGATCGGAACCATCCAGCCGATTGCGAAGATCGGGGAGATGGCACGTGAGCGGGGAATCCTTTTTCACACGGATGCGGTGCAGGCGTACGGTCACATCCCCCTTCACGTGGAGGAGATGCACGTTGACCTGCTGTCCGCCAGCGGGCACAAACTGTACGGTCCGAAAGGCGCGGGGATTCTCTATATTCGGGAAAATGTGAGACTTCTCCCGCTGATTCACGGCGGCGCACAGGAGAGAGGACGGCGCGCGGGCACGCTGAATGTGCCGGGCATCGTCGGTTTCGGGAAGGCGGCAGCTCTGGCGGGGGAAACCATGCGGGAGAGGGCGGAAAAGGAGACGGCTCTGCGGGATTATCTGATCGACAGGGTGCTCGCGGAGATTCCGTACACGAGACTGAACGGGCACAGGCAGGACAGGCTGTCTAACAACGCCCATTTCTGCTTCCGGTTCATAGAAGGGGAATCCCTGCTGATTTTGTTAGACCAGCAGGGAATCTGCGGTTCCAGTGGCTCGGCATGTACTTCGGGCGCGCTGGACCCGTCCCATGTGCTTCTCGCCATCGGACTGCCCCATGAGATTGCTCACGGGTCGCTCAGGCTGACACTCTCGGCGGAGAACACGAGAGAGGAGTTGAACAGAACCGTGGAGGCGCTTAAAGAGATTGTGGGGAGACTGCGGGACATGTCACCTTTGTATGAGGACGCGGTGAAGGGAGGAGAGATTGAAAAATGTACAGCGAAAAAGTGATGGATCATTTTAGTAATCCCCGCAATATGGGGGAGATTGAGAACCCCAGCGGCGTCGGTACGGTCGGCAACGCTAAATGCGGCGATATTATGCGCATGTATCTGGATGTGGATGAGGCGGGCGTCATACGGGATGTGAAGTTTAAGACATTTGGCTGCGGCGCTGCGGTGGCGACTAGCAGTATGGCGACCGAACTGGTGAAAGGCAGGACGGTGGAAGAAGCGTTGCAGGTGACAAACAAGGCTGTGATGGAGGCGCTGGACGGTCTTCCGCCGGTGAAGGTGCACTGCTCCCTTCTGGCGGAAGAGGCGATCCACGCGGCACTCTGGGACTACGCGAAGAGGCAGGGGATTGTGATCGAGGGGTTGAAGGAGCCGGTGGCGGATATTAGCGAGTCGCCTCCCGCACGGTTGTGACCTTCCGCACGCCGGGCAGTCCGCTGATCCGGTCGCGCACAGCCTGCGTGTCGGCGTTCATGCGGACGCTCACCCGGTAGTTGAAGGAGTCCTTCAGCGGGTTTTCACCAATGCCTTCGGTCAGTTCCGTCATCTCCTCGCCGTTCTCGTCGGTGAAGTAGGCGGCTTTAAATTCTTCCCAAGCCTCGTCGCCGTCGACATACTGCAGGGCGATGGACTGGCAGTCAGAAATCTCACATATCCCGGCAATTTCCTGACCAATACGGTCAATGTCTTCCTGAGATAAATCCGCCTCCATAAAGACCGCAAGCTGCTTTTCCTGATAGACAGTGTAGGCGAGCGAGGTAGACCCAACCGCCAAGATACAGAACAGCGCGGCAGCCGCCGCATAAACACCGCGATACCGACCGAAACAGACGCGCTTGCCAGAATAGCTGATTTGGCTGCGGGTGGAGCGAGCGCGCGGTGAGAAGCGGCGGCAGCCCTCGTGGTGCCTCCCGTGAGCCGTAACCGTTTTCTGCAGGGCGTCCGCCAGTTCAGCGGGCATGGTGAGCGATTCCTTTATCTGCATCATATCTTTTTTATTCATAACATAACCTCCTTGTAGTTATATTTTGTTTTTACTTGCGAAACTCATCTCAGTGTCACCCCTCCATCTCCATCCGCAGAGCCTCCCTCGCCCTCTGTAGCCGTTTCTTGACGGCGCTCTCGGACAGCCCGAGGATCTCCCCGATCTCCTTTACCGAATACCCCTCAAAATAGTGCAGAATGAGCACGGTCTTCCATTTGGCGGGCAGGGCGTACAGCTCCTGCAAGTGCGTATTTTCCTGCGCCGGAAGACATTCTCGGATCGATTCTAAATCCAGACAGGAATGCCGCCTGCGAAAACGAAGATAATCTTTACAACAGTTTGAGACAACCCGCAGGAGCCACGCTTTTTCATGGTCCGAGGAGACGAACGCGGGCGCTTTTTCCAGATAGCGAAGCAGTGTCTCCTGCAAGGCGTCCTGTACATCATGGGGATTCCCCAGAAGCAGGTAGGCGGTGCGGTAGAGCATGTCGCCGTAAACTTGCAGGATGCGGTCGACTTCGGGTTCCCTTTTTTCAAGCAATACAAATGCCTCCTTTCCTCATGTTTTATAATAGGCGTTTGCGAAACGCCAGAACCCGCATGAATACGGGATTCTTTTTGTCAC
>CAJURQ010000022.1 GCA_910588955.1 uncultured Lachnospiraceae bacterium
GACAGGTGTAAATCCTGTCTCATTTATTGATTATACCCAAAGTTCAGAAAGAACCGACGGCGAACACTTCAAGTATAGAAATTATTATGATAGTTATTGGATACCGCTTATAGAAGCTGTAGGTATGTCCCACCGCCCGCACGATACCCGGCACACTTGTATAAGTATGCTTACCGTTGCTGGCGTGTCTGATAAGATCATAAAGAAGATCGTAGGACACAAGGGACAAGGCGTAACAGAAACGGTATATACTCACTTTGAGATAGAAGAACTTTTAGACGCGATCAACAAAATATAATCTAAGGCGGGGTTAAGCCCTGCCTTATTTCTTATGCGTCTTCCCTATGATTCTTCTTACCTCTGCTGTCTTCTCACAATGTATATTCCTGCTGCCCGTTACGTCGTTTATATATCCGGCTTTTAAGTAGATAAAGTAGCCTTCGTCCTTTGTGTAAGACAAGTCCTCTATCATATCGTAATACTTCCTGGGTACTTGCCACTTCTCTAACATTCTCCTTTGTTCTTCATTAAAGCCTTGCTTCTTCTTTCCTAAGCGGCTTTCCCCTGCTGCCAGGTCGTCACAAACTAAGGCGTACAGATATTCATTAACTGACATTCCCAGGGCGGAAGCAGCCGCCTTTATCTTCTCCTTCTCCCCTTTTGGAATCGTTAAGTATATCCTGTCGTAATGTTCCCTACAATGCTGATTTTTATAAGCCGTCCTGTTCATCTTCTGCCCCTTCTTTCGCCTTTTCCACATTGTAGCAAAGTCTTACATAAGACACAAGCTTTTTATTTCTGCATTTGTAAGTTACGTGTAAGTTATGTGTAAGTTACCGACGAAAATTTAGCCTTTTTTGTGGTACTCCATAAAATTACAGTGCATAGAGAAAACCCAGGAAATATAAGCATTTCCTGGGTCTGTGTCTTTTTCTGTATTCGCTTTGAATTATCTCTTGGAGAACTGCGGCGCTCTTCTCGCTGCCTTGAGACCGTATTTCTTTCTCTCCTTCATACGAGGGTCTCTGGTCAGATAGCCCGCTTTCTTTAAGGTAGGTCTGTAATCCGGGTCAGCCTGCAGCAGCGCTCTCGCGATACCGTGTCTCACCGCACCTGCCTGTCCCGTGTAGCCGCCGCCCTTTACTGTAACCATCACGTCGAACTTATCTACCGTATCAGTTGCCGTCAGAGGCTGGCGAACGATCACCTTCAAGGTCTCAAGCCCGAAGTAATCGTCGATATTTCTCTTGTTGATCGTGATCTCACCCTTGCCGGGCATTAAATATACTCTTGCGATAGATTTCTTTCTTCTACCGGTTCCGTAATATTTTGCTGATTTATCTGCTTTAGCCATGATTCTTTATCCCTTTCTTAAAATGTTAATACCTCAGGTTTCTGTGCCGCATGCTTGTGCTCGGGTCCGACATATACAAAAAGCTTTTTGTACATCTCTCTGCCAAGCGGTCCCTTGGGAAGCATACCCTTAACCGCGTGTTCCACAACTCTCTCGGGGTGCTTCTGTAACATCTCTTTCAGGGTGGTTTCCTTCATGCCGCCCACGTAATCGGAATGATGGTAGTAAATCTTCTGATCCAGCTTCTTACCGGTCACCTTCACCTTCTCCGCATTCACAACGATCACATAGTCGCCTGTGTCAATGTGGGGCGTAAAGATCGGCTTATTTTTACCTCTCAGCACCTTGGCAATCTCAGATGCCAGGCGTCCCAGTGTCATATCTGTCGCATCAACTACGTACCATTTTCTCTCGATCGTAGCCGGACTCGCCATAAAAGTTTTCATGAATATTACCTCCATAGTAACTGTCTGTACCGCTTCCAAAGATCCTCATGCAGATGTCCGGCTACACTCGGTATCCCTCCACGGCAGTTTGTAGTACGCATGTAAAATGTCTCACCGGGGCTTTGGTCAGACATTTATAAACAATTCGTCACAGTTAAATATTATATTATACGCCTCCGCGCGTGTCAACTGGTTTTTCCCGAATTTTTCCCGAATTTTGGAACCTTTACATGTTCTTACGGACTTTGCAGCAGGTGCAAAGTCCTGAGCTAAACTATTCATAACCGGAACTCGTACCCCACAAGGGTCAATCCGCATGCCGGCGCCGTTGGTCCCGCCGCCTGTCTGTCACATGCCGCAAGAATATCCTTCACCCGCTCGGGCGGTATTTTCTCCCGTCCGACTTCCATCAACGTCCCCGCAATGATTCTTACCATATTATATAGGAAACCGCCGCCCGCCACGCGAATGACGATCTCCCTGTCATACTGCAATGCTTCCCGCCCGGCTGTACACGCGTTTTCATCCGCCGCCGTATGGTTCCCGACGCCGTCTTCCTTCCACACCGCAATGCTGTCGATCCGCCGCACTGTGGTCTGCGCCTGCGTGTCCGCGCTGCAGAAGCTCTTAAAATCATGTTCGCCCACCAGATATGCCGCCGCCCGGTTCATCAGGCATACGTCCAGCGGCACATAGGTAAAATGCGCGTAGAGCCGCTTCGTCGGAATGGGAAAAGCAGCATTGCAGATCCGATACTCATAGGTTTTTATGCTGTCGCAATGTCTTGGATGAAAATCTGCCGCCACTTCCCTTGAACCGCGGACTCTGATGTCCTCCGGCAGCCTTCTGTTGAGCGCGTAAGAAAATTTCTCCGCCGGAATGGAGCTGTCTGTGTCAAACACCGCGATATTGCCGAGGGCGTGTACGCCGGAGTCGGTTCGGCTCGCGCCGATCACCTCTATCGTCTCCCCCGTAAGCTCGGAAAGGCATCTGTTTAAAACGCTCTCTATGGTTTCCTTGCCCGGCTGCAGCTGCCAGCCGCAGTAAGCTGTCCCGTCGTAGGCGACTGTTAACATAACTCGTCTCATTCTCTTCCGCTTCCCATCATTTCCAAGCCGTTTCCCGCAAACCGCTCTTCCCGCACGCCAGACATATCTCCAAATATCACAGCCACACCCGTATCGCCACACACCCTGCAAAATATACAAGCAGCACGCCGTATGCCACCCTGTCCGCGCTGCAGTAGCGCAGGGGCTTCATCTTCGTCCTGTGTTCTCCGCCCCGATAGCATCTCGCCTCCATCGCCATCGCTAAGTCGTTGGCACGTCGGAATGCCGAGATAAACAGCGGCACGAGAAGCGGCACCATCGCCTTCGCCTTCTTAATCAGGTTCCCGCTCTCAAAATCCGCCCCCCTCGCAATCTGCGCTTTCATGATCTTGTCCGTCTCCTCCAGCAGAATCGGGATAAAACGAAGGGCGATGGACATCATCATCGCCACTTCATGCACCGGCACTTTCACATATTTCAAAGGTCCCATCAGTTTCTCCATGCCGTCCGTCAGGCTGTTCGGGGTAGTCGTCAGCGTCATCAGAGAGGAACCCACGATCAGAAACGAGAGCCGGACCGCCATCATCACCGCGATCCGCAGCCCTTCCTTTGTGATCGTCAGTTTCCAGAACGCAATAAGCGGTTCGCCCGGCGTCAGAAAAAGATTGAACACCACCGTAATCATCAGAATAAAGACGATCGCCTTCATTCCCTTGACCATGTAGCGAAAGGGAACCTTTGACAGTTTGATCATACATGCCAGAAACAGAGCTGCCACCACATACCCTACCCAGCTGTTCACCACAAAAAGGGAAATGATAAAGCCTATCGTCGCTACCAGTTTTACCCGCGGATCCAGTTTATGAATGACGGAATCCGCCTGATAATACTGACCCAATGTTATGTCTCGAATCATTTTATTATAACTCCTATTTCCCAAGCGCTTCCAAAATCGACTGCTCCGCCTCCCGAATCGTCGTGACGGCGGTATCCACTTTCACGCCCTGCTTTGCCAGCGCCTGCATAATGTATGTCACTTGGGGTGCCGCCAGTCCTACCTCTTCCAGCTCCTTGTAATGCTGAAAGACCTCCCGCGGCGTATCGTCAAAAAGGACGCTCCCCCGGTTCATGACGATAATCCGCTCCACATACTTTGCCACGTCCTCCATGCTGTGGGAAACCAAAATCACGGTGATTCCCGTCTCCTCTTTCAGTTTGGCAATCTGGTCTAGGATTTCGTCCCTGCCCTTCGGGTCAAGCCCCGCAGTGGGCTCGTCCAGAATAAGTATCTCTGGCTTCATTGCCAGTACGCCCGCGATCGCAACCCGGCGTTTCTGCCCGCCGGAAAGGTCAAAGGGCGACTGGTAAAAGTACTCGTCCGCAAGCCCCACCTGTTTTAGAGCGGCATAGGCGCGAAGTTCTGCCTCCTTCTGGGATAGCCCCAAATTTTTCGGTCCGAAGCACACATCCTTGAACACGTCGATCTCAAAAAGCTGGTGCTCGGGGTACTGAAAGACAAGCCCGACCTTGCTGCGCAGCTTTTTCTTATCGTAATCCTTGTCGTGAATATCCTCGCCGTTATAATAGATCGCCCCGCTCGTCGGCTTGATCAGCCCGTTTAAATGCTGCACAAGCGTAGACTTGCCTGAACCTGTATGCCCGATCAGCCCGATAAACTGCCCTTCGGGAATCACGAGATTGATATCCTTCAAGGCGTGCACCGCCAGCGCCGTGTCCTCGCCATATATATAATTTACATGATCCAAAATTAAAGACATGATTTTTTTCCTCTTTATACCTAACTGCGCCTCTCAGCTTTAACGACGTCCCGAGGCGTCGAGAACCGCCCTCGTAAATTCCTCTATCGTCAGAATCCCTTCCGGCAGATTGACGCCCTTCTGCCTCAGCTCATGCGCAAGCAACGTCACCTGCGGTACGTCCAGCCGCAGTTCCTGTAGCTCATCCACTCTGGAAAAAATCTCCCGCGGCGTCCCTTCCATAGCAATATGCCCCTGATCCATGACGAATACCATATCCGCATGAATAATCTCTTCCATATAATGGGTAATCAGTACGACCGTAATCCCCTCCACGTCGTTCAGCGCCCGCACCGCGCGTATGACCTCTTTTCGACCGTTCGGGTCAAGCATCGCCGTAGGCTCGTCCAGAATAATGCATTTCGGATGCATGGCAATCACGCCCGCAATGGATACCCGCTGTTTCTGTCCTCCGGAAAGCTTGTTGGGCGAATGCTTGCGGTACTCATACATGCCCACCGCTTTCAGGCTCTCCTCCACGCGCTCCCAGATCTCTTTCGTGGGTATACCCATATTCTCCGGACCGAATCCCACATCCTCCTCCACAACCTGCCCGATAATCTGGTTGTCCGGATTCTGGAATACCATCCCCGCCTCCTGACGAATGTCCCAGAGATGATTCTCGTCCTGCGTGTCCATGCCGTCGACCCAGACACTTCCCTGCGTCGGATAGAGAATCGCGTTGATGTGTTTTGCCAGCGTAGATTTTCCCGAACCGTTGTGCCCCAGAATCGCAATGAAGTCGCCCTGCTTAATATCCAGATCCACCTCGTCCACGGCACGGGTAATGCCTTCCACATTGCCCTCCTCGTCGCGGCGTATATATTCAAATGTCAGCTTATCTGTTTTTATAATTCCCATACTATTTCCTTTATTCTCTTCCAAACCATCTATCCCTCACACGGGCACGGCGTTTCACCACCGCCTATTTTACTGGATTGCCGGGAAAAATGCAAGTGTATGCTCCTCTCCCTCCCCCATTGCAGAAAAATATGTTATAATGTCCGGGATGGCAATGAGCAGTGCGCATCCGAAAGATGGAAAAATGGCAGGAGGAACGAAATAAACATGTCCAATCTGAAAACTTTATTAAAACAGGCTGCAAAACCCCTTTTATTCCTGCTGACCTTCATATTTATATGCGCGTTTCTGGCACATTACCTGACCGGAGAGGAAACCCTTCTGGAATATGCCAGAAACAATCCCGAATTGGCATACGGCACACAGACCGATGGCGGGGATATCCCGAATCCGGGCACTTCGTCCGATATCGGCAGCCAATTACCCGAAAAAAACTTGACCGCCCCGGACGAATCTCCCCTGTCAGAAACGACACCTGCGTCATCTACAGATAAAAACCCTGATTTCTCCGCTGTTTCGGAATCCGGCGCTTCTGTCACCCCGGACGTCTCCGACACATATACTGAAACAAACGGGCGTACACCGGACAGTCCCGACAGCGATTCCGAGGAAAATGCCGGGGATAACGCCAAACCTGCAGAGGAGTTCAACACGATGGAGCAGCACCCGAACCGCGTCACTTACGAGGAAGGTTTCTACTACGAACCGCTGACTGAATCAGTCAAACAAAGAATAACCGGTATTTCCTATCCGGAAAGCGGCTGTACCGTTCCCTATGAGGATTTAAATTATGTGGGGCTTATGTATATTGACTTTGAAGGACAGGAACAGACAGGCGAACTGATCTGCAACAAAGCCATTGCGCAGGATATGGTAGAAATTTTTCACGAACTTTACCGGAACGATTACCGGCTCGAGAGCGTGCGGCTGATCGACGAGTATGACGGCGACGATACGGCGTCTATGGCGGAAAACAACACTTCCTGCTTTAACTACCGGGTTGTTGACGGCACTTCCAATCTGTCCAAACATGCCTACGGGCTCGCCATCGACGTGAACCCCTACTACAATCCCTATGTGGTCTTTCACAGAAACGAGGACGGCAGCGACTATATCTCCCCGCCGGGCAGCGAAATCTATGCCGACCGCAGTCAGAGCTTCGCTTACAAGATCGACGAGAATGACCTGTGCTACCGCCTCTTCACCGAGCACGGCTTCACATGGGGCGGCAACTGGAACTCCACCAAAGACTATCAGCATTTCCAGAAAACATTAAAATAGAAATAGAAAAAGCTGTGCCGTTTCAACCCGTGCACAGCTTTTTCTATTTCAATTCACAATCGGCAGCATTTTCCCTATGCCGCTCTTTTTTTCCAAACGTTCAATCCTGATCTCATGCTGATCACTTATCTTAATCAGTAAATTAACCGTATCAGATGCCAACTTACAGGCATTGATCTCATGCTGCATGGAATCCAGACGGGCATCCATCCGGTCAAAACGTTCATCAACCTTCTCAAAATGTTCGTTGATTCTGCTTTCCATTCTTCCCATCTCATCGACAAGCCCGTTCACGTACATTTTCACGTCCGCTTCCATACGGTCCATACGCTTGTCCTGCTGATCGAGGCGTTTGTTGATTCGAGCCTCCATCTTGCTCATCTCGCTGATCAGCGTGTCCACGACCATTTTCAGTTCTTCATTCATACGTTAAGCCTCCTCTCTTTTTTATTTGACAGCCATTCTCTTTTTAATTTTCAAAACCCTTTTTCCCATCTCCGCCTGATCGAATGTCCGTCAACAGATAAGAAAGCCCTAATGTGTATGGATAGAATATCATATGTCATAAGTTTTTGCAAGAATAAACCAACAAAATTTTCAAAAATTATAAACTAAATTTCGATAATCGAAAAGGCTGAGCGTTCATCACTCAGCCTTTTATCTGTCTCATATTTCATTAGCGATGATTATACCAGCTCCAGAACTACTTCCATCGCCGCGTCGCCCTTACGGGGACCGATCTTGATGATTCTGGTATAACCGCCCTTGCGGTTTGCGTACTTAGGACCGTACTCTTCAAAGAGCTTATCCGCCAGATTCACTTCCTTGGTGTTCTTCTTGCGACCTGCAGGTGTGCTCGGCACCTCCTTGACAGGATAAAGCACCTTCAGCATCTGCCTTCTCGCGTGAAGTCTGGAAGGCATATCCTTCTTGATCTCCTTCTCCACCTCATCGTATACCGTAACGGTCATACCGTTCTCGATCTTAAGAATCTTTCCGTCCTTATCACGGTGTGTCTCGGAGAGTACCGCCTTCGTGTTCTTGTCTACGATCTGCTTCACTCTCTTGCCGTCTTTATCTTTGCGCGCCACTTTCGCGGTCACTTTAACGGTCTCAAAATTGTCCTTTTCCTTGACAGCGAGCGTAATTAAATGCTCTGCGATCTTGCGCACTTCCTTCGCTCTCGCCTCTGTGGTCACGATCTTTCCGTTATATAAAAGAGCGGTAACCTGATTTCTGAGTAATGCTTTTCTCTGGTCAGATGTTCTGCCAAGTTTTCTGTATTTTGCCATGATTGGCTCCTTTCCGAGTGCTCTTCGGTCTTACCTCTATATTACACCTCATCGCTTGGATTCAGCTGTAATCCTAATTCTTTTAATTTCGCAAGCACTTCCTCGAGGGATTTACGTCCAAGATTCCTGACCTTCATCATATCCTCGGAAGTCTTGTTTGTCAGTTCTTCCACTGTGTTGATGCCCGCTCTCTTCAAGCAGTTGTAAGAACGAACCGAAAGCTCCAGCTCGTCGATGCTCATCTCAAGCACCTTCTCCTTCTCGTCGTCCTCCTTCTCCACCATAACCTCTGCGGTTTTAGCGTTCTCGGACAGATCGATGAAAAGACTCAAATGCTCGCTGAGCACCTTTGCCGCCAGACTGACAGCCTCGTCGGGCACAAGCGTGCCGTTCGTGTATACATCCAGCGTCAGCTTGTCGTAGTCGGTAATCTGACCTACACGGGTATTCTCCACGGTCACATTGACTCTCTCCACAGGCGTGTAGATGGAATCAATCGCGATCACCCCGATCGGCAGATCGTCCGTCTTATTCTTATCAGCGCCCACATAGCCCCTGCCTCTCGTGATGGTCAGTTCCATGTAAAGCTTTGTATCCTTACCGCTCAGGGTAGCGATCACCAGATCGGGATTCAAAATCTCGATGTCCTGATCTACCTGAATATCGGAAGCCCGCACAATGCCTTCACCCTCGTACTCGATGTAAGCAGTTTTCACCTCGTTCGCATCGCTGTTATTCTTGATAGCAAGGCTCTTAACGTTCATGATGATCTCCGTCACGTCTTCCTTTACGCCGGGAATCGAACTGAACTCATGGAGGACACCCTCGATCTTAACCTGACTTACCGCTACGCCGGGCAGGGAAGACAGCATAATCCTTCTAAGTGAATTGCCGAGGGTAATGCCGTAACCTCTCTCTAAAGGTTCCACTACGAATCTGCCGTATTTCTTATCTTCGGAGATCTCTACTACTTCTATATTCGGTCTCTCAAATTCAAACACCCAAGCACCCTCCTTCTGAGAATAAACTAATTATTTGGAGTACAACTCGACGATAAGCATCTCGTTCACCGGAACGTCAATCATCTCTCTGGTGGGAAGGTATTTCACAGTCGCCTTCATAGCCTCCTGATCTACCTCAAGCCACTCGGGGACAAGTCTGCCGCCGGTCACCTCAAGAATATCTTTATATCTCTGAAGGGATCTTGCCTTCTCTCTCACTTCGATCACATCGCCAGCCTTGACCAGATAGGAAGGGATCTGCACAGGCTTGCCGTTCACAAGGAAATGCTTGTGACCCACTACCTGTCTTGCCTCTCTTCTCGTTCTCGCAAAGCCCATTCTGAATACGACGCTGTCCAGTCTGCTCTCCAGCATAACCATCAGGTTCTCACCGGTCTGACCCTTCATTCTGTCAGCCTTCTCATAATAGTTTCTGAAAGGCTTCTCAAGTACGCCGTAGATAAATTTCGCTTTCTGTTTCTCGCGCAGCTGAAGACCGTACTCACTGATCTTCTTACCCGCTCTTGCGGATGTTCTGTTAGATTTCTTGTCATATCCTAAAAAGGTAGGATCAAGATCAAGTGATCTGCATCTTTTTAATACCGGAACTCTGTTTACTGCCATGATTTCTGGCTCCTTTCTGTTTTGTTTACAATGCCGCCCGCTTAGGCGGCACCTTCTTCCAAATAGCTATTTTCTTTTCGATTTGCTAGACTCTACGTCTCTTAGGCGGACGGCATCCATTATGCGGTACGGGCGTCACGTCGCGGATGCTGGTCACTTCCAGACCGCACGCCTGCAGCGCACGAATCGCAGCCTCACGTCCCGAACCGGGACCCTTCACCATAACGTCCACAGTCTTTAAGCCGTGGATCAGAGCAGCCTTTGTCGCTGTCTCAGCAGCCATCTGTGCTGCATAGGGAGTAGATTTCCTTGAACCTCTAAAACCAAGACCGCCGGCACTCGCCCAGCTCAATGCATTACCCTCGTTATCTGTCAGCGTAACGATGGTATTGTTAAAGGAAGACTGGATATGTGCCTGTCCATGTTCAACGTTTTTCTTGACACGCTTTTTTGTCACTTTTTTGGTAACTTTCTTTGCCATAATAAACTAACCTACTTTCTCAGACTATTTAATCTTGTTCCTATGTTACTTCTTCTTGTTTGCAACAGTTCTCTTAGGGCCTTTTCTTGTTCTTGCGTTGGTCTTTGTCTTCTGACCACGAACCGGAAGACCTTTCCTGTGGCGAATCCCTCTGTAGCAGCCAATCTCCTGAAGTCTCTTGATGTTGAGAGCAACCTCTCTTCTCAAGTCACCTTCCACCATGTAATCTCTCTCGATTACCTCGGCAAGTCTCTTCACCTCGTCGTCAGTCAGTTCTCTGACACGGGTATCAGGATTTACGTTCGCCGCCTCCAGAATCTTGTTCGCGCTCGGTCTGCCAATCCCATAAATATAGGTCAAGCCGATCTCCACACGCTTTTCTCTCGGTAAGTCAACACCTGCAATACGAGCCATTTACATTTCCTCCATTTCCTTTGCATTTTCATGCGCTTCGCGTGCGTCCTGCACGCGTGACACTAATTGATTGAGGCGGATTGCTCCACCCAACCGGATCAGATATCCGATCTTTCCAAACATAGTTGGTATCAAAAAGTGGGCTCTCTATCTATTAACCCTGTACCTGCTTATGTTTCGGATTTTCACAAATAACTCTGATCTTTCCTTTTCTCTTGATGATCTTGCACTTTTCGCAAATCGGTTTTACTGATGATCTAACCTTCATCTCAAACCCTCCTTTCAAAAAAGACCGTTTTACATTATAACACCAAATCCTGCCATTGGCAAGACTTTTTGTCATTTATCTCTCCAAATTATTCTCCCTTTTGATAAATCATACGGAGACAATTCCAACGTTACCTTGTCACCGGGCAGGATGCGGATGAAATTCTGGCGCAGCTTACCGCTGATATGCGCAAGCACCACATGTCCGTTCTCCAGTTCCACCTGAAACATGGTATTGGGCAACTTCTCAATTACAGTTCCTTCAATCTCAATTACATCAGCCTTTGACATTTCTTTCCTCTCTTTCTCTCAGATATTCTTTGATTGTTCTCTTTATTTCCAAATCGCTGAAATCGTTCCCCGATTCCGGCATTCTTTTCTTTTTAATGGGCTGTACATGTTTCTTATTTTTCCGCTTCGGGCGTTCCACGGTTCTGCTTTTGCCGTCAGCTACATATATATATTCGCCGTCCTCCCGTATGATGACATACACGGAATCCTTATCATGCCCTGCCTTTGAACTGGCGAGCATTCCCACGATACTTTCTTCCATATTCAAATCCATCTCTACCTATTTTATAATGTTAATATCTCCGGCTCCCCGTCCGTCACCAGCACGGTGTTCTCATAGTGCGCGGAGAGCGAATGATCCGCCGACACCACCGTCCACTCGTCATCCAGCCAGTCCACCTCGCCCGTCCCGATATTGATCATCGGCTCAATCGCCAGCGTCATCCCGGCTTTTAGCCGTATCCCCCGTCTTCTCTGGGGAAAGTTCGGTATATGCGGCGGTTCATGGAGCTTCCTCCCGATGCCGTGCCCGACAAGGTCGTGCACAATGCCGTAGTCGTGCGCTATCGCATGGGCTGCGATGGCGTTGGAGATCTCGTGCAGATGTTTTCCCGCCCGGGCGTACACAATGCCCCGAAAAAAGCATTCTCTGGTCACTTCGATCAGCTTTTCCGCGTCCGGACTGATCTGCCCGACGCCGTAAGTCCTCGCCGCGTCCGAATGGTAGCCCTCATAAATCAGTCCCGTATCGAGACTTACAATATCACCTTCCCGCAAGATCCGATCTTCCCGGGGGATACCATGCACGACTTCCTCATTCACGGAGACACATACGCTTGCGGGATACCCTTCATAGTTTAGGAAATTAGGCGTACAGCCACATCCCCGGATCAGCTCCTCGCATACCCTGTCAATCTCCTTCGTGGAAACGCCGGGGCGTATTGCCTTTGCAAGTTCCTCGTGCACGCGGGCGAGCAGCCTGCCCGCCCTGCGCATTTTCTCAATTTCTTCCGCCGATTTGATCGTGACCACCATATTCGTTCCCTACGCACAGTTCAGCCCACGCCATTCGCAAAACGCGACTTCGTCGCTTCTCCGCTGTTTCACAGCTACTTTTGCTCATATACGGGCGTTCCCTCAGACCTTCATTTATCTGCCAAATTCATGCAAGCATTATTGTCAGACAAATTCGGTCTGGCTGAACTGTTATCCTAAAATTTCTGTAATCGCCTTAAATACATCCTGCATATCCTGCGTGCCGTCCACGCTTCGCAGCACGCCTTTCGCCTCATAGAACTTGAGTATGGGCGCTGTCTGCTCCTGATATACCTGCAGACGCTTTCCCACCGTCTCCGGCTTATCGTCGTCGCGCAGCACAAGCGCCTCCCCGCACGCGTCGCAGATCCCCTCTTTCTTCGGGGGAACGTGCTCGATGTGGTAAGTTGCGCCGCATGATGTGCAGGCGCGTCTGCCGCCCATTCTGCGGATGATATTCTCGTCCGGTACCTCCACGTCAATCGCGTAATCGATCTTGTCTCCCAGCTTAGCAAGCGCGTCCTCGAGCACTTCCGCTTGCGGAATCGTTCTCGGGAACCCGTCCAGCACATAGCCGTCCTTGCAGTCATCCTGCGCCACCCTGTCAAGGAAAATGCGAACCGTCAGCTCATCAGGCACCAGAAGTCCCTGATCCATATACTGTTTTGCCTCCATACCGAGTTCTGTTCCGTTCTTAATGTTCAAACGGAACATATCGCCCGTCGAAATATGCGGAATTTTGTAATTGTCGGCAATCATTTTCGCCTGTGTTCCTTTTCCGGCGCCGGGTGCGCCCAGCATTATAATCTTCATCTCTTATCTCCCCATAGCAAATGATACAGACGCAAGGTTAGGGACGTGCCGATACTCCGCCGTCCCTACCTGTCTTGTCGTACATTAGTCGTTTAAAAAGCCCTTATAGTTGCGGACAAGCATCTGTGATTCAATCTGCTTAACCGTCTCCAGCACCACGCTGACAATAATGATCAGGCTGGTCCCGCCAAACGATACGCTTGCGCCAAACACCCCGTTAAAGAAGTAAGGCACAACACACACGATGGTGAGACCGATCGCTCCGATAAACACAATATAGTTTAAGAGCTTTGCCAGATAGTCGCTGGTAGGCTTACCGGGTCTGATGCCCGGAATAAATCCGCCCTGTCTCTTCATGTTATCCGCAATCTCCATCGGGTTGAAAGTGATGGATGTATAGAAGTAGGCAAAAAACACCACCAGCAAAATATACACCACCAGACCAATCGAATAGACGAGATGTTCCGGATTACACCAGTAGTTGGAGTTCAGTCCCTTAAGGATCTCTCCCCAGACGCCGGTACCGCCCACATTAAACAGGGAATTGATCACCACCGGCAGCTGCATCAGGGACGATGCGAAGATGACGGGGATAACGCCCGAGGTATTGACCTTCAGCGGAATATTCGTCGTCTGTCCGCCCACCATCTTTCTGCCCTGTACCTTTTTCGCATACTGTACCGGAATCTTACGCACGCCATCATTCAAGACAATGACGAGCACTACCATCAGTACGATGATCGCAATGATAATGATCGCGGCAACCACACCTTTAGCAATGGATCTGCCGATCACAAACTGCTCAAAGAGCTGTGTGATATCCTGCGGCATACGGGAGAGAATGTTGATCGTCAGCACAATGGAAATACCGTTGCCGACGCCGTTCTCCGTAATCCGCTCGCCTATCCACATCAGAAACGCACTGCCTGCCGTGAGCGCCGCTATAACCGTGATGACATTCATCACATTGTAAGTCTCAAGCAGTCCCTGCCGTCCGAAACCGATCGCCATAACGCCGGACTCAATCAAAGCAAGCGCAACTGTCACATATCTCGTAATGGATGCAATCTTCTTTCTTCCGTCCGCACCATCCCGCTGCATCTCCTCCAGCTTCGGAATCGCTATCGTCATCAGCTGCATGATGATGGAAGATGTGATATACGGCGTAATGTTAAGCGCCAGTACGGACATATTAAGGAAAGATCCACCCGTAAAAGCATCAAAGAAATTAAATGCGTCGCCGGTCTGGCTCTCGAACCATCTCGCAAAGTAGGTCCTGTCCACGCCCGGCACGGGGAGCTGTGACCCGAGACGGATCACAACCAGCATGAGAAATGTAAAGAAAATTTTATTTCTAATCTCTTTGATCTTAAATGCATTTTTTAGGGTTGTAAACATTAGATCACCTCTGCTGTTCCACCAAGTGCCTCGATTTTCTCCTTCGCGGATGCGCTGAAGGCATTCACCTTCACATCGAGTTTCTTAGTAAGTTCTCCGTTTCCAAGAATCTTCACACCGTCACGGGGATTCTTTACAATTCCTTTTTCGATCAATGCGTCCACATCAACCGTCGCGCCGTTGTCAAATACCTCGAGAACGCTCAGGTTAAGAGCAACGATCTCCTTCGTATTTCTGTTGGTAAAGCCTCTCTTGGGGAGACGTCTGTACAAGGGCATCTGACCACCCTCAAAGCCCGGTCTGGGCGCACCGGAACGAGCCTTCTGACCCTTATGACCCTTGCCGGCTGTCTTGCCGTTTCCGGAACCGTGTCCACGACCCCTTCTAAAATTATCGCTGTGCACAGAACCTTTCGCAGGTCTTAAATTCGATAATTCCATCTATCACACCTCCTTTATGCCTCTTCCACTTTGACCATATGTCTTACTCTCTGAATCTGACCTCTGGTCGCCGCATTGTCAGGCAGTTCCACTGTCTGATTGAGCTTGCGAAGTCCCATAGCCGCCACGGTAGCGCGAGCCTTGGGCACCTGGCCGATTGCAGATCTGACTAATGTGATCTTTAACTTTTTATCTGCCATTTTAATACCTCCTGATTAGTAAAACTTTGAATCTCTACAGAGAATGCCTCTCTTCGGCATTCTCTCATGCGAGACATAGATGTTCTTTGCAAAGCACTTCTGCTGCGAGTATTAGAACATCTTCTCTCGTACGAAACTTAGCTATTCTTTGCGAAGCAGCCCTTGCTGCGAGCATTAGAATATCTTTTCGTACTGGTTATGCGCGGATCTCCTCTACGGATTTACCGCGGTTTTTAGCCACTTCCTCAGGAGTCTTTAACTGGCTTAAGCCCATAATCGTAGCTAACACTACGTTCTGTTTGTTATTGGACCCCAAGGACTTTGTACGGATATTCTTGATACCTGCAAGCTCGCACACCACACGCGCGGGACCTCCTGCGATGATACCGGTACCTTCCGGAGCTCTCTTTAATAAAACGGATGCAGAGCCGAATTTTCCGACAAAATCATGTGTAATACTGTTCTTTTCATCCAGTGCAACGCAAACCAGATTCTTGATCGCATCTTCCTTACCTTTGCGGATCGCTTCAGGGATTTCAGTCGCTTTACCGAGGCCTGCGCCAACATGGCCGTTACCGTCGCCGACTACCACAAGCGCTGTAAAGCGCATGTTACGACCACCCTTGACAACCTTGGTTACACGCTTGATTGTCACAACTTTCTCAGTGAGTTCTAACTGACTTACGTCAATGATTGTACGTCTCATGTGATCTTCTTTCTCCCTTCCTAGAATTCTAAGCCAGCTTCTCTGGCTGCGTCCGCTAATGCTGCAATCTTGCCCTGATATATGAAGCCGCCCCTGTCAAAGACTACGGCTTTGATACCCTTCTCAAGCGCTCTCTTAGCGATCACTGTTCCTACATATGCTGCCGCCTCAACGTCATTGGTCTTCTTAAGCTCGCCTCCTACGCTCTTCTCGAGTGTAGATGCCGCAACTAAAGTATTTCCCACCGTATCGTCAATAATTTGAGCATACATATGATTATTGCTTCTGAACACAGCCAGACGCGGTCTCTCAGCGGTGCCGCTGAAACGGTTACGCATTCTGTTATGTTTCTTTACGCGAACTTTTTGTCTCGATTCTTTCTTAACCATTTCCATACTCTCCTTATCTGTTATTTCTTACCGGTCTTACCAACTTTACGTCTGATTGTCTCATCAGCATACTTGATGCCCTTGCCCTTATAAGGCTCAGGACGTCTCTGGTCTCTGATTTCAGCCGCAAACTGACCTACTTTTTCTTTATCGATGCCCTTGACGATGATCAGGTTCTGCCCTTCCACAACTGTCTCGATGCCCTCAGGGTCTGTCATCTCTACGGGGTGGGAGTATCCTAAGTTGAGTGTCAGCTTCTTGCCGGACTTAGCGGCTCTGTAACCGACGCCGTTTACCTCCAGCTTTTTCTCGAAGCCATCCGTCACACCGACTACCATGTTGTGAATCAGTGTTCTTGTCAAACCGTGGAAGGATTTCATCTTCTTCAGGTCGTTCGGTCTGGAAACCAGAATCTGATCGCCCTCCACCTTAATTTCCATCTCTGCGGGAAGCGTTCTCTCAAGCGTTCCCTTGGGACCTTTTACAGTCACTTTATTATTTTCTGCAACCTCCACAGTCACACCTGCGGGGATCGCGATTGGCATTCTTCCTATACGTGACATGCCCGTACCTCCTGTATTATTTGTTATAGAAATGTTTTACGTCGGACTCTAAAATCCATCTGCTACGCAGATTCGCCGCTTCGCGGCTTCTGATTTTCTCGTTGTGTGTCGCATAAAATCAAATACTCGCTTCGCTCGTGCTTGATTTTATTGCTTACCACACAAATGCTAATACTTCGCCGCCTACCTGAAGCTCTCTTGCCTTCTTGTCAGTCACAACACCCTGGTTCGTGGAGATGATCGCCACCCCCAAGCCGCCGAGCACTCTGGGCAGCTCTTCCTTGCCCGCATACACACGAAGACCGGGCTTGGAAATTCTCTTGATTCCGGAAATGATCTTATCGTTCTTGTCCTCTCCGTACTTTAAGGTAATATGGATGGTCTTGAAACTGCCGTTCTCGATCACATCAAATTTTCTGATATACCCTTCCTCTAAGAGAATCTGCGCGATAGCCAGCTTCATCTTGGATGAGGGCACATCTACTGTATCATGCTTTGCAGTGTTTGCGTTACGGATTCTCGTAAGCATATCTGCAATCGGATCGCTCATTGTCATGATTTTTCCTCCTATATATTATACTTGCTTAGAAAATCTTTTGGTTTTGTTACCAGCTGGCTTTCTTAACGCCGGGAATCTGTCCCTTATATGCTAACTCACGGAAACAGATTCTGCAGATTCCGTACTTTCTCAGATAAGCATGTGGACGACCACAGATTTTGCAGCGGTTGTACGCTCTCACAGCGAATTTCGGTTTGCGCTGCTGTTTGATCTTCATTGCTGTCTTAGCCATGAAATTACCTCCTTCTATTTGGCGAATGGCATATTAAATAATCTCAACAACTCACGGGCTTCCTCATCCGTCTTGGCTGTGGTGACGAAGATAATATCCATACCTCTCACCTTATCAACCTTATCGTACTCGATCTCGGGGAAGATAATCTGTTCCTTGATACCGAGTGCATAGTTGCCTCTGCCGTCGAAGGAGTTGGCGCTCACGCCTCTAAAGTCACGCACACGGGGAAGAGCCAGATTTACGAGTCTGTCAAGGAACTCGTACATCTTGTCGCCGCGAAGCGTTGTCTTACAGCCGATCGACTGTCCCTCTCTGATCTTGAAGTTTGCGATGGAGTGCTTTGCCTTTGTGATAATCGCTTTCTGACCGGTGATGGTCTCCATATCACTCACAGCCGACTCTAACACCTTCGCGTTCTCCTTCGCTTCACCGACGCCCATGTTGATCACGATCTTGTCAAGCTTCGGAACTTCCATGACATTTTTATATCCAAACTTTTTGACCATAGCATCTACGATCTCGTTTTTATACATATCTTTAAGTCTGCTACTCACGCTTATGGATCTCCTTTCTTAAATTTAATCGATGATGTCGCCCGTGGACTTGGCGTAACGTACTTTCTTATCCTTCTCGATCTTAAAACCGATTCTGGTCGCCTTGCCCTTGTGCACATACATCACGTTGGAAGCGTCGATGGGAGCTTCCTTCTGAACGATACCGCCGTTCTGGTTCGCTACGGAAGGCTTCTCATGCTTGGTAATCTTGTTGATGCCTTCCACAAGAACCTTGTTGTTCTTCCTGTCTACAGAAATTACCTTGCCTTCTTTGTCTTTATCCTTGCCGGCGATCACCTTAACGGTATCACCCTTCTTAATCTTAAACGTTGACATACCGGCACCTCCTATAATACTTCCGGAGCCAGTGAAACAATTTTCATAAACTGTTTATCACGAAGCTCTCTTGCTACTGGTCCAAAAATACGGGTTCCTCTGGGAGTCTTATCATCTTTGATGATAACAGCAGCATTTTCGTCAAATCTGATGTAAGATCCATCCTTACGTCTTGCGCCCTTCACGGTACGCACAACGACAGCCTTCACGACGTCGCCTTTTTTTACAACGCCGCCTGGTGTTGCATCTTTGACCGTAGCGACGATCGTATCACCTATACGCGCATATCTTCTTGTAGATCCGCCCATAACCCTGATGCACAGGAGTTCTTTTGCACCGGTGTTATCAGCAACCTTCAATCTGCTTTCCTGTTGAATCATGCTAACTTTCTCCTTCCGAAAATTTTACTTAACTTTCTCAACGATCTCCACAAGTCTCCATCTCTTGTCCTTAGACAGCGGTCTGGTCTCCATCACCTTTACGGTATCGCCGATGCTGCACTCGTTGTTCTCGTCGTGCGCCTTTAACTTGTAGGTCTTCTTCACGATCTTCTTGTAAAGCGGGTGCTTTACGTGATCTTCTATCGCTACCACAATGGTCTTATCCATCTTATTGCTTGTAACCTTGCCGGTACGAGTTTTTCTCAGATTTCTTTCCACGATTGATTCTCTCCTTTCGAACGCTTAGTTAGCCGCCTTAGCCTTCTGCGTGATCACCGTCTGGATTCTGGCGATATTCCTTCTCACTTCTTTGATCCGCGCCGTATTGTCCAACTGGTTTGTCGCGTTCTGGAATCTCAAGTTGAAAAGCTCTTTCTTAGCGTCTACCAGCTCCTGTGCTAATTCAGCATCTGATTTTTTATTTAAATCTTCCACATATCTATTAGTTTTCATTTGCCACACCGCCTTCCAAGTCTGCTTTAGAAACGATTTTACATTTGCAAGGAAGTTTATGGGTTGCAAGACGCAGCGCTTCTTTTGCCACATCCTCAGCCACTCCGGCGATCTCGAACATCACGCGGCCGGGCTTAACAACTGCTACCCAGTATTCCAAAGTTCCCTTACCGGAACCCATACGTGTCTCTGCCGGCTTCGCAGTAACGGGCTTATCCGGGAAAATCTTGATCCAAACTTTACCGCCACGCTTGATGTGTCTTGTCATAGCGATACGTGCCGCCTCTATCTGATTGGACTTGATCCAACAGGGCTCCATTGCCACGATACCGTACTCACCGTAGGTAATTGTGTTGCCGCGGGTCGCTTTACCCGCCATGGAACCACGGAACTGTTTACGACGTTTTACTCTTTTTGGCATTAACATTATTTATCGCTCCCTTCCTTGTTAGATTTAGTCGGAAGTACCTCGCCTTTGTAAATCCATACCTTTACGCCGAGCTTACCGTAAGTGGTATCCGCCTCAGCAAAACCATAGTCAATATCTGCTCTCAGTGTCTGCAGCGGAATGGTGCCCTCGCTGTAGAACTCGGTGCGGGCAATGTCCGCGCCGCCAAGACGACCGGAAACGGCTGCCTTGATACCTTCCGCGCCCGCCTTCATGGTACGACCCATGCAGGACTTCATTGCACGTCTGAAAGATACGCGGTTCTCAAGCTGCTGCGCGATGTTCTCCGCAACAAGCTGCGCATCCTTGTCAGGTCTCTTGATCTCCTTGATGTCAACAAGAACCTTCTTGCCTGTCATCTTGGAAAGCTCTTTCTTGGTTATCTCGATCTCTGCGCCGCCCTTGCCGATCACAACGCCGGGTTTTGCGGTGTAGATGATAACCTTCACTCTGTCAGACGCTCTCTCGATCTCGATCTTAGAGATGCCTGCGCTGTATAACTTCTTCTTTAAATATTCTCTGATATTGTAATCTTCTACTAAAAAGTCAGCAAACTCTCCGTCAGCATACCACTTGGAATCCCAATCTTTGATGATACCGACTCTCAATCCGTGCGGATTAACTTTCTGTCCCATGTTGTTCTCCTTCCTAATCTGATCCTATCTTGCATCGAGAACGATCGTGATGTGGCTCATTCTCTTCTCAATCCTGTAAGCTCTGCCCTGTGCTCTGGGCTGAATCCGCTTCATGGTAGGTCCTTTATTTGCATAGCACTCTGCTACATAAAGATTTTCCGGATTCGGATACTTTGTAGGGTCCTGACTGTATTTGTACTCGGCGTTTGCAATAGCCGACTCCAGCAGCTTCTTGATGATGCTGGACGCATATCTGGGATTGTACGCGAGGATTCCGAGCGCTGTCTCGACATCCTTCCCCCTGATAGCATCTAACACGAAACAAGCTTTCTGTACAGACACACGCGCGTAAGACAGCTTCGCTGAAGGTCTGACATCCTTGTTCGCGTTTCTCTCTCTCTTTATCTGGGATCTATGTCCTTTAGCCATAGATTGAAGCCTCCTTTCAAATTAGCGAACTTTGGACTTTCTCTCGTCCTTATCATGTCCTCTATAAGTTCTGGTCGCCACGAACTCGCCGAGCTTGTGCCCAACCATATCCTCTGTAACATATACCGGTACGTGCTTTCTTCCGTCATGCACCGCGAAGGTGTGTCCTACGAAAGAAGGGAAAATCGTAGACCGGCGGGACCAAGTCTTAATAACCTGCTTCTGTCCCGACGCATTCATAGCATCTACTTTTTTCAGTAAGCTCGCATCCGCAAACGGTCCTTTTTTCAGTGATCTAGCCATGATCTATCTTTCCTCCTATTATTTAATAGCTCTGCCGTCTCTTCTTCTCACAATCAGCTTATTAGAAGCTTTCTTCTTCTTACGGGTCTTAAGACCGAGTGCCGGTTTACCCCAAGGTGTACACGGACCCGGGCGTCCAATCGGAGCGCGTCCCTCACCACCGCCGTGCGGGTGATCGTTCGGGTTCATAACGGAACCGCGGACTGTAGGACGAATACCCATGTGGCGCTTACGTCCCGCCTTACCGATCTTGATCAGGTTGTGGTCTGTGTTACCCACCGTGCCGATGGATGCCCTGCACACCATCGGAACCATTCTCATCTCACCGGAGGGAAGTCTTAAGGTCGCGTACTTGCCTTCCTTAGCCATCAGCTGTGCGCTGTTGCCTGCGGAGCGGACAAGCTGACCGCCCTTGCCAGGATATAACTCAATGTTGTGTACCAGTGTACCTACCGGAATCTCAGACAGAGGTAAGCAGTTGCCCACTCTGATTTCTGCCTCAGGTCCGTTCATAACCTTCATGCCATCCTTCAATCCGTCCGGTGCAAGGATGTATGCCTTCTCACCGTCCTCGTAGCAGATCAGCGCGATGTTAGCCGTTCTGTTCGGATCGTACTCGATGCCGATTACCTTTGCGCTGATGCCGTCTTTATTTCTCTTAAAATCAATCTGTCTGTATAATCTTCTGTTTCCGCCGCCGTGATGTCTCACCGTAATCTTGCCCTGATTGTTGCGTCCCGCATTCTTCTTAATGGAAGAGCAGAGCGCCTTCTCGGGAGTCTTCTTCGTGATCTCGCTGAAATCAGAGCCGGTCATGTTACGTCTCGACGGTGTATACGGGTTATATGTCTTGATTGCCATGATTCCTTATCTCCTTTTTTCTATATTTATTTCATAACCTGGAAGAATCTCTTGAGATTCTTCCAACCGAAGTTTTAGAATTTCTTTGGCGGCGTTTTTAAGATGCCTTAGAAATTCTCTTCGGTTTAGAGCCCTGCAAAGATCTCGATATCCTTGCTGTCCTCAGTGAGCTGTACAATCGCTTTCTTGGTCTTAGCAGTCTTGCCGTAAACCATGCCGCGTCTCTTGGTCTTACCGTCTAAATTCATGGTGTTGACCTTCGCTACCTTCGCGCCCTCGAACATCTTCTCCACAGCCTCTTTAATCTGTGTCTTGTTTGCCTCCGGATGAACTAAGAAGGTGTACTTCTTATCGCTCATGCCCGCCATACTCTTCTCTGTAATCACAGGTTTGAGGATTACATCATAATACTGAATCGCTGCCATTATGCAAACACCTCCTCGATCTTGGCTACGGCATCCTTGGTGAGCACCAGTGTGTCGCCCTTGAGGATGTCATACACGTTGATATTCTCAGCTACCGCCGTGTTGACTGTGGGAAGGTTTCTCGCGGAGAGAATCACGTTCTCATCCTGCCCGTCAATTACTACCATCGCCTTGTCAACCTTTAAGTTATCCATAACCTTCTTGAAATCTTTTGTCTTGATCGCATCAAACTTTAACTCGTCAAGCACAATCAGCTTGTTGTCCTGCACCCTGCTTGTCAGAACGGACTTGAGCGCTGCTCTCTTCTCCTTCTTGTTCAGCTTGAAGGAATAATCTCTGGGTGTGGGAGCAAACACAACGCCGCCGCCTTTCCACTGGGGCGCTCTGGTCGAACCCTGTCTCGCATGACCCGTGCCCTTCTGTCTCCAAGGCTTTCTTCCGCCGCCGGAAACCTCCGAGCGGGTCTTAGCTTTCTGTGTGCCCTGACGCTTGTTCGCAAGATTCTGAACGACTGCCATGTGTACCAAGTGCTCGTTAATCTCGACACCAAACACCGCATCGTTTAAGTCCATCTTGCCGACTTCTTTACCTTCCATATTATAAACAGATACGTTTGCCATCTGAAATGGTCCTCCTTTCATCTGCGGCTTCGCCACTATTTCGCATCAACCTTAGTTGTCTCTTTGATGGTTACTAAGGCTTTTCTGGGACCGGGCACCGCGCCCTTTACCAGAATGAGGTTCTTGTCCGCGTCAACTCGAACGATCGTGAGGTTCTGTACTGTAACCTTGACGCAGCCCATGTGTCCCGGCATCCCCTTGCCCTTAAACACTCTGCTGGGTGAGGAGCAGGCACCGTTGGAACCCTGATGGCGATGGAACTTGGAACCGTGTGTCATAGGTCCTCTGTGCTGACCGTGTCTCTTGATAGCGCCCTGGAATCCCTTACCTTTGGAGATTGCCGTCGCGTCAACTCTGTCGCCAGCCTCAAAGATATCCGCTTTGATCTCGCTGCCGAGCGTGTACTCGTCCGCGTTCTCAAACTTAAACTCTCTGATAAATCTCTTGCAGGAAACGCCTGCCTTATCAAAGTGACCCTTCTGCGCCTTATTCACGCCGTGGCGATGAATCACTTCCTTATTTCCGCCCTTGTCCTTGTTGACAATCTTTTCCTTCTTGTCCACAAAGCCTACCTGCACCGCGCTGTAACCGTCGTTCTCCACGGTCTTAATCTGCGTCACCGCGCAGGGACCTGCCTGAAGTACGGTAACCGGTGTCAGTGTGCCGTCCTCGTTGAAGATTTGAGTCATTCCGACTTTTGTTGCCAAAATTGCTTTCTTCATTCTTTCTTACCTCCTGTTGTTCTACAGCGGACCCGATCCAGTAAATCCTCTTATACGAAGAACCGCTTGCGGTTCTTCAGGAGTTAATCCCGCAGGGATTTACTCCGGGTCATCCTAGTAGGGGTCTTATTTGTTCTTCATCTTGATGTCGATATAAACACCCGCAGGCATCTCCAGTCTCTGGAGCGCATCCACCGTCTTAGGGGTGGGAGTGATGATATCAATGAGCCTCTTGTGGGTTCTCTGCTCGAACTGTTCTCTGGAATCCTTGTACTTGTGAACTGCACGCAGAATCGTGATGACTTCCTTCTTAGTAGGAAGGGGCACGGGTCCGCTCACCTGCGATCCGTTTTTCTTAACAGTTTCGATGATTTTCTTCGCCGATGCATCAACCAGCTGATGGTCATAGGCTTTCAGGGTGATTCTCATTACTTGACTTGCCATAAAAAAAGTCGCCTCCTTTTCGCACTTTTAATGAATAAGTACGACAAGCGGTGACTGTACACTCTCCCGTGTGTGTCCTAAATGTTTTCACATTGAACTACTACACGTCGTTTCCGGCTGACCGGACATTTTGTCTGTACAGTGACTTGTCGTCAGTTTCCTAACTTGACATTCGCTCCACGGAAAACCTGCCACGCGGGCAGCAACCTCACGCTTCATAGCTATCATGTCACAGCACAAACTAGTATATATGAAGTTTTTGGGAATTGCAAGAGAAATTTTTCTTTTTTTTAATTTTTTTAATACAGCTTCTCCACAACGGCTCTCGAAGTTTTCTTATTATTCTCCGCGGATACCTGTTTGTTACGAGTATAATACTCATGGAACAGCACGTCAATCACATAGAGCTGGCTCAGCTTTGTCCCCATAGCGCCCCCGTCCAGCGGACCTTCATTGGATCCGCAGACCAGAAGAACATCCGTATAGTTTGTCAGCGGGGATTTGATGAAATGGGTTATGCCTATCACCTTCGCTCCCGCCTTCTTTGCTATCTCCGCTACATATACATTGTCCTTGGTCGCACCCGAATAGGAGATAATAAAGATTAAATCACTGGGTCCTGCCATGGAAGCCGTCATCGCCTGCATATGGGGGTCGTCAATGGAATTTACCTTATTACAGATTCTCAGGAATTTATTTCTCGCTTCTTTGGCGGTCAACAGGGAATCCCCAATCCCAAAAAAGTATATGTTTTCCGCCTCCTCCATCATCTGCAGCGTTTTCCTGATCGACTCCTGTCTTATCAGCATTCTCGTTTCCTTTAACACGCTGATATGGTTATGCAGTATTTTATCCAGCGTATAGTCCATGGAATCTATCTTGAAATTTTCTGTCTCCGTCTCAGATATCTCATCCGGCGATACGCTGAAGGACAGTTTCATCTTAAAATCTTGGTAGCCCTGCGCGCCCACACTCCTGCAAAACCGATACACACTGGCATCAGCCACCCCGCTTGCTTCCGCCAAGTCCGTGATGGACATAAACAATACCCTGTTCACATTTCCGATTACAAAATCAGCTATCTTCTTCTCCGTTTTCGTCAGCTGGTTATAGTTTAGTTGGATATCCTGCAGTAAGTTAGTCGTATTTACCATTTGCATCCCCTTCTTTTGGCTAAAAATAGCATGGTTACCCATGCTATTTTCAGCCACTTTAATTAGCAGTATTTCTGTATTGTTTCCGCAATCATGTCCGCAGTTTCTTTGCAGATCGCCAGATCCGCTTCTGCCAGATCCGCTAACGGCGCTTTCACACCCCCCGCATCAGGTCCGCCCTGCAGACGGATAATCTCTTTGATTACAGCATACATATTGCCGTGGGCAGAACACATCTTATAGATGATCCTGCACGCCGCATTCTGTACTTCTCTTGCCTCCTCTGTCTTTCCGTTGGAAAAAAGCTCAAAAATTTTCAGATACAGTTCCGGCATTGCGCCATATGTGCCGCCGATGCCTCCGACAGCGCCCATAGCAAGTCCGGAGACGAGCTGTTCGTCCGGTCCGTTAAACACAATAACGCCCTCGTCCCTGAACATTTGGATATCCTGTACCGGCATGGAAGAATTTTTCACACCGATCACTCTCGGATTTTTCTTCATTTCCCGCAGCAAACTAAGTGTCAGGGAGATGCCTGCCAGCTGCGGTATATTATAAATGATAAAATCCGTGTTCGGAGCCGCATCCGAAATATCATTCCAATACTTTGCCACGGCATGCTCAGGCAGATGGAAATAAATCGGCGGTATCGACGCAATGGCATCCACCCCGAGACTTTCCGCGTGAGCTGCCAGTTCCCGGCTGTCCTCCGTGTTATTACATGCCACATGGGCAATGATCACCAGTTTGCCACCGGCAGCCTCCATCACAGCCTCCAGCGTTTTCTTCCTGTCCTCTTTGCTCAGATATATGCACTCTCCGGAGGAGCCGCCCACATAGAGCCCCTGAACCCCCTTATCCATCAAATACTTCGTGAGAGCCTTCGTTCTGTCGGCTGAAACCTTTCCGTTCTCATCATAGCACGCATAGAGCGCCGGGAAAATTCCCCGAAATTTTTTCGTGTCCATTTTCTCATCATCCTTTCTCTATACCCAACTCAGACCATTGCAAGTTTCCGTATTCGCAGCACAGACCGCTTTGATCAGCCTTTGACCGCACCCATCGTAATACCCTGGGTAAAGTATTTCTGGAAAAGCAGGAATACGATAATGATCGGTACGGATGCCAAAGCCGCGCCCGCCATCAGCATACCCATATCCACGGAAGTTTCCGCCTGTAAGGTAGCAATACCCAGAGGGATCGTGTAGTTTACATTGCTGCTCACCATAACCAACTGCATAAAGTAGTCATTCCACGAATTGATAAAGGTGAAAATTGCCAGCGCGCCCACACCGGGCTTTACCATCGGAAATACAATCGTCGCAAAAGTATTCCATTCTCCCGCTCCGTCGATACGCGCGGCTTCCAAAATCTCCCCGGGAATGCCTTCCGAGAACTGTTTCATCAAAAACACGCCGAAGGGCCATCCTACCGTCGGAAATATGATCGCCCAGATAGTATTATAGAGACCAATGGCGGACATTTCCTTCAACAGCGGAATCAATACTACCTGTTTCGGCAGCGCCATAGCGCATATGATCAAACCGAACAGAATACTGCGGCCGCGAAAGCGTTTCTTCGCCAATGCATAGCCCGCCATCGTAGCCGTCAGGCAGGTGAGAAGCATTGCCGCCACCGCCATGAAAATCGTGTTTAACAGCCACCTAAACACCGCCGGAACGGTAGGACCCGTAGTGATCGCGATACTTTCGCCCGTGGCGGAAAAGAACCGGCTGAAAGGAATATGGAGCTCCCACATAGGCGCGGAACGCTTATTCATCAGATTGCCAAAGTTCGTCATCACCCATTCGCTGGGCCACCAGACAGGTTTCTGTGCATAGATATCCACTGCCGGCTTGAACGCACCGGTGACAATCCAATAGAGAGGGAATAAGAAAAGGAGCGCTAAAATCACCAGTACAACAAGCGAGATAATTTTATAAACTTTACTGTTTCCTGTTTTATTTTCCATCGCTTCCCCTCCTCTACTTCTCTTTTGCCAGCCGCATCTGAACAGCCGACAAAATGCCTATGAAGATAGCCAATACGACACCCATTGCATTCGCGTAACCGAAATGACCTGACTGTTCGGTAAGTTTAAATGCCGTATAATAGATGTAGTACATCACCGTCTGTGTTCCGGAACCGCCCTGCGTCAACAACTGAATCAGCGCAAAACACTGGAAGGAGTTAATCGTGGTGATGACCAGTATGTACAGGGTGGTCGGCATAATCTGCGGCCATTTGATCTTCCAGAAAGCCTGCAGATCCGTAGCGCCGTCTACCTGAGCCGCTTCCACCAAGGACGCGTCCACGTTGCCGAGCGCCGACACATACAGTACAATAGGCTGACCTACCGATGTGGTAAACAGGATCAGGATAATGCACCAAAGCGCATATTTCTCATCCCCCAGCCAGTTAATATTGGCGTCGATGGCGCCCGTCGTCTTTAATACGGAATTCAAAATACCCGTATAATTGTCAAAAATCCATTTCCAAACTACCGTTACCGCCACCGAACCGGTGACAACCGGCAGATAAAAAATACATCTGAATGCTGAGAGAACCGGCATTTTCAACTTATAGATGGCAGAGGACACCCACAGGGAGAATGCTGTTACGGTCGGTACGCTTACGAACACAATGACAAATGTATTCCATAACGCATCCAGAAACACCTCGTCCTTGACCAGATCGATAAAGTTCTTTAATCCTATAAAATTGCCGCCGCCCTGCGTATGCATGTTAGAATCCGTCAGACTCAGCCAAATACAAATTACCATCGGAATCACAACAAAACCTACAAAAAAAATCAGACTGGGCAGCATAAAACTATAACCGGCTATATCTTCTCTGCGCTGTAAAGCATGGCTTCTTTTCTGTGAAACTTCCTTACTCAAGAAAACGTGCCCCCTTTCCCCCATTGTCCGTAAAAGACGAAACCATTTACATGTTATTCGTTAAAAACGCCCCTCCCACTCCCGGTGGAAGGGGCGCCCTGACTGAACCATCTGTTCAGAACAGTGTGTCGTTTGATTATTCAGCCGCTGCCGCGTTAGCTTCGCCTTCATATTGTGTGAGCGCTTCCGTTACATCCGTGCCGGATCCGATCTTCTGAAGCATCGCCCACCATGCGGTACGCTGTCCTGCCCAACCAGGAGTAACCTGATAGTAGTCGCCCAGCTGAGGCATCAGAACCTGATATTCATTCATAATGTCATTGTCAGCCCAGATTGTGGATAAGTCTGTTCCCTCTGCCGAGGAGCGAACTGCGAAGTAGTTAGCAGCTATCACCGCATCCTTCGTAGCTTCGGAGTCAGCCATGTACTTGATAAACTGCTTGGATGCCTCGATACGAGCCGCATCACCGTTATCAAAGATACCGAAGCCCCAGATACCGCCCTGCAGTTTGGACTCACCCGTCTCCGAAGGGAAGCTCATGAATGCAATCTCGTCACCTGTAATTGTGAGACCTGCGCCTGTACCGGCTGCGTTGGGGTCTAACTGCTGCGCGATATTCCAGCAGAACGCCATCTTCAAAACACCCTGATAGAACTTAGCAATCTCGTCGCCGCCAGCCAGAGAAGCGTCGAAAGCAATACCGTCCATACTCTTTAACTGCTCCAGAGCCTTCACGTTCTCGGGAGAATTCCATGTGTAAGCAGTGTGAGCCGCATCTGTGTAGGAACCGCCGTACAGGTTGTTCACCAATGCGCGTGTTCCCTGATCGCCGCCCTGTCCTGCGCAGTAAACCGCTGCCACCGTATCACCGTAATGCGCGTAGAGAGCTTCCACAGCCTTGATAAAGTTTTCGGTCGTCCATGTGTGGTTCTCCAGATCCAAATACTGATCAGCGCCCGCCTCCTTGAAAGCGTTTAAGTTAACTGCCATACAGTGCGCCGTCATAACAAGAGGATACTCATACACTTCGCCGCCCGGTGCTGTACATGCTGCGAGGGGTGCCGCCTGAATTTCCGACTTGTCGGTGTCGTCCAGCATATCGGACAAGTCAACCATGTATCCGTTTGCTCCCCAGTTTGCAACCAGACGCTCAGGTCCTTCCATAATAAGGTCAGGCGCCTGCCCTGCCGTGATCGCTGTGTTTACTTTGTCATCACCGTCAGCGTAAGCAAGAAACTCTACGTTTACAGTGATACCTGTCTTTGCCGTGAAAGTATCGGTGAGACCTTTTACCGTAGCCTCGTCTCCCCATTTGCCGATAGGGTAAGTCCAAAGTGTGATGGAAGAAGCTGCATCGCCTCCTGCGGGAGCTGCCTCCTCCGCCGCTGCGGGAGCCTCCTCCTCGGCTGCCGGCTCAGCGGGAGCTGCCTCTGTGGTTTCCTGTTGCGTTTCCTCAGCAGCCGGCGCATCAGAACCGCCGCATGCCACTGTAGAAAGGGTCATAGCTCCGATTAAAAGTAACGCTAAAAACTTTTTCATTCATTCCTCTCCTTTCATGTATGCAAAAATCATTAACGATTGTCTGTAATTAAATTCTACTTTGGTTTGAATGCTTTGTCAATAAAAATTTAAAAAAATTTTCATTTCTGATTATAAAGTGAATATTTTTTTAATTTTTCCTTGCCCGAAAATTTTTTTCATGCTATAATATCCGCAAGAGAATACAATACTATTCGACTAAAAATCGAGAATGGAGGTAACTATGAGAGCAACTTTATCAGACATTTTATCTGCCACAAAAAGTTCAATTATCGTATCTTGTCAGGCTCTGCCGGATGAACCTATGTACTGTCATGAAATGTCCCTCATGCCGTTTTTTGCCGATGCCGCCAAGCGTGCCGGCAGCAAATGCATCCGTACCAGCAGCATCCGGGACGTCGTTGCCATCAAGGAAACCACCGGTCTTCCTGTTATCGGTCTGGTAAAACGCGTAGTGGAAGGCTACGATTCTTATATCACTCCAACCATGAAAGAAATAGACGAACTGGTTCAAGCCGAGTCGGACATCGTCGCGCTCGACTGCACCATGCGGACGCGTGGAGACGGCAGCACCATCAACGAATTTATCGCGCAGATTAAGGAAAAATATCCTGACATTGTACTGATGGCGGATATTTCCACCGTTGAGGAGGGCGTGAACGCCGCCAAATGCGGGGTAAATCTTGTGGGCACTACGCTGAGCGGTTACACGGACTGCTCTCCCAAGACGGACGGTCCTGATTTTGCGCTCGCAGAAAAACTGGTATCCTCTGTCGCGATTCCCGTCATTGCCGAAGGAAAAATCCATACGCCCGAGCAGGCGAAAAAAATGCTCTCACTCGGCGCCCACGCAGTAGTCGTAGGCGGCGCGATCACAAGACCACTTGAAATTGCCCAGCGATTTTATAACGGCATCAAATAGGAGACGCGATTATGATTTATGATAAAATGTCCAATCTTAAGTTATATAAAGGTATGAACAAAAATCTGGATACTGCCATTGATTTTATTATTTCCCATGATCTGAACGCGCTGCCCCTTGGCAAGACGGTTATCGATCAGGACAATGTCTTTATCAATGTCATGGAGACTTCCGCCGCACCCGTCGGGGAGAGGCAGTATGAGTTTCACAAAAACTACATGGATATTCAGATGGATCTTGCCGGAACAGAGCGGGTGGACACCGGAGACAGCGCGCAGGCAGAATTTATCAACTATAACGAGGAAGGCGATGTGGGCAATGCGGTGACGACCGATCTGGGAAGCTGTCTGATCGGAGCGGAAAACTTTATTATCTGCATGGCGGGGGAACCCCACAAGCCAAACATCGCCGTCAGCGATAATCTGTTCCTGAAAAAGGCTGTCTGCAAGGTACATATCTAAAGACGAGGAGAAATGATTTATGAAGAATCTTGTATTCGATATCGGAGGCACTTCCATCAAATACGGTGTCTGCCAGGACAATCAGCTGACCGGCACCGAGGAGGTTCCCACCCTTGCGGAAAAAGGCGGCGCACACATACTGGAAACGGTTATTTCCCTGATTCAGACCCACTCTGATTACGACGCCATCGGCATCAGCACCGCCGGACAGGTTCATGCAAAAGACGGGTATATTATCTATGCCAACCAGAATATTCCGGGTTACACGGGCATTCAGTTTAAAAAAAATCTGGAAGAACTGTTCCATGTTCCTGTCGCCGTGGAAAACGACGTAAATGCCGCCGCTCTTGGTGAGGCGGTTTACGGTGCCGGTCAGAATTACGACCAATTTCTGATGCTGACCTACGGAACCGGGGTGGGCGGCGCTGTCATAAACGACAGGAAAGTCTTCCACGGCTCCAGCTATTCCGCCAGTGAATTTGGCGCCATCATCACACACAGCGACGCGCGGCTGTCGGGCGGTGATTTTTTTGACGGATGCTATGAAAAATATGCTTCCACCACCGGGCTTTTGCAAATGATAAAACCGTACCGCCCGGAGCTTGACACAGGCAGAAAAATATTTGATGCGCTCGGGGACGATAAGGTCGTCGCCATCATTGACAAGTGGGTGGATGAAATCATGCTCGGGCTTGCCACGCTGACCCACATTTACAATCCCTCCTGCATCCTTCTCGGGGGCGGCATCATGTCCCAGCCGCTGATCCTGCAAAAGATCGGGGAGAAAAAAAGCCGGTTCATTATGCCCAGCTTTTCTCATGTACATATTGCCGCCGCAGCGCTCGGCAATTCCGCCGGCATGTGGGGCGCAAACTATTTAGCGTCGCAGTCCGCGACCTGATGTTTGTATTATTTTGAAATCATCTGCGGAATTTTCTCTGCCAAAAACTCTGCAAACGCGCTGTGCGCCTGTAAGCTCAGGTGCATAAAGTCGTAGGGATTCATCTCCACTCCTGGAATCTGTCCGGCGTCTAAATAGTGACATCCCAGATTCTTTGCCACCTGCTCATACAAGGGCGCCAGCGCACGGCTTTTCTCAACACAGCCGTCTCCCATCTCACCGTAAATATCCGTGTCTTTATAGCCCGGTTCGATCGCGGGTGGCGTAATCAGCAGAATATTGGGCACGCTATCTCTAAAGGCAATCTTAGAATCGATGGCTTTCTGCGCCAGTCTCTCCATTCCCTTGCTCACATTCTCCGGCGTACAGGAAAAACGCTGCTTCACATCGTTGGTCCCCAGCATAATCAGCAATAAATCCACCGGTTTATGCGTCATGAGGCACGGGTATAAATACTGAAAACCGCACAAGCCCTCAAACAGCGGATCTTCCAGACATGCCGTGCGCCCTTCCAATCCCTCTTCCACCACATGATAATCCCCGCCCAAATGCTTCGCCAAAAGGCAGGTCCATCTCTCTTCCTCCGTAAAGCGGTCGATCGTCTTTGCATTGTAGCCATACGTGTTAGAATCCCCAAAACATACTATTTTTTTCATATGCGCTCTCCTCCATGTCATCTATTATACTATACGTCTGCCCTGTTGTGCAAACGCGCGAAATATGCTATCCTATGGAAAATGTAGAGATTGCAAAAATGATTTCACGTACTTTTCATGGGAGAGGACATTTCATCATGTGGATCGCAGACAACTGGAAAGACTATGAAGTGATAGACTGTTCAAAGGGAGAAAAGCTGGAGCGGTGGGGAAAATATATCCTCGTTCGCCCCGATCCGCAGGTCATCTGGGACACCCCGAAAACAGATGCCGGATGGAAAAAGAAAAACGGACACTACCACCGCAGCCAGAAAGGCGGCGGGGAGTGGGAGTTCTTAGATCTGCCGCAGGAATGGAGCATCCGTTACCGGAATCTTACCTTCCGCCTGAAGCCGTTCAGCTTCAAACACACCGGACTCTTCCCCGAGCAGGCAGTCAACTGGGATTGGTTTTCTTCTATAATAAAGAAGGCAAAGACGCAGGAACCTGACCGGCAGGTCAAAGTCCTGAACCTTTTTGCCTACACGGGCGGCGCAACCCTCGCCGCTGCCGCCGCCGGCGCGGCAGTCACCCACGTGGACGCCTCTAAGGGTATGGTCGCTTGGGCAAAAGAAAACGCCGCCGCCTCGGGGCTCTCCGACGCGCCGGTCCGCTGGCTGGTGGACGACTGTGTCAAATTCGTGGAGCGGGAAATCCGCCGCGGCAACACATACGACGGCATCATCATGGATCCGCCCTCCTACGGGCGCGGTCCCAAAGGGGAAATCTGGAAGATCGAGGAGAGCGTCTTTCCACTGATTGAACTTGCGGCAAAGCTGCTGTCAGAAAACGCCCTGTTCTTTCTCGTCAACTCCTACACCACCGGGTTACAGCCCGCAGTGCTCACCTACATGATGCACACCGCCCTTGTGCCCGCCTTCGGCGGACAGGTGGAATCCTCGGAGATCGGACTCCCTGTCTCCGCAAACGGACTTGTGCTGCCGTGCGGCGCCTCCGGCAGATGGTTTACATAACTCCTGTCATCTTCGCGATCCCAAACAGGATCAGCAGATGCACCGGGTAAAATCCATAATAGAAAAGCTTCGGCAGCCGCCGCCCCTTCTCTCCGTTATAGAGAAAAATAAGGGCAAACGCCAACAGACCGTACATTTCCCGCAGGGAAAACCGAAAAAGGTAATCCGCCGAATAAACGCCCACATAGCGGATCAGGTTGGAAGCCCATGTACCGAACAGCATGACCAGACCCGCCGCCATAAACCGCACACCCCCGTCCTTTTCTCTCGTCCGGTACATGACAAAAATCAGAAGAACGCCCATAAACCGGTAATCCGTGGAACAGAAGAAAGCGGCAAGGCAGCCTGTAAGCAATACAAGATAGCGCCCCGCCGCCGCCCAAACACTACTGTAATGGGAGAGATAATCCCACAGCGTCAATACGAGCACACCCAGAAACAAGGTCCAATATACATTCTGCCCACTCCAGTCAAACACCGTCCCCGACAGAGCCAGATCAAAAGGAATCTCCGAGATCAGCGCAAATAAAAAGAGCCGCATCAAAAACCACACTCTGCTCCTCGTATAAAAAAAGCCCTCCACGATCAAAAAAGTAAAAAGCACAAAGGGAATCCTTCCCACAGCCCTGCCTGCACGGTAAACCGGTACAAGCTGCGGGTCCCACCTGCCGTCCAACGGATGCAGGTTCATATAATTCAGAAAAAGGACCGCAAAAAAATGATCGACAAACATCGTGATATAAGCTATGTTTTTCAGCACAGCGCCGGTCAGCCCATATTTCCCTTCGTCCTTCTGTAAACCTGTCATTTCTTCCACCTTATGTCTTTACGCTCTATTCATAAGTAAAGAGCCTTCACTATTCCTGTAGCAAAGACTCTTCCTGCCTCTATACTTTCCCTACGCCATAGCGTCCACATTGGCGCCTTCCACCAGCTCCGCCCCCGACTGCCCTGTATCCGGGGACACTGGAATATCCACACCCTGAAGCTCCAGCGATACCGCCGGATTCGTCTCCTGCTGGAACGACTGCTGACTTACCGCCTGTTTCTCCCGCGCCAGTTTGTTGAACATCGCCTTCAGATATTTCATATCCGCCTCAACGATATCCTTCATCTCATCCGCGCGGTGTTTCTTGCGAAGCTTATCCACATCCTCGGGCGACATTTCCTGTTCCGCAGCGCCCATGTATTCTTTCATGATATCGTTTGCGCCGCCGGTCTGCTCCAGCTCCTGCATGAGCTGCTCATACTCCTCCATCAGCTCCTGCATCCGCTCCAGTTCCTCGTCCTTCAGGTTCTCCATGGACTCCTCGAGCTTCTTCATCTGTTCGTCCTCTTCTGACGCCGATGCCGACCCCTGCTCCACAAGACCCTTTCCCGTAGCATCCGCCTTCTCTTCCTCCTCCAGATGCTTCTTTTTCCTGCGGGCGATCCGCTCCATCTTTCTAGCATGGATGATCGCATGGCGCAGATCGGTCTCGTCATACTTTCCGCTCATCTGCTTTCTGAGAAGAGAAACCACCTCCTCGCGCGCCTTCGTAATCACCCTTCGTGCGCCCGTGGAAGTATTGTTCATGGTAATCTGTCTCGAAATCTTCTTATAATTATAATTGAGTTTTTTCTTCTTCTGACTCGCTTTCTGCTTTTGAATCCTGATTGCGTTTGCCGTCTGTCTCGCCGCAATGCTGGCGCACTCATTCTTAATGTCCTGCTTCGTCCTCTGCCTATAAGGATCGGATGCCGCGGACGCAGACGCCGCCTGATTCGAGTTCGTCCCCACTCTTATGCCCATACGCCTATCCTCCATGATGCTGTCAACGCGGCAAATCCTTTTGCCACAATTCCCCTAAGCTTCCCGCCTGCCTAATGAAGCTGGTAAGCTCTTATCATATATATCGGACAGAAAGGCTCGATTGTTTAGAAACTACAGCCGCCGCATCCAACTCTTTTTCCGAAAAACAACCAATGAAATCAGAAATCTGACAACCTCCTCCAGCGATAGGATAAAATACACCTGCGGAATCGGCATATTCCACACAAATGCCGCCAGAAAACCGAGCGGCACACCGAATACCCACGTGCCGATCATATCGATCCACATCACATAGCGTGTCATACCGCCGCTCCTGATAATGCCGCCTCCCAGAATCATATTCTGTACCTTTATGGGAGAGATTATGGCAAAAGCTACTAAAATCAAATAGGTCATCCTCTGCACCTGCGGTTCCACATTGTACAGGGACACATAGGCGCCGCCCAGCCAGACTAACAGCAGGGACAGGATCACCGAACCCGCAAACCCGCACCCCATCAGTCTTTGGGAATCTTTATATGCCGTCTCCTCATTCCCCTCTCCGAGATGCCTGCCAATCATAATGCCCGCCGCCTGTGCGACACCGCTCAAAAGCCCGATCATCAGTCCCTGCACCGGTCCCGTCATGGTCATCGCCGCGCAGGACTCAGTTCCCATATGCCCGTAAATCACGGCGTACATATTCTCCCCCAGACTCCACATAAATTCGCAGACAAGAATCGGCGCAAGAATCCCCAGATACTGCTTCTGCTCATCCCCCGTCAGTCGAAGCGCCGCGCGCATTTTCTCCCCTCTGCCATACATGCAAAAAGCCTCGTCGCGGAAGAAATAGACCGCCGTCACAAAAAAAGCCGCCGCCTGCGCGGTTATACTTGCTATCGCCGCACCCCGCACGCCCATGGACGGAAATCCGCCTTTACCAAAAATAAGCAGATAGTTCAGCCCTGTGTTCAAAAGCACCGAGAGAAAGCTTGCCGCCAGCGGAAACGCCGCTTTTCCGACACAGCGCAAAAACACTGTCATAATGGTAGATATTGCCATGAGTGGAAAGGAAAGCGCGTAGACCCGCAGATAAACTGCCGCCTGCGCCTTCACTGCCACATCCTGCGTATACAGAGACATAATTCCCCCGGGGATGAGAACGCAGACCGCCAGAAAAACGCCAGACTGCAAAAGTCCCACAAAAAGGTTCAGATAAAAGCTTCTGCTCATCCCCCTTTCATCCTTTGCCCCCACATACTGCGCCGCCATAATGCCCGCTGCCGCTGCCACCGCTCCGAGCACCACCGTGTAGATGGAAACGAATTTCGCGCCCAGCCCGATCCCCGCAATGCTCTCGCTGCCGAGCTGCCCAATCATGATCTGATCCACCATCCCGAAGGAGGACTGCAGCAGGGACTGTAAGGTCACCGGCAGCGCAATACTGATTAAATCAACCCAAAAAGCATCTTTTCTCTTTATCTTCTCCATTTCTATCTCCCATCTCTACCTCTATGGCATAGTTCTTTCTACAATTCGCAACAATTTCGTTTCACGAAAATGCTTTTTGCACGCTGTCCCGGACGATCAACTTCACCGGCAGCACCTCCCCCACCGGCTCTCCGTCTCCATCCCACAATCTTTTCAGGGCGCGTACCGCCATCAGGGCACGTTCTCCCGCATCCTGCCCCACCGTGGTAAGTCTGGGAAAGCAGGTTTCACAGAGCGCGTTGTCGTCAAACCCCACCACCGACATTTCCCCCGGCACAGCAATCCCCCGCTCCATCAAAAAATGCATAAACTCCGCCGCATAGACGTCCGAAACCGCAAATGCTGCCGTACACGCCCGGATCCGCTCCCAGTTCTCCCGATAAAAAGCGCGCCTTCCCTCCCTGTTCATCGGCACTTCCAGAAAATCCGTTTTCCCTTCGGAGAACCCTTCCCGGAAACCCGCCATCCGCGCCGCGTCCACGCAGATATCATTGTCTGAGAGAAGAAGAGCACGCCTGTGCCCCATCCGCCGCAAGTACTCCCCCACCTGGCGACCGCCGTCAAAATTGTCGATCGTCAGATTGCAGATCCCCCTGTCCGTCTCAAAGAACCCGTCGTAGACCACAAAGGGAATCCGCATTTTTGCGCGGAGCTTTTCGTAATCGCTGTCGCAGAATCCCAGAAGAACCATCCCGTCCATATTCCACATGGAGGCAAACCGCTCCACCTCGCTCCAATCCCGCGCAGCCTTAATCATCATAAAATATCCCGCCTCCTCCAGCGCAAAAAGCAAAGCATTCATCGAGGCGGACACAAAGGCGTCCTCCAATACCTTTCCCTCATACTTCTCATGATTGTTCACCACCACGCCTATGATACGGGAATCGTTTCGCGCAAGCAGTATGCCCGCCATGCTGGGAATGTACTGCCGCTCCTCCAAAAGAGCCTGCACCCGCCTCACCGTCTCGTCCGAAATCTTTTTTGTCTTTCCGTGAATCACATTGGAAACCGTGGCAGTACTCACGCCGAGTTCCTCCGCAATGTCCGCAATCCTCACCCGCTGTCCCATAAATCCTCCGTCCGCCTTCCTTATCTATTTAAAATACTTACCCGTCTGAGCTCAGTATAATCCCAAAATCCCATAACTACAATGGGTTAATCGCGTAACCCAATCCAAAAAGAGAAGTGCATTTTTGGCAGTTTTGCCTCAAATGCACTTCCCCTTTTCAGAACCGTTTATTCCTACGGTTTCGCCTTTCTCATTTTTTCCACGCTCTGTTCCCAAGTATCCGGCTCCTTCCTTTTCTGCTCGGGAATCCACTTTTTAAGCGTCTCGTTTAACCCCTTTTTATCAAGCGGCTTGGTGATAAAATCCTGAAAGCCGTTTTTCAAAAACATCTCCCTGACGCCCTCCATTGCGTTCGCCGTCAGCGCGATGATGACCGGCTGCGTCCCGTTCTCCCCGCATTCGCTGCGGATTATCTGCACCGCCTCTATACCGTCCATCTCCGGCATCATATGATCCATGAAAATAATATCGTATCTCGTCTGTCTGACACACTCAATCGACTTTTGCCCGCTCTCCGCCTCGTCGATGACAAACCCGTAAGGACGCAGGAACCCTCTCGCCACCTTCCGGTTGACCAGATTGTCGTCCACCACAAGTACACGGCAGTCCTCCGCTGTGAAAGCCTGAATTTCGTCCTCTTTTCTGACAATCTCCTTCGGCATCTCCGTCAGACTCCTGCGGTCTACGATCTTTTGCGGGATATCCAGAATAAAGACCGTGCCTTCCCCGTACACGCTCTCCACCCGAATCGTCCCCCGCATCAGCTCCACCAGATGCCTTGTGATGGAAAGCCCAAGCCCTGTGCCCTCCACGCTGCGGTTGCGTTTCGCATCCACCTGACTGAAATTCTCAAATATTTTTCCGAGATCCTCCTCCTTGATGCCGCAGCCGGTGTCCCGCACCTCGACATGCAGAAGCTCCGTGTCCGCGTCCTCCCCCGGTCTGCCGCCGACGGACAGCTTCACGTAGCCCTCCTTCGTAAATTTCAGCCCGTTGTTGAGCAGATTGATCAGGATCTGCCGGATCCTGCCCTCGTCCCCGTAATACTTGCACGGTATGGACATATCGTACTCGCACTTGAGCAGAATCCCCCGCTTCGACGCCGCGCCGTCCATCATATTGATGACCTCGTCCGCCACGTTCTTAATATGGTAGTCCGCGTTCACCAGCTCCATCTTGCCCGCCTCGACCTTGGACAGATCCAGAATGTCGTTGATCAGCGCCAGCAGGTTTCTGGACGCCGACTTGATATCGCAGGCATAGCTGTACACCTTCCGCCCCTTGCTCTCCTCCATAATAATGTCGCTCAAGCCCACAATCGCATTCATGGGCGTTCGGATCTCGTGGGACATATTTGCCAAAAACTCGCTCTTCGCCTCGTTCGCCTGCTCCGCCTGCACGCGGATGCGCTTGATCTCCTCGATGTTATTGCGCACCTCCGTCATGTCCAGAATCAGCACCACATGCCCCTTGATCACGCCAAAACGATCCGGCACCGGCTCCACATGGCTCTGGTAATAACGATCCCCGATAAAAATGTCGTGCTGCACTTCCTCACCCGGCTCCGGTTCCGGGAATTCCAGTATGTCCGCGATATTTCTGCCGACGGCGCGGCTGTTCAGCCCCGGAAAGATCTCCGCCGCCGCCGGATTGTAATTGACGATCCGCCTCTTCTCATCCAGCGCGATCACACCGTCGCTCATGCTGTTTAACAACGCACCCGAGGCAAGACTTCCGAAGTCGTAAACCCTCCTGCTCCATACGAGAATCACCACGCAGGCGAGCACCAGCCCCAGAACCACCGGCGTGAAGTCGTAGGCGTGCGTCAGCTTGGTGACATAGGTAAACAGGGCAATGACCGGCAGAAGCGCGAGTCCCAGAATCAGCCCGTATTTGCGATCCACCGCATCTTCTCCCCTTCTGGCGCAGGCGCGGATTAGCACGCGCATAGACATCGCATAGGGAATGAGCGTTGCACAGATGATAAAAACCGCATACCCCGGTCCGTAATTCAAAACCAGGTAAGAATGACCCTCCGCCGTAGTCTGCCACTCCACCTGTCTGTAAAAAAAGGTATGATGATCACAAGTCAGAACCACCATGAGAAGACCGACGTCTATACTTCCAAGAATCTTCAGTGCCTTTAGCGGCGCTTCCTCAAAACAATAAATATAGATAAAATAACAATAGCAGATCGGTATTGTCATAGTGCCCAGATGCTGCATTTTCACCGCCACCAAAGCCGCCTCCATGGTGGGCGCAGTCAGTTCCAAAAGATAACCGATATTCTGTATCAGAGCCCCCACCAGAAAGTACTCCATCATTTTCTGTTCTCTGGATCCGTCCCCGCTAAGCAGAAGCGCCAGCGCAAAGAAGATGGCACATATTCCTATTACCTGCAATCCTAAAAAAGCGATATTCATCTTTCCTTCCCCTACCTTGCTCCCTTATCATAAATAACGCCAAGCGCCTTCGGCGCGTGATTCTTTTTCCCGAAAAACACAAGCATCAAAAGCGTCAGCACATAGGGCAGCACCATGACCAGATCCTGATAGCTGCTCGGCATCTCCAAAATCTTGACAAGCTCATAGCCGCCCGATCTGGCAAAACCGAACAAAAGGCATGCCCCCAGCGTCGGCAGAATCTTCCAGTTCCCAAATATCAACGCGGCTATTGCCAGATACCCGTATCCGGAATAAATGTTGGAAGAAAAATTCGCCGAAATCGAGTAGGCAAAGCAGATGCCGCCGAGCCCCGACAACGCGCCGGAAACCATGACCGCGATCAGCCGCACCTTTCCTACCCCGATACCCGCTGCGTCCACCGCATGAGGGTTGTCACCGCATGCCCTCAGATGCAGTCCGAAAGGCGTCTTGTAAAGCACATACCACGCGATAAAGGCAATCAGCGCAATCACCGGTTCAAAGGGATACAGATTGGTAAAGACCGCTCCCAGCACCGGAATCGCCGATATCCCCGGCACAGTCACGCGCGCCGACACACCGAGCACAAACTTGTTGGATGCCGCCTGAAAAACGCTGGCGTTAATCTGCTTCGTCATAAACTCCGTCAGCGACATCGCCAGAATGTTGATCACCACGCCGCTGATCACCTGATTCGCCTTAAAGCGGATGCAGAGCATCGCATGAAGCAGGGAGAAAAGCATCCCTCCCAAAAAGGCAAAGATCATCGCCAGATAAAAAGGCATGGGCGAATCTCCCGCAAAGAGAGGCGCGATACTGACCGCAAAAAGCGCACCACAAAAAGCTCCAAAGCCCTGCAATCCCTCTATCGCCAGATTGGTCACGCCGCTCCGCTCACAGTAAATGCCCCCGATCGCCATAATGAACAGAGGAAGCGCAAAGGACAAGCCGTCAATTATGATCGTATTCATATCATCTGTTCTCCTTCCATCTGTTTATTTTTTCTCTCACATATGCGCCGCAGGCGCTGATTAACAGTATAATTCCCGTCAGCGCGGACGCCATCTCCGCCTGCACGCCCGCCGTGGAACTCATGTATGTACTCCCTTTGGAAATCACCGTAATCAGGAAAGAGGAGAAAATAATTCCTATAGGCGAACTGTTTCCCAAAAGCGCAACCGCAATCGCGTCATACCCCGTGGACGCCAGGATCCTCGGCTGGATCGACGCGAAATATCCCAGATAATAGGTCACGCCCGCAAGCCCCGCCATACCGCCGGAAAGCATCATTGCCAGCACCCGTGTCCGCCCGACACGAACGCCCGCATACTCCGCCGCCCTGCTGCCAAAACCTACCGCCTTGATCTCAAATCCAAGCGTGGTCTTTTTAAGCAGAAAGACCGTCGCCGCCACAGCCGCAGCCGCCAGCAGAATGCCGAGCGGAATATCCATCTTATAGTCGCCCACCGCCGCGTCGACAAGAGTCAGTCTCGCAGCCGCGCCTATATTTTTTGACTGTCTGGAAACCGGGTCCACAAAAAACACGTTGATGAAAAAGCTGACCACATACTGAATGATGTAATTGCACATGATCGTGGACACCACCTCGTTGATGTTGAAGCGGTGACGCAGAAATCCGACCAGCCCGCCCACAAGCGCGCCCACCGCAAAACCTATCAGGATCACGAGCGGTTTTGCCAAAGCGGCAGGAAGCTCGGAGTAGCCGATCAGCACCGTCGCCGTAAATGCCGCCGCCAGCATCTGCCCGGAAACACCGATATTAAACAGCCCCGCCTTCAAGGCGATCAGCACGGAAAGCGACGCAAGAAGCATTGGCGTCAGCGCGTTTAAAAAGCTGGTAAAATCCGTAATCATCCCCTTATGTCCCGCGTAGGATGCCTTCGGCGCAAGTCCTGACCCCTGCAGCAGATTATAATATGCCTGAAAAGGATTCTTCCCCAGCAGTGCAATCACCGCGGCTCCCAAAATCAGGCTCAGGAGAACAGTAAAAACAGGTATCCAATCATGCTTTTTCATGGCGACCTCCCACTCCCATCATAAATTCCCCGACTTCGCCCGGGGTCAGCGTTCCCGCGTCCGCGATCTTCTCGATTTTCCCGTTATAGATAACGCCTATCGTATCTGCCAGATTCATCACCTCATCCAGTTCCAGTGAAATCAGAAGAACCGCCTTCCCCCGATTGCGCTGCTCCACGATCTGTCTGTGGATGTTTTCTATGGCGCCGATATCAAGCCCCCTTGTGGGCTGCACAAAAATCAGAAGGGACGAATCCAGCTCAATCTCTCTGGCAATCACCGCTTTCTGCTGGTTGCCGCCGCTCATGGACCGCACGATCGTGTCGCTCCCCTGCCCGCTTCTGATATCATATTTTTCAATCAGCCGGTCGCTGTATTTCACAAACTCTTCCCCGTCTATGACCGCTCCCTTGGAGAAGGGGGGCTCAAAATAATTCTTTAGCGCCAGATTGTCCGACAGGGACATATCCATCACAAGCCCCACGTTCTGCCTGTCCTCCGGAATATAAGACATGCCCTCCAGATTCCGGCTGCGAATGGAAGACTGCGTGATATCTTTCCCGTTTAAAAATATCCTGCCATGGGAGGGTTTTAATAACCCTGCAACCGCATCCGCCAGCTCCACCTGTCCGTTGCCGGACACGCCCGCCACTGCAAAAATCTCTCCGCCGCGCACGGAAAAGCTGACGTCCTTCACCACCTCAAATTTATCCTCATTCTGCACCGTCAGATGCTCTACCTTCAAAATCTCTTCGCCAAAATGCGCCTTGGGCTTGTCCACGGAAAAATTCACTTCCCTGCCGACCATCAGATTTGCCATTGTCTTCGTGTCCGTCTCCTTCACGTCGAGCACGTCAATCAGCTTACCCCGGCAGAGAATCGCGCAGCGGTCCGCTATTTTCTTAATCTCCTCCAACTTATGCGTAATCAGTATGATCGTCTTTCCGTCGCGGCGCAGCCCCTCTATGATTTCCAACAGAAATTCAATTTCCTGTGGCGTCAGCACTGCCGTCGGCTCGTCAAAAATCAGAATCTCCGCCTCCCGGTACAGCATCTTTAAAATTTCTACCCGCTGCTGCATGGACACGTTGATATTCTCAATGACCTTCGTGGGATCTACTTCCAGACCGAACTTTTCGGATAAGGCGCGGATTTCTTCATTCGCCCTCCTCTGATCCAAAGACTTAAAGATGCCGAGCGTCTTCTTCACCGGCTCCATTCCCATCACAATATTCTCCGCGATGGTATAATTGCTCACCAGCTTAAAGTGCTGGTGCACCATGCCGATATTGAGCCGGGTCGCATGGTTGGGGGATTCAATCCTGACCTTTTCGCCCCGGATCACAATCTCTCCTTCGTCCGGCTCATACATGCCGAACAGCATACTCATCAGGGTGGATTTTCCCGCGCCGTTTTCCCCCAGAATCGCATAGATCTCTCCCTTTTTAATCTGAATGGAGATATCGTCGTTTGCGACAATGCCCGGAAACCGCTTCGTGATATGATTCATCTCAATAATGTACTCAGACATATACAGCCTCCCGTTTTTCCTCCGTATCTCAAACGCATACCTGTTTATAGTATACGGCAAAGTCAAACGTCCCGCAAGATATGACTGCGCGCTCCGCGTAAACAAACCGGAAAAAAGCTGCAGGGAAATTTCCCTGCAGCCCACAAATCATGCCATATATTCTTTACAACGAACATGCAAAACGTCTCTCTGCTCCCTACCATGCAAAGTCGTCCGGGGTAATGCCGTTAAAGTTTGCCGCCGGAACAATGGTGCCGCCTTTGATTCCCTCGTAAGCCGCATCCATCTTGGTAACGGATTCCGCGGAGAGCTGATGTCTGCCGTCCGCATTGATATAGCCTGTGGAATCCGTGTCCGCCTGTAAGACAACATTGCCGCCCTTAAAGCTGCCGTCAGCAACCGCCTCCAGAGCACGCTCCACATTCAGATGCATAACCTTTACCGCGGAAGTGAGAACAACGTTTTTATCTCCGTTTGCGCCGTCGTCGTACTGGTCTACGTCGCAGCCGATGAAGTATACGCCGTCAGCCTCCTTCACCGCCGTGAGAACACCGTTGCCGGATGCGCCTGCCGCCACGAAGATAATATCTACGCCCTCGGCGATCAGTGCGTTACCAATTACCTTACCGGTCGCCTCATCCGCAAAAGAACCTACATAATTGCCGCCCACAGCCGCGCCGGTCACGTCCGTGCCTGCATAGGAGGGAAGCTCCACAACTTCCACAGATTTGCCTTCCGTCTCATTGATATACTTCACGCCGCACTCAAAACCGTACTGGTAATTTACGTTGGAAGGATAAGCGATACCGTTGACCACGGACACCTTATTTGCCTTCGTCTCCAGAGCTGCCGCCATACCCGCGAAGAAGCCGGACTCCTGCTCCGCAAACTGCATCGCATAGATATTGTCCACTTCCACCTCATTTCCGTCCGCGTCGGACGGGAAGGTATCAACAAGCACAAACTTCACATCCGGATTTTCCTGCGCGATCGTGGTGATGCCCGCAAACTGGAACCCACAGCAGACAATCACATCATAATCCGCCACGATATCAGCCACAGCCTGCACCGCCGCAGCCACATCACCCGTCGTCTCCTGCACCGGCGTCACCGTGCTGTCGGGATGATTCTCGATAAAGGAAAGAATACCGTTGTAATTGTCCTGGTTAAAGGAACCGTCGTCCACTCCCGAAGGGCTTGATACAATCGCGATCTTAAGACCTGCTGCCGCCTCGCTCTCCGCTGCAGGAGCAGTCTCCTCCGTCTCCGCCGCGTCTGTCTCAGTCGTGTCCGCCTCGGGCGCTGCCTCTTCCGTGCTCTCCGCCGCCGGTTCGGGCGCTGCCGTTTCATTGCTGCCGCCGCCGCAGGCTGTCAGAGAACATACCATTGCCGCCGCAAGAATTGCCGCCATTACTTTGTTTTTCATAATTTCCTCCATTTCGTACATATACTGCTTGGTTTGTGTAACGCATTTATCTTAGCATCACAGAAGAAAAAATGCAACGGTCTGTTTCTACTGCGCCTGTGATTTCAGGAAATTAATAAACTCCGGTTTCGGCAGCGGCTTGGAGAAGAAGTACCCCTGAATAAAGTCGCACTGCAGTTCCGTAAAGAAATCCAGCATCTCCTGTGTCTCGATTCCCTCCACCACAATCTCCATCTCCATGTCCTTGAGCATTGCCACCGTATTTTTAAGAACCACCCGCATTTTCGGATTGTCCTGCTCATCCACAAACGTCTTGTCCAGCTTAATAATTTTTAACGGAAGCTGGATGACACGCTTGATATTGGAGTAGCCTGTCCCATAATCGTCCAGCGAAATCGAAATGCCGGCTCTCGTCAGCTTGTTCAGGTTCTCCGCCATAATCTCCTGCGTGTGGCTCGCCGCCGTCTCCGTGATCTCCAGATTGATCAGTTCGGAGGATACCCGGTGCTTGCCCATAATCGACATCACCTTCTCCGCCAGATTGACACGCATACACTGTGTCACCGACAGGTTGACTTCTATGTACTCAAGCCCCAGCTTTCTGAAATCCTCGCTTGCGATAAAGCGGCAGACCTCCTCCAGCACATAGTCCCCGATTCGGTGTATCGCGCCGCTCCTCTCCGCCGCCGTGACCAGAATCTCCGGCGAAATAAATCCGTATGTCGGGTCAAAGAGCCTGAGCAATGCCTCCGCGGAGATAAACCTGCCCTTCTCCACCGAGTAAATCGGCTGGTAATATACCTGAAAACGGTTGAACTCCAGCGCTTCTTCAATGATATCGTCAATGTTATTCTGAATCTCAAACATGCCCTTGTGGCAGACTTCCTCCACATGCATGACCCGTCCCTCATACTTGAGCTTCTCATGGAAATCCATGCCGAAGGTCATAAGGGTCTTAAAGTCAGGGATATCCTCAGGACAGCGCGCCAGTATAACAAAGGGGTTGAGGCTTACGTCCAGATTATTAAAATCTGACTTCTCCTTCAGGCTCTCCACAAGCATTTCCGCCGCCTTGACCGCCGTCTCCCGGTCTTTCTCGTTAAATACCATGCGGAAACGCCCTCTGTCCAGATAATACAACTCACCCTTATTGTCCAGACTTTTATTAACCTTGCGGATACGCTCCACCACATCATTTAACACGAGCATGGAAAAATCATATCCCATCATGGCGTTTATGGAAGAAAAACTGCCCAGATTGAGCATCACCACATCCACGTTCTTTCCATTGCGATAGTTCCTGCTCATATCCGTGGCATAAGCGCTGTACTTCATAAACTGCGTGTCCGAATCCACGAGTTCCTCCGGCTTCTGCACGCCGATGCTCATAAGGAGCATGCTGACCGCCGAGCTGAACATAGCCACCAGTGTCGTCGGCGAAAGTATCTGAATCAGCATGGCGATGACGCCGATCGGAATGTAGGACATCACCGCAACAACCTTGGAACTCTCCACCAGATCACGATACCGGATCATATAGCCGGTCACAAAAACGAAATAAACCATCACCATAACATAAGACAGGAAGAACCATTCCCCCCGCTGGTATCCTCCTTCCACCACATACATCTTCCGTGTGAAGGGATTGGAGAGAAGCGCCGCAAAAACGATCAAAAACGGCGCCCACAAAACCAGCTGGGTCCAAAAGCTCTTCCTGACCTTGTGCCATGTATCCGTAAGGCTGATGACAAACAGCACATACAACGGCACCGTAAACGTATGTAACATCAAATATCCCGAATGCGCCACATACAGCGCAAGCCCACTCGTACTGCCCGCGTTGTCGAGCGTCACCGCCCAAATATCAAAAACCGTTGCAAGCAGATGAACGGAAGTAAATACCAGAAACAGCCGGTTGGATATTCCGGTAGTCATTTTCCTCACGATACACGAAATCAGAAGCAGCGCCAGCACTAAGAGCGCCGCTATATCAAAACTTAAACTTTTCCCCATACTTTCCCCTTTTCGCCGCTGCTCATAATTTTGCGGCTGCTATAGTTAGATTATAGCAAATAAAGGGGAAAGTGGAAAGTCTTTCTTTTCAACAAGGCTGACATATCTATTCCGCCAGATATATGCCGAGCCTCGTCTCGATCGAACCCATCACTTCTTCCAGACCTGCATCGCCCCGGATGTACGTCTGTCCTTCCTCGTAGACGACGTTTTCAAAGGTTTTGTCCTCCACATAGGCGGTGTCCAGAGACCGGATCCACTCGATCAGCTCATTTACCTCCGCTTCATCCGGCACACGGATCAACAGCACCACCTCATTTCCCTCCGCATCAGTTGTGGAGCCCTGCCCCGAAACATAATCGTTATCCCTGTACAGCTCCCACTGGTCCGCATAGTTATCCAGAATGGCTTTCTCTGTCACCGGGAAGCCCTCTGTCAAATCTGTCTGTACCGTCCCGCCAAGCGCGGTTTTCAGAAATGCCTGCGCGCGATCCGCATTTGCAGACGAGGCATTGATCCCAAGAAGCGTCCTTGCCCAGAATACATTGCCGCACTGCCCTGCCATCGGCATACTGCCACAGTTCTCAAAGCCCTCCGTCTTTGGCAGCGATGTGTGACAGTTATATTCCGTTATGTTTTCTATGGAACCGGCTGCAAACTGCTGTGCCCCGCCCATGAAATAAATACCCTGATGCCTCGTCCTGATCTCGTCCGCGTCTTCCAACTCCTCACCGCTTACGCTCTCATAACTTTGGTAAATCTCTTTTTGCGCCTTCCACTCTCCCAGCGCCTCCTCCGAAAGCCCGTCCATCTGCGCGTCATATATCCGCTTTGTCTGTTTCAGGAAATCCGTGACCGCCTCTTTGTCAAGCGCGCCCTCCGCCGTCTGCCATACGGGTGCGCTTGCCATGGAAAAGACGCGCATAACTGCCTTTGCCGATGACAGACGCATCAGATCCGCGCCTGAACTGCCCGCCCGCATGCCTTCCGCCACGTCCGCAATTTCTGACAGTCCTGTCATTTTACTGATGTCGCTGTTCCTCCCAAGCACATAAGGAAGCTGTATCTCACAGGGTACGGAATAGACCTTCCCATCCTCCCGGAACGCATCCACCACATTCGGGAAAACAGCTTCCTCGCCGCTCATGCCGTCCAGAACCGGCGCAAGATCCATGAGGATGCCCTTCTCGATATAGGAAGAAACCGGCATATTGTCCAAAACAAACACATCCGGTCCTTTTCCCGCCATAGTGCGCGTATTCAGATTCTTGATGGCATCCTCCCTTGTCATGGAATTGCCTGCAAGACCAATCTCATACTCTACATAGACTGCCGGATTTTCCTTTTGATACTGGCTGATCGCCTGCCGGATCACCGCCTCGTCATCCAGACTCCACACCGTCAGCTTCTCGTTTGGTCTGGAAGGCACATTCGGGTCATAGACAAAACGCGCCATTTTTTCTCCACTGAACAGCATCACAAATTCATTGTTGTCCGCCACGATCATGTCCATCACCTTGCAGGTCGGATTGCCCAGAATATTCAGGCTTCCGTCCATAACCTGCTCCATCACACTGCCGCCCAGCACATGGCGGTACACGCCGCTCTGACCGGCAAGATAAATGGAGTCATCGTCCCCGGAAACTAAAAACAGATCATAGCTGTCACCCGGATTACTCTCCCTGCCGGCATAGTTTTCCTCCACAAATCCCAAAAGCACTTCATCTTCTATATATGTCTTTTCCGCCATATCATAGAGGAGCGGCGTATCCCATCCCCAGCCGTCCATAATCATGATATCACCGTGAAAGCGCAAAAGTGACGGACTTCCCTCGTCCACATACAGGAATTTCTCCATGCTCCCGTCCATCTGCACTTCATACAGGTTCGAGCCCGCCGTGGTTACAATGATTCTGCCCTCATCTGTAAAGGACACGCTGTTTGGCATCATATCCTCCGCTTCCAGCTTCACATCTACCGGGATCTCCGTATTATCGGATTTCACCAGCGTAATCTGAAAATCCATCTTGAGCTGTACCCCGTCGCCGCTGTCCTCGGTCCCCTCCTCCGGCTCCGTCCATATAACCGCCGCCGTCTGGTCTGAACCGAACGCCATCGTATAAATATATTTGTTCTCCTCTTTCATCTTTGTAAGCCACGGCAGTTCCTCTTTGCTCCAACTCGCGCCGTTATCCCGTGAGCGCAGAACAAACCCGCTGTTATCCGACAGAAGGAGACTTCCGTCCGCCATCCGGAATATCCTGCCGTTCCAGTCAGTAAGACTGTTTCCGCCAAGATCCGCCTCCATCTCTACATAACGCCCCATGGCAATGCCCTGCGTTTCATCCGCCTTCATTTCTCCACTTGACGTGATGTCTGTCGCGCCGCCGTCGCTGCCACCGTTTCCCGCGCTGTCTTTTCCGCCGCACCCGGCAAGTGTCCCTGCCGCCAGCGCAAATGCCAGCAGACACGATGCGAGTCGTTTTCCTGTCTTCATTCCTCTCATACTAACCTCCATTCCGAAGCGCTCTCTATAAGCCGCACCCCTATATCACGTGAGAAAACATACGATTCCACTTATTATCATAACAATCTTATCTCTAAATTATCTCTAAAAGCAAAACACCTCCTGACCGTCCGGCGCAAAGATCAAAAAATGATCCGTAAACTGCGCTTTCCGACAGAAGGAGTCTTTCATTACCGCTTGTTTTCTGCAGACGTATTATATTTTATGAAAGGGGAAATCAGTCCTCGTCACGGTACATGGCAAGCAAATGTTCAAAGCTCGGTTTCACCTCCGCAAACGCCTTCAAAAGCTTCGGCGAAAAAGTGCCGCTGTGCCCGTTTAAGATCATCTGATACGCCTTGTCCGACTCGTAAGCCATCTTGTAGACACGCCTCGATGTGAGCGCGTCATACACATCCACCAGAGAAACGATCTGCGCCGCAATGCTGATCTCATCCCCCTTCAGACCATCGGGATATCCCTTCCCGTCATATTTTTCATGGTGATGCCTCGCAATGTCGTAGGCATAGTCGTAAATCGCCCGGTCATTCAGCCGCACCCTGTGCTGTATGATCTCCGCGCCCTTCGTCGTATGTGACTTAATCAGCTCAAACTCATCCGGCGTCAGCTTCGCCGGTTTCAGGATGATGGCGTCCGGAATGGCAATCTTTCCGATATCGTGCATAGCGGATGCCCAGCCGATCTGTATCAGCTTCTCCGGCGTCAGTTCATACTCCGGGTACAGCTTCATCATGCTCTTACCGAGACACATGGAGTATTCTCGGATTCTCTTGATGTGCTGCTTGGATTCCATATTTCTGAATTCCACAATATTGCTGAGGGAATCGATCAGGATCTCGTTCACACTGTTCAACTTTTTCGTCTGCTGCCGCAGAATACTGTTCTGCTTCTGGATGTCGATGTTCTGCTTTTTCACCATCATTTCCAGCTGCATTTTGTACTGAAACCAGCCGATCGCATTGTAGACTACCTGTTTTACTACATCCGCCTGATAAGGTTTCTTGACAAAACTCACGACGCCGTACTCGTAGCCTTTTCTCTCCAGATCCGGCGAAGTCTCCCCCGTAATCATGATGAACGGTATTTTACTGAGCACCTTTTTTTCTTTCAAATGCTCCAGCACCGTAAAACCGTCCATAACGGGCATCAGGTTGTCGAGCAGCGCGATCGCGATCGATCCGAAGTTCGCGTTTAAGAGGGCGATCCCCTCCTTGCCGTTTGCCGCCTCCAGAATCTTGTAGTCCGACCGGAACAATTCCACCAAAATTTCACGGTCTATTTCATTGTCTTCAAAAATTAAAATTGTGTCGCGTTTCATAATCTTCCTATACTTTCTTTATATTTTGCAATTCGGTTAATAAGCAACCATCACTACCTGCTTGTTGCGGAGCTTAAAGAGCACCCTGCGCATTTCCGCCGTCAGCGCGTACTTAATGCCGTTCAGAATCACCACACTGCCCTCGTAAGCCTTTCCCCTGACAATGACAGGTTCCTTTGCCGCCTGTCCCGTCAAGTTTGCAAGCTTCGCGTCCTCGCCGTCCAGTTCCGCCAGGCGCTGCCCCTGAACCTCGATCGCCGCATGGATTTTCCGCTGAATCTCCTCCGGCACCTCTTTTCCGGCTTCCTCCATCTGGATGACCTTTTCCCACTCTTTCTCCAGCGCTTTCAAGTCACTTAAAAGCTTTTCCCTCTTTTTCTCGTACTCCGCATGCGCGTTGTCGTACAACTCGTTTCTTCCGATATCCAATATCGTTTTCAGGTGCAGGCGGTTGCCGAGATTGTAAGTATCCACACCCCGCACTGCACTGACACTGCCGCCGAGAAGCATGCCCTTGCTGCCCGATACGATCACTCTGCCCATCGTCTTGATCGTGCTGTTCATAATATAATTTGCCTTGACGTTACCCCCGGCATGGATATTTGCCGCCTCGAAAAAGCTGCCCGAGACCTCGCCCCCGGCTTCAATAAAACAGTCGTTCTTGGAGCAGCTTCCCTTTTTAATCATAACGTTGCCGCCCGCGATCAGCCTCGCCGTCTCCACATTGTGCTCGATAATGATATCCCCGGTTGCCTTGATATAGCCGCCCGAATATATGCTGCCGACCACGTAAACCGAACCGTCCACCTCAAGCCTGCCAGTCACCGCAGTCACATCCTCCCGGATCACCAGCATATTTGTAATCAGAATGCGCCCCGCCGTATACTCAAATTTGCCGTTCATCTTAGAAACATACGTGCCGTCCGGCTCAATACGGAAACCAATGCCTCTGATCGGTTTCTTTTCCATCCCGGTCTCTGCATGTATCGTTTCCCCGTATATATTTGTCCCGCTGGTACCCGGTTCCGCCCGGTGATAGAAAGCAATCTTCTCGCCCTCCTCCACCATCTCAAAGGCTTCTATATTGACATAATCGACTCCGCCGTCCGGCAGAGGCGCAGGAATGCGCGGCAGATCCAGCCTGACAAACCACTCAAACCATCCGTCCTTTCCTCTTTTCGCCGGAATGCCCTCGGCTATCAGAATCTTTTCATTCAGCCTTCTATTGTCAATCATATCGGCAATCGCTTCATGCTTGATCCCGTATACAATTTCCCGGCGCTCCAGATCCTCATAAATATCCTCTTTCGCCACTGTATTGCCGGGAATCCAGGGAATGTATGCATATGCCTTATTGCCGTTTTCTTCTATTGTGATCGAAAACTCTTTCTTTTTGAGGGAAGACACCTTGGACGTCTTTCCTTTTTTGTTCTCACCGTCTGCGCCTGCCTTTACGTCGGCATCTTGTTTCCCCTCTGTCTTCTGTCCTGTATCGGCTGCCGTCACCACACGCGTTGCAATATCCGGTTCACCGCTGATCCTTTTCCGGCTCACAACCGCCTGCCGCTTTTCCTTCATATCCGTGGCGGAGTAAACCAGACTGCTGTAGGCAGAAACGTCAAGTCCCGCCTCCAGTCCCAGACGGATCTCCCGCATCTGCGCGTGATTGTACAGATAGTTGGAATAGATGGACACATCCAGCTTTTTTTCAAGCCCCAGACGGATCTCCTGCATCTGCATCCAATTGTATTTGATATTTGCGTACGGCGCAATGTCTATATCTTCGCAGAGCCCAATCCGAATCTCATGAATCTGCGGTGCGCACATGTTGTCCTGCAGCCACTTGTCAAGCGGCAGCCTGTTCGCCAGAGCAACACGGATCTCCCCCAGATCATCATCCACAAATCCCCTTTTCAGGTAGGGAAGTAAATCTATCGCCGCATAAAGGGACAGCCGTATCTGCCGCATGGTCTCATAATTGTAAGCCGGATCCGCATAGACGGAGGCATCCAGCTTATCCTTAAGTCCCATGCGAATCTGTTCCATCTGCAGCCAGTTAAACTCCGGATTGGAGTAGAGAGACACATCCAAGCCCTCCTCTTTTCCGAGTTTGATCTCCTGCCGCTGCGCTTTCTGGTATTCGTCATTTTCCATCATGGGAAAATTCAGCTCTTGCTGTTTTGTCCCGTCCAAATCGCTCATATCTGTTACCAATCCTTATATGCCTCATATCAATTCATATGCGCCCATAAATGCATATATCTCGCCTGACCTCATGGCAACAGGCAATATATTACGTTTATTTTATCAAGTTTCTGTGGAAAAGTCTACTGTTTCGCCGGATTCAAGCAGGTGATGATCCATGTAAACCCAAAACGGTCTTTTATAACAGATCCGCAGCCGTCATCATCTGGCTCCGGGTGCGGCGACAGCGTGGAAAGTACAGTCCCGCCTTCCGCCAGTACCGATATGGTATGCAGCGCTTCCTCCTCCGAATCCATATGGATCATCAGCTTTATGTCCGTATTCACCTCTTTACAGTCATAGCTGTCCCCCCGCCGCCATGCGGGAACCGCCTATCGTAAACTCTACATGCATTACCTTTCCGATCTGTTCCAGCGACATGTCATAATTGTTTTCGTCCCAGCGGGAAATAAATAAAATCTCGCCGCCAAACGCGCTGATGTAGGTATTAACCGCCTCCTCGCAGTCTCCTTTAAATGGCAGGTATGGAATTACTGATATTTTCTCTTTCATGGGATTCTCCTTTATTATTATCCACGAGCACTTACAACTCCGCCTGCTCATAACCGTTTTCTTTTACCGATCCTAAATACAAATTATACCACGTCTGCATTTCTTTTACTATATTACACATTACACAGAACAGCACCGGCTTTTGGCTTTCATAATTCTCCACAGGCTTTCATCCTGTTATAAATGTAAGCGCCAAATATTAATGCGGTTAGATACAAAATTACCCCAGCCCTTTGCGAG
>CAJURQ010000023.1 GCA_910588955.1 uncultured Lachnospiraceae bacterium
CAGGTCATGTAGAATTTACCGTTTCATATGGAAGTTAGTTTTACAATTCAGGTTTCGTAAAATTTTTTTATTCATCCAGCTCTTCCCAGCGGGGTTCCTCCCAGTTTGTGTCGCTGCTGACCGCAAAATGGAGGAAGGGACCGGTGGCTGTACCCGTTTTTCCCACTGTTGCAATTTTATCTTCCCGCGCCACCTGCTGTCCCTTTTCCACCTCTATCGTCTTACAATGCGCATAATATGTCATCTGACCGCTCTGCTCATGCCAGAGCACCACATAATTTCCGTTCACCGTGTCAAATCCCGTCATACAGACCATGCCGTCTGCGACAGCAAGGATATCCGCCCCCTCCGGCGCCGCCATGTCCACACCCGTGTGTGTCCTGACCTCACCTGTAACGGGATGTGTCCTCTCGCCGTACCCGTCTGAAATTCTGAAAAAATCCGGGCAGGGATTGCTGAATGTAATCTCCAGATCATGGTGCGCCTGTGCCCCGTCCGTCAGCGGTTTCTCTAGATCGTCCCGTCCCGCTCCCGCGGCGGCATCTGCCAGATGTCCTGCCACCGCATCCTCATTTTCCGACCAGCTCTCAAGCTCCGAAAGCTCCTTCTCCTGCAAGGGCATATTCGCCACATAAGTTTCGTCAATCCTCGGGCGTTCCAGCCTAAACCCGGATGCGCTCTCTTCATCCTCCACGACCTGTACCGTCAAAAGCGGCAGACCATCAAACCACAGCCCCTCAACGCCCGCAAACTTAAGTCCCGCCGTCAGATACACAGCCGTCCCTTCCAGCGTCTCCTTCTCCGGATCGTCCAGCGTAAAACAGACCGCATCAGATACTATCTGCACGTCCTCCGTCTCCCAGTCACGGTAAGCGGAAATATCGATGGCGCCCAGATACATATCCCCGTCATAGGTCACATCAACCTCCGCCGCCTCCCGGTTCACATCAAAGGTCAAATGTTCCTTCGCCCATGCAAGGCAGTCCTCCTCCGTGAGCGTCTTCAGATCGAGCGTGCCGTTATCGTGGCGGTAGCCGCTGTAAAGCCGCCATATTTCCGTAGTGCCGCTCTCCTCGGCGAGAAGCTTCCAGACAAATCTTTTGGGCGCTCTGTTTTCCGCGTACTCCAATATGCGGATATTTTCGCTTATTCCGTTTAAGTAGGAGGCGCACCACGGGATATCAAGGGTAGTCTCATCCTGCCCAATCCGCAGCTTCAATCCCCGGAATCCAAACTCTTCCGTATAGAGACCATAGAGGTAAATCATTCCCCCATCCTCCCTGCAGAGCAGATACCAGCCGTCCTCCGGTTCTTCGCCGCCTTTTCCCTCCTTCCAGTCATAATAGGACTGTATGTCAAATTCCCGATTATCATTTTCCTCCATCGCGCCATATTCACTCAGCTTATACCGAAATACCGCCCATTCCGCCTCCTGCGAGGCGTTCTTCTCCACTTCTCTGACCTGTACTTCCGCCAGTTCCGCGTTTTTCACGGCTTCCTCGTACTCTTTCTGAATGCGGGCAAACTCCTCATTAAGCTGCTGTCTGTTCTGTTCGCCAGAAACCGCGGCGGCATCTTCTTCGTCCGATCCGCCCCCATCAGTCCCTGCTGCGCTCTGCTCTCCATTCTCTCCCGACAAGTTCGCGCCTTCCCGATCCGCCCCCGTAAAGGCGCAGCCGCAGACTAGAACGACCGCCGCGAGAACCGCCGCCAAAGCTGGTCCTCTCGTCCGGCTTTTCTTCGCAAGCGCCGCAATCCGCTCCCTGACGCTCCGCTCTCCGCCCTCCGTCATAAAGGTCATGCCCGGGCATTTCTCCCTGCCGCCCGCGCTCTCCAGCAGCGCCAGAAGGGTCCTGCCGTAATCGAACCGGCTCGACTCCCCAAGCAGCTTCACCGCCGCCTCGTCGCATGCCAGTTCGCTGTCCTGTCTCGCCGCGTAAGCCGCCGCCCAGACGAAGGGGTCAAACCAGTAGACCGCCGCCAACACACAGCGCAGGAAAGCCCACAGCCCGTCCCAATGCAGCGCGTGGCAGTATTCGTGTGCCAAAATATGCGAAAGGTTCCCTTCCTGCACGGATGTCCCTTCACTCATATAAATATGCCGCCCGGCAAGACAGGGACCGGGCAGTCCCTTCACCTGATACACCTTCATTCCGCGTCGGGCGAACCTCTCCGCAAATTCTTCCGGAACCGCATCCGCGGGAAACATCTCGCGATTCCTGCGCAGATAGGCAAGAAACCGCCATTCCAAAGCAGCCATATAGCCGCCTACCGCCAAAAAGCCCACAAGCCAGACCACTCCCAGTATGCCGGACACGGGAATCCCGCCAGCCCGCAAAGCCGACGTCTTCCCAGACACACCTTCCCTCTCCTGTGCACCATCCTCCACCGCCACTGCCTGCTTTTTCACCGCTGTTTCTCCCTGCACAGCTGCGGGCATGAATCCGTCTTCTTTGCTCCGCCCGTCCGCCGTTTCCGCGTCCGTATTCCCCTCACCGATAACCAATTTGCCCGTCTCATCGGCGGGTGTCAAATCCCGCCCGTCACCCGCAGACTGCCGCGAACCAATCCCTTTCCCCACAGAGAGCATCTGCGCATTGTCCCGCACCGTCTCCGGCAGCAGATTCATCACGCTGAACGCGCTTGTTCCAAAGGACACCGGAACAAGCAGCCTGACTGCCACCAAAAGCCAGAGGGCATAGCGGAGCCGCATACTGATCTTTCCCACGGTCAGTTTTCGCAAAAGAAAAATTCCCAAAATCAAAACCGTTGACGTCACCAATAATTCCAGCATCATCTCCGCTCACCTTCCTCTCCCGAAACATCTGACGTCTCCTCCGCGCTTTGCTGCGCCTCCTCAGCACGTTTCAAAATCTCATAAAGTTCCGCGATCTCCGTCCCGGAAAGCGCCTTCTGCTCCACCATGGTGTTCAGCATCAGTCCCATCCTGCCGTCAAAGACCCGCTCCAAAAATTCCTCCGTCTCTAGCAGCGCCGCCTCGCGTCTTTCAATCTTCGGATAGTAAAGCTTCGCCCGCTCCCCCGCCTCATAATAGACGGCGCCCTTATCCTCCATCCGCTTTAAAAATGTCATAATCGTATGTTTCGTCCAGCCCGTCGTCTCCTGAAAACAGCGGGTCAGCCGGGTAATCGTCTGCGGCGCCTCCTCCCACAGCACATTCATCACTTTCCATTCCGCCTCTGATAATCTGACCATATGTATCCTCTTTCCCTTTCCAGTCCGAACCATGCTCTGTCTCAACGTAAGCGTGAAAGCATTCCTTCCGCTTCATAGCACGCCCAAACCACTATCATCCAAACTGCCGCATCATATAGGTTGACACTTGCCTACCATTTGTATTTTCAGCATAGCACTTTGGTAGTCATCTGTCAACCTTTATTTTTGCTTCCGTCTATTTCTTCCTCCCGCTGTCTGTACTCTGTTTTTGTACTATTATCTGTTTTTATCGCTGTGCCGTATCTTTTGTCGTGCATTTTGTATTTTTTATGTATTTTTTTAGACTACTTTCTTTCTTTTTATTAAAAAAACTGCTAAAATAGGGTTAAGTAAAAAGGATTCATGCCGATATCCTTAACAGAACAAGGAGTTCGCTGTGCAACAAAGTATCGATACGCACAAATATGAATCCAAGGAGGGATCAGCGCAATCTATGCAAATGAATGGTATTATAAGGTTGACGCGGTTATGGCGGTCACCCCGTTAAAGAAGACAGCTTCTGAAGACAAAAATCGCCAGTCCAAGCAGAACCCGTCCAAAACCTTCGCAAAAAAGTTCTTTTCCGAAGTATTAGACGAGGCATTTGAGAAGGAGCAGAATCGAAATATCGAAATTCGCACGAACGGATACACGAGAAATGCCCTTCCTTTTCAGAATTTTGTGAATTTACGGGAATATTCTTAGAATTGCAAAAAATACGAAAGAAATCAGAAACCTCAGCGCGTCCGTACTGAGGTTTCTGATTTCTTATATACGCAGTCGCTTGCTTTTCTTTTGCACGTTGTCAGACTCGCAAACCCGCGCTCCGCGCTCTCTGTCCGATTCCATCGGACGTTTGCTCGTTGATGGTGCAAGAAAAACAAATGCCTGCTACGCAGTCGCTTGTTTTTCTTTTGCACCTATCAGATGATGTAGTTCCCGCTCTTCTCCTCGTGCCACTCTACGAGATCAGCCAGCGTCACGCGATCCACCACGTCGCTGACCGCCTGATTCAACATCTGCCAGAGACGCAGCGTGACACAGCTCTCCTGCCTTTCGCACGCGTTGACTTCATCTTCCAAGCATGCCACCGGGGCAAGCGAACCTTCCGTCAGGCGCAGAATCATGCCTACCGTATACTGCGCCGGGTCTTTCATCAGATGATACCCGCCCTGCGGTCCTCTGATACTCTTCACATACCCTGCCTTATTCAATATGGAGATAATCTGTTCCAGATACTTTTCCGAAATTTCCTGTCTTGCCGCGATGTCCCGGATTCTGACCGGGTCGCCGGTATCATAAACTGCCAGATCCAGCATCAGTCTAAGCGCATACCTGCCCTTTGTGGAAATTTTCATCCCTGCTCTCCTTTCCTGTCTCAATCAGTCGCCGTTCAGATTCTTCTATATTCCTATCGTGTTAATATGCTTTTATAGTAAAGTTATACCCGAAAAGGAGCGTCCTGTCAAGAAACACCGGCTCCGTCACTCCTTCTCCATCCCGGGAAGGCTGCCGAACTTGTCAATGGCGCGGTCGATCTTTTCCAGATCAATCCGCAGCCGCCCCTCGTAAAGCTGCACGCCTGCCTCCCCCTTTAGCGGATAGATCTGGGGGATCGCGTCCTCCTCGGCGAGATAGACAATCAGGATTCTCTTATCCGTATCGATCGCCCAGTATTCCTTCACCCCCGCCTCCATATACTTCATCAGTTTCAGCGTGATATCCCTCTTCCGCGTGGACTTGGAGAGCACCTCCAGCACAAAATCGGGCGCGCCGTAAATGCCGAAATGCTTCACCTTTTTCGGGTCACAGACAATGATCACATCCGGCTGTATCATCGTCTTTACGCTTCGGTCAAGCTGCACGTTGATGGGCGATATGAAAGGGATGCAGTCCCTGTCGTTGTCCTCGATAAATTCTGAAATCCACCTGTAAACCATACCCGCAATATACTGATGCAGCGTCGAGGGCGCCGCCATGTCATAAAAAATGCCGTCGATCAGCTCCACCCGCCTGTCGTCGGGCAGGGCGTAATAGTCCTGCAGCGTGAACTCCCCCTGCTCCACATAAATGCGCTCCGCGCCGAAAACCCGCGGCTGGTTGAGCGTCCACGGCTGCGAATCCATCTGGTAGGTGTACGCCTTACCGGGGTAAAGCTTTTCATCCCCGAGCAGCACCTTCTCCAAGGCATCCAACGTGGCTTTTCTCGGGTTCGCGCTGTCCCCCCGCAGAAGCTTCTGCAGCGTCCCGATGGGCACCCCGCTGTACTCGGACAGCTTCGCCACACTGTACCCCCGCTCCTCTTTAATCCGCAGAATGTCCGCCAGCATAAGGCTCATACAGTCCCCTCCTCTCATCTATGTTTTATCCTTTTTATTATTATATATCCTTTTTTGTCACTACTCAACATTTTCTTTGTAGAAAAATTGAAAAAGCAGGACTAATTTCCCATTTTCACTATTAAGAAATACCTGCCGGTGGGCGATATATAGAATAAGAGGTGAAGTCCGAAAACCTCCCGACGGGTAAACGGATTTACAGGATAACCAGTTAAAGCTAAGGAGGGCAAAAAAATGAACAACATGAACGGTGTCAGCAGCTACAATGCAATGCAGAGGAATATCTACAATTCCACAACGCAGAGTAGAAAAACCGCTAAGGCTGACGAGAAGAAAACCGACGAAACCAAAAAGACAAACAGCAATTCCGTACAGTTGAGCGACAAGGCAAAGGCTCTTTTGCAGGAATTGAAGAAAACTTACAACAATGCGGATATCTACGTTGCTGAATATGAAACCGAGGAGGAAGCAGCAGAATACCTCTCCCGCGGTTCCAAGGATTTCAGCGTACTGATCGATCCCGAAGAGCTGGAGCGGATGGCAAACGACGAAGAGGTGAAGAAAAAGAACCTCAACCTTTTAGACGAGTCTCTCGGCAAGCTCAGCGAGATGAAGGAAGATTTAAAGGAAACCGGTCGCGAGGACGAGGTGGTAACTCTCGGCGTAACCATCGGCAAGGACGGTCAGGTATCTTACTTTGCGGAGCTTGAAAAGTCCGGCGAGCGCACAAAGGAATTTGTTGATAAAATGCTCGAAGACAAGAAGGAAGCCGCTAAGGAAGCTGAGGCTGAGAAGAACGGTAAGGCGCAGGACAAATACAACTATGAGCACAGCAAGCGCGCTACCGTCTCCGCAAACAGCGTAGAAGATTTGCTCGAACAGATCAAAAACTTTAACTGGGACAATGTAAAGGAAGAGACATCGATTCCCATGCCCGGGAAGAATTTCGATTTCACCGTCTAAAACAAAAGGACCGCTCTCTGGCGATAACGCGGAGGGCGGTCCTTTTTTGCCTTATAAAAAGCTTTTTAAAATCTCTTAATCTTCTTTGTGGTATTCTTCTCAAATTCCGTGTCGCGCAGCTTCACGCTCACCACGCGTTTATATAGAGGCGCTTTCTCATTGTAATCATCCACAATCTTACGAATCTCTCCCTCCACATCCTTGATCTTCTTCTTGGATGCGTATTCCAGATCAGGGAAAATCTCCGCCTCGATCACGCCGTCCTTCTCTCTCACCAAAACTTCCTGCACAAGACGCGCCGCGCCGATCTTATTCTCCAGTTCCTCCGGAGAGACGTTCTCGCCGTTCGGCGTGATGATCAGGTTCTTCTTTCTTCCCGTGAGAAATAGAAAACCGTCCTCGTCCACATAGCCGAGATCTCCCGTCCGAAGCCAGCCGTCCACAAGGGTTTCCGCCGTCTCCTCGGGCATCTTGTAATACCCCTGCATGACGCTCGTGCCCTTCACCCAAAGCTCCTCGTCCACCACTTTTACCTCACAGTTTGGCATACATTTGCCGATGGCTCCGTCCTTCTTATCGCCTGGACAGTTGGAGCTGATGACCGGCGCACACTCGGTCATGCCATACCCCTGCAGAATCGTGATCCCGTACTTTTCAAATCTCTTTAAGTAATCTGGATTTAAGTACGCGCCGCCGCTGCATATGGTATGGAGCTGTTTTCCGAAAACCTTCGCCTTGATGATGGGCGCGGGCAGCCAGTCCGTCTCCTCCAGCTTCTTAGCGAAAGTCTCGATCATAAGCGGCACCATAAGAATAATGTTCGGCTCAAAAAGCTTGATGTTCTTTAACACCCGCAGCAGGGAATCGTTGATACAGATCACCGACCCCAGTGAGGTTCCCTTTAAAATATCCATGCTCAGGCAGTACGCGTGATGAATCGGCAGCACCGAGAGCAGCACCATGCCCGGCTCGAAGCCCATGTCCTGCGCCGTGGCGTTCTCCGCCAGATTCCTGTGTGTCAGCATCACGCCCTTACTCTTGCCCGTGGTGCCCGAAGTGAACATAATGGTCGCCAAGTCCTCCGGCTTCGGGCTGTAGGCGTAGCCCGGCTTCTGCCCGTCAAGCAGCTCCTCAAAGAGAATCGTCCCCTCCGGCACATCCGCCTTGGCCGCCCCCGGCTCTGTGGCAATCCGGTATTTCAATTTCGGGCATTTGTCCTGCGCCATCGCCGCCACCGCCTCGCGCGCCTTGTCATAGACAAGCACCGTCGCGTCGGACCGGTCAATCAGCTCACACAGATCCTCCGCCGGCAGATTTGCGTCGAGCGGCACCGCCACACTGCCGCCGTTCACCGTGCCGTAGTAAGATACAATCCACGGATAAGAGTTATCACCCACGATCGCGATATGAGAACCCTTCTCGCCCAGCCCGTCAACAGCCGCCGAAAAACGCTCACTGTCCTCGCGGAGCTGTGTGTAAGTCTTCGCCACCACAACCGTCTCCTTTTTGCCGCTGCCCTTGTCGCGCTTTGCCTTATAGCGGATCGCGTCCTGCGGTCCGTAAGACTCGGACGCCTTGACCAAAATTTCTCTGATCGTACTGCTGAATTCGTTCATACCTTATCCTCACCCTTCTGCTCGCCGACTGCCTGTCTGATTTGTGACAGGCAGCACATTGACACAAACTCATAATTGAAAACGCCGATCTTCAATCTACTGCAAACTCTCGAGATAATCCGCAGCCTCCTGCACTGTGCGGATGCCCGCCGCCTTCTCCTCCTCGATCTCCACGTCAAAGGTGTCCTCCACCTCGCCGAGCATACTCATAAAATCGAAGGATGAGAAACCCAGATCCTCCATGAAGCGGGACTCCGGCTTGATATCTTCCTTCTTCACTTCCACATAGTTCGTAATGATTTCCGCCAACCGTTCAAACATGTTATGTTAACCTCCTTTTTCTATTTACACTTTCTGTTCAGCCCACGCCATATTCGCAAAATCGCGCATACTGCGCTTTTCGATGCTTCGCATCTACTTTTGCTCATAAAACTGGCGTTCCCTCAGCCCTTCATCTGTACGTCAAATTCGTACAAGTACGATTTGCCTTACAGATTCGGTCTGGCTGAACTGTTAAATCAGCTTTATGATATCCCCGATCTTCAAATTCGGGTTCTCCGTGCCCTTGAACATGATCTTGCACATATAATAGTAGAAACGCTCCAGCGTCTCCCGGCTTACCGCCGCCACCTGATGCTCGAAATTGAAATCCAGCCCGTTGTCGTCGGGGCGGTGCATCACCGTCAGATACATTGCCTGCGTGGTTGCCCCGTTGGGATACCATTTTGTCTTATATCGGATATCACCGAGCTGATCTAAACCTTTCTCCTTTAAGGTCATGGGCTGATAGGTCAGAGACATAGGCTCATACGTTGCACCCTTCGGCGTGTTGTAGAGCTTGCTCCTGTAAGCGAAATATTCCACCGGGTTATAATTCGTATGGCGGAACACCTCGTTCTGCCCATTGCGGATCGCAAGAATGCCTTCCATAAAAGTCTGATCCTCGGAGAGAATCGTCCTGAAGGGGAAGGAATGGATCCTCGTACCGCCCGACTTTTTCTCAAGCAGGGTTGCACGTCTCGCGTAAGCCACGTTGATCGACACGTCGTCATTGCCGTTCATCTTCTGCAGATACGTGCGGATTCCCATGATCAACAGGCACTGCAGAGAGACGTGCTGCTCCTCGCAAAAGCGCATCAGTCTCTGGGTCGGCTCCTCCTCCAGATGGAAAATGTCGAGGGCGGAATCCACCTTTGGCGTAGCGGAAAAAGCCGCTCTCGTGCCGGGAAATTTTTTCCGCGCCTCCTCGAGCTGACCCGAACCCTCGATACCGTTAAAGATCGGCTCCGACTCCCCGATCAGCTTCTGGAAATACTCTCTGTCTCTCGCCTGCGCTTTGCTTCCCGCCTCATATGCCAAATCCTTCTCAAGCTGCTCGGTAAAGGAGCGCATATCGAGCGGATAGGGATACTCAAATTTGACGTTACAGTAAAGCTCAATTACATCCCGCAGAAAACAGATCAGGGACTGGGCGTCCATCAGCATGTGATCTCCCAGCACGTAAAGACCCTGACAGCCGTCCGGCGTCTTGATCATCACGACCCTGTTCATGGGGCTGTCCTCCCTCTTGAAAGGCACCTGTGTCCAGCCCGTCATGATCTCAGCCGCCTCCTCCATGGTTTTTCCCGTGAAGTCCACGTACTCGATATCCCGCTCTTCCTTCTCCACCACATACTGATACCACTGCTCTTCCTTCTTATCGTAGGCAAAGCGCACCCGCATGGACTCGCAGCGCTCATACGCCTTGTAAACCGCCCGCTTCAACTCCTCGATGTCCAGCTCGTACTCGATGGTCAGGCTGGTGCCAATATTGACAACCTCCTTCTTTGGACAGAAATCCATATAATAAATATGAAACTTCTGCGCCACCGTAAGGGGATATGTCTTGTGTCCGTTTCTTGTCTTCATAGTTCCCTCCTCACATCACTTCACTGATAAACTTCGTGAGAGCAGCCTCATAGCTCTCCATATCCTTGTAGTAACTCTCCGCGTGCGCCGCTCCCTCAACGATCAACTTGCTCTTCGGGGAGGCACAGTGCTCATAGATATCGTCGCACATCTGCCACGGCACAAAGGTGTCGTTTCCACCGTGGATGAACAGGATCGGCACCTCCGCCTTCTCCACTTCCCGTCTCGAGTTGCACTCATCCATACCGTAGCCCGCAAGCTTCCGATTCACCAGATCCGCTCCCGGTATGATCGGGAAAGCCGGCAGATGATACATGGTGTGCAGCACATGGGTGAACACTTCCTTCGGGGAAGTAAAACCGCAGTCAGAGACGATACCCTTCACCTGAGCCGGCAGCTTTAAACCGCTCAGCATCAGAAGTGTTGCCGCACCCATGGACGTGCCATGCAGAAGAATTTCCGTCTCCACACCCAGTTTTTCGATCGCCCATCTGACCCAGCCAAGCGCGTCCTGCCTGTCAAGGCATCCGAAACCTATATATTCTCCCTCGCTTGCTCCGTGCGCCCTCGCATCCGGCAAAAGCATGGCAAAGTCCCTCTTCTGGTAATAATCAGACAGACCGATATAATCGGACATTCCCTGACTGGTGTAACCGTGGAAACAGATCACAATCTTCTTTTTTCCCTCTTCCGCCTGTGCCGGAAAATAAGTGGCATGCAGTTTCAGATCGTCAAAACTTGTCTGCCACACGTCCTCGTGTGGTCTTTCCAGCATAGCCGCCTTGCGCTCCTCAATGAGCGGCATGTACTGGTTCCAGTCCGTACCCGCCATCTTGATCGTGCGCTCGGTCTTCGCCCTGCCGCGCTTCATCGTGCGCCCGTAAAAATAAGCGATCTCCCCGCCGCATGCCGCTGCCAGAAGCCCTGCTCCCAACACTGTCTTTTTTATGATTCCCGTTTTTTTACTCATTTTTCATCGCCTTCTTCTCAGCCTTTTTTTCCGCCTTCTTCATCTCGCGCTGTTTCGCCTCAATGATCTCCTTCAGACGCAATGCCTTGTCAATATTGCCTTCCACTTTAAGCTTCTGGGTCGTGAACGCCCATACAGGATCCATCTCCCCCTCCGCGATCTTTACAAGCACATCCGGCGCGCAGATAAATCTCGCGTCCCTGTCATAATACTCGTAAGGCTCCACAAAGAGCGTGCCGTCCTTCACTTCCACATAGAACGAACCTCCTGCCTCCTCGTCCTCGATGTCAAACTCAAAAGCCAGATGCTCGTGGATGTCGCTCACATCCGCGCCCATAAATCTTCCCTTAATGTCATAGAAAAAATCTGCATACGTCATTTTACTCTTTCCTCCCAGCGGAAGCCTTTGCTCCCTTCTTCCTCATTTTACGTTTTTCGACTCACGGTCGACCTTGTTTTCCTAACAATACCACACCTTTCGACTGACGGTCAACATGTTTGTGAAATGTATTTAAATAAATACTTTTTCCTGCCGGCACATGACCGACACAATAATGACATAAATTAAAATAATATTTTCCAATCCCTTTCCGGCGATTGTCCCCACCGTTAATCTGTGGTAAAATTTTGCGTATAGAAGTATTTTTCACAGAAAGGCACACATCATGGCAGACACACAAAAGTACGACCGGATTTTAGACGCGCTCCAGCAGCTTATGATCGATAAAAGCATACAGAATATTTCTGTCAGCGACATTGCCGCTAAAGCGGGCATCGGCAAGGGCAGCATCTACTATTATTTTCCGTCAAAAGAGGCTATTTTAGACGCGCTAATCCGCAGAAATTATGAGACGCCACTGCAGACCGCGAAAAAACTCGCCGACCAGACGGATATCCCGCCCTTTACGCGGATGGCTATGCTGTTTCAGGCATGCCGCAGCTCCGCCGCCGCCTTCCTAAAACAGGGCAGCGAGAAGACCAGAGCCATCACGATGCAGGAGTCCGCTTATCTGCACCAGAAATATTTAAATTACCTGATCTCGGAATTAAAACCGAATCTGGCGAAAATTATCAGACAGGGCATTGCCGCCGGGGAGATTCATTTCGATTACCCGGAAGCGCTTGCGGAAATCGTACTGATTGTGCTTGGGGTAAAGCTGAACAACACCTTTCTCTCCACCACGCCAGAGGACTGCGAGTACACCATACGCGGGCTGATCTCCCTGCTGGAACGGGGGACGGGACTTTCCGAGGGAACCTTAAGCTATTTAAACTTAACAGAAATGTAAAAAGGAGGAACGGATATGCAGGAAAACAATCTCACCGGGCGTCTGACCCTGCCCACGGATATAGATATGGTGGAGGAGACGATACGGCTCAAAAATCTCTTGGGCGCCGACGCCCTGCGGGACTGCGACGGGACGGATATGCCGGAGGCGCTGCTGTCTCAGGACGCTAAAATCTATGCCACCTACTACACCACCAGAAAAGATAATGCATGGGCGGAGGCACATCCCGAGGAGATCCAGCAGGAATACCTGATCAGCGACCGGGTAACGGCGAAAGATACCACCCTGCGCATCCGGCTGATGAAAGGGTTTCACACCCAGCAGCTCAAGGTCAATACCATAGACGATCCGAAACGCTGGTGGGAGGTCATTGACAGAACCACCGGGGAGATCGTGCCCACGGACCGCTGGCATTACGACGAGGGCACGGGCGAGGTGGAAATCGAAACAATTCCCTACCATCAGTATACCGTGAGTTTCCTCGCCTTCCTGATCTGGGATCCCGTGCATATGTACAATTTTATCACGAACGACTGGAAGGACGCGCCGCACCAGCTCACCTACGACGTTCGCCAGCCAAAAACGCAAGTCTATGTAAAAGAAAAGCTGCGCCGCTGGTGTGAGGAAAATCCCAGCGTGGACGTGGTGCGCTTCACCACCTTTTTCCACCAGTTTACCCTGACCTTCGACGACCAGAAGCGGGAAAAATTCGTGGAGTGGTTCGGCTACAGTGCAAGCGTCAGCCCTTATATATTGGAACAGTTTGAAAAGTGGGCGGGCTATCCCTTCCGTCCGGAATACATTGTGGACGAGGGTTACCACAACTCCATCTTCCGCAAGCCCTCCAAAGAGTTTCTTGACTTTGTGGAGTTCCAGCAGATCGAGGTGAGCAAGCTGGCAAAAGAACTTGTGGATATCGTCCACAGCTACGGGAAAGAAGCTATGATGTTCCTCGGCGATCACTGGATCGGCACAGAGCCTTTCGGCAAATACTTTAAAAATATCGGGCTGGACGCGGTGGTCGGTTCCGTGGGCGACGGTGTCACCCTGCGCATGATCTCCGACATAGAGGGCGTAAACTACACGGAAGGCCGGCTCTTACCCTATTTCTTCCCGGACGTGTTCACCGAGGGCGGCGACCCCATCGGCGAATCGAAGGACAACTGGCTGAAAGCACGCCGCGCAATCCTGCGCTCTCCCGTAGACCGAATCGGCTACGGCGGCTATCTGAAGCTGGCGAGCGAGTGGCCGGGCTTTATTGACCGTATTAGTCAGGTCGTGACGGAGTTCCGCCAGATCCATGCCAACATGCAGGGTTCCAAGGCTTACACCGCACCCTTTAAAGTGGCTGTCCTAAACAGCTGGGGCAATCTGCGCCGCTGGATGGCAAATCAGGTGCACCACGCCCTCTGGTACCGCGAAATCTATTCCTATGTGGGCGTGCTTGAAGCATTGAGCGGTATGCCCATCGATGTAGAATTTATTACCTTTGAGGAGATGAAACAGGGGATCGACCCCGCCATCCGGGTTATCATCAACGCCGGGGACGCCTACACCGCTTTCAGCGGCGGCGAGGTCTGGAAAGATCCCGAATTGGTCTGCGCCCTGCGCCGTTTCGTGGACGAGGGCGGCGGCTTTATCGGCGTGGGCGAACCCACCGCCTGCCAGTATCAGGGGCGTTTCTTCCAGTTGAGCGATGTGCTGGGCGTGGACAGGGAACTCGGTTTCTCCATGAGCACGGACAAGTACAACGAGCTGAACCGCGAGCACTTTATACTGGAGGACGTGGCAGGCGACATTGATTTCGGCGAGGGAAAGAGCCGCATCTACGCGCAGGGCGGGCACTACCAGATACTCGACATGGACGGCAGGTACAGCCGCCTCGTGGTCAACGAGTACGGCAGGGGACGAAGCGTCTACTTTACGGGACTGCCCTACTCTCCGCAGAACTGCCGCATCCTGCTGCGCGCCATCTACTACGCGGCGCATCGGGAGGAGGAGATGAAGAAATACTACGTCACCGACGTGGAGACCGAGATTGCCGTCTTTGAAAAGACAGGGATGCTCGCCGTGATCAACAACACACAGCAGCCCAAAGAGACAGACCTTTACATAGAAGGTATGCTCAAAATGCATCTTGCTCTGGCTCCCATGGAACTGAAGTGGATCCGCTATACAGAACTATAGAATAGAGCGCGGAAAAGAAACAGATTTGGGAAAGGCAAAAGAACGGAAGAAGGAGGAAAACATATGTCACAGACCCCCACCCCCGAAACCATAAACAACGCGATTGCCGCTTTTCAACTGGAGGGCAGTCCGCGCAACGTACACTCCTACGGAAACGGTCACATCAACGACACCTTTCTGGTAACCTGTGATGCCGCCGGAAAAGAGAAAAACTATATCCTGCAGCGGATGAATCACTCCATTTTCCGAAACCCACAGGCGCTCATGGAAAATGTGGCGGGCGTCACCTCCTATCTGCAGGAGAAAATCAGAGAAAGAAACGGCGATCCCGACCGGGAAACCTTAAGCGTTGTAAAGACAAAAGCCGGAGAAAATTATTTTGTGGACAGTTTACATAACTTTTGGCGTGTCTTCCCTTTTATCGAAAATACTTTCTGTCTGGAAAAGGTGGAAAATGCCCGGGATTTCTACGACTGTGCAGTTGCCTTCGGCGATTTTCAAAGGCAGCTTGCCGACTATCCCGCCGGGACACTGCACGAGACAATCCCCCTCTTCCACTACACCCCCTCCCGCTTTCAGGACTTCAAAAAGGCGGTGGCTGACGATCCGCTGGGGCGCGCCGCTTCAGCACAGCCAGAGATCGACTTTGCCCTTGCAAGGGAGGCGGACACCCACGCGCTCACAGATCTTCTGGAAAAAGGGGAGCTGCCCCTGCGTGTGACCCACAACGACACGAAACTGAACAACATTCTCTTTGACAACGACACGAGAAAGGCGCTGTGCGTCATTGACCTTGACACGGTGATGCCCGGTCTGTCGCTGTATGACTTCGGCGACTCCATCCGCACCGGCGCGAATACAGGCGCGGAGGATGAAACGGATCTGTCAAAAATCGAACTGGATCTATCCCTGTTCGAGACTTTCACGGAAGGCTTTCTTACCGGATGCGCGGGCAGTCTCACCCCGCTCGAGATCGAGCTTTTGCCCATGGGCGCGAAGCTTATGACCTACGAATGCGGCATTCGTTTCCTCGCGGACTATCTGGTGGGCGACGTCTACTTCAAGATTCACAGGGAGCGCCATAACTTAGACCGCGCCAGAACGCAGTTTAAACTGGTGGCGGATATGGAAAAAAAATGGAAGGAAATGACGGATATCGTTACGCGAGCGAAAAAATAATTTAAATTTACATCACTTTCTGCTGCCGCAGTCCATCGGATACACCCCGTCAAAACATGCCTTGCACAGGGACAGCCCATCCGCCATCTTCTCCAGATCTTCTAACCGCATGTAGCCGAGGGAATCCGCCCCGATCATCTCCCGGATTGCCTCCTCGCTGTGGTTCGCCGCGATGAGCTGAGAATTGGAGGGCACATCGGTGCCGAAATAACAGGGATAGAGAAAGGGCGGCGAGCTGATTCTCACATGCACCTCTCTGGCTCCCGCCTCCTTTAACATGCGGATCAGGTTGGCTATGGTAGTTCCCCGCACAATGGAATCGTCCACCAGCACGATCCGCTTATCCTTTACCGCCGATTCCAGCACGCTCAGTTTCATGCGGACGGCGGACTCCCGCTCCGTCTGGGTCGGCTTGATAAAAGTCCTGCCTATGTAGCTGTTTTTGTAGAAGGCATGTCCGAAAGGAATCCCGCTCTCCTGCGCGTAGCCCTGCGCCGCAGGCAGCCCCGACTCCGGCACGCCCGTCACCAGATCCGCCTCCACGGGATAGGATTTTGCGAGCATTTTCCCCGCACGGATTCTGGCATCGTACACCCGCACCCCGTCCATGGCGCTGTCCAGTCTGGCAAAATAAATGTACTCGAAAATACAATGCGCACACTTTTCTTCTTTCGGCAGCATCTGCGAATGAATCTCCCCGCCGGAAATCGTGACCACCTCTCCAGGCTGCATATCCCGCACAAAGGAAGCCCCCACAGCCTCCAGCGCACAGGACTCCGAGGCAAACACATAAGTTTCTTCCCTCTTTCCCAAACACAGCGGTTTCAAGCCGTGCGGATCGCGCACCCCGATCAGTTTCCGGGGACTCATGATGACCAGCGCATAACCGCCCTTTATTTTCAGAGCCGTCTTATAGACCGCCTCCTCCACCGTCGCCGAGTGCACCCGCTCCCTCGCGATGTGGAAAGCGATCACCTCCGAATCCGTGGTGGTGTGGAAAATCGCCCCGTTCTGAATCAGCTCCCACTTTAACTCCGGTGTGTTGATCAGATTGCCGTTGTGTGCCAGAGCGAGCGTCCCCTTGATGTAGGACAATACAAGCGGCTGCGCGTTCTCCGCGACGGACGCCCCCGTAGTGGAATAGCGCACATGCCCCAGACCGATATTGCCGTCCATCTTCTCCAAGACATCTTTCGTGAGCACCTCGCTCACCAGCCCCAGATCTTTGTGAAAACAAACGTTGCCCCGCTCCTTGTCCGTTCTGGAAACCGCCATCCCGCAAGCCTCCTGCCCTCTGTGCTGCAGTGCCGTCAGCCCGTAGTAGAGGGAGGGCGCCACGTTCTCCCCCTCCGGACCGTACATGCCAAACACGCCGCACGCCTCTTTTATCTCTGCCATGTCATCTCCTCCGTATCCTATAAATAGAAAGGGACAAAGAAGTCCTCTCAGACTTCTTTGTCCCAACGTGTTTATTTTATCACAGGCAGATTGGCTTTTCCAGTGTTCTTTTTACACCTTCACCACACGCCCCGCCTTAATCACTTCAACCAGTGCAAATTCCCGGTCCGCCAGAAGAATATCCGCTTTTCTCCCCGGTGCGAGAACACCACACTCACTTTCCAATCCGACCGCTTTTGCCGGATTATAGGAAGCAGCTCTGACTGCCGCCTCTTTCGGCACACCCATCCGAATCGCCGTTCTCATACAGTCATAGAGATTGGTAACGCTGGCTGCAATGGTGCCGTCTCTCAGTACCGCCAGATTCCCCTTGACGGTAACAGGCTGACCACCCAACGCGTACTCGCCGTCCTCCAATCCCGTAGCTTTCATGCTGTCACTGATCAAAATGACACGCTCCGCCCCGAAAAGTTTAAAGGTGCTCTTCACGACACTTGGGTGGATATGAAGCCCATCACAAATCAATTCCACCATCGTCCGCTCATCCTCCGCGGCTGCGCCGATCACGCCGGGCGCTCTGTGCGTAAAGGGCGGCATGGCGTTATAAAGGTGCGTCACCTGATGCGCGCCCGCTTCCATCGCCGCTTTTGCCGTCTCATAATCCGCGCAGGTATGCGCAATGGAAAACCGGAAGGAATCCCCGCCTTCTCTGATACACGCCATAGCGCCCTCTGTCTCCGGCGCAATGGCAACGACGCGGATCAGCCCACCCGCCGTCTGCTGCAAATGTTTTAACATTTCCAGATCTGCTTTTTGGATATATGCCGGATTCTGCGCGCCTTTTTTCTCAAGGGAAACAAAAGGACCTTCCAGATAAATACCTCTCACCACATCTTTCAGCAAAACACCGCTTTCCAGCGTCTGTGTCTTTACCGCTTCCAAACAGACTTCGCAAATATCTGTCAGTCTCTCCTCCGAAAGCGTCATAGTGGTGGGACAGATCGTCGTAACACCGTGCGCCAGTTCATAAGACGCGATCTCCCGGATGGCTTCCATTGTGCCGTCGCAGACATCATATCCCGCACAGCCATGAAAATGAATATCCATCAGTCCCGGCAAAACATAGGTCTCCCGCTCCTTCTCCGTGAGCGTGCTCTCTTCATACCGCTCTATCTTCTCAATATGATCCTCTTCTACGAAAAGACCGCCCGGTTCAAAACACATTCTGTCCGTATAAATCATGCCTTTGATCAAACGCATGGAATCCCCTCCCTCTATACCACCTCACTCATGTAATTCCAACGGAAGACCGTCCGGGTCAAAGAAAAAAGTCATCTTTTTATGGGTATAGTCATCCTGTCGTACGGGCTCGCATGGAATCCCGCGCTCTGCCAGTTCTGCAGCCGTCGCCTCCACATCCTCCACATGAAATGCAAGATGATGCAGCCCGCATGCCTCCGGACGGCTGACACGCTTCGGCGGATTCGGTTCCGCAAAGATTTCCAGTTCAACCGCCTCTTCTCCCTCGCCGATTTTCAGATCCAGTTTCCAATCGTTTCTCTCGTCACGATAGTTTTCCCTGACCACCGTAAAACCGAGTTTATCTACATAAAAGTCTTTTGCCGCCTGAATATCCGACACAATAATCGCAACATGATGAATCGCGCTCAGCTTCATCCCGCTATTCCTTCCTCTTTCATCTTTCCTGCCATACTATAATGATTTTTCCAGTGTTCTTCTTAACCCTTAATTCTATCTATCTCCGTAAGATTTACACCGGATGAAGTAAGAATCACTTTTAAATCCAGATATCTTTAACATTTCCTTTTCTGTCATATCATAACTACTCCCTGTTATCATCTTAAATTCTTTTGTGTTATTTTATGAATCTTCGATCACTCTTTGATTTTATCAATATCGGTAAGATTGACACCCGCCACTTGTAAGATCGCTTTTAAGGAAAGATATTCATCTTTTAATTTTTCATACGTTCTTGTGGCATTTTCTTCTTTTGCAATAATCATGTAATCCTGAATTTTTTTAAAATCATCAATCGCTGCTTTTGCAATTTCAAGACCATTTGGCATATATTTCACCTGCTTTCTATATTGCGGCTATGACTTTTATCGTTACAATATGAGTATAGCATATCCCAAATGCAAAGTCTAATCATACATCAAGGCACTTTAGCCTTTAATTCTATCTATCTCCGTAAGATTTACACCGGAGGATGTAAGAATCACTTTTAAATCCAGATATCTTTTCTTTAAAGATTTGTAGACATCCGAATCTTTTTCAGCCAATTCTATCCAGTCCTGTACTCTGGAAAACTCCTCCACAGATATCTTTAACATTTCTTTTTCTGTCATCTCAACCCACCTCCCTATCATCATTTTATTTCTTTTATTATATCAAACTTTACGATATTTTCAAACCGATTTTCCATATGATAAAGGATAAGATGCTGCAATACTTTTTACGCTTCCCTCACCACCGACAGCATCCCGTCCGTCATCCCGTAAACCACGTCCGCCGCCGCGGCAACCGCCTCGTTATGAGTGACCACGATCACCGCGTAATTGTCCTCGTGCGCCAGCTTACACAGAAGATCCACAATCACCTTCTCATTCTGGCTGTCCAGATTGCCGGTGGGCTCGTCGGCGAGAAGAATCTCCCCGCCCGCCGCGATGGCTCTGGCGATCGCCACCCGCTGCTGCTCCCCGCCACTGATCATGCCCGGCATCTTTTTGTAGAGTGTCTCCGGCAAATCCACCTTCGCCAGATACTCGCGCGCCCTCGCCTTCGCCTCCTTCGCGGGCACATGCTGCAGTTCCATAGGAAACATCACATTCTCCGTCACCGTCAGGAGCGGAAAGAGGTGAAACGCCTGATAGATCACGGAGGCACGGTTCAGACGGTAGGCGTCCCGGTTCATCTTCCGCATGTCCTCCCCCTCCACGACAAGCGTGCCCTCCGTAGGCACATCCAGCCCTGCGAGCAGCGAGAGGAACGTGCTCTTTCCGCTGCCGGATTTCCCCGTGATGGCGTACACCTTTCCCCGCTCAAAGGAGCAGCTCACCTCCGAGAGCGCCTTCGTCTTCTGATACTTCGTCTGGTAGATGTAACTCACATTTACCGCCTCAATGATTTTTTCCATGCTTTCCTCCATTCCGCCGCCTGTGCAATCTATTTCCCCGCCTCCGCCAAAAGCGCCAGCGGCTCCTCCCGCAGATTCCTGTATATTCCCACAAAAGCCATTCCCACCGTGAACAGGAAGACCAGTCCCCCGCAGACCGCCGGCACGGCAAAGTCCGTCTCCGTCAGATAGGCGGACTTTGCGATACTGCTCCCATCCACATTTTCATCCGCACTTTCTTCCGCCATCTCCTCCTCGCTCTTCTCCATGTTAAACTGCACTTCCCCGTTGCTAAACCTCGTGTCGAAGCTCTCCGCGTTCGCCATCTGCGCCGCCGCCCGCCCCGCGAAATACTGCCCCGCAAGGCTGCCCGCCGCACTGCCCGCAAGGGCGATCACCAGCACGCCGACAAGGAGGGAGCATGCGCAGGCTCCTTTCGTCATGCCAAGGCACCGCTCCACCGCCGTCTGCTTCTTTTGTTTCGTGATAAAGAGATGGCAGAAAAAGATCACAATACAGACCGCGCTGACCACACCCGTCGTAAGTAAAATGGCTGACATGGTCCGCATGTTTTTCAGCCCGCCCTCCAGCTTGGAGTAGCCGCCGTCGTAAAAGGTAATCTCCACATGGTCAATCCCCTGCGCCTCCCACAGTCTTTTATAGTTCTCGATGCTCTCGCTTCCGTTGGGAATCCGGAAGGCGGTGGTGTAGCCCTTCATGCGGCCGTAGAGCGCGATATTGTCCTCGTTGCTGTTTTTGATGGAAGCGTTGGGAATGAATACCTCGTTTCTCTCAAGTTCATATCCCCAGCCGCCCTCCACCGCGCCGACACCCACGTCATAGATGCCCTTGATCGTATAGTCGCTCTCCTCAAAAACCTGATAAACCTCGCCGTCAGCATTCAGCCGCCCGCCCCATTCACCCATACTGCCCAGATTCGCGGAAGTCGCATAGTTGGCATAGCGCAGCGCCAGATGCAGGTCATCTCCCACTTTCAGCCCGTTTGTTCTCGCAAAGGCGGCGGAAATGAGACACACCTTGTTTCCCTGCTGATAGTCCTCCTCCGAGAGAAATTCCCCCTCCGCGAGATACGCCTGCTTGTTATAAAACGCCATAATCAGATTCAAATCCTCCGTCGCCGTCACGGGAAAGGACATATGCTTCGAGCCGCGCAGCACACATTCCTCACAGAGCCGCAGCCAGTCCTGCCCCTCCTTCGTCTCGTAAAATCCCGGCGTCACCTCCGCGATCCAGTCCCCCGTTAAGTCGGTTGGCAGCCTGTTCCCCTCCGCATCAGCCTGTGTGGAGTAAGGTCCTTCCAGCGGCTCATATTCAAATTTGGCTTCGGCGCCGTTTTCAGCCCAGTCGTGGGCAAACCCGTCCTGCAGCGCCATCACATAAGTCTTATCCGCATACAAAGTTTCCGGGTTGTCATTGTTATGGTCGCACAGATAAAAGTAAACAACATTGGGCGGGTAAGTGCTGTACAGCACATTCTTAAGCTCCATCTTCACAGGACCCGCTGGCACGCAGTCCTCATACGGGGATGCCTCCACCACCATAAACTGCCAGAGACCACCCTCCATCTCCTTAAATACATAGTCCTGCGGCAGCGCCTCGTAGTAGGCGCGCTGCTCCGGTCCGCTCAGGTACCCGGCGCCCTCAAAGTCAAGCACATCGGGAGAGATGGTCTCCCCATACACCGCCCGGTTGTAATACCGGTAGTCTTCTTTATCCGCAAACCAGAGCGCCTGCTGTTGCGTCCGCTCCGGCGTCTGCTCCACCGTACCGATAGTCACAAAGATCTCCTCAAACCGCCGCAGATTGTCCCCGCAGAGCTTCCATAGACTCCCTCCTGCGCAGACCAAAGCCACCGTAAAAGATAGCAAGAGAAAGAAAAGCGCCGTCTTCACAGGGGTGCGTGCCAATCTTTTCAAACTGTTTGTAGCGATTCTCATAAAACACCTCTCAATCTCTCTTCGTGAGCAGTTCCATCACACTAAGCCTGTGGAGCAAAAGAATCGCCATCGCCGCCCCAGCCAGAAAAGCCAAGAAAAACGCCGCACCCGACAGAGCGAGCACGCCCGCCGCAGGGCGCAGGAAAACCGCCGCCAAAAGACTTCCCAAAATACAGGCAAACGCCTCCACAAGCACCGTCTCCCCGAAAAGCAGGAAAAAGCTTCGACGCCGCCCCGTCCCGAGAGAGCGAAGCAGGGCGTACTCCTCCCGCCTGCTCTGCAGGGACAGATAACTGCAAAGATACCCGATAAATATAACGATCGCCGCAAGAAACGGCAGCATCCCCCTAAGAAGCGCCAGATTCCTCGACAGAGTCTGCGCGGAACGGATAAACGCCTCATCCATAATTGTCAGCGCGTTGCCGTCCGTGCGGTGCTTCGCACGGGTGATCACCGACAAAAATTTCACCTCGTCATGCATCTGCGCCTTCAGGGCATTCAGCTGGAACGGGTCCTTCACCGTAAAGGAACCGGAGTCCGCATAGAAAGCAATGCCTTGACTGTGGTAAGCCTCCCGCATATAGTCAAGCGGTAAGATCACCTCCGGCGGCACCCAGTTTCCCTTGTATTCCCCAATCTGCATACTGCCCACTACTTTGCATGTATCCGTAATAAGCGGCTCGATAAATACTTCGCTCCCCTCAATCGCATAGCGGTAGTAAAATATAGTTAACATAACTTCATCCCCAAGATGCAGACCCTTCTTCTCCAAAAGATCTGCATCCAGTATACAAACCTTCTCCGCCGTCTCGAGGATGCTCTCGTCCACACCGTCCAGCCATGTGATCTCCTCCCGCTTCATGCCGGAAACGCCCTCCGGCGCATTCATGCCCAAGCCGTAATGGTTCAGGTTTTCCTTGTACTCCTCCACGGTAAACGCACCGAACCCAAATTTCAGGCGGACGGTAAAGACCGGATCCTTCACATACGCGGATTCCCGCACGCCCATCACCCGATCCTCCCTGATGGTCATGCCCTCCCGCTGGGAGCCGTTCAGCGTGCTGATCCTTCCCGTGACCTCGAGCACATTGGGGAGATCTGCGAGCTGTCGCTTTGTGCTGTCCATATTTCCCGCGTAGACGTCCAGAATCAGCACGGTCATCACACCGATCAGGATATGCAGAATGCTCTTCTTTCTGTGCCGCACGATATTTCTGGCGGTCTGTCTCATAAAAAAATTCATCTTCACCTTATCTCCCACGTTTCCTTTTTTTGTACGCTTCGCTTTCCCACACGCGTTTCAGCTCGGCATAACACTTGCCGTCCTCCTTGGTCAGTTCCAGCTCCAGCGCCGCCTGCCGCTCCAGATTCTCATCCACAATCCAGAGCCGGAACGCTTTCTGCATGACCCTGTCTGCATCTTCCTGCCGCTCCGGACCGACCCACCATATAATCTCGCCTCCATGTTCAAAAATACTGTCATCCTTGATAGTAACCATCTGCCTGTCATAGAGATAGTGTTCCGGCACCTCCACCCGGAAGGTGCATTTATAGGGGTGATAACTGCATCTCCCGTTCTCCCAAAATTCCGGTTCACCCTCCTCAAGCGTCTCAAATGGCTCCATCTTCAACAGAATCCGCTCCCCCTCTTCCAACTTCTGCCAGCCGTGCTCCTCCGTGGCGGCATAGACCACCACATCGTCCCCGATTATCCCCGGTCTGGCAAAACACAGAATAGAAAGAAGCAGACATGCCGCCAAAACTGCCGCCGGTATTCTGGGCGTCAGCCTTCTCCTGCCATGTCTTTTCCCCTTCGCCTCCGCTATGATGCGCTCCTTTGCCTCCTCGTCCGGCACAATCTGCATGGCTGCCACGCACAGGCGGCTCTCCATCACACTTTCTGACTTTTCCTTTTCTATCATTTCTTCCGCATTCCGCTCTCTCGCTTCCATGACACGCTCACTCCTTTCCCGTCTCTTTCAAAAGCCCCCGCAGTTTTTCCCGTCCTCTCTCCAGACGTTTTCTGACCGCCGCCTCCGAAAGTCCGAGCATCTCCGCGATCTCCCTTCCCTGATACCCCTCCACATAGTGCAGAAGCAGTATCTCCCTGTACTTGGTAGGCAAAAGCAGCAGGCTGTCCATCAGCCTCGTGTCCTCCTCCTTCTCGTAATATCTGGAAAGCTCCTCCACCGAAATCCTCGGGTGATTTTTGTAAAAGCGCAGCCTGTTCTTACAGAGATTGCTGTCCACCCGGATCAGCCACGCCTTCCGGTATTCCTCCGTCTCAAAGGATTTCCCGCTCTCCATATGTTCCATATATTTAATCAGTGTGTCCTGCACCACATCCTCGGCGTCAAAGGCGTTCTTCATCATCACAAAGGCAATCCGGTAAAGCATATTGCCGTATGCCTGAAAAACCTCCTCCACGCTCTGACCCGGGCTGTCCATCCTCTTCTCCAACATGTCACCGCCTTCGGGCGTCCCCGTCTTTTCTTTCGCTTTATATGTTCTCAAGCAGTCATTCTCTTTTGTCCTGTCGCTCATGAAACGTCTGCTTGATGACACTTGTCATTAATAAAACACATGACAATGCGAAAATGTGACACCCTTCTTTCAATTTTTAACTATATTTTCATCCGCAGCCAATCTGCGACGGACATCTCTTTCCATCCGTATCTGACTTATAAACCTGACGTCTTGTTTCGTTTCCGATACTCCTTCGGGGAACAGCCCACCCGCTTTAAAAACTGCCTGTTAAAATTGGAAAGATTGCTGTAACCGCAGGCAAAGGCGATATCCGCAATCTGCTCCGTGCCATCGCCGAGCATCTCGCAGGCGGCACGAATCCGAAGCTGTGACAGATGCTCGATGGCGCCGATTCCCACCGCTTTCCGAAAGCACCTCATAAAATGGCTTTTGCTCAAATGCACCAATCTGGCAAGCTGCTCCACTGTGATATCCTCCCTGAAATTCTGCGCCATATACTCGAGCGCGGGTCGAATCGCCTCTGACTCGCCCTCCGCGCCCTTTTTCTCGGGCAAAAGTTCCCCGCACTCCTCAAGCATCCAGATAAGGCGCAGAAGTTCGCTTTTTAACAACAGATCCGCGCGCGCCGAGTTGTCACGCACGCAGGAAAAAATTCGCGCCGTCAAAGCCGCCAGTTCCTCATAGGCCGCCATATCCCTGCGGATGCAGACACTCATATGAGCATTGTCCTTCACGAGCGGACGGATACATTCGTTGGTACAGCGGTCGCCGCTGCCCGCGCCAAGCATCGCCGGACTGAACACAAGGGCGTCATACACAAGTGTCCCTGTCCCGTCCCCGCAGCTGCTCCCACCGCCGCCTGACACCTTCTCCACAACCGTCTTCTGCTCCCTGCACAGATAGGCGGCGTGCAGCATGTTTGGCGGCACGAGCAGAAGCTCCCCCTCCTCTGCCTCCACCTTCCGGCTGCCACAGATAAACTCCCCCCTGCCCTGCTTAATGTGAATCAGTTCAAACTCGCCGTGCCAGTGCACCGGCACGCTTGCAAACCATTCCGGCAGTCTGCACTCGTAATAACTGTACGGCATCCATGTAGTGCTGTGCTGTCTCTTTTCCAGCGTCTCTCTGTTCGGTGTCATAACCGTTCTCCCTTTTTCTCTCTGTTTGCTTTGCCAAATGTATGATAGAATAGTATCATTATAGAGCAGTATTTTAATAGAATTTTCCATCTTAATAATAATATTATACTATTATAGCCCGTATTTCTCAATCTTCCGGGTAAGACTCGTGAAAACGGAACGGAAATGTAGTTTTTTACAGTAATACGACACAAAATAAGGAAAAGAAAGGGAGGCAGATTATGACATTTGAAAAAGAAAACGGCGCGCTCGTATGCCGCCGCATGGGTGAGACGCTGCGGATTGAACCGTGGGGAAAAGATTCCCTCCGCGTGCGCGCCACGATGGCGTCAAAATTGACCGGAAACGACTGGGCATTGACCGAAACAGTCGAAAAATGCAGCGCAGAGATTACCATAGAGGAGGAAGACCACTGGGTCGGCGACGGCACCATTGACAAGCGGGAGATTGCCTCCATCACAAACGGGCGAATCAAGGCAGTCGTCAACTTTGCAGGCGTCATCTCCTTTTACCGCGATCACAAGCTGATTCTGCGGGAGTATTTCAGAAACTACGACGGCACGCTTTCCAGAGAGAGCCGCTGCCTAAAGCTGGTCAACCGGGAATGGAAGGGCGTTATCGGCGGCAGTGAGTATGCCCTAAACGTAAAATTTGAGAGCGGGAAAAAGGAAAAAATCTTCGGCATGGGACAGTATCAGCAGGATTGTCTGGACCTGAAGGGGTGCGTCTTAGAACTGGCACAGCGCAACTCCCAGATTTCCGTGCCCTTCGCCGTCTCCTCTCTCGGCTACGGCTTTTTGTGGAACAATCCCGCCGTTGGGCGCGTCAGCTTCGGAAAAAACTACACAGAATGGATCGCCCGCGCCACGAAGGAGATGGATTACTGGATCACTGTTGCAGACACGCCGAAGCAGATTCTCGAAAACTATACCGCCGTCACGGGGCGCGCGGAGATGTTCCCCGAAAACCTGATGGGACTGTGGCAGTGCAAGCTGCGCTACCGCACGCAGGACGAAGTACTGACCGTAGCAAGACAGTATCAAAAAGAGGGCATTAAAATCGACCAGATCGTCATCGACTTCTTCCACTGGACGGTGCAGGGCGACTGGAAATTCGATGAAAAATACTGGCAGGATCCGAAGGCAATGGTGGACGAGCTGCACAAGATGGGCATCAAGGTTATCGTATCGGTGTGGCCCTCCGTTGACCGCAAGAGCGAAAACTTCGGTCCCATGATGGAGCGCGGCCTGCTCATCAAAACCGAACGCGGCGCGGCGCAGACCTACGATTATCAGGGCGACTGTGTGGAGATCGATCCCTTCAATCCGGAAACCCGCAAATACGTGTGGGACGTGTGCCGGAAGAATTATTACGACTACGGCATCGACGCTTTCTGGCTGGACAATTCCGAACCCGATTACGGCGTCTACGACTTTGAAAACTACCGTTACTTCGACGTTCCCGCTCTGGCAGTGAGCAACCTTTACCCGCAGATGTACAGCCGTGTGTTCTACGACGAGATGACTAAGCTCCAGCAAGAACCCGTCGTAAACCTGCTGCGCTGTGCGTGGGCAGGCTCCCAGAAGTACGGCAATGTGATCTGGTCCGGGGATGTGCCGAGCACCTTTGAAGCCTTTGCCGACCAGATCCAGTGCGGTCTGAACATGGGGCTTGCGGGTATTCCGTGGTGGACAACGGATATCGGCGGCTTTATGACCGACGACGTGAACGACCCGGATTTCAGGCAGCTTCTGATCCGCTGGTATCAGTTCGCCGTGTACTCCCCCGTGCTTCGTATGCACGGCGACAGGGGACCCTACAATATCCCACCGCTCGACGATCGCGACTGGGGCGGCGGCTATCTTCATACCGGTCAGCCCAACGAGCTTTGGAGCTACGGCGAGGACAATTACGCCATCATGAAAAAGTATTATGACGTCCGCATCTCACTGCACGACTATATCAAAGAGCTGTACAAGGAAGCGCACGAGAACGGATCCCCGCTTCTGCGCACCATGTTCTACGAGTTCCCGAACGATGAAACGTGCTGGGATGCGGAAGACCAGTATATGTTCGGCGACCGTTTCCTCGTCGCGCCGATCCTGCATCTGAACGAATGGAGCCGAGATGTTTACCTTCCCGCCGGGAAATGGAAACTGACTTCCACGGAGGAAGTGTTTGAGGGCAGCCGCACGGTAACCGTGGAGGCGCCGCTCGAATACATGCCGGTTTTAGAGCGCATGGAATAGCCGTCATCTAAACATCTCAAAATGTCTTGCATTCTAAACGCAAAAGGAGGATGGCATAACAGGTACAACCTGTACTCCATCCTCCTTTTTATGTATGAATCCCCTTCACACACACACTTAAGCCTATTTCTCCGGCAGTACAAACTTGGCAATCAGTTCATCCAAAGAAACCGCCTGTGCTGACAGCTCCTCGCTGGTAGCGGAAGACTCCTCCGCAACCGCCGCGTTTGTCTGTATAACATCGGAAATCTGGTCTACGCCCAGCTCCGCCTCTTTCATGGTAGCCATCTGGTTCGAGGAAATCGTGCTCAGCTCCTTGGAGGAATCCGCCACCTTCCTGATACCTTCCACTACGACAGCCAGCGACTCGACCGCGCGCTCCGCCACCTTGTTGCCGTTCTCAACCTCTCTCATGGTGCCCTCGATCAGCGCTCTGGTATCCACAGCCGACTTGCTGCTCTGCTCCGCGAGCTGTCTGATCTGGTCAGCCACAACGGAGAAACCGCGTCCCGCTTCTCCCGCTCTCGCCGCCTCGATGGACGCGTTCAGGGAAAGCATATTTGTCTCTGACGCAATATTTTCAATCTCCGAAATGATATTTCCGATCTTGTGGGAAGCCTCGCTGATGCGGCTCATAGCTTCCACCATTTCCTTCATATCGTCGCTGCTGCGGTCAGCCACATTCGCGTACTCCTGAGACTGCCTGTAAGCGTCCTCGGCGGAATCCGCCGCGCGTCTTGCAGCCTCGGAGATCGTCGTGATCGTCGCATGAAGCTCCTGTACCGCGCCCGCCTGCTCTGTTGCACCTTCCGCAAGGCTCTGGGAAGTGTCTGCCAGATTGGAGGAACCCGCGGAAACCTGCTCCGAAGACATCCCGATGTAACGGAGCGTATCGACCATATTATCCCGCAGCTGCTTCAGGGAATCGAATATCTGGCGGAACTCTCCCTTGTACCGCTCGCTGTCTTTTGAGCGGATGACAAAATTGGAATTCGACATCTCTCCCAGAATATATTCCAGATCGTAAATGACAAACATAAGCGTCTCCGACATATCCTTCGCTGAGCCGATGATATCCGCCACTTCATCATCCGTCTGCGTATCCGGGAAAGGCGTGGACAAATCTCCCTCGGCAAACAGCTCTAATCTGTCTTTTAGCTGAATCAACGGTGCAGAAATATTTTCCGCTATATTTCTGCCAAGCTTGATGGATGTGAAAATCGCTATAAAGATAATCACGGCTATCATAACCGCAAGTACGACACAGACAACTGTCAGTATCGTGGATGTGCTGTTTCCGCGATCCACCTTGATATCCATAATTTCAATCAAGTCATCGTTGATGTCCTCATAGAGCGGCGCCAGTTCGTTGATCGCCCGCTCCTGCGCGATCGCACACTGCTCTCTGTCCGTGACGCCGCCCTGCACGATAATCTCATTATCAAGCGCCCAGTAAGCGGGCAGCTTGGAAGTGATATCCGCGTATACTTTCTTATTCTCCTCGGACACCATAGACTTTTCCAACGCCTCAAAACTGGAAGTGAAGTTTTCTATGCTCGCCGTGTGAGAAGCTTTCAGGCTCTCTATAACAGCTTCGTCATCATAACCGATGACACCCCGCATCGTGGATCTTGACTCAGCGAAATAGGTCATCGCTTTACCCACGTCACCCTGTGCAAACCCGTAAACCTTCAGCGCGTTTGAGTATCTCAGCGCAACAATAATCATGGCAATCAGCGCTACTGCCGCCACCGCTGCCGGAATCCCGGACGCGATTACAAAGCCGCGCACCAAGCGTTCCTTAATCCGATACTTATTCAGTTTTTCACTCATTACTACTCCCTCCTACACACTGCCATAGAACCGGTCAAAGCTCTCTCCGCCTGTCAGAAACTTTTCCGTCCTCCGAGACTTCGATCAGACTTGCAGCAAATGATCAGACATGAAACAAAACTGCCATTACATCGCTCATCCTACGGCTGTACAGTCGAGAATAATGAAACGCTGCATTTCTAATTAAGAAAACCGACAATTCCCCGTGCTTTAGTCTGAGTTACTTTTTACATTCTCAATTATAGCACTTTTCACAAAAAAAACATATATAAACTGCTAAATATGTAAAAATCGCTTTCCGGCATTTTCTTGTTTTATATAAAGTACATAAATTACCCCTCTTCTATACAAAAAGCCGCATAAATCAACGAAAATGTGCACTACAGTTTATTGTTTATCTCATATATTTCCGCAGCAATTCCGCCACTCTGTTCACATCAATCGGCTTTGAGGTATGATCGTCCATGCCGCAGTCGAGACATCTCTGGATATCGTCCGAAAAAGCGTCGGCGCTTATGGCAATGATCGGAATCGTCCGGGCGTCCTCCCGCTCGAGCGCGCGTATCGCCGAAGCCGCCTCCAGCCCGTTCATAACCGGCATTCTGATATCCATCAAAATCGCCTTATAGAAACCTGCCGACGACTGTTCAAACTGTTCCACACAATACCTGCCGTTCTCCGCGTGCTCGGGCGCAAGTCCGATGCCGGCAAGCAGCGTGCTTGCAATTTCCCAGTTCAATTCATTATCCTCGGCAACGAGAATATGCTCACCCGCAAAAGTGGGCGTTCCTTCCTCCTCCGCTTCCTCCTCTTTGAGTCTGTTTAAATTGTAGTAAAGTGTAGATTTGAACAACGGTTTGACGATAAAGGCGTTCACACCCGCCTGTCTTGCTCTATCCTCAATATCACTGTTATCGGCGGCGGAAATCATTAGAATATGCGGCGCATCGCCGTATCTGCTCCGAATTTCCCGCGCCACCTCAATGCCGTCCATCTCCGGCAGCTTCCAGTCTGTCAGAATGACCTCGTAGTCATTGCCCTTCTGGTGCTCCTCCTCCAGCATCTCGAGCGCGGTCTGCCCGCTCAGCGCGCGCTGCGCATGGATGCCGATGGATGCAAGCGTCGCCAGCGTACAGTCACAGAAAATCTCATCGTCATCAATGACGAGCGTTCTCCACGCGGGCATATCGACTGTCTCCTCGGAAAAGACCGCCGTCTCCATATCAAGCGTCACATGGAATTTGCTGCCCTTCCCCGGCTCGCTCTCCACATGAATAGAGCCGCCCATCGCGTCAACAATATGCTTGGTAATGCTGAGCCCCAGACCTGCACCGTGAATCTGCTGGACACGGGCATTGTCCTCCCTTGCAAAAGCCACGAAAAGATTTTTCTGGAACTCTTCGCTCATGCCGATACCGTTGTCGCTGACAACCAGATGCACGCAGACATAATCTTCGCCCTTCTCCGAGGACGTCTGGTACATTTCCATCAGGATTTTTCCGCCCTCCGGCGTAAATTTGACCGCGTTTTCCAAAAGATTGTGGAGCGCCTGATTCAGCCGCACGCTGTCGCCCCACACGTTCTCCGCGACAATATCGTGGATATGTAAGTCGAACCGCTGGTTCTTGTCCTTCGTCCGCGGCATTATGATATTGACCACACTGTCCACCAGCTCCGGCAGCATAATCTGCTCCACATTCAGTATCAGCTTGCCGCTCTCTATTTTAGACATGTCCAGCACATTGTTGATCAGCCCCAGCAGATGCTTGCCGGAAGCGGAAATTTTCTGCAGGCAGGACGCCACCTTCCCCGCATCCCCTATGTTGGCGATGGCTATCTCCGTCATGCCGATAATTCCGTTCATGGGCGTGCGGATATCGTGGCTCATGTTGGAGAGAAATTCGCTCTTCGCACGGCTCGCGCGCTCGGTGGCATCCCGCGTCTCTCTGATTTCCCGAATCTGCCTGCGCGTCATCTGGAAATAGCATACGAACACGATCAGGAACAGGGCAATAATAAACAAGCTATTCTTAAACGCTGTAGCCGCCCACTCGTCGCCAAACCTGACAATCGTCCGGTCAACCTCGCTGTAGGGCAGGGAGAGAATCAAATACCACTCCGAATGCGGAAGACTTCTGGCATACAGCTGGCGGCGTTCACTCTTTAAATGCACTTCCTTCGCGTAGTCTACCCCCTGCGACATAGCGGACTGAAGCCCTTGCGCATACTCTTTCATCTCCCGTCTTCCCTGAGGTGTCTCCTCTTCATCACTATAATATCTTTCCAGTTTACCTAAATAATTGTCGTCATCTTCCGCATCGTTTTGGATGACGATCAGACCGTCCCTGCGAATGACGAAGTAGAACATGGAATCAGACAGTTCCGCGTCAAGCGTTTCCTCTATGTAGGCGATCGGAAAACCTGCCACCAGAGAAATGCTCTCCCTGCCATCCGGTATCTCGTATGCCATGGGGACGCTCAACAGGATCACATTGTCGCCCGTCGCGTTCGTTCCCATCACCATACGCTCCTCCCCGTTTCGGATCGCGCTCATGAATGTGGAAGAATCGACCGCCGAGATTTCCTCCCCGTACAGAAGGTCAAAGGTATCGTCCTCCATACAGAATGCCAACCGGTCAAACCCTCTCGCCTTCGCGTTGTTGGAGAGGAGACGGCAGACCTCCTCGTAGCCGTTTCCCTGATTGGGCTCAATATCGTGGACAAGCGCCTCCACCTGGGACAGACGCAGCTCCATCACCGTCCCGAAATGCCGCCTGATCTGTTCGCTCATGCCCGCCATATAGATCTCGCCGACTTCATTCATGGTGGCAGCGCTCTTTTCATTCATCTCCTTCACCTGCCAGAAGAAGACGCCGCCGCATAATGCAATTACAAGGATGAAAGTTACAAACAGAAACCGAATAATTTTATGACGCATATGTCAGATGCCCCTTCCCTAAAAAGTAAGATTTGGTCATATCACGGATAAGGACCCACGCATGGTGCTAAAGGTAAAGATGGCTCGTAAATCGATTTTATGTATTTAGATACATTGTACTACGTCATTTGGTATAAAGCAATCAAAAAAAGCCTCGGTTATCACCGGGTCGAAATGTGTGCCGCTCTCCTCCCTGATAATCGCGTATGCCTTATCAAGAGGCATTGCTTCTTTGTAACACCGTTTGGAAGTGAGCGCGTCAAACACATCCGCCACCGCCATAATCCTTGCGCTAAGCGGTATTTCCTCCCCACTGATGCCGTAGGGATACCCCTTCCCATTCCACCATTCATGATGATACGCCGCCATCTCCACCGCCGTATTCAGATAGCCCGACTCCCCCAGCTCTTCCCTTGCATGTTTCAGCAGTTTTTCCCCCGCCGTGGTGTGGGTTTTCATCACCGCAAACTCCTCCTCCGTGAGCCGCCCCGGCTTGTTTAAGACCACGTCCGGGACATGAATCTTCCCGATATCATGGAGGGGTGCAGCCACAATCATATCCCGCATATACTGGTCGGACAGGATATCCGGATATGCGCCCCGCCTTTTTAACTCCTTCGCTATCCGCTCCACATAGTCCGCCGTGCGCCTGATGTGTCCGCCCGTATTGTCATCCCTGTTCTCCACAACCTCCGCCATGAACGTAATCATACCCGACTGCATGCGTGATATCCGTTCATGGTAAAACGAACGCTTATTGCCCTGCATAATCAGCACGATAATCGTGATCGTCATGACAAAAGCGGAAATACTCGTGATCCCGATAAAGGGCGCCAGTTCCCGCCCGTATATGCTGTCCGCCGCCCGCACATTCCCGCTGTCCACCGTGATCTGCATCGCCGTATGATTGGAAAAAAGCAGCATCAAAATCCCGATCGCCCAGAGCAGATACCTCTCCGATTTCCGAAGACTCCTGTGCTTCATATTCTCAGAGAACCAGCCGCGCCATTCTTTCCCCTTCACATAGAACAGCGCAAGCGCTGCCGCTATCACCCCGTAAACCATAAACTGGTATATTTGCGTTTCCCGTAGCGTCATTGCAAACAAGTACGACGGCACGAGCAAAACCGGAACGAAAAGCCCGTTGATAATGCCCGGAAACGGCAGCATCTGAATCAATCCGCCCAGACGATGGTCTTTCCTGCCAAGACAGATGTTCAGTCCTATCAGAATCAGCGCCGCCATGTTCGCCGCGTCTTTCCCCCATGCTAAAAACGCAATGCCAATCACAAAAAAACCAGCCAGATAAAAAGCGCGCTGTTTTTCCGCCTCCATATCCGGCTCTAAAAATACATATTTTTTAATCAGGAAACCGCTGACCGCGATCGTCGCCGTCTCCAGCAGTTCCAGTATCACTGTCTCCATAGTCTATACCCTGTCCTCCATTTTTTTATAATAATCAGTAAAACAAGCTGCACTGTTACCTTCTATTTTTCCTTCTTATTCTTCATCCACACGGCAGCCGCCGTAATGATCGGATAAAGTACCGTCAGAGTCACAAAGAAGCCGATGTCCGCATCCAAAAACACATAGACAATATTAAATCCGAAGTGCAGCATCACCGAGTAGAGCAGATTCCGCTCCCGCTCCAGAAAAATGTTCATCAGAACGGTAAGGCAGGTGATGACGACAATGTTGGAAATAATGTAAGGCACAGCCCGCCAGTCGGTGAAATCCGAGTCCACCGCCCACAACAGCGTATGCCAGAAACACCACACAAGCCCCTGACAGATCGAGGATTTTAAAAAGCCGTATCTTGCGTCAAACTCCTCTTTCATAAAGCCGCGCCATCCAAGCTCCTCCCCTGTCGGACCGGACGTAAACGCCAGAAAGACACTGAGCGGCAGCGACACTGTTCCGAAGTCAATATGGGACATCACCGGCTGCCCCTCAATCACAGAATAAATGCACAGCGACAGGATACTGATTCCAAAAATCAGACCGAACGCGCACAAAAGCATAAGCGGTCTGAGCCGTCCCGAAAAGCACCGTTTCGCAAAGTCAGTCCTCGTCTCTCCCGGTCGAAACCACTTCCAGCCGAGAAGCAAAAGATAGGTGGGCGACCACGAAATCAGGTTGCGGACAATCCACATCACCACCGGCGGCGCATGGAAAATCAGGCTCGCCGGTCCCGCCACAAAAATGATGAGCGACCAGACGAGAATGTAGGAACTGATAACGTACTTCTTTAAATAATTTGGTTTCATAGATGGTCCTCCCTCATAAAATATATATTGTTTATAGACCGTCAGTCAGTCGGTGTAAGGGCATAAGCAGACTCGAAATACTTCGTATTCCTCGTTCGCGTTGCTGTCGTAAATCTCACGAAGCATTCATTCATGCAAGCATGATGTCTGCTTCGCGTGCTTTCCGACTCTGCTTATGCGCGCAAAACCGCAGCTCCTTAAGGCGAGTCGTCCGAAAACAGCGGCAGCACCGCCTCCATCATACTCCCCTGCTCCATCTGCAGGAGCCGTTCCAGATTGTAGATAAATGCCGCCGTCTTCCGCTGCCGCTCCTCCTCCGTCTGCGACGCGAGGGCGTCAAACGCCGTATTCGCATACAGGAACGTCATCTCCGCTACCTCCTCGGGATAATCGGTGTGACAGATGCCCGCCGCCGCGCCCTCCTCGATTAACCCTGTGAACAGCGGATTCATCCCGGCTAGCAGCCGCTCCTGTATCTTCTGGTGCATCAGGGCATTCTGCGGCTTGTGAATCTGCTCCATCAGCCCGTCACTCCAGCCCTCCTTGACCTGCAGCGCGCGGATCATCAATGTCAGCCGCTGCAAAACAGGAAGCTCCTTCCGCTTCGCCAATGCGCCCGCCTCGGCAAGCATCTGCCTGATCATCCGCTCAATGACCGCGTCCAGAATCTCCTCCTTGGACTGAAAGTGATAGTATAGCGTCCCCCGCGCGATCCCAACCTCCTGCAAAATGTCGTTGGTGCTTGTGTTGTCAAACCCCTTCGCGCTGAAAAGGCGCGCCGCCACATCCAGTATCTCGTTTTTCCGCTCTTCCGCTTCCTTTACAATCCGCATTGTTCTCCGTCTCCCACCCCCATTACCGACTGGTTGTCGGTATGATTCTAACACGCCGGAGCGGGGGTGTCAATCCAATTTAATATTTTCCTTTCCTTGTGTGAATTATAATTTTAAATTCTACCCATACACTGACCTCTTTTATTGGTTTGGACTCAACTCCAATTCATGCCAACACTTCGCAAAATAACCCGAAATCTTTTCTGTCACATCAGTTTAAGCCTGACAACCAGCCCAAAGCCGATAAAGACTGTAAACTCGGTGTTCATACCGCATCCAATCAATCTGGCGAAAAAAACTTTGAATTCTATTGGGGATACAAAAACCATGTCCTTGTGGACTGTATATCCGGTCTTCCCATATCTGAACTGACTACCACCGCCCAAGTCGCTGATTCCTCCGTCACTTTGGATATTCTTGCTGACACCCATAACTTCCTGCCTGTTTCGGAATGTTCCTTCCTCGCTGACAAAGGATATGATGTCAAAAGCATTTACAATCAGGTCAGCAGACTTTATGGCGGCGAGTGTATCATCCCGCTTAACAAACCCAATACAAAAGATACAAAACTCCTTCCCGTCGGTGTTCCCGCCTGGGAAGCAGGTCTTGCCATGAACCGGGATGGCAGGTGCTATGATCAAAACCGTGTAAAGCAGAAATACTGCTGTCCTTTTAAGCTTTCTGGCAAATGTCCCATTGACCATGTAAAATTTCACAATGGCAAAAAGAACCGGGGCTGCACAAAATGGGTTACTATTCCAAACGACTTACGCCTTTCCCTCGACCGCAGCTGCAAATATTTTAAAACCAGCTATTCCCTGCGTACGGAATGCGAACGGTACAATTCCTGCTTTAAAAATACCGTTCAGGAACGTATGTGGGTAAGAAATAAATCTTCTGTTACAAACCTGAATACGTTTGCCCACATCAGTCTGCTGGCTGTTGCGGTTGCTGTGACCGCCACATACCCCGGACAGTCTTACCGCAAACTGAAATCCGTCAAACGCTCGGTCTGATACTTCCGAACTGAATACTGACTGTTCTTCGTAGGTTTTTGGACTTACGTCTGTTTTTATGTCATAAATTCCTGTTATTTTAACTCTGAAAAACAAACTGCCAAATTAAAACCTTAAATTAATGCGTTTTGCTCATCTCTTTTATATCCATTTTATATCATTCATCCTATATTTTAAGACATGACGGCAAATTTAGAAACCGTTTCGCAGAATTGGAATAGCTTAAATTGTCTCCTCTTGCAACATCAACAAATATTACATATAATGAGAATAATAAAGGCAAAGCGATTAGGAGAGTGGCGTTATATGCGGAAATTGAAAGTATATTTAGATACATCGGTTATCAGCTACCTTTCTCAAGAAGATGCGCCGGAGCGCATGAAAGATACATTAAAGTTATGGAAAGATTTTGAAAACGGAATATGATATATATCTCTCACAAGTAACCTTAGATGAAATAGAGAAATGTGCCGAAACCAAAAGAAATACACTATATGATTACTTGAGTGATATCGAATATACAAAATTGGAAATCTCTACAGAAATCGTTGAACTTGCGCAAAAAATTATTGATATGGGCATATTAAGACCGAAGAGTTTTGATGACTGTCAGCATATCGCCGCTGCCGTCGTCAATGCCTGCGATTGTATTATTTCATGGAATTTCAAGCATATTGTGAATATTAAGACAATCAGAGGTGTACGCGCAATTACGAATTTGGAAGGCTATAAAAACATAGATATTATCAATCCATCTGTGTTACTGGAAAGCGAGGAATGACTATGGACACATTGCTTATTAGTCCCAATTTTACGATTGAAGATATTCACAAGATTAGAGAACAAAATTATGAGCGGACAAAGGACATGACCATTGCAGAAAAGGTAACATATTACAACAATTCAGGCAAAGAAGCAGAACGAGAGATTGCGCAGCGCAGAGCCTTGAAGAAAAAATTTACCCCACAATAAACTTCATCAAATGATATGCCGGCACATCCTCCACAAACCCGACAGACTGATACAACCGATATCCGTCCTCTGTAGATTTCAGTTCAACAACACTCAGATTTTTTGCCGCCGCATCCGCCAGCAGTTTTTCCATGATCTGCCTCGCGTACCCTCTGCGGCGGTAAGCCGGTCTGGTGTACACATTTAACACCGTCCCGGTTTTGCCCGTAATAAAGGACGGACTCACGGGTTTTTCCACCACCAACAGAAAGGCGCAGGCGGCGATTTCTTCCTGCTCCCTTACCAGATAACAAAACAGATTCTGATTCAGATTGCGTTCAAAATAATCCGGCAGATCGCGCCTGATGATTTCAAGCTCGTCTTCGCTCAGCGTGCCGTGATCCTCCTTCAGATATGCCAACCTTAACTCTGTCAGGGCGGCGATATCTGATGCTTTCGCGCATTCAACCATCTTTGATTTCCTCCTCCTGATTTATTCTCTGTCAATTCCTGATATACTGCCTCCGGAATATAAACTGTACCAAACAATTTATGCAATAATTCCAATCGTCCCGCTTTCATCAGCGAAATAATCGGTGTGGTATCTGAAACAACGATCATAATGTCGCTCCTCGTAATCTCTTCAGCACTGCCAAATCCTCTTCAAATTCTTCTTCCGTTTCATCAAAATAGGGCAGACCTAATTTCCCATATAACGTAATCAAATCAATCTTATGAAGTCCAAGCATTTCTGCTGCCTTTCCATGAGACATGACACCGCTTTTTATATACGGGTAGACCAACATGGCATTCCTAGTCATTTGTGCCTCTTTATCCTCCAATACCGTATATGGTACAATTTCCTCCGGCACATCAATTTCTACCCTTGTCATTGTCATACAATCATCTCCTTACTTTAGAAACATACTTTTATCCATATTATACACTTTTCACTTTATCCTTACAACAAAAAGCAGATAATTCCGCTTTATCTCTCCCGCAAACACCATGACACCATATACCCCGCATAGACAGCAATCCTGAGACTGATGACAGGGCACGGCATAATGTGCGTTACCATCTGCGGAAATGAATTGCCAAGAAGCAGGGAAACCGCAGGATAGAGCAGGTAAAGCATCAACAATACTGCCTGAATCCCATTCGGTTTTTCTACTACATCTTCTTTATTCCGCCAGCTTTCAAGCAAAAACAGCATCCCGCAGAGCAAATATAAAGGCAGCGCAAAAATCTTTTGCACAGGCTCTGTCCCATACCATGCAAAAAAGACAATGCCGATAAACAAATTGATCACTCCCAGCATAAATTTTGCCGCCCATTTTACTTTCCGCGTATAGGACAGCAGGTGCGCCAAAAGCAGGAGTGCAGACAGTAAGACTTGAACTGCCCAAGTCTTTTCATTGTAATTACCGATCACATTCCAATGACCCGTCCCCGCTCTCTCTTGCAAAGTGATCTCGTCCCATTCCTCCTTCGTCCTATGAATCACAATGTCCATTTCCTCGCCCTGTTCCTGTTTGTCGCTTTGCGCTTTTGCAGTATCCGCATCCTGATCCGCCCCGGCGTCCCCTTCCTTCGCCTCACCCTGCTCTCCGCCGTCATCCGCCACAGCCTCCACCTGCGGTACATCAAGCTGTGCCTCCGCAACTTCCGTGCGAGGACTTTCCTCTTCCTTCTCTCCGCATCCCGTTAATACCAGAATGCTTACCGCCAATAAAACCGCCTTTGCCGCAAAAATCTTTTTTCTCTGTTTCATTTTCTCTTATCCTTTCGTTTCTCATTTATATAAACTATTGCCCGCCGCAAAGAATCCGGTGACTGCTGCCAGTCACCGAATCCCTGTCCTGAGACCATCTATTTTTCTGCCGCCTGTTCCGCCGCAACAGCATACGCCATCTTATGTTGGAAATCAATAATTTCCAGTATCTCCTCGTCCGTCATCTCCTGCTCAGGCAGATCGAAAACACCTGTAGCCTTGATATAGCAGAGTTTCCCTTCCGGCGCCTCCTCGGGACTTTCCACCTGCGTGATGACGCCTTCGGGGAAAGTTCCGTTCTCATATGCCTGCCAGAGCGCTTTCTTACGTCCCTTTTCCCTATCAGAATACGCCCTTGAAAAGCCGTCCGCCTGCACATCATGCTGCTACTGCACCATATTGTTGAGTTCCGTCATCTGTGCTTTGGGGACGCTCTCCATCCGCTCCTGTACAGCGCCCACGAACGCCCGTACCGGGAAGCCCGCCAGTCCTGCCATCAGCGCAAACGCCGCCGCAGTCGCCGCCATCCTCCTTACGTTCCATGTCCGTTTCTTTCCGCTCTCCATTCTGTCCTGTACATTCATAATGACCTCCTCCTGCATTTCTGCCGAAATATGTACCTGATCCATGACTCGCTTTACCTCATATCCGTCCATCAAATGCCTCCTTCCATGCTGAGCATCTCCCGCATCTGTCTGCGTCCCCGCATCAGCCGCACCTTTACCGCGCTTTCCTTGATTCCGAGAATATCGGCAATTTCCTTCACCTGATATCCTTCCACATAATGCAGATAAATGACCGTTTTCTGCTTAACCGGCAGTTCGAGAAGTTCTCGCAATATTTCTTTTTCCTCCGGCGCCGCAAGAGTGTTTTCTACTTCGTCAATGGAAACCTTTGGGTGCCGGATGCGGAAACGTATCATATCGCGGCAGATGTTTGTCGCCACCCGGATCAGCCACACCTTTTCGTGCTCTGCATCGCGAAAATCAGGGTTTTTCTCCAAATACCGGCAAAACGTCTCCTGTATGGCGTCCTACACATCCTGCTCGTTGCAGAGTATGACAATGCAGACTTTATAGAGCGTGTCGCTGTATTTTATGACCGTTTCCCTTATGTCCTTCCCGCTATCCATGTGTTTCACCTCCTTTGCCTCAAACACACATAAGGCAGGTAAAAGGTTACATACTTTTTCCTATATTTCAAGCATGACGGCAAAATCGGAAAGTCTATGGCATAATCAGAAAAAACAGACCGGTCAAACCCGGTCTGCCTTCTCACTCTCTTTCTCCGCCCTTTCCTTCCTCTCCTGATCCCGCTCCTCTATCTTGTCAATCGCCTGCTGCATTGCCTCCAGATTCTTGTCTTTATCCGTCTTTTTATCCCCCACCTTTTTATCGACGGAGCTGGAGAACATTTTCGACAGGGCATCCGAGTAATTCCCGTCCCGCGTATAGGTCGTCTTCGTCCTCGCCTCCGCCGCAGCGACGGACGCCGCCCGGCTGATACTTCCCGCCTTCTGTGCCACCTTATCTGCAAAGGAGCCGTGACCCGAAAACGTCGTCTTAAGCGTGTTGATGTTCGCCTTTTTCAAGTCGTCCTCGTCCAGTTCCAGCTTGTTTCCCTTGCCGATATGGATGCCGATCTTCGAGAGCAGCTTTTGTGTTTTCTCCGTCATATCCGTCATCCAGACTGCATTTTGAAGCACCTTTTTTGTGTCGGAGTTTCCCGCCTGCTCTACCACGGCATTGTAATCGTCCACAAAGGATTTTACCGCTTTCGTGATCGCCTCCCAGTCGTAATCCTCCGTCTCTGATTCCTCACCAGTTTCTTCATCCTTTTTGGTAATCTTCTTCTTTTCCCAGAGCCCGGGGTCGCTCAGCGCCTCCGCTGATTTTTTCAAAGAATCGGCATTCGATCCCATCATCGTCAGCTTCTGCGCACTGTCCCCCGACGCCGATGCCTTCTTCTCCGCCTCCTGTCTGGCGCAGTAAGCCTTCATCAGCTTTCCGTAACTTCCGTTTTTGATCGAAGCATAGTCCGATAGCATATTTCCGGTTGCATTCACTGACCCGCCCAACAGCGCGGACACGTCATAACCCGAATCCAGATTTACATTTTTCATATAATCATTTGCCATATCCTTCCGTCTCCTTCCTTATTATGAAACACTGCTTTTCATCCACTGTTTCGGAATTTGACGATACAGACTGAACCGATATGCTGTGGAATACCCTTTTTCTGCTGTAAAAAATGCATTCTCCTTCAATGGTTTATACTATCGCACTTTCCTATCGAATAATAAACTCGAACAGCATTTTAGCAAAAAGGTCTTGCATCCTGCCCGCAAACAATAGTAAAATATAGTTAAGTATATCAACACACGTAAAAACACATCATCCTTAGTGGGGGAAGGAGATGCTATTATGGGAATTGGCGGGATTACATCGGTAAACAATATGTCGGTCATTCAGATGCCTTCGACTGACTTAAAAGATCACAAGAGTAAAAACATTCAAAACGAAATCACTGACGTACAGCAGAAGATACAGAAACTCTCTTCCGAGAACGAGCTTTCTGTCAATGAAAAAGAAAACGAGCGTAAAAAACTGCAGAAGGAGAAATCCGGCCTCGACAACGAGCTGAAGCAGCATCAGGAAGAGCTTCTCCGCTCGCAGAAACGGGAAGCCATGCTTGCCGAGCTGCGCGAAGCGCAGAATCCGTCCAAAGATGAGGACGAAGACACTATACAGACGGCGCAGTCTCCCGCAAATACTGAGGAGAAGGAAAATCCGACAGCAGACGAACGGCAGTCGCAGCCTTTACAGCCGGGAACCGTTATCAGCGAAAACAGCGACGGTAAAGTAATTCTAAAGGAAGTCATGAACCAGTCAGAGGACAACACCTCTGCCGCTGAAACCAAACCGGCTGAGGAAACCAAAGAGACAGCCACTGCCGCAGAGGCGGCAGAACCCGAGGAAGAAGAGACGGACACAGACCCGGCGGCAGAATTTAGACCGACCGCAAACGAAATGCAGGCGATGGTTTCGGCGGACACCTCTTCGAAGATGGCGGACCGCATGGGAATGCTGGTAACCAAAACCAATGACGGCATTGCCATTTTAAAGGGGGAAATCAAGCAGGATTCTTACTACGGCACAGACACGGAGCAAAAAGAGGCTGAGCTGAAAGACATGCAGAAACAGCAGAAACGGGAAATGGCAGTCCAGTTCTCCATGTTAGGCGAAGCGGGAAATGCCATGAAGGCGGCTTTCGATACGGAATCCGCAGACAGCGCGACGCCAAATGACACGGGAAAGCACTTTCAGGTCAGCGGTCTGAATGTACCGCAGGATGAACAGGCAGCGCAGCAGGGATTCCAAGTTTCGATTGCATAATGTCAAAGTAAAAATGAGCGGATAGGCTTTGCACAGCCTATCCGTTTTTCATGCGCTTTATGGTGACAAATGTTCTACCAACATCTCATACGTCACTCCGTACTTCTTCGCGATATCCCCCGCATAGGACATGCCCTCCGGCGGCGCCGCCTCAATCTTAAATGAACGGTTGCCCCCGTCCGCCTTTACGATCAGGGAGACTGCCTTCACAGAATCATAGGATCGATTCAATTCTTCCAGATCAAATGCCAGCTTGTGCATGTGTGTGTTGTAGATGGTTCGGATTCCCTTTTCCAGAATCGCCCTGACCGCGTCCTTCGCAATGAAATACCCCTCCTCAAAGGAGGTCGTTGAGAACGTCTCGTTGAGGAGCAGCAGGCTGTTCTTCGTGCTGTCCGAATAAATCTGCCGAAACCGCCTGCACTCTTCCCCCAGCCGCCCCAGATCCATCGTTTTGTCCTCGTCCGCCGGGAAGTGGGTATAAATGCAGTCAACCGGCTGAAAAGCAAAGGAATCCGCCGGCACGAAAATGCCACCCTGTCCAAGCGCAAACAGAAGTCCCACCGCCTGTGTGGTCGTCGTCTTCCCGCCCCGGTTCGCGCCTGTCAGCACATACACCAGATGCATCCGATCAAAGTCCAAATCATTTGCAACGATCATCTCCTGTTTCTCTGCCACCGCCGCCGCAAGCTTCATATTGTAAAAGCCTTTCGCGCGCATCAAACACTCTCCCGTTTCTTCCGCCGCCAAAGTCCCCTTGCAAAAATGCATTCCGCTGCCACTTAATTTCTCTATGTACTCCGCAAAACGGACATAGTAGATAAATTCCGGTATCAGGTCCGTAATCTCCGTGATGGTCACGGACACATACCGATCCAGCACGCTTTTCAGCTTTTTCACGACCGCCGAGAGCATCTGGTTGGTGACACGGTTCATATACCGCGGCACATCCTCCATCTTATCGCCCTCGGGAATCAGCGCGATTCCCCGAATCGGAACGATGTCCGGCATTTTTGACGTCTCTGCTGCAAAGGGATGGAACTTATACTCCTCCTGCCATTCCGTATCCGGTTTAATGGCATCCTTCATAGAAATTTTTTCACAAAAATTGCTGAGGATATTGGATTTGGTAAAATACTTGCTGTTGATGGAAATCAGTCCGATTCCGTCCGCCTCAAACCGATCGTTTAAATTGATGCCCACCGTGACACTCCGAAGTTCCGTGGTCGTCGCCCGCAGAGAGGCAATGTCCTTCTTCAACTCCGAAAACCCGTTATCATGGTATAAACCGTCAACATATTCCTTCAAATGAAGCAGCCCCTCCGAGTACACCTGCGCATCCGAAAGACTCTTGAAGATTGCTTCCACACATTGGATATAATCCTTCAATTCATCGAGACGGTGCATGAGATCCCACACGTTCGCCGCCTCCTCAAAGGTCTTGCCGATGCTCCCGTAATCGCGCAGAAAATTGATCTTATCCAGAATGCGCAGCATCTCATCCCGCATCGCCCCATTCCGGTAGATATCCTCGAAAACATCGCTCCTGTACTTTGTCACCTCGGGATTGTCCGTCATTCTGGAAAGAATGGATAAGAGCAGCGTCTGCTCCTGCTTTTTCTCCGTGACCTGTTCGCACAGATAGTCCAATCCCAGATCGTGAATGGCGGCTTCCGATAACACCTTATAGTCCGGCGCATATCCGGGCGGCGTAAGTAAGCTGAGGGCTTTTTCTCTATGATTCACGGCGTTTCCTCCCATGTCTGCTTTCTTTCCCTTATGCTTCATTCTACATCAATTGCCTGTCAAATGAAACGGAAAGTTGCCCCATGATAAAATTTGAGACACTGAATTTAAGAAGCATTTTTACAACAGAATCCTGGTATTTGTCGGGGGAAACGTCGGGGAGCAGCACCGGCATCAACTGGGAGACGATCCTGTTTATCTTCGGCATGATGGTTATGGTTGAGGGGATGGCGCGTGTCGGCTTTTTCAGGTGGCTCTGTATGCGCATCGCCAAGCTCGTCAATTACCGGGTGATACCGCTGTTTATCACTTTCATGATCTTATCAACCATACTTGCAATGTTTATCGACAGCATCACCGTCATCCTGTTTTTGGCTGCCGTGACGATTGAACTTTCTTTCGCAGCTCTTGAAATTCAATCCGATCCCCATGATATTATCCGAAATTTTCTGCGCAAATCTCGGCGGCTCTGCCACCATGTGCGGAGACCCGCCCAATATCATTATCGGCACTTCACTCGGCTATTCTTTCACCGACTTTGTGACGAATACCGGCGTGATCGCCGCCGTATGCCTGATCGCAGTGCTGGTTTACTTCTATCTGATTTTCCACAGGGAGCTTAAGGCGGATGCGTCAAAGCCGGTGGACTACTCCAGCCTGCCAAGCCCGGAATCCACCATCACGGATAAAAAAGGCTTTGCGATGAGCTGCGTGATCTTTGCCTCCGCGATCGTCCTGTTGGTAACCCACGCGCAGACAGGGCTTACCGTCTCCACGATCGGCTGCCTTGTCGCAGCCGCAACCTTATTAACCTCTTGGAAATATGCTATACTATTACTAAAAAAAGTGGACTATAAGACGCTTCTGTTCTTTATCGGTCTGTTTGTCGTAATCGGCGGGCTGGAACAGGCGGGAATCCTCGAAATTATGGCTGGATTTATCGGCAAAATCAGCGGCAACGTCATGGTCATGGTGGCGATCATCATATGGCTGTCGGCGGTTGTCAGCGCGTTCGTGGATAACATTCCCTTCGCCACCACAATGATACCGATCATCAAGAGCCTGTCCGCCGCATACGGCGTCGATCTGTCCATGCTCTCATGGACGCTTGCGATGGGAACGGATATCGGCGGAAGCGCCACCCCCATAGACGCATCGGCAAACGTTGTGGGCGTTGCGACGGCGTCGCGGGAAGGCTATGTAATCAAATGGGGACTTTACTGTAAGAAAATGATGCCGGCAACAGTCATTGTTGTCCTGCTGTCAATGCTTTTGATTTATTTCCGGTACTTATAAAGGGAGGTGGAACGGATGGAAAAGCAATTAATCATTTCCGTAGGAAGAGAATACGGCAGCGGCGGTCACGAGATTGCGGAGAAGCTCGCAAATCATTATGGCATCCAGCTTCTTGACCACAATCTTCTCGATGAGATTGCCGAAAAAAAGAACGTGAAAATGGATCATCTAAGAACCTTGGATGAAAAGCACAAAAATCCGCTGTCCTCAAGGACCGTGAGAGGTTACAGCAGCTCTCCGGAAGAAAACATGCTGTATCTCCAGTTTGACTATCTGCGGGATAAGGCAGATTCCGGCGAATCCTTTGTGATCGTCGGACGGTGCAGCGAGACGATTCTGAAACAGTATGACTGCATGGTGTCCATATTTATTCTAGCCGACCGAGACAAGCGGACCGAGCGGATCATGCGGCTGTATCACCTGACGGAAAGCGATGCCGCCAAAATCCGCGAGAAGGATACGAGCCGCAGACGGTACCATAACAGCTTCTGCGTCGGAAAATGGGGGTGACTGCCGCAATTACGATGTTTCCCTGAACAGCAGCAAACTTGGGATTGACGGTTCGGTAAAACTGCTGACGGAATATATTGACAGGCGGCGACAATAAAAAATCAGCGGCGGCGCGCTCGATTCAGAGAATGCTTCGCATTCTCTTATGCGAAATTTAGTACTTCCAAGTCAGCTTGCTGACTTTGGTCTCCGTCCCATGGCGAGACGTCTTTAGAAGTACTTTTCGCATTTTTACTCTAAAATTCCCGCCATCTTCTCTATCATCTCGTCTTCCTTCAGCCGAAACTTAATCTCCACCCTTCTTGATGCCGGCATATCCACCTCCTCCGTCGGGCTGTCAAAAGCATCCTTCTTGTAAACAGGGGTGCTCCATGATTTCCCGTTGACGGTAAGAATTTTCTGCAGCTGCTCAATTTCCGTCTCACTAAGCCCGTTTCTTTTGTTCAGACAAAAATCCGCCACGGCTTTTGCGCGTTCATAGGACAGTTCCATATTGCTCTGGTAACCGCCGTCCGTATCTGTATGTCCCTCGATAATAATTTCCGCAATATACTCCCGGAACTGGTCCTGAAGCAGCACATCCAGATACATCGGGATAATATTTTTTAACGTCTCCCTGCTGTCCGCGGTGAGGGAAGCGCTGTTGTAGCGGAAAAGCACATCGGAGGAGAACGTGATGGAACCCGTCTGGGCGTCTACTTTCATGGTGGAATTGCTGAAAGCGGACTGCAGCGCCCCGATGATATCCGTGCGGATGCCGACAATATCCTGCAGTTCCTGCTTGGTCGTTGAAAGCTCCTGTCTGGCATCCTCGATCTCCAGATAAGCGTTGTTCAGTTCTTCCTGCGTCAGCGCAGCCTGATCGTATGCCTGCTGTAACTGTGCCAGAGAGGAGGCAAGCTCCTCGTTTGATTTCTCCAGTTCCGCCTTGGATAGCTCCAGATCCGCTATCGTCGCATCCAGCTCGCTCTGCGCCGCATTCAGTTCCAGCCTTGTCTGATCCAGATCGTCCGTCTTCTGCCTGTATATGGCGAGGGTGATCGCTATCATCAAAATGAAAATCAGCAGAAGCGCCGCCATCATATCCGAGTAGGACTGCCAGTAGCTGTGCTCCGCAAAAGCCTCCCTGTTCCTGCTTCTATTTCTCATATAAGTTCCTCATCTGTTCAAATGTATATATCTGGCTGCTGATTTCATCGCTCATATCGCTGCACATATCCGCAAGCATTTTCTTCTGCTCCTTAAGTTCCCCTGCAAATGCTTCCTGCCGTTCCATGACGTTCGCCAGCGCCTCCTGCACGCTGCGGTTTACCTCCACCAGGGCGGTGACCGCCTCCACCATCTCCGCCGCGCCTGCCGCGCTTGCCGCCTGTGACTCTCCCGCGCTCTTTAAGACATTCCCCAGTTTCTTGAAGTCCGTGTCCAATGCGGTCTGCATCTGCACCGTAAACTTGTCCACAATGCGCTCCACACCCGCAGTCTGTTCCATCGCGTTCCCTTTCAGCAGTTCGAGCATCTGCTTTAAGGAATTTGCCATCCCCGCCTGATACACGAGCATGGTCGCCACGTTCTCGTCCTCTTTCAGGACAATCGGCTGCGCCGTCTGGCGGAACACGTCCAGAAATTCGCCCAGCGTCTCATAGGCATCCGACATAATGCTCCGATATACCACGTTGAACACCAGTGAAAAAAAGATACCGTACACCGAAGTGTGAAACGCCACCTTCATACCCGAAAGCAGGGAACCCACATTGTCAGAGATGGAAAAGATATCGTCGCCGCTGAAGGCACCCATCCCCATAGAGAGCCCCAGAAACGTCCCCAAAATTCCCAGACCGGTAAGCGTCCCGGAAACCCCGGAATTGAAAAAGTTCATACCTGCCCTGTCCAGCAGATCCTCGTTGATATATTCCCCCAGATCACAGGAAGATGCGGCGCTCCTTCTGGTCTTTGCGCCCCTTACCCGCAGACGGTACTTGTCGAATGCATCCTGCAGCACTTTTTCCTCAAAAACTTTGTCGTTATCCTTATAATTGCCCCAGAGATTTTTCCCGCCGGACTCCTTATAATCCTTCTGCAGCCGGATCGCGGCGTCTTCCAGATCATAAATGATCCTGTTAAGCCGCCCGAAGCTGACCGAAGAAATGATAAATACAATCCCGATCACAATCAGAAAGCCGACGTTGATCGAAAGGTTTACAACCGAAATCTCTTCCCCCGTAAACACGCCGTTCAGATACAATACAAACGCCACCACAATCACATATAAAAAATACAGTACATAATACAGCCTGCTCTTCATCCGTATTCTCCCATCCTTTTCCTTAAGTCGATACCATTAGTATTCCTGTTATCGCAGGATTGATTCCTGCCTGTTATGACTTAAACCTATCACATTTTGATTGGGAGTGCAATCGACTTAAGAATATCTTAAAACATCATATTTTTCTGTCTGCCCATTCATACTCAAAGGATGCCCTGTCCGTCTCAAAGGCAAGGAACGTGCGGTCCCATGATATCGTATCTCAGGGGAAACAGATCGCCGAACGCAAGCTTGCCTTTTACTTTCAGTCGCGGCGCGCATACCGACAGACGCATCCCCCGCTTCCCAAACCTGTTCTTTCCGATCGCAATGGTTCCGCCCCTTTTCTGAAATGCTTCCCTGGGAAAAGAAACCGTCCACGACCACTCTTCCGTGATAATCTGCAGGGAGCATGTCCATTTCCGCCCCGTCCGGTGAACCGCCGGTATCACCGCAAGCGTCTGCGTATCGGACTGACATTTGAAATACCATCCATAAAAATACCCACTTTTTCCTATAGTCATCCCTTCACTCCTTTGCACACTGATTTTCACGTTTTCCTTCCCGTCTTTTGCAGTCTGTCTGTGCCGGACCGTCAATCAGATGCCCTTCTTTGTCAAACCGGGAGCCGTGGCAGGGGCAGTCATAGCTCTCCTCCGCCGGGTTCCACTCCAGACGGCAGCCCATGTGGGGACAGTTTGGAACGATCCGTCCCTTTCCGGACGGCAAAAGATGCTTTGCCAACCCTTTCACCGTATAGGCGCCGTGCACAGCCAGCCCTTTCGCCGCCTGCACCGTAAAATGCCGGTTGGGTGAAAAAATGTCCGCCTCTGGGCAATCCCGACCTGTGATCAGCGTCGTCAGGATACGCGCGCTCACCATGGAGGAAGTCATGCCCCACTTTCCAAAACCGGTGGCAACATACCAGTATGGTCTGCGTCTGGAAAACCTGCCGATATAGGGCACCCCGTCCAAGGTCATACAGTCCTGTGCCGACCATCGGTACGCGTCGCGGCATCCCGGATACATTTCCTGCGCCCTGTTTTGCAGCATCCCGTATCTGCATCCCGCACCCGTTTTGTCCGTCGGATTCACCCCCGTCCGGTGGCTTCCGCCCCCAAGAAGCAGTAAATCGCCGCAGCTTCTAAAGGAAAGCCCGCTGGGATCTATCCCTAAATACATGCCCTCAATACTCCCCGCCCCTTCCAGCGCTATTACATAGCTCCGCTCCTGATGCATTCTGGCAAAATAGTATCCCGGCACATTGATAAAAGGATAGTGGGCAGCGAACACCACTTGCTCTGCCGTCACTGTCCCTCTGTCCGTCTCCACCCTCCTATCCTCCACCTTCAGCACCTTGGACTGCTCGTACACTTCCACTTCCTCCGCCATCTTTGCCAGAAATTTCAACGGGTGGAATCTCGCCTGCCGCGCAAACATGGTCACGCCTGCCACCGAAAAGGGCAGTTCACAGTCTGTCTCAAAAGACGCCCTGATGCCGAGCGACTCTGCCGCCTCAGCCTCCCGTTTCAAAAGCTCCGCGCCTGATTGCGAATACAGGTATGCGGGACACCTGACAAAATCGCAGTCAATTCCCTTTTCCCGGACCAGCCTTTCATATTCCCCGACAGCCGCCTCGTTTGCAGCAGCATAATGTTCCGCCATCCGGCTGCCGAACGTCCGAATGAGCAGGCTGTAAATCAGGTTATGCTGGGATGTGATTTTCGCCGTGGTATTTTTTGTCTGCCCGCTGCCAATCCTGTCCGCCTCCAGAACCACGGCACGGATGCCCTCTTTCTTTAAGTAATATGCCGTCAAAATTCCCGCAAGCCCGGCACCGATCACAGCAACCGGCGCCTCCATGTCCCCCGGAAGGGGATCCCTTTTTCTGATCTTGCTTCCGCTCATCCAGACAGATTCCATTTTTTGCCTCCCTGTTGATGGTTGATTTTGAATAGCATATGCCGATTTGCAGTTTCCATTCACCTAAAGACCACAATGCTATAAAGCCCGTCATATCCTCCATCCTTTTTATCTTTGCCCATAAAAAAACAGCAGGGAATTTCCCCGCCGCCTCGCAATCAGACTTTGACTGTTTCAACCAACTATCCTTACGCCTGCCTATAAAGTTTCCATCCCATCAGCACAATCCAGACATACGCCATCGTCTTCGGAATCATCAGCATCCCGATAATCGGTAAAATCCCACTAAACAGGACCACCGGCAGATAAAAACCGAACGAAAGCCCCACCGCCAAAGGCATAAAACGAAGCACCGCATCATCCGCCTTCTTTGCCTCCTGCGCGAAAATCACGATAATGATAACCCCCATAATTGCGAAGGGAATATTGCGAAGCACCCCGAAAAACAACGGCTGGCGATAAGTAAGCCACTGGTTCTGCGGCAGCATACAGAGCGCAATGCGCAGGGCTGATAACGTCCACATTGCCACCGTAAGGCTTTTTCGTCCCTTGATCTGGTAGCGGTCGCGCCAGACGTAATATAAAATCAGATAAAAGATCGTCATGGTGATGGATGTAATGAGTTTCCCGATTCCAAGCGCCGCCGCATTCGCCTCAAGCCCTGTTGTCCAGAGCGCGTAAGAGCGCGGGATGAGGTGAAAAGAGTCCCCCGCCCCGAGCAGCGCCGCCATCAATCCGGCTTTCTTTACCAGAAGGTCCTTTCCTTTTATGAACATTGTAAGACCTGCTGTGATTGCAAATCCAAGATACAGTACATCAAAAACGGTTTCTGCGATTGCCTGTGGCATACCTGTTCCTCCTTTACCCTGCTTTATTCCGCAAATGATTCCTCACACATTCCCCACATACACCTTTTCCAGATACTTCCCAGCCGTCCCGGCAAGGCGGTACAACTGCTCCACGTCCGTAGCTTCCCTGTCCATCATGCGGTACCGCGGAAAAAAGCGGGTGATGTGGAGCGGGATTGACGGACGCAAACCCGCAATCCATTTTGCCTGCGCCTCCATATCCTCGAGAGAATCGTTCTCCCCCTGCACGATCAGCGTGGTCAGTTCCACATGGCAGCCCTCCTGCGCCCTCGCGATGAATGCCTTGACCGTCTCCAGATCCCCGCCAAGCTTACGGTAATAGTCCTCTCGAAACCCTTTCAGATCAATGTTCATGGCGTCTATCCACGGCAGAAGCTCCTCAAGCACTTCAAGCGAAGCCGTACCGTTCGTCACGAGCACATTAAGCATCCCGTATTCCCGCACCAGCTTTGCCGAATCACGGACAAACTCCCAGCCCACAAGCGGTTCATTGTAAGTATATGCCACACCGATATTACCTGACCTTTTCCGTTCCTTCCACATAAGCGCCAAATCCGCAAGCTGTTTGGGTGAGACATGCTCTGCGTCAAGGCTCCTTCCATCCGCCATGGAAATCTCATGGTTCTGGCAGAAAGGGCATCTCAAATTACAGCCATAACTTCCCACAGAGAGAACCAGACTTCCCGGATGGAAATCATACAGCGGCTTCTTTTCTATTGGGTCAAGCGCCAGAGAAGTGAGCCAGCCGTAATTTTCGCAGACAATCTCCCCGCCCTCATTTTTTCTCGCCCTGCAAAACCCTGCCTGTCCGGGCTCCAGAGCGCAGTGATGCATACATACCTGACATATTGTTTTCATTAAAAACTCCTGTTCCTGATTCATTGCGTTCCCTCATCTTCTCTTCATTACCGCGGATATTTCCAGAATGATTGATACGTTTGCAGAAATGTACGAAATCCTTCTCCACTCAAACATCAATATCCGCCTTTGGGGAACTGAAATTATTAGTAGTCCTGTTGAATTTTATGATAGTCAGAAATAACATTTTCAAGCGTGATATTCTTTAGGTTTTCACATAAATCATTGCTGATTTTCCGGTAAGAACAATTCAATACATTGTGTATGTTTTTCCCTATGGGACATAACGGTGAAGGCATTGGGTGCAGTCCGATAAGCTTAGACGCGAAGTCCGGTTCTATTGCCTTGCATATACGGTATAATGTAATTTCATTTGGCAGACAATTCAATGTCGTGCCACCTGTACCAAATTTAACAGATAGTATGCCATCTTTTTTCAACGAGCTTATGATTTTTCGGATTGTAACAGGGTTGATTCCGGTAGATAACGACAAAAGGTCACTGGTTACTTTTTGCGTATCTCCATATTCGAATATAAAAATAAGACAATGAATAGCAACAGAACATTTTGTACTGATATGCATGTCGTATCTCCTTCCTTTTTGAGATTGTACCATATATTCGCGTTGGTGTAAATCTTGACATTACACCGCGAGACTGCTATAATGGTGTAAATCTAAAAATTACAGGAGGCGCAGATATGAAAGTTTCACAAATTGTTTTCAGTCCAACAGGTGTAACGCGGCACTTTGTAGTAGACGGAAAAAGCATTTTATTTTCGACAGT
>CAJURQ010000024.1 GCA_910588955.1 uncultured Lachnospiraceae bacterium
ACTGTCGAAAATAAAATGCTTTTTCCGTCTACTACAAAGTGCCGCGTTACACCAGACGGACACGCAGTTGATTTCCAAGTGCTCGCAAGGCTATGTGGGTGTGTCTACCTGGTGGTACATTGAAGAGTTGATGGGCGATTACGCGAAGGATTATGTATTCCTGCCGATTCTCGACGGACCGGACGGTACGCACAATGTAACAATCCGCACAGGCGGCGGTATTAACAGCGGGCAGCTCAATATTACGAAGGCTTGCAAAAGTCCGGCAAATCTTCTAAAATTTTATGACAGGTGGTATGATCCTGAAATTGTGATGCAGATGCAGTATGGTCCGATTGGCACTTATTTTACAGGGCAGGACGAAAACGGCGTATGGCTGAGTATTTCTGATGAGGAGAGTCAGGAAAAGTACGGAAAAAGTTCTGGCGAGTTAAAAGGCGAGTGCGAAGTGGCGGGACCCAAGCTGATTCTCAGCGATTACTATCAGACGACCTTTAGGATGGAAGATCGCGCCATTGAGCGGCTGACGGACTTGTATGATTTTTGGATGCCCTATGTGGACGATACCGCGACTTATCCTGTGGACTGTGTGTTCACGGGAAGAGAGCTGGATGATATCGACTGGTATAAGGGGAATTTTGAGAGTGCGGTTTCCGAGCAGGAAGGATTGTGGATCAAAAACGGCGGTCCCACGGATGAGGAGTGGAACGCTTATATCGAACATTTGACGAAAAAGTGCGGTATGGAGAAACTGTTGACCGTATACCAGAATGCATATGACCGTTATTCCGGCAAAACCCCCACAGAATAATATCCGTAGACACAAGCGGAAAACAAAGAGTGGGAAATGACCGATGGGTAAGATTGTGAAAAGAATGGACATGGAGGTATTTTATGATAAGCCAGACGTTGCGTGACGCCAGAAAATATGAAGAGACAATGGAGAAAAAAATCGGCAGCGAGAATCGACCAGGATTTCATTTGGCGGCAAGAGTAGGATGGATGAACGATCCCAACGGGTTCTCCTATTACAAGGGGAAATATCATCTCTTTTATCAGTACAATCCCTACGATTCCCACTGGGGACCGATGCACTGGGGTCATGCGGTGAGCAAGGACCTGCTGCACTGGGAGTACCTTCCGGCGGCGCTTGCGCCGGACGCGGATTTTGACAGGGATGGCTGCTTTTCGGGCAGCGCGGCAGTTTTGCCGGACGGACGGCAGCTGCTGATTTACACGGGTGTAATCAGGGAGACGCAGCCGGACGGCAGTATGCGCGACGTGCAGACACAATGCCTTGCGGTGGGCGACGGCGTGGACTATGAAAAATTTGCGGGTAACCCGGTGCTCACAAAAGAGGATCTGCCGGATAACGGGAGCAAGTTTGACTTTCGCGATCCCAAGATCTGGAAGACGGCGGACGGCACTTACCGCTGTGTCGTTGGAAACTGCACGCCCGAGAGGGACGGACAGATTCTCCTCTTCAGCAGCGAGGACGGATTTAGGTGGAAATACGATAAAATTTTAGCGGAGAACAACGGACGCTACGGCATGATGTGGGAATGCCCGGACTTCTTTGAGCTGGACGGCAAAGGTGTGCTGCTCACAAGCCCGATGGATATGCTGCCGCAGGGATTTGAGTATCACAACGGAAACGGCACTTTATGTCTGATTGGCTCCTACGATAAGGGGAGCGATACCTTCACGGAGGAACATAATCAGGCGATAGATTACGGGATTGATTTCTACGCGACACAGACGCTGCTTACACCGGACGGCAGGAGAGTGATGGTCGGCTGGATGCAGAACTGGGACACCTGTAACCTCCATGCGCCCGACCAGCCGTGGTTCGGGCAGATGAGCCTGCCGAGGGAACTGTCGATACGTGACGGAAGACTGTACCAGAATCCTGTGCGCGAGCTGGAAAACCTGCGTGGAGAAGAGGTGAGGCATGAAAATGTGACCTTCCACGATGTGATAAAGCTTGCCGGAGTGGAGGGCAGAAAAGTGGATATGGAACTGACGCTGCGCCCGGCGGATGCGGAAAATATTTACCACAAATTTGCGGTGCGGTTTGCGCAGAACGGCACCTACCATACCTCCGTCAGCTTTAGACCCTACGAATCCATCGTCAAGATAGACAGAAAATTTTCGGGTTCAAGGCGTGCCATTATTCATCAGCGCCGTTGCCAAGTGCGCAACAAAGATGGTAATATAAAGATGCGTATCATATTGGACAGATTCAGTGTGGAAGTGTTTGTGAACGACGGAGAGTATGTGTTGAGCGCAACTTTATACACCGATCTTGCGGCGGACGGTATTTCTTTCTTTGCGGACGGGGATGTGACGATGGACGTCGTGAAGTACGCATTAAACTAAATGGGAGGGAACGGTGAATGAAGAAATACGACGTGACTGCACTTGGAGAACTGTTGATTGACTTTACGGAGAACGGTACCAGCGGACAGGGGAATCCGATTTACGAGGCGAATCCCGGCGGTGCGCCGTGCAATGTGCTCGCCATGTTGGCAAAATTGGAGAGAAAGACCGCGTTTATCGGCAAAGTGGGGCAGGACATTTTCGGAAACCGTCTGAAAGAGATTGTGGCGGCGGCGGGAATTGACGTTTCCAATCTGGTGACGGACAAAGACGTCAGGACAACGTTGGCATTTGTGGAGACATTTCCGGACGGGGACAGAGACTTTTCCTTTTACAGAAATCCCGGTGCGGACATGATGCTCCGGGAGGACGAAGTAAATGCGGATATCCTGCGGGATACGAAGATATTTCATTTTGGCACCCTGTCCATGACCCATGAGGAAGTCAGGCGGGCGACGAAGAAGGCGGTGGAGACGGCGAAGGCAGCAGGGGCAGTTCTCTCCTTTGACCCGAATCTGCGGGAGCCTTTGTGGGATTCTTTGGAGGAGGCGAAAGAGCAGACGGCTTACGGGCTTTCCAAATGTGATTTCCTGAAAATTTCCGACAACGAGATTCGATGGTTTACCGGGGAGGAAGATTTCGATGCCGGTATCTGTAAGCTGCGCGGACAGTATGACATTCCACTGATTGTATTGTCTATGGGAAAGGACGGGAGCCGCGCTTACTACAAAGATTTGCGCGTGGAAGTCGCGCCGTTTTTACAGGAAAATACGATAGAGACCACAGGGGCGGGGGACACGTTCGGTGCCTGCTGTCTGCATTATGTATTGCAGTGTGGTCTGGATGGATTTGACGAGGACAGTCTACGGGAAATGCTGGTTTTCGCCAATGCGGCGGCGTCCATTATCACGACCCGCAAGGGGGCGCTCCGGGTGATGCCGACTATGAACGAGGTACAGGAGCTAATAAAGAAATTCAAGTAAATTATATTTTTCTTTTTTGCGGGCGGGGAGATTCAATCCCCGCTCCGTAAGATCACATTGGCTGTAAATACACCGTCCCCATAGTGGAACCGGACATACCCGCCGTTCTTTTCTGCGGTATGGCGGACGGCCTGCAAGCCTACACCTTCCCCCGGACGCTTGGATGAAAGAAATACACCGTTCTTTTCCCGGATTTTTCCGTCATAAGCATTTTCCACGGACAACAGTACCATATGATCGCAATGGAGATATGCCTGCACTTTGATCTGTCGCCTTTCGGGTGCGGTTTTTACGCCGGCTTCTATTGCATTTTCTAAGAGGTTGGACAGTACGGAACACAGATCGCTTTCCGGCACTGGAAGCTGCAGGGGCAGATTGAGCGCAAAGGTAACCGGAATGCCGCATTCTTTGCAGCGTATGGAAAAATAGCCCGCCACATTGTCTACGGCGGTATTTTCACACAGCCCTAAATCTCCACTCGGGATGCTGCCCTGTACTTCGTCAAGGTATGCGGCGAGAGCATTCCAGTTCTCTTGTGCGGCAAAGCCCTGTAGGACATGAAAATGGTGGCGCAGATCGTGTCTGGCCTGCCGGATCTGTCTGGTAGTGGTAAGGAGACTGTCATACCGTGCCTGCTGCATGGACAGGAACTGGTTCTCCAGCCGCAGGCGGTCAATGCGGTTTAAGCTGGAAGCCATATGGTAGAAAAACAGATAGGCTAAAAGGAGCAGGACAAGGAACGCAAAGCTGATAAAAATGTAGATTCGCCGGAGCCGCCCCTGCTCTAAAATGCCCGGATTTCTCGGCATGATGAAAAGGTTCAGGCTGATAAATATGGCAGGCAGTATCCAGAACACATACCATGTCGGCGCAAAGGCATCGTCCTCCAGAAGCTGTCTTGCGGCATGGGTAGCGGAATGCCATGCTGCGGCCGAGAAGGCACAGCACATCAAAAACCAGAGGGCAGCTGTGCGCGGAGAAAACGGTGGCGTGGTCTCGCCGCTTAATCCGACGGCGGCATTTCCGAGGCAGGAGAAAACACCGCATATAGCGAAGAAAACACTGACGGACTTCCAGCGTGTAATCTTGAGTGTATGTACATAGAAGCAGCAAATGACGGCGGCGGCAGGAAAAAACAGCCAGAGGATATTCATATGGAAATAACGGCGTACAGTTTCCCCAGTAAGGCACAAAAGAAGGATAAGAGGGACTGTTATAGCTGCCAGTTTGGCAGGACGCAGCCGCAGATATTGTTTTACGGGGAAATAGGCAAGCAGCATACCCGGCAGGAAAACCATAAGCTCCATGTCAATGCCTCCTTTCGGAATATTTGAAATCTTTGAACAAATAATCACCGAAGGCGGTATGTGCGGCTTTGGCAAGGCTGCGGCTGACCGGAACCTTTTTCCCGCCTTTCAGGATGAAATCCATGCCGTCCAAATCCTCCGCATGTTCCATGTTGACAAGAACGCCCCGGCTGCACAGAAAAAAACGTCCGTCCGTAAGAGTGTCCGTAAATTCCCGAAACGTCCGGCGCGTTACATACTTCTTCCCGTCTGCGCCGTAAATATAAATCTGGTGTTTGTAATGCTCCGCATACAGAATATCCTGAAAGCGGAGCCGGTGAACACCGCCTGTGGTATTTATCTCGATATACTTATCCGTTATGGAAAAGCGTTTTACAATCTCATCAAACAGTGCAGTAAGGTCTGTTTTCTGATACGGCTTCACCAGATAGTGCAGCGCCCGGACGCGAAAACCTTCCAGCGCATGGTCGCGGGATGTGGTGGTAAATACAAGCAGACAGTCTGGGTCGAAGCATCGCAGACGTTCTGCCGTATCTATACCGTTTTCCTTTCCCATATAAATGTCAAGGAACACAAGGTCAAACCGCTCCTTTTCGGCGGCACAGAGAAAGTCCGTGCCACAGCAAAAAGAGGAAATTGTGGCGTCAAGAGAGAGGCGGGCAAGCTGGGCATCCAGATCCGTTTTTAGCATATTCCGTTCTGAAGCAATATCATCTACAATAGCGATTCGCATGGAAGTCCCTCTTTATTCTGAAAAATATCTACGCAACATCATAGCATAAAACAACGGGAAAAGCGAGAGCTGCAATTCAGGACGGATTTTAACAATTCGTGCCAATGCTATAGAAAAAGGCGGGCAAATCTGTAGACTGAAATTATATGTTCACAGAGACGAGTGTCTGAACGAAAGCTGTAATGAGTAAGGAGAACACAATGAACGAGTGGATTTTGGTAGTTGACGATGACACGTCGAATTTAAAGATGGCGAGCTATATATTGGGCGGGGTGCAGATGCGCGTGAGCTGTCTGAAAGCGGGCGGCGATGCCGTGCAGTTTCTGCGGGAGAACAGACCGGATCTGATCCTTTTGGATGTACATATGCCCGGAATGGATGGATTTCAGACTATGCAGGCGATTCGGGAAAACGGGGAGGCGGCGGACATTCCGGTTATCTTTCTGACGGCGGACGACGACAGCAATACCGAAAAGAGGGGCTTGGAGCTGGGGGCGCAGGATTTTATCAAAAAACCTTTTGTGCCGGAGGTGCTTTTGCTGCGCGTGCGGCACACCATAGATTTGAGCCGCTTACAGGCGGATTTGGAGCGCGAGGTACTAAAAAAGACGCAGGAGATTGCGGCGCAGCATGAAAAGCTGGAGCGGATATCCATGCAGATCGTGAAAGCGCTGTCCGGTGCGGTGGATGCGAAGGACACTTACACAAACGGGCATTCCCTGCGGGTGGCGGAATATTCCAGAGAGATTGCGCGCCGTGCGGGGCTTTCTGGAGAATCGCAGAATGACATTTATATGATGGGGCTTTTGCATGACGTGGGAAAAATCGGAGTGCCCGATGCCATTATCAACAAACCGGCGCACTTGACGGAGGAGGAGTATTCGGTGATCAAAAACCACCCGGTCATGGGTGCAAGGATACTGAAAAACATCAAGGATTTTCCCAAGCTGATCACTGGCGCCAGATGGCATCACGAGCGCTATGACGGCAAGGGATATCCGGATGGCATTGCGGGGGAAGAGATTCCGTTAGAAGCCCGGATCATTGCGGTGGCGGATGCCTATGACGCCATGAGCTCGCGGAGAAGTTATCGCGACGTATTGCCACAGGAAGTTGTCCGCGGGGAGATTGAGAAGGGGAGGGGAACGCAGTTTGACCCCATGATGACAGAGATCGCGCTTGGCATGATTGATGACGATAAGGAATATCAGATGCGGGAAAGATAAAAATAGAGGAGAGAAAATGGATAATCAGGAAAAACAGAGAGCGGCGCAGCTTTTGATACTGCTTTGTTATACCATCTTATCGTGCGTGCTGATCGGGGAATCCCTGCTTTTGGGGTGGGAGACGTGGGCGGTTGTACTTTTGCCGATCGGTGTGATCGCAGGTTGGGCATTACATATCAGAGACAGGCTGCCGATGGCTGTCAGATTAGATATCTACACGATCCTGATGATGCTTGTATTTTTCTTTTATGGGATTCATGAGACCAGTATGTTTGATCTGGCGCCGGTCATGATAACGCTGATGGTGCTGTATTCCTTCACAGAGAAGTACAGCACCGTCAAAATATGTATGTTTACTTATTATTTGACGATGGCTTACGATTTTTTCTTTGTGACGGATGGTTTTGCGGAAGATACGCCGCTCTTTGTCACAAGGCTGCTTCTTCATCTCATGCTCGTGTATATGGCGGGATGGCTGTTAAAGATTATGGTGCAAAGACAGGTTCGTGAGAGAAAGACGACGGAGGACATGATTGCCCGGCTGGAGGAAATCAACAAGAGGACGGAAGACTTTCTCGCAAATGTGTCCCATGAGCTGCGCACGCCGATCAACGCGGTGACGGGAATCTCGTCGGTTATGCTGAAGAATGAGGAGGATGCGGAAAAAAAGAAAGATATTTTTACGATACAGATGGCGGGGCAGAGACTGTTTGGTCAGATTGAAGATATTTTGGATTATACGGAGATCAACAATGAGAAGATCACTGTCAGCGGGGAGGCTTATATGATATCCTCCATTGTCAATGATGTGATCAGCGAAAATCAGATGCAGGAGAGGGAGTATATGCCGGAGCTGGTTTTTGATCTGGATGCGGCGATGCCAGCCGTTCTTCTCGGGGACGGAAAAAAGGTGAAGAAGATTCTCAGACATCTGGTAAACAATGCCCTCAAGTTTACTTCAAAGGGCGGCGTCTGTGTCAGAATCCATGCGCTGCCGAAAGACTACGGCGTAAATTTATGCATTACCGTCAGCGATACCGGGGAGGGTATCTCCGGTGAAGATCTTGAAAAAATTACGGAAGGCTTCTATCAAAAAGAAGCCGGGAGAAACCGAAGGGCGGGAGGTCTGGGGTTAGGGCTTCCGATTGTGGCGGGACTGGTCTCCTACATGGAGGGCTTTATGCAGATTTCCAGTGAGGAGGGCGTCGGCACCCGTGTGTCCGTGAGCATTCCGCAAAAGATAGCGGACAATAGACCGCTGATCGCTTTGGAAAACCGGGAGCGGCTATGTCTGGCGTGCTTTTTGAAGCCGGAGAAGTATGAGGTTCCCGAGGTGAGAAACTATTATAATGAAATGATTACCCATATGATCGAGGGTATGGATGTTTCCATACACAGGGTATTTCGTCTGGACGAATTGAAGTCGCTGGCAGGTGTGTACCAGATTACCCATCTGTTTATCGGTGCGGAGGAGTATGGGGAGAGCAGTGCATTTTTTGAGGATCTGGCTGAGAGAATGACAGTGATCGTGGCGGCGGATTCGCATTTTGTCCTGCCTGTACATACGAGGACAAAGCTTCTTCGGAAACCGTTTTATTGCTTGCCGATTGCAAATATGCTGAATGTGGAGACGGTGCGGGATGAATTGTTTTTTGCACAAAAACGAATGCTCTGTCCGGATGTAAAGGTGCTTGTAGTGGATGACGAGCCGATGAATCTGATGGTTGCGGAGGGGATTTTTAAGGAATATGAAATGCAGGTAAAGACGGTGCACAGCGGAATGGAGGCGCTTGCACTCAGTGAGAGGGAGGATTTTGATCTGATTTTTCTCGATCATATGATGCCGGAGATGGACGGCGTGGAGACGTTAAAGCGGCTGCGCAGACTGCTGGCGGACTCTGAGAAAACGGCGACAATCGTTGCCTTTACCGCTAATGCCGTCAGCGGCGCAAGAGAGATGTTTTTCGAGGAAGGTTTTGACGAATTTGTCTCGAAGCCGATTGAGATGGTGGAGCTTGAGCGCGTTCTCAGAAATGTGCTGCCGAAGTCGGCGATCCGGTATGTGGATAAAGATTACCGGGCGGGGCAGAACAAAGAACCTTTGGAGGGCGAACCGCATAGCGGGCAGCAGGAACAGGCAGCATCTGACCGAGAGAGGGCAGATCTCTTGGAGGAGGCGGGGATACATACAAAAAACGGTCTGCAGTATTGCATGAACAATACGGCGTTTTATGATGAGCTGTTACTGAAATTTGCAGCAGACGCGGACAAAAAACAGGAGGAAATTGATAGATTTTTCGGACAGAAGGATTGGGAGAACTATTGTATTTTGGTGCATGCATTGAAGAGCACGGCGCGCATGACAGGAGCGGACGCCCTTTCCGATCTGGCGAAAGGTCTGGAGGATGCGGCGAAAAAAGCGGACGCGGCATATATCGAAACGCATCATGAAAGGCTGCTGACAGCATATCGGGAGACGGTGCGGCGCATACGGGATATTTTCGGTGAGGAGGACGAAGAAGGAGCACAGAAAGAATATCAGGAAATCTCTGCGTCTGCGTTTCGAGAGAGGCTTAATGAAATACAAAACAGTCTGAATACGTTCGAGGCGGAGAAGGCAAAGAACCTGATAGAGGCGTTGAGCGGCTTTGTATATGGTGGAGAACCTGTCACCGGACTTCTGGAGGAAGCCGGGCGGGATATCGACGATTTTGAGATAACAGCGGCGTTGGAAAAAGTAAAAATGCTGCTGTGCAATGTGGGGGATGGTGAAGCATGATCAATATTAAGAAGATAATCGATCCCATAAGAGATTCCGGTGTTTCACTGCAGGAGCGGCTGTTTCGCCTGCTGACGTTAGTCGGGCTGATCGGCATGGGGATCACCGTTGTTCTGACAGTTGCGCTTGGAGAGGGCGCGGTCAATTATATCGGCATGATACTGGGCTTTATCATTCTGTTTGGTATTACTTATTTTTCCATCCATTATCGCAAGATACAGGTGGGAGCCGTCATCATCGGCGGACTTCTCGTGTATTTGGTGATGCCCTATAACTATCTGACCACGGGCGGGCTTTACGGGGGCGGTTCCAGCTGGTTTCTGCTCGCCTTTGTATTCGTGGCGCTGATTGTTGAGAAAAAAGCCAAATATGTACTGCTGGTCACCGGATTGATTGTAAGCTGGGGGTGTTACCTGCTGTCGTATCTTTATCCTTCCCTGCCCGCCGCGCATACCGTTGAGATGGCATATACGGACGTGGTGCTGTCCCTGACAATGGTCTCGGCGATTACCTGTGGCATGATCCTGTTTCAGAATGCCATTTACCGTTCTGCGAACAGGACGGCGCAGCAGCAGAAGCGGGAAATTGAGGAACTGAATCAAGCGCAAAACCGATTTTTTTCCAGTATGAGCCATGAGATACGAACCCCGATCAATACGATCATCGGGCTAAATGAAATGATCCTGCGGGAGGCCACGTCGGATGAGATCGCTTCGGACGCAAGGGACATCCAGACAGCCGGCAATATGCTACTCGCACTGATCAACGACATTTTGGACATGTCAAAGATAGAATCGGGGAAAATGGACATCGTGCCTGTCAGCTATGACGTGGGCGCCATGCTGTCTGACATCGTCAATATGATCTGGGTGCGGGCGAAGGAGAAGGGGCTGGAATTTCATATCGATGTCGATCGGAAAATACCTGCACAGCTTCTGGGTGATGAGGTGCGGATCAAGCAGGTATTGATCAACGTGCTGAACAACGCGGTGAAGTATACCGCGGAGGGCGCCATTACCCTCTCCATTCAGTGCCGGAGGCAGGAGCACGGGCGCGTGCAGATCGTCTATTCGGTAGCGGACACGGGGATGGGCATTAAAAAGGAGAATATGCCTTATCTGTTCAGTGCCTTCAAGAGAGTGGATGTGGAAAAAAACCGTCATATCGAGGGGACGGGACTCGGACTTTCCATTGTGAAACAGCTGGTAGACCTTATGGGCGGCGATATTTCGGTAAACAGCGTCTACATGAAAGGGACGACCTTTGTCATTACGCTGCCGCAGGAAATCGTTTCCGAGGAGGAACTCGGGGACATCGACATCGAAGCGCGTCATGCGCTGAACGCGAGAAAACTCTATAAAAAAAGCTTCGAGGCGCCCAGAGCCCGTGTTTTGATCGTGGACGATAACGAGACGAATCTGATGGTTGCCGAAAAGCTTTTGCGGGATACGAAGGTGCAGACGGAGACCGCAGTCAGCGGAGCGGAATGTCTGCGGAAAACGCTGCAGAACCGGTACGACGTTATCCTGATGGATCATCTGATGCCGGAGATGGATGGGATTGCCTGTCTGCATGAGATCCGCACGCAGGCGGGCGGGCTGAATCCGGAGACGCCGGTGGTCGTTCTGACGGCGAACGCGGGCGGGGAAAACCGGAGGCTGTATAAGAGGGAAGGTTTCGACGGTTATCTGACAAAGCCGGTGACCGGCGGGCAGCTTGAGGCGGAGCTGTTAAAGCATCTGCCGCGAGAACTTGTGACGATGGCGGAGGGGAGGGAGTCTTTTGGCGTGGTGCAGGCGCCTTTTGTGGAGCACGCGAAAAAGAAGAAGTTTCTGCTGATCTCTACGGACAGCGTTTCCGATCTGCCGGGTGAAATGACAGACAATGCGAGAGTTGCCGTTATGCCGTACCGGGTCGTGACGGAGGGCGGCGAGTTTATAGACGGACAGGAGACGGGAACGGACGGCGTGCTCTCCTATATCAGAAACGGCAGGCGCGCGCACTCGGAAGCGCCGGGCATCGCCGAGTACGAGGCATTTTTTGCGGAGCAGCTGACGAAAGCCCAGTGTGTGATTCATCTGACCATGTCGGGAAAGGTCAGCAAGGGCTATGAGAATGCGCTGGAGGCATCGAAAAGCTTTGACAATGTGGAAGTGATCGACACCGGACATCTGTCAAGCGGCATGGGTTTTATCGTTTTGCAGGCGGCGGCGTACGCGGCGGACGGCATGTCAAAGGAGGCTGTGATCGAGGGGATACAGCAGATGCGCTCCCATGTCAGAACAAGCTTTATTGTGGATGATACCGAGTATCTGCTGCGCGCGGGAAGAATTTCTCCGCGGATCAACAGGATATGCAGGGCGTTCATGGTGCATCCCGTGCTGGTTTTGAAAAACAGTAAAATGACGGTGGGAGCCGTCATGATCGGGACGCAGAAAACGGTGTGGAAAAAGTACATTGCGTCGGCGCTTCAAAATGCGGGCAGAATAGATAAAAGGCTTTTGTTTATCACGTACGCCGGGCTGTCTTATGAGGAGCTGCAGGAAATTGAGAATATGGTCAGGAAGAAGATTGCATTTGAGCGGGTTATTTATCAGAAGGCATCGCCCGCTATTTCCATCAACTGCGGGGCGGGTGCGTTCGGGCTGTTGTTCAAGCTGTATAAGGGAAAATGAAAAGGAATAGAAGGGTGAGAGCTTCATGAGAAGAAAAGGGAAGAATATCGCATGGCTGGCGATGGTGTCGCTGCTGCTGACTGCCGGATGCGGCGAAAAGCAGGAGAGCGTAAGTCTCGAATTAGAAGAAGGAGGATCCGATCTTTCGTATGTACAGTCAAAGGGAACGCTTGTGGCGGGTATCACGGATTTTGCGCCGATGGATTACCGTGACGGGGATGCATGGACGGGTTTTGACGCCGAGCTGGCGAAAGCTTTTGCCGAGCGGATCGGCGTCACACTGGAACTGGAGGAAATTGACTGGGACGATAAGACCGAATTGTTGGAACAAGGGGAAATCGACTGTATCTGGAACGGCATGACAATGACGACTGAGTTACAGGAAATCATTTCCTGCTCATGCCCCTATTTATCCAACGCTCAAGTGGTGGTGATGTATGGGGAAAATCTCGGGCAGTATCAGTCCATAGAGGAATGCCAGCATCTGCTCTTTGCCGTGGAGGCGGGATCCACGGGGGAGGCGCTTTTGAAAGAGACAAGATACCGCTATACCACATGGGCGACGCAGAAGGAAGCATTGCAGGGCGTTCTGGACAAAAAGGCGGACGCGGCGGTCATCGACATCATCATGGCGGCGTATAACACCGGCGCGGGGCAGGCGTATGATCAGCTGGGATTTTCCATTGCCGTCAACGACGAAAAAATCTGCGTGGGTTTCCGCAAGGGTTCCGATCTGACAAAGGAGGCGGATGCCTTTATTCGGTCGGCGTATGAGGATGGGAGTATACACGCGCTGGCGGAAAAGTATGGGATTGGGAATGCGGTGTTGGAATAAACGCAGGTCGTCACCACAATATTTGTGGAAAATTTTAGATCGTTTTGAAGCTGTTATAGGCAGTCGAAACGGTTATTTGTAACATCACCCGCAGCACACAGCACTTCTCCTGCTCATAAACTTCCCTGCAGATTTCGATATCGCCCAGATACTTTCGCGCCGCGTGGCGGATGGAGCTGAGACCGAAGCCGTGCCCCTCCCCTTCCTTTGTGGTGACGGGAAGTCCGCTCTGTTCGTCCGCTGCCAGTTCGCCCGTAAAGCTGTTGGCGATTTCGATGATATACATATTTTTCCTGCGGTAGGAGGAGAGGAAAATGCGCGGCGTGGGGGTGTTTTCCCGCTCGGTCGCCTCAATGGCGTTGGAAAGCCCGTTGTTTAATATAATACTGATATCAAAGGCATTGATTTCACTGTCGGCAGGGTAATGAAAGCTGCAGGTAAAAGCAATGCCTTTTTCTTCCATCTCTTTTTTGCGGTCGGCGAGAATCACATCCGTCACGGGATTGCCGCTTGTGATTCCGAAAGATGCCGCCTGCATCTGGTCCTGCAGAGTTGCCGCGTACGCTTCCGCTTCCTCAGATTCTCTCTGTGCATAGAGCTGTTTGAGGGTCATCAGGTGATTGCCCATGTCGTGGCGCAGGGCGCGCATGTCCTTGTAGAGACGTTCCGCCTCTGTAATGTGGGATTTCAGGTCCTGCATTTGTCTGGAAAATATTTCTTTCTGCCTGTCTTCCTCCTGCTCGGTTTTCCACTGACGGAAGAGCCAGACGATGGCGAGGGTTGTCGCATAGCAGATGAGGGCATAGAGCAGAATCAGCATTTCATAACCAAGTTTTACAGACAACGACGCCTGTTCGAGTGCGCTTGTGTACGCATTGTAATAGAAAAGAATCATTGTGTAAGCGCAAATGCCGGACAAGGAGGGAATGAGCAGAATTAAAAGCTCGCGCATTTTCATATGCTCCTGCTTTTTACCATAAATTCTCAGCAAGAACCGTACGCCGCCGTACAAAAGTAGAAAACCTGTCAGTGCATCCCTCACGCATTCTGCGACAAAAAGCCAAAAAAAGAATATTTCATCCCTATCGGCAAAGATGCGATAACAGAGCGGCGACCAGATCAGTCCCAACTCGCCTACCATACGCCATGCCTGCCAGCGCAGACTGAAAAAGGTCACGGAGAGAAAGAGTTTCTGGCTGATACACACACGGTCAAGTAAGCACATGACAAGAAATGCGCCGGAAATGCCGATGCCGTAGGCGAGTATGACATTGATGTAGTACGGCATATAGTGAAGAAACTGCATAGTACAGGCGTAGGTTGCAGCGATCAGCCACACCCGCGATTTTTGCAGCCGGCAGGATGATTCATCCGAGAGGAACGGTTTGACCAGAGAAGCATAACAGTAGGTGGTCAACAGTGTTGTTGTGAGAGAGTAAATATGGCTTGAAATTTCGTAGTATTGTTCCAACTCGTTCATTTGTCCGCCCCTCTGCCGTTCGTGCGGCTGATATACTGCATATACTGCCGCACAAACCCGGCAAACTGTTTTTTGGAGACGGGAACGGTGTCCGTTTCCAGCCAGATCGTTTCGGCACTGTATTTTTCCACATATTTCAGATTCACCAGATAAGCGCGGTGGGTGCGGTAAAAATCCGCCCCGGTCTGCTCAGATAGTTCCGTCAGCTTTCCGTAGTATTCAATATCGCCGTTTACCGTGTGTAGCAGAACCTTGCGGTTGAAGACTTCCGCGTAAATAATGTCTGCGAGCAGCACCTTTGTGGAGAGACCGCCTCTTTTTACGAGAATCGCGCGCGGAGTGGTCAGGTTATTTTTGCTGCCTGTGTTCGCTGCCGCACCTGCCGAACTGTGTTGGGACGATGTCCTTTTTACGGTATCTTGCGGGTTGGAGCTTTTCGCCTGCCTTGTATATTGCCGCAGGGCGTTGTCGAGAACCTCGTATAATTTTTCGTCGTCAAAAGGTTTTACTAAGTAGTGAAAGGCGTTTACGTCAAAGGCTTCGTAGACATATTCCGACAATGCTGTCACAAATATGAGAATGATATCCCGCTTTTTCTGCCGCAGTTCTCGGGCGGTCTGCATCCCGTTTTTGCCGGGCATTTGGATATCCAGAAAGAGCACGTCCGGAACGCTTTCCGCAGGGAGCGCAAGCAGACTTTCCCCCGAATCAAAGTCGGAAATCTGACAAGTAATTTCGGCGTTTTGACAATGTTTTTCTATTTTTCGCCGCAGCGTTTCCCGCAGGGCGGTTTCGTCGTCACATATCGCAATTTTCACTGTTTTCATCTGCTTTTCCCCGTTTATCATAAGATAAGTATACATGATAATCTGTAAAATGCCCTTTCTTTTCAGAAAAAATGTTGTGAATGACCAAATTTTTGGTGTGGATGACTGAAAATATATGGTACACTGAAATTATACTAAAAATGGAGTTTTGCGAAAAACGGCATCAGAAAATTAGATTGTGTAAAGGGTGAGAAAAATGACAGAGATGGATGACGGAAAAGTAATTTTAAAGAAGGTAATCATTGCGGATGAGGAGGAGCCGGGTACGGCGGCACAGGAAAAAGTGTCGTCAGCAGTTTCAAAGAAAGTGATTATAGCAGATACGGAATTTCAAGAAGAAACGGCGGCGCCGGTTCTCTCGGACGATATCAAGATGCTTGTGACAAGCATGATTCATAAAGAGGGAAAAGCTTTCGCAAGGGTTTCCTTTCTGCGTGACAGTGACTGGGCGGAAGGAATCGTGCCGGGCGGTAAGATTGAGAAAGCGGAAGGTTTCAGCGAGGAGGAGATCGAGAAATTGGAAGCATATCTTGCCGGAGAGCAGGAGATGATTTTGCAGGAGGCGAAGGGGGTTAACCCGATCAAGAATCTGTTTGGTATGCCGTAGGATTTTGAAAGAAAATTAGGAATTCATTTTGGGGGTATTTAATGTTCGATTTATCCAAATTTAATGAATACAGAGAAGATAATCGATGTGAAATTAAAAAAGCAAGGGAGGGTTTGCCGGATTCATTATGGAGTACGTATTCGGCGTTTGCAAATTGCTATGGTGGGGTGATAATCCTTGGCGTCAGTGAAAATAAAGATGGAAGTTGGCAAACAACAGGATTACAAAGCGTAGACAAGCTGCGTAAAGATTTTTGGAATACTATCAATAATTTACAAAAAGTAAATAAAAATCTTTTACAGATAAAGACGTGCAACTTTATCAGATAGATAAAGATGTTATCATGGTTATCTATGTTCCGGCGGCGAAGAGAGAGGAAAAACCAATATATGTTGGCACAGATATGTTCAAGGGAACTTATAGGAGAAATTGGGAGGGCGATTATCACTGTACATCTGGCGAAATAAAAGCAATGCTTCGCGATCAAACAGAAGATTCTATGGATATGAAGGTTCTTGGTGATATGCAGATGGACGTATTTAATCAGGAAACAGTGCATTCTTATCGAAATCGTCATATGGCATATCGTAGGGAACATGTTTGGCAGCAATTAGGAGACGAAGATTACTTGGAAAGAGTCGGGGCTGCGAGAATGTCTTATTTGGATGGTAAGATGCATCCTACAGCCGCAGGTTTGTTAATGTTTGGGGATGAATATAAAATTGTCTATGAGTATCCGGAGTATTTTTTAGATTTTAGAGAATTGTTGGATCCGTCAATACGTTGGACGGATCGTTTACAGTCGGGTTCTGGTGACTGGACGGGTAATTTGTTTGATTTCTTTTTTCGAGTATATGGAAAATTAGTAAAGGATGTTAAGATTCCCTTTAAATTGGAAGGCGCTGTCAGGGTAGATGACACACCTGTACATAAAGCAATAAGAGAAGCGTTGGCAAATTGCCTTGTGAATACAGACTTTTATTTACCGAGAGGCGTTGTTATAAAGAAAGAATCGGATGGTATTGTAATGGAAAATCCGGGGAGTATACGAACCGGGAAAAAACAGATGTTGAAAGGTGGTATATCCGATCCGAGAAATAAAGCGCTTATGAAAATGTTTAATATGATTGGTATCGGTGAACGCGCGGGTAGCGGTGTACCAGATATTTATGCTGTTTGGGAAAGCCAAGGATGGATTATGCCGCAGGTGATAGAGGAATATGCACCAGATAGAACTATATTAAGATTATCCTTTTTGACAAAAACGGAAGAAAAAAAAGCGATAAAAAAAAGCGACAGAAAAAAAGTGACAGAAAAAAGTGACAGAAAAAAAGTGACAGAAAAGACAAGAAAGCAATTGCAGGTTGTTTTGAATAACATGCAACCAGAAAAAGAATATAAAGTGGAGGAAGTAGCAGATTGGCTAGATGTTGGAAGGTCAAGAGCGAGAACATTATTGAAGATGTTGGTTGATGATAATAAAGTGGTTGAAACAGGAATAACAAAGATGAAACGGTATCGCATTAACAGATAGAAAATTCTTTATAGTATGCGGAGGTACATATGATATTCGGAGATTTTTCGGAGTGGACGACACAAAATCTTATCATACGAATCATAGCGTCCATGATTCTCGGCGGCATTATCGGTCTGGATCGCGGCATGAAACACCGCGGCGCGGGCACGAAGACGATGACGGTTGTCTGTCTGGGTGCGACGCTTGTCATGCTGACTGAACAATATATTCAGATACATTTTCCGGGGCTTGCCAATATGAACCGTATGGCGGCGCAGGTCATCAGCGGTGTCGGTTTCCTCGGCGTTGGAACGATTATCATAAGTAACCACCGGGTCAGGGGATTGACGACGGCGGCGACGCTCTGGGCGAGCGCGACGATTGGACTTGCTGTGGGGATCGGTTTTGTGGAGGGCGGCGTGCTGATTACCCTCGTCATGCTGCTTTCGCTGCATGTGCTCCCTTTCGTGGAACGCTTTGCTACCAGAAATACCAGATACTGCAACGTGATCATTGATCTGGAGGAAATTCGGTATCTTCACGTGATTATACAGGATTTGAAAGCTGCTGATATTGTCGTGGATTCGATGGAAATCAGCAATTCCAAAATCGGGGACAGCGTGTCGGCTTATTTGATTCTGCATACGAAGAGAGCCATAGAGAAAACAGAAATCTACGAAATCATCACAAAGTCGGACAAGGTGGAGTCGGTGGATTTTCTGTAATTTATTGCATCATCAACCCCACCGGGCAATGGTCGGATCCCATCACTTCATTGTATATGAAAGCGTCCTGCAATCTGCCTTCCAGAGATGAGGAAGTGAGGAAATAGTCGATGCGCCACCCCGCGTTTTTTGCCCGCGCGCTGAAACGGTAGGACCACCACGAATAAACGCCCTCCAGATCAGGATAAAAATAGCGGAAAGTGTCGATAAATCCGGCGTCCACAAGAGCCGTGAATTTGCTCCGCTCCTCATCCGTAAATCCGGCATTTTTGCGGTTGGTTTTCGGATTCTTTAAGTCAATTTCCTTGTGTGCTACATTCAAATCGCCGCAGAAAATGACAGGCTTTAATTCTTCCAGCTTTTTCAGGTAGGCGAGAAAATCATCCTCCCATTTCATGCGGTAATCCAAACGCGCCAGCTCATTCTGGGAATTGGGTGTATAGACGGTAACGAAATAAAAGTCGGGGTATTCCAGCGTGATGACGCGCCCTTCGTGGTCGTGTTCCTCCACGCCGATGCCGTAAGTGACCTGCATCGCTTCTTCTTTCGCAAAGATGGCTGTGCCGGAATAGCCTTTCTTTTCCGCGTAATTCCAGTATTGATGGTAGCCCGGCAGATCGAGGTCAATCTGCCCCGCCTGCAATTTGGTTTCCTGTAAGCAGAAAATATCCGCATCCGCCTCCTTGAAAAAATCCAAAAAGCCTTTGCCTACGCATGCCCTGAGTCCGTTTACATTCCATGAGATGAATTTCATATTTTTGTTTTCCTCCCGCTTTGACTTCTTTTACTGGTTGTAAAATCGGAGAATTTCTTTCTCTACAATCTCATCCGACAGAGCACGCATACCGTCCAGCCGCTCCTCATAATTTTCTGCGGTCAGCCGCTCCTCCCCTTTTGCCAGTTTGTCATAAACCCAATAATTGATATCCTTGGAAAAGTGAATCATGTCCATATATAGGTCTAAATTCGTAATAATTTCTTTTGCGTCCTGATAGTAATAGATTTCCACGTTGTCGTAGGCGAGCAGCGCTTTTACCGTCTGTTTTTCATTGTAGATCACCGCGTCCAGCTCGCCTGTCCGATAAGCGTTATCCCACCAGAGCATGGAGTACGGGGAAAAGAAAAACTTGAAAGTCGTGTCCGGGTGCGTCTCCACCATTTCCGTCAAAAGGGAAATATTTTTTTCGAGCGCGTCCGCATTTGCGGTTTCCGGCTGCATCTGTGCGACGGAAGGTTTTCTGGCGTACATGCCGGTTGCCATATCCGCGCCGAAATATTTCCACTGTGCCCAGTTGTAGGAATCGCCCTCGTCATAATCTCCGATAAAGGAGAATGCCAACATATAGGGCAGCTTTTCCATCAGCACATCCTTGTTCAAGGTGTATTGATAATCGTTGAAATGATTTTTGTCGTAGAGATACATCGGACAGCCCGTGGAGACGTAGGTAGGCTTGTCGCTGGCGGAGAGGGAGGAAGGGTCTATGTTGTAAAAGACATAATCCAGCTCATGATTCTCGTAAGCGATATCCAGAAGCACCTTTAGATCCGCAGTCGCGCCGTAGGAACGGATTGCCTTGATGGTCTGGCAGTCAAAACCTTGGTCAAACCAGCCGTTGTTATAGTTTTCGCAGACGGAAGACCCTACGATCAACGCATTGTAATCGAAGTTTCTGAGCGTCCCCACGCACTGATATTCCTTGTCCGTCAACACTGCTTTCAAGCCGGGCAGTGGTTTGTGATACTGATAAAAGGGGTCAAAAAGCACAACCGCGCCGATCACCGCCGCAAGGAGAATAAGCGTTCTTATGAAAAAAGATTTGATAAATTTTCCGTCTGAAATCATAGGTTGCCTTTCTTTTTTGTTGATCATGCAAATCATTCATTTTCGGGCGTCTGCCCTATACATATGAAAATAAAAAGTTCTTTGTGAGCACGATGAGACTGTTGCTAAAAGTTAAAGTAGAGGAATGTACTCACCTGCGACAGGGAAATCACGCACCATATGAATAAAATGCAAATACTCCAGCACCTGCCGGAAGTTAACTCGTTGCGGGTCGCACGCTCGTAGGCATTTTTGTGAAAAATGAGGTAAAACGCCAGCACAAACAATGCAAGCATAACAAACAGGTACAGGTAATTGACCGCTGTCGGAGCCGCCAGTTCCAGAGCCTGTTTGAGCACATATATTTCCGAGATGTCAAGTTGTGCGGCAATCTCAAACAGTTTGCCGTTAAAGCGCAGGGACAGGAGGTTTTTGAAAAGCTGTCCTGCCGCCAGCATACTGCTGCTTCTGAAAAAAAAGAGCGAGAGATTAAAAAGCGTAAAGGTAATGATCCAGCCAATAGGGGCGGGGATGTGAAAACGGGAAGGACGTTTTTCTTCCCTGCCGCGAATACCCACAACACCGAGATTATCCAATACCACCAGCAGCCCCTGCATGGCGCCCCACGCCACATAAGTCCATGCCGCGCCGTGCCAGAGTCCGCTCAGCAAAAAGACAATAAAAGTATTGAGAAGCATACGTGCGCGTCCTTTTCGGCTGCCGCCAAGCGGAATATACACATAAGTGATAAAGAACCGCGATAGCGTAATGTGCCACCGCTGCCAAAATTCCTTGATGCTGCAGGAGCGGTAAGGCGAATCGAAGTTTAACGGCAGCTCCACATGGAACATCCTGCCAAGACCGATCGCCATATCGGAGTAGCCGCTGAAATCAAAGTACAATTCAAAGCTGTAAGCCAGAATTACAAAAACCGTGGACACTGCGTCCAGTGAAAAAGTCTGCGCAAAGCCAAAGTTTGCCATCAAGCCGAAGGTGTCCGCCAGAAGCACTTTTTTGGCAAGCCCCAGAACGAACAGATAAATGCCTCTGGCAAAAGAGGCGCTGTCGAAGCGGCGTTTTTCCGGATCCTCAAACTGGGGAATGATTTCGCTGTGCAGCACAATGGGACCGGCAATTAATTGCGGGAAAAAGGTCACAAAGGTCAGATAGTTGACAAAATCGTAATGCCTGCATCTGCCCAGTGCCCGGTCAATGATATAGGACATCTGCTGAAAGGTAAAAAAGCTGATACCGAGGGGCAGCAGGATGTGTTTCAAGTTAAAGTCCGCGCGGAAAGCGAGGTTAATGTTCTCAATAAAAAAATCATAATATTTAAAGTAAAATAAAATGCCCAGATTTAAGATAAGACCTGCCAGAAGACCGATTTTGCCGGAAACAGGAATAGGCGCTTTGTCTACTGAAGGAGCTTTTTGAATTTTGCTTTCGGCGCCGAACGTAGAATCTGTTTTTTCTGCACCTGTATCTGAGGGAAGATGTTTTGTCTGCACATGTGCAAGGGCAAGACTCAGAAGATAGTTCAGTCCGATACTGCACAGGATGATGGCGAGATAACGGACGTTAAAATAGGCATAGAACCACAGGGACATGACGGACAGAAAAAGACTTGCCAGCTTGTACCGCCCGAGTCTGTTGAGCCCGTACCACCCAATCAGTGCGACAGGCAGAAATATGAAGATGAAGATATAGGAATTAAACAGCATAAATTTCCAAAATTCCTCTCTGAAAATACATAAATTTGTAAATATAAGTAAAAAATAATAGTGCGGGATTCATATTATCTGTTTCTGCTATAGTATACCAAATCCGACTGCGGCTTACAAATTAAAATAATATCCTGAGAGTTACTTTTTCATACAGAGGATATTATGCGGCGGCGAATGTACAGCGCGGGAGAAAAAAGAATATATGCGGACGTCATATTTGACAAAAATGGAGGAATAACATGTATAAAAAAACAATAATAATAGCAGCTTTCGGTCTCCTTTTCTTAACAAGTTGTGGCAAGGAGGAGCTGGCAGAAGAAGATCTGGTCGACGGGCGGGGAATCGTCGGGGAGCAGAACGCGGAGGAAGTGGAGGCGGGAAATTTTCCGCTTTTTTGGGAAAGTGCGGGTGAGGGAGAACGAGAGTTTTATACGTTACCCGAATTGGAGGAGGAAGTGAAAGAACTTCTCGGGGATAATTACTGGCCGGAGGTCAATTTATCGGCGGCGGAACTGGAGCGGCTGACAGGAATCACGGAGGATATGTACGTAGACTTTCTGGCGGAGAGACAGATTCTTGACGCGCACATAGATACCATGATTATCATTCACGCGAAAGAAGATTATGTAGGGACTATTGAGCAGGCAATTGAATCTTACCGGAGCGGGCTGATTGAACAAAACAAGAATTATCCGCAGAATCTGAGCAAAGCGCGCGCATCGCGCATCGAGACAATCAACGATTATATCTGCTTTGTCCAGCTTGGGGCGGACACGACATCTCTGGCGGACCGGGGCAATGAAGCGATGATGGCGCACTGTCTGGAGGAGAACGAGAAGGCGCTCTATGTGTTGGAGCAGGCGATTTTGCAGTAAAGGGGAGGTAAACCCGGCGAAGCGGGGGAGCCTCCTTGTTGCGTTTTTGCGCCTGTCAGGTTCTTTTTTATTTTTCCTTTTTAGGTTATAATGTTCGCGAAAGCAACGAGCAGTGCGCAGACGTAATATGAAAAAATGATTGCTTGGGAAGGAAATTTCGTATGAACATAAATTTGACGGCAAAATATTTGCACTTTCTCCGAAAAAGCCATAACTACACACAGGAGGAACTGGCGGAAAAACTGGATATTTCAAGACAGGCAATCTCCAAATGGGAAACAGGAGTAACAGTTCCCGATGTGGATGTTCTGTTAAAGCTGTCCAAGCTGTACGGCATTTCAATAAATGATATATTAGAGCCTAAAATCCAACCGCAGAGAATCGCGGATTTTGAACAGATTTCTACCATTTCCGAAAAGGAATTGAAGGAAATATTCGAGCAGTTTGACGCAGATTCTCTGGTCATTGCGTTGATGGGCGCGTCGCCCGATACTAATCAATTTTGTGAAAGGTTATTTCCGGAGATTGACTTTGAAAAGACGAGAAATCAAATCGGCAGGGTCAGAGTGGAGACGGTGGAAGAGATGCAGGAGCAGATTGTTTCCATGGTAAATCTGCATGTGGTGGATGGGAGAATGGTACATGAAAAGTAACTACAGATAAACAAATTTACATATTATTTTTTTCGGGGGATTGACATATTTGCGGGTGTTGCGTATAATAATATCAATAGGTAGGGAACTACCTTAAAAAGTAGTCCGCTTCCGGTCATGCGGATAATAAATGGACCGTGAAAACGTGGTTCGCTCCCGGTCATGCGAATAATAAATAGACCGTGAAAAAGTTTTTAAGCCTCTTGCCCTAAAAGGCAGGGGGCTTAAATTATATAGGGAGAAAAGCCGCTTATGGAAATTATGACGGGAAATCTATATTTTGTATCAGATGAGTTTTTCGCAAGGATACAAGATCCCTATTTGAAGGTTAATTATGAGGACACAAAGCGCCCGCATTATTTTGCTTTTAAAGATAGTAAGACGGGGTTGTATTGGTTAGTCCCATGCAGTTCAAAGATAGAAAAATTTGAACGTCTGGTACAGAAAAAACAAGAGCAGCACAAGCCGACAGACACAATAAAGATTGTGAAGGTTTTTGATCGTAAAACGGTGCTTCTCTTTCAAGATATGTTTCCTGTGATTACAAGATACATAGACGATCAGTATATCAAAGGTGGTCAGCCTGTAAAAATTGCAGACCCTAAATTGATACAGGAATTGGAAAAGAACGCAAAAAAATTATTAATTTGTTACACAGAGGGGTACGCTTTACACCAACACAGCCAGATATTATTAAAATTGAGAAAATCATGCTAGAGGAATTGCAAGGTATGGCAGAAAAATAATTATAAAGGAACAAATGATAAATAGCTCTCTCATTGAATTGATATATGAGAGATGGATAAAGACGAGGACAGCATTTATGGCGATACAATACAGAAAAATAACAGAAAAAGATTTAGACACCTTTATAGAAATGAGAATCCATCAACTTCGGGAGGAAGGCGCGACCGAGGAAGTCGACTTAAAGCCTGCCTTAACGGATTATTACCGGCGGCATATGGCGGACGGTACGTTTGTGTCATGGCTTGCCGTTGACGGGGAAAAAATTGTGGGTACGAGCGGCATGTCCTTTGTGGAAAAGCCGCCGTATTTCAGCTGTCCCAACGGGAAAATTGGTCTGCTTTCCAGCATGTATACGGCTGACGAATACCGCAGGCGGGGGATTGCAAAAGCTTTATTGACGCGCGTGGTGGAGGAGGCGAAGGAGTATGGCTGCGGCTGTGTACAGATTACCGCTTCGGATATGGGTGTACTGCTGTACACGGATTTCGGGTTTGTGAAGAACGGGAATTTTATGCAATATAAGTTCTAAAAGGGAGAACGGAATGGATATTTCTTTATATTATCAAGAGCAGGGCGAAGGAGAGCCGTTTTTTCTTCTGCACGGAAACGGAGAGGACGGAACTTACTTTGTCAATCAGCTTTCTTTTTTCTCAGATAAATACAGAGTGATTGCGGTAGACACAAGAGGTCACGGGAAATCTCCCTGGGGGACAGCGCCTTTTACGATGGAGCAGTTTGCCGTGGACTTACATAAACTGATGGATAAACTGGAGATTCAGAAAGCAATGATTCTGGGCTTTTCCGACGGCGCGAATATTGCCATGAAGTTTGCGTTGAAATATCCGGAGCGGGTGAATGCGCTTATCCTAAACGGCGGAAATCTGGATACGAAGGGAGTCAAGAGGAGCATACAGATTCCAATAGAGATTGGCTATCGGTTTGCGAAACTGTTTGCGGGGAAGTCGGAAAAGGCAAAGACTCATATGGAAATTCTGGGCTTAATGGTGCATGAACCGAATATCAAACCCGAGGAACTGCGCGCGATTCAGGCGCCGACGCTGGTCATTGCGGGAACGAAGGATATGATTAAGCAGAGCCACACGGAAATCATTGCTCAAAACATCCCGAATGCAAAACTTTCTGTGATTCCGGGGGACCATTTTATCGCAAGTAAAAACGCGGAGAGATTTAATAAAGAAGTGCAGGATTTTTTATGGACAAGTTTATAAACCATTTGGAGAAGAGAATTATTAATGGGGAAAATGTGAGTGGATTGCGGAAGCGGCAGAAGCGGATTGTGTTCTGTGTCGGTGCAAGCCCGGTCACCCCGGATGTCGAAAAGTCGCTTGCGCAGAATTTCAACGAGCCAAAGCTGAAGCAGGTAAACGTATTTTACTGTCCGGGTGGACTCAACTATGAGAAAATGTCTGTATCATCAAGGCTCATGATGCGGATGTTTGTGAAGATGATAAAGGCAAAAAAAGATAAATCCGCCACGGAGGAAGAAATGGCAAAAGTCATGTCCTCGTCCTATGATATTTCAGATAAAAAATATACAGAACCGATTCTGAAATGTTTACGGGGATAATTTCCTGCACGCTTTCTGATAAAAGAAAAGGGAAATTGCCGTAGCGATCGCCCAGCCAACAGGCCACGCGCACCAGATACCGACAGCGCGCTGTGTCAGGTCGGACAAGAAAAAAGCAAGAACCACACGCAGCATCAAATCCGTAAAAGTGGCTGCCATAAACTGCCGCATGGCGCTGATACCCCGGAGAATGCCGTCCGCGATCAGCTTTGCGGACACAACAAAATAAAACGGAGACAGAATCCATAAAATCTGCTGTCCTGTCAGTATAGCGGCGGTCGAGTCTTTTTCCATGAATAGAAGAAGTAAGTATTTTCCGAGGAGGATATAGAGGGCGCAGAAGGGAAGGCACAGACACCATACCATTTTAATTCCCGCTTTAAAACCGTCTTTTAGGCGGCTGTACTTTCCGGCGCCCAGATTCTGGGCGGCGAAATTGGAGATACCGTTTCCGATCGTGGTGAAGGAGGTAATAACCAGATTGTTCAATTTTATGGCGGCGGAATATCCTGCCATGACGGAGGCGCCGAAGCCATTGATAACGCTCTGAATCAGGATGTTTCCTATGGAGATAAAGCTTTGCTGGAGAATGCTCGGCACGGCGATTATCACAATCTTTTTTAACAGCCCGGCGTCAAACAGCGCCGGTTTTTTATCGCAGGGAATTTTTTTCAGTCTCGTCCACACAGTCAACACGGCGAGAATGCAGCTGACGCCCTGACATAAAAAGGTCGCCCATGCGACTCCGGCAACACCCATGTGAAAGGCTTTTACGAATAAGATATCCACCGCGATATTTGACGTGGAAGATACTGCCAGAAAATAAAAGGGGGTTTTGGAGTCTCCGAGGGCGGAGAAAATGCCGGTTGCGATGTTGTAGAAAAAGACAAAGGGCAGCCCCCACACATAAATATCCAGATAAAGTTTGGAGTCCGCGAGCAGTTCTTCCGGCGTCCGGATCAGACGCAGCAGCGGGTCGCACCCCAGAATGCCGATCAGCATCAGCGCACCGCATACGACAGCGCTGAAAAGGCAGGCTGTAGATACGGCAGTTTTCAGCCCGCGGTAGTCTTTTGCGCCGAACAGCTGCGAGGTGATGACAGAGCATCCCATATTGCAGCCGAAGGCAAAGGCGATGAAGATCAAGGTGATTTCATAGCTGTTTCCAACTGCCGCCAGTGCGTTCTCCCCGATAAATTTTCCTGCCACAAGGCTGTCCGCTATATTGTAAAGTTGTTGGAAAATAATGCTGCCGAACAGTGGAAGGCAAAACTGCCACAATACTTTTTTGGGTTCTCCGATGGTCAAATCTTTATTCATAATGCCGTGTCCTTTCCCGCATTCCTTTATACTCAGCGAGTTTTTTTGACTGCCAGTATACATATTTCCGAGAATGTATTATAATTCATTTTATCAGATGTGAAAAATATATATGTTGTATTGGAGAAATATAAAATATATATGGATATTAATTTTGAGTATTACAAAATTTTTTACTATGTAGCGAAATATGAAAACATAACGAGAGCGGCGGCAGCGCTTGGCAGCAACCAGCCCAATGTGACGCGTGTGATGAAGCTGTTGGAATCTCAGCTCGGGTGCCGTCTGTTTATCCGGGAGGCAAGGGGGATTCGCCTGACGGAGGAAGGGGAACGGCTCTATTCGCATGTAGAGATTGCCTACAGGCATCTGATGAATGCGCAGGAGGAGATTGGCGGACCGGCAATTCTGGGCGGCGGTTCGGTGGAGATCGGGACGACGGAGACGGCGCTTCACCTTTTTTTACTGGATGCCCTGCATACCTTCCGGCAGAGATATCCGGAAGTAAAAATTAAAATCCACAACCACACAACGCCGGAGACAGTCAGGCAGCTCACCGGCGGGCGGGTTGATTTTGCGGTGATCACCATGCCCTATGAACTGCCGGCGACGGTTTCGGGGTTTCCCGTACTGGATTTTGAGGAAATTCTTGTGGGAGGAATGCGATATCAGGATTTGTGCAAAACCTCGTTACAGCTAAAAGATATCAGAAAGTATCCGTGGATTGGACTGGGGAGGGAGAGTGCGACCTACGCTCTCTACAAAAATTTTTTCATACAGCACGGCGTAGATTTTGAGCCGGACATGGAAGTGGAGACGTCGGACCTTATGCTGCCGCTTGTTGAAAATAATTTTGGTATCGGTTTTGTGCCGGAAAAGCTTGCAGCGCCTCTGATTGAGGAAGGCAAACTGGTGCAGATACCGATAGACAGCGATATTCCGGGGCGGTCCATACAGCTTGTCTCCGATCGGGGACGGGGAAAAAATTTTGCGGCGGATACGCTCTATAAATATTTAAAGAATTTTTCGCAAGAGAGTATTTTGGTATAAACAAACGGAGGTTTTATGGCGAACATTCTGATTGTGGAAGATGAAAAAAATATGCAGAACATCATCTGTGAATATATGCGCAAGGGCGGTCATACCTGTTTCGCTGCGGATGACGGGGTGGACGCCCTGATGTTATTGAAGAACAATCCGATGGATCTGATGATACTGGATATTATGATGCCGCATCTGGACGGGTTTTCCGTATGTAAAACGGCGAGGGAAATGAGCAGTCTGCCAATTATTATGCTGACTGCCAAAAGTGATGAGGAAGATAAATTGAAGGGCTATGAATATGGCGCTGATGATTATATGACAAAACCGTTCAGCCCGAAGATATTGCTCGCAAAGGCAAACGCCCTGTTGCGCCGTGTTTCGGCTAATTTTACGGATGCAGTCGGCGGTACGCCGGGAAACACACATAGCGAAGCGGTGAGAAATACGCTTAGTGCGGGAAAAGTAACGATTAGTCCCGTCGCACATAAAGTGTTTTTGGACGGTACGGAAATTACGCTGACGCACAAAGAATATGAACTGCTGTATTTTTTCTTGTCCAATCCCGGGCAGGTTTTTTCGCGGGAACAGCTCTTAAACCGTATCTGGGGCTATGATTTTGAGGGAAATACGCGAACGGTAGACACGCATATCAAGACTTTAAGGCAAAAATTAGGGAGCGAGGGAAAAACCATCGTAACGTTGATTCGCTCCGGGTATAAATTTGAAGCGAAAGGCTAAATAAACTTTCTGAAAAGTAATTGACTTAACTGAGGAAAAACGTTTGGAAAAGGAGGAAACATGAAAGAACAATTTTCATTCCGCACGGTGCGGAAAAAAATAATCATGGTTTCAAAGTTCCTGCCAATCGTCGTTGCTTTCGCTTTGAATTTTATGGGCGGAATTGACCTTTCTTCTGTGGCGGAATTTCAGTTTGGCGTACTGGAAAAGGATCTGCCGGCGCAGACGATTTCATGGCTGGAACGTTATGGTTCTGTGACCACATATAAAATGCAGGAAGAACTAACCGCCGCTATCAATGAGCCGTCTACATACATGATCGGTGTGACGGCTGACGGCGACTGCATTCAGACGGTGGTCTCCGGCGACGAACTGGATTTGTTCCGCCAGACGGCTGACACGCTTCCCGCGTTGTATATGAGGAGAGAATGCAGGGCAGATAAGTATTACTGTTTTAGATCGTCCTGATATGATGGCGGGACTTCAAAATATATTTATTGCAGTGCCGTTGGTATCTTATTTGTTGGCGACAGACGGTTTGATTTCCGTATTCTGTCATTTTGTACCGTCCAGCGCCGCCTTTGAGGGGATTATGCATCTGGCGGTCGGAGACCATACCGCAATTGCAAAGGATATAGGGATTCTAATGGCGCATTGTGTGAGCTGGTTTCTGCTTTATCTTTTCATTTGTAAATGGCGGTTGACCTGTACCTGTCGGGGAAATATAATTAAGTTGTGCCGGAGACTAAAAAAATGAAAAGGAAGATTTAAAATGGAGAGCCATATGCAGGGTTTTATTCGGATTTCAAAATATGCGGGTATGCGAAACGACTTGGGGCAGGCGGGCGGCGGCAACACTTCCGTGAAGCTGGACGATCAGGTCATGCTGGTGAAAAGCTCGGGCTTTCAGCTTGCGGATGTGAGTGAGAACAGCGGCTATTCAAAGATTGATTACCGCCTGATTGCGGAGTATTTTAAGGAAAATATAAGAGCGGACGGCAAGTTCGTACTGACGGAGGATGCGGGGAACGCCTTGCTTGTGAAAGCGCAGATGGCGGGCGGGCGCGCCTCCATTGAGACGTTTCTCCACGCGGTGACGGGGAAGTACACACTGCACTCCCATCCAACGCTGGTAAATATTCTGACGGCACGAAAAGACGGCAGGGAAATTCTGGAGGAGTTGTTTCCCGATGCGGTTTATGTGCCTTATCGGAAACCGGGCGCGGCTCTTGCGGAGACTTATTATAAAATTTGTCAGGCGGCAGGCGAGCCGGAGATTATCTTTTTGGAGAGCCACGGGCTTGTGGTGAGCGGCGGCTTGGCGGAACGGGTGATCAGCCGGACGGAGGAGGTATTGGAAAAGATTGCGGCGTATTTGCAGGTGTCCTACGAGGCGTATCCGAACGCGACGAAGCTCTGGGATGCGTTTGCCGGGATTCCGGAACTTGCCGAAAGAATTGTTTATCTTTCCGAGAACCGCTTTTTGTCCCCGGGGACGGCGGAAGGGGATATTTTGCAGGCGGATAAGTGGAATCACGCTTTCTGCCCGGACTGTGTGGTTTACGGGTCGAAAAAGCCGCTGTTTCTGGCGGATGATTTCGGTGCGGCGGACGTTACCGCTTTTATAGAGAGAAACGGGATTCCGGCAATGGTCTGCTACAAAGGGCGTGTTTACATTTTGGCGGAGAGCGTGAAGAAGGCGCAGGAGATCGAGAATGTCATGAGCTTTGCGGCGCAGGTGCAGGCGGCGAACCGTTCCCACGAGATGCAGTTTTTGAGCGAGGGGCAGCAGGACGCGCTCTTGAACTGGGATGCGGAGAAGTACCGCAGGAAACTGTGATGTGTGAAAGTTGAGACAATGGCAAAAGTGTGAAGACATATCGCGCGGATTCACAGGCAGGGGGATTAAATATATGAACATTTTCATACCCATGACGGGCTATGGTTCTCGCTTTGTGGCGGCTGGTTACCGGGAGTTAAAGCCTTTTATTCCGGTGATGGGAAAGCCGATTATTGAGTGGATTGTGAAGGGCATGTACCCGGAAAGTGAGCATTTTATTTTTGTATGCCGGGGGGAGCATTTACAGAAAGACCCGTCCATGAAAGATAAGCTGCTTGCGCTTGCGCCGACGGCGGATATTGTGACGATAGAAGACTGGGTAAAAAAAGGTCCGGTGTATGATGTGCTGCGGGCATACTGGGCGTTGTATGCGGCGGATGGGAATAACGCAGAGGGTAGTTCGGATGGTGTTAGGATTGAAGAAAATACGGCGTCGGCAGGGTTTCAGCGGGAGGACGGCTGTATCATCAATTACTGCGATTTCTATATGACGTGGGATTTTCAGGTGTTTGCGAAAGAGGCGACGGCGCGGGACTGCGACGGGGCTGTGCCCTGTTATACGGGATTTCACCCAAACCTCTTACCGCATAAAAACTTTTACGCATCCTGCCTGACGGATGCGGAAGATAATTTAGTGGAAATCCGGGAAAAGTATTCTTTCGAGAAAGACAAGACAAAGGCGAAGCATTCGCCGGGTGTCTATTATTTTAAAAACGGAGCAGTGATGGAAAAATACTGCCGGATATTGACGGAGCATGAGGAGTGCGCCATCAACGGGGAGTATTACGCAAGCCTTCCCTACAATTTCATGGTAAAGGACGGGCTTAAAGTGTGGGTGCCTACGGATGTGCCGTATTTCTGTCAGTGGGGCACGCCGGAGGATTTGCGGGAGTTTGTATATTGGACGGACTTGCTTCTCCGGAGTAAAAATAACAGACTGACAGGAATGTCGGAATCGGCGGCAGGAAAGGTTTTAATTCCCATGGCGGGTGCGGGGCAGCGTTTTGCTGATGCGGGCTACCGCGTACATAAACCAGCGATTCCCACGACTGACCGATTTGATGGGACGGAAAAACCGATGGTTGTCTGCGCCACGAAGGATCTGCCCGGGGTGGCGGCGGACGGGAGCAATGTGATCTACGTGGATCGCACATTCCACCGGGAAGACGGGGTGGAGGACGCCATCAGGACGTACTATGAAAAGGCACAGTTTATCACGATTGACAGACTCACGGAAGGACAGGCATGTACGTGTATGCTGGCAAAAGAGTTTTTGGACTCGGAGGAGGAGCTTCTGATTGCGGGCTGCGACAACGGGATGGACATTGACCGGGCGGCTTTTCAGGAGACGAAGCAGACGTGCGACTGCATTGTCTTTACTTACCGTCACAACGAGGCGGTGCTGCAAAAACCCAATGCTTACGGCTGGATGCTGACCGACAAGGACGGAAATATCACAGGCACCTCCATCAAAAAGGCGATCTCCGACACGCCCATGGAGGATCCCGCGGTGGTGGCGACGTTCTGGTTTAAGCGGGCGAAGGTCTTTTTGGATGCCACGGAGAAAATGATTCGGGAAAATGACAGAATCAATGGGGAATTCTATGTAGACCAGACGGTGAAACATGTGTTAGACTTAGGTTATCGTGCGAAGATTTTCGATATCGACCGTTATGTGGGCTGGGGAACGCCTGCGGACTACGAAGGATATCAGAATACCTATACCTATTTTAAGGCGTTTCTTATGCATGAAGGCATAATTTCTGCGGAAAAATGAATCGGGATGTCAGATTCTGATTCAAATGAGATACAGAAGGATATGTACTGAAAATGTTACATAGGCTTGACATGGAAAAAAACTATCAGAAGTATTTGAGAACTGTCATTATTATGGCGGTCTTGTTTAAGTTGCTTTTGATGGGGCTTTTCTCTTCCGATTATCAGGATCAGATGTTCATTCCTTTTGTGGATCTTTTTTTGTGCGGGGAGAACCCATATCAGGTTTACTATGACAACGGGCTGCTTCCTTCTTTTCCCTATCCGCCGGTTATGCTTCTGGCGGAGTGCATCGGCGGCGTTTTCGTCTCCTTTATTAGCGGTATGCCAGTGTTTTTGAGAAATCTGGTCTTTAAACTGCCTCTTCTTTTCGCGGATCTTCTCGGGCTGTATTTTCTGTTCCGTATTTCCAGAGATAAAAGAAAATACATATTGGCGCTGTATTTTTTATCGCCGATTATTTTATACGCGTCGTACATGCACGGTCAGCTTGACCTGATTCCCACGGTGTTTTTGGTAGGCGCGGTTTATTATCTGAGTGAAATGAGCGTGGCGGCGAAAAAGGAACGCGCATACGAGTGGCGGTTTATTCTTTTTCTTACGCTCGCCCTTGCCTCGAAGCTTCATATTGCAGCGGCGCTGCCCCTCTTTTTCCTCTATATCTATAAGAGAAAGGGATGGAAAAAGGCTATATGGATGACGGGTCTGCCGATTGCCCTGACGGTGGCGATTGTGCTGCCCTTCTGGGGGAGCGGCTTCGTCAACATGGTTTTGTTAAACAAGGAACAGCAGGCAATCGGCAGGGTGTATTTTGATTATGGGAGTGCGCACCTGCTTTTAGCTGTGCTGGTTTTGCTTTTTCTCTATTTTCAGGCGTTTCGGGTCAACCAGATGAATCGGGATCTCCTGATCAGTATGACGGGTCTGCTGTTCTCGGCATTTCTCGCTTTTGTACCGGCAATGCCGGCATGGTTTATCTGGATTGTGCCGTTTTTTATGCTGTATCTGGCGAGACAGAATGAGAGCCGCGGGAAAATGGTATTTGTCTACGGCGGATTTAATTTGCTGTATCTTCTGTATTATGTCTTTTTCCACACGACGCAGTTTGTAGATTTGTATTTTCTGGGCAGGAGTCTTGCCTTTTTAAAGCTGTCCGACGAGGGGATGAAGGATATCGTCTTTTCGCTGATGGTGGGCGTTTTTCTGATTTTGGTGGTCTACATGTATCTCTATGGCGTGGGCAGCAACTCGTATTACCGCAGGAGAAACCGCCCTTTCACGATCGGGATTGCCGGGGACAGCGGCGCGGGGAAAACCAGACTTTTGAAAATGCTGGAATCGCTTTTGTCAAAGGAGAGGGTGCTTGCGCTGGAAGGGGACGGCGATCACAAGTGGGAGCGGGGCGACCGGAACTGGGCGGAAATTACGCATTTAAATCCCCGTGCCAATTATCTTTACAGACAGGCAGAGGATTTAAAGGTGCTGCGCGGGAATAATACGGTAAAACGCGTAGATTATGACCATGAAACGGGCACGTTTACGTGCAAAAAACGGCTGTCACCAAAGCCTTATGTGGTTTTGTGCGGACTCCATTCTCTATACCTGCCGCAGATGAGACAGGTGCTTGATATGAAGGTGTATCTGGACACGAACGAAGCGCTTCGGTGTCACTGGAAACTGTGCAGAGATCAGGGGGAACGGGGGCACGACAGGGCGGAGGTTCTCGAACAGATTAAGGAAAGGCGTGGGGACGCTGAGAAATATATCTACCCGCAGAAGCAGTATGCCGATCTGGTGATACGGTATTTTGACGAGACACTCTTAAAAAGACCGGAGAAAGCAGGACAGCTGAGGGAGATTACATTGGGCGTAGAATTTGTGTTGGATACGGAGATCAACGTAGAACCGCTGCTCTCACTTTTGCGCGACCGGGGTGTTTCCGGCGAATTGTCATATGATGATCTTCTACATCAAAAAGTTTCCTTCCGCGGGGAAGATCTGAATGCGGGAAAAAATGTCTGGGCTAAAACAGCTGCGGCGGTTGTTCCGCAGATGGAGGACCTGACGGGGGGAAGTATTCTCTGGGAAGAGGGCGCGGACGGATTGATACAGTTGATGCTTCTTCTTGTGATCGGCGAGATTATGAAGAAGGATTAAAATAAAATAGGAAAAGGGGAAATGGAGGGCAAATGATAAAGGCAGTAATTTTTGATCTGGATGACACCTTGTATGATTACAAAGCGCTGGAGAGGGCAGCCTTCGAGTGCGTGGGAGGGCTTGTGCGTGAGAGGCTTGGCGTAAGTGAAGAACAGTACGAAGATGCATTTATGCGGGCGAGACAGACGACTAAGGAAATGCTTGGTGAGACGGCGACTTCTCACAGCAGAATGCTCTATTTTCAAAAGACATTAGAGTATCTGGATATCAGACCGTTGTATCTGGCGCTTGAAATGTATGAGACATACTGGGGATTCTTTTTGGATAATATGTGTCTGTATCCCGGCGCAAGAGAACTCTTGGAGGCATTGCATGAAAAGTACATCCGCGTAGGCGTCTGCACGGATCTGCTGGCGCATATCCAGCACAGGAAATTGCGGCGGCTCGGCATGATAGATGATGTTGACTGCATGGTGACGAGCGAGGAGGCGGGTGCGGAGAAACCTGCTTCGGGAATTTTTGAGCTGTGTCTCCAAAAACTGCGGCTTCCGGCAGCTGAAGTCTGCTTTGTGGGGGATAATTTGGAAAGGGATATAAAGGGAGCGACGGCGGCAGGTATGCAGGCGATTTGGTTTCATACCGGGGCTTCACAGGAGGAAAAAGAGCGGGACGATATCGACGTCGTATCAGATTATGGGGAGCTGTATGAACTGCTTGGCAGGAAAATCGAAGGCGGTTTGTAGAAAGGAAGATGTGAGTGAAACTTTCAATTGTAGTACCGTGTTATAATGAAAAAGAAAATATACCGCTGCTTTTGGAGCGGTTTGACGAGGTGATCAAAGGGCAGGATATGGAGGTTGTTCTGGTGGACAATGGCTCTACGGACGGCAGTGCGGATGTGCTGCGGGAATTGCTGCCCCGCTACGCCTTTGCAAGAACGGTGACCGTTGAGCTAAATCAGGGTTACGGCTACGGGATTCTGCAGGGACTAAAGGAGTGCCGGGGCGAATATATCGGTTGGACGCACGCTGATCTGCAGACAGACCCCGGAGATATCGTGCGCGCTTTGGAGCTGATTGAGAAGGAAAGAGGGCTTGTCTTCGTGAAGGGCAACCGGAAAGGCAGACCGCTCTTCGACGTATTTTTCACCGTGGGCATGAGCGTTTTTGAGACTTGTTATCTCCATGCAAAGCTCTATGATATCAACGCACAGCCCAATATTTTCCCGAAGATATTTTATGACGAGTGGCAGGAGCCGCCTCATGACTTTTCGCTGGATCTGTACGCGCTGTACACGGCAAGGAAAAAGGGGCTGAAAGTACTGCGCTTCCCGGTGGTATTTCCCGAGCGGGTGCACGGCACGTCAAAGTGGAATACGGGGCTTGCGGCGAAGTGGAAGTTTATTAAGCGGACGATTACTTTTAGTGTGAAGCTAAAAAAGAGTGGTAGTTTGCAAAGTTGAATCCTGCTGCGGGCAGGATATGTTTTGGGATATGACAGGGACAGATGAAATCGGGAAAGATGGGGACGCAAAAATGGAATACATAGCGCACAGAGTCAACACAAAGGCAGAACTTTTACAGCTTCCGGAAGAATACGGGGTCGAATTGGATCTGCGGGACGACCTGAACGGGCGGATTTATATTTGCCACAATCCTTTTGAGCCGGGAGAGGATTTTGAGGAATACTGCAAAGTTTATCATCACGGCACTATGATTTTAAATGTCAAAAGCGAGCGTATCGAACATAAGGCATTGGAATACATGGAAAAATATCGGATAAAAAATTATTTCTTTCTGGATTCCTCCTTTCCGATGATCAAACTGCTCACGGACATGGGCGTGAAACAGGTGGCGCTCCGGTTCAGCGAGCTGGAAGGGTTGGATACTATACGCAATATGGCGGGGCGTGCAGAGTGGGTCTGGGTGGATTGTTTTACAAAGGTGCCAATAGACAGAGAAAGCTATAAGGAATTAAAATCCCTTGGCTATAAGCTTTGCTTTGTGTCCCCGGAACTGGAGGGGCAGGAGGAGAAGATTGCGGAGTACAGGAAATATATAGAAGAGCAGGGCATTGTCTTCGATGCCGTGTGCACAAAGAGTTATCACATTAAGGATTGGATATAAGCGTTTGATACGGAGGATGGGATGCTTCGATTTACGAAAGAATGGCAGAAAAAAGCCGGGATGGCGGGGGCAGTTCTTTTTACGCTGGCAGCCGGGATGCTTTTGTTTTACAGACACTGGCAGTTTGAGCTGCCGCTTTATCCGAATGTGGATGAACAGCTTTCGCTGGGCTGCATTTATGAGCTGCTGGGGCAGCATCTCTACGCGGGAGACATCTATGTGCTTGATTTTTTCCGTTATCCCCATCTGACTTTTTATTACGCGGCGGTGGGTGCGCGCATTCTGGGAAAATTTCTGGCGGGCGTGGATACTGTGGTGCTTTTGCGCTATGTAATCTGCGGCACGGCGCTTCTCTCAAATGTGTGTGTTTATTTCAGCGTTAAGATTATGACGAACAGTCGGAAATGGGCTTATCTGGGATTCCTTTTGTCCGTCTTTTCCCTGTATGGCTACGCGTATCTGTACTATACGGGACCTGACACGCTTCTGTATGCGGTGGCGAACCTTATTTTGCTTCTGGGGTGTCTCGTCTGGCGGGATAAGGATGAGGAGCGGGCGGTTTATCTCTGGTACCCGATGCTTGCTGTCTGTATCGGTCTTGCTACGGCGGCTAAGTATCACGGCATTGTCTTCGGCATTTTCTGGCTGGCACTGCATATCGGCAAAAAGTATTGGAAACGGCACAGGAATAATTATCTCTTCTTTCTGGACTGTATTGTGCTGGCGCTGATTTTCGTGCTCTGTAATTATTCGCTTTTCTTTCATTTTAAGACCTTTGTTGGGGACAATTTATATAATCTGAACCATTATGCTTGGGGGCATCCCGGCATTGAACATAACTTACCGTTTCTTGGATATCTGGAGGCATACGCGCTGTCCTCTTATGGAATTTTTGGCGGACTGCTGCTGCTTTTGGGGATTTTGTATCTGGTGCGGAGAAAAGCGTGTGGGGAGCTTGTTATCTTTTCCCTGATGCCGTTTTTGATTCTGGTGCTCTTGTCGAAGTACAGTATTGTTCTTGGCAGAAACATGTCCCTCGTTCTGCCTTTTAGCTTTTTGTTTATGGCTTACGGGTTGATGGAGGCGGAGGAGTTTTTTGAAAAACTGTGGGTCAGATACGGCAAATTTTCGGGAAAAGCGGCAGCAGTGGCAGCGGCGGTTCTCGTTCTCTGCAATGCGGTGACGGTTCTGGGCAATTACCGATACGACCTGACTTATGATCACGCAGCGGCGTATATCGAGGAAAACATTCCTGCGGGCGCAAAAGTCTACTGCACTTCTTACATGCCGCTGATGGACGCGCAGAAGTATGAGATTGTGGAAATCGGGGAAGATATTTCCCTTCTGCCGGAAATGCTTGCCGAAAACGAGTATTATATCGACGTGGAATACGCCACCGGGTACTTTTCCCAGAAAAAGGATTATCTGCTCTTTCGGGGAGGGGATATGTACCCGGACAAAAAAGCGGCGTATGAACAGAAGACTGGAACTTACGCTGTCATGGAAAGCTGGCGCGGTGTCTCTTATGGCGGGGAGTGGAAATACAGGATCGGGTATTTTGACCTGTTTTCAAAGAGCCCGGACGCGTATTATGTGGGACCGTCGGTCACTATTTATCAGTAAAATATTTTGCAGCAATTAACGGAACGCATAATTATTTCGCTTACATAAAACATTTTTTGATGATAAAATGTAATCGAAAGGCGGGTTATATTATGCGTTGGATACCACTGCAGAAGACAGACAGTAGAAAGTGGACACTCTGTGCCCTGCATGATGACTGTATGACGTATGAAGTTACAACATTAGAATCTGAGTATGTAGAAACAATTCTGTCCTATGCAGCGTATATGAACGATGGCGTAGAGGGCGGAATAGAAACGGAAGCTCTGGAGAAATTGAAACAACTGAAAAAGCAGTATAAATTAAGCTAAAAATTCACGCAAAAGTACTTCCAGTTCCTCGGCTTCGGAAGGGGTAAAAGCCGGGGAGCTTTTTTTGTGCTCCGCATTTTTCTCAAAGAAAGGATCCTTTTCTGCGCCGGGATCTTCACTGACGGGCTTGTCCGAACCGGATGCCGTGTTTTTGGGTTTTTGTGCGGAGTCCTCCATACCCACCATGCGCATGTCGAGGCGTGTCTGCTCCAGACGGTTCGCCAGATGGTTTTCCAGATAATCGACAAGATTGGTGCGCAGCATGTTTATCTTGTCGGGCAAATCAATCAGGGAAGTGGCGGCAAAATAGAGGTACAGACCAAGAAAGCTGACGAGATAAAAAGGCGCGATTGTCAGAAAGCTTTCCTCCTGAATAATGCCGATACAGGCGCCGATTCCCGCTACCAGCACCGAGAGCAGCGTAAGCTGACCCGAAAGGTGTCGAAAAAAAGTCACGGGAATTTTCCCAAGGCAGATCTGATTTAAAAACTTGTCCACAAAAACAGGAACATTGGGAATGGTTTCGTGAAGCTGTCGGCAGCTTGTAAATTTCAGCTTCAACTGCTGCAGGGATTTATTTTTGGTGGCGGACATGTTTTCTGTTTCCCGAATCAGCCTGCGGTATATCACACCGAGCAGAATCTGGCATAAAATACTGCAAAAGAGCAATGACAGAATAACAAACATAAAAATTTTATGGCGAAAAAAAAGTGCAAGCATGGTTACCTCCGCTGTATAGAGTGCATACTTATATTATATTAGGTTTTTTTCGGGAAAAAAGACCTAAGGCATCGACAGATTTCGCAGAACAACCATTTTCTTGCACTATGGGGATTGATGATATATACTTTATGATAGATGGCAAATAGTGCCGGAAAAGTGAGGAGGAAGCGGATATGATTTTTCAGCCGAAGGGCGTCTGTTCCAATGCGATAGACGTAGAGATGGAAGAGGGTATTATCAAATCTGTAGAATTTACAGGCGGATGCAACGGCAACACACAGGGTATTTCCCGGCTGGTTGTCGGCATGAAGGCAGAGGATGCGATCAGCAGACTAAAAGGAATCAAGTGCGGATTTAAGAGCACATCATGCCCGGATCAGCTGGCATGCGCTCTGGAGCAGATGTTAAAAAACGCGTGAAAGGCTTGGATGTTAGTATGGGCAAAAAGATTGTACTTACAGGCGGCGGCACCGCCGGACATGTGACGCCGAATATGGCGTTGATTCCGAGGCTCAGGGAATTGGAATATGACATTGTGTATATGGGGTCCTACGACGGCATTGAGAAGAAGCTGATCGAGGATTTTGATATTCCTTACTATGGCATTGCGACCGGCAAATTCAGGCGGTATTTCGATCCGAAAAATTTTTCCGACCCGTTTCGTGTCATCAAGGGAATGCGGGAGGCGAGAAAGTATATGAAGGAGATCAAACCCGACGTGCTTTTTTCCAAGGGCGGCTTTGTCAGCGTGCCCGTTGTGCGTGCGGCGGCGTCTCTGGGGATTCCCTGTATTATTCACGAGTCGGATATGTCGCCCGGTCTTGCAAATAAGCTTTGCATTCCTGTGGCGAAAAAGGTGTGCTGTAACTTTCCGGAGACTTTCAGCCAGCTTCCCCCGGCAAAGGCGGTGCTGACAGGCTCGCCGATTCGCAAGGAGCTTGCCATAGGGAATAAGGAGGCGGCGTATAAACTGTGTGGCTTCGACAGCTCGAAACCGGTCATTATGGTGGTAGGCGGCAGTCTCGGTTCGGCGGCGATCAATCAGGCAGTTCGGGATGTTCTGCCGGAACTTTTGAAAGACTTTCAGGTGGTGCATCTGTGTGGCAAGGAGAAGGTGGATAATCTTCTGCTCACCACGCAGGGCTACAAGCAGTTTGAATATGTAAAGTCTGAGATGAAGGATATTTTCGCGATGGCGGATATCGTGATCTCCCGCGCTGGCGCCAATGCGATCAGTGAGATTTTGGCATTGAAAAAGCCGAATATCCTTATTCCGCTGCCCGCGTCAAGCAGCAGGGGAGATCAGCTTCAGAATGCGAAATCCTACGAGTCGCAGGGATTTAGCATTGTGATCGACGAGGACGATCTGACCAATAAGCTGCTCCTTGAAAAGATACAGGAGCTTTACTTCAACAGATTTACCTATATCGATGCCATGAAGAAGAGCAGCCAGAGAGATGCGATCGGCACCATTATTGGGCTGATTGAAGATATAACTAAATAAAAAGGAGGACGAGATGAGTAAAGTTACATTTGACTATTCAAAAGCAGCATCCTTCATCGGTGAGAACGAAGTGGAGTCCATGAAGAAGCTGGCGCTTGACGCAAAAGAGGTGCTTGTGAGCAAGTCAGGAGCGGGTAACGATTTTCTTGGATGGATCGATCTGCCGGTGGACTATGACAAGGAGGAGTTTGCGCGGATCAAGAAGGCGGCGGAAAAGATCAAGAGCGATTCAGAGGTGCTTGTGGTGATCGGTATCGGCGGTTCCTATCTGGGCGCGCGTGCGGCGATTGAGTTCCTGCGCCACAGCTTCTACAACGTGGTGGACAAGTCTGTCAGAAAGACGCCCGAAATCTATTTCGTTGGTAACTCCATCAGCTCTACCTATATTAAACATCTGATCGACGTGATCGGGGACAGGGATTTCTCCATCAACATGATCTCCAAGTCCGGCACAACCACGGAACCTGCAATCGCGTTCCGCGTATTCAAGGAGATGGCGGAGAAGAAATACGGCAAAGAGGGCGCGGCGAAGAGAATCTACGCCACCACCGACAAGGCGAGAGGATCCCTTAAGAATCTGGCGAATGAGGAAGGTTACGAGAGCTTTGTAGTGCCTGATGATGTGGGCGGACGTTTCTCCGTACTGACGGCGGTAGGTTTGCTTCCCATAGCGGTGTCCGGCGCGGATATCGACAAACTGATGGAAGGCGCGGCAGAGGGCAGAAAGATGGCGCTTGATGCTCCTTTCGAGGAGAACGACGCTGTGAAATACGCGGCACTGCGCAATATCCTTTTGAGAAAGGGCAAAGTGATCGAGATTTTGGCAAACTATGAGCCCAGCGCGCACTACGTTTCCGAGTGGTGGAAGCAGCTTTACGGCGAGTCCGAGGGCAAGGATCAGAAGGGCATTTTCCCGGCAAGTGTGGACTTGACCACCGACCTGCATTCCATGGGACAGTTTATTCAGGACGGTTCCCGTACCATGTTTGAGACGGTGTTAAACATTGAGACAAGCAGGGAAGAGATCATCATCGGTGAGGAGCCGGTAGATCTGGACGGGCTCAATTATCTGGCGGGCAAGAACGTGGACTTCGTCAACAAGAGCGCGATGAACGGCACCATTCTGGCGCACACCGACGGACAGGTTCCGAACTTTATGATCAATGTGCCCGAGGTGAACGAGTTCTATCTGGGAGAGCTGTTCTACTTCTTCGAGTTTGCCTGCGGTGTCAGCGGATATCTTCTCGGTGTGAATCCGTTCAACCAGCCGGGTGTGGAGAGCTACAAGAAGAACATGTTTGCACTTCTCGGCAAGCCGGGCTTCGAGGCGCAGAGGGAAGAGCTGCTGAAGAGGCTGTAAGTAAAAGTAAGTTTCATGATAATAGGTTACGGTATGGAAAGCAGGTGATTGTATGGTCATGACAGACAGTCAGTTTAAAGGTTTTGTCAGATTTGTTTTGGACGATATCAAAGAAGTGCTTGAAAATATGCCGGACAGTAAGGAAAAAGAAAAGCTGCAAAAGGTAGCGGATAATTTACAGCAGACACTTGAGGATTAAAGTGTGATTGTATGATAAAACAGGCGCATATCTCCATAAGGGGGTATGCGCCAAAATTTTTTGATTTGAAAAAGGGTATACAGATGTGGTATTTTAAAATAATCGGACATTGTATGGAGAAAAAGGTTGAATAAATTCTCTGATGAACAATTTATTCAACCAAAAATTCGTGCAGAAGCATCACAAATTTGCTTGATCGCAGAGTAGAATTTGAAATTCTGCTCGCGTTCCTCAGCATTGAATGCTTCGGAATGGAGGAAAAGATGAAAACAAAATGTAATCCTATATTATATTCTGATTTCCCGGATCCGGATATTATCAGGGTTGGCGATACTTATTATATGGCAAGCACGACGATGCACTTTATGCCCGGCTGCGATATTCTGCGCTCTTATGATCTTATGAACTGGGAGTTTGTAACCCATGCGTACGGGACGCTGGAGGACACTCCCGGGCACCGGCTGGAGGGCGGAAAGCATATTTACGGGCAGGGAATGTGGGCGCCGTCCTTTCGGTATCACGAGGGTATTTTTTATCTCTGCTTTACGGCGAACGATACGCACAAAACATATCTCATGACGGCACGGAATCCTGCCGGACCGTGGAGAGTGGAAAATATAGAGGGGTTTTATCATGACAGCTCTCTGTTTTTCGATGACGACGGAAAAGTGTATATCGTATATGGGAATACGGAGCTGTATCTGACACAGTTGAGGGCAGATCTGAAAGGACCTCTTGAAGGAGGGCTTCACAGACGGATTGTCCGGGACAAGGGAGCGCTTCATCTTGGCTATGAAGGCTCCCATCTGTACAAAAAGGATGGGAGATACTATCTGTTTACGTGTCATATTCCCGCTTGGGGGAATGAGAGAAAAACGGAAGACTGTTTTATTGCGGATTCTCTGGAAGGGGAGTTCAGAGGGAAATGCATTATAGACGATGATATGGGGTTTCACAATCTGGGTGTCGCGCAGGGAGGCATGGTGGATACGCCGGAGGGAGACTGGTATTTGTTTATGTTTCAGGACAGGGGAGCGGTCGGCAGAGTGCCTTTGGTGATGCCGTTACATTTCGATGATGCGGGATATCCGACTATCGGAAAGGACGGCAAGGTGCCGGTTCATGTTTCTGTGCCCGGCACCAGACCGGATCATGTCTATCAGCCTTTGAACGGCAGCGACGATTTCCTGTACCAGGCTGACGAAAACGGCAGGGTACATTTAAAACCTTTCTGGCAGTTTAATCATAATCCGATTGACAGACTGTGGTCTGTGACTGAGCGGCAGGGTGCATTTCGGGTTTACACGGAGGAAGTCTGTGACTGTCTGCCCTTTGCGCATAATGTGCTGACCCAGAGGAGTTATGGACCGGCGTGCGCCGCCTGGGTGACAGTGGACGGAAGCAGAATGAAAGACGGGGATTATGCCGGTATTTGCGCATGGATCGGCGGCTATGGGGCAATCGCGCTGACAAAGGACAAAGGAGACTACTATCTGGTGATGTTTGCGAGACCTGCCGCGGATGAAACGGTGGAGGCAGACCCGGATTTTCTGAGTACGCCCGTAGAATATGAGAGAATCCCGCTGCCTTCTTCAAGCGCTGTGTTGAGAGTAGATTTGGATTTCAAAGACAAAAAGGATACGGCTGACTTTTTCTATGAGGAGGACGGAAGATGGAAGGCGCTTGGAATCAGCCACCGGCTGTTCTTTAAGCTGGACCATTTTACCGGATGCAGATTTGGTCTGTTTGCGTATGCCACGCGGCAGCCCGGAGGACATGTTGACTTTATGAAGTTCAGATACCGGATTGGGGAAGAGCATGGGCAGATACAGGAGAAAGCTTGAAAACTTTATGAATGACTTTAATGTCAGAAAAAAGCTGTTTATCATTTATGTTTTCTGCGTGATCATACCGTTGGTTCTGACTGACAGCATTATCTTATATATTTTGCTTGATGCGGAAAAAAAGGAACAGCTTTATGAGTTTGAAAATCTTGCTAATGCTGTCAGGTATAATCTGGAGTATACTTTTGAGGAAGTTGTTAAAGAAATGAACGACATCTATGTGGACAGTGAAATTAACAGCTTTCTGAATGAAAACTACAGGGACGGATATGCGTTTTTTGCCGCCAGCGTGGAGTTTGCGAGAAAAAAGTCTCTGGATATGCCGGGCGGATATGACATTTCCAATGTGGTCATATATGCGGACAATGATACCATTGTAAACGGCGGTCATTATTACCGTTTGTCTGAGGCGGAGAATACGGAGTGGTATCGCAAATATCTGGATTCGGAAAAGGGATTAACCTTTGTGTCGTATTATGTCGGTAAGTTTGATATGTCGGCATTGTCCATGCGACGGCTTTCTTTAGTCAGGCGTCTCGATTATTTTAAAAAGGACAGTTGTGAAAAAATCCTCAGAGTGGATCTGGATTATAACCGCATCCTCAGAGAACTGACACAGATTAGTTTTGGAAATCAGATTTATGTGTGTCAGGGAGACCGGATTTTGTTTTCCAACGGGAAGCATTCCGGCAGTCAGGAGGATTTTCACACGCTTACGGGAGAAGAGCAGATTGCATTTAAAAGCTCTTTTGAGATGTACGGGCAGGAAATGGATGTGTTGATTATGGAGCCGCAAAGTTCTGTGTTTCAGAATTTGGAAAAGCATGTTCCTCTGATTATTTTCTTGGTAGTGATAAATCTTCTTCTGCCGATGATCATGGTTTCTACGGTAAATAAATCCTTTACCGGCAGGCTTTGGGAGTTGAGCGCCGCGTTTGACCAGATACAGGAGGGAACGCTGCAGGGGATAGAGAATGCGAGAGGTAAGGATGAAATCGGAACATTGATGAGGAACTATAACCGCATGGTAAAGAAGATGAATGATCTGATCCTCCATGTATATAAAAACAGGCTGGAGAAACAGGAGATAGAGCTTGCCAGACAAAATGCGGAGCTTCTTGCCCTACACAGCCAGATCAATCCCCATTTTCTCTTTAACGTGCTGGAAAGCATCCGGATGCGGTCGCTGATTCAGGGAGAGGAGGTGACGGCAGGTATGATAGAAAAGCTGGCGATTCTGGAACGGCAGAATATCAACTGGGCATCCGATCATGTAAAGCTGGCGGAGGAAATGAGCTTCGTGGAAGCATATCTGGAACTGCAGCAATACCGTTTCGGAAATCGGCTGCGATATGAGATGGACTTGCCGGAGACATGCGCGGATTATTATGTGCCTAAGCTGACACTCACAACGTTTGTGGAAAATGCCTGTGTTCACGGCATGGAAAAAAAGACTTCTACCTGCTGGATATACGTGCGGGTATATCTGAAAAATCCGTTTTTGTATATCGAGATAGAAGATACGGGGAGCGGAATGGATGAGATAACCGTAGCGAAGATGAATGAGAGTATGTGTAACTGCACGATTGACGATATCAAGGAAAATGAGCATATCGGCATTATCAATGCGTGTCTTCGCCTTAAGAGGATTTCCAAAGGTAATGTACTGTTCTCTTTGGAGAGCGAGGAAGGCGTCGGAACATTTATGACGATCAAGGTGGCGTCGGAGTACTTGCAGATGAAAGAATAGGAAGGGCTGCATAATGTTGATGAAAGTAATGTTAGTGGATGATGAACCTTTTATACTGCAGGGATTATCGGTAATTATCGACTGGGAAACGGAAGGGTTTGAGATTGTGAAGAAAGCTTCCGACGGAGAGGAGGCGATTGCATATCTCAGGGAGAATAAAGTCGATCTCATTATCACGGATATTCGTATGCCAAAAATCACCGGTATTGAACTGCTGGAAACAGTGAGGGCGGAAAAGCTTTCTGACGCCTACATATTTATTCTGAGCGGATATAATGACTTCAGGTACGCACAGGCGGCAATCCGTTATTCCGCCATGGAGTATATTTTAAAGCCGGTGCAGAAGGAGCAGCTTCTCGAAAGTGTCAGGCGGGTGGTGGCAAAGACGGAGAACAGAATACAGGAAGAGTTGGACAGCCGCCGGATGCAGAGAGGGTATCTGTTACAGAATATGACGGCATTGCTGCAAGGTAAAGGAAAGGAGGAGAACCTGGCTTATGTGAGAGAAAACTTTCGCTGCGGGCAGGGAATCCGATATCTTCATATTTGCCTGAATGACCTTCTTGCGCTGGAAGAAATGTCGGATGAGGAAGTATCTGAACTAAAGGACGGTGTATACGAGCAGGTATCCCAGTACTTGCGGGAGGATGCAGATCATCTGTTTAAGGATTTCTTTGTGTATGAGGAAGATTATGAAATCGGATTTATCTATTGCGAATATATGGCGAAGGAAAAAAAGCTTTCGGAAGAAGAGTTTATGAAGGCTTTGCAAAAAACGGCGCAGAGTGGCAGCAAAAATCTGCCGGTAATCCTGCTTGTGGGGAAATGGGTGGAGGATATTACGAAGATTTCCCATTCTTACAGTTCCGCCTGCGTTCTTCGTTCCTTTAAGGGGTTTCAAGATACGAAAAGCGTTTATTATTATGAGAAAGAAGTGCAGGTTAATCCTTCCGGAACCGTTCTTTGCAAACAGCCTTTGGACGATCTGGTGACGGCTGTCAATGAGAACGATACGCTTCGGATCAATAAGAGCGTGGATTTGCTTTTCTCAGAGATGGATAAGCTGGATCGGAACAGAGAGACCGTGACAATGAATCTGAGCTGGCTGATTTTTCGGCTTTTGGATCTGGCGGCGGAACAGGACGAGTCCGTCAATCAGGATGAGGTGCTCTCTTATATCAGCGGCAGTGTGTCCAGAGAAGAAATCATTCGGGGCAGCAGGGCACATCTGCGCAAGTTTGCCTGCGAGTATGCGGAGTATCTCGTGCAGCTTCGCAAGAATGTGTCGAAAGGGGTTCTCACGGAGATTGAGAATGAAATCAGGGAGCGTTATGCGGAGAACCTGACGCTGCGGGAGCTGGGACAGAAATATTATATCAACAGCTCCTATCTCGGACAGATTTTCCGAAAACGGTATGGACAGTCCTTCAAAAACTACCTGAATAACTACAGAATCACAGAGGCGGCATCCCAGCTGATTAGAACCGATAAAAAGATTGGTCAGATTGCCGAGGATGTGGGGTATCGCGATCTGGATTACTTTATCAGTCGTTTTATAGAGCAGGAGGGTTGTACGCCTTCCCGGTACCGTAAGAGCGCAAGAGCAGAGGAATGAAAAAGAAAAAGGCAGGCCCGGTAAATTTTAGCAGCTAGAATTTATCGGGCTTATTTATAGAGTTTATCGGGTTGAAGGTTTTCGTCCATGTAATAAAATTGTAGTATCACTAAAAAATCATGAGGGAGGACAAACGAATGAAGAGAAAGAAACTGACAGCGCTTTTGTTGACAGCGGCAATGACGGCGTCCGTGCTTGTCGGCTGCGGCGGCGGTGATGCGGGCGAAAGCACGGAAACAACGGGTTCCCCGGAAACTGAGGGGGGGGGGTCGGATGAAACGGCAGGAACATCCGAAGGCGGTAAAGAGATTATCGACTTTACGATGTTTATCGCCATGCCCGGTCCTGAGATCAACGACGGCAATGAGATTCAGGAGATTATCGCGGAAAAGACCGGTGTAAGGGTAAAAGAGACATGGCTTACCGGCCAGACAGCGGCTGAGGCAGTAGGAACGATTATCGCAGGAGGCGAGTATCCTGATTTTATCGACGGCGGCGATGGGCAGATGGCACTGTATGATGCGGGCGCATTGGTTCCCTGGGACGATTATCTTGAGAAACATCCTAAGTTAAAGGAAATGTACTCCGATGAGGAGTGGGACAGATTCCGTCAGGACGACGGTAAGATTTACTGGGCGAACATTTTCCAGAATACATACGGCGAGGATAAGTCCACGACCCACAACGACGAGGCGTTCTGGATTCAGAATAAGGTTCTTGCATGGGACAATTACCCGGAGATCAAGACCCTGGATCAGTATTTTGACCTGTTAGAGCGTTATGCGGAGGCGAATCCGACCATGGAGGACGGCACAGAGGTGATTCCCTACACCGCGCTTTGTGAGGACTGGAGATATTTTTGTATCGAGAATGCGGGACAGTTCCTTGCCGGTTATCCCAATGACGGTTCGGTTATCGTAAACACCGATACCATGAAGATTGAGGATTACAATACCAGCGAGACGACCTACAGATATTTTAAGAAATTAAATGAAGAGTACAATAAAGGCATTGTAGACAAAGAGTTTGCAACTCAGACTTATGACGAATATATCGCGAAGCTCTCTACCGGCCGTGTGCTTGGTATGTGCGATCAGTGGTGGGATTTCTACGCTACGGTAAACGATGTATTTAAGCAGCAGGGACTTGACTTGAAGGGTTGTAACTATGTGCCTCTCGGCCTTACCATTGACGAGGGCATGGAGAACATGTGGCATACCTACGGCGACACACAGAATCTGGCAAACGGTGTGGCAGTTACCACAAGCTGTAAAGATCCGGATGCCGCGTTCCAGTTCTTGGAGGATTGTCTGGATCAGGAAATCCATGATCTCAGATTCTGGGGTGTCGAGGGTGTAGACTATATGGTTGACGATGAGGGCCTTTACTACAGAACCGAAGAGCAGAGAATGCAGTGGGCAAATAAAGAGTATCAGGCTTCTCACAGATGTGTTTATTCCTATATGCCGCAGTACCTTGGAACAAGCAGAGACGGAAAGAACTCTATGAACCCTGACCAGCAGACCTCCGAGTTCTTCAGTGCATTGGCACAGCCGCTGGTAGACTGCTTTGAGGCTTACGGTGTGAGCACTTATGTGGAGATGATCGGTTCCGTAAACAAAGAGACAGGCCCTTGGTTCCCGATGTACTCTTTCTCCAGCAACATGACGACAGAGACGCCGGGCGGCGTGGCTTGGACTAAGATGGGAGAGGTAAAGCACGAGTGGCTTCCTAAAGTAGTAATGTCGAATTCCTTCGACTCCACATGGAGCGAATATATGACGGCATACGAGGGCTGTAAGCCGGAGGATTTCCTTTCCGAGATGCAGACAGAGTTAGACAGAAGAGTGTCTCTGGCACAGTAAATTCATGCAGGCAGTAACCTGAGATTGGTAAAAGGGGCAGCTATATTGCGCAAAGAGCTATGTAGTTGTCCCTTTTTTTCTCAAAATAGTTGTGGTATAGAAGGAGATGGAATATGAGTCGGGGGAAAAAACAGGCGAAACAGAAAATTACATGGAAAGAAGTGAAGCGCCAGAAAGTTCTGTTGATCTGGTCAGCGCTTTTTGTGATATATGGTTTTATTTTCTATTATCTGCCTCTGGGCGGCTGGATTATGGCGTTTCAGAATTACAAGCCGAAGGACGGTTTGTTTCATTCCAAGTGGATTGGTCTTGACAAGTTTAAGTTTTTGTTCAGCGACGCGGCTTTTATCAGAGTCATCAGAAATACGCTGGCGATGGGAACCATCAATCTGGTAACATCGTTTATTATGGCGATTGTATTTGCCATCCTGTTAAACGAAGTGAAAAATGTGCTGGGAAAGAAGCTGGTGCAGACGATTTCTTATCTGCCTCACTTCCTGTCATGGATTATTGTTACCGGTATTTTACATGATGCGCTGTCTTCGACAGGTATTGTAAATGAGCTGCTTCAAAAATTTGGTATTATCAGCTCGCAGATTAATTTCTTTGCGCATGAAAGCTATTTCTGGCCCATTGTCGCCTTTGCCAATCTGTGGAAAGAGACAGGATGGAACGCGATCATTTATCTGGCGGCAATCACGGCGATTGACCCGAGCCTCTATGAAGCGGCGTCCATAGACGGTGCGGGAAGATGGGCAAAGATCAGATATATCACACTTCCGGGCATCAAGCCGACTATTATGATACTGCTTCTGATGAATGTGGGAAATGTTCTGAACGCAGGATTTGAAGTACAGTACATCTTAGGAAACGGACTGGTGCAGAAGGTATCCCAGACGATCGATATCTACGTGCTGAACTGGGGTATCAGCCAGAATGATTATTCGCTGGGTACGGCGGCAGGTATCTTTAAGAGTGTGGTCAGCATTGTCCTGATCCTGATTGCAAACCGCATAGCGAAGCGATCCGGTGAAGAAAGCTTATTCTAGGGAGGGGCGTAAAGATGAAGAAAAAAAGTTTAGGGGATCGGATTTTTGAGATTTGCAATACGATCTTTATGGTAGCCTTTGTTATTATAACATTGTATCCCGTATTGAATACGCTCGCCATTTCTTTTAATGACGGTATCGATACGGTGCGCGGCGGTATTCACCTGATTCCGAGAAAATTTACTTTGCAGAATTACTATACCGTGTTACATAAACAGAATATGGTTACGGGCGCCTATATCACGGTACTCAGGACAGTGGTCGGAACCTTCCTTGCGTTGGTGACCAATGCGCTGCTGGCGTTTATCGTGAGCAGAAAGCGGTTTTTGTTTAAGTCACAGTTGTCTCTGTTTTGGGTTATCACCATGTATGTGAACGGTGGACTGATTCCGACATTCCTGCTTTATAAAAATCTGCATCTGACAGGTACCTTCTGGGTGTACGTGATTCCCGGAACGGTCAGCGCTTTCAACATGCTGGTGCTTCGAACCTATATGGTCGGTCTGCCCGATTCTCTGGAGGAATCGGCACAACTTGATGGAGCGGGATATATGACGATTTTTGTGAAAATTATTTCTCCTCTCTGTAAACCCGTGTACGCGACGGTGGCTCTGTTTGTGGCGGTGGGACAGTGGAACTCATGGTTTGACGCCATGCTTTACAACCGTATGTCCGATAAGTATACTACTTTACAGTATGAGTTGATGAAGCTTTTATCCTCTGTCATGCAGCAGAGCGGCAGCGCAGACAGCGCGAGGAATTCAGCGAATTCCATAACGCCCGCGTCTATCCGGGCGGCGGCGACGATTGCGACCATGCTGCCTATCGTATGTCTGTATCCGTTCCTGCAAAGATACTTTGTGACGGGTCTGACGATTGGCGGCGTCAAAGAATAGAGTGAGAAGTAGTATATCTCATTCAGGAGAATGCCTGAAATACGGCATTCTCCGCAGAGTGGAATCATAGCAGTTAAGGTGAGAAATCGTGGTGGTTGGATTGAAAAGAGAGGCAGATTAATTAAGATGCAGTATCGCAACGTGTTTAGAGAAATCGGTATATCAGAAGAAGAGATTGCGGAGAGACGGAAGGAAATTGTCCACACTTTCTTCTATGATAATGAGGAAAAGGTATATCATCCGGTGGGGGATGATATGGCTTATATAGAGGATACCGGAAACCATGATGCGCGGACGGAGGGCATGTCTTACGGCATGATGATGTGCGTGCAGCTCGATATGAAGGAGGAGTTTGACCGCCTCTGGAAATGGGCAAAGACTTATATGTGGATGGATGCCGGGGAAAATGAAGGTTATTTTGCTTGGTCCTGTGCGCCGGATGGCTCTAAAAACGCTTACGGACCTGCGCCGGATGGAGAAGAATTCTTTGCCATGGCACTGTTTTTCGCTTCCCACAGGTGGGGGGACGGTGAGGGAATTTTTCAATATGAGAAGGAGGCAAGAGACATTTTGTCGGCTTGTCTCCATAAAGGGGAAAATGGACGGGCGGGAGAGCCTATGTGGAACAGAGGGAATTGCCAGATTCTTTTTGTGCCGGGGTCTTCCTTTACGGATCCTTCCTATCATTTGCCGCATTTTTATGAGCTGTTTGCAAAATGGGCGAATGAGGAGGATCGCGGTTTTTGGGCAAGAGCAGCCAAAGCCAGCAGAGCGTATCTGGCGGCGGCATGCCATGCGGATACGGGAATGTCGGCGGAATATGCGAATTTTGACGGTTCTCCGGTCTACACGGAATTTGAGTGGGGGCAGCACGGATATTTTTATTCGGACGCTTATCGCACTGCGGCAAACATCGGACTGGATTACAGTTGGAACGGAATCGACGTAGGACAGCGCGCTGCGGCGGAAAGATTACAGTATTTTCTCGGTGTAACCAGACGGGAAAATCCGTATATGACGTATCGGATCAACGGGGAAGTGATCGACCAGTCGGCGCTGCATCCGGTGGGGATGCTTGCAACAACAGCGCAGGGGACATTAGCTGTTTTGGGGCGGCTGGATGAGGCGGAACTGTCTGATTCGCAGAAACTTGCCAGGGAATGGACGGAACGGTTTTTCAGAGAGCCGATGCGGAAGGGTGAGCGAAGGTATTACGATAACTGCCTTTATCTGTTTGCGTATCTGGCGTTGTCGGGGAGTTACCGGGTGTGGTAAAGGCGTACGGTTATTGTATTTTGCTGACACACATGTTAATATAGATTTGCAGGGACACAGGCTGTTTGGTCTGTGTCTTTTATCTTTTTGCCGGAGGTATAAAGTCATGTCAGCTGAGGAAAAATCAAGGACATACAGGAGCTTGAGTTTGTAATTTTTTGTATGAGCCTGATTTGAAGCATTCCCGATTGAATGCGGACTTCGGACGAGGATTTTATACCACACCCATTCATAGTCAGGCAGTAAGCTGGTGTGGAAAGTTTAAACGGCGCGGTGCGGAAAGAATTGTCTCCTGCTATGAATTTAATGAAAACGCATATAATGAATGCAGGATAAAGGCTTTTGAATCGATTGCAGGATTGTGTGATCCTTTCCACCACAGGTTGCGCAAATATACAGAGCCCTGTATAGAAAGCAACCCTGCGTTTTGGTAAGATGCGAGTACCAAA
>CAJURQ010000025.1 GCA_910588955.1 uncultured Lachnospiraceae bacterium
GCAGAATGTTCAAAGCTGCAAATTGGGTCAAAAAAATAAGCGTACCACTATTTCTAATGATACGCTTATGATTATTTAGATATAAACATCAACGGTCAAATCTTCCCATTGATTTTTTCTAAGATAGCCACCATTCGCTCTGCGGAAAGCCTGTGCTTCCTCAAAACTTATGGTAAAAGTCCAGAATGGTTTTCGCCTATCTTTGTGATATAGCCGCCTGCGCCGCCGCCAATCTCGCGATCGGCACTCTGAACGGTGAACATGACACATAAGTCAGTCCCACCTTGTGGCAGAACTCCACGGATGACGGGTCTCCGCCGTGCTCGCCGCAGATACCGAGCTTGATGTTCGGTCTGGTCGCGCGCCCTTTCTCAGCTGCCATCTGTACGAGCTGTCCCACGCCGCTCTGGTCAAGTCTCGCGAACGGATCGGACTCGTAAATCTTATTCTTATAGTAGTCACCTAAGAACTTGCCTGCATCGTCGCGGGAGAAACCGAAGGTCATCTGCGTCAGGTCGTTCGTCCCGAAGGAGAAGAACTCCGCTTCCTCAGCGATCTCATTTGCCAGAAGCGCTGCTCTCGGAATCTCAATCATCGTGCCGATATGGTACTGAATGTCGGAATTTTTTTCTTTCTTCACAGCTTCCGCCACTTCCACGACTACGTCCTTGACAAACTTAAGCTCCTTCTTCTCACCAACGAGAGGAATCATAATCTCGGGTACGATATCATAACCCTTCTCATTCTTCACTTCGATTGCCGCTTCCATCACAGCTCTGGTCTGCATCTTGGCAATTTCGGGATAGGTAACCGCCAGACGGCATCCTCTGTGTCCCATCATAGGATTGAACTCATGGAGGGAATCGCAGATCTCCTGCACCTCCTCAGCCGTCATCATCATCTCAACCGCCAGATCGTCGATATCCGCCTGCTCGGTGGGCACGAACTCATGCAGCGGGGGATCAAGGAAACGGATGGTAACAGGTCTGCCCTCCATCACCTCATACAACGCCTTAAAGTCGCCCTTCTGGAACGGAATCAGCGCGTTTAACGCCTTCTCTCTCTGCTCCTGCGTTCTCGCCAGAATCATCTGACGGATCTTCGGAATCCTGTCAGGGTCAAAGAACATATGCTCGGTACGGCAAAGACCGATGCCCTCCGCGCCGTACTTCACGGCGTTTGCCGCATCGGCGGGGGTGTCCGCGTTGGTGCGCACCTGCAGCTTGCGGTACTTGTCCGCCCACTCCATAATCCGTCCGAAGTTTCCGCTCACGGAAGCCTCCACGGTCTTGATATCGCCTTTATAAATCTTACCGGTGGAGCCGTCCAGCGAAATGAAATCGCCCTCGTGGAACACTTCTCCACCCAGTTCAAATACTTTCTCCTGCTCGTTGATGGCAATCTCGCCACAGCCGGATACGCACGCCGTACCCATGCCGCGCGCCACAACTGCCGCGTGGGAGGTCATGCCGCCACGCACGGTGAGAATACCTTCCGCCGCATGCATACCCTCAATATCCTCAGGGGAGGTCTCGAGACGCACAAGAACGACTCTCTCGCCTTTCTCGTGTGCTTCCTTCGCCTCGTTGGCGGTGAAATAAACCTTACCTGCCGCCGCACCGGGGGACGCCGGAAGCGCTTGTCCGACTACCTGCCCAGCCTTCAGCGCGTCGATATCAAAAGTTGGATGTAAGAGCTGGTCCAGAGACTTCGCTTCTATTCTAAGCACTGCCTCCTCAGGCGTAATCTTTCCTTCGTCTACCAGATCGCAGGCAATCTGCAATGCCGCGGGCGCGGTACGCTTGCCGTTTCTCGTCTGTAAGAAGAAGAGTTTGCCTTCCTCGATGGTAAACTCCATATCCTGCATGTCGCGGTAATGCTCCTCGAGGCGGTTCGCAATCTCCATAAACTGCTTGTAGCACTCGGGAAGATCCTGCTCCAGTCTGGTGATGGGCTGAGGTGTACGGATACCTGCCACCACATCCTCGCCCTGTGCATTGATCAGATACTCGCCGTAAATGCCCTTCGCGCCGGTGGAAGGATTTCTCGTAAAGGCAACGCCTGTGCCGGATGTATCGCCCATATTGCCGAATACCATCGCCTGCACGTTCACCGCCGTGCCCCAGTCGCCGGGGATATCGTTCATGCGTCTGTATACAATCGCCCTCTCGTTATCCCATGAACGGAACACCGCCTTCACCGCTTCCATCAGCTGCACTCTGGGATCCTGCGGGAACTCCTCGCCTTTGTTCTCTTTATAAATATTCTTGAAACGGACGATAATCTCTTTCATGTCCTCCGCAGTCAGATCGGTGTCGAACTTCACGCCCTTGGACTCTTTGATTTCGTCTAAGATTCTCTCAAAATAAGATTTGGGGATCTCCATAACCACATCGGAGAACATCTGGATAAATCTGCGGTAGGAATCATACGCAAAGCGGGGATTTCCCGTCTTCTGCGCAAAACCCTCCACTGCCGCGTCCGTCAGTCCCAGATTCAGAATGGTATCCATCATACCGGGCATGGACGCTCTTGCTCCGGAGCGAACCGACACGAGAAGCGGGTTTTCGGTATCGCCGAACTTCTTACCCTGTTTTTCCTCAAGCCCTGCCAGTGCGGTAAAAATCTGCTCCTTAATCTCGTCCGATATCTGTCTGCCGTTATTGTAATAGTCTGTACAAGCCTCCGTCGTCACGGTAAAGCCCTGCGGAATCGGCAGCCCCAGATTCGTCATCTCTGCAAGATTGGCTCCTTTGCCACCCAGAAGATTACGCATGTCCGCGTTTCCTTCCTCAAATAAATATACCCATTTCGCCATTTTATTTGCTATCCTCCATTCCGTTGAAAATTAAAGCCACTCGGCTAGCATTTATTTTACCATATTTTTGCAATTTTAACACTGGTTTTTTGAAAAAATTCACAAAAAGAAAGACAAATATTACAAAATATTTGTCACATTAGCGTGCGAAAGCGCCACCATATTCTTAAAATAAGCCAAAAAATCACAACCGGCTGGCCGTGCGGGGAAGAAAGCTGTCAAAAATAAACACATCATACTCACCCTGCAGCGCCTCCAGATCCTGCTCGCTGCGGACCGTCCACGCCGCCGCCGGATGTCTGTAAAGATGCCTGCATATCCTTCTGCCCGGCTCCTCGCTAAATTTGTGATTGTAGGCGATAAAATCCGGCTTGGTCAGAAAATTGAACAAAAGATGCGTCATGGCAAAATAGAGAATGTTCCAGTACACACCCTCCCTGCGGAAATTTGAGGAAAGCTGCCCCCGCACCACTTCCCCGTGGTTTAACCGGAACCACCAGAGCACCATGGGATTAAAGGATTCAATGCAATAAGCGCCGTGATAGGCGCGCAAAAGCCTGTCTATCACCGCGCAGCAGGAAACGTCCGCCGTCTCCGCCTTGATCTCCACGATCAAAGGCACACCGCCGCCCACCATCTCAAGCAGGTCACTCAGCTTTGGAATCCGCTCTTTGGAATGACATAGTGTATAAGCCTGCAGCTCCTCGTAGGTATGGTCTACGACCTTCCCCTCCGTGCTGCAGATTCTCTCTAACTTAAAATCATGGAAAATAACAGGCACACCGTCCTTTGTGACCTGCACGTCAAGCTCCATGCCAAACCCGGCATCCACTGCTTTTCTGAAAGCCGCCATGGAGTTTTCCGGTGCGTCCCCCTCGTTATCGTGGAGACCCCTGTGGGCAAAGTACACCTTTTTAAAGAGCGAGGTGTCGGGTCTTCTAAATATGCGGGGCATAATCGCCAGAAGATACAGAACGACAAGCGCTGCGATACCGCACAATGCAATTTTGATAGCCGCCAGAATCATGTAATTTTCCGTCCTTTTAAGCAAAGTTTCTCATGTCCGAAATCATAATACAACCTTGCCCGGTACTTTTCAATATCTTTCTGCGGCAATTTTCCCTACCCGTCCGACAGCCGCACCACGTCGCCCTTCTTGATCTCTTTCGTGGATGAATCAATGATTTGGCTCTCCTCGGTCACCGCCCCCTCTATCGCCGCCAGTTTATCGTTCTTGTCAGCCACACTGACGGTAATCTCCTCCACATAGTACTCCGTGCCGAGAATCCCTTCCCGCTCGTTCACCACATACACGAAATTCCTGTCGTTCTCCGCGTGCAAAGCCATAAGGGATATGCAGCAGGGATATTTCTCCCCCGCCTTGGAACAGACCATTTTCCCGGAAAGACCGGGCGTTCCCGTCTCCTCCGGCAGCCGCAGAAGCGCCGTATAAGTGCCCGGCATATTCTCATTTTCTTCAATATAATCCACCTTGGCGTCAATCTTTTTGCGTCCGTCCAACTGCAGTTTCACATCATCTCCCAAGTTTACATAACTTTTCTGTTCTTTGGAAAGGGACGTCCTAAACTGGCAGGGCACTTCGTCGTCCGCCAGAAGAAAGGACGCCGTATCCGGCACTCTGCCGCCCGTCTGCACATAGATGTCCGTCACCATCCCGCCGATAGGAGCGGTAATCTTCCCCTCCTGATCTAGAATCTCCTTGTACGCATCAATTTTATCCTGCACCGCCGCAAGTTCCGTCCGATAGACCGACAAGGTTGCGTCCGCGTTGTCCTCCTGTAAAATATCCTCCACCTTGCGCCCGGCGTCCTTTATGGTATTGTCCCTGTTCCACTTTGCGTCCGCCTCCGCATAGGCGGCTGCCTGCAGTTCCTGTTTCAGCCTTTCCTCTTCCTGCTCTCTCGCCTTCCACTCCGCCTCAAGCTCTTCCTCTGTCTTCGCCTCGCCGTCTTCTCCCTGCCAGTCGTTTTCATGCTCACGATTCTCCGCCTGCAGCTCCTCAAGCGCCTCCTCCGCCTGCGCCACGCCCTCGGCAGCTCTTCCTACAAGCGTATCCTGATATCTGGCAAGCGCGTCGTAATCCTCCCTCGCCCTCGCCTCCTCCAACGCCTTCTGGCTCTGTGCAAGCTCTTTGTTGTGGACAATGGCGTCAATCTGCAGCTGCACTTTCTGTGCTGCCAGTTCCTGCTCGTCCATAATCAGCTTCATATCTTCCAGATCCACAGTGAGAAGAAGGTCGCCCTCCTCTATCTTATCCCCGGTCTGGACTGCAAGCTCCTCCACCCGCAAACCGCTGAGAATCGTCACCGGCAGCTTCGCTCCCGCCTCCACAATGCCTTCCGCCTCCACGATATGCTCGATATACTTGGAATCTGTCCGGGTCGTCGAAACCATAGGCAGCTTTGAAGCATAGATACTCTTTGAAATCAGCGTACACAGCCACATAAGGACCATGAAAACCGCCAGCCCCGCGATAATCTTCTTTCTCCGTTTTTCCATAGTACATCCTCCTCATAGTCTTTCTATCTTCAAAGCGTGCGGAAAATATTGATTTTCAGGCATTCTCCTGTGTGAGAAGTACTTCTCACACTATTCTTTCAGACCGGAGTAAACAATCCCCTGCTCCAGATAATCCTGCCCCAGCACAAACACAAAAGCCGCCGGAATCAGGGTGACAAAGGAAGCGCAGAGCGCAAATCCCGCCTGCTGCCACGAAATCTCCGGCAGATACAAGGACAGCGGCCAAAGCGCCTTATCCTCCAAAAAAGCCAACGGCTGTTCCATCAAATTCCAATATTCCAAAAACCCTAACACCATGGCAGACAATAATCCGCTTTTCCCCAAAGGAATGCCCATTGTAAGAAAAATCCGCAGTTCACTTGCCCCGTCAATCCGCGCCGCCTCAAACAGCTGCACCGGAATTGCACGAAAGCCGCCGTAAGTCAAAAAGATTGGCAGGGTGGAAAACACCGCCGGAAGAATGATCGCCGCATGGGTGTTCATCAATGCCAGACGGTCAAGAACCAGATAGCTAGACAGCATCGTCACCTGAAAGGGCAGAAGCATCAACACCACGTAGAGGGCAAACAGCGCCCTGCTCCCCCGCACCGAATACGCCGCGAAAGCCCAAGCCGCAGGGACGCCCACCAGAAGCTGCCCCGCCAGAATGCAGACCACCATCCTCACGGAATTCCAGAACAGCACAAAAAACGAGGGCGTCATAAACAAAAGCCTGCCATAGTGCTCGAAGGTGGGATAATCCGGCATCAGTTTCCAGCGGATATATCCCTCCCCCTCCCCGAACACGGGGAGCAGGTACTGTTTCATTTCCAAACTGTCCATCACCGATCCTGTCAGTATCAAAAATACAGGCAGGCAGATCAAAACCGCCGGCACAAGCAGTGCGCCCGCCGCCAGATACCTCCTGAACTTCTCTAAGAAACGTTTCTTCCATTGTAATATGTTTCCCCTTGTTTTCATACTGCCTCTTTTCATCACTCTGCTTTGTCCCATATCCGCTGCAAAGCCATAATCGCCACAAACAGCACTGCCCCCACGCACACCGCTGCAGCCGCCATCTTGTCAAACTCCAGATTGACGAACCAGTTGTTGAACAAGTGCTGGAGCAGATAGATATCCTCCTGCGGGTAGGACCCCGCCACCAAATACGCCTCCCTGTATATCTTAAAGGAATTTAAAAAGGACAGGATGACAATCGTGTAAAAACTTCCCTTCAAGTTCGGCAGGATGATATAACGGATACATTTCCACCTGCCTGCCCCGTCCACCTTCGCCGCCTCGATAAACTCGCTCGGTATCGCCAGAATGCCGGCAAGCCAGAGCACCACCGTATACCCGGTATTCTTCCACAGGTAACTTGCCACCAACACCCAGAAGGATGCGTCCGTCCCCAGGTAGTCCGTGGTCACACTCCCCCACAGCCCGGTCATTTCTCCGATCTTTGTGAGAAACAGATTTAAGAAACCCTGCCGGTAAAAGACCATCTTCCAGACAAGAACGATGGTCGCCGTCGGCATTGCCAGCGGAAACAGATACACCGACTTGATCAGCGACGCGTTATGAAAATTGCTCAGCGTAAGCGCCACCAGAAGCCCCGCCAGCACCAAAAGCGGAATACAGACCACCGTAAACCGCGCGGTATTTTTTACCGCCAGCACAAACGCCTGATTCTGAAAAATAACCCCATAATTTTTCACGCCCGTAAACTCGCCCGTGACCGCCGTCTGGAAAGACCGCTTCACCACGTCCAGAAAAGGCAGGAGCACAAAAAGGGTCACCCCCGCCAGACTCGGCAGAAGAAATAACAGGAAAGCGCGCCGCCTGCGCCTATACTTTTTCCCGTTCCCCCACGCCTGCTTTTTTTGCGCTTTAAAGTTATGTAAACTCATTCTTCCCGATCGCGTTTCCAACATCTTTCAACAAACTCTCCCATTGTAGTACAGTATTTTATCCATTTCAACATTTTATGCAAATTCCATGCAGAGAATGCCGCCTTTTGTTATTCAGACATATAAATCGCCAGTTTCTTCTGCACAAACTCCACAGCCTCCTCCAGATACCGTTTCCCGGCTTCCCGCACCGCGTCTTCCACAACCGCGTCAGACAGATAGGGGGTGCGGACAGAGGATAGCAGGTCGTACAGTTCCTTCGTCTCCTGCTCCGTTGGCACATAGACGCTCATTTGAACCACCAGACCATTCTCATCCCCAAAGGCATAGCCGCTGAAAGGCTCTCCCGGCTTGCCCCATTCGGGCAGCTGACCGCCCAGCGTTTCGAGATATGTCTGTAAACCCGTCTCATTGACGGGAAAACCGACCGGATAAATCATACGCTGCATATCCTCTGAAAGCGCTTCCCGCAAAAGCCCGCCGGCAAGCTCCGTCCGGGCGGACGCTGCGTTCACTCCCATCAGCGCATAGGGGCGGAAAGAATCCTTCACGTTCCCCGGCGTCAGCGCCATCTGACAATTTGTGCCATTCTCCCCGTTGTCCGACCTCTTCACAGACTGTAAAAAGGCGTAATTGTATCCGTTTTTCAATTCTCCCAAAGCCACCTTCTCATTGCCGGCAACGATCTGTACACCGCCGCCCTGCAGGTCATTGTAGGCGCTGAACTCATCGCTGCTGCCAACTGTGTTCTCGGCTCTCCCCTGATAGACTTGCAGCAGTTCCTCGGGCAGTCCCTCCATACAGGCATCATAAATACGCTTCGTCTGCTCCAGATAGTCGGACAGCTCCGCCGCATCGAGCTGCCCCGCCTCCGCAAACCAGAGCGGCGCGGACACCGGCATCAGTGCATTCAGTATCATGTCCTCGCTGTAAGTCTCCAGAATGCCTTCGCCCGGATGCTCACTTCTGAGTTTTTCTATCATATCCGCCAATGCGGAAAGATCCGACACTTCCGTCATATTTTCTTTGTCAGTCATATACATGGACACGGTCAACGCCGCCGGAATCATACAGATTTTTCCGTCCGCCGTAAAACTTTCCTTGATATTCGGAAGAATCTTTTCCTCCTTCTCCAATTCTGCCAGATACGGCGCCAAGTCCGCCAGCACACCCTTCTCCACATAGGAGTTTACGGGAAGCCCGTCCAAAATGAGAAAATCGGGACCCTTACCCGCCATAATTTCCGTGTTCAGCTTTTTCACCGCATCTTCTCTGGTGACGCTGCCTTCCTCGTCCATGCCTACCTTGTATTCCACATAGACATCGGGGTTCGCCCCCTGATAGCGGATGATCGCCTGCCGTAAAATATCGTTCTCTGTCAGACTGTACGCCGTGAGCGTCTGCAACGGCACGGTACTGATTTCGGGATCGTAGGCGAAGGACGACACCTTTCCCTCGGAAAATGCCGCCATAAACCCTTCCTCCGCCATCCGTATCATCTTTACCACATGCTTCATGGGGTCGCTCAGACTGCACAGTCCGCCGTTGATCACCTGCTCCATGACCGTGCCGCCGATCACATGACGGTACACGCCCTTGCTGCAAACCAGATAAACACCCTCTTCCTCCGCCGGAAAAATACTGTAGGTGGATTCCGCGACATTCTTGTTGAGCGCACAGTTTTTATTCACAAAATCCGTAATCACATCATCCTCGATCCGCTCCGCCGTGTCAAGCGCATACAGGACAACGCCGTCACTCTCGCTCTTGACCGCCATATAGTTGTCCCAGACACAGAACATGTCCGGTATAATATCCGCCGCCAGAAACAGCTTCGCCGTCCCCGTTTCTTGATCGATCTCATAAATGTTCGGCTCCATAGATGCCACAAAGAGCCTGCTGCCATCCTCCGAAAAACCGAGACTTGCGGCAATATCAAACTCATCTGCGGGCACGTCAAACCACTTCGTCTCGCCCTGCGCGGAAATCAGACAAATCTTATTTCTGTTTCCCTCATCCGTTTCCGCCTCTTCGTCTGTTTCGGCTTCCTTTTCATCTGTCGCCCCTTCGCTGTCCCCGGATTCCTCAGCGTCTTCTTCCTCTCCTTCTCCGTCCCCAGCTTCCCCGGCATCCTCTTCCGCCGCCCCGGTCAACCCGCTAAAGCTCCTGCAGAGCATAGCCACGCTTCCGTCGGGAGCCGCCTTCATGTCATATACATAATAATTCATCGCCAGATCATTCCAGCCCGGCAGGGCATCCGGCTTCCACGTCACACCTTTGTCTTCGGAGATCCATCGCCCCTCCGCGCCGTTTTCCAGAAGGACGAGCTTCCCGTCGGAAAGCTCTTTCAGATCCATAAGTTCCCCGGTATCCACATCCAGCATGGTCTCCACATACCGCCCCATGGCGACGGCGTCGCCGGACAGCTCACCCGTCTTTGTCGTCGTGCCGCCTGTTCCGTCGTCCCCGCCTTTGCCGCCGCACCCTGCGAGGGACAAAGCCATCACCCCCGCCAGCCACAAAGCCGCCGCCTTTCTCCATCTTTTCTGTTGTTTCCCGCTGCTTTTCCGCATCTGAATTATCCTCCAAACTTTTTCATTCTATCCCATCAAGTTATATCTGTGCATTTTTTATGATGATAAATTTCGCAAATTATTCTCGAAGCTGTCCTTGCGTAGAAAATCCATTTTTCGGAGCCGGACACAAGAGAATAATTTGCAAAATTTTACTTTAAAATCATTCCGCCATATACAACTCAACCCGCGCCTTAATCTTCTGCACCGCCTCATCTAACGACATCTGCTCTTTCAGATACTGCGCGCCGATCTCGATCACCGCATTCTCCACTACAGTGTCCGCCACATAAGGCGTCTTCACCTGACTGCAGAGCGTGTAAAGTTTCTGGAACTCCTCCTGCGTCGGCATATAGATATCCATGTGGAACTCCCTGCCATCGCTATAACTGCCGCCCACGGAACTGCACGGCTCACCGTACTCTTTGTCCGTGCCGCCGTTCTTAAAAATCTTCCATTGATTGCTGAGCTGCTCTTTAAGCGCGCTCTCGTTCACCATGAATCCGTCGTAGAGAAGGCTCTGCACCTGCGTGCCCATAATGATGTCAAAGAACCGCTCCGCCTCCTCCTGATGAGTGGAAGCTGCGGAAAGCCCCACCAGCACCGACGGCTCAAAGGCGCCCTCGCTCATTCCGTCAAGGAACTTCATGTCCACATCCTCAAATCCCTCGCAGTATTTTAAGGACAATCCGCTCTGATAAGCGTAGACACTTTTCAGCATACCGAAGTTGAGCTCCATGCCCTGCATCATAAAATCGTCATAGTCCAGTCCCACATCATTGAAATTCTCATATGCGTATTTCTCTTCCTTATAATAATCCTTCTGCCATCCGTAAGATTCCTCAACATACTCGGGGATTCCTTCCAGAGCAGTCGTTGAAATCTGATTCATCGCAGATAAATATTCCGAAAGCGCTTCACCGTCGATGCCGCCCGACTCCCCGATAAAAGCCGTAGCCGCCACGGGAAGAAGCCACCGCACCGCCGCCTCCTCGAAAAAGAATCGACAGATTTCCGCCTCTGGCTTCTCGGCTTTGATTTTTTCCACGGTGTCCACAAGAGACGCAAGGTCCGTAATGCCCGCAAGATCGTCCTGCCTGCCAATCACCATGGGAATCTGGAAATATACCGGCATCATATATACGCCGCCCTCGTGATTGAACGCCTCCACAATATTAGGAAGAAGTGTCGTGTCCCCCGTCAGACTGTCAATGTGGGGTTTCAAATCTTTCAGAATGCCCTTCTCCTCATAGGATTTCACAGGAAGTCCGTCCATGATAATCACGTCCGGACCCTTGCCCGCCATCAGCTCCGTGTTTAACTTCTTGATCGCGTCCTCCGCCGCCTTTGCATCCAAACCGCTCACGCCAACTTCATACCTGACGAAGGTATCCGGGTTTTCCGTCTGGAACTGGGCGATCGCCTGCCGCACCGCGTCCTGCTCTTCCAGAGAGTACACCGAAATCATATTCTCGGGCACTGTGGGTACATTGGCGTCATACTTGTAAAGCGCCACCGTTCCGCCTGAAAACAGCGCCGCAAACTCATTCTCCCCGTATGCAGTGACACCGATCATATTCATGGAAGGGTTGCTGAAACTGGTGAGCGCGCCGTCAATAATCTGCTCCATTACGCTTCCGCCGATCACATGGCGGTACATCCCGCCCTTGCCTGCCAGATAGAGCACTTCATCTTCGCCCGGCATCATATACACCGAATAGCTGTCGTTGGCATAGTACTCGTTCTTATAGTTTTCCTCCATAAAGTCGGCGAGAACGCTGTCCTCCACCCACTTTTCTTCCTTTCGGTCGTAGATGGAAATCCCCTCTCTGGAGGTGAGGAAAAACATCTTGTCTCCCTGACATTTCACCAGATCCGGGCGCCACTCCATCGTCACCTCTTTCGTCAGCGTCCCGCTCTCCACGTCCACCCGGTAGACCATACCTCCGCCAACCGTTGTTGCAAACAGCTCCCCCTCGGGAGAATAAAAAATGTCGTAAACATAACTTTCATCCTCCTGCACAGGCAGCGAATCAATCTTCTTCACCGTGCCGTCCGGCGCTGCCACATGCAGCCATGGGTTAAATTCTTCCGTCTGATCGTACGCTGCATTGTCCGAGGAAAGCACCGCCACCGTCCCGTCAGGCGCAGCCGCCATACTGAATATATAATTGTTCTCCGCAAAGGTTTTCATATTGTCGATGCCGGGAATTGGAACCGCCTCCCAGCTTGCGCCATTGTCCGAGGAGATAAGCTGCCCTGCCCCCTCATCCAGAACAAGCAGTCTTCCGTCCGTGAGCGCCGTGATGGTGTATGATCTGGACGCACTCTCCGGGAGTTCTACTGTCGTCTCCACGTAACGCCCCATTGCGGTCGGTTCATTGTCGGAATTTCCTTCGTCCGTCCCTGTCTCTCCACTACGCACATCATTTTCCGCTCCCGTTTCATCCGCCGAAGACGCCCCCGTCTCGTCCGTGGGACTGCCACCCCCGCAGCCCGCCAGCGTCCCCGCTGTGATAACAAGCATCATGCCGACCGCCAGCAGACTTTTCACGCTGCCACATTTCTTTACCTTATTTCCGTATCTATTCCCATTTCGTTTCATATATCTCAATCACCATACCTTTCTTTTCCGCTAACCGCCATGTCACAGCTTGACGCGACTCAAATCCGTGCGGAGAATGCCGTATTTCAGGCATTCTCCTACGCGAGACATAGAACTTCTTGGCGTCCCGTCCTATGGCGGGACGTCTTTAGAAGTTCTTCTCGCGTTTTTCACGCTACTCGATGCTCATCATCACAATGCTGTCCGCCAGAAAACTCCCGTCCGTCTGCCATTTCCCTTTGATAGTCACCGTCAGTCCTTCCTCCAAATCCGCCAAACTCCCCTCTCTCGATGAAACATCCTCCGGATTTATGCCGCTATTCTTTACTGTATCATATTGGTAAACACAATTTTCCGCCATATGTATAGTAACCAGGTCGCTTTCTTCCTCATTCCCCGGCGCAGGAGCAACCGCATAACTGACGCCATCCTCAACCCATGTATCATGCTTACATATGACAAAGCTGTCACTTTCTACGCTCCGCACGTCGCCCTCAAGCTGCTCGTTTCCGGCAGACTGTGCATCCGTGCCGTTCTCTCCATCTGCATTCTGTCCGGCTTTCTCCGGCGTCCCGTTCTCCGCTCCGTCTTTTGCGTCTGCGCCCGCTTCCTCCGCCACATCATTCTCGAAATTTTCTTCGTCTTTCCCGTCCGCGTCGTTCGCCCGGCTGTCTTCGTCGGTTTCGTTTTTCAGCTCTTCCATGTTCCCCGATGATAAATCTACCGGAGCCGGCTCTTCCGCCTTCCCACATCCCACTGCCGTAACTGTCATCAAAGCGCAGGCGATCGCCAAAACCACTCTGCGTCTGTTTCTTTTTCCAACCTGCCCTGACATCCCGCCGGCATTATGTTGTCTCGTCATCTTCTGAAAATTTATCATAATCATTCACTCCTTATCATACTAAAGTTTTCTCTAAAGAATCTCTAAGAATATTTAAATCTTTCTGAAGCTGCCTTCATAAAATATTAACTATTTTTTTCCGCATTTCCCTGCAACTAAACATATACTTCCATAATCACCCTCGTCGCCACAAAGGTCTCGCCCTCATAATACCCTTCCAGCTCCACGCCCATGCCCTCTTCCAGATCGGAGACCGCAGCTTCCCGCATATCAATCCCGGCGCCGCCGCCCTGAATCGTCCAGTGCTCCACCTTCGTGTCCTGCGTGAATTTGACCGGGATGTTCTTCGCGTCCTTCACCTCCAGCAGGGTTACCACGCCGTTCTCATCCATCAGCGTCGTCTGTGCCAGCGTCATGCCGTCCGCCTGCGGTTTCTGCACCTTCCCGGCAAGATGCTCTGTCTCCTGCGATAATGTGACTGCCTGCCCTTCTTTTTCCGGCTCTTTTGCCGCCTCACTGCCGCTTTCCGGCGGCTCCTCATTCTCCTTTCCCTGCGCCGGAACCGGCTCCTCCCTTGCCCATTCCCCTTCCTGCGTTTTCGGTACATCCGAGCCGTTTTCACCTTCCTGTTCCTTCTCTGTCACGCCGTCTGCGTTCTCCTGTTTCGCCGTGTCATTCTCCGTTTCTTCCGGCATCTCCGCCTCCGCCGTGATATTTTCCTGCGGCTTTTCTGGCATATCCCCCTTCCCCGCGCACCCCGTCATCCCCAGAATCACCGCCAGAGCAAGCACTGCCGTCATCCGCTTTTCCTTCGTTCGTCGTAAAAATCCTCCTATTGTGACATAGTTTTTTCTTTTCTTCTCTTTTGTCCTCATCCTGCTGCATCCTTTCCGGGTCACCACTGTTTTCACTTATGTAACCCTCGTTTTTTCATCTCCCAATGTTAACAGGCGTTCCTCTAAAGTATCTCTAAAATTTCTTAAGCTTTTCTTTATCTGCCGCTTTCTGACTCTGCTTATGCACACAAAAAAAGGTCTGCAAAATGTGAAAACCCACACTTTGCAGACCCTTTTTCCCTATTCTATTCCCACTTCTTAAAAATTTTTCAAATTTCGGGAATCCCCGTCACACCTTAAAGGATGCCACCGTCTCCTTCAACTCCTCGCTTAAGCCCGACAGTTCCTTCATCTGGATGAGCACCGCCTGCGAACTTTCATTGGAAGTCACGGCGGACGCCTCCATCTTCTGCATAAACGCCGCAATCTCTCCCACCAGTTCGGTGATCGCCGCAAGGGAATCGCTGATACCCTCCATGCTTGCGCTCATCTCTTGGGAGGACGCGCCCAGCTCACCGGAAATCCCGCTGTAAAACGCCGCGTCCTTCTCGTACATACCGGCAAGCTCCGTCATACCCTGATAATCCTTCATCACTTTCTCATTCATAAAGGTAAGCAGTTTTTCCGCACTTTTAGAGAGAAATTCCACGCTGTGCACCACATCTTCCGTCACCCTGCGGATCTGGTCTACCGCGTTTCTGGAATGGTCGGCAAGTTCCCTGATCTCATTTGCCACCACCGCGAAGCCCCGCCCCGCCTCCCCGGCTCTCGACGCCTCTATAGACGCATTCAGCGCCAAGAGATTTGTCTGGGAACTGATGGCGAGAATCTCTTCCGTCAGCGTGTCGATCTCCTTCACTTTCTGGCTCCCCTTTATGGCGTCGCCAAGCTCTTCCATGGTTGAACCGCAGAGCGACACCGCCTCATCCGCCGACTTTCTGGACTCTTCGTGCTGTCTGCCTGCACGCTCCATGATGCCGCCGGATTGATCCGCCGCCTCACCCGCTTTCTTCGCCACATTCTCAATGGCTCTGCCCAGCTCCTCACCCATATTTTTAATCTGCTCCGCCAGCGCCTTCGCCTCGGCGGTCTGCTGCATCACATGTCCCGCCGTCTCCGCAATGAAGGAGATATCGCCGCCAAGCACATGCATTTTATCGGAAGTTCCCTCCGCGATATCGCTGATGCTCTCCGCCTCGCCCTTGGTATTCAAAATAATACTGCGTATCTGCTGTCTGACCTCCACCGTCGCCTTCTGAATCTGTTCCGTCTCGTTCTTATACTGCGCGGGAATCCCCTGTTCCGTCACCGGGTTTTCCGAAAAGTCGCCGGACGCGAACTGCTTCAGCATCTTTACGGGCGCGAGCGTCCTGCCGATCAGCCCTGCCATAAACACCGCCACCAGCGCAATGATAACAAGCGCCGTCACCACAGCTACCAGAATCATTGTCACCAGCGAGCTCCACACATGGGAAGTCGGGCACACCACCCCCAGCTTCCAGCCGCAGCCCGCGATCTGGGACGCCGCAAAGTAACACGCCGTTCCGTCGTAGTCCGTCGTCTCTACAATAACTTTTTCGTTTCCCTCTACCAGATTTTTCAGTGTGGGCATGATATCCATCACTTTTACCGCCGCATCCTCGGAAGGCTCGTACTCTTTGTTCCTGTGCGCCACATACTGCCCGCTGCTGTCCGACAGGAAGCCGTATGCCCCCTCCGCGTAGTTGATGCTCCCGGTCAGATCCGTCACCGTGCCGAGCGTCACGTCCAGACCGATCACCGCCGCAAGCGTGCCGTCTATGTACACCGGGGACGCGATGGTCGTACACATCTGCCCCGTCAGCACATCCCAGTAAGGGTCTGTCACAATGGTGTCCCCCGCCGCGTCCGCCTGCTGGTACCAACCGCGCTGCACGGGATCATAGCCTTCCGGTATCGCCGCCTCCCTGTTGGACTGGATAAACCTGCTGTCGTTTGTGCCGCAGTAAAGATTCAGAAGCTCGCCCCTGCCCTTCGCGTGCACATCCACCACCGACTGCAAAAACTCTGTGTCCAGACTGGCCGCCGCCTCAATGCTGCCCGCCGTTCCCTTCGCCAGCATCATCTCGTTCTCAATCCACGTATTGATCTCCTCCGCGTACTTATCCGCGTAGAGCTGTAAGATATCCTTCTGCTCCGCCATCATGCGCCGCCCCGCGATCGCAACGATCCCCAGCGTGGTGAGGAGGATACTCGCCGCCACAATACAGATAACGCTGATCGTCAATCTGCCCTTCATTGTCTTGCTCACTCTTATGCACCTCTCTTCAGTCAAATTTCCACATTCTATTTTACATTAAAATCTTTCTCTTTTATGTCTTCTGGTACAGATTGCACGTTTTCGGGTATAGATTGCACTAAAAAACTCTCCCATAGCGAGAGAGTTTTTTAATATTTCTTTATTTTATCACATTTCTCAATTATTTCCTCAAATGCTTACTGAGCACCTCGATAAACAGCTCAATATCAAGCGGCTTCGCAATGTGGTCGTTCATACCGCTCTTCAATGCCGCTGCCTTATCTTCCTCCAAGGCGTTCGCCGTCATGGCGATGATCGGAAGCGTCTTGACGTCCTGTCTGGGCAGGGAGCGGATCGTTCTGGTCGCCTCATAGCCGTTCATAATCGGCATCTGCACATCCATCAGTATCACGTCGTAATAGTTTTCTTCCGAACGTTTCACCATATCCACCGCGTCCGTTCCGTCCGGCGCGGACTCCACTTCAAAACCGCTCTCCGTCAGGATGACTTCCGCAATCTCACGGTTCAGCTCGATATCCTCCACGAGAAGCACCCGTTTCCCGCTGAAGTCCGTGGTCTTCCAGACAGCCTCCTCAGGCTCCTCCTTGTGATCCATACTGTTCGCGGCGAGAAGCGCGGACTTTAAGTCTGACATAAACAGCGGTTTCGCGCAGAACGCCGTAACACCGGCTTCTTTCGCCTCCTCCTCGATATCCGTCCAGTCGTAAGCCGTCAGAATGATAATCGGAGACTCTTCCCCGACCGCGCTGCGGATCTTTCTCGCCGTCTCGATACCGCTCGTCTCCGGCATCTGCCAGTCGATAATGTACGTGTGGTAGGAATCCCCCTCGTCACGCGCAATCTTCGCACGGTATACTGCCTCTCTGCCGGACGTGGTCCATTCCGACCGCATACCGATCGTCTTTAACATCTTGCTCACGCTGTCACAGACATTGAAGTCGTCATCCACCACCAGCGCGCGCAGCCCTTCCAGTTCCCTGATCTGCGCCGCGTTCTTCTCCACATCCTGCAGCTTCAAAGTGAGGTTTACGGTAAAGGTACTGCCCTTGCCGACCTCGCTCTCAACCGTGACCGTACCGTTCATCATCTCCACAATGTTCTTGGTGATAGCCATACCGAGACCCGTACCCTGAATACCTCTTCTCGTGGTCGTTGTCTCTCTCTCAAACGGCTCGAACACATGCTTCACAAATTCCTCCGACATGCCGATTCCGTTATCCTTGATAATAAACACATAATCGCCATAGCCGTGCTTGAACGTGGTATGCTGCATAATCCGGAAGGTAATCATGCCACCGGCGGGCGTATACTTCACCGCATTGCTCATCAGGTTTATGAAAATCTGGTTCAGCTTCAGCGGATCGGTAATGACATCCTCGTTCACCACCTCAAAGGTGTCGATGAAAAGCTCAAGCTGTTTCGCCTTCACCTGCGGCTGGATGATGTTGACCAGATTGTGCATCAGCTCTGAAATATTGCACTCCTGCTCATGAATCTGCATCTTGCCGCTCTCAATGCGGCTCATATCGAGGATATCGTTGATCAGGCTTAACAGGTGGTTACTTGATGAGAGCACCTTCTGCAGGCATTCCCTCACCTGATCCTTATTGTCGATACGGCTCGCCGCAATCGTGGCAAAACCGATAATGGCATTCATAGGGGTGCGAATATCATGGCTCATGTTGGAGAGGAAGGTGGTCTTCGCCTCATTTGCCTGTCTTGCATGCATCAGTGCATCCTGCAGCGCTATCGTCTGCTCCTTCTGCTCAATCACCTGCTCTGTGATATCTCTCGAAACGACCATGGCGATAATGTCGTCCGTCATATCGTCCCTCGTCATGATAAAGGACTGGCGCACGCACATCTGCCCGCCTTCTTCCGCATTTCCCCAGTAGTCGATATCGATCTCCGCCTCGCCGCGCGCAAAGCATTCCAGCAGATAGGGCACATTCACCACTTTCTCATAATCCTCAATGGATTCCGGCAGCACGAACTGCTCCCATCTGTCCAGACATTCCGACGCGCTGCAGGGCGCCTGCAGCCCCACCTGCTCGAGCAGGGAAATCGGTTCCTCACCCCTTGTGCTGATTACGTCCTGTTCGACCAAATCTCTCGTCAGATTCAATTCAAACGTGCTGAAGGAATTGGACGTGATCGCGATCTTGTACTGCCGCTCCTTGCGGTTCATCACCGACATTTCTTCGCTCCGTCTCAGCTCACGCTGCTTCATCTCGGTAATATTCTGACGGACATAGAGAATTTTATTTGCCTTCCCCTCGTGCCGTTCCAGACAGACCGTGATGATCTGTTCCCACTCCTCCTGCCCGTCCCGCAGCACATGGCACTCGTAGGTAAAAGTATCCTGATCAGCCAGATTTTCTCTGATAGAATCGATGCGGAACATCTCTCTGTAATTTTCCTGTGCCTCCTCACCGATCATTTCCCTGCTGTGATTTTCAACTATATTGGTATAATTTCCCTCCTGCATCATCTGCGTGTCCACCAGATTCACGCCGCCGATGTAAGCATAAACGCCGGTCTCCAAATCCACCGTCAGATACCTCGAAGAAAAGAGCGTGTTCAAACCCTGCAGCACATAATTGATCTGATGGTTTTCCGACTCCAATTCCTTGCGCTGTTTCGCCGCCCGCACAATGGCAAAGGCGAAGTAAATCACAAAGAGGGCAATCAGCGCCGTCTCCAGCCGGACGCCCGCCACGTTCGCGCCCTTTATCATCTTCTGGGTAACGCTTGGCGGGAAAAGCTGCACCATAACGAAATCATAATCGGGAAGATAAGTCACGCACAGATTGTCCGTCTTGCTGTTCTCCTCGCAGATAAACGCGCCCTCGCCGCCATTTTCAAAAACGGCTTTCGCTCCCGCAGCCGTATTCGCATCGATTAACTCCCTGCTCTGCAGCAGATCGATCAGATTTTCATCGCCGTACTCCTGATCGTCAGATCCGGCAATCACCCTCCCGTCGGGCATACACAGCCATGTGGTGGAAGGCTCTCCGAAATAGGTGGTGCGGAGGATATCTTTCATATACAGTTCCGCCAGATAAGAGCCGCGGATAATGCCGACGATCTCCCCGTCCATCCGCACCGGCGCAAAAAAGACAAGCCTCGTCTCCTCGTCGGTCAGACGCTCGTCAAAGATAATTGAGATACCGCTCTCACCCTGCATCCCCCTCGCGTAATAGTCACGGTCGGAAGAGTCGACGGTCCTGCCGTCGGAGAGGTGGGTCACGCCCTCCGCGTCCGTAAACCGGATGGTGTCAAACACGGAATTTCTCTCCATCTCTGCCAGGGTCTGCGACGGAATCAAATTGTCCGTCAGGGAGTCGTTAAAAAAATAAGCGTAAGCGTTGATGATACGCCCTCCGTTTTCCATTTCGCCGGCAACCTGTTTCGCCTTCTGACGCATCGAATCCTCCGCATAGTTTTTGTTCTGCTCCATAATCCGCTCTTTGTTCTGCGTCGTATACAAATTAAACAAAAGAAAAACGATCAGCAAAAGCGGAATGGAAAACATAAACAATTGTAAAACTTTCTTACCACGCATCTTAAAATATCCTCTCTATACTTATCTTACATGATTTATTGTCAGAATTTTGCGGTCCTTTTATGCCTGCCCGCCCTCTTCCAGAATCCTGTCAATCAATTCCTGCAGCGCTTCGATATCTATGGGCTTTGTAAAGTGCTCGTTCATCCCCGCTCTAAGCGACTTCTCCCTATCGCCTTCCATGGCGTCCGAGGAGAGTGCCACAATCGGTACTCTGGAAAGCGCCTCGTTCTCCAGTCTGCGGATCGCCTGCGCCGTCTCGTAACCGTTCATGCCGGGCATCTGGATGTCCATCAGTACCAGCGCGTATTTCCCGGGTTCGGCATCCTTCAACATCTCGTAGGCGCTCACGCCGTCGCATGCCGTCTCCACCCGGTACCCGAGATTTTTGAGAAGCTCCTCCTCGATCTCCCGGTTGATGCCGTTATCTTCCGCAAGAAGAATGGTTCTCTTCTCTTCCTCCGCTCCACGCTGGTCGGATGCCGCGCTCTCATGCTCCATAAAGGAAGCGCTCACCGGATACTTGATGGGAAGGCTCACCGTAAAGACGCTGCCCTCTCCGGCTCTGCTCTCCACGCTGATGCTGCCGCCCATGGTCTCCGCATAGCTTCTCACCACTGCAAGTCCCGCGGCGGGCATCCCGTTATAGACCGCGTTCTTTTCCATCACGGAAGGCTGAAAGATCGTTTCCAGACGCTCCTCCGGAATCCCGCAGCCATTGTCCTCGATGATAAAGCGGTACATGCCCCTTCCTTTTTTGTCGCTCGCGCTCTCCCTGACCGTCAGACTCACCTGTCCCTCCGCCTGCGTATACTTAATGGCGTTGTCCAGAAGCTGGTTTAAAATCTCCCTGAGCCTTATGTAGTCCACTTCCACCGAAAAATGATTGATATGCGTTTTATCCAGCCGGAAACGGATATGCTTTGCCTTGAGCGGTCTCTCCGCGTTCTTCTCCACCTCCCGCAAAAGCTCGCCCAGATGGTACTCCCGCTCCGTCAGCTCCGCCCTCGCCGGCTCGTTCAGATTATCTTTCAAAAACTCCTCAAACACCGCCAGAAGTTCCTCTCCCGACAGGTGGATTTTCTCTATGCATTCGCCTACTTTTCCCGGGTCGCCGACGCAGCCCTTCAAAAGCTCCGCATACCCGATAATGGCATTTAACGGCGTTCTGATGTCGTGAGACATATTGGCAAAAAAGGTATTTCTGGCGAGACGCTCCGTCTCCGCCTGCCGAAGAGCTGACTTTAAAAGCGACTGCCGCTCCACTTCCTCCGTGATGTCCCTCGATACGGAGAGCGCGATCACGTCGCCTGTATGATCGTTCTTCTCCAAGAAAAACTGATAGTGGGAAAGCCTCTGCCTGCCGTACATATCCGTCACCCAGCTGTCATAAATCTGTTCCCGCTCCCCCTTCTCGTAGCAGCGGATCAGTCTCTCAATATTAAAGAAGCGCTTGTACTCCTCCAGCTCCCCCGCCTCCGTAAAATCCGCCCAGAACCGGGTGAAGTCGGAATACTTTTCAAAGGGGGTGATGCCCATATAGGCGAAAAGATTCTGCACCCGCCCCTCCTCATTCAGCACGGATGCCGAAATAAACTCGTCCCTCGTCAGATTAATCTCCAAAAAGGAGACCGCGTTATAGAGAAGCGCCCGCTTAAAATAATCCTCCCTCAGATGCGCCGAATAGAGCGCCTCGTTCACGCGCTCAAGCTCAGCCAGACGCCTCTCCATCCGTTCCGTGGCGTCCTCGATAAAGACGTAGAAAAGATCGCCGTACGTTTCGGTGTGCACAAAATGTCCGTAATCCTCCACCCAGCGCAGCGTGCCGTCCTTGCGGATAATCCGGTATTCCACATAGTCAAGGTTATCTCCGCTGTGCTCGATCTGCGTCCCAATGCTCTTCTCCACCGCCTCGACATCCTCCGGGTGGACAAGCCCCTTAAAGGTGTAACCCGTCAATTCCTTAAACTCCTCCAGCGTGTCGCAGCCGAAGATCCGCAGCATAGCGCGGTTTATATAAATCAACTCCTCATCTCCGTCGGCATGGTAGATAAAAAATCCGCCGGGCATTCCCTCCGAGATCTGCTCGATAATGGGCAGCGTCTGTTCGTTGAAGCTGATCGTCAATTCCGAATGTTCTCTCTCCTGTTTCACTGTCGCCCCTCCCAGATTAGATTATACAATTTTATAGAAAAAAAGAAAAGAGCTTAGAGATTTTTTAAAGAATAATGTGGTAAAATATGCGTAATGGAAAACCGAAGGTTTTTCGAGCTGCACTGCGAAATAAATAAAAGGCTGGACAAAACATGCGGATACTCCTTGCGGAAGATGATGAAAAACTGAATGAGACGCTTGTCTACGGGCTGACACAGGCAGGCTTTGTCGTAGATGCCTGTTTTGACGGAGAAGACGCTCTTTTCTACGGGGAGCAGAATATCTACGATGTCATTCTTCTCGACCGGATGCTGCCCTGCATGGAAGGCACTGATGTGCTCGCCTCCCTGCGGGAAAGGGGCATCGCCACACCCGTGATTTTAATTACCGCTCTGGGCACGCTCTCCGACAAGGTGGAGGGGCTTGATCTCGGCGCGGACGATTATCTGGTGAAGCCCTTTGCGCTGGAAGAGCTTTTGGCAAGAATCCGCTGTGTGGCGAGAAGACCGCGCCGCATCGTGGAGGAGGAAATGCGCACCCTTGCGGATATCGTCTGGCTGCCTGCGGAGAACCGTCTCTCGGGACCTGCCGGCAATTGCACGCTGTCGAAACGGGAGGCATCCCTTCTGGAGGCTTTCCTGAAAAGCGGCGGCGCGACCCTTTCCAGAAATCATCTGCTCTTAAAGGTTTGGGGACCCGACAGCGACGTGGAGGAAGGGAATCTTGACAACTACATCCATTTTCTGCGCAGACGCCTGAAAACGGTCGGAAGCCGTCTGAACCTTAAGACAGTCCGCGGCGTCGGCTACACCCTGACAGAGCCCGCATAAGGTTTACCGACAGACGAGGAGAAACCATGTTCCGAAAAGTACACCTGTATTTAACGGCGCTCTGCGCCGGCATCACCACTGCCATTCTGATCGTGATGTCTCTGAGTTATCTGTATCTCTCAGAAAAAGAACTTTACGAGAATCAGTTCCGTTCTTTCCAGAACGATATCAATACCATTGCCACCAGCTTAGAACAGCAGTCCGTCATCTCCATGGAATGGCTCTCCAAAATGGAGGCGCGCGGCGGCTACACTTTCTATGCCCTCGACAACGGCATCCCTTTTCTCTACAACCGACTTACCAACTTATCCGAATCCTCCGAAATCCGTCGTCTTCTGGATGAGTGTCTGGAAATTTACCGGAATGAGTATTCCCATGACTATATGTTTGAGATAGAGGTGAACAGCCCTTTCAGCACGTGCATCCACTCAGAATTTCCCCTTCATTCCACAGGCGGGAAACCCGAATACTATATCAGCGTCATCGAACTGAACCGGGGCGCATCCTCCTTACAGCTCTTGGTTCTCTCCCCGCTCAATTTTCTCAGGGAGCAGATCAACAGACAGCGGATGCGCTTTTTGCTTATCGATATCGCCGCCATCCTGCTTTTGTCTCTCTTTTCCTTTTTCTTTACGGGAAAACTGCTGCAGCCCGTGATCGAAAGCCGCAAAAAGCAGACCGAGTTTGTAGCGGCGGCATCCCACGAACTGCGCACGCCCCTCGCCGTGATTCTGTCCGCAGCGGAGTGCTGTCGGAACGCGAACGAGGAAAAACAGGCGCGCTTTCTCGACACGATCAGACAGGAGGGTGATATCCTGACTTCCCTAGTTAACGATATGCTCACCTTAAGCGCCTCCGACTCCCAGCGCTTCACCTGCCGCCCGGCGCCCGTGGAGCTGGACACGCTGTTGATCAACACCTACGAGGCTTTCGAGCCGCTTGCCGCCGAGAAAAAGCTTTCCCTCTCCATCACCCTGCCGGAAGAGTCCCTGCCGCCCTGCACGGCGGATGCCGACCGCATCGTCCAGCTTCTCTCCATCCTGCTGCACAATGCCGTCAGCTACACTCCGGAGGGCGGTTGTATCGACCTTGCGCTCTCCCACAAAAAGAACCGCTTTTACCTGACCGTATCCGACACCGGTGTTGGGATTCCCCCTGAGGATAAGAAAAAGATTTTCGATCGCTTTTACCGGGCGGAAAAAGCCCGAAGCGCCAAAGGGCACTTCGGGCTCGGTCTGTCTATCGCCGCTGAGATTGTCAGACTCCACCACGGCACGATCACCGTCACCGACCGACAAGGCGGGGGCAGCGTGTTCACGGTTCTGCTGCCCTAGCATTATTTCCCCGGTTTCAGCTTCGGGTTGGTCAGCGCGCTCGGTATCTTGAAGAACACATAATTTTGTGCAAGCTCCGTTGCCGCCTCGGAGAGCACGTCAGTATTTACCCCGAGCTCGACCTTCTCCCCTGTGGCACGCTCAATCGCCTGCTGTCTTAAGATCGCGCTGCTCACTTCTTTCCTTCCAAGATCAATCTTCTCCTGATATTCCCGCTCGTTCTCCCGCTTGTACCACGCCTTTGTAGCGAGATCCATATACATCTTATGCCGCTCGGCTCTCTTTTCCCAGAAACTCTTCTGCTTCTTTTTGGCGGAGTCCGTGTGTTTCCCGCCGTTGCGAAATCCCATCTGGAAACTCTCTCCCCGGTACTCCTGCTTCGTCGCGCCGAAATAGTGCACCCGATAGCTGCCGCCCGCATAGGCGCTCCACGGATTGTAAAAGGCAAAATCCTGCCGCAGCGTGTCGAGCACCCACTTCTCATATGCCGGGTCAGCCTTCATCGCGGCAAACCCCTCCTCGGAAATATTGACCGACACTGCGTCCCACTTCTGGGTCGCGCTTGTGGGCAGCGCAGATATCTTCTGGTAAATATACATCTTGTACTGATCCATGGACATTGCCCGCACCGCCTGCTCGCCGCGCTCACCCGCACGGGGTACGATATCCGCCGTCTGCGCCAGCTTCTCCTGCACTGTCCCGGCAAAACTGCCCGTCCCGGCTGTGCCCGCAGCATTTCCTGCGCCCGCCGCGCCGTCTGCTGCCGCGTTTTTCATATACTGCAGTGCCTCCGCGTAAAACCGCGTCATCGGCGTAAACAAAAATCCGCTCATAAAATCCGCCCCTCTCCCTATCCGGTGATTAGGAATATATGTCCCTTACCGCATGTGTCTGTTTCTTCTATAAATAATACGAATCAGAAGGGCAAAAAGTTTCAAAACTTCCCCATTGAAAAAAACTCCCTTTTATGTATAATGATATGAGTAACCGAAACACGTAAAAATACAGAAAATATGAGGATGTAACATGATACAGGCAAACAACGTAACCTTACGCGTAGGAAAAAAGGCACTCTTTGAGGACGTAAACATCAAATTTACCGAAGGCAACTGCTACGGGCTGATCGGTGCAAACGGCGCGGGAAAGTCCACCTTCTTAAAGATTCTGTCGGGCGTTCTGGACACCACGAGCGGCGATGTCTCGCTCACCCCCGGTCAGCGCCTCTCCGTTCTGGAACAGGATCACTTTAAGTACGACGCTTACTCGGTCATGGACACGGTCATCATGGGCAACGAGCGTCTCTATCAGATCATGAAGGAGAAGGACGCGATCTACGCCAAGGAAGATTTCTCCGACGAGGACGGCATCCGCGCAAGCGAGCTGGAGGCGGAGTTTGCTGAGATGGACGGCTGGGATGCGGAGAGTAACGCCGCCATGCTCCTAAACGGTCTCGGCATTGAGACTGACCTGCACTACAGCCAGATGGCGGATCTAAACGGTAACGAGAAGGTCAAGGTGCTTCTGGCAAAAGCGCTCTTCGGGAACCCGGACATCCTGCTTTTGGACGAGCCCACCAACCATCTTGACCTTGACGCTATCGCATGGCTGGAAGAGTTTCTGATTAACTTTGACAACACCGTGATCGTGGTTTCCCACGACCGCTACTTCCTGAATAAAGTCTGCACTCACACGGCTGATATCGACTACGGCAAAATCCAGCTCTACGCGGGCAACTACGATTTCTGGTACGAGTCCAGCCAGCTGATCATCAAGCAGCGCAAGGAGGCAAACAAGAAGAAAGAGGAACAGATCAAGGAGCTGCAGGAATTTATCTCCCGCTTCTCCGCCAACGCAAGTAAATCCAAACAGGCGACTTCCAGAAAGCGCGCCCTCGAAAAAATCGAGCTGGACGACATTCGTCCTTCCAGCCGTAAATACCCTTACATTGACTTCCGTCCCGAGCGCGAGATCGGCAACGAGGTGCTCACCGTGGAGGGTCTTAGCAAAACCGTAAACGGCGAAAAGGTGCTGGACAACATCTCCTTTATCGTGGGGCACGACGACAAGATCGCCCTCGTTGGCGGCAACGAGCTGGCAAAGACCACTCTCTTACAAATTTTAACGGGCGAGATCGAGCCGGACGAGGGCACGTACAAATGGGGCGTCACCACCTCCCAAGCGTACTTCCCGAAGGATAGCACGGCGGAGTTCGACAATGACTACACCATCACCGACTGGCTTATGGGCTACTCTCCTGTGAAGGATGTGACCTATGTGCGCGGTTTCCTCGGGCGTATGCTCTTCGCGGGCGAAGACGGCGTAAAAAAGGTGAAGGTGCTCTCCGGCGGTGAGAAAGTGCGGTGTCTCCTCTCCAAAATGATGATCAGCGGCGCAAACTGCCTGCTCTTCGACGAGCCCACAAACCACCTTGACATGGAAGCGATCACCGCTCTGAACGAGGGCATGAAGAAATTCAAGGGTGTGGAGATCTTCTCCTGCCACGACCATCAGGTAGTGCAGACCACGGCGAACCGCATTATGGAAATTCTGCCGGACGGCACCCTGATCGATAAGATCACCACCTACGACGAGTATCTGGAAAGCGACGAGATGGCGAGAAAGCGTACCGTTTACACGAGTACCGCCAGTCAGGAAGAGGACGATTAAAGTGAGAAGTACTTCTAAAGACGTCCCGCCATTGGACGTGACGCCAAGAAGTACTAAGTCTCACTTAAGAGAATGCCTAGAATGCGGCATTCTCTGCATGAATTGAGGAAACGTATGAGAGCGATTGACCTGCACACCCACACCTGTAAATCGGACGGCAGTTACACGCCAACGGAGCTGGTGGATTATGCCATAGAGAAAAATCTCGCCGCCGTGGCAATCACGGATCACGACAGCATAGAGGGGCTTGACGAGGCGGTTGCTCACGCGGCGGCTCTTAGGGAGCGCGGGCTTCCTTCCGTGGAGGTCATCCCGGGAATCGAGTTTTCCACGAAATACGAGAAACAGGATGTGCATATTGTGGGGCTTTACATCTCCTACGAGGAGGAAACGTTCCGGAGCGCGCTGTGCGGCTTTGTGGACTCCCGCGTCAACCGCAATCGGAAAATGTGTGAGAACCTACGGGGCGCGGGCATTGATATCACCTACGAGAGGCTGCTTGCCCACTATCCCGACGCGGTGATCACGAGGGCACACTACGCCTCCTACCTGCTTGAGCAGGGCTATGTGAAAAGCCGGCAGGACGCTTTCGCCAGATATCTCGGCGACCACACGAAATACTTTGTCCCCCGTGAGAAGGTAACGCCCTCGCAGGCGGTAGAACTGATCTTAAGCGCGGGCGGCGTCCCCATTCTGGCGCATCCGCCCCTCTATCACATGGGAAACGACAGACTGGAATCCCTCGTCGCCTTCTTAAAAGCGGACGGTCTGATGGGCATTGAAGTCTTTTACGGCACTTACAGCAATCAGGATGTGCGCGACATGCAGAGGCTTGCGGAAAAATACGACCTGCTCGTGAGCGGCGGCTCCGATTTTCACGGCGCGAACAAACCCGGTCTGGATCTCGGCTGCGGCTACGGCAGACTGTTTGTCCCCGAGGAGGCGCTCACCAAAATCAAGGCGGCGCGACGGCAATGACGAAGAATAACACTTGTAATCATATGAGGTGTTCTCCATGAAAATCCTATTCACAGATTTAGACGATACGCTCTTAAACAACCAGAGTCAGGTTTCCCCGGAGACCAAAGCGTTTCTGGATGAATTTCTGGCGGACGGAAACCGGCTGGTGCTCTCCTCCGGCAGACCGCTTGTGAGCGTCATGGAAGTGAAAGAGTTGGCGGGACTGACGCAGCCCGGCATCTTTTTGAGCGCGTCCAACGGCGCCCGTGTCTACGACTGCGACAGAAAGCGCACCATCCGTAAAATCGGACTTCCCCTCTCCTGCGTCTCCTATATGCAGGAGCAGGCGAAGGAGCTGTCCCTCCATATCCAGACTTACCGCGACAGCGATGTGGACGACGCCATCGTCTCCCCTGCGGATGATGAGGAAATCCGTTACTACCGCAGAAAAATACATCTGCCCATGATCGTTTCCGAAAATCTCTGCGACGCTCTCACGGAAGAACCGTGCAAAATGCTTGCGATTAGTTTACATAACTACGAGAAACTGGAGATGTTCCGCAAGAAAATTGCAGACTGGGCGGAGGGTCGGATCCGCACCATCTACTCCAGCAATATCTATCTGGAGCTCTATGACTGGAACGCGGGCAAAGGCAGTTCCCTGCTCTTTCTCTGCGATTATCTGGGCATCCCTGTCTCAGACTCCTTTGCCGCCGGGGATGCGGAAAACGATATCTCCATGCTGGAAGCGGCGGGCTGCGGCATCGCCATGAAAAACGCCACGGACAAAGTGAAAGCCCACGCCGATGTTGTCACAGACCTCGACAACGACCGGAATGGGCTCGCGGATATGATGCGGAAGTTATTGAAACAATAACCTGCGGAGAATGCGGCATCAACCTTCGACTATTAAATATCTTCCGTCGCCGATCTCGAACACCTCGTCCGCCTCCAGAATCCCTTCCTCGTCGGCGCCTTCCATATCGACGCCCTCCTCCTCGAAAAACTCCCACACTTCCTTCACGGAGTCCACCACAACCGCCATGCATTCCTCCAAAAAGTTCTCCGCCTCCTCATAAGTCTCGGCAACCTTCTCCGGATAGAGCTGCAATTGATTCTCCAAAAAACACTGTACTACTTTCTCGTCAAACACAAATTATTCCTCCCTTATGATTTTAGTTTACATAATATCATTTACAACAGTCCCCGTCTCTTCATTTCCTGACAGAGCCGTCCCACCGGCAGTCCGACCACATTGTTATAATCCCCGCAGATGCCCTGAATATGCGCCGCACATAGACCCTGAATCGCATATGCGCCCGCCTTGTCCATCGGCTCTCCGCTGTCCACGTAACGTTTGATCTCCTCGTCGGTCATGGTGTACATGGTCACATCCGTGCACTCGGAAAAAGTGGCGTACATAGGCGACATATCCTTGTATTTCCACGCCAGGGTAACGCCCGTATAAACCTGATGACTGCCGCCCTGCAAATCCTTCAACATGCGCGCCGCATCCGCCTTATCCGCAGGTTTACCAAGGATTTTCCCCCATGCGCTCACCACCGTGTCCGCGCCGATCACGACGAAATCCTCTCTCCCCTCCGCCGCAAGCTTTCCGCAGACGTCCACCGCCTTCTGGTAGGACAGCTCCTCCACCACCTCATCCGGCGCTTCCTTCGTGATCTTCTCCTCCACCGTGCTCGGCACAACCTTGAAGGAAATCCCCACCTGTTTCAAAAGCTCCTTCCGCCGCGGCGAAGCCGAGGCAAGATAGATTTTCATATATTTTCTTTCCTTTCTAGTTCTTTTCGCTTTGTTCGTGGTGCATTTTCGGGATAAAAACCCTCTTGTGCACAGTCCCCGCCTTCTCCTTAGCCGCCGCTTTCGCCTCCTTACAGAACGCAAGCTGGGCGTTGAACACTTCCTTCCCGCGCTTATCCACCTTCACGTAAGCGCCGTCGGGCTGCAAAACCGACGCTTTCACCGAATCCTTAAGCTGGCAGTCCAGAATGTGTTTCAGCTTCTCCTGCAGCTCGGGCTTTTCGATGGGGAACAGAATCTCCACCCGGCGCTCCAAGTTTCTCGGCATCCAGTCCGCGCTGGCACAGTAATACTCCGGTTTGCCGTCGTTCTCAAAATAGAAGATCCGGGCATGCTCCAAGAAATTCCCGACAATGGAACGGACCGTAATGTTCTCGCTGACACCCTCCACACCTACGCGCAGGCAGCAGATACCACGGATAATCAAGTCAATCTTTACCCCCGCCGCGCTCGCCTCGTAGAGAGCCTCAATCACATCCTTATCGCAGAGCGCGTTCATCTTGGCAATAATTCTCGCCGGTCTGCCCGACTCTGCGTGTGCCTTCTCTCTGGCAATCAAATGGATAAAACGGTCCTTCAGCCAGTATGGCGCAAGGGAAAGCCGGTTCCAGCTTCTCGGCTCAGAGTAGCCCGAGAGCATGTTGAACACCGCCGTCGCATCCTCCCCGATCATCTCCGAGCAGGTGAAATACCCGACATCCGTGTAGAGCTTCGCCGTGGAATCGTTGTAGTTGCCCGTGCCGAGATGGACATAGCGTCGGATACCGTTCTCCTCTTTTCTAACAACAAGTGTTATCTTACTGTGGGTCTTAAGCCCGACCAGTCCGTAAATGACGTGACAGCCCGCCTTCTCAAGCTTTCTCGCCCAGACGATATTGTTCTCCTCGTCGAACCGCGCCTTTAACTCCACAAGCACGGAAACCTGTTTGCCGTTTTCCGCCGCCTGCTCCAAAGCCGCTATGATCGGGGAATTGCCGCTGACGCGGTAAAGGGTCTGCTTGATCGCCAAGACCTCCGGATCCCTCGCCGCCTGTCTGATAAACCGCACCACCGGCTCGAAGCTCTGGTACGGGTGGTGCATCAGGATATCGCCCTCCCGGATCTTCGCAAACACATCCGCGTCCTCCGGCAGTTCCGGCACGATCTGGGGCGGCAGATAACTCTGCTCCTTCAGATGGTCAAAACCGTCCACGCCGTAGAGTTTCATCAAAAAGGTCAGGTCTAACGGTCCGCTGATGGCATAAATATCCTCCTTCGGGATTGCCAGCTCCTCCCGGATCAGTCTGAGGAGACGGCTGTCGATGCCCTCCTCCACTTCCAGCCGGATCACCTGCCCCCACTGCCTCTTTTTCAGCTGCTTCTCGATCTCCTGCAAAAGATCCTCCGCCTCCTCCTCCTCGATCGTCAGATCCGCATTTCGCATAATCCGGAATGGATAGGTGCAGACAATATCGTAGTTTAAGAAAAGTTTGTGGATATTGCGCTCGATCACCTCCTCCAGAAGGATCAGCCGTCTCCCCTCCTCCGAGGGAATCTCCACCAGACGGGATAGGACGCTGGGCACCTGCACCGTGGCAAACTCCATCTCCCCGTCGCCGTTTTTCTTCGTCATCAAAGCCCCCAGATTTAAGGACTTGTTGCGAATCAGCGGAAACGGTCTTGAGGAGTCCACCGCCATAGGCGTGAGCACAGGATAAACGCTGGTCGTAAAATAACTGTCCACATACGCCGCCTCCTCCTTTGTCAGATCCTCATGGTGGGTAATGATGCGCAGCCCGTTCGCCGCAAGCTGCGGCAGGAGCGAACGGTTGTAAGTATTGTACTGCTGATTCACAAGCTGATGCGTCTTCTCATTCACCCGCACAAGCTGTTCCGTCGCCGTCATCCCCGCAATATCGCGCTTTTTGTAGCCCGCGTTCACCATATCCTTGAGGGATGCCACCCGCACCATGAAAAACTCATCCAGATTGGAAGCTGTGATGCTCAAAAATTTCAGCCGCTCAAACAGCGGCAGCTGCTTATCCCGCGCCTCGGCAAGCACCCTCTCGTTAAAGAGCAGCCAGCTCGACTCCCTGTTGGTATAATACGATTCATCCGAAAAAACTTTCCCCTGTGCCATAACCCCACGTTCTCCTTTTGATTACATATGTTATTTACTCTCGCTGCGCTGCCGGATCACCGGGCGGACGCTGTAAACTTCCTCAAAGAAATCGGAACGCTTGGTAAACAGCCCTTTCTCCAGCGTGATGTCCACCGACTCGTCCACGGTGATGATAAGCTCCCGCTCCTTCAAAACCGCCTTCACGTCTTTAAACTTCTGCTTATGGCTGCGGTCAAGCCCGTTCGCCACTTTCAGTATGGCAGTCAGCTTCGCGATCGTCAGATACGCCTCCCTGTCGATCGTGATGTTGCCGCCCATCACCTGCCAGTAATCGAAATCCATGTGATTGTACTTCACCACATTTGCCACAATCTCCCGCTCCGTGTGTGAGAGTCCGATGATCTCCGTGGACATGATGATGTTGTAGGAACACTCGCCCAGATTCACAAGGCTGATATACTTGCCGCAGTCATGCAGAAGTGTGGCGATCCGCAAGAGCAGCCGCTCTCTCTTGCCGAGACCGTGCACCTTCTTCATGCTGTCAAAGATGGTCAGGGCAATTTTTTCCAGCGTCTCGCTCCTGCGCCTGCTGCCCATGTACCTCTTGCTTATGTTCTGTGCGCAGGCAATGATATCCTGCTCGAAATCATGCTCTTCCTTGATGATTTTATGTTTTTCCGCGTACTCGTACGCCATGCCGTCGCAGAGCGTCACGCCCGGCGCCCAGATCATATTGGCGCCCATCATCTTAGCGATCCGGTTGATCAGAATGCCTGAAATGTAGAGAAGCGGAATGTTTTCCTCCGGCATATCAAGCGCCTTTGCTGCCTGCTGGTTCGACTTTGCACGAATCCGTTCCAGAAACTTTTCCACGGCTGGCGCTTCCACACTGCTCTCCTCCAGCCCCAGAACATTCTTTCCCACGATGGCGGAAATATAGTCGTCCACCACAATAATGTTCTCGATCTGCCCATCCTTCAGATACAGCTTTTTAAACAACTGTATCTGGGAACTCACCATCTCGTCCAGAATCACCTCGTACTGTCTGGGACTGATGTTCAGCCGCCCGAGCTGATCCTGAAGTCTGAGCACCCCCAGACGCATATTCTGGGTGGTCACCAGCGTGTCCTTGTCAAAGAGGGAAATCTGGATGCTGCCGCCGCCGATATCCACGATTGCGGTTCCTTTCTCCACGATCTTGTTAAACCGCCCTCTGGAGGCGATCGCCTTATAATTCAGGAAACGCTGCTCCGAGTTGCTTAACACCTCGATGCGGATGCCCGTCCGCTGGGCGATCTGGTCCAGAACGATCATCGTATTTTCCGTCTCACGGATGGCGCTCGTGCCGTAGGCAGTGTAATCGTCCACCCGGTAAGTCTTCATGATATCGTTGTAGTCACGCAGCACCCGGGAGAGCTCGTCTACGCGGTCATAGCTAATCTTCCCCGTGGCGAAGGTGTCCGTCCCCAGATCGATCCTGTGCCTGATATGGTCGATCTCCCGCAGCCCGTTCCTTGACGAAATCTCAAATATTTTCATGCCGAGTTCATACGAACCCACGTCTATCGCCGCAAATGTTTTCATGTTTTATCCCCCACACCCTGACCTAACAGGAAATCAATGAACTGCTGCGCCGTCCTTCCGGAAAGCCCGCCGTGGGAGAGCTCCCATTTGTTCGCCAGAAGGAACAGCTCCTCCTCCGGCACATTCAGTCCGTTTCTCTGCGCCAGCGCCTTCACGATCTGCTGGAACTGCTTCTTATCCGGCGAGCCGAAAAAGATGGTCACGCCGAAACGGTAGACAAGCGACAGCTTCTCCTGCACCGTATCGCCCGCGTGCATGTCCTCATCCCGCCTGTCCGCCTTGTCGCTATAATTCTCGCGGATCAGGTGACGCCTGTTGGAAGTCGCGTAAATCAGCACGTTCGCCGGCTTCTTCTCCAGTCCGCCCTCGATCAGCGCCTTCAAGTACTTATATTCCACCTCAAAATCCTCGAAGCTCAAATCATCCATGTAAATGATAAACTTGTAATTACGGTTTTTGACCTGCCCGATCACCGCGTTCAGATCCTGAAGCTGGTGCTTGTACAATTCAATAATACGCAGCCCCTTCTCGTAATATTCGTTGGCGATCGCCTTCACGCAGGAGGATTTTCCCGTACCGGCGTCCCCGAAGAGCAGACAGTTGTTGGCGCGTCTCCCCGCCACAAAAGCCTCCGTATTCTCCGTGAGCTTCTGCTTGGGAATCTCGTATCCCACCAGATCGTTCAAATACACATGCGCGATATTGCGAATCGGCACAATGGACACGCCGTCTTCGTTATGTTCCACCCGGAATGCCTTGTGCAGTCCAAGATCCCCCACACCGTACTCCCTATAGAACTGGGTGAGCGTCGCCTTCATAGCCGCCGCATTCTCATTCTCCACAAAATGCTGCGCCAATGTGCAGATCCGGTCGCGGATGCGCCTGTTGTAAATCTTACTGTCCGCGGAGGCACCCTCGTAGTTCAGAACTACGACGAACTCCGGCGCCTTTAAGACCTCCATCATCTCCGTGAAATCATAGTCAAAAAATTCCTTGAAAATAGCAATATCGTGCAGCACCAGCTCGTTGATGCTGCCCTCCACCTCGCCGCGCATCTCGCAGGCACAGCTGTAGCTGTTTTCGTTGTTCACAAGAAGGTTCGTCAGATAACAGTGCCAGAGATTCCCGTAAAAGCCGTGATCCGCCGCCTGCTCGGAGAGCCTGTGCATACACTTGTAAAAGAGCGGTCTCGCCCTCCCATCTCCGGAACGGTAATGCTCCATCAGCCAGACCACATCCCGCAGGATATCCCCGTCCGCAAACTCCTTATATATGATCAGTTCCTCTTCTCTCATCGTTGTATTTCCTCCGCCAGTCGCTTCAAAGAATGCCGCATTTCCGGCATTCTAATTTCTTTTCGCGCTCTAGTAATTTCCGAGTATTCTCATGTTGCGCGCCTCGTCGCGCAGCCCTCTCAGCGCATTCTTCACCGCGCCGTCCGCAAAATTCCCCTCAAAGTCAATAAAGAAACGGTATTCCCAGTTTCGATCCTCTATAGGGCGGCTCTCAATCTTCGTCATGCTGAGATTATTGTAGATAAAGTGCGACAGCATGTGATAGAGCGAACCGCTCTCGTGGGGCACTTCCAGACAGATGCTGATCTTCCCCGCGTCCTTCCTGAATATTTTCTGGTTGGTGACGATAATAAACCTTGTGGAATTGGTGTCCGACTGGTTGACGCCCCGCTCCAAAATCTCCAGCCCGTAAATCTTAGCCGCCTGCTCGCTGGCGATCGCCGCCTGAGTCTTATCCCCCTCCTCGCTCACCTTGCGTGCCGCGAAGGCGTTATTTTTCAGACTGACCTGTCTCCAGTCCTCGTGCTCGTTCAAATATCTGGCGCTCTGCATCAGCGACTGCGGGTGCGAATACACCGTCTTGATCTGCGAAAGCGCCGTCCCCGGCAGTCCCAGCAGGCAGTGCTCGATCTCCAGAATCTGCTCGCCCACGATATAATTCTCAAACTCCGCCAGAAGATCGTAAATCTCACTGACGATTCCCGCCGTGGAATTTTCTATGGGAAGCACCGCAAAGTCCGCGCTCCCTTCCTCTATCGCCGTCATAGCGTCCCGGAATGTCTCCACATGGAAACTGTTCACCTGCTCTCCAAAATAGCGAAACATTGCCATCTGGGAGTAAGCGCCCTCCGCCCCCTGAAAGACCACTCTGGCGTGTTCCGTCTCCAGCCTGTCCACCCCGATAAAGGGCAGCCTTCCCAGAGAACCCGCCTCCACCAGCTTCTTATACTGGAGTTTTCTGCTCATGGACATAATCTGCTCAAAAAGTTCCTGCACGCCGTGGGCATTAAAAGGATCGTGGGTGAGGGAGCGCACTTTCTTCAACTTCTCTTCCTCCCTCGCCTTGTCAAATACTTTCTTTCCCGTCTCAATTTTATAGTCAGCCACCTTGGAAGAAATTGCCATGCGCTCCTCGTAGAGCGCCACGATCTTCTCATCTATCCCGTCAAGCTGACCCCGAAGTTCCAGTAAATCCATATTTCCGTCCCTTTCAATAATTTCGTTCAGCCCGCACCATTCGCAAAATCGCGCCTATTGCGCTGAACTGATAAGTAAAGTTTACCGCAATTTGTTCTTGATAGCAAGCGGCTTTCCAGATATAATAGTAATGTTACAAGGGAGTTTTTCGGGGGAGGGACAGCTAATGACAAGCAAGAAAAAAAACATCCTCATTCTTATGATAGCAGGTGTTGTTTTATTAATCCTATTAGTAGCGGTTATCCTGAGCGGACGCATTCCCATGAATGACGATTTCACCGTCGGGAACACACCCGGAAATCTGAATAACGGCGGATATTTCTGCGAGATGGACGGGCGGGTGTACTTCGCAAACGCCTACGACAGTTTCGCCCTCTACTCCATGAACCCGGACGAGACGGATCTGGTTAAATATAACGACGGGGCTGTCTCCGCCATCAGCGCGGCAGGAAACTATCTCTACTACTTCCAGAACAGCGGGAGCACTGATACGGGCGGCATCGGCAGCGCCGTGCGCATTTCCGGTATCTACCGGAGCAATCTCAAGGGGAAATCGGTTGTCGGGCTGGACCGCTGTAATATCGCCAACATGCAGCTTTGCGGCAGCTACCTCTACTACGAAAAATACGACAAGCAGATCGGCACTTCCCTCGCCAAGATACGCATTGACAAAAAGGATGCGCAGACCGTGGCGGAAGGCATTATCAATCCCAACTGCTATGTGGACGGCAAAATCTACTACAACGGTACGGCACAAGACCATTATCTCCACGCCCTCAATGTCTCCACTGACAGGGACACCGTAATCTGGCAGGGAAATATCTGGAATCCCATTGTGCAAGGAGGTTATGCCTATTATATGGATGTGTCGGAGGACTACCGGCTATGCCGCTACAACCTGTCTACCCAAGTGGTGGAAGTTCTGACCAACGACCGCATCGATATGTTTAACGTCTATGACAATTACATATACTATCAAGTCAGCTCCGCCGATGCGCCGGCGCTCAAGCGGATGCGCACCGACGGCAGTTCGCAGGAGCTCGTCCGGGAGGGTGTGTATCAGAACATCAACATCACCTCCGAGTATGTGTACTTTAATTCCTTCAACGAGTCCACGCCGGTGTATAAAACCTACACCTACGGTCCTGTCAATGTAACAACCTTTGACGCCGCAAGGGAGGCGGCTCTTAAGAATCTGAAAGACAAAGACGAAGAAAAATAAAACCGACATACAAAGAAGGCTGCCCATTCCGGGCAGCCTTCTTTCGGTCACTCTTTATTCGTTTGATAACACATGTTTTTCTCCGCTTTGCTCCACGTCCGCAAGAAGCTCCACAATCGGTTTACCAAGCACGGGATGTCTCTCGTGCGGCGCAATCTGTGCAAGCGGTTTCAGCACGAAATCGCGGTTGTGCATATCCCTATGGGGAATCGTCAGTTTCTCCTCATCCATCACCCTTCCCTCGTAGAGAAGAATGTCCAGATCAAGCGTCCTCGGTCCCCAGCGCTCCTTCCGCTCTCTCGCCTCCGCCCGCTCAATTCCCTGCAGCACTTCCAGAAGCTCCTCCGGCGTGTAGAGTGTCTCGATGGACAGCGCGCCGTTTAGGTAATCCGCCTGCTCCACGCCTCCGTAGGGCGTCGTCTCCACCCAGTGCGAAACGCGCAGCACCCTGCACTTCTTGTCCCCGAGCAGCGCGTCCACCGCCGCGCTCAAGTGCGCCCGCCTGTCACCGATATTAGAACCGCAGGCGATATAAACGCGCCGCCACCCTCTCGTGATCCTCACGGAAACCGAGCCGAAAGGAACTGTGATCGGCGCTTCCGGCTTTTTCACCTCCATGGTAACCTGTCTCACATGGGGAAACTGCAAGAGCAGCGCCTCCGAAGCCCTCTCCGCCGCCGTCTCAATCAGCTTGTAGGTATGCTCTGTGAGAAAGGTATGCAGGAAGCGGCATACAACGCCGTAGTTCGTGGATAATCCCAGTTCATCCGCCATGCCCGCCGCTCTGGTATCCGTGTCCAGAACAACGCTCACATAGAAATTCTGCCCTTTTTCGTTCTCCTGCCGGTATACCCCGTGATGGGCGTATATCTGCAAATCTTCCACAATAATCTGATCCGCCATCATGGACTCCTCTCCCGCCCGGATAAAGAAGCGTTTCATATCGCATGTTATATAATCTAATCCGCCCTAGTTCTTATAACCGTCACGGATCGCCTCCGTCATCTTGACGGCGCGGGCATTCTCCTTCACATCATGCACCCGCACAAACATAACGCCGCGCTGCACGCCGTAAACCGTAGTCACCAGTGTACCCTCCACACGCTCGTTCACCGGGAGATCCAGTCCCATACCCACCACGGACTTGCGGCTCGCGCCGAGAAGCAGCGGATAGCCGAGAGAGTGGAATTTCTGCAGATTGTCGATGATCTCCAGATTGTTCTCGTAACTCTTGCCGTAACCGATACCCGGATCGAGAATGATCTTGTCATAAGCGATGCCCTTGCTGTTAGCAATCTCCAGAGACGCTTCCAGATCCCAGAACATCTCCTCAATCAGATTGTTGTATCTCATATCCTTCCGGTTGTGTGCCAGACAGCAGGGAAGCCCCGACTCCGCAATCACCTGCGCCATGTTTTCGTCATACTTTAAGCCCCAGATATCATTGATCATATCCACGCCCGCCGCAATACCTGCCCTCGCCACCTCGGACTTGTATGTATCCAGAGAAATCGGTACATTAAATCTGGATTTAATCGCTTCGGCCACCGGCGCCACCCTGTCAATCTCCTCCTGCACGGAAATCTGCGTGTATCCGGGTCTTGTGGACTCCCCGCCCACATCCACGATATCCATACCATCTGTTATCATTTGTTCTACGTGGTATAATGCCTGATCCAGCTCGTTGTACTTTCCTCCGTCAGAAAAAGAATCGGGTGTTACGTTGAGTATTCCCATCACATAAGCATGTCCTTTTGTTCTGAAATCCCTCTGTCCTATCCTCATTTTCCTATCCTCCGTATGTTTTATTGTATGACTACTTATCCACAGGATTTCACTTCGCTAAATCCTGATTATACACTTTTTCTTCCCCTATCATGCGGAAAAACAGTTCCTGCCACTTTGGCTCTGTCTGAAAACAGCCTCGGGACGCCAGCGTCATCGTCCTGCTCCCGGGTTTCTCCACCCCCCGCATAGTCATGCAGAGGTGCTCCGCCTCCAGCATGACGATCGCGCCCTGCGGCTTTAGGTGTTCCATAACCGCCTCCACGATCTGGATCGTCATCTGCTCCTGAATCTGGGGTCTTCTGGCGTAAACCTCCACCGTCCTCGCCAGCTTGCTTAAGCCCACCACCTTTCCGTCCGGAAGATAGGCGATATGCGCCTTCCCGTAGAACGGCATGAGATGATGCTCGCAAATAGAATAAAAGGTGATATTTTTTACCAGAACGATCTCGTTGCTCGCCACGGCAAACGTCTTTGCCAGATGCTCTCCCGCATCCTCGTCCATCCCCGCAAAAATTTCTCCGTACATGCGGGCAATTCTGTCCGGCGTCTCCCGCAGCCCCTCTCTGTCCACATCCTCGCCGATGCCCTCTAAAAGCAGTCTGACCGCCTCTTTAATTTTTGTCTGATCTACCATGACTGTCTCTCCTGATCGTATCTCTGTGCCCGACTATATCCATCAGTTCTCCCAGATAGGAGAGAGAGCCGAAGGCAACGATAACGGCATCCTTATCTTTTCCCGTCAGGAGATACGCGATCTCCACTGCCTCCTGCACACTGTCCGCCGCCGTCACGGCGCTGTGGTACTCCCTCGCCGCCTGCGCCAGCTCCAGCGCCGGCAGCGCGCGCTCCTTGATGGGCGGCGTTACGGTAATGATATGGGACGCCAGCTCAAAGGTATGCCGAATCACCTTGTCATATTCTTTGTCCTGTAACATTCCCATTATATAAATTATTTTCCTGTTTGTAAAATAAAAACGTATACTTTCTGCCAATTTTTTAGCGGCGTCCTCGTTGTGCGCGCCATCCGCGATAAAAAGCGGTCTCTTCGCGATCACGTCGAATCTGCCGTGCCATCTCGTCTGCAAAAGCCCACTCTTAAGCTTCTCCTCCGGCACTTTATAGCCGCACCTGACAAGCGCGAGAACCGTCTCCACCGCCAGAACCGCGTTCTCGACCTGAAACTGCCCCAGCATGGAAATTTCCAGCTCCTTATACTTATCGTAGTCAAAGCTCTGCTTCGTCACGCCGTACCGAATCCGCTTCGCGCGCGATATGTCCGCCGTCAGGAACTTTGCCTTCTTGACAAGGGCGGACTGCCGCAGAATCTTCATCACTTCCGGGGATTGTTTCGCCGATATCGCATAACACTTGTTTTTTATAATGCCCGATTTCGCGAGGGCGATCTCCTCTATACTGTCCCCGAGAACATCCATATGATCCATGCTGATAGAGGCAAAAACCGCCGCCAGCGTCGTGTTCACCACATTTGTCGCGTCCAGCGCGCCGCCAAGCCCTGTCTCCAGCACCACCAAATCGCACTCCTTATCCAAAAAAAACAAAAAGGCGACCGCCGTCTCCACCTCGAAGAGCGTGGGATGCGCGAACCCTTCCGCCTCCAGCCGCGTCGCTGCCGCTTTCACCGGCTCCAGATACTTGCAGAGCCCCGACTGGGTGATCTCGCGCCCGTTCACCTGAAACCGTTCCCTGTAATCCTTCACGGTGGGGGAAATATATCTGCCGACCCGATAGCCCGCCTCCTGCATGATCATGGAAACGTAGGCGAGCACGGAACCCTTGCCGTTGGTGCCGGCAATATGTACGAATTTCAATCGGTCCTGCGGGTCGCCGAGGGCGGCGCAGAGTCTGCGCATGGTGTCCAACCCCATAACGCTGCCAAGCGGTCGCAATTCGTCTACATACTGCATGGCTTCACGGTAGTTCATGACTTCTCCCCTTCTCTCCCAAATTCTGCCCCACGGAGAAAGCATTGCGCCGTCATCCCCGCAAACTTCCACGGAATGTATAAACACACCGGGAACGGGCAACACTGTCTCTATGAGAAAATTTTTGCACAACTTCATTCACTGCGGTCTGCTGGGGTGGTTTCTGGAAATCACCTTCACAGCCTTCCACGCTTTCCGCCGCCGGGATATGACGCTGCCCGGCGCAACGAGCGTCTGGATGTTTCCCATCTACGGGCTTGCGGCTTTCCTCGCTCCCGTCTGCCGCCTGTTAAAGAACCGCTCCCTGCTGTTTCGGGGATTGACCTACACGGGACTGATCTTCACCGGGGAGTTTCTCACCGGCATGTGGCTGAACCGCCGGGAACTCTGCCCGTGGAACTACGAGCGTTCCCGCTGGAATCTGGCGAAAGTGATCCGCCTCGATTTCGCCCCCTGCTGGTTTGTCACCGGGCTCCTCTTCGAGCGCCCCCTGCGGGAAAACGATCCCTCCCTGCGCCCGGATCGCTGCTGAACATGCGTGCCTGCCAACGCCTTCCGCACCTGCTGGTCACACGCAGTCAGTCAACGTCCATATCGATGTCGTCCGCGTCGATGTTCAGCGTGTTGAGCGTGCGGCGTTTTCTGCGCGCCACTTCCGAGGCATACAGAATATAATCCTTAACCTCTTTCGCATTTTTGATGTGCTCCAAAAAAAGCTGCGGATGGGTATTGTCGCCTGTATAACACGCCACCGTGCCCAAACCGAAAATACGCTCCGCCAGACTGGTCTTCAACTCCACGTCCTGCACCTTATATAAATAACAGTCGTTTTCTGTCGTATTGAGCAGACCCGCGTTGATCGTAATCACCCGCTCGTTCACCGTATACTTCGTAAAGGTAAAAGGCAGACCGAAAAACAGCCACCGCTTGCGCTTCACGTACTCCCGCGCGTCTTCCTTCTCCTCTATATCTATATCCTGCATTTCCTCTCTGTTTTCTTCCATGAGTATCCTCCCCTCCGCTTCTTCGACTCCAGTTACGTTTAGTGTACCACATTCCCCCTTATTTCACAATCTTCACCTTGGATCTCGTCCTTTTATCCCACTTGCGTCCCCCTTTTCTTTGTGCTATGATATACAAAATATAGTAAACGGATTGTAAGCAAACCACATGATAAGGAGGACGCCGCATGACCGCTAAAGATTGTATTGTAGGACGCAGAAGCATACGGAAATTCAAGGCAGACGCCGTTTCCCACGAGCTTTTAGCAGGGATCGTCGAAACCGCTTCCTACTCGCCGAGCTGGAAGCACACACAGATCACCCGCTACATTGCCGTGGAGGGCGCGTTAAAAGACAAGATAGCCAGAGAGTGCACCACCATGTATCCCCCCAACGGCGATATCATTGCGGCGGCTCCCGTGCTGATGGCTGTCACCATTATCAAAAACCGCAGCGGTTTTGAGCGCGACGGTTCGTTCAGCACTCCCCGCGGCGACGGCTGGCAGATGTACGACGCCGGTATCGCATCCCAGAGCCTCTGCCTTGCGGCATACGAGCAGGGGCTTGGTTCCGTGATCCTCGGTCTTTTTGATCAGGCGCCTGTGGAGGCACTGTTACAGCTCCCCGAGGACAGAGAGCTGGTTGCCCTCATCCCGATCGGTTATCCCGATGAGACGCCCGTTGCACCCAGAAGGAAACCCGTGGAAGAATTGTTATCTTATCTATCATGAACCAAAAAATAGAAGAGAATTTTCTCTTCTATTTTTTTCGACCATACTGCAAAGGAGTGACGCATCTTTATGAGACATTTAATGAACCCGCTTGACTTTTCCGTAGAGGAGCTGGACAAACTCTTCGATCTGGCAAATCGGATCGAGGCGGATCCGGCAAAGTACGCCCACGCCTGCGACGGCAAAAAACTGGCGACCTGCTTTTACGAACCGAGCACGCGCACGCGCTTAAGTTTTGAAGCCGCCATGCTGAATCTGGGAGGACAGGTTCTCGGCTTTTCCGACGCCGGGTCCTCGTCAGCCGCAAAAGGCGAGAGCGTTTCCGACACCATACGCATCATCTCCTGTTACGCGGATATCTGCGCCATGCGCCACCCCAAGGAGGGCGCGCCCATGGTGGCGGCGGAGCGTTCCGGCATCCCCGTGATCAACGCGGGGGACGGCGGGCACCAGCACCCCACCCAGACGCTGACGGACCTGCTCACCATCCGCTCCCTAAAGGGAAAACTCGGCGGCTTTACCATCGGTCTGTGCGGCGACCTGAAATTCGGCAGAACCGTACATTCCCTGATCAACGCGCTCGTCCGCTACGACGATATCCGCTTCATCTTCATCTCCCCCGGGGAGCTGAAAGTGCCCGACTACATCACGGACATGCTGACCGAAAAAAATATTCCCTACGAGGAGGTCATCCGTCTGGAAGACTGTATGCCGGCTCTGGACCTGCTCTACATGACAAGAGTGCAGAAGGAACGTTTCTTCAACGAGGAAGACTATGTGAGACTGAAAGATTTCTATATTCTGGACAAGGCAAAGCTGTCCGCGGCGAAAGAGGATATGCTGGTTCTCCATCCCCTGCCCCGTGTCAATGAGATTTCCGTGGAGGTGGACGACGATCCGAGAGCCGTCTATTTCAAACAGGCGCAGTACGGCGTCTATGTGAGAATGGCGCTCATATTGACACTTCTGGGCTTCGAAGACTAGCCACAGCCAGTAACACGCGTTATTATATTATGTCAGCGGACGCCGCTCCGGCTGCCATCATTTTATCACTCATAAAAAGGAAGGTACCGCCCTATGTTAAATGTTGGAAAAATTGAGGAAGGCTTCGTGCTCGACCATATCGAGGCGGGCAAGAGCCTTGAAATCTATCATCACTTGAAACTGGACAAGCTGGACTGCACGGTGGCGATCATCAAGAACGCCCGCAGCAATAAGATGGGAAAAAAGGATATCCTGAAGGTGGAGTGCGATATCAACACACTGAATCTGGATATCCTTGCCGTGATCGATCACAACATCACCGTCAACGTCATCAAGGACGGTAAGATCGTGGATAAAAAGGAGCTTGTTCTCCCCCGCGAAATTCACAACGTACTGAAATGCAAAAATCCGCGTTGCATCACTTCCATTGAACAGGAACTGCCGCACATCTTCGTGCTGGCAGACGAAGAGAAGGAAATCTACCGCTGCAAATACTGCGAAGAAAAGGCGGGCAACTCCTCTACGTGGTAAACGCCCCTCTGCTCTCTGCTTTCTCCTCAAGCTCTCCTCTGGCTTCCCGCAGGCAGTCGAGGAGCTTGGGAGAAAACTGACCGCAATCTCCGCGCATAATCATATCGTACGCCTCCGCGGTCGTGTACGCGCTCTTGTAGCAGCGCTCGCTGACCAGCGCGTCGTAGACGTCCGCCAGAGAGACGATCTGCGCGGAAACGGGAATCTCTTCCCCTCCTAGCCCTTCCGGATAGCCCCCGCCGTCGTAACGCTCGTGATGATACCGGCAGATCTCGTAACTCACCCTGCCGTACTCCCCCTCCTGTATGTCCCCCAGCATAGCAATGATTTCACACCCTTTTGTTGTATGCGTCTTCATCACCTCAAATTCCTGCGCCGTGAGCCTTCCGGGCTTTAACAGAATAGCGTCCGGGATCGCGATTTTCCCCACATCATGCAAAGCAGCCGCCGCTGTAATCACATCGACGGCTGCTTTATCCAGCTCGTATTCCGGGCATACCTTTGCCAAATGCACCGCAAGGATTCTCGTGAAATCCTTCACGCGCTTCACATGATCGCCCGACTCCAGATTGCGGAACTCCACCACATTGCTCATGGTTTCCAGAATCCGTTCATTCATGCGCTGCAGCTCCCGCGCCTGCTGACGCAGCACGCTGGTCTGCAGCTTTACCAGTTCTTCCAAATGGCGTTTTGTGTAAAGCGTCCCGCCATCCTTATCATTCGTGCGTGAAACTACGCCCGAATTGTTCATGATTGTCTCGCTTTCTAAATTTGTGCCACATCCTTCATGGAGAAGCTGATTCTGCCCATCTTATCCTTGCCGAGGCATACCACCGTCACCTTGTCGCCGAGGGTGAGCACATCCTCCACGCGGTTGATTCTCTCCTTCGCGATCTTGGAGATGTGAACCATACCCTCCTTGCCCGGTGCGAACTCGATGAACGCGCCGAACTCCTTAATGCTCACTACCGTGCCCTGGAAGATCTGTCCTTCCTCGAAGTCCGTGGTAATCATCTTAATCATATCCACAGCCTTGTCCATCATCTCGTGCTCCGTGCCGCAGACGGAAACCTGTCCCTCGTCGTTGATATCGATCTTCACGCCCGTGCGCGCGATAATCTCATTGATCGTCTTGCCGCGCTGCCCAACCACATCGCCGATCTTCTCGGGATCGATCTGGAGGGAGATAATCTTGGGCGCATAAGGACCAACCTCCTTACGGGGTGCGGAAATCGCAGGACTCATGCAGTTTGCCATAATGAACTCTCTCGCCTCACGGCATCTGCCGATGGCGCCCTCCACGATAGGCTTCGTCAGACCGTGGATCTTGATATCCATCTGGATCGCCGTGATACCGTCGTGCGTGCCTGTCACCTTAAAGTCCATATCGCCGAAGAAGTCTTCCAGACCCTGAATATCTGTCAGCAGTACGAAATCGTCGTCCGTCTCGCCCGTCACCAGACCGCAGGAGATACCTGCAACCATCTTCTTAATCGGCACACCCGCCGCCATCAGGGACATGCAGGACGCACAGGTGGAAGCCATAGAGGTAGATCCGTTAGACTCAAAAGTCTCCGACACGGTACGGATTGCGTAAGGGAACTCCTCCTCTGAGGGAAGTACCGGCAGTAACGCCCTCTCCGCCAGCGCGCCGTGACCGATCTCTCTTCTGCCCGGACCTCTGCTCACCTTCGTCTCGCCTACGGAGTAGGACGGGAAGTTGTAGTGGTGCATATATCTCTTACCCGTGATGTTCGGGTCTAAGCCGTCCACCTTCTGAAGTTCAGAAAGCGGAGCCAGCGTACATACGTTGCAGATCTGCGTCTGTCCTCTCGTAAACATGGCGGAACCGTGCACTCTCGGAATGATGTCCACCTCCGCAGCCAGCGGGCGGATCTGGTCTAACGCCCTGCCGTCGGGACGCTTGTGATCCTTTAAGATCATCTTGCGAACCGTCTTTTTCTGGTACTGGTATACTGCCTCGCCGAGCACCGCCAAATACTCCTCGTTCTCCGCAAAAGCCTCCTCCAGCTTCGCAGTGACATTCTTGATATTCTCCTCGCGCACCTGCTTTTCATCGGTGAAGACAGCCTTTTCCATCTCCTCGGGCGGCACGATCTTCTTCATGTCCTCAAACATCTGCTCGGGAACCGCGCAGCTCTCATAGGTGTGCTTCGGCTTGCCCACTTCCGCAACGATCTGGCTGATAAAGGCAATCAATGTCTGATTTACCTCGTGCGCCTTGTAGATCGCCTCAAGCACCTTTGCCTCCGGCACTTCGTTGGCGCCCGCCTCGATCATCATCACCTTCTCCGCAGTGGAAGCCACGGTCATCTTCAAATCGCCCTTGTCCCACTGTTCTTGGGAAGGATTGACGATCAGCTCGCCGTCCACCATACCCATCTGCGTCATCGCGCAGGGACCCGCGAAGGGGATGTCCGAGATACATGTCGCGATCGCCGTACCGATCATTGCCACCAGCTCCGGACGGCACGCAGGGTCAACGCTCATAACCAGATTGTTCAAGGTCACGTCGTTGCGGTAGTCCTTCGGGAATAAAGGTCTCATCGGACGGTCAATCACGCGGCTCGTGAGAATCGCATTCTCGGAGGGCTTGCCCTCTCTCTTGTTGAAGCCGCCGGGTATCTTGCCTACGGAATAAAACTTCTCCTCATACTCCACGCTGCACGGGAAGAAATCAATGCCGTCCCTCGGTTTATCGGAGGCCGTAGCCGTGGATAACACGGTGGTCTCGCCATACTGCATGAAAGCGCAGCCGTTTGCCTGTTTGCCGACTCTGCCGATGTCCACCCGAAGGGTACGCCCGGCGAGTTCTAAGGTGTAACTCTTGTACATAATCTTCTCTCCTTCTTCTCTCTTCTCTTTACTCTCGTTCATCACGCACCACTTGTAAAATCGCATGTTCCATGCTCTCCGCTGCTGCGCAGCTTCTTTTACTCGTAAACGGGCGCTCCCTCAGCCCTTCAACCATATGACAAATTCGTGCAAGCACGATTTGCCATATAGTTTCGGTCTGGATGAACTGTTATAATTATATGAGAAGAGCGGATTTAGGGTCGGACCTGCCAACCCTATCTCCGCTCATCATCCCTTATTATTTACGAAGTCCAAGTCTCTCGATCAGTGCACGATATCTCTCGATATCTTTCTCTTTCAGATAGCCGAGCAGTCCGCGTCTCTGACCTACCATCTTCAGAAGTCCTCTTCTGGAATGATGGTCCTTCGGATTTTCCTTCAGATGCTCTGTCAGCTCCTGGATTCTCGCCGTCAGAACCGCTACCTGTACCTCCGGCGAACCGGTGTCGCCCTCGGATCTTGCATACTCTTTGATAATCGCTGTCTTCTTTTCCTTAGAAATCATAATTTCTCCTTTCCTTCAGGGGGCTGCCCTGATAACCGCCTGACACCAAGAAGGGGTCGGAGTGTCCCGCCTCTGCGTGTCGGCTGAAATTCATACCGTCATATTCTACCACAGTGTTTCTGCATTGTAAAGCCTGTTTTATTGGTTTATTTATCTATCACTGTATATTTATCCGTTTCCTTCCTACATACCATTTTGATTCCTAAAGTCCCCAGCCCGAAAAGAGTTACCGCCAGTTCTCTGTATTCAAGCCACGGATGAATAGCGGTATGATTTCTGACCATAAAATAATATATAAATGGCAATAGTGCGACCACAAATACCGGAATAAGAGAAAATGCTTTTTCCCCGTTTAAAGATATGGCATACCTTTCCCTCCAAATATACCCGCCAGCCACCACAAGCGGTAATATGAGCATAATCCACATTGGCGGCTCATTTATGGCATCCCATATACATTTCAAGACATAGCCATATGTCAGCTCTACATCACTGTATGTTCCTGTTGTTCTATATTTAACTGAATCCATTCCTTCGGCAATAGCATTATATCCGGTCAGCAGCCATGTCATAACCCACTTGCCAATCCACATGCCCGCATACCCTGACATCCAAAAAAACAAGGACTTTCCTACAACAACCATTCCCTTTTTCCAATGCAGCTCTTCCACTATAAGAAAAGCCAGCAACGGAATTCCAATCGCTACCAGAGGGTAGGTGAAGAAATCCATAAAAGCTGTAAGCATCCCATTAAGCGCAAACAGGTATTTCCATCTTTCTTTCTGTTTTACCCATTCCCTCTCCCTCAAAAAAAGATAGGTAAACAGCATCATAATAATATAAATATCTGCATCCTGAAAAGTTAAAACCGTTGTAACAGGGTTGATAAACAATACCACTGCCGTAAATAAAACGGCATACAGAAAATCTCTCTTTCCAAATTCATACAGACATAGTGAAAATAAGAGCATCTGCACGACCATCATCAAGACTTTCAGTTCTCCGACCGTAAAAAAGACAAGTCCGGGAATCAGATAAACCAAATATCCGTGCCAGTAACGGGAATAATCTACCGTTTTCCCCCCTGTCGGACCATCGGCTAAAAACCTGACCAGACTGCCAACCATACCTTCTTCTTCATAATAAACATAGGAATTCAGCATTGCATTTTTCGTGCTGCTGTCATAAGGACGATACAATGCATTATTGAGCATAATAGATTCTGTAAAATTAGATAGACCTGTATAAGCTGTATTTCCAGACCAGTCATTGATCATCTGCGTCGTATATAACGGAACAGATTCCCCTGCATGCTTATATATTCTTCCTGTTGGTGCAGCATACAGAAAAATCATCAAAAGAGTGGCAATTATTACCCCCCCCTACCAAAACTACTAATTTAACATATTCCGATACTCTTTTCCCTACACGTAATTTAAATCGCACTATCACCCTTCTCCTATCCTTTTCATAATTTCATCATACTGCCCGTACATCTTCTGCACCTCGTTTTCCAAGATATAATAATGTCGCACATAAGGGACTAACAGCACGAGAAACGCCGTCATCACGAGAAGCAGGCTTCCCGCGCCCTCTGTTTCGAGAGCCATCAGCAGAAACGCCAGTCCTGCGGACAGTACCGCAAACAGGGCAAAAATCACCGTGACAATCAGATGGACCAGCCTCTCATGCTGGAAAAATCCTATCTGCACGAGATGTTCCTCCCGAATCCGTCCCCAGTCGGCGTTCTCCCGCAAAAGCAGGTCGTCCATATATTTTCGATATGTTAAAATACGTTTCTCCATCTTTTCCCTTGTTCTCAAACATGCTATCCCGACATGCGCACACAGAATGTCCGATTCTGCTCCAAAGCCTTCGCGCCGCCTTAGTCGTACAGTATCCGTACTGCCTTGAAGGGTGTGCGGTAAGATATGTTGGAAATCTTAATTCCCGTCTTGGGACTGCTGGCATGAACCACCTGCCCGTTTCCGATATAGATCGCCACGTGATTGATGGTCTTACCCCTCGCGTAGAAAATCAGGTCGCCCGGTTTCGCCTCCGACACCTTGATCGTGGTGCCGCAGTTTGCCTGAGATCTGGAATTTCGGGGAAGCTTCACGCCGTATTTCTGAAAGACCTTCATCACAAAGCCGGAGCAGTCCGCCCCCTTCGTCAGACTGGTGCCGCCCCACACGTAAGGGTTCCCGATAAATTCCTTCGCGTACTGGCACACATCCACACGCACATCGGACACGCCCTGCCCGTAAAGCAGCTCCGTCATGGTGACCGCCGTGCCCAGCTCCGCGCTGACCTCCACATACTCTGCGGAGACATAAACCTCGTCGTCATCCAGCAAAACCTTGACCCAGTCGCCCTCCACAGCCGCCACTTCCAGCTCCTCGCCCATAGCAACCAGCGTGATCACCTCAGACTCCGTGTTCGCCTCCGCCCTGACCTTTAAGCTGTCAGTGGTCACTTTGGCAACGGTTACCGCCAGCTCCTCCGCCTTAAACTTTGCGGGAACGCCCGTCAGCAGATAGTCCAGACTCACATATCCCTCCACGCTGCCAGACTTGATATGCGCCCATGTATCGTCCGAATCGAGCACCTCACAGGCGGCGTTTCTGGGGAGTTTCCCCACAAGTCTGCCGTCCTCCGCAGCAATGGCGCGCACATTCAGGTTGTCGCCCACATCCGCGATGCCCAGATTCGTATAACCCCAGTTGGCGTTCTTGGCACGCTCGTAGGCAAGCTCGTAATCCTCCGCCGTCTTGTCGGAGATCAGGATCGCGCCCGACCCGATGGCATCCTCGTCCAGCACGTCCTGCGCCGTCTCCACCTCCTCCGCGCCATCTTCCTCCACGCTGTCATTCTCCACGCTGTTGCCGCTGACCTGCTTTTCCTCCCACGCAGGACCCTTGTCCAGCTTAAGCTGCCCGAACGGCAAAAGATCAGGCACAGGCATGGATGCCTGTACCACAAATGAAGTCAGTAATAAAGTAACGCATGTTATTATCAGTAGATTCTTTCTTCTTTTCATGTGAAGCCGTATCCTTTTCCCCGCATGTCGTTTTTTTGTAACATTTTCGTAACAATTACGGGGTTATTATAACAACCACACTCCTCTCTGTCAAGCAGCGGGCATCTAATTCGGCTCAAAATAGCTGTTTGCAAATGCAATGTTTGTGGCATGATCCGCCACTCTCTCAAGCCCGGACACGATATCCGAGAACATCGCGCCAGCCTCGGGCGTACACTCGTTGTTGGAAAGCCGCTCGATATGGCGCTGCTGCAGCTCTTTCTCCTTCTCGTCGATCGCCTCTTCCAGATTTCTGATATCTTCCACATGCTCCTCCGTACTCTTGACAAACATCTCAAAGGAGAAGCGCAAAATCGTATTGACCATGTCGATCATCTCGCCCAGTTCCCGCTGTGCCGCCTTGGAAAATCCCACGCCAGTCTTTTCCCTCTGCACTGCCGCGTCCACAATGTTCTCCGCATGATCGCCGATACGCTCGATATCGTTGACCACATGGAACAGGGCGCCGATGCTCTTCAAGTCTTCGATCGGCAGGGTTGTCTGGTTAATTTTCACCAGATAATTCGTGATGGCATGACTTAAGAAATCAATGTTCTTCTCCACCTCGTAAACCTCTTCGATCTCCTCCTGATCAAGTGTGATCAGCGCATTCATGGCGCGGTTTAAGTTCTCGTTCGCAAGGGAGCCCATGCGGTCAAGCTCCTTAATCACTTCCACTACCGCCGTTGCCGGGTTTAATACCACCTTCTCACCGATATATTTGAGCTGGTAGCTGTCCCGGTAGCCAATCTTCTTGTCGTCGCCGGACACAAGCAGGTAGGTCAGGTTTACGATCTGCTTGATAAAAGGCATCATAATGATAACTTGGAATATCTTGATCAGGATATGGGCGTACGCAACCATTCTGCCCGGGTCGCCGTGTGCCAGAATAGAGAGTCCGCCGACAATCTGCTCCACCGCCAGCGTAAATATTATGTAAACTATAACCGTACCTATCACATTGAATATCAAATGAATCGCCGCCGCCCTCTTCGCGTCCTTCTTACCGCTCAGAGAAGCGAGCAGCGCGGAGGTGCAGGCGCCGATATTACAGCCGAGAATGATATACATACCGATATCCATACTCATCAGCCCTTGGTTTGCCAGAAGAACCATGATACTGACTGTCACGGAGGAACTCTGTATCACCGCCGTCAGTATGGTTCCGAGAAAAACCGCCAGAATCGGGGATTTCAGGGATGCAAACATGAGCAGCACCGCTGGAGAATCCTTCATGCCGGACATGGCGCCCGACATGGTGCTCAATCCCATAAAGAGAACGCCGAAGCCGATAATGACCTCCCCCCACCGGGAAACTTTCTGCTTCTTTACAAACATGACGACAAGCACGCCCACAAGCAGAATCACGGGCGCCGCCTTCTCCAGTTTAAAAGAGACGAGGAGCGCCGTCACCGTCGTACCGATATTCGCGCCGAATATCACGCCCGCCGCCTGCGTCAGCGTCATCAGTCCAGAGTTTACAAAACTGACTACCATGACCGTACACGCCGAGGAGGACTGGATCACCGCCGTAAAAAACACACCCACTAAAATCGCCATAAACCGGTTGGTCGTCAACCGCTCCAATATCCCTCTCAGCTTCGCGCCAGCAACTTTCTCGATGCTGTCGCTCATAATGCGCATACCATACAGGAACAGCCCTAAGCCGCCCGCCATGGAAAGAATGATAGATGCACTCATCTCAATTCAGATATCCTTCCTTTGTTCTTTTCCCCATTGAAAAGCTACACGGTTCTATTGTATCGAAAAAAAAATCCTCTTACAACCCCTTACGACAAAAAAAGACTCACGTGTGAATTATAATTTTAAATTCTACCCATACACCTCTTATGTAGAACTTAGTCT
>CAJURQ010000026.1 GCA_910588955.1 uncultured Lachnospiraceae bacterium
AACCGGATAGAATCCTTTCGTTTAAGGTGTCTATGCTGGCGGGGACGGGTCAATACATTCAGAAAAAACTTTCCCTTGTAAACTGCCCATAAGGGCAAAAACAAGGGAAAATACATATCAATTCACTGTATGAGGCTTAAAAAGCCTTGAAAAATAGGGAAATTTCAAAAAATTTATCGGCAAATTCCGATTTATCCTATTGCATCATTTTACTATATACAGAGCAATCACACAATCCAAAACCTAAAACACTTTTTATTCAAGTTTACCCTCCATGCGAAAGCAAAACTATTTAGTTACACTCTGATTACACTTATCAGATGCTGTGCCGGAAAGCCCCTTTCTATCAGTATTTTTCATAATCAAAAATCCTTCAAGCCTCATCCTCCCACAGCACAACCTTCCCCTGCCGCAGACTCTCCTGCACATCGATAATCCGCTGGTTCTCCGACCCCCGGAACCGCAGGCTGATGTTTTTCTGTGCCATAATGAACTCCCCGTCCACGATCACATCCAGATAAGACAAAAACTCTTTCATGTCCTCCCACTGTACACAAAATTTTTCCAAGAGGTCCACGTCAAAGAGATACCCGGTATAGCACCAAATATTCTTATGCGGAAAACGCGTCCTCACCTCTTTCAGAAGGGGGAGGAGCGCCGTCCAGTTTGCGTATTCTAACGGCTCCCCGCCGAGCAGTGTAAGCCCCGCGATATAATCCGGCGAAAGCGCCTCCAAAATCTCGTTTTCCGCCGCCTCCGTAAAGGGCTGCCCATACTGAAAATCCCACGTCTCCGGGTTAAAACACCCCTCACAATGATGTGTGCAGCCGCTCACAAAGAGCGTCACCCGCACCCCCGGACCGTTGGCAATATCGCATTTTTTTATCTCCCCAAAGTTCATAACATTCCTCAAGTCTGCCGGGCAAATTTCTCATCTCCAAGGTCACAAAGCGATCCTCGCAATCGAACTTGTTCGATTTGCTATAGATGCAGCACCCTCTCCTTGATCTCCTGCGTGCGTCCCTGATTCCAGAACTGTGTCCCGATATAACCGCAGGTGCGCCTTGCCACATTCATCTTATTCTGATCGGTATTGCCACAGTTTGGGCACTTCCAGATAAGCTTCCCATCCGTGTCCTCCACGATATTGATCTCCCCGTGGTAGTCGCACGCCTGACAGTAGTCGCTCTTGGTATTTAACTCGGCGTACATGATATTGTCGTAAATATACTGCATCAGAGAGAGCACCGCGTCCAGATTGTTCTCCATGTTCGGCACTTCCACGTAACTGATCGCACCGCCCGGGGAAAGCTCCTGAAATTGCGCTTCAAATTTTAACTTTTCAAAGGCATTGATCTCCTCTGTCACATGCACGTGATAGCTGTTCGTGATATAATTGCGGTCCGTCACGCCCTCGATGATGCCGAAACGCTTCTGCAGACACTTCGCAAACTTGTAAGTGGTCGATTCAAGCGGCGTGCCGTAAAGGCTGAAATCAATGTTCGTCTCCTCACGCCATTCCTTGCACGCATTGTTCAGATACTGCATGACTTTCAGGGCAAACGCCGTCGCCTCCGGATCGGTATGGCTCTTCCCCGTCATATAGCGGGTGCACTCGCACAGCCCCGCATAGCCAAGGGATATGGTGGAATAGCCGCCGTAGAGAAGCTTGTCGATCTTCTCCCCCTTTTTCAGTCTTGCCAGCGCCCCGTTCTGCCACAGGATCGGCGCCACGTCAGAGAGGGTTCCTTTCAGGCGGTTATGTCTCGCCATCAGCGCACGCCGACAAAGTTCCAGACGCTCATCCATAATCTCCCAGAAACGTGCTGTGTTCCGTTTCGATGAACACGCCACGTCCACCAGATTTAAAGTGACCACGCCCTGATTGAACCTGCCGTAAAATTTCGGCTCGTCGTTCTCGTCATGGTACACGGTGAGGAAGGAACGACATCCCATACAGGTATAGCAGTTGCCGTCCTTTAACTGCTTCATGATCTTCTCGGAAATATAGTCCGGCACCATGCGTTTTGCCGTGCATTTCGCCGCCAGCTTCGTCAGATACCAGTATTTCGTGCCCTCCCGCACATTGTCTTCCTCCAGCACATAAATCAGCTTCGGGAAAGCCGGAGTAATATAAACGCCCTTCTCATTCTTGACACCCTGAATGCGCTGATTTAACATCTCCTCGATAATCATAGCCAGATCGTCCCGCAGACACCCCTCTGGCACCTCGTCGATATACATGAAAACAGTGATAAAAGGCGCCTGCCCGTTGGTGGTCATCAGGGTGATGACCTGATACTGGATGATCTGAACGCCCTGCTTGATCTCATCCTTCACACGCCGCTCCGCAATCGCATTGATCTGCTCCTCCGTGGCGGCAACACCCATCTCCCCCATCTCCGCGCGCACCTTCTGGCGGAACTTTTCGCGACTCACATTCACAAAGGGCGCTAAATGGGACAGGGAAATGCTCTGTCCGCCGTACTGACAGCTGGCGATCTGCGCAATACTCTGTGTCGCCACATTACACGCCGTGGAAAAGCTTTTTGGTTTGTCAATCATCGTCTCACTGATGACCGTGCCGTTCTGCAGCATATCCTCCAGATTGACCAGACAGCAGTTGTGCATATGCTGGGCAAAATAATCCGCGTCATGGAAATGGATCACGCCCTGCTCATGCGCCTCCACGATATCCGGCGCAAGCAGGAAACGCTTTGTGATATCCTTGCTCACTTCCCCTGCCATATAATCCCGTTGTACGCTGTTGACCGTGGGATTCTTATTAGAATTTTCCTGTTTTACTTCCTCGTTATTGCACTCTAAAAGACTTAAGATCTGCTCGTCCGTGGAGTTGGATTTGCGCACAAGCGCCCTCTTATAGCGATAGGTAATATAGTTTCTGGAAATGGTGTAAGCACGGTACTTCATCAGCTGGTTCTCAACCATATCCTGAATCTCCTCCACACTCGGAGCCCTTCTCATCTCCTCACAGTGGTCGGCAACCACGGAAGCAATCTCGTCGATCTCCTCCTCTGTCAGCCGGTCCTCCTCCTTCACGCTGTTGTTTGCCTTTCTAATTGCCGCTATGATCTTTTTCAGATCAAAATTAACCTCCACGCCGCTTCTCTTGATAATCTTCATTCAGTAACGCCCCCATATTCTATCTGATACCCAATATCATGTATAGTTTTTCCGTCATTCCCCGTTGCACGTACTATATATTGTATCACGGCAAAATATTATGTCAAGTTCTTGTGGCGCTTATTTCCCGAAAATAGCAAGAATTATTTTAACTGACTAAGTCAGTATATTTCGTTTTTCCTGTCTCTATTCTCCATAATCTCCTAAAATTTCCAATATCTCCTCTTTCGTATACAATTCAGCCAGTTCTACGCACGCCGACTTGTCTATCAGTTCCGCAATCCGCGCTTCGTACTCGTTCTCCGTCACCGGGCATCCTTCCCAGAAATATTCAAAACTTACTTCTTCCTCGTCATAAATCTCGCTGCACAACCCTGTTCCGATCTCCGAAAATGTCCCCTTGTCAAGCTTGTAAATATTACACGGATTAAACCCCATATTGCCGCTCTCACTGTACAGCAGCCCGACACGCTCCATGTACTGCAGTCCGACCCGTTCCCGATTCATGACCCCCACATGCCCGTCATAAAAGGAAACCACAAATTCTCCCGTCGCCATGCCCCCTGTATAGATATAAAGCTCAGGTATCTCGTCGTCATCCACATAGATCAATGCGTAACTAGCATATTCCGACACCATAGATTCTCTTCTCTCTATATAGGCGGCATACGCCTCCTGCCATGTGGCAAAGTTCTCCAGCTGCCTTTCCTTCCATTCCAGATCGTTTTCTGAAAGCTTTTTAAGCCACTCCGCATCCGAAGCTTCCGGCTCATGCCACCACCAGATCTCAGACAAAATTTGAGGCTGGTTGTCGCACACCCCGACCGCATAATATGCCACGCTGTCTCTGATATGCAGTTCTTCCACGCCGTCGCCATTTATATCGCAAAAACAGTATTCGATATCATTGTCCCAGAACAGTTCAGCGACCGGAACCTGTTCCTTTTTCCATGCAATCGTCAGTTCTCCATTGAGGAACCTCTCGTAAGTTTCTGCCATATCTGCATTGGAACCGTCAGCCTCTGTTGGAGTCCTGTTATCCTCTGCTGTTTCTGCCTCCTCCATCGTTTCCGGCATGCCAGTATCATCCATTCCTGCATTACTTCCACAGCCGCTAAGAAACGCCGTTAACAGGAAAAACAGCAGAACTGACCGTTGAATATGCATAAAACGACCACCGCCTGTTCTTTGAAAGAATTTCTGAAAAAATCTCTTGCAAAATAACGCGTTCCATCATATAATAATCATTGTTGCAAGGTTATGCTGGAATAGCGCAGTCGGTAGCGCAACTGATTCGTAATCAGTAGGTCGAGGGTTCGAGTCCCTTTTCCAGCTTTCCCGGAGAGGCTTCGCGGACGCGGAGCCTTTTTTGCGCGCATAAGCAGAATCAGCTTTCCCTCATATGCACATCCACCTGCGGGAACGGAATCCCGATCTCTTCCTCGTCCAGCGCGTACTTCACCGTTTCCATCAGCCGCCATTTCGTCTCCCAGAAATTTTCATTAGAACTATAGCAGCGCAGATTGAGAACCACACTGCTGTCCGACAGCTCGTCCACAAACACGCGCTTCTCCTCGTCCTGCAAGACGCCGGGATCGTCGTCCAACACCCTGAGCAGCACTTCCTTCGCCCGGCGGATATCCGACTCATAGGAAATCCCAACCTTGATATCCATCCTGCGGTCATTCAGCGTGCTCATATTCAAAATGTTGCTGTTTGCCAGCTCCCCGTTGGGCACCACCACCATATGGCGGTCCGGTGTGATCAGTCTCGTATAAAAGAGCTGCACATCCTCCACCGTCCCCTCGTTGCCGACAGCGTCCCTGATATAATCCCCGACCTTAAAAGGTTTTAAGAGCAAAATAAGCACGCCGCCCGCAAAGTTCGACAGACTCCCCTGCACCGCCAGACCAATCGCCACGCCTGCAGACCCCACCAGAGCCACCACGCTTGTCGCGTCCAGCCCGAAGGAGGAGGCAATCATAAAGAGCAATAGGATATAGAGCACCGCTTTGACAAGTGAGTCCAGAAACCGGCTCACACCCACATCCACATTCCGGCGCTCAAAGGATTTCCGAAGGATTCTGCGTATCAGCTTAATAAGCTGTACGCCGATAAAGAATACCACCAGCGCCAGAAGCACCCGGACTCCCAGACGGAGCATTTTCTCGGGCAGTTCCTGCAGATACCGCTCGATCAGACCGACGTTCAGCTCATCCGAAGCGATATACTCTATTTCCTTAATCTGCTCTTCTACAACCTGTTCTTCCATGCCGCCTCCATTGATCAACCTTTCGTAACGCCTGTTTTCTTATTCTTCGCCGCTCCGGCGGACGCTTTCTTCACAGCCGTCTTCTTATCCGCCGCGGGCTTTCTTCCGGCAGACTTCGTTCCGGGCTTTGTGTTGGATGCCGCCTTTGATGCCGTCTTCGTCCCTGCCTCAGATTTCTTTGCCTCGGTCTTCGGCTTCTTCGTCAGCTCCTGCAGCTTCTGCGCTGCAGCTTCCGCCGCTTTCTCCAGCACTTCCGCCGCCTTGGCGCTCTCTCTTGCCTCTGCCGCCGCGCGCTTCGCCAGCTCCTTCGCCTCCGCCGCTGCGCGTTTCGCCTGTTCTCTCGCCTCTGCCGCCGCCTGCGCCGTGCGCGCCGCTTCCTCCTCGGCAAGACGTCTCTCCTCAGCCTCTTTCGCCAGCCGTCTCTCCTCAGCGCGCTTGTGCTCAATCTTCGCCTTCTCCTCCTTCGTGTAAGGCGTGTAGGAGAAAATGCTGATGCTAAGGGGGGCGCTTACCATATCAATCGCATAGGGTTTGCCGTCCCACTCCATCTCCAGCGTATCACAGACTGCCGTATTCAATATGCCGTTTCCGCCGTAAGCCGGATCATCTGTGTTTAGAACCTCTCGGTATTTTCCCTCGCAGGGCACGCCCACGCGGAACTCCTGTCTCGCGTCGGCAAAATTCGCCACCACCACAAGCATATTCCTCACGTCATCCGTCTTTCTGATATAGGACAGCATGCAGGCATTCGGCGTGATGCAGTTGATCCACTCAAAGCCTTCCCATGAAGTGTCCTTCTCATAGAGAGCCGGGTTAGAAACGTAAAACTTATTCAGATCCGCCACAAGCCGGTTTAACTTCTTATGGTCCGCGTTCTCTAAAAGCCCCCACTCCACGGCGCGTTTCTCGTTAAACTCGTTATATTCCCCGATATCCTGCCCCATAAACAGAAGCTTTTTGCCCGGGTGCGTCATGTGATAAGCATAGGTCAGCCGCAGGTTCGCGAACTTTTTCTCCCGCTCTCCCGGCATTCTTCCAAGAAGCGTACCTTTACCGTGCACCACCTCGTCGTGGGACAGCACGAGCATAAACTTCTCGCTGTAAGCGTAAATCATGCTGAAAGTCAGATCGTTGTGGCGCCCCGAGCGGAAGAAGGGATCCGTCGTGATATAGCCGAGATAATCGTTCATAAAACCCATATTCCACTTCAGGTCAAATCCCAGACCATCCTCCGAAAGCGCGCCCGTGATCTTCGGCCACGCCGTGGACTCCTCCGCGATCATCAGCACACCGGGATTGCGCTTCTTCATAATGGAGTTTAGATGCTTTAACAGCTCCACCGCCTCCAGATTTTCATGTCCGCCGTAGATGTTTGCCACCCACTCGCCGTCGTTCTTCCCATAGTCCAGATAGAGCATGGATGCAACCGCATCGATACGGATACCGTCCGCGTGATATTTTTCCGCCCAGTAAAGCGCGTTGGCGATCAGGTAGTTGCTCACCTGCGGACGCCCATAATTATAGATCAGTGTACCCCAGTGCGGGTGAAATCCCTGTCTCGGGTCCTGATGCTCGTACAGGCAGGTGCCGTCAAAGCCCGACAGCCCGTAAGTATCCCTAGGGAAATGCGCGGGCACCCAGTCCAGAATCACGCCGATCCCCGCCCGGTGCATCTCATCCATAAAGTACATAAAGTCTTCCGGCGTACCATACCGGGAGGTGGGCGCATAGTAGCCGATCACCTGATAGCCCCAGGATTCATCCAGCGGGTGCTCCATCACCGGCATCAGTTCGATATGGGTATACCCCATTTTCTTCACATAGTCGACAATCTTCGGCGCGAGTTCCCTGTAATTGAAAAACTCCCTGCCATCGGAAGGCTTGTCAAAGGAGCCGAGATAGAGCTCGTACACGCTCATAGGCTTATCTTCCGTCTGCAGCACGGCGCGCTCCTTCATCCACTTGCTGTCCTTCCACGAAAAGCCCGAGATATCCCGCACCACCGACGCGCTCTCCGGACGCATCTGCGCCCCAAAGCCGTAGGGGTCAGCCTTCATAAACACAAGACCGCTCTTCGCCTTGATCTCAAACTTATAGCAATCCCCCTCTTTCACATCGGGAATAAAGATCTCAAAAATGCCGGAATCCCAGAGCCTGCGCATCTGGTGGACCCTGCCGTCCCAGCCGTTAAAGTCACCGACCACGCTGACCCGCAGGGCGTTCGGCGCCCAGACCGCAAAGGAAGTGCCCGCGACCCCGTCCACAACCTGCGGGTGCGCGCCAAGCTTCTCATAGATTTCGTAATGGATGCCCGCATCAAATTTCTCCGTATCCTCTCTCGTAATCTGCGGCGCATAATTATAGGCGTCCCGCGTCTTTTTCAGACTGCCGTTCTGTGCCTCCACCACATACTCGTAATCTGGAACCGTCTTCCCCGGCAAAAGCAGGGCAAAATAGCCCTCCTCGTCTGCCTCCTCCATCCGATAGCTCTTATCCCCGTCGGAAAGCTGCAGACGCACACTCTTCGCACCCGGCTGGAAAGTCTGCACAAGCACGGATCCTCCCGTCACATGCGCGCCGAGAATCTCGTGTGGATTGTCCGATTCCGAGTATACGATCTCCTCAATTTTTGCCCAGTTCATCATCTTATATGTTCTCTTATTCATCTTCGCTCCCCCTGCCTTTTTGAAATCTCATATCTTATTTATCCGTTTTATTCCCTCATACCGCCTGCCTGCTCATCCATCTCACCCTCGCCCGGCTCCTCAATTCTATGAATCAAAAGCCCGCTCCGCAGCTTAGGCTCAAACCATGTGGATTTTGGAGGCATCAGCTTTCCCGCATCCGACACGGCGAACAGCTCGTGGATATTCGTGGGAAACATGGCAAAGGCGACTGTCGCATCCGTATGCACCCTCCGCTCCAGCTCCGCGAGCCCTCTGATCCCGCCCACGAAATCAATCCGCTCATCCACCTTCGGATCCACAATGCCAAACACCGGCTCCAGAAGCTCCTTCTGCAAAACCGCCACATCCAAATCTTCCACCGGATCCCCTGTATAACACTCGCTATTTATAATGAGACGATACCATTCATCCCGGTAGTACATGCCGATCTCACCCTTCCTCTGCGGCTTATACGGCTCTTTTCCCATCTTCTCCAACATAAATGCGGCTTCCACCTGCCCGAAAAAAGCGCTCTCATCGAAATCCGCACCGGGCTTCACAACCCGGTTGTAATCCATAATCATGAGCTGGTCATCAGGAAACAGGACAGACAGGAAGTAGTTAAACTCCTCTTTCCCTGTATAACGTGGAAAAGCCGCCCTTCTCTTCTTAGAAACCCGCACCGCCGACGCGCATCTGTGATGACCGTCCGCAATGTAAATGGACTCCACCTGCAAAAAAGCGTTTCTGATCCGATCCACCGCCTCCGTCTCGTCGATCACCCAGAGTCTGTGGGTGATGCCGTCCGCCGCCGTAAAATCGTAGACAGGCTCTCCCGCCATAGCTTTCGCAACCTCCCGCTCAATCTCCTCTCTTCTACGGTATGCGAGAAAAATTGGACCGGTCTGTGCGCTGCACACATCCACATGACGAATGCGGTCCGCCTCCTTATCCGCCCGGGTGTTCTCGTGTTTTTTGATCACCTGCGCGTCGTAATCGTCCACGGAAGCGCAGGCGCCGATTCCCACTTGGGACCTGCCGTTCATCACAAGCTCATAGACATAGTACGCCGCATTCTCCTCCTGTATGAAAAGTCCGTCCTCCATCATTTGACTGAGCATTTCCCGCGCTTTCTCATACACCTCAGGCGCGTACATGTCATACCCTTCCGGAAACTGCGTCTCCGGTCTGTCTATCCGGAGGAACGTATAATCGTCCCCCTTCACCGCATCCCGTGCCTCTTTCCTGTTATAAACGTCGTAGGGCAGCGCGGCGATCCTGTCTGCCAGATCCGCCCTTGGTCTGACCGCACGAAACGGAATGATATCTGCCATCTGTCTCTCCTTTTTCCAATATTTTGCCAAACGTATGAGTACATTTTAACAAATTACGCTGTGCACCACAAGAAATTTATGCTATGATTATTTTTAATATAATAAAGAAAGGAAGATGCACATGACCAGCGAAGAACAGAAAATTCTGGACCGGATCAACGCCTACGCGGAGGAAGCCCTCGCGGACATTGATCCCCAGAAAACCAGAATTTCATTTCAATTAGAAGCGTTAAAACCCGTAATGCAGGAAATCGCCGACGAAACAGGAAAATCCGTGGAGGATATCTTCATCCTCTACATGGATCTCGCAAGCGAGTCCGCCGTGGAAGCCGACAAAAAACTGCAGGCTACATTGGAGGACGAGGAGAACGCCGATTTTTCTTCCATCGCGAACCGGTTGAACTGACCAACCGCCGCGCGATTCACGCCACAGAACAAAATGAGGGCTTGCCACAGTTTCATTGGCAAGCCCTTTGTTTACTCGTTCAAAAACGTCTGTTATTTCACAACCCTTACACGGAACACCCCGTCGATGGACTGAAGCTTTTCGATAATCTCCTTTGACGCGGGCGTCTCGATATCCAGCATCGTGTAAGCCACCTCACCCTTTGACTTGTTCGTCATGTCGGAGATATTGATATTGTTATCGCCGAAGCAGGCGGTAAACTTGGTGATCATATTGGCGATATTCTTGTGGAAAACCGCCACACGCCCTGCCTGTTCGCAGATGCCCATATCGCACCTCGGATAGTTCACGCTGTTGGCGATATTGCCGTTCTCCAGATAATCTTTCATCTGCTTCACCGCCATCACAGCACAGTTGTCCTCCGACTCCTCCGTGGAAGCGCCGAGGTGCGGAATTACGATACAGCCCTCCTGCCCCGCCGTGGTGGCATTCGGGAAATCGGACACATATTTTCTCACCTTGCCCGCCTTGATCGCCTCCAAAACAGCCTTCTCATCCACCAAAAGGTCTCTCGCAAAGTTTAAGAGAATCACGCCGTCCTTCATCTGATCCAGCGCGTCTTTGTTAATCATGCCTTTGGTGGCATCCATCAGCGGCACGTGAATCGTCACGATATCACACTCCGCATAGATCTCCTCCACATGCAGCACATGCTTCACGTCACGACTCAAGTTCCACGCCGCGTCCACGGACACGTAAGGATCGTAGCCGTAAACTTCCATGCCCAGATGTTTCGCCACGTTTGCCACCCTGACGCCGATAGCGCCCAGACCAATAATACCGAGCTTTTTGCCCTCGATCTCCGTACCCGCGAAATTCTTCTTCGCCTTCTCGGCGTTCTTACCGACATTCTCGTCCGTCTGGTTGTCTTTTACCCACTCAATACCGCCCACGACATCGCGGGAGGCGAGGAGCATACCCGCAATCACAAGCTCCTTCACGCCGTTCGCGTTGGCACCGGGGGTATTGAACACCACGATACCCTTCTCCGCGCATTTGTCGAGAGGAATGTTGTTGACGCCTGCGCCCGCGCGAGCGATTGCCAACAGGTTTTCCGGCAGCTCCATGTCGTGCATTGCCGCACTTCTCACAAGAATGCCGTCCGCCTCCTCAATATTCTCCGTCTTTGTGTACTGGTCGCTGAACTTATCCAGCCCCACCCGCGCGATGGGATTTAAGCAATGATATTTAAACATTTGTACTGCCTTCCTTTACTCATTTATTATGTTACGCCCGTTATTTATAATATTATCTCTCAGGCGTTTTCTTTTTCAAATTCTCTCATGAACGCAACCAGCTTCTCCACACCCTCAATCGGCATAGCGTTGTAGATGCTCGCACGCATGCCGCCGACGGTTCTGTGCCCTTTCAGGTTCACAAACCCTGCCGCCGTCGCCTCCTTGATGAATTTGGCGTCGGTCTCCTCGTTTCCTGTCACAAAAGGCACATTCATGAGGGATCTGTCCTCTTTCCTGACCGTACCCTTGAAGAGTCTGCTCTCGTCGAGGAAATCATAGAGTATCTTCGCCTTCTTCTCATTTAACTCTTTCATCGCCTCGAGACCGCCGTTTTTCAGCAGCCACTTGAACACCTTGCCACAGATGTAAATGCCGTAGCAGGGGGGCGTGTTGTACAGGGAGTCGTTGTCCGCATGCACCTTGAACTTCATCATGGTAGGCGTGCCCGGAAGTACATCGTCCGTCAGCAGATCCTCCCTGATGATGACAACCTGTGTGCCCGCAGGACCCACATTCTTCTGTACGCCCGCGTAAACCAGACCGTACTTCGTCACATCCATAGGCTCCGACAGGAAACAGGATGACACGTCGGAGACGAGAATCTTTCCCTTCGTGTTCGGCAGCGTGTGATATTTGGTGCCGTAGATCGTATTGTTCTCACAGATATAGACATAATCCATATCATCTGTTATGGGAAGATCGGAGCAGTCCGGAATATAGGAAAACGTCTCATCCGCGGAAGATGCAAGCTCCACAGCCTCCCCGTATATCTTCGCCTCAGCAAAGGCTTTCTTCGCCCACTGTCCGGTCAGAATATAACCTGCCTTGCGGTTCTTCATCAGATTCATGGGAACCGACGCAAACAAAAGGCTCGCGCCGCCCTGTAAAAACAGTACCTTATAGTTGTCGGGAATGTTGAGGAGCGCGCGCAGATCCGCCTCCGCCTCCTTGATGATCGTGTCATAGACCTTTGACCGATGGCTCATCTCCATGACCGACATCCCTGATCCCTTGTAATCGAGCATCTCCTCCGCAGCCTCTTTTAACACCTCTTCCGGTAAAACCGCGGGTCCCGCTGAAAAATTATACACTCTGGACACTTTTCTCTCCTCCCGTCCTCATTCGTTGCCGTTTACAAAAACCAAATTTCATTTTACGCCCTTCGTACGCTTTAGTCAATTACTTTAATAAAACATAATGACGGGCGTGCCAACCTCCGCCATGTCAAAGAGCTGCTCCATCGCCGCGCGGGGGGTATTGATGCAGCCGTGTGAGCCGTTGGTCTGGTAGATCGTGCCGCCGAACTTTCCCCGCCATGCCGCGTCGTGGATACCGATATTTCCCTTAACCGGCATCCAGAAATCCACGTGGGAGGCGTAGTTCGCGCCCCTCAGAATGCGGTTCTTCTGCTTGGCGTACACAAAATTGACCCCGGACGGCGTCCCCATCCTGCGGGACGTGTTTCCCGTCACGATCGGCGTATCTATCGTCAAAACACCGTCTACGTAGTAATACATCTTCTGCTCTCCCATATCTACCTCAATATAGGTGGCGCCAATGTCCTCTCTGCCCTTCTTCCACGCCTCCTGCGTGTAGACGGGCTCGTGCACCTCTCTCTTCCCCGCGTAAAAGGCTTCTGTCAGATATGCCTTCTCCGCCTCCTGATCGATTTTGTTGCCGTAAAGACCGCCCTCCACCGTCACCACATCCCCCCGGGTGGACTGAAAACTTCTGCTTGCGCCCACGGTGTCATACTTTGCCGCAAGCGTTTCCACAAAATTCTCTATGGCATCTTCCTTGAGCTGAAAGCCGCCCGACCCGTCAAATAAAAAACGACCGTTATCGTCAAGTGCAATCCAGTCGCAGACGACAGACGCGTCCACGGGGATCTCCTCTTCTCCCATCTTGTACACAATGCCACAGTCCTGAAAACGTTCCAGTTTTTCCCAGAGTTCCAGCGTTTCCCGCATCTGCGCCGTCAGCTCCAGATCATGATAGCACCCCTCGTCAGGCAGGGAAACCGCGCTCTCCGAATCCTCGACCGCGGCGAGCACCGCACCCTTTGCCTGCTCGACAAAAAGCACGTCCGTCCGCTCGTTCACCAGTTCATAGCCCTGCGGCGTGCGGACAATCTCCAACCTCCGCTCCCTGTCCGTCCGCTCATCCTGACAGAAGGGAAGCGCCGCAAAACATGTCTCAAACGCCTCACGGTCATAGGACACCACCGGCGCAAGCTCCACCCTGTGCCCGCCGAACAGGCTGTCAATCCACATCCACGGATTCTGTTGTTTCTGGTAAATCTCCAGCGCTTTCTTAAAGTCAAACTGATATGAAATTTCCTCCGCCGATATCGTATAACGGCTGCCGTCCTTGTCCTCCACGGTAACGCCTTCGTACGTAAATTCTTTTGCCAGCTCGTCATTTACCTCCTGAATGCTCCTGCCGGTACAGTAAATGCCGTTAATCCACGTCCCGTAGATGAACGCGTTGTGGTAATAAACGGCAAGTCCCACATAGGTTGCCATCAGACTGACTGTGGCAATACCCAGTATGACTGCCATATGCTTTAGTAATCTTTTCATAGATCTCCCGCATCAAACGCCTCACTAATGGGTGCTCCGGCAGGCACCATGGGAAACACCTTATCATCCTCCGGTATCACACAGTTTAATAACACAGGTTTCTTTAAGGCGATTGCCTTCTCCACAGCGGGAGCCACCTCCTCCTTCTTCGTCACAAGAATCGCCTCGCAGCCGAGCCCTTCCGCCACCTTACAGAAGTCCACACCGTCATCAAGAACCGTCTGGGAATACCGTTTCCCGTAAAACAAAGTCTGCCACTGTCTGACCATGCCCAGCACGTGATTGTTGATGACAACCTGAATAATCGGTATATTATAGCGGCTCGCCGTCGCAAGCTCATTCATATTCATGCGGAAACACCCGTCGCCTGCAATATTGATACAGATCTTGTCGGGCTGCCCCATCTTGGCACCAATACATGCGCCGAGACCGTAACCCATAGTGCCAAGACCGCCGGAAGTGAGAAGGGTGCGCGGTCTGGAATACTTGTAATACTGTGCCGCCCACATCTGATGCTGTCCAACATCCGTCGTGATGATGGCGCTGCCGCCGGTTATCCGGTCAATCTCCTCTATGATATACGGGCAGGAGAGCGCCCCCTCGTCGTAATTCAGCGGGTATTTCTGCTTCAACTCCGCGATATGCGACATCCACTCCTCATGGGACTGCTTGGAAAGCCTCTCATTCAGCCTTGTGAGCACTTCCTTCAGGTCGCCCACCAGCGAGACGTTCGTCTTAATGTTTTTGTTGATCTCCGCCGCGTCCACGTCGATGTGCAGCACTTTCGCATGCTCCGCAAATTTCTTCGGATTTCCCACCACGCGATCGGAAAACCGCGCGCCGAGAGCGATCAGCAGATCGCACTCGCTGACGCCGAAATTGGAGGCCTTCGTGCCGTGCATACCGATCATGCCCGTGTACCTGTCGTCGTGACCGTCCATCACGCCTTTGCCCATCAGGGTATCGCAGACGGGCGCGTCCACAAGATTTGCAAACGTCCGCACTTCCTCGAATGCCTCGGAGATCACTGCGCCGCCGCCCACATAGATAAAAGGTTTTTTCGCGTTCTCCAGAAGACCTACCGCCTCCGTCAGCTCTTCTTCCGTGTAACGTCCCGGCTTCTCTGCCTTCTCCGGCGTCTTTTTCTCGTACTCGCAGGAGTTTGCCGTCACGTCCTTCGTGATATCCACAAGCACCGGACCGGGTCTTCCGCTTCGCGCAATAGCAAATGCCTTCCTGAGCGTGTCCGCAAGAATATTGACATCTTTTACTATATAATTATGCTTGGTGATGGGCATGGTGATTCCCGCGATATCCACCTCCTGAAAGGAATCCTTTCCGAGAAGGGGAAGGTTTACGTTACAGGTTATCGCCACCACGGGCACCGAATCCATATATGCCGTCGCGATTCCCGTCACCAGATTGGTCGCGCCCGGACCGCTTGTCGCCAGACAGACGCCCACCCTGCCGGTTGCTCTGGCATAGCCGTCCGCCGCGTGTGCCGCCCCCTGTTCATGGGACGTCAAAATATGTTTGATTTCCTCGCTGTGCTGATATAACGCGTCATACACATTTAAAATCGTGCCGCCGGGATAACCGAACACGGTGTCCACTCCCTGCTCCTTCAGACATTCCACTACAATCTGCGCACCTGTCAATACCATGTTTTCTCCTCCTGCCTGTTATAAAATTACATTTATTATTTTTCAAATTGATGCGGAGAATGCTGCTTTTGGGCATTCTCCTGTGTGAAGCTTGAAAACACTTAGCGAGGTTCTTTCGAGCTTAGTGTTTTCCTTCACACATCTCCAGAATCGCGCCTCTGTTTCCGCTCGTCACCATCTCCCGGTATCTGGACAGATAACCGCTTGTCACCTTCGGCTCTCTGGGCTGCCATTTCGCTTTTCTAACCGCCAGCTCCTCATCGGAAACTTTCACATCCAGCTTCATATTCGGAATGTCGATGCTGATGATATCGCCCTCTTCCACCAGCGCGATCGGTCCGCCCACCGCCGCCTCCGGCGATACATGACCGATGGATGCGCCTCTGGATGCGCCGGAAAACCGCCCGTCCGTGATCAGCGCCACGCTGGAACCGAGTCCCATACCGGCAATCGCCGAGGTTGGATTTAACATCTCACGCATACCCGGACCCCCTTTCGGACCCTCATAGCGGATCACCACCACGTCGCCCGCTACAATCTTACCGCCTTTGATCGCCGCGATCGCGTCCTCCTCGCAATCAAAGACTCGTGCCGGACCCTCGTGCACCATCATCTCCTCCACCACGGCGGAACGCTTCACCACGCTGCCGTCAGGCGCTAGATTCCCCTTTAAGACAGCGAGCCCGCCCGTCTTGCTGTAAGGATTTTCCACTGTTCTGATAACATCTGTATTTTTATTGACGGCATCCTTGATGTTCTCGCCGATCGTATTGCCCGTCACCGTCATGCAGTCCGCGTGGAGCAGTCCGATATCCGCAAGCTCCTTCATCACCGCGTACACACCGCCCGCCTCGTTGAGATCTTCCATATAAGTCGGACCTGCCGGTGCCAGATGGCACACATTGGGGGTCTTCTCGCTGATCTCATTTGCAAAGGCAATATCGAAGTCAAAGCCTACCTCATGGGCGATCGCCGGCAGATGCAGCATGGAGTTGGTGGAACAGCCGAGCGCCATATCTACCGTAAGGGCATTTAAGATCGCATCCTTCGTCATGATATCTCTCGGTCTGATATCCTTTTCCAACAGCTTCATCACCGCCATGCCCGCGTGCTTTGCCAGCTTAATGCGCTCGGAATACACCGCGGGGATCGTGCCGTTGCCGCGCAGACCCATACCCAGCGCCTCGGTCAGGCAGTTCATGGAATTAGCGGTATACATGCCAGAACAGGAGCCACAGGTAGGACAGGTCTTTTCCTCAAACTCCAGAAGCTCCTCGTCCGTAAGCGTCCCCGCCGCGTGGGAGCCGACCGCCTCAAACATGGAGGAAAGGCTTCGTTTCTGTCCCTTTACATGTCCCGCCAGCATAGGACCGCCAGACACAAAGACCGTAGGCACATTGATACGCGCCGCCGCCATCAAGAGCCCCGGTACGTTCTTGTCGCAGTTTGGCACCATTACAAGCGCGTCAAACTGATGCGCCAGCGCCATACATTCCGTTGAGTCTGCAATCAGGTCGCGGGTCACAAGGGAATACTTCATGCCGATATGCCCCATGGCAATACCGTCGCAGACCGCGATCGCAGGAAACACCACAGGCACGCCGCCAGCCTCCGCCACGCCCAGTCTCACCGCGTCCACGATTTTATCCAGATTCATATGCCCGGGCACAATCTCGTTGTAGGAGCTGACGATACCGACCATAGGCTTCTTCATCTCCTCCTGCGTAAACCCGAGGGCATTAAATAAACTTCTGTGGGGCGCCTGCTGGGTACCCTCTTTCACATTGTCACTTCTCATTGTTTTCTCCTCCTTTATCTCTCAAACATGACAATCTGCCAGTTTTCATATACCTGCGTCATATTTTCTTCTATATAAGGGCGCTCAGCTTCCACATCCTCCTTCGTCAGATAGAACTTCCACTCCTCGGGCGCCTCCCTGTGACCGTAGGGCAGTCCCAGAAGCGCTTTGTCCAGAATGACAATATCCGCCTCCTCCACATCCCTTGTGACCCGATCCTCGCCAAGTCCATAGAGATACAGGAGCAGATACTCCTGATCGCAGTCCGTCACCGCCACAATATCCGTATCTTCTATCGTGATCTGCTCGTAAGCGTCCACAATCTGCTCGTCCCGGATGCTGTAGGGCGTCTCGTCCGCCAGCACGAAAGCCCATGAAAGACCTGCCGCAAGATACATAAGCGTCGAGACAGTTCTCGCCGCCCACACTCTCCACCGAACGGCAAAGTCACCCCACAGCAGCACAGCCGCCTTTTGTATCACCCAGCCGATAAGCAGCGACACCCACACACCGAGGAAGGAAAACACCCGCTGATAGGGAAGCTTACACTGGATCAGAAGCGCGATCGCAAGCAAAGCCGCCGTCAATACAAAATACCACTCCCAGAAAACCTTTTTCGGTTTTTTCACCAGACAGACTACCGCAGCAAGTAACCCTGCAACCAGCAAAAAACGCATACCGTCCGCCAAAAGTCCCACACCACCCCCGCTGGGCCCCAATTGCGCGCCAAAGAGCGTTTTCAGCCAGTGCTCGGCATCCCTGATAAATGCCTGCCTCGTCATGCTCTGAATATAGGGGGTCGCTAGCATATAATCAATGCCTTCTCGAAGCGCCCGAAACGGCGCATGGAGAATGATATCCACATGCCCTGCCGTGTAAAAAGGACCGTCCGGCGTCTTGGAGAGCAGATTGGATCCGATCGCCAGCCACAGGATGCCGTAAAGCCCTGCGACACACACCGCGCTGATTAAAGATGTAATAACCAGCCGCAGAAGCCGTCCGTAATCCCTGTCCAGAAGGAGTACAAAGCCGCCGATCATGCAGACCGGCATCACAACATACAGACTGCTCGGAATCGCCCACAGTGCCATCACAAGCGCCGCACCGAATATAATATAATTACGTTTGTTACTTTTCTTTTCCGCCACGATCGCATAGAGCGTCAGCAGCGCCGAGAGATAGCAGAACGTCACAAGCGCGTAACCCCTGCCCTGCACGGCAAGTTGGTTGACCATGTACATCCCCGCAAAGAGGAACACGGGAATCAGCGCAAGTCCTTCCTCAAGAACCTTCTTTGATATGCGGTACAAGAGAACCAGACTGCCCAGACTGCATAAATAGGATACACCGCGCAGCGCCACCGGCGCACATCCAAATATCCCCAGACAGGCGGACAATGCGGAAAAACCCACATGATTATTGGGAAGCGGCCAGTGAATCGCCGCGTACACCGGTCCCCTGCTGATAAAATAATAATAAGTATAAAGTTCGTCGTACCACGGCGTCAGGAGAAACATCCGTCTCCCGTAATAGACCGCCATCACGAGAAAAAACAGACCAAAAACCATATCTCCTCTGTTTATCTCACGCTTTTTACCAGCCACAAAATATGCCGTTCCCTTCCCGCCAAAGCTTTTAAAAAAATAACTCATGTTACCATTTGATTCTTTCCACGATCAAGTCGCCCATTTTTTTACAGCCCACCTGCGTACAACCCTCTGACATAATGTCGCCGGTGCGGTAGCCGTCCTTCAGCACCTGTTTTACGGCATTGTCTATGGCATCCGCCTCCTTGTCCAGATCGAAGCTGTAGCGCAGCATCATGGACGCCGAGAGGATGGTCGCAATGGGGTTTGCCAGATCCTTGCCCGCAATGTCAGGCGCGGAGCCGTGGCTCGGCTCGTACAGACCGAATTTCGTATCGTTCAGGGAGGCGGACGCCAGCATACCGATGGATCCGGTCACCATGCTCGCCTCGTCGGACAGGATGTCGCCAAACATATTCTCCGTCAGGATCACGTCAAACTGTGCCGGGTCTTTCACAAGCTGCATCGCGCAGTTGTCCACCAGCATATGTTCCAGCGTCACGTCGGGATAGTCCTTCGCCACCTCTTCCACAACCGCTCTCCACAATCTGGAAGAATCCAGCACATTCGCCTTGTCCACGCTGGTCACCTTCTTTTTGCGCTTTCTCGCAATATCAAAGCCCTTTATGGCAATCCTTCGGATCTCATTCTCATCATAAGTCAGCGTGTCCACCGCCTTCCTTACGCCGTTCTCCTCCGTAGTTCTTCTCTCTCCAAAATAGAGACCGCCCGTCAGTTCCCGCATAATCAGCATGTCAAAGCCTTTTTCCGAAATCTCAGTCTTCAGAGGACAGGCGCCCGCCAACTCCTCATATAAAACTGCAGGGCGCAGATTGGCAAACAGATTAAGCGCCTTGCGGATCGCCAAAAGCCCCGCCTCCGGGCGCAGGTTCGGCGCAAGCTTATACCATGGGGACGTGGTCGTGTCGCCGCCGATCGAACCCATCAGCACCGCGTCCGCACTCCGCGCCGTCTCCACCGCCTCGTCCGTCAAAGGCACCCCGTGTACGTCGATGGACGCGCCGCCCATCAGAATATCCGTATACTGCATGTCATGCCCGTATTTTTCCGCCACCGCGTCAAGCGTCTTCTTCGCCTCCGCCACGATTTCCGGTCCAATCCCGTCTCCCGGGATACAGGTAATCTTTAACTCCATAGGTTCCTCCGTTCTGAGCGACTGTCAAGATACACTCATCTTTTATGCCGTCAGTCTATTTTTATGCAAAATTATACTTCTACATCATAGACTATTCGCGTAAAAAATTCAATATAAAATAAGAAGGCAATCTAAAAGCCGGATCATTTCTGACCCGGCTCTCGTGACCTTGAAATCATAATATCTGTTTCTTATTCCCCTGCGTTGAAACTTCTCTCCTCGACAACGTTCCCGTCAGCATCCTGATATCTGACAACCAATGTTACGGCACCGGGCTCTCCCACAGCCTTATCCAACGATTCCGCCATCATTTCAAAAACGGACGCTGTCGTCTCCAGACCGTTCTTAATGTTTTCCTTCATTTCATCGGTGATCGCAGACGCATCCTCAATGGTATAAATATAAGTAAACTCATTTCCCTTTACATCTACCGCGATGGATACACCATCCTGTGCCTGTGCGGCAATCGACTCCTCAAGCTGCTGCTTCTGTTCGGGTACCTCATTCAAGTAATCTTCCAGTGTCTTACCGGAACCGGGCTCAACTGCGGGAACTTCCTCCTCTGCCGGAGCCTCCTCCTCTGCTGCAGGCGTTTCCTCTTCCACGGGAGCTTCCTCCTCTGCCGCCGGCGCTTCCTCTTCCACAGGAGCTTCCTCCTCTGCCGGAGCCGCTTCTTCTGTCGCCGCATCCGCACCCTTCGCCGCGTCGTCAGAGCCGCCGCATGCCGTCACGGATAAGCTCATTGCCATAAGTGTCGCGCAAACCAGCGCTTTTACAGTTCTTCTCTTCATCATAATCTCCTCCATCAATTAAGAAATTTCTGTTTCTTGCTTTTACACAAGTTGAAAGTCTACAACATTTATATGGCTTTGTCAATATTTTTTTGAAAAAGAAATCGTTTTCCATATGTTGTAAAAAAGAACCATGGCTTTACGCCACGGTTCTAATTCATCTGATTCTCTACTCCGTCTCCGCCTTCTCAATCTGCGCGATTGCCGATTTCTGCATGGGAATGCGGCAGTTCTTATTGCTGCCGAACTCCACGATCACCGTGTCGTCTGTAATGTCAATCACAATGCCGTAAAAACCGCTGTTCGTCAATACACAGTCGCCGACCGACATATCCGCCAGCATCGCCGCCATCCTTTTCTGCTCCTTTTTCTGCGGACGAATCATAACAAAATACATAAACGCCACAATGATGACAATATAAATAATCATAATCATGCCGCCGCCAGTAGCAGCTCCCGCCGCATCAGCCGATAATAATAATCCCATACTATTTCCTCCGTTATTCCTTTCACTAAAACACTACAGCATATCATACACAACTTAGAGGGGAAAAACAAGCCCCTTCCTGAAAATTTCATAAAGCAACTTCCTGAGCTGAACCGTTACAACCCTTAATCTCTGCCGCCACTTTCCGCGCCCGCTCTCTGCATCCCGGAAAGCTTGTCCTTTTTATACTGGGCAAACCGCCCTTCATCCAGCGCATTCCGGATTTCCGTCATCATTGTATTATAGAAGTAAAGGTTATGGAGCACGCAAAGCCGCATTCCCAGCATCTCCTTCGCCTTTAAAAGATGCCTGATATATGCCCGGGAGTATCGCCTGCACGCCGGGCAGGGGCATCCCTCCTCGATAGGTCTGTCATCCAGCTCATACTTCGCATTAAAAAGGTTGATCTTGCCATAATTCGTATACAGATGCCCATGCCGCCCGTTTCTTGTGGGATACACGCAGTCAAAAAAATCTACGCCCCGCTCCACCGCCTCCAGAATATTCGCCGGCGTCCCGACTCCCATCAGATAAGTAGGTTTGTCCGCCGGCAGGTAAGGAACGGTCTCCTCAATCACATGATACATCTGCTCATGACTCTCTCCCACCGCAAGTCCGCCTAGCGCGTAGCCGTCACAGTCAAGATCCGCGATCTGTTTTGCATGTTCTATGCGGATATCGTCGAAAATCGCGCCCTGATTGATTCCAAATAACAGTTGTTCTTTATTGATGGTGTCTTCCAGTCCGTTCAGACGTTCCATTTCCCGCTTACAGCGGACAAGCCATCTCGTCGTGCGTGCCACGGAATCTTCCACATACTTCCGCTCCGCCGTACTTGCCGGGCACTCGTCAAAAGCCATCGCGATCGTGGAGGCAAGGTTAGACTGGATCTGCATACTCTCCTCCGGTCCCATAAATATCTTCCTTCCGTCTATGTGGGAGTGGAAGTACACTCCCTCCTCCTTGATCCGCCTAAGCCCAGCCAGTGAAAACACCTGAAACCCGCCGGAATCCGTGAGAATCGGTTTGTCCCATGACATAAACCGATGTAAGCCCCCCAGCTCCCTGATAATCCGGTCGCCCGGTCTCACATGTAAATGATAAGTGTTAGACAGCTCTACCTGCGTACCAATCTGTTCCAAATCCTCCGTAGATACCGCACCTTTGATAGCTGCCACTGTCCCTACATTCATAAAGACAGGGGTCTGAATCGTGCCGTGTACTGTCATAAACTCGGCGCGTTTCGCCCTGCCTTCCCGTTTTAAAATCCGATACATACTAATTCTCCATTATAAATATTTATCCCAAAACTCTTCCAGACACAAATCCTCTTCCTTCATCGTCGAAGCCGCTTCCCTGCCCACATAACGGAAATGCCACGGCTCATACTCGATGCCGGTGATATACTCCTTACCGGAGGGATAGCGCAGGATAAACCCGTACTCGTAACTGTGCTCCTCAAGCCACTTACCCTCCTCCGTATCCGCGAACCCCTGCTTCAGCTCGATAAAGCTGTCGGAGGTGATATCAAACGCCAGCCCCACCTCATGCTCACTGCATCCGGGAACCGTAATCACTATGGAGGTTGCCTTATAAGCCTCCATATAAGATAATCCCTGTCTCATATAGGATTTGATTCTGGTGTTGAAATTATCCTCCTGATGGTCCGACGTCCGATACGGGGACCTGACCACCAGATTTAAGCCATCCTTCTTCGCCGCCTGCATCATCAGCAGAAGGTCTTCGATCACACGCTCGTCGCAGCGCATACCTGACGTAAAGGTTCCCAGCTTGAAATCATAATCGTCGGCAATGGGATGCTGCTTATTAATAAGAACAAGCCGCCAATCAGAATTGTCAAAGCCAAACGCTGCATCCGCATCTGCGTCTGTCCCCGGCTGTTCCTCCGCGTGGTCGTCGTACACCCCAATACTGTGATCGTGTTCATGCTGCTTCAACAGATCGTCCAGTGTGAAGGTCTCCGCCTCCTCGTCATGCTCAGAAGCGACCACGTTCGTCTCCTCAAGAATCTCTTCCACAACCGGATTCACAGGCTTCACCACCGCCAGCGACACGTCCGAAGGCTCCACCACCGCGCTGTAAGTCTCCTGTGCGCCGGTAAACCCGGTGCGCTCCGCAAACACGGCGAAGGAAAAGCTGCAGCTGCTCATAAAGAAGACCGCCACAAAAAACATGCTGGCGTAGCGCTTCCCGTTCGTCAAAAAATGCATTCCTATATAATAGAAAATAAGCGTCACGAACATCGCTGCCATAGAAGGATAAGTCAGCAGCCGGTTTTTTTTCGCCACATCGGTATAATATGTTATTATTTTTTGTCGAGATGTCTTTTCCATTCGGTCCTCAAATCTTATTTGCCTACAATTCTGACATATATCATAACATATAAAATTTATTTGTACACCCCTTTTTTATGTAAATCTGTCATATTTCTCCCTTTTTTTATTTCTTTCCCTTTTAGATTTGATTTTTTCTTCCCACCCCGCTCCTGCCGCCCTCACCGTGGTCCATTTTCCCCTCCTCCTTTTCCGTTCCCCGCTCTTGCTTTTTGAACAGAATATGGTATGCTGAATACGGGTAAAAACGCGCTTTTCCACATACCTAATACATGTTATGCGATTTTTCGCACACGGAGGAAGCGCTGTCCTACCCCATATGATATTTAATTGTACATTTTATATTTCATGTGCAATTTTATTTTGCAGGATATCCTGCACGCTGTTTCCAGAAAACTTCACGCAATTTAAGAAAGGATTAGACAATGGCAGGTTCAACACTGGGAATTATCTTTCGAATTACCACTTGGGGTGAATCTCACGGCGCCGGGCTCGGCGTCGTTGTGGACGGCTGCCCCGCCGGCGTACCACTCACAGAAAACGATATTCAGTTATATCTCGACAGGCGCAAGCCCGGACAAAGCATGTTTACCACCCCCCGCAGGGAGGACGACGCCGTGGAAATTCTCTCCGGCATCTTTGAGGGTAAGACCACGGGAACCCCTATTTCACTGCTGATTCGGAACACCTCGCAGCGCTCTAAAGACTATTCGGAAATCGCCAACTATTACCGCCCGGGTCACGCGGACTATACCTTTGACCAGAAATACGGGTTTCGCGACTATCGGGGCGGCGGACGCTCCTCCGGGCGCGAAACCATCGGGCGCGTAGCTGCCGGCGCGATCGCCGCGAGGGTGCTGCGGGAGTTCGGCGTCGAGCTGTTCGCCTACACCAAATCCATCGGTCCCATCACGATCAATCCGGAACACTTTGAACGGGCGGCTGTCTCCGAGACGCCAACCTGTATGCCTGACAGGGACGCCTCCGCTCTGGCGGAAAAGTATCTGTCGGACTGCATGAGCAGCTACGACTCCGCAGGCGGCGTGATCGAGTGCGTCATAGACGGCGTGCCGGCGGGGCTCGGCGATCCCGTTTTCGAGAAACTGGACGCCAATCTGGCAAAGGCGGTCATGTCCGTAGGCGCAGTCAAGGCAGTGGAGATCGGCGACGGCATCGAAGTTACTACACGAGGCGGCTCTTCCAACAACGATCCCTTCCGTATGGAAAACGGAAAAGTAGTGAAAGCCTCCAACCATGCGGGCGGCATTCTCGGGGGCATCAGCGACGGATCCCAGATTGTGCTGCGCGCCCACGTAAAGCCCACGCCCTCCATCTTTTCCCCTCAGAATACCGTAAACAGGCAGAATGAGGAGATACAAATTTCCATCAAGGGCAGGCACGATCCCGTGATCGTTCCCCGGGCTGTCGTCGTTGTGGAATCTATGGCAGCCATCACTCTTTTGGATGCGCTTCTGGTGAATGCGGGAGCAAAAATTGACCACCTCAAAGCCATATATAAAAATTAAATCGAAAAGAAAAACGAGCCATATATTTAAATTACATTTAATATACGGCTCGTTTTATGTTCTTTTCCCTCTGTGAAAGACAAAATGTCCCAACTTAAGTTAACCACTCTGCTTCCGTCTTCTCTGTCGCAATATCACATGGTAACGTTTGCTATTTTCGTGGTATCACCCGTTATTTTCACGCACCACGATTTTTCCAAAACATTCCATAACGGGAGCTTCTTTTATAATTTCACCCACACTGTCCACCGTGATAGTTCCGGATTTCGGATTTTTGATGGAAATGACATGCCCCTTCACATCCGCCTCCACATCCGAATACTCGAAGGACAGATCCGTATCCTCCATCGTGCAGTTGATCAGTTTCAGATTCTTGCAGTAGCATAAGGGCTGCGTCCCGATAATCTTGCAGTCGATCAGCGTCAGTCCGTCGGAAAACCATGCGAGATACTCTCCCTTTACCGCCGAATTTCTGACCGTCACATTCTCGCTGTGCCAGAAAGCGTCCTTGGTGTCCAGCACACAGTCCGTGATCTCCAGATTTTTCATATACTGGAAGGAATACTTTCCCTTCATCTTTACCCGCTCCAGCTTTACGTCCCTGCTGTCAAAAAACAGGTACTCCGACTCGATCTCCGAATCCGTCAGCGCAATTCCCTGCGACTTCCAGCCAAACTCCTGCGACACGATATGACAGTCCTCCAGACGAATCCGCTCGCACTCCCTGACCGCCTTGATCCCGCCCAGCGTCGTGTTTCTGATCACGCCGTCCGACGCATACCAGATTGCCGCCCTCGTCAGCTCATCCATAGTCGAATGATCCACGGTAAACTTCTTCACATGCCACAGGGGATATCGCAGCGAAAAGGTACAGTCTGTCAGGTTCACATCCCGTGATTCCTTCAGAACCGACTCTCCGTCCGCCGGACCGGCAAAAACACAGTTCTTCACATCCGCATTCTGCAAATTATATAATGCCCGTTCTTCATCGAACTGGCTGTCTGCAACCGTTGTTCTCATGTGGTTCCTCCTATCTTTTTATTATATCCGTAGTGCATATTCGAAAAACCTGCGGTTTTTCTCATCACGGACTTCGTCCTATGCAGACAGACGAATAATCATCTCGGTGAGCAAGCTCCCCTCTTCGCTTATTCATCTGTCTGCGCACTACTCATTGTCTACGTGCAAATAACTGCTGATAGCGTACAGTGTCTGTCCGTTATATTCCACCCGCGACCAGCCGTAATCCTCGTTGATTCCCGTCCTTGTGGCGTACTCGCCGTTGTGCAGTACCGCCACCACCACGGCATCCGGATTCGTCACGCTCGGCAGCGCCCGCAGGTTGACCTCGATCTTTGCCGTCACCTGCTCGCTGCGGTCCGCAAATTTCGTCTTTAATCCATCACCGCTGCCCGCGCCCTCCAGTGCCTCCTGTTTCGGCGCCTGATAACCGAGGTCTGTGGTGAGATAACTGCTCACAGCGTAGACCGTCTGATCGTTGTAAGTAAGCCGTGACCAACCGCTGTCACTCACGCCTGTACGCTTCACTGTCTCCCCGTTTTTCAGCGTATACACCACCGTGCTGTCGTCCCCCTGACTGGGAATATTGCGCAGGTTGGTGGAGTCCTTTGCCGTCACTTCCTCGTCCACCGCGGTAAATGGCATAAGCGCCTCCACATCCGCGCTTACCTCCTCCGGCGTCTCCTCACTCTGCGCGCCCGCCACTTCCTCATACCCGAAATAGGCGATATTGACGTCCACCGGCTGGCTGATGCCCGCCACCGTACCACGATTGGTGTACTGCCACATGGCATGTACGCCCTGATAGGACGACTTTTCCGTCTGGGGATAGGGAGAAGCCGGATACTGCGAAACCCAGATACGATAATTTTTCTCAATTCGGGATGTCTCCCACTTCGCATCCCCCGTCATCTCATTCATGGAAGAGTAGAACATGGGCGTATAGCCTCTCTCATAAATTCTATTCAGAAAAGCGATAGCTATGTCAGTTCTCTGCGCCGCGGACAGCCCGTACTGCGCGCTGCTCTCCCGCTCAAACCCCTCGCAGTCGAAAGCCACGGGGTAGGTAATCCGGTACTGCGCAATATAATCCGCGGTCCAGTCTGCCTCCGCCTTCGCTTCCTCCTCGCTGACCGCCGTGGAAAAGAAATACGCACCCACCTTTATCCCGTTCTTCTGCGCCTCCTGCATATTATAACGGGCGTTACTGTCAGCGACGATCTCCCGGCTTTCGTCCATACGGTAGCCGACCCGCACCATGGCAAAGTCAACGCCCGACGCCGCCACCTGCGCCCAGTCAATCGTTCCCTGATACCTTGCCACATCGATGCCAAAGGTAATCTCGTCGGTCTCCGAAGCCGCTTCCGAAGAGAGAAGGGCGCTTACGTCCACCTCCGTGCCCTGCTCGGTGCTCATGGTCTCCGTCTCCGGGTCATCCTCCTCCTGCGAGGCTTCCTCATCCGCCCCGTCCGGCACAGGCTCTCCTTCCTGAGAATCCGCAGGCTCTTCCGGCTGTTTCACGTCCTCCTCAGCCTCCGCCTCCTCTTCCGCTCCGGGCTGCGCCTCGTCTTCCCCCTGCGTCTCCGTGATATCCGCGTTCGCAGGAACCGCCTTCTGCGTATCTTTATTCCCCCTAAACAGAAAGAAAGCCGCCGCCACAACAATCACTGCCACAAGCCCTATGACCACAGGAAACAACACTCTGTGCACGAACCGGAGCGTTTTTTCATCCAGTTCCTCCTCAAACACCCCGTCGTCCTCATAAGCCTCATCGTCCGACAAATTATCTTCCTCATCATCCAGATCCATAAATTCCAGATCGTCATCTTCACGTGATTTCACAATACATCTCTCCTGTATTTTTCACTCTCAATAACTTGTGCTATTTATTTAGAAGCTCTCCAGCAGTTCCAGATAAAACTCGTAATAATCCTTTCTGTTCTCCTTCATAAACTGGATCGCGGACTTCGGGTGCTGGTTCAAAAGCCCCGTCAAGAGGTAAGGCACGTCGTAGCCCCACGTCACGCCGGACTCTTTCAGCGGGTTGACCTCCCTCTCAATGAATCGCAGAATCGGATTCACGTTGTACTTGGGATTCTTCAAAAAGCCCAAAAGCAGTTCGCTCGGGCAGTTTCCGCAGCCCCGTCCCATGCCGTTCACCGTGGCGTCCAGATAACTCACGCCCATGATAACGACCTCCGTCGTGTTGGCAAATGCCAACTGCTGGTTGTTGTGGGCATGGATGCCGACCTTTTTCCCGTATTTTTCCGCCACTCCCAGATACTTGTCCGCAAGCCGCCTCGCCTGCTCCGGATAAAGTGAACCGTAGCTGTCCACCAGATAGATCGTCCCCACACTGCTTTGACCAAGCAAGTCAAGCGCCGCGTCCAGATCGGTTTCATTTGCCTTTGAGATCGCCATGATATTGACGGTTGTCTCATATCCCTTCTTTGTACAGTCCTCGATCATCTCAACAGCTGCCGGAATGGTGTTGATATAAGTCGCCACACGCACCAGATCAATCGGGCTGTCCTTCTTATTCAGAATGTCCTTTCTGAAATCGCACCGCCCCACGTCCGCCATCACACCGATCTTCATGTCCGTCTTGTTGTCGCCCACGATAGCGCGGATGTCTTTGTCGTCACAGAATTTCCACTTGCCGAATTTGTTCACGTCGAACATCTCTTTGGAAGCCTTGTAGCCGAACTCCATATAATCCACGCCCGCCTTGATATTCGCGCGGTACAGCCCTTTGACAAACTCGTCCGTAAAATAGAAATCATTCACCAGTCCGCCGTCCCGCAGCGTGCAGTCCACCACCTTGATATCCGGCGCGTAAGACATGAGTGTTCTTCCCTTTGCTCTCTTTTCCATCTCTCATCCATCCTTTCTTCTGAAAATCCATTATCATAACGCCCGGTATTTTATTTCGCCAGAATCTTCTTAAAGCTCTTTTTTCCCTTCTTCACGATAAACTCTTCCGCCGCGATCTCGTCCTTCGTGTAGCTGGTCTTTAAATCCGTCACCTTCTCACCCTTCACGGTCACGCCGCCCTGTTCCACGGCTCTGCGCGCTTCGCTGCGGGAAGCCGCCAGACCAGCCGCCACCAGAATGCCCTGAATGTCTATCTGACCGTCCCGATAATCTGCCTCCGTCAAGGTCACCGTCGGCATGTTTTCGGAGCTTCCGCCGCCGGCAAAGAGCGCCTTTGACGCCTCCTTCGCTTTCTCGGCTTCCTCCTCGCCGTGCACCAGATTGGTCAGCTCGTATGCCAGAATCTCCTTCGCCTCGTTCAACTGGCTGCCCTCCCAGCGGTCCATCTCCTCAATCTGCTCTAAAGGCAGGAAGGTGAGCATCCGCAGACACTTGAGCACATCCGCGTCGTCCACATTGCGCCAGTACTGATAAAATTCAAACGGCGTTGTCTTGTTCGGGTCCAGCCAAACCGCGCCCTTCTGCGTCTTACCCATCTTTTTACCCTCAGAGTTCATAAGTAGGGTAATGGTCATAGCGTATGCATCCTTAGAAAGCTTTCTGCGGATCAGATCCGTCCCGCCAAGCATGTTGCTCCACTGATCGTCGCCTCCAAACTGCATGTTGCAGCCGTATCTCTTATAGAGCTCTAAAAAGTCGTAGCTCTGCATAATCATGTAATTGAACTCAAGAAAACTCAAGCCCTTCTCCATCCTCTGCTTGTAGCACTCCGCCCGCAGCATATTGTTCACGGAAAAGCAGGCGCCAACGTCCCTGATAAACTCCACATAATTCAAATCAAGCAGCCAGTCCGCATTGTTCACCATCAATGCCTTTCCTTCGGAAAAGTCGATAAAACGGCTCATCTGCTTCTTAAAGCACTCGCAGTTATGCTCGATGGTCTCCTTCGTCATCATAGAGCGCATGTCCGTCCGCCCGGAAGGGTCGCCGATCATCGCCGTACCGCCGCCGATCAGCGCGATAGGCTTATTGCCCGCCTCCTGCAGTCTCTTCATCAGGCACAAAGCCATGAAATGCCCCACATGCAGGCTGTCTGCCGTGGGATCAAACCCGATATAAAAGGTCGCCTTTCCGTTGTTGATCAGATCGCGGATCTCCTCCGCGTTTGTGAGCTGTGCGAGAAGTCCTCTCGCCTGTAATTCTTCGTAGATTCCCATGCTATTGTCTCCTTTCTTCTGACTCTGCTCATTCGCGCAAAGAACCCCCGTCCCGATTATCAGGACGAGGGTTAAACTCGTGTTACCACCTAATTTCACAGACGGCTCACACCGGCTGCCTCACTGAGTACGATCATAGAATAACGTGCGTTTTTTATCTGCCATTCATCTCTGACGATACTCTCCTGCTGTAACGTGCATTCCTCCGTCACGACCTACTAAGCGTCAAACCGCCATTCTGCCGTGAAGCTCCGGGATGTATTCATGGAAAAGTTCCCGCGCGCCTCTCATCCGCCGGCTGCTTTCTGTCCGTTTCCCAATCCACTACTTGTTCCCTTCAACGCCTGTCTTGCTGTGTTTTACTGCCTTATAATTTAAACGAAAACAATTTGTTTGTCAACTGTTTTTTTCGAGGCTTTTTGCGGGCTGCAAATCTTCGCTCCTAATGAAGCCCTAAATCCTCACCGCTGATCGTGCCGATCCCCGCCTTGTCGAGAACCGCCGCCAATCCGTCCGTATCCGCCACGCGGAAGATCATGCACGCCTGCCCGTCCTTCTGCCCGAACACGGAGTACATATACTCCACATCCATCCCGGCATCGGAAATCACGCCGAGCACTTTGCTAAGGCCACCGGGCGTATCGGGTACCGCCACACCAACAACCGGTGTCATAGTCAGGATAAATCCGTGCTCTAAAAGAATGGAGGAAGCTTTTGACGCGTCGTCCACGATCAGACGCAGAACGCCGTAGTCTGCCGTCTCCGCAATATTGAGCGCCCGCATATTTACCTCATTCTCCGAGAGAATATGGGTAATGTCCGCAAGCTGTCCCGCTTTATTTTCCAAAAATACAGAAATCTGAGGTATTGTCATATGTTTGTCCCCCTTCTTAAATTTTCCGCTTGTCGATCACGCGCACAGCCTTGCCCTCGCTTCTCGTGATGGACTTGGGCGCCACCAGACGCACCTTCGCGTAGATGCCGAGCATCGCCTTGAGCGCCGATACAAGCCCCTTCTCCATCTCCGTGATCTTGCCGAGATTGTCGGAGAAGTTCTCGGGCGTCATCTCCACCATAACTTCGATCGTATCGGAATTATTGACGCGATCCACGATAATCTGATAGTTTGCGGGATAGCCCTGCTCCAGAAGCACCGTCTCGATCTGGGACGGGAATACGTTGACGCCCTTCACGATCAGCATATCGTCGCTTCTGCCCATAGGCTTGCTCATTTTCACATGGGTACGCCCGCAGGAGCATTTCTCTCTGGAAAGGATACAGATGTCCCTCGTGCGGTAACGCAGCAGCGGGAACGCCTCCTTCGTGATCGCCGTAAATACCAGCTCGCCCTTGCTGCCCTCGGGAAGCACCTCCCCCGTATCCGGGTCGATAATCTCCGCAATGAAATGATCCTCGTTGATGTGCATACCTGTCTGCTCGCTGCACTCGAACGCCACGCCGGGACCGCTCGTCTCCGTCAAACCGTAGATATCGTACGCCTTGATGCCCAGTTTCTCCTGAATATCCTGACGCATCTCCTCGCTCCATGCCTCCGCACCGAAGATACCCGCTTTCAGTTTAATCTTATCCCGCAGCCCGCGCTCATGGATGCTCTCCGCCAAAAACGCGGCGTAGGAAGGCGTACAGCAGAGAATCGTCGCCTCCAGATCCACCATGAACTGCAGCTGTCTGTCCGTATTGCCGGAGGACATGGGCAGCGTCAGGCACCCTACCTTATGGCTGCCGCCATTCAAGCCCGGACCGCCGGTAAAAAGCCCGTAACCGTAGCAGACGTGGCATACATCCCCGTCCGTGCCGCCTGCCGCCGTGATCGCGCGGGCACAGCAGTCTTCCCATAAATCAATGTCATGCTGGGTATAAAACGCCACTACCCGGCGTCCCGTCGTACCTGACGTAGACTGAATGCGCACGCAGTTCTTAAGGGGCGTCGCCAGAAGACCGTAAGGGTACGCCTCCCGCAAGTCATCCTTTGTCAAAAAGGGCAGCTTATGTAAGTCTTCCACGCTCTGAATATCCTCAGGCGCCACGCCCTTCTCCTCCATTTTTTTGCGGTAATAGGGCACATTGTCCCACACATGGCGCACCTGCTTCACAAGCCGCTCATTCTGCCATGCGAGAATCTGCTCCCTGTCCGCAGTCTCAATTTCTTTCTGGTAATACCGTTCCATACCTTCCTCCTTTTATATCGTTTCGCTTCTCATGCGTCAGGCACTTCTCCCCGCCTCAAACGCTTTCTTGTTCATCTCCAAAAACTTCGGCGGTACGCTGTGCTCGATCGCATCCATCCACTCCTCATCCGTAAAGTCAAAGTGTTTTGCAAGCCGTCCCATCAGCACCAGATTCACCGCCTTGCTGCTCCCCGCTTCCTCCGCCAGAGAAAGCGCGTCAAAGGCATCCACCTTGGCATCAAGAGCTGCGAGCTTCTCCGCCAGTTTCTCCGGATAGACCGCCGCACCCGCTATCACCGGCATCGGGTTGATCTGCTGGCTGTTCACAATGATTCTGCCGCCCGGCTTCAAAAATTCCGTGTAGCGCGCCGCTTCCAGAAGTTCAAAAGAAAGAATACAGTCCGCCTGTCCCTTGTCTATAATGGGTGAAAAGACCTTTTCGCCCCAGCGCACATAGGTAACCACGCTGCCGCCGCGCTGGCTCATGCCGTGCACCTCGCTGACCTTCACGTCAAATCCTTTTGTGAGAAGCAGGCGACCCAGAAGTTTACTCGCAAGCAGGGTACCCTGTCCGCCCACGCCCACAATCATCATATTTTTCGTCTCCATATTTTCCTCCATGTTAAAGCTTTTCTCAATACGGAGAATGCTGTTTTTCAAGCATTCTCCTGCGTGAGACTTAGAACTTCTTCGCGAAGCAGCCCTTGCTGCGAGTGATTAGAAGTTCTTCTCACGCTAGTGCCCCGAATTTACAGAGCTGCTCGCAGACACCGCAGCCCACGCAGAGCGTCTCATCGATGACCGCTTTGCCGTCCACCATGCTGATCGCCGGACAGCCGATATTCATGCACGCCTTACAGCCCTTGCACTTCTCGGGATCGGAACAAATCGGACCCGGATGCTTCACATATTTGAGCAGCGCACAGGGACGGCGTGAAATGATAACCGAGGGCTCCTTCGCCGCAAGCTCCTCCTTGATCACCGTCTGGCAGGTCTCCATATCGTAAGGGTCTACCACCTTCACACGCTTGATGCCAACCGCGTGACACAGGCTCTCCAGATCGATCTTCGTGCAGGGATCGCCTTTCAGGTTATAGCCGGTGGTCGGATTCTGCTGGTGACCCGTCATGCCCGTGATGGAATTGTCCAGTATAATTACAGTCGAATCAGACTCATTGTAGGCAATATTGATAAGCCCCGTAACGCCGGAATGAATAAAGGTGGAATCGCCGATCACCGCCACCGTCTTTCCCGCGCTCTCCTCGTCTCCCGCTTTCACAAAGCCGTGAAGCCCGGAAACGGACGCGCCCATGCAGACGGTCGTGTCGATCGCGTTAAGCGGCGCAACCGCGCCCAATGTATAACACCCGATATCTCCGAGTACGGTCAGGTTTAATTTCTTCAATACATAGAAAAGGCTTCTGTGCGGGCAGCCCGCGCACATCACGGGCGGTCTTGCCGGAATCTCCTCCGAGAGGGCTTTCCCCGCCTGCACCGGCTGACCGAGCTTCTCCTTCACCACGTTCTGGCTCAGCTCGCCAATCCCGGTAAACAGATCCTTGCCGGACACGGCAAGTCCCAGACTTCTGCAGTGCGCCTCGATAAAGCCGTCCAGCTCCTCCACTACCACAAGCTTCCCAACTGTCTTCGCAAAGTCCCTGATCTTCTGCTCAGGCATAGGCCAGATCATCCCCAGCTTCAAAACGGGGTATGTATCGCCGTAAGCCTCCTTCACATATTGATAACAGGTGGAAGAAGTGATAATGCCCACGGATTTATCGTTTCCATCCTCAATCCGGTTGATCTTTGCCGTCTCCGCCCACGCAGTCAGCGCCTTCGTGCGCTCCTCCACCATGGGATGCTTTTTCTTCGCATAAGCCGGCATCATAATATATTTTGCGGGGTTCTTCTCATACTTCTTCGGCTCCGGCACAACCCGCTCCCCCGTCTCCACAACACTCTGGGAATGGCTGACACGGGTGCACATCTTCATAAGCACCGCCGTGTCAAACTGCTCGGACAGCTCGTATGACAGCTTGGCAAAGGCAAGCGCCTCCGCCGAATCGGAAGGCTCCAGCATGGGAATCTTCGCCGCCCGCGCATAATGGCGGGAATCCTGCTCATTCTGGGAACTGTGCATCCCGGCGTCGTCCGCCACCCCGATAATCAGTCCCGCGTTCACACCTGTGTAGGATATCGTAAACAGAGGATCCGCCGCCACGTTTAAGCCCACATGCTTCATGGCGCAAAAGCTTCGCACACCGCGAAGCGAAGCGCCAAACGCCGCCTCCAGCGCCACTTTCTCATTGGGCGCCCACTCCGCGTAAACCTCCTCATACTTCGCCACAGACTCGGTGATCTCCGTACTCGGCGTCCCCGGATAGCTGGACACAAAACTGCACCCCGCCTCATACAACCCTCTGGCAACCGCCTCGTTGCCTAACATCAATGTCTTCATAAGTACATTCGTTCCTTTCTTACTCGTCTCCGATGGAATCTTTCACCGAAACCGTCACCTTCTGGTCATAGCAGGAGAAAATCTCTGCAAGCTTTTTCTCCTCCGGCGCTTTCGTCACCATACTCACCACAGGCACAATCACCAGCCCGGCAATCATACAGAATGCGCCTGCATTGATCGGGGACTGTAAAAGCGCGGGAAAATTCGACCTGAAAAAGATGTTCGCAAGCATCACAATGGTGGAGAATAAAAAGCTCACCCAGCACGCCGCTTTCGTCGTCCGTTTCCAGTACAGACCGTAGAGGAACGGCGCAAGGAAGGCACCTGCAAGCGCGCCCCAGCTCACACCCATAAGCTGCGCGATAAAGGTAACGTTAGAGCGGTATTGGATCAGGGCAAGCACCACGGAAATCGCAATGAACACCACCAGAAGCCCCCGCATCCATTTCACCTGTTTCTTCTCGTCCATCTCCTTAATTATATTACCTTTAATGAAGTCCAGCGTCAAGGTGGAGCTTGATGCCAAAACAAGGGATGACAGGGTGGACATGGATGCGGAAAGCACCAGAATCACCACCACCGCAATCAGAATCGTAGGAAGCCCGGAAAGCATGGTGGGCACCACCGAGTCGTAACCGTTCGCCGCAATGTCGATTTTATCACTGAACAGACGTCCGAATCCGCCAAGGAAATAGCAGCCGCCGGCAACAATCGTGGCAAAAACCGTGGAAATAATCATGCCCTTGTTGATCGCGCTCTCACTCTTGATGGCATAAAACTTCTGCACCATCTGCGGCAGTCCCCATGTGCCGAGGCTGGTGAGGATCACCACGCCCAGAAGCCCCACGGGATCGGGACCAAAAAAGGAGTTAAACACGCCGGGCGCAGCTGAAACCGTCTCGTCGCTCACCGCAGCCAGCTTATCAAGCGCAGCAAGGAAACCGCCCTGACTGTTTAAAACAGCGACCACCACCGCCGCAATGCCGAAGATCATAATAATGCCCTGAATAAAATCGTTGATTGCCGTCGCCATGTAACCGCCCGCGATGACATAAATGCCCGTAAGCACCGCCATAACGATCACGCACACACTGTAGTCAATGTCAAACGCCATACCGAACAGCCGACTAAGCCCGTTGTAAAGGCTCGCCGTATAGGGAATCAGAAAGATAAAGATAATCGCCGATGCCGCAAGCTTTAACGGCTTGCTCTCAAACCGTTCACCAAAAAACTGAGGCATGGTCGCGCTGTCTAAGTGCTGCGTCATAATGCGGGTGCGGCGTCCCAGCACCGCCCATGCAAGCAGCGACCCCAAAAAAGCGTTGCCAAGTCCCGCCCACGTAGCGGCGATACCATACTTCCAGCCGAACTGTCCTGCATACCCGACAAAAACCACCGCCGAAAAATAACTGGTCCCGTAGGCAAAAGCCGTCAGCCACGGTCCCACGCTTCTGCCGCCCAGCACAAACCCGTTCACATCCGTGGCATGTTTACGGCAGTAAAGCCCGATGCCGATCATCACACCGAAGAAAATGACAAGCATGATTACTTTAATAAACAAATCCATAACCCTTTTCTCCTTCTCGCTGAAATATAGTGTGTAGCAAAGCCAAATAGTAACTATTGCTATTTTATGCAATCATCCGTCTCTCAGTTTTTGATCTGCGCCTCCACGAGACTGCCGTGACAATAGCGCTCCCTGAGCACGGGTTTCTCGATCTTGCCCGTGGGATTTCTGGGCACCTTGTCAAAAATCACTTTCCTCGGACGCTTATAACGGGGTAGCTCCTTGCAGAAGGCATCGATCTCCTCCTCCGTACAGCTTACGCCCTCCTTGATCTCTATGATAGCCGCCGCTATCTCGCCCAGTCTGTTATCCGGCAGACCGATCACCGCCACGTCCTTGATCTTGTCGTTTCTGCGCAGGAAGTCCTCGATCTGTACCGGGTAAAGGTTTTCCCCACCGGAGATGATGACGTCCTTCTTGCGATCCACCAGATAGATGAAGCCGTCCTCGTCCATGCGCGCCATATCTCCCGTATACAGCCAGTCTCCCTTGAGAATTTCATCCGTCGCCTCGGGATTCTTATAATAACAGAGCATAACGCCCGGTCCCTTGACGATCAACTCGCCCACGTCGCCCTGCGAAACCTCTTTCCCCTGCTCGTCCACGATCTTCGCTTCCCAGTGATAACCCGGTTTCCCGATGGCTCCCACCTTATGTATGTTCTCCACGCCCAAATGCACACAGCCGGGACCGATGGACTCGCTCAGCCCGTAGTTGGTGTCGTACTGGTGATGCGGGAAATGCTTTTTCCAACGCTGGATCAGGCTGGGCGGAACGGGCTGCGCCCCGATATGCATCAGCCGCCACTGTTCCAGCAAGAAATGAGCCATATCCACCTGCCCCGAGTCTATGGCGTCCAGCAGATCCTGCGCCCACGGCACAAGAAGCCATACGATCGTGCACTGTTCCTCCGTCACCGCCCGCAAAATCCACTCCGGCTTTACGCCCCGCAGAAGCACCGCCTTGCCTGCCGTGAGCAGGGAACCAAACCAGTGCATCTTCGCCCCTGTGTGATAGAGCGGCGGAATGCAGAGGAACACATCATCCTTGGTCTGTCCGTGATGGTTCTGCTCCGTCTCGCAGGAGGAGCGCAGCGCCCGGTGATTGTGCAGAATCGCTTTCGGGAAACCCGTCGTTCCGGAGGAAAAATAAATCGCCGCATAGTCCTCTTCCGTAAGCGCTACCGGCGGCGCGCTGGAAGAACAGAAGCGCATCAGTTTCAGGCAGTCCTCCGTGTAATCGGGACCGCCCTTCCCCGGGAAAAACATCATCCCCACCCCCGGCAGGTCATCCGCAATGCTGTCCATCCGCTCGATAAACTCCGGTCCAAAGACTAAGATTTCGACATCCGCAAGTTCCAGACAATACTTGATCTCCTCCGCGGAATAGCGGAAATTCAACGGCACCGCCACACCGCCTGCCTTCAGAATGCCAAAATAGATGGGCAGCCACTCCAGACAATTCATCATCAGAATGCCCACCTTCGTCTCCCGCTCCATGCCGCGGGACAAAAGCAGGTTGGCAAAGCGGTTGGCACGCCTGTCAAAGTCCGTCCAGCTCAGCTCTCTCCGGTAGGGCGCGCCGTCACTCGCGCTCTCGATCAGACTCGCCTCCCGCCATGTCACCGCGCTGTCCCGCTCCTGAGAGGGGTTCAGCTCCACAAGCGCCGTGTCCGAGCCGTACAGCCGGGCGTTGCGCTCCAAAAACTCCGTGATTACCATTTCTCTTCCTCCTTCTTGGTATCTCTATCCGAGCACGTAGGCGTTGACCGTGGCGTGTGCCACATACGTGCCCATTTCATCCCGAATATCCACTGTCAAAAGCGCGGTGGTTCTGCCGCTCCGCAGACAGACAGCCTCCGCGATCAGACGCTCTCCCCTCGCAGGCGCGAGAAAAGTGATGGACGCATTCTGACTGACCGTCATCTTTTCCGAATACCCGTTGGCGGCTACCGCGCAGGTAAAATCAGCCAGCGTAAAGATGGCGCCACCCATGGGAACATTGTTCGCGTTCATGTGATGCGGCTCAAGCGTCAAAGAACAGACCGCCTTCCCCGGCTCGGCGCAGTCAATCCCAATACCCACCGCATCCGTGGCAAATCGGTCTTTTTTAAACTCTTCCCGAATCTCTTCCAGTTTCGACATTTTGGGTCCCCTTTCTATGCTGCAAAACTACATTCACCACTTTAGCACTTTTACTCGCTAAAGTCAAGAGAGCGGACTGCCTTTCACATGAAAACGGCAGAGACATTCTTTCCTTTTGTCTCTGCCGTCCTCTTCTATATTATATGAACACTCACAACATCCGCTATCGATTCACCATCAGCTTCATCATCGCCTGATTCAAGCCGTCCACCGTCAGCTTATACATCGGAAAGACCGTCTTGATCGCCGTCTCCGCCTCCCGCCACGGTGCATGACCGGGTGCCATCTTGGGATTGAGCCAGACGATCTTTTTGTAATGCTGCTTCATCAAAAGCAGCCAGTCCATCCCGGAAAGCCCGCCGTTCGGTCCTCTGTAATTGCCCGTCGTTGAGTACAGCTCCTCCGGCGCCATCGCCGCGTCACCTACAATAATCACCTTGTAATCGCTGTCCAGATTGCGGAACATCCACTCCGTCTCGATCCACTCTCCGTTCTCGCACTCCGGCGTCTTGTAGAGGTTAGAATAGATGCAGTTGTGGAAAAAATAAGTCTTTACATCCTTATAGTGGTTGGACTTGTGTACCGACTGAAACAGCTCGCTGAGGAGCGTCGTATAGGGAATCATGGTGCCGCCCGAATCCATTAAAAGCAAAAGCTTCACAGAGTTCTTCCGGGGTTTCTCCATCACAATCTGCAGGCAGCCGCCGTTGTTGCACGTGGCGTCCACCGTGCCGTTAATGTCAAGCTCCGTCTCCGGAATATCTAACTTTGTGGAAAACTGCCGCAGCTTTCTGAGCGCCATCTGGAACTGCCTGTTGTCCAACACTTTGTCGTTTCTGAAATCGCGGTATTTCCTTGCCCCCACCACCTGAAAGGCGGACTGATAGCCGGTGGTGCCGCCCACCCGAATGCCGCCTATGTTGCCGCCCATATTGCCAAAGGACGTCTTTCCCATAGTGCCGATCCAGTAGCTGCCGCCGTTGTGCTCCTCGTTCTGATCCCGCAGCCTGTCCTTGAACTTGTTTTCGATATCGTCCTTGTCCAACGTGATGACTTCCTGGTTCATCTCGTGGCGCATCTCCTCGAAGACGTCCTGCATCTCCGGCTTATCCAGCCAGCGAAGAAGATTTTTGCCCACCTCGTTCTCCGACATGATGCCCTTGAACACCTCGTCAAACGCCATGTCGAACTTGTCGAACTCCGTCTCCGACTTCACGAGAATCATTCTTGCGAGATAATAAAATTCCGTCAGGCTGCTGTGACATAGCCCCTGCTGCAAAGCGTCCTGCAAAGTCAGCCACTCGCTCAAGGACACTTCCAGCCCTTTATCCTTCAAAGTATAAAAGAATTTACTGAACATAGAATCTCCATTCCTACTTCCGAAACATTCCTATGGCAACAGAACCCTCATATTGCAACTGAACCTATTTTGACAACAGAATCACCGATTCCATTCATGCCGTTTTTCATATCATCCGTTATTAAAAATCCGTCTTATTTCTTACCGTCTCAAGATCCTCGTCCTTCTTCACCACCACCCCGATAAAAGGAAGTTCCTTTCTGAGCGTATCCGTCGGAATCCCGCCGATCTGCAAGGCGTTGATCCAGTCGATCAGCTCCGAGGTACTCGGCTTTTTGCGGATATCTTTCATGGAGCGGATCCAGTAGAACACCTCCATAGCATCCTTCAAAAGCTTATCCTCCACGTCGGGATAATGGGTTCTCACGATCTCCTCCATCAACGCCTGATCCGGAAAGTCAATGTAATGGAAGATACATCTGCGCAGAAACGCGTCCGGCAGCTCCTTCTCCGCATTGGACGTAATAATCACGATCGGTCTGTGCTTCGCCTTCACCGTCCGCTTCGTCTCGTGAATATAAAATTCCATCTGGTCAAGCTCCCAGAGCAGATCGTTTGGAAACTCAAGGTCCGCCTTATCGATCTCGTCGATCAGAAGGATTACCTGTTCATCCGACTCGAACGCCTCCCCCAGCTTTCCCAGCTTGATATAATGGGCGATGTCGTCCACGCCCTCCTCTCCGAACTGCCCGTCGTAAAGCCGCTGGATCGTGTCGTACATATAAAGCCCGTCCTGCGCTTTCGTGGTGGACTTGATGTTCCAGATAATCAACTTCTTGCCCAGCGACTCCGCCACCGCCTGCGCAAGCATTGTCTTGCCCGTACCCGGCTCCCCCTTGATCAGAAGGGGTTTCTGCAGGGCGATCGCTACGTTTACACTCGCCAAAAGCTGTTCGGACGCCACATACTGGGCGGTACTCTCAAATTTCGTATTTGCCATTTTCTTTCCTTTCTCCTGTCTCTCAACTGATGTTCTGCCCGTAAAATGATTCCCGTCCTTCGGTCGTCTTACGGATTTCGGTTATTGCACATATTATAGATTTATGTTACGATATTTCAGATGCAAAAGCAAGAAATTGTTTCTTCAATAAATGCACCAAGATCAGATAAAGGAAAGAATAAAGGACACGGAAAGGAATCCATATCATGTCACACACTGCAAGTCTCTCTTTCGAGGTTTTCCCCCCGAAAAAGGAAGAAGAATTTGATAACATATTTGATTTTTTGCGGGCGGCGGCGAAACTGCACCCCGATTTCATCAGCTGCACCTACGGCGCGGGCGGTTCCCGTGCCGGAAAGACCATCGAGATCGCTTCCTTCATCCAGAAAGAACTCGGCATCGACGCTATCGCACACATTACCTGTGTCGGCTTCACCAAGGCGGACCTTGAGCAAAACTGTGAAGCGCTTAATGCCGCTGGTGTAAACCATGTGCTTGCGCTGCGCGGGGACAGACCCCAGCATATGACCGACGAACAGTTTAACAGCCGGGATTTTTTCTACGCGACAGACCTTGTCCGCCATCTAAAAGCCCACACTTCCCTACAGATTTCAGGCGCGTGCTATCCCGAAAAGCATTTTGAAGCGCCAAGTCTGGAAGAAGATTTAATCCATTTAAAAGAGAAAGTGGATGCTGGCGTCACCTCTCTCGTGACCCAGATGTTTTTCGATAACGCCTGTTTCTATCGCTTTATAGAACTGGTGCGGGCAAAGGGCATCAACGTTCCCATCCACGCCGGCATCATGCCCATCACCACAGCGAAACAGCTCGGCACCACCGTCTCCCTCTCCGGCTCCTCCGTTCCGAAGGAACTGGCGGATATCATTGCCACCTACGGTGAAAATAAGGAGGACATGCGCAAAGCGGGCATCGACTATGCCGTGCGCCAGATCCTGGATCTGAGAGAACACGGGGTGGACGGCATCCATATTTATTCCATGAATAAATTAAAGACGACGACGGAGATTTGCGGGCTGATTTCTTAAAATAATTCGGTATTCTCAATTTCTGACTATGCCAGAAGCACATCCTTCACCTTCTCCAACGTTTCCCTGATCTGAATATGCTGCGGGCATGCCTCCTCGCACTTGCCGCACTTAATGCACTCACCGGCGGATTTCTGTCCGTGTCCGCCCACTAGCCATCCCTCCTGATGCTTTGCCCTGCCGAGATCACTGTAGAGCGTCAGATAATTCATGGCTGTGAAGGAACCGGAGATGCCGATATTCATCGGGCATACCTTCGCACAGTAATTGCAGGATGTACAGGGAATGAGCGGGATCTTTTTCAGCTCTGCCCGCGCCTTTGCAAGCGTCTCCTTCTGCTCCGGCGTAAGCCCGGTAAAGGATTTCATATAAGACAGATTGTCCTTCATCTGCTCCATCGTGCTCATGCCGGAGAGTACCGTGATCACACCCTCCAGATCAGCCGCGAAACGCACCGCCCAGGATGCCGTGGAACTGTCCGGCTCAGCCTCCTTCATGATCTTTTCCACAGTCAGCGGCGGAGTCGCCAGCATCCCGCCCTTGACAGGCTCCATGATCACCACCGGCTTCCCGTACTTTCTCGCCACCTCATAGCATCGTCCCGACTGCACCGCCGGATTGTCCCAGTCCGCATAGTTGATCTGGAGCTGCACGAACTCCATCTCCGGGTGCGCCTGCAGAATCTCTTCCAGCTCTTCCGGCGTGGAGTGGAAGGAAAAGCCCACGTGCTTCACAAGCCCCGCTTTCTTCTTTTCCAGCACCCAGTTCCACATATCAAAATCATCGAAATAATGGGATCTGCCCTCTCCCAGATTGTGAAGCAGATAAAAATCGAAATATCCAGCCCCTGTCTGCTTCAGAGACGCGTCAAACTGGGCGTACGCCTCCTCTTTGGTCTTACAGTTGATCCACGCCGCACTTTTCGTGGCAAGCTGATAGCGCTCCCTCGGATAACGCTCCACCAGCGCCTGTCGGATCGCATCCTCGCTCCCCGCATAAGCCCATGCTGTGTCAAAATAAGTGAATCCCGCCTCCATAAAAAGATCCACCATCTCCTTTACCTGCTCCACGTCGATCACGCCGTCCTTCTGCGGAAGCCGCATCAGACCAAACCCAAGCTTTCTGATCTCTTCACCAAGATAACCCATATGCTTTCTCTCTCCTTTTCCTATATTGCCAAAACCGGTTTCCTGTATTATGATGAGTATACTTGCTTCGTGTAACTCGAAGTCAATATCTATTTTGTAAAATTTCCATAAACTCACATATGCGGGTCTGCGCATATACACGATTGCCGATATATCGGCATGTATCGACAAATTATAAAAATGCAGGAGGCATGAAAAATGGAACGTGAAAAATTTGGCTCAAGAATGGGCTTTATCCTGTTATCGGCGGGATGCGCGATCGGCATCGGCAATGTGTGGCGCTTTCCTTATATAGCCGGCATGTACGGCGGCGGCATGTTTGTGCTGTTCTATCTATTCTTTCTGGTCGCTATGGGCATCCCCGTGATGACGATGGAGTTTGCCGTGGGACGCGCCAGCAGGAAAAGCGTCATCAAGAGCTTCACAGAGTTGGAAAAACCCGGACAGAAATGGCATCTGCACGGATATCTCGGCATGGCGGGCAACTATCTGCTGATGATGTTTTACACCACCGTTGCCGGCTGGATGCTCTACTATTTCTACCAGATGCTTACCGGGAAATTTGTCGGAAAAGACAAGGAACAAGTTGCCGGCATGTTTCAGAGCATGTTGGAAAGTCCCACTGTTCTGACCACGGTTATGGTCATCATCGTGGTCTCCGGCATTCTGATCTGTTCCCTTGGTCTGCAGAAGGGCGTCGAGAAAATCACCAAGATTATGATGACGCTGCTCCTGCTTATTATTGTGGTACTGGCTGTGCGCGGCATGACACTGCCGGGCGGCACGGAGGGCATAAAGTTCTATCTTCTGCCCGATGTACAGAGAATGCAGGAGGTAGGCATCGTGGAGACCATCACCGCTGCCATGAATCAGGCGTTTTTTACGCTGAGCCTTGGTATCGGTTCCATGGCGATCTTTGGCAGCTATATCGGCAAGGACCGCACCCTGCTTGGCGAATCGGTAAGCATCGCCATTCTGGATACCTTTGTTGCCCTCGTGTCCGGGCTCATCATTTTTCCGACCTGCTTTTCCTTTGATATCAGCCCGGACATGGGTCCAAGCCTGATATTTATCACGCTTCCGAATATTTTTAACAATATGACCGGCGGACGTGTGTGGGGTACATTGTTCTTTATATTTATGACCTTTGCGGCATTTTCCACGATTCTTGCGGTGTTTGAAAACATCATATCGTGCGGGATGGATCTGTTTCACTGGAGCAGGAAAAAATCCTGTCTGGTTAATCTGGTCGCGCTTACCATCCTCTCCCTGCCCTGTGTCTTCGGCTACAATATATGGTCGTCATTCCAGCCGCTGGGCGAGGGAAGCGCGGTTCTCGATCTGGAAGATTTTATCGTCAGCAACATCCTGCTGCCGGTGGGCGCACTCGTCTATCTGCTGTTCTGCGTGACCAGATACGGCTGGGGATTTGAGAATTACCTAAAAGAGACCAATACCGGCGAAGGCTTGAAAATGCCGAGGGGAATCCGCGTCTATGTGACCTTTATCCTGCCGGTTCTTCTGCTCTTCCTGGCTATAAAAGGGTGGATTGGCTGACGCCGAAAGGAGATGTTCCCATGACTTATACTGTCAAAGAGTTTGCGGACATGTTTCATGCAACGGAGCACACAGTTCGCTACTACACGGATATCGATCTTCTGCCCTGTCGGCGGGACAGCGGAAACCACCGTGTATTCGACGAACCCGCCGTCAACTGGATGCGGGCAATCACATATCTGAAAAGCTGCGGTATGCCTATCCGGGAGATCAAGAGATATTTCGATTTATGCCAGATGGAAGAATCTGAGGAAAACCTTCGCGCCAGATATGAAATCATCGCAAAACAGCGGGAGGCGGCGCACAAAAAAGCGGCGGAAGCCAAAGCTGCCGCCGACTATATGGATCACAAGGCAAAACACTATGAGGAGATTCTTGCGGGGCGCATCCCCGATGACACCAATCCGGTAAACTGGGGGGATTAGGCTGGTGCCACATCGTAAATATATACCTATCCCTCGCTGCCAATCAGCACTTTCTTTCCGCAAAAGGCAAACCCGTACTTTCGGATATGTTCTTCCGGTATTCCCTTTGCCACAAGATCCGCCTGATAATTTTTCTCCCTGATCTGGCGCAGGGCTTCCTGTACTGTATCGGAAAGCTCCTTTTCCTCTGTATCCTGTACCTTAAATTCTATAATGACAGCATCATTTATGATACCGCCGCCCGTCGCACTGCCAGCCCCCTGCTCCCTCATCTTTCGGGGTTCCAATATGATATCATACCTTCCAAAACCGCTCTCCCTGTTTGATGTGATGCTATATCTGTCTGTCAGTTCCACCATCAGCCCCAGAACAAAGCCATGATAAAAGCGTTCCGGCTCTGCTCCCGAAGGGTTTCTTCCCGTGTCAAAGTAGCTGAACATTTCCACGGTCACCCGGTTCATATAATTGTTCATTGCTTTCAGGTCATTTAGCAGCAACGCCTTTATGAAATCATTATAATCCGCCTGCACGCTGCCAAACCATTTCCTGATCATGTTCCGGAACATCACCTTGACTTCAAAGTTGGTCAGCTCCAATTCATACTCCTCTTTCCACTCGCCAAATTCAGAAATATGAATTTCATACTCTTTCACCTTCATATAGCCGCTGGCAAGCAAAAGACTCCAAAGCGCCTGTTCGCTCCCGTCCAACAGATCATATACAATCTGCTCGTCGATCTCCGTCCGAATAGATTCCCCCTGCAATAAACGCTCAAAGGTTTCCTTAACCTTTCTGCTGCCCTCGCGCACCAGCTTTCCCACAAGGCTGTTAGAGCTGGTGTTTGCCCAGTAGGCGCCTACTTTTCCTTTATCAAGAAAATTAATAATAGACCAGGGATTATAGATATCCTTGCAATTTCCAAACATAAAACCGTCATACCAGTCTTTTACCAATTGCTTTTGAGCTGACATCCCAAATTCATCCAGCGCCGCAAAAACCTCTTCTTCCGTAAAACCAAAGCTGTCCGCATATTTTTCGGAGGTTGTGCTCACCACTTCCAGATTATTCAGATCAGAAAAAATACTTTCCTTACTGATTCTTGTAATCCCCGTCATAAGCGCCCGTTCCAGATGGGGATTCGTCTTGAACGTGGCATTAAACAAACTTCTTATAAATGCCACCATCTCGCTCCAGTATCCGTTCACATAGGCTTCCTGCATAGGGGTATCATATTCATCCAGAAGAATGATTACCTTTTTCCCATAATATCTGCCAAGGAAATCAGACAGTGACCGTAACGCTGCCGAAGCCACACTGTCCTCCATATCTGCGCAAACCTCTTGATAATAAGCTTTCTCCTTTTCATTGAGCAGATTTCCTTTTAACAGAAAATCATTGATATTATACTGTTCCTCTATAGTCCGGCAGATCGACTCTCTCGCCGCCTTATAAGAGCTGTCCTTAATGCTGGCAAAGCTTAAGAAAAGCACCGGATAGGTTCCCTGCAGCTTTTTATATTTTTCACTTTCCCAAATCCTGAGATTTTGAAATAATTCTCCCCTGTCTTTGTAATTTGCGGAAAAAAACTTTTCCACCATGCTCATATTCAGTGTTTTGCCAAACCGCCTCGGTCTTGTGATCAGCGTTACGCTATCCCCGCTTTCCCACCATTCCCGTATAAAATCTGTCTTATCAATGTAAAAATACCCTTCTCTCTGAATCGACTCAAAATCCTGATTTCCAATGCTCACCGTCCTTGCCATAGCGCACCCTCCTGCTTAGAGTATATCTGTTTATCCGATTAAAGTCAAAGCAAATGCACTGTTCAGCATCCAATAACCGATCACCAGAAAGACAATCTCAAACGCCCGCTCCGATCCGCTGATCCGCCCGAGAAATATCGACAACGCCGGAACGAAACATGCCGACAGGACTCCTGCGGCAGCGCCTGCACAATTCCCGGCTAAAGCCGCCCGCAGAATAACCGGCATTGATATCAGGGCAGAAAGCATCGCACCCACACACCAGCGGACCAGCATCTGACGGGAACATGCGTGATAAAACGTTGGCAGCAGCGTATCCATGTTATATTTTTTCTCACGGCATCCATAATCCGCGTATAACAGGCATGACCACATCATCGCCAGTACCCACAGCGTGCCGCGTGCCGTTTTTCTGTCTGCAAGAAACATCGACAGCCATAAACCCGACATAACCAACGTCCAAAGCGCAGAACAATTGCGGAGCGTTAGGATAACCTCTGTCACGAATATACCATGACCGCTCGATTTCCGCTCCTTTTTCTCAGAAATCACACGCCTTTTCTTACTGCTCTCATAGCGCGGCAAAATCGCGGAAGCCGCAATACCTATTACTCTTCAATTTTCTATTTTCTGCTTAAAAAATCAAAGAAACTTTTATAATCCATGTATCCTTTCATATTGCCTAACCGATACTGCATATCCATAATATTTTTTACCACTGCTAACCAATCTGTCTGTTTAAATAAATCTTCATATTCAGAACCGCCTCCCTGTTCTCCTTGATAGTAAGCATGAGAACCCATGAAATTCGCCATAGCAGACGAACATTTCCCGCTATCATTGGCATAACAACAATAAGCATACATATCAAAAGAATTACAATTTTGCGGGTCAATTTCATTAAGATTAACGGTTCTCTCTGTCACATTCCCGTCCTTATCCCAAATCTTCATATAGTAGACAGGATTATCTTCATCAAAATTTTGCGGTTTATATACTGTTGCTGACGTGCCTGCTATCGCATTTCCCCATGCACCAACAACGGTATCTCCTGTTTCGGTCTTTTCCCCCATAAAACCATGTATCACTATGTTTGTGGTATTGTTTGCTACAGTATTCTCAAAACTTTTTGTTCCCGCTTTTTGGACGGCTCTGTTACCATGATACCCCGAATAATAATTTGATGTTCCAACAGCTCCAATGTTCATTCTAAAATCTCTCCTTATTATCAATATTTTTTCTGCGGTTCTTCTGTCGTTCAGAACCGCCTTTGCCCCCTTATTTCTTTGAACGCTTATCAAACTCTTTTATGTATTCATCAAATGTGTATATCTTATCTTCTCCCGCAAAGCGAAATCTCGCCCTTGTTCCCTCTATGCAGGTTGCCTTTATCATATCGGAAACGGACATTTTCTTGCTCTGGTTGCTCTGTACCCGCTTATCAACCGACTGCATAAGTTCTTCTTTTGTCCAAACCTTTCCAAGAAAAGAGGGTGGTGTCTGTGACTGTATTCCCATAAATTCCCGATTAAAATATGGCTTTGCGCTGCCCGGATTGCCCTACAGCTTTTTCAGCTTCTCAAGAAACGACACACAGAAAGCCCGCTCCATCGCGATCAGTTTCCGTTCCTCCGCACTTTTTGCAGGCTGCCCGGCAAGCGGGTGGTCTATATCATAAATCCACTTCTCCACAGCGCTGACCGCGCTTCCCACGGAAGTTCCGAATACATCAGACTGATTTTTCTCGCCGTGATACCATCTGATAAAACATTCCACTGCCAGCTGTGTAATGTGAAACTCTTTCCCGTCGTTAGATATCCAAAAGCCGCCCACCGTAAAATGTCCGCCTGTTTCCTTCTCCGCTTCCGAAAATGCCTGCCGCACTTCTTCCGGAGCATGTTTTGCAAACGAGTCCAAAACACGGGAAGGATTGTGACCTTTTACTTCCGTGCCCGTTTCCGCTATTGCGGCTCTCATTTCCGAATATTCCGGCGAGTTCTTCAGCTTCTCCAAAAATGTAGTATAAAATTCCCGTTCTTTGACGCGCGCCTGCTGTTCCTCCATACTTCCAACTCTGCCGGGCTCTAATGGATGGTCCAAATCGTATAACGCCTTCTGGGTTGCCCGCACTGCCAACTGAACGGAGTCGCCAAGAATATTTGCACTGTCCAGCACGCCCCAGTAATGGGCTATCACCTGCTGCATATGCATTTCCGTTATATGCGTGATGCCATTGGCTGTCATGCCCAGTCCGTTGACTCCGACCTCTTTTACGGTTTCCATCCAGGCGTCTTTCACGGACTGCGGAGCCGTCGCTCCCGCCAGCGCAAAGGCTTTTTCACCATACTCGGTCACTTTATCCTGCGCCGACTTTTCCTCCACGGTTTTCAGGAAAGACTTCACCCCGGACGAGGCATTTCTCTCCGCCTTCCCTGCCTGATAACCTGCCGCCGGATTCCCTGCTGTTCCAATCCCGTTAATACTCATTTTGAATCCCTCCCTCATTATCTGTTTTTTCACACAACCGCTTGCCTGTCAGGTTCCCTCTTTCACATAACACGCCTGATTATAAAACTTTTCTGAACTGATACTTGTACATACCGGCATACATCCCGCCGGAGGAGCTGGGTGTCAGCCGGTCATCCAGTGCACCCATATTTACCGCAAAACCGCTGTCCACAACGGAAAACGCCCCGTCCTCGAACCGAAACTGTGACGTAAAATCGGGAATCCCCAGATCCCCGCTTATCCGGATATTCCCTATGATATTTCGTAACGCCTCCCTCATCTGCTCTGTTTTGACATTACTTTTTGTATGGTTGATCAGGTTATCCGCCTTCTTTGGCAGCCCGCCGATCTTTCCGTCAGGCATCATATAAAGATCTTCCAGAGAAATATCTGTTCCCGTGACTCCTTTCAGATAGCGCCGCACCTCCTGTAGATCCGTGGCATACTGGTACGCGTTGTAGGGCAGATTTCCCACGCTGTCCGCAATCCCTATGTAATACTGGTACATCTTGTCGCTGTACTTTTTTTCCACCAGTTCCCGCGCCTTTTCCCGGACAGTTTCATCCTCTATTCCGTCCACTGTTACCGTTCCATTGCTTCCGATCCGTATCTGCATCCCCTCTATGTCCTCACGGGAAATGCCCATGCCTTCCAGTTCTTTTACGAACGCGTCCGAAAAGCTGTTTTTCAGCTCCGCTCTCTGCTGCGCCTTCTCTGTGTCTTTCAGATTGGCAAAAATCTTCACATACTCCCGCTCCGTCTCGCTTAACTCCTTACCCTCCGCCAGATCCTGCAGCAGTTCCCACACCGTGCGTTCCCCTTTGTACTTCTTTTCTTCCGGCAGGCTGTCAAACTGCTTCTGGTGGATCTGCTCCATCTCTTTTCTGTAATTTTGCTCCGTCTCCCGCAGGACAGCATTATATGCATCAAGATAATCCCGCCAGTTTTCATCCTTCCGATTGAATGCACTGTACAGATTTCCATATGCTTCCCTGACGGCGTCCGTCTTTTCATGCTCCTTATTTTCACAGACATGGAAACTGATCCTGTAAAAATCATCCGGGGACACTTCTTCCCCGTTTCCGTTTTCCACCTTAAGGCAATATTCGTTAGTACTGATATCCCAATTAGGAACGGTCAGTTTTTTTCGTCCCTCGCCGTCCCACTCCGCCTTCCCTACCTGATTCCCGTATCTGTCATACAGGGTAAGGTCGTAATCACAGCCCTCCGGCATATCTATATAAGCCTCGACGCCAAAGTAATTCCGCTGGAAGTTCGGAAATGGGATGGTGAAGTTATAGAAATCCACATCATTTTTATCACTGAGGCTTCCTTTCAGGCTGCTGGTCTCATCTTTGATCAAAAAGTTCAGGTCAAGAAACACGCTGCCCTTATCCTTGTCATAGACCTCATAGGTGGTGTTCGGTCTGCGGAAAGAATCGTTGCTGCTGAGGGTACAGGTGTCCTCCCGCAATTCCACGTTCTTAAGTTTGCTCTTATGTATTATCCCGTTCGCGTCGACACAAGCGGCCATTTCTTTTCTCGACATAAAGAATATCGGTCTTTTACTGAAAGCCGCTCCCCATTCGGAGCCTGTGTTATTTGCTGTATTGATTTCCATCCTTGCGTCCTCCGTGGTTATTCATTCTAATTCGTTTTTCGTATTATGCCATCTGTCAATAATACGAATCAGCCCTCAAAAAAGTTTCACTGGCTTTTCTTTTTATACACGTTTTCGCGGCGGCCATTTCATGTCGTAGATATCCGCGCCATAGGGGAGAGCCAGTTTTTTATCCTCACTCAACACATACTCCTTGCCGCCAACCAGAAAGACATCGCCCGGTTCATAACCCCGGAACGCAGTCTCCGTATCTTCCATGAAGAAATGGTAAGTGTTATCATATCTCTCTTTCGGTACTGCCGTTCCCGCATTCCCGTTGGAATAAAAGTATTCCTGCCTGTTATCCCCTACCTGCACGGAAAAGAACCCCTCTGTGATTCCCGCATCATTCAAAAGCCTTCTCACAGTTTCATTAGAATAATTTAATCCGATAAAAGTGCCGTTTTTTGATAACTTGTTCCAGAATTGTCCAATCTCAAAGCTGGTGTCGTCTCTCACACCTCTCTTTGTGTCTGATAAGGGCTGATACAGACTCCCATAGGTACAGGTAAGAATATGCGTCTTACCCGTTTCATCCGTAAACTGATAATACTTTCCGGGCTGAAAAACAAGGGCATTGTTTTCGGTAACAGCTTTTTCACATTTATCCAGACTGATACTCGGAAAATCTTCTTTGGAATATTTCACACCCTCAAAGATAAAACCATCCGGCAGCTCTGTCCCATCCAGATATGCAAAATTTATCTTATCAAGGATTTCATCGGAAACTTTTCCTGCGGTTTTCGTTACAGGGGCCGTGTATAATCCTATTTTAGCGACAAGATTGTCCCTTTTTATGAAGGAATCCCGCTGTCCCTTATTGACAGTATTTCGCTTTCCGAGGAGAACATCGATCATGCGCTGCTTTCTGCTTAGTGTTGCCATCGGATTTGCATTTATGTTTTTCCAATTTACCATACCATTCATAGTGTAAGTCTCCCAATTCATGCTGAAATTACTTCGTTTCCCTGTGTTGCAGTACAATCACAAGATGATTCCTATATAGGGTATCCATAGCATACCTGACAATTTAAGATGTCAAAATATTGGCTTCATACCGCTCAATGAATCTGTCCGCGTTTCGCTCCTTTGACAAAATGCTTTTTTCCAATAATTCATCCTTCCTCTCTTTTTCTTCCAACTGATCTTTCAGATACTCCTTCTCCGCCAGCCTCTCCTCAAACTGCTCTCTTAAAAGTTTTCTCTTTTCGTAATGCTCCTGCGGTGAAAGCGCTTTTCTTTGACCTTTTTTCCCAGATATTTTATCTTGAATACCGCTGCCAGATGATGTACTCTTGCTGGTAACATTGTAACGCGGCACTTTGTAGTAGACGGAAAAAGCATTTTATTTTCGACAGTATAA
>CAJURQ010000027.1 GCA_910588955.1 uncultured Lachnospiraceae bacterium
TCCTGCTTGTATGCCCGTAAATCAAGGCTTTTTTGAGATAATCAACCATTTTCATTAAGAAGTTGGGTAAAACATTTTACCCATTTCCATACCCAATCTTTACCCAAATTATCACGATACTTTGCGATATTTTATGATAGGTTACGATACTTTGAATTTCTTCTTAAAACCGCCTGCATAGCTTGAAAATGCTTTGTTTTCTGGTTTTGCTTCTTCTAAGAACTTTCCAGTCTTACATTCCCATCTGTTTTGCCACTTCCTCCGCAAAGTTCTCTTCCTTCTTCTCCAGACCCTCGCCGGTCTCGAAGCGGACAAATCTCTTCACGGAAAGGTTCGCGCCGTTCTCCTTCGCCACCTGCTCCAGATACTTCGCAACGCTCTGCTTGCCGTCCTCAGCCTTCACATAGATCTGCTCTAAGAGGCATACCTCTTTCAGCTCCTTGTTCAGACGACCGTTCACCGCGCCCTCGATTACCTTGTCGGGCTTTCCTGCCATCTTCGGATCGTTCTTGATCTGCTCCGCGATGATCTCCTTCTCATGCGCCTTGAACTCCTCGGAAACTTCGTCAGTGGACACGTACTTCGGATACAGAGCCGCAACCTGCATCGCAATGTTGGTGAGCGCCTCCTTCACAGCATCGTTCACAACGTCCGTAGCCGCCTCGACGATAACGCCGATTCTGCCGCCGCCGTGCACGTAGGTCACCGCACAGCCGTCCGCCGCCACTACCTTCTCAAATCTTCTGATGCTCAGGTTCTCACCGATCACGGCAACCTTATCCACCAGTGCATCCTTCACGGTCTTGGACTCGTCCAGATGCCACTTCTCGGAGAGGAATGCGTCCAGATCAGCCGCATCGGACTCAACCGCCTGCTTAGCCACCGCCTCAACGTACTCCTGAAAATCCGCGTTCTTCGCCACGAAATCGGTCTCGGAGTTTACCTCCACAACCGCAGCGGTCTTCTCATCCTTCACCGCCACACGGCAGAGACCCTCGGCTGCGATTCTGCCTGCCTTCTTCTCCGCCTTCGCCTGACCGTTCTTTCTCAGATATTCTACCGCCGCGTCCATGTTGCCGTCGGTCTCGTTCAGAGCCTTCTTGCAGTCCATCATGCCCGCACCGGTCATCTCTCTCAACTCTTTTACCATTGCCGCTGTAACAGCCATCTATTTTCCCTCCTGAATTATCTCATTAATATTTTCCCGTTCTGAACTGTTTATTCTGTCTCGTCAGCCTCTTCTACCTTCTGCGCTTCCGCTTCCTCAGCGTAGCTGTCAGCCTCCGCACCCTGATTCGCCTCCACTACCGCGTCAGCCATCTTGGACACGATCAGCTTCACCGCGCGGATTGCATCGTCGTTGCCGGGAATGATATAGTCAAGCTCCTCGGGATCGCAGTTCGTATCGCCGATACCGATCAGGGTAATGCCCAGTGTGTGAGCCTCCTGCACGCAGATTCTCTCCTTCTTGGGGTCTACCACAAAAATACAGTCGGGGATTCTGGTCATCTCCTTGATGCCGCCCAGATTCTTCTCCAGCTTCTCCCACTCCTTCTTGATCTTGATGACTTCCTTCTTGGGCAGTACCTCAAAGGTGCCGTCCTCAGCCATTCTCTCGATCGCCTTTAATCTCTCCACTCTGGACTGGATTGTCTTGAAGTTGGTGAGCATGCCGCCCAGCCATCTCTCATTTACATAGTACATGCCGCAGCGCTCAGCCTCAGTCTTCACCGCATCCTGCGCCTGCTTCTTCGTTCCTACGAAAAGGATCGTGCCGCCCTGCGCCACCACGTCAAACACGGCTCTGTAAGCCTCGTCCACCTTGCCGACAGACTTCTGCAGATCGATGATGTGGATGCCGTTTCTCTCCGTGAAGATATAGGGAGCCATCTTAGGGTTCCATCTTCTTGTCTGATGTCCGAAATGAACACCTGCCTCCAGCAACTGCTTCATTGAAATAACGCTCATAGTTCTTCTACCTCCGTTTGGTTGTCTGCCATATACCTTGCGCCTCCCTGCCACCCGAAATCGAACTTCGCTCGCCGCGCGGGATGCATGCTGCTTCTACAGCAAATTTAACTGCCTGTTCCTGCGCATAAAAGGGCACCGGCATGGGCTGGGTATATGTGATTAATAGGATTTGTGTGCACCCGCGCACACTCAAATACTATAACACAAAAGAATCCCACGTGCAATAAGGAGAACGCAAAAAGTGCTTCTAATTGCTCATGCCATTGGACATTTCGCAAAGAAGCACTAAATTTTGCGTGTTAATTGTGGAACATATCCACGATATTTTTCAGCTTCACCACGTTCTCGGAGTTGGTTTCCATCAGCTCCGCGTTACCCTCAACAAGCTGGGACACATCCAGCGTCTTCTGGGCTATGTTGCTGATATTGTTGGCGGCTTCGCCCACCGTCAAAGTGATGTTGTTGACGGAATCCGCGATCTCCACGATAGCGGAGAGCAGCGTCTCCACTTCGACACCGATCGCCTTCATATTCTCCTCGAAATCAGATGCGTCCTGCGTGTATTTCTCCGCAACGCCCATAAAGTCGCTGTAATCCTTAAGCACTGTCCCCTCTAAGAAAGAGAGAATCTCCTGCAAACAGGACTCCATATTCTCCACCGCCTGATTAACCTCGGTTGTAATGCCGTTAATATTGCTCACCGTGGAGGAGGTCTGGGACGCCAGCCCGCCGATCTCGTCGGCGACTACCGCGAAGCCTCTTCCCGCCTCGCCCGCTCTCGCCGCCTCGATCGACGCGTTTAACGCAAGCAGGTTCGTCTGCCCGGAAATATCCAGAATGGACTGGGTGAGCTGGTTGATCTTCTCCACCGCCCGCGCCTGCTCCATAGCCGCCGCGCTCTTCTCCTGTACGCCGCGATACATCTGGGTCGTCTTGTTCTGCGCCTCGCCCGTCGTGTTCTTCAAACCGTCGGCGCGCTGTTTGCTCTCCAGGGACGCCCGCTCTCCCTCCATGGAATTATCGCGGATCACCTGGGCACGCTCCCTGATCTGGCTCACGGTGTTGTTCACGGTCTCCATAGCCGCCGCCGTCTCCTGCATTGCCGCCGCAAGACCCTGCGTCGTCTCCGTGTTCTCTCCGCTCATGCCCTTCACCTGCTCGGTGGTGTCGGAAAGTTTCATCAGCGTATCGTCCAGATCGGAGTAGGTTCTCTGGATATCCGCCACCATGGAGCGGAGACTGCCGCGCATCTCCCTGAGGGAGTTTGCCATGCTGCCGCTCTCATCCTGCCGCTTGCAGAGTTTGTCACTATTCGGATTCTTCGCGAAATTAAACTGCGCCGTCTTGGACACGATATCATTGATCTGGGTGATCGGTCTTGTAATCACCAGACCCATCAGCACGCCGATCACCACAGAGATTGCAACCGCGACAAGCATACCGATCACAATCAGCTTCGTGATGCGTCCCGCCGCGCTCTTCATCTCAGACTCCGGCGCGGTCAGCACATACTTCATGCCGTTGGTAAGCGTTTGATAACACATGCCTCTTAATTCACCCTGATAGGTATAATTGAGCGGCTGCCCCTCCGATGCCGGATCAGAGAGCGCAGACGCAATCACGCCGGACTCGTCCGCCTGCGCAACCGCGGTTCCCGCTTCCATCTCTTTGTGGTAAGCGATGCTGCCGTTAGCATTTACCAGAAAGGCGGAGCCTGTCTCAAACACGGTCGCACTGTCCACGGTCGCCGTAAACTTATCAAAGTCGATATCCATGCCGATGATACCGATGGACTCCCCGTCAAGGACAATGGGAATCACATAAGATACCATATAAACATTGATATTGGAGTTTAAGTAAGGATCCATCCACGTCGGTTTTCCGTTCTTTACGGGTATGTAGTACCAGCCCACATGCTCCAGATCGTCCGGAGAATACATGGAGAAATCCGTGGGAACAAGCGCCTCGAACTTTTCCGCGTCGCTGCCCCTGCTCCAGAATACGCCGCTGTCCGGCTCCGTGAACTCGGGGTTATAACGGATATACGCGGTTAACGCCCCCTCCGTGTTTCCGCCGATCTCATAGAGCATCTGCTCCATAATCATTGTAAAATTATCTACATAGGCTTTGTCCGTCTTAAACGCCTGCACGTCCGTAAGCTGCTGCAGCACAACGTTGTACGCCGTATTGACGGACTGCTCCACCCGGCTCATCTGCGCGTTCAGCTCCGCAGCCTGATTCGCGCACGCATACTTCATTTCCTTCTGGGAATCCTGATACACCGTCTTTCTGGAATTGATGATGCTGACCCCGCCGCAGATGAGGGATGTCAAAAGAGTACACACAATCACCGCCGCCAAAATTCTCGCCTTAATTGATCTCATAGCGTCTCTCCCTTTCGCTCTGTTTTTTCACTCTATTGTTGACCCGTCACAATCCGCGCAATCTGTTCGTCATTGGCACCGGTTGGAATCTTAAAAGTGCCGGGTCTGAGTTTCTTGTCATAGCCGTTGGCACACAAAAAATCGTCGTAGGCTTCTGCGGAACTCACCGCGCCTGCGTCCGCCAGCTTTTTCGCCACCGTGTAGGAACCGTCGCCGCTTGCGATGGTCACACTCTTCACCGCCCCCGTCTCAGGTTTCTTTTCCTGTTTCTCGCCGTCCTCATCCGGCTTTGTCATCTCGTTGGTATCGGCGGAAGCCTTTTCCGCGCTCGCCGCCTTGTTCTCCTTCTTCTCAAGAGACTCCGGCGCGCCCTCAGTGGGCACTTCCTCATCCGGCACAGGCTCCGGCTTCTGCGCTGCCTCAGCCTCAGCCTTTTTCTCTGCCTCCTCTTTCTCCGCAGCCACCGAGATATCCTTCTTAACGGTGTTCTCCTTCTGCACAGGCGGCGTTTCCGGATCATCACTCTGTCCGTCCTCTTCCTCCGCAGCCTCAAGCAGCGTGGAATCCTCGATCATACCCAGCTCTTTCGCCCGGGCGATCACCTCATCGTCAGTCATTTTTTCCTTTTTCCCGCCGCCCGACAGGGCAATTCCCATAATAACAGCCGTTACGATAATTCCCAGACCGAGCCCGCGGAAATAATATTTTTTCTCCATCCTACATACCTTCAAACAAATCTATCACCAGTTTTACCTCGCCAAGACCGAGCCCAAGTTCTTTGGCTATCGCCATATTGGACTTGCCCGCCTTGTGAAGTTCCAAGATTCTCTCATTGCTATTACGCCCGTTATCTTTCCCTTGGGCAAAGCGGATATCTACCCCGCGCGGCTCCTCATGCACGGGCGCGGCTCCCCTCCTGCCGGCGGGTTCTCTGCCACTTCTAAATTCCCTGCCGCTTCCAAATTCTCTGCCCGCGGGTTCCCTGCCGACTTCCGGCTCCCGGTTCCCGAAAATACCCATCTCGGCAAACGCCGCGCTTGTGGAAAGTTCCTGCTCCTCGGCGACATAATCCGCCTCGGGCTCATGGATGATCTCCACCCGTCTCGGCTTGATCGGCTGAAAGTCAACCTCCTCCACTACCTCCTCTGGTTCCTCCGAAACAGGCTCGTGCGCCAAGTACTCCGGCTCCAAATCATAAGGCAGTTCTTCTTCCTGCATCGTCGGGAACACCCGGGATGCCTGCACTTCCTCCACCACCTCCGGCGAGTAAGTTCCCGCGCTGTGGATCGACCAGAGATCGGTGCGGGTGTCCTCCACCGCTCCCATCACGGACTGTACCGCCTCCTGCACAGCGTCCTGCGCCTCTCTCGCCGAGCTTTCCGCCTTGTGGATCCGCATCAGGGCGCCCTCCGCCGCCTCTGCCGCCTCCTGCGCCTTTTTCGCGGTCTCCTCCGCCGTGATCTCCGCGTCGCGTACCGTCTGCCTGATCTCTTCCACTACCTGATTTGCCTGACCGATATCCGCCATCAGCGTGTCATGCTTGTCATTGAGCATATCGTAGAGGAACGTTACTTCCTTATGGTTCTTGTTGATTTCCTCCAAAACGGTGTCCGAGTATTCATTCACTGCCATAATCTTTTCGTTTGCCACGCGCTCCATGGCGCGCTCTGTCTTCTCTATCGAGTAACCGATGGTTTCCTCCACAATATCGGAAACCTTTTCCCTGACAGTCTCCGTCTCGCCCTCCACCAGTTTCCTGATTTCAGCCTCGCTGATCAACTGTACTTCTTCATCCGCGTCCTTCTTCCCTGCCGGCAGAAAATATCCCAGAAGAAATACCCCTGCCCCGATGATAATCAGAACGATCTCTATTACACTCATACTTCTCCCTTTCGTAATCCGGCGCACCGCCCTGGGTCTTATCCCGAAATTTCAAAAGTACTCACACCTTTTAACAGCACCTTGCCGTCAGGTTCTTTTTTCTCCCTCTTCCTGTGCTGACCGCCGTCTCCGTGGTATTCGTTACTCCCTTGTTCCTTTGCGTCGAATTTTTTTTGGCGGTTTTCCGCCCTGTCTCTCTCATTGACCCTCTGTGTCTGCTTCTCCACCTGCTTCGTCATCTGCTGCCCGAAATTGGACTGATCCACCAGACCCTTCGTGTCCTCGTTATGCTTGACAGTCGTAAAGTCCTGCGCCCTCGTGATCTGTCCCTGCATCTCCACAAAGCCTATTGCCATCTGTATCCCCTCCCGGAATTTCGAATCCGTGCGGAGAATGCCGCATTTCAGGCATTCTCCAGTGCGAGACTTAGAACTTCTCCGCGAAGCAGCCTCTGCTGCGAGTGGTTAGAAGTTCTTCTCGCACACTAGAACGGTGCCATCTTTACATCGCCGCGCTCTCTGATGAAACGACAGTAGTGTGTGGTTTTCTGCACCACCATGGAAACATCCCCGATGCAGATCCGTGTGCCTGGATAAACCTCCCCCTTCACGCGCACCATGGTCTCCGCAGAACTCGTCATTTGCTTTTGCAGATCCTCTATCTCTTTATTCGCCGCCGCGATCGCGTCGGTTTTCTGCTTATTTAACGCCGCCATGGACTGTATCTGCTGTATCTGCTCCGGACTCAGCTTCACGCCCTTTGCCAGCTTCTGTTTCGCGGAAAGCAGCGTCGGCTGCACGTTCTGCAGAAGTTTCGTGTCCTCGCCTATCTGCTTCTGGAGCTCGTTCACGCGCGCCTTCAGCTTGGGATCGGTTCCCACCTCCACAATGGTATCTGCCCCCATTTCCGAGCCGAGGGTTTTCACGTTGATGCTGCCTGTCGCGCACACCTTTCCTCCGGTGATGAATCCGCGCCTGCCGTCCACATTGACCTCACTGCCCGCAGTCACCCTGCTGTGCAGGATGGACTCGGACGCCACATACCCGTCCGCCTCAGCGGTAACGTTTTCCAGAAATTTCGCAACGATATTGCCACCCGCCTTGAGAACACCGCGTCCCATACCGTTCATGCCCCGGGCGATAATGATATTGCCGCCCGCCGTAAGCTGCGCCCCCTCCACAACGCCCTTCACCATAATATCGCCCTTTGCTTTCACTTGGAAGTTTGTCGCCACGTTGCCGTTTATCTGTACATTGCCCTCGTATTCGATATTGCCGGTGGAATTATCCACATTCTCCACCATAAGTTCGTCAGAGACGAAAACCGAATCCTCCACCAGCTCCACATGCCCGTTTACCATAGCCGTGAGCACGGTGCGATCCTTGGACAGCTCGATATTGTGTCCGTACTTTAAGGTTTCCTTCCTCACCTCCGCGGGCAGTATCCGGTTTCCCGCCAGATCCTCGCCCGGCTCACCCGGTTCTTCCGGATGCAGGACCGCCAGCACGTCTCCCTTATTACAGTGGTTTAGTATATTCAGATGAAAGAAATCTACGCTCCCATCCTCATTCAAAGTAGGCTTCGCCTTTTTGTCCGTGTTAAATTTATATTCAATCCACGCATGCTTCCCCTGAACGGGCGCACGCCCCTGTGCCACAAGAATTTCCTCGAGATACTCTCTTTTTGCAAAGAAAGCCTCAATCGCCTCCGTACAGATACCGCACTTAATTCCCCGAAGCTTCAGATCGTTTATCATCTCCTCGGCAGTCATATCCTCGCCGCCCTCGGAAGCCGCGTAAAACTTCGCAAAGGCCTGCATCTTATCAGGCCCCACTCTCAGCTTATAGCATTCTCTCTCCGGAAGTCTCGTCTCATTTCCGAGCCGGATCTCCTGCTCCTCTTTCTCCGCACTCTCCACCGCCCGCTTAATCGTCGGCAGGTCACATGCGTAATCCTTCATCGTCAGATACTCAAGCACATCCGTAACATCGACGAATTTCCCCTCTCCCTTCGGCGGAAACAGTTTGAGTGACGACGCCCCTTCCCGGTTCACCAGTCTGAAATATCCGTTCATATACCCCCCTGTTTTATTTTCTTCTGTCAGTGTCTGTGAGAATACCGATATAGTTTCCCAGCTTCCCCCTCATCTTCTGCAAAGCTCTGGTGTGGAGCTGAGAAATTCTCGACTCGGACACCTCCAATATATTACTGATTTCCTTCAGGGTCAGATCCTCGTAATAGTAGAGAACGATTACCTTGCGCTCTTTTTCCGTCAAAAGCTCGAGAGCCTGCGCCAGCATCTTCTTCAATTCGTCCCTCTCCAGAATCTCTTCCGGCGAATCAAAAGCTGCGCTTTTCGTGCTCCCCGCCTCGTTGGAGACTTCGCTCCCCTGTTCTAAAAACTCATTCAGAGACACCACGTTGGTGATCTTCATCTGTGACTGCCAGTCAAGGTATTCCTCGTCCGTAATACCCAAGAGCTTTGCGATCTCCTCGTCTGTGGCGCTCCTGCCATACTGTGTCTCGATCTCCTTAATCGCCGCATCGATCCGTTTCTGTTTCTGTCTGATGGTCCGCGGAATCCAGTCCATCTTGCGAATCTGGTCAAGGATCGCTCCCCGTATTCTCAAGCTGGCGTAAGTCTCAAACTTGACATCCTTCATGCAGTCAAACTTATCAATGGCGTCGATCAGTCCGAATATCCCGTAACTCACAAGATCCTCATACTCAACGTTGTACCCAAGGTACATACTGAGGCGTCCGGCAACCACCTTCACCAAAGGCGCATACTCCAATATGATCTTTTCCCGTACCTCCGGGGAACCCGCAGCCGCGTACTCCTCCCAGAGTTTCTTTTTGCCTGTATCGTCCATTCTGAGTACCTACTCTATTTTATGGTTTTATTTGTTTATTTTACTCCTCCGGTTCCTTTTCTATAACCTCGCCCTCCTCCATGTGGGCGTCCTGAATCTGCTGCTCAAACCGATCCAGCATAATCTGCAGGATTCGTCCGACAAAATAGAACCCCAGCAAAACGCACAGCAAAACAATCAGCATTGTCTGCAAGTCATAGTGCAGAATCCGCATGGCAATGCTGACAACCGCGCCGGCAAATAACATGACAAAAGGAGGGATCAGTCTGCGCTTTCTCGCCTTTGCTTGTCTCTCCTCTTCCTCCCGTTTTTCCCTCGCCTCACGCTGCGCTGCGGTCTCAATCTCATCCTCTGGATCGAGCCCTTCTTCCGGCTCTTCCTCTGTCTCCGAAATCTCCGCCGCTTCTCCTGTCTCTTCGCTGTTCTTCTCTTTCCAGTCCACCTTGCTACCCTTCCATCTTCTTCCCGCCGGCTTATCAGATCTTGTATTCCTGTTTGCCTACCGCTCTGATTACAAAATCTCCGGTTTCAGGATAAAAAATAACCGTTCTCCCGAAATTCTTGCCTGTATCCTCCGCAAGAATCGGAATCCGCAGCTCCGCCAGCTTCTTCTTGGTCGCCTGCACGTTTCTCTCACCCACACGAACCATCTCGCTGTTACTGTTAAAGCCAAACATCTGCGCACCGCCCGCAATCTTGGCAACCAGCCGGCTTCTGTTCGCCCCTTTTCTGGTCACCTGCTTCACAAGCTCCTCTATTCCCGTGTCAGCAAACTTCGGTATATTGGAGTTGTTCCGAATCGTCGTAGAGTCAGGCAGCATAATGTGCGCAAGCCCGCCGATCTTTGTGACCGGATCTCGAAGCGCAATACCTACACAAGACCCCAGTCCCAAAGTCGTAATCCTATCAGGACTGACGCATACGTTTAAGTCGGCCATTCCGACCTTTATCTCTACACTCATAACACCGCGTTCTCCCGTTTACACTTTCTTAATCCATACCCATGTGCGCCGTCCGATCAGATATTGATCCCCAGCGCCGATAACATCCTGCCATATGAATCCAGATCAGGAATCAGAATAAAATATCCGTCTAATACCATCTCGTCAAAAAACTGTGTTTGAATCATCAACATCCTGTCGCCGAGAGCGGCAAACTCTATCGCCGGCACGCTCAATATCGCACCCGCCATATCCACCGTCAGATCCGGCACGGAAGGATAGATCGCCAGATTGGTGATACTTGAGAGGGAATTTAAATAAGATCCGGTGATAATGTTTCCCACCTCTTTCAAGGCGGAAAATTCCATCTCGGTAAACTCGTCACCTTCCGACTCCATACCCATCAGCTTGCCGACCAGATGCTTTGCAGCCTTCTTCTCCAGAAGAAACATGATGCTTCCCTTGATATCGCCTTCAATGCCGAGATAGATCCCCGCCATGACCGTCTCCTCGCCGACCATAGCCTCGCCAAGCTCCCTAAACTCCAGGAGCTGTACCTTGGGGACCGCCATATCTACCTTACACTGCATCATCTGTGCTAAAGCCGTGGTCGCGTTTCCGGCGCCAATATTGCCCAACTCTCTCAGGACGTCGAAATATTCATTTGACATTTCGTCTAAACTGATTTCACCCACTTCAAACCTCCTATACGCTTTCCAGCACAACCGCATTTAAATCGAGCAGGGAAATCAGTCCCCCGTCGCTCTTTCCGACTCCACAGAGAAAGTTTGACTTCTCATCTTTTGAGTCGTACGCTACTTTTTCGATTCTGTCGTTTTCCAGAGTCACCACTTCCCTGACTTCATCGACGATCACGCCGATGGTTCCCTGCTGTTCCAGCTTCAGAATGATAATCCTGCTGGATTTCGTCTCCACATCATTCTCAAGCCCCATCTTGATACGGATGCTCATAACGGGAATGACCTCGCCTCTCAGGTTAATGACGCCCTTTAAATAGTTGTCGACCTTCGGCACTCTGGTAATGTGCGGCATTCTCACGATATTGTCTATGTACTTGATATCGATGCCGTACTGCTCGTCACCGAGTTTTATCACGATAAACTGTGTGGTTTCTCCCACCGGTCTTAATTCTTCTACTTCATTCATGCTCTCTTCCTCCCTCCTGTCAGATCAACGAATTGGCATCCAGAATCAGCGCTACCTCACCGTCGCCAAGAACCGTCGCGCCGCTGATAATCTTGCACTTGCTGATATACTTGCCGAGCGACTTGATAACAATCTCCTGCTGACCAATCAGTTCATCCACCACAAGACCTGCAAGCTTATCGCCCTTCTTGACAACGACCACAACGAGATTTTCCTCCGGATCCTTCTTGCTCGGGATATCCAGAATCTCATTCAGGCGGATCAGCGGAATTACCAGATCACGCAGCTGAATCACTTCCTTCGCCTGCACCAAATTCACATCGCTTGGAAGGATATCCTCTATCGTCTGAATGGAGCCGAGCGCAATCGCGTATTTCTCGTCACCGATCTCCACCATCAGAGCCTGAATGATGGCGAGCGTCAACGGCAGTCTGATCGTCCATGTGCTGCCCTCTCCGAGTCTGGACTTCACTTCCACCTCGCCGCTTAAGGACTCGATCATAGACTTCACCACGTCCAGACCTACGCCTCGTCCCGACACGTCGGAGACAACCTTCGCGGTAGAGAATCCCGCGTTAAACAGCAGGTCTATGATCTCCTTCTCGCTCATCGCTTCGCCCTGTTCCGGGGTGATGACGCCGCGCTCTATCGCCTTATTTTTAACTGCCTTTGTATCGATACCGTTACCGTCATCCCTCACCTCGATGACAACGTTGTTACCATCCTGATACGCGTCGAGGAAAATGGAACCGACTTCCGGCTTTCCTCTCTCTTTACGCACCGCAGCGGACTCCAGTCCATGGTCAGCGGAATTACGCAAAAGGTGCATCAGCGGATCGCCAATCTGGTCTACCACGGTACGGTCAAGCTCCGTCTCCTCACCGCTCATGTACAGCTCCATCTTCTTGCCGAGCTTCTTCTGCAAGTCGCGGACCATGCGGGGGAACTTGTTCACCGTGCTCTCGATAGGCACCATCCTCACCTTCATAACCGACTCGTGAAGGGAAGTGGTCACGCTCTCCAGATACTCGATCTGCTCGTTCACCGCCTGACTGGAATTGCCTGACATCGCGGACGCCGATACGAGGGAGTTCTTCGCGATAATCAGCTCGCTGACCAGATTCATCAGCGTATCCAGCTTCTCTATATCTACTCTTACAGTCCTGTTTACCACAGGCTTGTTCGCGGGCGCTTTCTTCGCCGCCGGAGCGGGTGTAGGCGCGGGCGCCTGTTCCGCCTGTGCGGGAGCTGCCGGCGCTGACGCAGCCGTCTGTGCGGGCTGCTGTGCCTGTGCAGGCGCCGCAGGCGCTGCCGCCTCTACCTCTGCCCCCGTCTCAGCCGCATGGGATTCCTCCGTCTCAGCCGCCCCCACATCGTCAAGGTTCAGCACACTGCCGGAGACATCCTCGATCTCGGACACGCTCTTTGCCGCCGTCACCACCTCGTTCAATTCCGTCTCGGAAACAATAATCAAGCTGAAATGCAGATCAAACTTCTCGTCCTCAATGTCCTGCGAAGAGGGATCGGAAACGATAATCTCACTCGTCTCCTCGATCGCCTTAAACACCAGGAACGCCCTTGCCGCCTTCAGAATACAGGACTCCTGTACCTTCACGGTCAGCCCGTATACACTCTTGCCCTGCTTGAGCGCCTCGCTCAGCACGCTCTGCTGGTTCTCATTCAGCTTGATTCCCACAAAACCGTCTGCGGCAGCCGGAGCAGCAGCCTGTTCCTGAGACGCCGCCTCCTGCGCTGCCGGCGTGTCGCCGTCTCCCATAATATCATTCAACCGCTTAATCAGCGCGCCGTTATCGTTAGTACCCTCGTCGGAACTCTCCCTGATATTCGTGTTGTACTCCTCCAGCGCATCCAGACACTGGAACAGTACGTCGATCATATCCGCCTTCACCTTGATATTGCCGTTTCTCACCTCAGAGAAAACATTCTCCATATCATGGGTCAGAGTCTGCATCCTCTTATAGCCCATGGTTCCCGCCATACCCTTCAAGGAATGGGCGGCGCGGAAGATCTCATTGATCGTATCCATGTTCTCCGGATCCTGCTCCAGGGAGAGGATCTGCGTATTCAGATTCTGCAGATGTTCATTGGTTTCATCAAGGAAAATCTCAAGATACTGGCTTACATCCATATTATTTTACCCCCACGTTTGTCGTGATTTCCTGCGCGATCTGCTCCAGCGGCACTATCTGGTCCGCCAGCCCCGCGTTCACGGCGCTCTTCGGCATCCCGTACACGGCGCATGTGCTCGCCTCCTGGACAATCACATGTATTTTCTTTTTCTCCTTCAGATGTTGGATTCCTTCTGTACCGTCCGCGCCCATCCCCGTCATCACCACGCACACGACCCTGTCAAACTTGCTGTCCATCAGGGATTCGTACATGTAGTTCGCGCAGGGTTTCACACCTTCTCTCGCCGGTTCGTCCGAGTAATGGATCGTATATTTGCCTGCCATATTCAGAACGTTCAGATGCTTGCCGCCCATTGCAATATATACGCTGCCGGGCATAAGCACATCACCCTCCGCCGCTTCCTTCACGGAGACCTCGCTCAGAGAGTTCAGCCGCTCTGCCAGAGACGCCGTAAAACCGGCAGGCATATGCTGCACCACCACCACCGGCACCTTCAGGTTCGCCGGGAGCTTCGGAATCACCGCCTGCAATGCCTTCGGTCCGCCCGTGGAACTTGCCAGCGCCACAACCTGACTTCCCGGATTGTAGACCGCCTTCCCCGAGGGAGGCGCTGACACCGGCGCTTTTTTCTCCGGTTTTTCCGCCGCCGGAGCCGTATCCGTCCTGCCCACAATACTCCTTACGGCTCCCATTTTGGGAGTCACCGGCGTTCTGGCAGGAATGGAGGACGTGATCGGCGACCGTGTGTCCACATCCGTCACTGCGGCGAGAATCCGCAAAAGTCCCTGACTGAAAGTCCCGTTACGGCAGTCTAACGCGCTGGTAGGCTTGTGGATAAAATCCAACGCCCCCAGTTCCAGCGCGTCCAGCGTAACCTTCGCGCCGTCCGCGGTGTCCGTGCTCGCCATAATGACCTTCGCCGAGATCCTGCGCTTCTGCAGCTCCTTCAAGAGCTCCAGACCGTTCATCTGCGGCATATTCACATCAAGCACGACCGCGTCGTAGGTCTTCCTGCTCAGAAGCGCCAACGCGTCCAGACCGTTTACCGCCCTGTCCTGTACTTGGAATCGCTTATCCGATTCGATTATATCACAGAGCACCCTTCTCATGAGTGCAGAGTCGTCAACCAGCAATATATTTTTCATCTTCTACCTCCGGCAGATCAGCCCTCCATTTTTTTGTGGGTTTTCCTCGCCTCATCAAAAATATACTGAATTATTTCCTCCCTGTCCTGTGGATCCACATTCACATACTGCACGCGGTGATCGAAGACGCCCGGCTCCTTTTCCAGCTCGTTTACCGCCAGAACCTTTCCCACAAGCCGGTACTCTTTCTCCCTGCCGTCAATCTGCAAATGATACTTACATAATATCAGGCTGTTCACCTCGTAGGCATAGTAGGCGACAAACCTAAGCCCTCCGCCGCTGATATCCACAATCACGCTGCTCTTTAAGGGCAGCGCCGGCAAAAGCTCCTCCTGCGCCGCAACGGAGATCTCCTCCTCCTCGCCGAGCTGTCTGGAATCCATCTCCAGCGCACAGCTAAAGCGGTAATACTCGCGCCTCTGATAATTGCGCAGGTTGCTCGTCAGATCCATCACCAGCACATACTGTCCGTTATGGCGGTAGCGATCCGCCACCCGCGCCGTGCACTGGTAAACTACGTTGTTCCCGTAAAAATACATATCGTACTCGCCGTCCACCGGCAAGAGGATGAGTTTGCCATCCGCAATCGGCATGGATACCTCCACGCGGTTCTCCGTCAGTACCCTCAGCACCTGACTCCGATGCGCCCTTCGCTGTCTGCTGTCCTCTGGTTCCCGCTCCCTGCCTATCGCTTTGAGTTCTACCTCTCCACCCGGCGCCGCGTACTTTGATAACACTTCCGACATTTTTTACCTCCCGGCGTTCATGCCTGCCGTTTTATTTTCCGGATATGATATGAGAAAAGAATGCCGCCATACCACGCCTCGGAATCGTTTTTTCCACTTCCCTGTTCATCAGTTTCGCCGCAATAATTTCGTAGGCAATCGCCGACCTCGCCTTGGGATTATCCAGCGATACCGGCATCTGCTGCATCACAGCCTTCGCCAGAAGCTGATCCTGCGGGATCATCCCGAGATAGGATATCGGCACCTTCAGATACCGCTCCACCACCGTCTCCAGCTTCCCGTAGAGTGAGAGCGCTTCCTGCTCCCCCGTCACCTTGTTGGCGAGCACCTTCACCTGCGTCTCCTTCACCCTGTAGCGGGGATGACGGCTAAGCGCCTTGAGGAGCGAATAGGAGTCCGTGATCGAGGTGGGCTCCGGCGTAGTCACCAGAAGAATCTCACCGCTCGCCACGAGAAATTCTAACACCGAATCGGAAATGCCCGCCCCGGTATCTACAATGATGGTCTCCGCCATCTCGTCCAGCTCCGCCAGATTGTCTATGATCGTCCCCAGATTATCCCTGTCCAGATTCGACATCCCCGTAATCCCGGAACCGCCCGATATAAAGCCTACTTCCATGGGTCCCCACGTGACGATATCCCGGATGCTCTTTCCCTGATAAATTAAATCACATAAGTTATGTTTGGGCACCGCCCCGAACATAATCTCTATGTTTGCCAACCCGAAATCCGCGTCCAGAATAATGACCTTCTGTCCCATTTTACGAAACTGTATTGCCAGGTTGATCGCCGTGTTCGATTTCCCAACGCCTCCCTTGCCGCTTGTGACGGTGATGACCCTTGCCAGAGGACGTTTCGGCGGAGCGCTTCCCTTTATTATCCTTCTCAGTTTTTCAGCCTGATCCATTATAGCTAGGTCTCCTCCTTAGTTCTTCCTCCGGTTAGTTCTTCCCACCGAGCAGCCTCTTGACCGTCTTCTGCGGGTTAAAGTCCTCTATATCGTCCGGCACATTCTGCCCGTACGTCACATAGGACAGCGACGCGCCCGTATAAAGCCGCAGATTCAGAAGATTTCCCAGCGTCGTCGTCTCATCCAGCTTCGTGAAAATCAGCTTGTAGTCCGCCATCTCCTTATAGGAATCCGCTATACTGATCAGATCCTTGTACTTCGTCGTGGCGCTCAAGACAAGGTGCACCTCACTCTCCACCTTGTCATCCACGGAATGAATAATATTACGCATGTTATCTTTCTGCGTCGTGTTCTGGTGGGAATGTCCCGCCGTGTCAATCAAAATGTAGTCGTAATCCTTAAAGTCCTCCAGCGCCTTGTTTATTTCTTCCACCGTATAGATCACTCGGAAAGGCACCTCCAAAATATTCGCGTAGGTGCGGAGCTGTTCCGCCGCGGCGATACGATAGGTATCCGCTGTCAGAAGCGCCACCTTCTTCTTCTCGTCCACGCGGAACTTCGAGGCGACCTTGGCGATCGTGGTCGTTTTGCCGACGCCTGTGGGTCCGATGAAAAACACAAGCTTGATGCCGTTTGACGCCGGTTCGATGCCGCTTGGCTTGCCAAATTTGAGGATCATCTTCTGGTAGATGTTCGCCAGCGCATAGTCAAAGGGTATGTTTGGCTTGTTGATCAGTTCGATCTCATCTATGATCTCCTGCGCGTACTTTTCATCCACCTCGTTGTCGAGCATGGTGTCATGCAGAAGGTGCATGAATCTGTCCGTCTCCGTCTCCTCTTTTTTCTCCTCCTGCGGTTCAGGCTTCTCCTCCTCGGGCTTCTGGAGCTGCTGCTCCAGGAGCGACTGCAAGCTGTCCAGCTTCTCCTCTATAGCGCTGTTGTTTTCCCGCTTCTCCTTTATGACGCCGCTGTTGTCCCGTTTTTCCGGCGTTTCAACAACAGGTGTACTTTTAACAGCCGTCTCCTCTTCCTTGCTCTGGCTGGAAGCGAGCACGTTGCTGATGGCGGACACCGCCGCGGTCAGCTTCTCGCTCTCCTCCTCAAGCGCCACCGTGACCTCCACCATGGGAGTCTTCAGAAACGCGAAAAGACCCTTGGGCTTCACGGGCTTCACGTTCATCACGACCACGCCTTCTCCCAATTCCGCCCGGGCGTTTTCAATCGCTTCTTTTTCGGTTTTTGCAATAAATTTCTTGATTATCATTATGCTGTCACCATCCCAACAGACTGTAATTCAACGCTGGATTCCACCTCGTTGTAGGACACAACAACCAGATCTTTGTAGTAGTCCTCCGTCAGCTTTTTAAAGTACGCACGCACAATAGGAGAGGTAATCACAAGCGGTATCTTGCCCAGATCTTCCAGCTTCTTGATCTCCACGCCCAGAGACTCCATAATATCCTTCGTCTTTGCGGGATCGAGGGTCAGATACGCGCCCTGCTCCGTCTGCTTGACGCTCGCCATGATCTCCTGTTCCAGCTTCGGATCTAAGGTCACCACGCTGGTCGTTTCGTTCGCAGGGAAAAACTTGCCCGAAATCGCACGCTTCAGGCTTTGTCTCACATACTCCGTCAAAATATCGGTATCTCTGGTCGTCGTCGCATAGTCCGCCAGCGTCTCGAAAATGGTAAGCAAATCCCTGATGGAGATACCTTCCTTTAAGAGATTCTGCAGTACTTTCTGTATCTCGCCAAGCCCCAGAAGCTTCGGCACCAGCTCCTCCACAAGAGAAGGGTTCGATTCCTTTAAGTTGTCCACCAGACTCTGTACATCCTGTCTCGTCAAAAGCTCCGATATGTACTGTCTGATAATCTCCGTCAGGTGCGTCGCGATAATGGACGGCGGATCTACCACGGTGTAACCCATGCTCTCCGCACGCTCCCTCTGCCCCTCCGTAATCCAGATGGCAGGCAGGTGGAAGGACGGCTCAAAAGTAGGGATACCTGTGATCTCCTCCTCCACATATCCGGGATTCATCGCCATATAGTGGTCAAACAGAATCTCGCCCTCGCTGACCTGTACACCCTTTATTTTAATAATATATTGGTTTGGATTCAACTGTATGTTATCACGCAGACGAATAATCGGCACAACCGTACCGAGTTCCAGCGCGATCTGTCTTCTGATCATAACCACGCGGTCCAGAAGGTCGCCTCCCTGGTTGACGTCCGCCAGCGGAATAATGCCGTAGCCGAATTCCAGCTCGATGGGATCAACCTGTAAAAGCGAAGTGACATTCTCCGGCTGCCTGATCTCCTCCGCCGCCGCTTCTTCCTCGTCCGCCTCGTGCTCAATCACCGCCGTCTCAATGGTGCCCGCCATCACTCTGCCGACTACCACGAATACCAGACCAAGCCCCACGAACACAACCGGGTTCAGAGGGGTGACTATGCCCAGGAAAGCCAGAACCGCGCCCACCAGATACAGTACCTTGGGCGTACCGAAGAGCTGGCTGATCAGGACCGTGCCGAAATCCGCCTCCTTGGAACCCTTCGTCACAAGAATACCTGTGGCGAGAGAGATCAGTAGAGACGGGATCTGGCTCACCAGACCGTCACCGATGGTAAGGATCGTGTATTTGTTGAGCGCCTCCGTCATTTCCATACCCTGACGGAACACGCCGAATCCGATACCGCCCACAATATTGATGAAAGTGATCACCAGACCGGCGGTCGCGTCTCCCTTTACATACTTCACGGCACCGTCCATGGAACCGAAGAAGGTAGATTCTTCCTGAATCTTTTCACGGCGTTTTTTCGCCTCTTCATCCGTGATGGCGCCGGTATTTAAGTCCGCGTCGATCGCCATCTGTTTACCGGGCATCGCGTCCAGCGTAAATCTCGCCGTCACCTCAGCCACACGCTCGGAACCTTTGTTGATGATCATAAACTGCACGATAATCAGAATCAAAAATACGAGGACACCGATCAACAGATCGCCGCCGCCCACGTACTCGCCGAACGTCTGTACCACGTTTCCGGCGTCGCCGGTAGACAGGATCAGCCTCGTCGATGAAACGTTAAGAGCAATCCTGAACACGGTTGTGAAGAGCAGAATCGTCGGATAGAAAGACATGTTCAGCACTTCGTTGGAGAACATACAGCCAAACATAATCGTGAAGGCGACCGCGATGTTACATGCCAAAAGCACGTCCAAAAGTCCCGACTTAATCGGAACGATCAGCATGATAAAAGCCGCCAGCAGATACATAGCAACACCAACGTCTCCAATCTTAAGCTTCTGCACCGCAAATCACCTCCTTCCATTTATCGTAACACGCGTTATACTTTTCCCTTCAAGTGGTAGACGAAGGCGAGCACCTCCGCCACCGCCTGATACAGCTCCGGCGGCACCACGCTGCCCACGTCCACATTCGCGTAGAGCATACGCGCCAAAGGTTTGTTTTCCACAATCTCGATGCGGTTTTCCTTCGCCACATCCTTGATCCTCTGCGCCAGATAATCGGCGCCCTTCGCCACCACATAGGGGGCGTCGTAAAGCTCGGGCTCGTACTTGATCGCCACGGCATAGTGGGTCGGGTTCGTGATAACCACGTCCGCCTCAGGCAGCTGCTGCATCATGCGTCGTCTGGACGCCTCCATCATCCTCTGCCTCTGCTTGCTCTTGATCTGCGGGTCACCTTCCTGATTCTTGTACTCGTCCTTGACCTCCTGCTTTGTCATCCTCATATCTCTCTTAAACTTGATCTTCTGATAGGCAAAGTCAGCGGCGGCAATCAACATGTAGAATAGCGCTATCCGGATGCCTAGATCGATCACGAGTGTACCTACCAGAGCGATTCCCTGATTCAGCGAAACATCATAGAGCATATAGATCGGCGGCATGTTTTTCTTCAGATAATTATACACCACATACCCGATTAGCGTCAGCTTCAAGACAGACTTTACAAGTTCCATCAGGGAATTGGGTGAAAAAATACGCTTCACCCCACTCACCGGATTCAGCTTATTGAATTTCGGTTGCAGCGGCTTCGTCGTTATCTTCCATTTAACCTGTAAAAGGTTTGTGACAAAAGCCACCAAAAAACCTACAAGCAGAAAAGGCGCGATAACCTGCAGAATCCGCAACAGGGAACTCACAAAAAGCATCCGGAATGTCTCCGTCTGGACATGCCCGTCATAAAGCTTCACATACGCCGGAATCTGGGAATAGATATCGTATATATTCCCTACAAAAACCGTTCCCATGTATTCAATCAAGAACTTCATCATCAAAAAAGCTGCCAGCATCTCAAAGGCGCTAGTCACCTCTTTACTCTTCGCCACCTGCCCTTCTTTTCGGGCATCCTCCAGCTTTTTGCTAGTGGGCTCTTCTGTTTTTTCTCCGCCCGGACCATCCTTAGCGAAGAACTGGAGATTATATTCTAAGATCAAATCATCCCCTCCACAAAGGATACAATCATCCGCTTCATCTGCGTGAAGATGTTGTCTGACAAAGCAGGCAGCATCCGCATCGACAAAAAGAGGATACCGAGTCCCACGAGCACCTTGAACTGCATGCCGACCGCAAACATGTTAAGCTGCGGGGACACCTTTGCCAGCACGCCAAGCACACAGTTTAGAAAAATCATGGCACAGAAAATTGGCAGTATGATGCGGAACCCGATTGTAATGTAATCTCCCAGAAACAGGAGAATGGATTCCAACAGCGCCTCCCGCTTAAAGACCGCGCCGTTTATCGGAATTAAGGTAAAGGTATCCGCCAGCGCCCTTATCAGGTACTGGTACAGACCCGAGATAATCATTAAAAGCGTAAACATGTACTGGTAAAACACACCCGTAAAGGTCGCCTGTTCCCTTGTCGTCGGGTCGATCAGCGAAACCATGGACAGACCGATCTCCATGTCCGCAATGCTTCCGGCAAAGGAAGTCACCGTGGTGCATATCTGCGCGCCCCAGCCGATCACAAAGCCCGTCAGCGCCTCCTTCATCACAATCACCGCATAGCCGAGGAGCGTGTTGTAAACCACCTCGCCCCTGTCCAGCGACACGTAGAGCAGATAGGCAAAAAAAATGCTGAAACCGATCTTCACTCTCCGGGGCACATTCGACATGCTGAAAAACGGAGCAACATACACAAAGCAGCTGACCCGCACGAGAATCAACAAAAAATATTCCAAATCCGCATAAGTAAAGCTGATGTCTAACATATTCTCACTTTCCCACAGCCGGAATTACCCCTTATTTGAGGTAGAGGTTAAAATCAGTCCACAGCCCTGTCATAAACTCCACCATGTTGTTCATAACCCAGTGACCCATGATAATCAGCGACAGAAAAATCGCCAGCACCTTCGGCACAAAAGTAAGCGTCTGCTCCTGAATGGAGGTAACAGTCTGAAAAATACTTATAATCAAACCAACGCACAGAGATACGAGCAGCATCGGCGCGCTGCATTTGATAATTGTATAAATTGCCTGCTCGGCAATGGCTGTGACGTCATTGACTGTCATTTACACCCACTCCTAATAATAGAATGTTTCCACCACACCCTTGATCACCAGATACCAGCCGTCCGCCAGCACGAACAGCAAAATCTTAAAAGGCATGGAAATCGTGGTCGGCGGCAGCATCATCATACCCATACTCATCAGCGTGGAAGCCACCACCATATCGATTACAATAAACGGAATATATATGAGGAAACCGATAATAAACGCCTGCCGCAGCTCGTTGATGATAAACGCGGGCACAAGCACGCTGATCGGTATGTCGTCCAGTTCACCGCTCCATTCGGTACGGGAGAGATCCATGAAGAAATTCACATCACTCTTCTGGGTCTGTCCATACATAAACTGCCTGATCGGCGCCGCAGCCGCCGTAAGAGCCTCCTCCTGCGTCAGCTCCCCCGCCTCGAAGGGCACAATCGCGTCCGTGTAAACCGCCGCTATTGTGGGCTGCATCACATAGAAAGTCAAAAACAGGGCTATGCCGATCAACACCGTATTCGGCGGAGCCGTCTGCGTGTTCAGTGCCTGCCTCGTAAAATGGAGTACAATAATAATCCTCGTAAACGAGGTTAACATAATAATCAATGACGGTGCAATAGCAATCAAGGTAAGGATCATCAAAATACGCAGTGCACCGTTCACACTGCCATTACCATTGTTGTACGTAACCGTCACCGTATTGGCGATATTCAGTTCAGCCAGATCTTCGGCACTCTCCGAGGCACCGGGCGGGTCCACATTGGTTCTCTCATTTTCCGTACCGGTGAGATTGGAGTCCCGGTAAGGGGTATCAGTCACCACCGATTCCGTCACCGCTTCGGGTCTGTTATCCTCGACTGCATAGGCGCTCTGCCCCCAGCTAAGATACAATATGCCTGCCACCATCAGCAGGCATATTAATTTTGCCAAATGATATCCGGAAAAATATCTCTTCATTCGTCTCGCCCGTCTTCTTTTTCCAGGATTCTTTCTTTCTGTATTTTTGCGAGTACATCCCTAAAAGTGGATGCACTACCTAAAGACCCCTCGGGAAAGCTTAAATCCTCCTCGGGAATCTCTGATAACATTGTAACAGTATCTTTGCAGACTGCAACTGCCAAATACTTCCGTCCGATCCGAACAATCTGCACGTACTTATTATTTGACAGCCGGAGCGACTCAATCAGCTCCATGTTCGCGCCCACAGACCTGCTCTTCTGGTAACCCCCGATCCATCTGGTCACAAGGGCAGTGATCGCCAACACAAACACAAACAGCAGCAATACCGTCATAAACTGCACATAGGAGTCAGTCCTGTCTGATAATGCAGCGGTAAGAAGCATTATCCGACAACCTTCTTCACAGCCTCTAAGACACGGTCAGCCTGGAAAGGTTTTACGATGAAATCCTTGGCGCCGGACTGAATGGATTCGATAACCATTGCCTGCTGACCCATGGCGGAACACATAATAACCATAGCGCCGGGATCGCCCTCTTTAATCTTCTTGAGAGCCTGGATACCATCCATCTCAGGCATCGTGATGTCCATCAGCACAAGATCGGGTTTCAGCTCGTTGTACTTCTCAACCGCTTTTGCGCCGTTCTCAGCCTCTCCTGCCACGTTATAGCCATTCTTTGTCAGGATGTCCTTGATCATCATTCGCATAAACGCTGCATCATCACATACTAAAATATTTTTTGCCATCTCTCTTCTCCTATCACATATTATTTGATAATTTCGGTTACCCGAATACCAAAGCTTTCCTCAATAACTACTACTTCACCTTTTGCTACGAACTTGCCGTTGACCAGAATATCAATCGGTTCACCGGCAATCTTATCCAGTTCAATGATCGTGCCCGGTGCAAAATCCAAAATCTCCGAAATGGACTTGGAAGTTCTGCCCAGCTCTACCGTTACTTCCAACGGCACATCCTTGATCAGTTCGATATTTTCCTGACTCTGCAGCGGGTTGAAATCGCTGGCAAAACTCTGGAACTGAACAGGCTGCACATTCATATTAGGCTGCGGCATCATCTGGGGCATCATCTGCATCTGCGGCATCATCTGGGGCATTCCCATCTGCATCTGTGGCATTCCCATCTGCATCTGGCTCATATCCATCTGCGGCATCTGCTGCTGTGGCATCTGCTGCTGCGGCATTGGCTGCGGTGCAGGAGCCGGTGCAGGCACTGGCTCCGCTGGTGCAGGTGCGGGAGCCGCGGCAGATCCAGATGTCCCATCGCCACCCTGGCTGATAATGAAGGTATCATAAATCTCCTTCGCAAACTCCACCGGGTACAACTGCATAATCGTGGAATCCACCAGCTCGTCAATCTGCATCCTGAAGGAAATCTTTACGAAAGTGCCGCTCAGGAACTCTGCGATATCGCCGCCTGACTTAAATGCCGTCAGGTCTACCAGACTTGCCTCCGGCGGGCTGATATCAATCATCTTTCCGAGCATGGTGGAAAGTGATGTGGCGGAGGAGCCCATCATCTGGTTCATCGCCTCTGAGATCGCGGAGAGATGCAACTCTCCCAGCTCTCCGTCCGTATTGCTGCCATCACCGCCCATCATCAGGTCGGTAATGATCTTTACATCATGCTCCTTTAAGATCAGGATATTCGATCCATCCAGACCCTGGGTATATTTAATCAGAATAAATACGCAGGGCTTTTCATAATCTTCCAGTACATTCTTCCAAGTTGCCATCTTAACCACAGGTGTCGTAATATTGACCTTGCGGTTTACAATGGAGAACAGGGTGGTAGCAGATGCGCCCATGCTGATATTGGCAACCTCGCCGACAGCGTCCTTCTCGATATCCGACAGAAGCGAATCATCCGCTTCATCTCCGTCGAAACCTGCGGTACTTTCATCCGCGGCATCTCCAGAAGAATCGTCTGTACCATTCAAAAGCGCATTTATTTCATCCTGTGATAACATTCCGTCCATGCTTTTATTCCTCCCCCTCTCTGATCACCGAAGTGACTCTCACAGCGTTCTTCTCCCGGCTGGTTCCCGGAAGTGCGGTGAATTTTCTGATATTACCCACATACACCGTAAGATCCTGTTCTACCTCGGTATCTAATCGTATGATGTCGCCGATCTGCAAATTTACAAAATCGGCAACCGATATGCTCGTCTTTCCCAGCACTGCCTTGACAGGAACATCCACTCTCTTGATGAGCGTTTCGATGTACTCCTCGAAATCCTCGTCATCCGATTCCTGCAGATTTGCGTACCAGAACTTCGTATTGAGCTTATCCATGACGCTCTCCAACGTGAAAAAGGGGAGACATACATTCATAAACCCTTCCACTTCACCCACCTTCATATTTAAGGTGACAATGGCTATCATATCATTCGGCGCAATAATCTGTGCGAACTGGGAATTCGTCTCGATTCTCTCCAACATGGGATTAATGTCCACCACGTTCTTCCATGGTTCCCGCATAAGCTGCATACAGACTACCATCATCTTCTCTATGATCGTCATCTCAATCTCGGTGAACTCCCTGCCCTTTTCCAACGGGTCGCCGGCACCGCCCAACATCCGGTCTATCATGGTAAATCCCAACTGGGATGCCAGCTCAATCAAAATCATTCCACCCAACGGATGAAAATTGACTACACCCAGAATAACCGGATTCGAAAGGGAGTTGGAAAACTCCGAAAAGATAACCGTCTCGGAGCTGGTTACCGATATCTGTATATTCTTTCGAAGATATACCTGCAGGCTCGTGGAAAGCAGCCGCCCGTAATGCTCGTATATAATTTCCAAAGTGCGCAGATGTTCTCTTGAGAACTTGGTCGGCCGTTTAAAGTCGTAATCCTTAATCTGTTTATCATCCGCGCCATTCAGTTCATCCGTGTCCAGCTCACCGCTGCTCAAGGCGGCGAGCAGATTATCTATCTCGCTCTGTGATAGTACCTCACCCACGAAAGTTCACCTCCTGTGGCAGTCATTTTGTCTAAGTACTATCCAAACATAATGTCGCCGAAGGACACGTTATAGATAAACTTGGAATCAAACATAGTCTGTATTCTGCTGATAATTTCCTTCTTTATAACTTCCTGATTGTCGCGTGCATCCTCCATTGTATACTGGGCAAACACACTGTTGATCTCATCCTTAATCAAGCCTTCCATGGACGCAAGACTCTCCGCAGAGCCGTAGTCCTTGTAGCCGTCAGCCTTGGTGTTGATCGAGAGCGTGATGGAAACGATGCAATAGTGATCCTTGTCGTCACCCTCGCTCTTTTTTAACGGAATCGTCATCTGCTCCGGGAAAGAGTAGGTCTCGGTGTCCGCCATGGAAACGTTCTCCTCCGCTGCACCGCCTTCCGTACCGGATGACAGTTCCAGATTCAAAGCCGTGGCAATGTTGTCAACCAGCGCGGCGGTCTTCTTAGAAGCGCCCGTCACACTGAACATCATTATGGCGGTCAATACAATGTTTACGATCAACAGCGCCAAAATAATAACGGAAATCAGATTCTTCTTCATAGCCTTCGTTTTCTCCTTCTGCACTTATCTTAATAAGAACTGAGAGAGTTATATATCTTGATCTCAACCCTTCTGTTCTTCGCTCTGCCCTCAGGCGTGGCATTGTCCGCTACCGGCAGGTATTCTCCCCTGCCCGCATGCTTGATATTCGCCGGGTTCAGATTCGTGATCGAGAGGATGTAATCAAACACCGACAGCGCACGTCCGGAGCTCAGTTCGTTGTTATTGGAATACTTTGCCCCCGACATAGGCACATTATCCGTATGTCCCTCAATCTCTATCGTTCCCTGCCCGTAACGCTCCAAAATCAGACCCACCTGATCAAGAACCGGTTTCGCCTCATCTTTTAGGAGCGTGCTGCCCGAGTCAAAGAGTAACGATCCCTTAAGCGTCAACTGGACAAACTGTGCAGTAAACTGCACCTCCACCTCGTCCGCCATATTCTTCTCGTCAACCGCCTCCTGAATTTTCTCAGCAAGCTCCTCGGATTCCTCCATCTGCGCCTCTTCGAGCGTCTCCTTAGCCTCGGTGGCATCCTTCGCCATATCCTCGTCTATGGTCTGACCTTCGTCCAACTTACCTGTACTGTTTATAAAATCATCCAGCTCATTGAGCTGGCTGACGCCGTTACTGATCAGCCTGCCGTCGCCAATCGCCTGCGCGCCCCCGTCAAACACGGAAAACGCCTGGTTCAGGGACGCTATGATCGCATCCTGCTTCGCCTCGTCCACACTGGACATCGCAAAGAGCAACACGAAGAAACAGAGCAGGAGATTCATCAGGTCACTGAATGTCGCCATCCACGCCGGTGAACCTTTTGGCGGATCTTCCTGCTTCTTCTTAGCCATTTTCCTCACCTCCGCCCTCTTCACTGGAGGAGCCTCTGTCAGCAGGCGCAAGGAAGGACTTCAGTTTTTCCTCGATGACACGGGGGTTCTCACCCGCCTGAATGGAGAGCAGACCTTCGATCTCGATCTCCTTCATCATCATCTCCTCGTCATTCTTACCTTTCAGCTTCGTGGCAACAGGCGCACATATCCAGTTCGCAAGGACAGAACCGTAGAAAGTCGTAACCAGAGCGACCGCCATGTTAGGACCGACCGCCGCAAGGTCGGACAGGTCTTTCAGCATGTTGATCAGACCGATCAGGGTACCAATCATACCCCATGCAGGACCCATGGCTCCCAGATTCTCCCAGAAACCAATCTTTTCCTTATGCCTTCCCTCCACACTGACAAGTTCCGTCTCCATGATGGCGCGCACAAGTTCGGGATCCGTACCATCGACAATCAGCAGGATTCCCTTCTTCAAAAACTCATCATCTATATCGCTGGCTGCCTCTTCCAGAGAGAGTAACCCCTCCTTACGTGCAACGTTGGAAAGCTCTATAATCTTCTGGATGATCTCCGGCACGTTCATTGTGGATGTCTTGAAAATAAGACCGATACTCTTCAAACCGCCGATAAATCCAGCCATGGGATAACTTGCCATGATACAGCAAAAAGCGCCGCCAAAGGTAATAAGCGCCGACGGAGGATCCAAGAAACTCATAACGGCTGCAAACGATTTGCCGAACACCATACCAAATATCATCAAAGAAAAACATACTACCAGACCGATAATCGAAGCTATATCCATATGTACACACCCACTTTTACACTAGTCTGCAAAAATATCCTTTCTATACGATTTTACTAAATTTTTCACTTCTTGTCTACTTTCTTTTACAATTATTTTCCGACCGGTAGTAAAAGAAAGCACCGTGTCAGGGGTTTCCTCCACCAGTTCCAGCAAATCCGGATTGATCAGCACTTTCACGCCGTTAATCTTCGTGACCTCTACCATAGACAAGCCCCCTGTTCCTTCCTATATAATACAACTCATTTATTTTACCACACATCTACAAAAACTGCAAAAAGAATTTTTACCAATCTGATTCTTCACAGCGCAAAAAAGAAGACATCTGTGCGTCATTCCGTGCAGATGTCCCCTTATTGCCTTAAATAATCAGCGTTTCAAGTTTACCAGCTCTTCCAGCATGGAGTCGGAAGTGGTGATGATACGGCTGTTCGCCTGGAAACCACGCTGTGTTGTAATCATCTCGGTGAACTCGCCCGCCAGATCCACGTTACTCATCTCCAGAACGCCGGATTCCATGGAACCCTCGCCGTCGGAGGTAATGTCTATGCCGGTACCGTCAAACTCGCCGGAGTTCAAGGTCGTCTTGTAGAGGTTGTTACCTGCTTTCGCAAGACCTGCCGGATTGGCGAACTTCGTCACCGCGATCTGCCCTAACAGTTTGGAGAGACCGTTGTCGTAGGAAGCCCTGATCTTGCCGTCCTGACTGATCTCCACGCCAATCAGCGCACCTTCCTTACGGCCGGTGCCGAGGTTGTTCTCGCTGCCGTCGCCGTTGTCGTAAGCAACTGTGGATGTCTTTCCGTTGTTGACATTCCGGATCGTCGAGAAGTCGATGGAAATGTCGCTGAAGTGACCGAGGTCAACGGTCTGACCCGTCAGATCCGTAGTAGAGCCTGCAAAATCCAGTGTTACCGCTGTCTGCTCTGGATCTCCCACATAGGAGAACTTACCAGTCTTGGTATCAAACACCAACGCATTTCCTTCATACGACTCCACACGGGTCACACTGGCATGACCGTCGGGCGTAATATAATTGATGTCAAATTTCACGTTATCGGTACTGTTCAGCCCGTAAGCCTTCTCCATGATCTCTTCCTTGTCCGCGGGATAATTCAAAGTCACACCGAACGTACCTGTCGCCGCAGTAAACGCGGATTCCTTGTTAGTTGTAAACTGTGCTGTGAAGGACATCGTAACCGCGCCTTTTTCATCCACGGAAATGAGAGGCGCCGCCGGCGTACCACCGGTAGCCAGTTGCACATTGCCGCCCAGCTTACTTAATACCTCTCCCCATGCAGTTGCATCCGGACCCGTGGGCGGTGTAGCGTTGGGATTAGGTCCAAGCGGTGTTCTGTCTCCATAAGTAATACTACCATCGGCATTCTTGGTTTCCGGTCTGTAATAATACTGCCCTTCCTTCTCGTCGTAAGTCAGACCATACTTCTCCTGAAGAACCTTTCGATCCAGAGTCACATCGCCCTGCATGGTTACATCTGAATTTGCCGGCAGTTTGTTATTGTCGGCAGCCGGAGCCGTCACCTTCAGATTCTCCGCCATGGACATCATAACGTTCTCACCAAAGCCGGTCAGGATTTCACCGTAGTTATAGTTTACCGTAAAAGTTCCAGTTTTTCCATCCCCTGCATCCGTATAAGTCACGCTGCCGTCGCCGGGAAGACCGTAAACCTTTGTCTCTTCTATTGACTTAGCCTCTCCAAAGGACGCGATCTGGCTGATGTCATTGACATTATAGTAGTCCTTCAAGGACTGCCCGTTTTCATCCGTGATATCGTCGAGCTGTACATAATACTGTCCATCCTTGCTCAGCGCGTGAATACTGAACTGCGCCGTGTAGGAGTAGCCCCTCGAATCGAAGAACTGGTATGTCCGCACGAGTCCCGCCTTGCTGTGCACATCGGAATCGTTCTTATCCAGAATACCAGATACGATACCGTTGGTGGTCGCTTCCGCGGGAGCGGTCATATTCTTCGCTTTCATTACCTGAAGCGCCTGCACGGGACCGGACTGAATCTCGCCGGTCTCCTCATCCACCTGCCAGCCCATCACGCGGTAGCCGGTGCTCGCCATAACGAGGTTACCCGAGCTGTCGATGTTGAAGGAGCCGTCTCTGGTAAAGAAGTTCTGGGAACCGCTGTTTACGATGAAGAAAGATTCGCCCGTAATCATCACGTCCCACGGGTTATTCGTAGACTGGGCGTTACCCTGTCTGGTGATGGCAGTGTTGATCGCCGCCGTCTTGGAACCGAGACCGATCTGTCTCGCGTTGATACCGCCGCGCCCTGTGTCAGCGTTCGCGCCGGACGCCGCCTGTGTCTGCTGGTAGAGCAGATCGCTGAACACCATGTTCTGCGACTTGTATGCTGTTGTATTTACGTTTGCAATGTTGTTACCGATAACATCCATTCTGGTCTGGTGGGTTTTCAAACCCGATACGCCAGAAAAAAGTGATCTCATCATAGTGAAATGACCTCCTTAAACTTGTATGGAACCGTCTGTCCTCTCTGTCAGTCGAGGACGTTAAGCCTCCTGTAAGGTCCGGCTTATATAATGACCGCTCCGTCTATGTTTGTGAATACATTCTCATCAGCCTCCGTCTGATCCATCGCCGTGATAACCGTCTGATTCGGCACACTCACGATAAATGCAAGGGAATCTACCATGACCAATGATTCCTTTATCCCCTTCGCCGAGGCTTTTGCTGCTCCCATGTTCAGGCGTTCCACCTGTTCCTCGGTCAGCTCAATATTCCTGTCCGTCAGACGATTTGCCGCATGTTTGGAAAATCTGACTTCCCCGGGCTGTTCCATGCCGTCTGTCTTTTTTGACAGAATATCCTGAAAGCTTATGCCTCCCGACGCAGGCGCTTCGTCCTTGAATCTGCCTGTCTTCAAATATTGATCCTGAAGCTGCTCTATCGAAGGGAAAGAACTGCCTTGAATCTTCATACTCTCTCCTCCCTGAGATCATCGCCCCGCTGTGGCTTACTTATCGTCGCCGTCATCGCCGTCATCGCCATCACCGTCACCGTCGTCACCATCGCCGCCGTTGTCCTTATCTGCATCAGCGATCGCCACCAGATCTTTCATCTTAGCCACATACTTCTTCATGGTGTCTACTTCCTCATCCGTCAGGAATTCTTTCTGGTAATCGGTCATCTTATCATACATCTCGTTCAGCTTTTCTACCTTTTCCCTGTCGGCAATCGTCAGATTTTCCATAGCGGGAAGCTTTTTGAGAATATTCAGCCAGTCTGCCGCCAGCTTATATGCCTCTATATAGGTAGGATCAGCTACTGTTGCCAGATCATCCATCGAATAGAGGTCTCCGCGGATAGACAGGTACGCCTTGTTGTTCTCATATGTGACAAAGTCCACGGGGCCCTGTACCTGTGTAAGTCTGCCCTGACTATCCCTCACATTTAAGAGTACCGTCTGTCCTACTAACGCCGACGCCCGGAAAAGATCCATGGATGCGCTCATGTTCTGCATCTGCTCCAGTTCCGAGAATGTCGCATACTGGGAAATATACTCTGTGTTTGAGGTGGGCTCCAGCGGATCCTGATACTTCATCTGCGCCACCAGAAGCTGTAAGAAAGCGTCCTTATCCAGCGTATTGCTTGACTTTACGCCCTTTCTCGCCTCCTCAAGGGACGCCGCGGAATTGGATTCCACGAACTTTCCGTTTTCTACTTTCTGTACTACGCCCATCCTTTCACTCCTTTCTGAATCATATTCTTACGGTCTCAGCAGTAAATGCTTCGACCTATATCACACGCTTCGCAGTTATCTACTCTCTATGCGGTATAGTCTACCGTATTGCCGTTTGCCTGCATCATCTCCACCGCGATACGCTCCGAATCGTCGAGTGCTTCAAGACCTTCCTCCTCCATCTCGTCGAGATTTAAGTTGATCCTTCTCGCGCCCTTCTTCGCGTTCTCGTTCTGCCGGTTCGCCGCGTCCTGTTCGTCTCCGAACTGTTCGCCGTACGCGTGGTTCGCAACTGTGACTTCCACAGCCTCCACCTTGATGCCCTGCTCCTCAAACTGCTCTTTAAGCTGGATCATCTGAGTCTCCAGAACTGCCTTCACGGTTTCGTTCTGTGCCGCAAACTGTGCTGTGATAACGCCGTCCTTCGCCGCGATCTGTACATGTACCGTACCCAGACTTGCGGGATGTAACTGCATCTCCATCTCCTGCATCTCGGGCTTCAAGTTAAACTTCATGTACTCTACAATCTGATCCATGATCTGATTCGTCTCGGGCTGTGCGTATACCGGTCTCTCCACCGGCGCTTCCACCTCTTCGGTATGTCCCGTCATATTCTGTAAGAAAGCATTGCCCGCATTGTTTCCCGCCGCGTGCTCCTCTCCCTTATGCCCCGAGTCAGCCGTCTCCTCCTTCTTCAAAGCAGGAGCCGTCTCGGGCTTCGCCGTGTCTGTGACCTGCTCGCTGACGTGTTTCTCACCGCTCGCGTCATCAACCGTCACCTTGATCTGTACGGTGCCGCCATCCTTCTGTACGGATACCGCATAGTCTTTCATGCCCTCCACGCTCACCTCAGGCTCCTCCGCCATCGGGGTTTTGGTCTCCGGCATGGTAAGTACCGGCTCTTCTGTCTCTACAGGCGCTTTCTCCTCCGCGCTCATCTGCGCCATCAGTGCGTCAAGCTCCTCCACGCTCAGTCCCAAATCCTCCTGTAACGCCGCAAGAGTCTCATTCACCGACCGGAAAAGTTCCTGTAAGTTGCCGTAAAGCGTCTCGTCTGTGACCAGAGCCAGCTCATCCGTATTGTCTGTCAAATTTAATAACAGCTGTTTCAGATTCGCCGGATCAAAGAGATCCACCGCCGTAAGTCCTAAGACTTCCATTGCCTCTTCCACCTTTTCCAGCGGAATATCCATCACATCGACGATCTCACTGACGAGTTCTTTCGCCGCTTCCTCCACAGTTTCCTGTGTCTCGGCATCCTGTGTCTGAGCATCCTTTGCCTCGGTCGTCTTGCCGTCATTGCCGTCCTGCTCTACCGCGCTCTTCGTATCTTCCGCAGGTGCATCCTTCTCTTCGGGCTTCTTCGTCTCCGCCGTCCGGTCCGTGCTTTCCTGTTTGGACACATCTTTCGGCTGTGCCGTCTCCTGCGCATTTTCCGTCATTGGCTGCTTCGGCGACGCTGCCGCGCTCACATTGCCCGCCTGCGCTTTCTGCAGCCCGGCAAGCTGGTCGCTCATCTTGTTCATGAGCTTGTCAAAGCGCTCCTGCACGACTTCCTCCGGCTTCACAGATGTCTGACTTCCCTGCACTGTCCCAAAGGACGACAGGGCGTTTACATTGTTTACCGTCATTCCTTGCTCTTTCCTCCTTTCTGCAATTGTCAATGTACTAAAAATATAAATGTATATATCACATGCAGCGAATCATCCGCTACATGGTATATATCGGCATTTACCCGCTGTCAGTAAAGCGGTTCATCAAAGATTGTGAAACAAAATCAATCGTCGGGATCCATGATCCTCGTGATCCTCGCTGCGACCTCAGCATCCATCACGCCCAGTATCGCGCCCCGATCCGCCGGCTTCATCTGGCTCAGTATCTTAGCCGCCAGATCCAGATCATCGGTCATCGCCTCAAAGATAGAAGCTGCCTGCGCCGGTTCCATCTCCGCGTACGCCTGCGCGTAATCCTGAATCTGCGCATCCATCTCCAGCTGCTGCACCACCTGTTTATACAGATACTCCGCCGTAGTGGGGTCTATGGTCTGGTAATACTTCTGATACTCCTCCGCACCCGGACCGTTCTCGGCGTAGACCACTTCCTCATAGAATTCCGTCTTGATGCGCTCAAACTCTACCTGCGCGTCCTCAAATGTCTGCAGACGCTCATTCTCCGCCCGAAGCTCCTCCAGCTCCTCGGAGTCCACGCTGCTTGCCGCCTGCGCGTCCTCGAGCTGTAATTCCAGTTCCTTGATATAGTCCACAGCTTCCCGCAAACTGGTGTAACCGCCGTAGGACTCCTCATCGTCCGTGGTGATCGTGGCATCCGCCGGCAGAATCTTGTTGATCACAGGCACATCCTTCAACACCGGCGCGAGCACCCCGGAACCAAAGCCGCCCACGTCCAGCTTGATCAGGAGACAGAGTATCGCCACCCAGATAATTACGATAACAACCGTTACTAAAAAGACGGAGATGCCGCCGCCCTCGTCGTCGTCAAGCTGCGCCTCCTGCTCTGATATCTCCTTGGCTCGCTGCTTCGCTTCCTTTTTCTGTGCCTTCCGGTCGCTCTTGATCTTATTTCGCTCTTCCTTTAATCTCTTTTTTTCCGCTTTTTTATCAATGGGGGGTTCCATACCCATATTCATTGCTTCAGCTGCCATTCCCGTTTTCCTTTCCGCGCTGCCCGTAGGTGTAACTCGTCAGCTCGTCTACCACCTTGGATTCTGCCGCCTTCTCCTCCTCCAAAAACTGGAGCAGCGCCTTCTCCTTGAGCTTTTCGTGCATCTTGCGCTCCTGCATGATCTCCGTCAGCTTCGCCCGTGCCTTCTCCACCGCTTCCTCGGCTTTGCGCACCTCAAACTCCTGCACCGCAATCAGTTCGTCCATGACAAGCACGGCGTTACGGTTATCCCGCAGTTCGTTCGCATGAACCGTCTGCTTACGGATCTGCCGTCCTTCCTCCATATATGCTTCCTTTCGGTCAAACAGCGTCTGCAGCTTCTCCTGCTCTTCATTCAGCCGCATCTGCGCGCGACCGACCTCCATCTTCGCCTGCGTTTCGAGCTGATACTTGATATTCAGAATGCTCTGCATTCTGTATCTGAATTTCGCCATGGCAGGTCACCCCTTACTACTCCGAACTACTCTTCCGCTTCCGCGAAAAGCTCTCGCAGCATATCCACGGCTTCCTCGTAATCGAATTTTGAATCCACATCCTGCATCAAAAACTCGTTCACTGCCTCGATCTTCGCGATGGCATAGTCGATGTTTCTGTTGCTGCCGCTCTTGTAGGCGCCGATGTTTATCAGATCTTCCGCCTCGTTGTATGTGGCGAGCACATTTTTCAGCTTGCCCGCGAGGGTCTTATGTTCCTTGTCTACAATCTGGCTCATACATCTGGAAATGCTCTGCAGCACGTCGATTGCCGGATAGTGGTTCTGGTGCGCCAGCTTTCTGTTCAACATGATATGTCCGTCCAGAATACTTCTCGCCGTATCCGTAATCGGCTCATTCATATCGTCGCCGTCCACCAGCACTGTGTACAGCCCGGTGATGGAACCGACCGCCGCACAGCCCGCCCGCTCCAAAAGCCTCGGCATCTCCGAGTAAACGCTGGGGGGATAGCCGCGCGACACGGGGGGTTCCCCGCTCGCCAACCCGATCTCTCTCTGCGCCATGGAAAAACGGGTCAGGGAGTCCATCATCAAAAGCACGTCCTTACCCTGATCCCTGAAATATTCCGCAATCGCACAGGCGGTTTTCGCCGCCTTGTTTCTCTCAAGAGCCGATCTGTCCGAAGTCGCCACCACGACCACGGAACGGCGCATACCTTCCTCGCCCAGATCCCGCTCCACAAACTCGCGCACTTCCCTGCCTCGCTCGCCGATCAGGGCGATCACATTGATATCCGCCTTTGTATTTCTTGCGAACATGCCCATCAGTGTAGACTTTCCCACACCGGAGCCCGCGAAAATACCGATACGCTGTCCTTTTCCCACCGTCATCAGCCCGTCTATCGCCTTCACGCCAAGCGGCAGGACATCCGAAATAATCTTCCGGCTCATGGCATCCGGCGGCTGCGCTTCCACGCTGTAGGGCACACCCGGCATATACTCGCCGTCAATCCTGCCGAGACCGTCCAGCACCTTCCCCAGAAGATCGTCGCTCACCGGCACCGTCAGCGGGTTGCCCGTGTTCTCCACGATACAGCCCAGACCGATTCCGTCGGTGTTGTCACAGGGCATCAGCAGGGTGCGTCTGTCTTTAAACCCTACCACCTCCGCCGTGATCGGCGGATATTCATCCCCGACGGGATAAATCATGCACAGATCCCCGAGCTTCGCCTCCGGTCCCGCCGACTCGATGGTAAGTCCCACCACATTCTCCACTCTGCCCTTTTTCTTAAAAAAAGTATCGTCCTTTATGCTGCTGTATTTAAAGTAGTTGATTGACGTATTCATTAAACCTTCTCATAGGATAACACTTGTAATTTCTTTGTAAGTTCCTCGAGCTGCGTGCCTACGCCGCAGTCAAAAATACCGCCGTCCGTCTCGATCAGGCAGTCTCCCTTGGAAAGCGCAATGTCCTCGATAATCTCAATGATGCCCCTGCCGGCAACGGCTCCGTCCACGAGAGTCTGCTTCTGCATATTGACATGGGGGTAATCATCCGCTGACACATGCACGATAAAAGTTTTGCTGCTCTCCACTTTCCGCAAGGTAGAATCAATCAAATGTACCAGAATGTCACGGTTATCCATCAGATCCACGCCGAAAATATGGCTGTATACATCTGTGATGGTGTCGATGAACCGAGGCTCCAGATCCTCCAGCATCTCGTCAAATTCCGCCTCAAGCTGCCTTTTCCGTTCGGACAGTTCCCGCTTCATATCATCCGCCTCGGCATACCCTCTGGCATAGCCTTCGTCGTAGCCCTGCTTTGAGCCCTCCTCAAAGGCATTGGTGCGCTCGATATCGGCATCGCGTCTTGCCTGCGCGGCAATCTCGAGAGCCTGTGCCTTCGCCTCCGCTATGATGCGCTCCGCCTCAGCCTCCGCCTCGGCATGCATCTCGGAAAAATCCGGCGCTGCCACTTCGCCCGCCTTGATCACATTGCCGCTGCCTTCGCCGTCCGCAAAGAGAGCATCCAGCTCTTCGCCCTCGATGCCGCTGACAAACTCCGGCTCTCCCTCTTCGCCATCCTCGTCAAAAGAGGGCAGCGCAGCCGCGTTCGAGCGGCGGATGTTTTCCCATTCCTCAATGCGCTCCGCCACAAGCGTGTTGCTGTCGATCACGCACTTTTCATCGCCGTCCACTCTGACCCATCCGGCTTTGTATAAGTTTCTATGCTTCATCCTAAACAATGATCTCGTCACCTCCGCCTCTGGAGATAACAATTTCCGCAGCATCCTCCAGTTTCCGGATGATGTTTACAATCTTCTGCTGCGCTTCTTCCACGTCCTTCATACGGACGGGACCCATAAATTCCATATCCTCCTTGATCATAACCGCAAGACGCTTGGAAAGGTTGTTGAAGATCGCGTTCTGCACCTCTTCGTTGGAACCCTTCAGCGCGATCGCCAAATCGGAGTTATCCACATCACGCAGCACACGCTGGATCGCGCGGTCGTCCAAGAGCAGAATATCCTCGAATACGAACATCTTCTTTCTGATCTCGTCCGCAAGCTCCGGCTCCTCGATCTCCAACGTCTCCATGATATGTTTCTCTGTACCGCGGTCCACCGTATTCAAAATTTCCACGACAGCGTCCACGCCGCCGATAATCGTATAATCCTGGTTCACCAGAGATGACAGTTTGGATTCCAAAACCTTCTCCACCTCCTTGATTACATCCGGGCTCGTTCTGTCCATCACCGCGATACGCTTCGTGACATCCGCCTGTCTGTCGGGCGGGAGCGCCGAGACGATAATCGCCGCCTGTCCGGGCGCCAGATAGGACAAAATGAGTGCAATGGTCTGCGGGTGTTCGTCTTGGATAAAGTTCAACAGCTGCGCCGCATCCGCCTTTCTCACAAACTCGAAAGGCTTCACCTGCAGGGACGCCGTCAGCTTGCCGATCACGTCCATCGCCTTCTCGGAACCGAAAGATTTCTCCAGCAGTTCCTTCGCGTAGTTGATACCGCCCTCCGCAATATACTGCTGCGCCAGACAAACTTGGTAAAACTCGTTCACCACGCTCTCTTTAAGCTGCGGCGTGATGCTCCTCGTATTCGCAATCTCCAGCGTCAGCTCCTCCACCTCGTCTTCTTTGAGATGCTTAAAAATTGACGCGGAACGCTCCGGTCCAAGGGCAATCATCAATATAGCCGCTTTCTGGAGCCCATTGATTTCTTCCGCTTTTCCTGATGCCGCCATTTACCCTACCCCCAGTCTTCGTTCAACCAGTTGCGCAGCAGATTCGCCGCCGCCTCCGGATTCTCTTCCACAAATTTGCTGACAAGCTTCTTCTCGTCAGACTCATTCTCGGAGGAAATCTCTTCCAGAGCCACATCAGACTGCAGCAGCGTCTCCACGGTAAGTTCTTCCTCTTCCTCCTCGTGTTTCTCGCTCTTCATGCTGCGGAGCACCACAAATGCAAGGAGCGCCAGAATCACGATAATCAGCAGAATCTGCAGGACATCCGTCGCCGTGATCGCGGAGCCTTCCGCGTCAAAGAACAGATTCTCGCTGTACGCCACCAGTGTAATGTTGTCTACCGGAATACCTGTCGCGTTCGCAGCCGCATTATAAAATTCCTCATCCAGCTCAATCCGCGTACGCTCGTTGTTTGCAAGCTTATATTCCTCCCAGCTCACACCGTCCAGAAGCCCCTGCGCGTCCACATCCTCCTCCCGGACCACATTGTACTGGATCAGGGAAGCCGCCAGCGACGAGGAAGCGTAGTTGATCACTCCGGAAGGCGTCTCAATGGTAGTAATCTTCTCATTCGGCAGATAATCTCTCGACTCCTCGGTAGTTGAAGAACGGGAGTTGGAGTTATCCTCAAGCACATAAGTCGTGTCGTCATCGTTGGAATCCGTGCCGGGCACGCCGCCCACGTCGCTCACGTTCTCAGAGGCGAAAAGATCCTCGTGACTCAGCACACCCTGAGTCTGTCCCTCAGCGGGGGTATATGTATGCTCCGTGCTCTTCTGGTTGGAGAAATCCAGCACCAGATTGGGCGATACCTCCACGTTGTCAAACTCATTCGTGCCAAGCAAAACCCTGCGCACGTTGTTTATCATGTTTTTCTCCGCCTCGTTCTTCACGGAGAGATGGGCGTTTGCCACACCCGAGGGAGAATAGTTCTCATCCCCGGTAAAGAGCATATTCCCTTCCGAATCCAGAATGACGATATTGTTGGTGGTCTCGTTTCCGAGCCCGGTCGCTATCGCGCGCGCCAGATATGCCGCGCTCTCCTGCGAAAATTCATCCTTCAGCTCCAGGTAGATGGAAGCGCTCGCCTCCTCTTCCTGCGCAATCAGCGTGCCGTCATTCTCCGGAATATTTAACGTCACCCTCGCGCTCTTGATCGCCGGGAACACGGAAAGCACGTCGTCTTCCAACTGTCTCTGCAGATAGTATACATATTTCTTCTGCTTGTCGGACTCCGTCGTGGAAAAACTGCCGTCCGTCACATTGTTGATCCCGTAGCTTGCCGCCTGAATGTTGTTGGCGCCAAGAAGCAGATTCGCCTGCCCAAGCTGTTCGTCGAGAATGGAGATGTTCAACCCGTCGTCCGTAATCTCGTACTTGTATCCCTCGGCATCCAGTAGGTCTGTCACCTCCGATGCCTCCTTGGTGGTCTCGCACTCCCTAAGCAGTACATACTCGGGTCTTGTGAGACTCGTCACGATAATCACAAGGGCAATAATGAGCACCGCTATCACGGACACGATCAAAGTCTTCTGTTTCGCCGTGAAGCGGTTCCACCACTCCATTATTTTATTTCCCAATTCTTTTAGTTTCTCTAATATCTTTTCCACAGCAACCCGCTCTCCTTCAGCCTATCCTTTTACACGTTATGTGGAACTAAACCTGCATCTGGATCAGTTCTTTGTAGGCCTCCAAAAGTTTGTCCCTGATCGCCACCGTGTACTGCAATGCCGTAGATGCCTTCTGCAAGGCGATCGTGAGGTCATGGGTGTTCTCTGTCTCACCCAGCGCCCATTTGATCTCCTCGTCCTCCGCCGTCGACAGATAGCCGTTCGTCGTGTTCAGATTGTCGATCGCAGTATGCAGCATCGCATCAAAACCGTTTTCCTTATAGTCCTCAATGCGTGTTGTGGGCGCCGCCTTAGCCGCGTCCCGTATCACGCCCGAAGAAATATTATATAATTCTGTGATATCCAAAGCCATTTCCACTTCCTCCAACATTCCCCGTTTTATTTCTTACCGCGCATTAATATCATACGTTATCATATTCCAAACCAATAACGCGTGTTATCGTATCTCACACTGCATTATCAACCGTTCAAAATGTTAAGCCCCATGGTCGCAATGTTCTTGCTGGCGCCAAAGGCGGTGCTGTTCGCCTGATAAGCGCGGGACGCGTCAATCAGGTTCGTAAACTCCGTGATAATATTCACGTTCGGGTACATCACATAGCCGTTCTCGTCCGCGTCGGGATGGGAGGGATCGTAAACCATATTCCCCTCTGTCTTCGTATCCTCGTAAACGCCGGTCACCTTCACGCCGTTGCCCGCGAAGCGCTCGTGCTCCTTCATCAGGATCTGATGGAAGTGCGTCGGGGAATTTTTCTCCTTAAACACCACGATCTTTCTGCGGTAGGGCGTGCCGTCCTCCGTTCTCGTCGTATTCGCGTTCGCCACATTCTGGGAGATCGTGTCCATGCGGAAACGCTCCGCGGTCATGCCTGTGGCATTGATATCAAACGATGTAAATAAAGCCATGATAGTTCCTCCTCTTCATCACTTCATGACAGCCTGTAAGTTCTTAAACTCCTGAGCTACGCTCTGCTCCAAACCCTGATACACGATCTGGTTTTTCGCCAGATAAACGCCCTCTGTGTCGGGATCCACATTATTGCCGTCTATGCGGTAGGAAAAGCCGGCATAGTCCTTATAGGCAAGCGGCTGCAGACGGTTCATTTTCAGATCCGCCACCTTCGCATCCATGGATTTATACCTTGAGTGACGCAGCGCCTTCGCAAGCTGTACCTCAAAATTCACATCTTCTCTCTTATAATTCGGTGTGTCCACATTTGCAAGGTTATTGGAAATCGCCTCATGTCTGAGCGCGGACGCGTCCAGCGCCTTATCCAGCACATTCACATAATCAAACACATTCGTATCCATCAACGAGCTCATAGTCACACTCCTTCCACATTAATACAATCCATATTCCATTATAAATAAATTATAAAAAATTACAAGGTTTTTCGATTGATTTTCACAAATTAGTGTCCCTGCAAAACGACAAAAAAGGATCTGCTGCGCGCAAAAACGGCACTTTTCGCAGATCCTTCTGCCAGTTATTTCTAAACTTCCGACTGTTTAAAACCTTCCCTGCTCTTTTAACTTTTCCACTTCGTCGAACACCACATCGTTTAGCACCTTGATGTAAGTGCCCTTCATCCCCGAGGAGCGGGATTCTATCACGCCCGCGCTCTCGAATTTTCGTAGGGCGTTCACGATCACCGATCGGGTAATTCCGACTTTGTCCGCGATCTTGCTCGCCACCAGAATGCCTTCCATGCCGCCCAGCTCGTCGAAAATGTGGGTGATTGCCTCCATCTCCGAGAATGAGAGGGTCGAGATCGCCGATTTCACCACCGCCACCTTGCGGTTCTCCTCCGCGTTCTCCTCGCTGACCGCCCGCAGCATCTCAAGTCCTACCACCGTGGCGCCGTACTCACACAGAATAATGTCGTCGATATCGTACTGGTCGTCGCACTTATACAGGAAGAGAGTCCCCAGCCGCTCGCCCGATATCTCGATCGGCGCGATCACCGCCTGAAACCGCCGGATACCCGGACTCTCAAAGCCGATCGTCTCCAGATTGACATTTTCCTTGGTGGAGAGCACCCCCAGAAGCCGCTCGTTCAACATCGGATCGATAAAACCGCCCACATGATCCACGATCAGCTCCGTGATGGATTCCACCGTAGGCATATCCCCGATACCTAAAACCTTGCCTTTCCGGCTCACAACAAGCACATTCGAGACGAGAATCTCCTTCAGCACGTCGCAGATATCGTTAAACACGACCTTTCCTGAATTGTTGTTGTGTAAAAGTTTCCCGATCTTTCTGGTCTTATCTAATAATTGCACACTGCTCATGTATATACCTCTCGTTTCCCGTATCCGGTCCGCATGTAATATACAAATTTTATCACATTATTCAGACAATTTCAATGTGTGCCGTGCAATTTATCCGTAATTTGTCACAATTGCGTCAAATATTCCAATTTCTTACTCTAATCTTGCCGCTACGCCTCCGCCTTCTCCTTCGGCATATCCTTCACAAAACCGCAGGACTCGTCGGAGCAGACAAGCTTGCTGCCCTTCTGCAGCATAATGGAGCCGCAGCGGTCGCATTTTTCGTCCACCGGCTTCTGCCATACCATAAAGTCGCAGTCCGGGTTGTCGATACAGCCGTAATACTTCCTGCCCTTCTTCGTCTTTTTCAGGACGATATCCTTGCCGCACTTTGGACATGCCACGCCGATCTTCTCAAAATAGGGCTTCGTGTTTCTGCACTCCGGGAAACCGGGACATGCCAAAAACCTGCCGTGGGGTCCGTACTTGATCACCATCTGCCTGCCGCACTGCTCGCAGAACTCGTCGGACAGTTCGTCGGCGATCTCCACTTCCTCCAGCTCCTTCTCCGCCTTCTCCACAGCCTCCTGCAGATCCGGGTAGAAGTTCTTCACCACCGTCTTCCACTTCACGGTGCCTTCCTCCACGCCGTCAAGAAGCGCCTCCATAGTGGCGGTAAAGTTCACGTCCACAATCGAGGGAAAGGCGTCCTTCATCATATTGTTGACCACCTCGCCAAGCTCCGTCACATAGAGGTTTTTATTTTCCTTCACAATGTATCGTCTCGCCAGAATCGTCGTAATGGTGGGCGCGTAGGTGCTCGGTCTGCCGATCCCCAGCTCCTCCATGGCGCGCACGAGCGACGCCTCCGTATAGTGGGGCGCGGGCTGGGTGAAATGCTGCTTCTCTTCCAATGTGAGCAGCGTAAGCCCCGTGTCCTCCGAGATGCCTTTGATCAGCGTGTTGCTCTCCTCTTTGTCCTCCTCCTGCGTGTAGACGCTCATAAAGCCGTCGAACTTCACCTTCGACGCCGCCACGGTAAAGCGGTGTTCCCCTGCGTCTATCTTCACGGAAGTAGTCTCATACTGCGCCGCCGCCATCCGGCTTGCCGCAAACCGTTTCCAGATCAGCTGGTATAGCTTAAACTGGTCTCTGGAAAGGGAATCCTTGATATCGAGCGGCAGCCTGCTGATATCCGTGGGGCGGATCGCCTCGTGGGCGTCCTGAATCTTCTTGTCAGACTTTCTCTCCTGCTCCGTCGCCGCCGCATATTCCTCGCCGTACTTCTCCGTAATATAAGCCCTTGCCAAGGCTTCCGCCTCTTCGGATATTCTCGTGGAATCGGTACGCAGGTAGGTGATGATACCCGTGGTGCCGTTTCCTTTGATCTCCACGCCCTCGTAAAGCTGCTGCGCCAAACGCATCGTCTTCTGGGTGGAAAAATTCAACACCTTGCTCGCTTCCTGCTGGAGCGTTGAGGTCGTAAAGGGCAGCGGCGCTTTCTTCGTCCGCTCGCCAGTCTTTACGGAGCTCACCTTGTAAGCCGCGCCGGACAGTTCTTTTTTAAGCTGCTCCATCTCCTGCGCGGACGCAATCGTGCGTTTCTCCGTCTTCGTTCCGTAATATTTCGCGGTCAGGGGATTTCTCTCTCCCTCGACTTTAAGCTGCGCGTCCAGCGTCCAGTATTCCTCCGGGATAAAGGCGTTGATCTCCTCCTCCCTGTCGCAGATAATCCGCAGCGCCACCGACTGCACACGTCCCGCGGACAGCCCGCGCTTCACCTTCGCCCACAAAACAGGTGATATTTTATAACCGACCATACGGTCTAAGCACCGTCTCGCCTGCTGCGCGTCCACCAGATCCATATTGATCTCTCTGGCATTCTTTAAGGACTCTTTGACCGCCGTCTTCGTAATCTCATTGAATGTAATGCGATACACCTTCTTATTTTCCAGTTTCAGGGCAAAAAGCAGGTGCCACGAAATAGCTTCGCCTTCGCGGTCCGGGTCGGTTGCCAGATAGACTTTCTCCGCCTTCTTCACTTCCTTGCGCAGATTCGCCAGTATGTCCCCCTTGCCGCGGATTGTGATGTATTTCGGCTCAAAGTCATTGTCCACGTCGATCCCGAGAACGCTTCTGGGAAGATCCCTCACGTGTCCCTGACTCGCCGCCACTTCATAGTTCGCGCCTAAAAATTTTTTGATAGTCTTCACCTTCGCCGGTGACTCCACAATTACAAGATATTTCGCCATAGTGATTCCCCTGTCCGTGTCTTTCTAGGGTGATACCCCGTCTAACGTGCAACACTATACACCAAATCGCAAGCGGTTGCAAGGGGAAATTTTTTCTTCTATAACTAGTGTTCCGTCGAATTTGTCTTTTCTTTTACCGATTCAGCGATTTTTCCAGCCTCTCCATAATCCTGTTGTATTTTTTTACATATCTTTCGCTTTCCCCGGCTTCTATGTACTCGTTCAGCTCCTCCAGATCCTCTTTTATCGCCTCCACAAAATCTTTGTACTGGCTGTCTGTCATTCCCATGATTTCCTCCATTCTGTCTCCCTCCTTTCAGATATCCGGCACTTAAGATGATTATATGCAAAGCGGGAAATCCGGTCAATGGGTTTGCCTGTTTTTCTATTTTTTTTTGTTTATCTGCCGTACTGTTTTACGTTTTCAAAATTCGCATAAAGTACCCGCCTCCCACCTGCCCCGCGTGACCGCAGGCGCACAGCTCCAAAAGCTCCTTAAACAGAACCGGCAGGGCAATAGTCTTTCCATATTTTTCCTCGTATCTGCGCTGCAGTTCCTGCGCCGGAAGCGGATTGAAATCCAAAACTTCCCACAGCTCCCCCTGCACCTCTTCCAGAAAGGTAAAATTCGCCGGCACAGTTTCCCTTTTCGTTCCAGAAAAGACCAGTCTTCCCTGTGCGTCTTTCGTTCGCCCGCCGCCGTTTCCTGCATATTCCTCCATAATCTCCTCCAAAAGTTCCTCCGGCGTGGACACTAATCCGGCTCCCTGCCGGATCAGACGGTTACAGCCGCCGCTTAAAGGGTCGGTCGCCCTGCCGGGCAGCGCGTAAACCTCCCGCCCCTGCTCGAGCGCCATATCCACCGTGATCAGCGTGCCGCTCTTCTCCCGCGCCTCCACCACCAGCACCGCGTCACAAAGACCGCTGATAATGCGGTTCCTTGGCGGGAAGAGCACCGCCCTCGGCTCCGTCCCCGGCGGGTATTCGGAACAGATCCCGCCCCCGTCAAGCAGCCTTTCATACAGCGCCTTGTTCTCCCGCGGATAGCAGAAATCCACGCCGCACCCCAGAACACCCAGCGAGTAACCGCCCTCCCGCAGAGCGGCGCTCTGTCCGATACCGTCGATTCCCCGCGCCATACCGCTTATCACCTGCACACCCGCCTTCGCGAACGCCGCCCCGAACTGCTCCGCCATATATCTGCCATAAGGCGTGCAGTCCCTTGCGCCGATCAGCGCCACCGCCTTCTTCCCCTCCTGAGGCAGCTTTCCGGCACAGTAAATGGCATAGGGCTTGTCCGGAATCCGGGTCAGCCTTTCCGGAAACCCCGGCTCCCTCTCCGTCACGAGAAAGATGCCCCGCTCTCTCATTCGCCCGTACGCTTCCGCCACATCGTACCCTCTGGTAAATTCCAACATCTGCGTCACTTTTTTTGCATACCGATCCGACACTCTCTCCGCAAGCGTTCCCGAAACAGCCAGCCGGTATATCTCCCGGGGCGTCCCGAGGGACGACAGAGCGCGCAGAAAGCCTCTGCCGCCAAGTCCTACTGCCTGATACAGCCAGTGTATGTACGCCTTTTCCTCCTCGCTCACTTTTCCTGTCTCTACTTCCACTCTTGTCATTTCCATCGACTTTGTTTTCTCTCCCGTCATTTCCACCTTCCCCGTTCTCGCCTCCGTCATTCTCCCTGTCCCTGTTTTCATACGCACCCCAGCCTCAATTCCAATACTTGTGGTCGGACTGCCGGTAACAGATCGCCTCCGCCAGATGCATCTCCCCGATCCTGTCGCTGCCGCCCAGATCCGCAATGGTCCTCGCCACCTTCAAAATACGGTGGTAAGCTCTGGCGGAAAGCTGCAGCGCGGCAAACATCCGCTCCATGTAAGCAAGCTCCGCCTTCCCCAAGGCGCAGTAACGCTTCACGTCCCCGGCGCCCATATCCGCGTTAAAATGAAGCTTTGTACCCGCAAATCTCCGTTCCTGCCTTTTTCTCGCCGCCATCACCCGCTCTCTGACCTGCGCGCTCGTCTCCTCCGCCCTGCCGGAAGTCATATCCGCAAAAGCCATGGGCATTGCCTCCACGCAGATGTCCATACGATCCAAGATCGGTCCCGACACCCGGTTCAAATACCGCTTCACTTCAAAGGGCGTACAGCGGCACCGCTCCCTGTCGGGATAAAAACCGCAGGGACAGGGATTCATCGGTACAACGAAATTGATACAATTCAACGATGCACCCCTAAATGCACCCCCCTAAACCTAAAAAATGCGGGCCGGAAACTGATTATTCCGGCCCATAAAAAATTTTTCTTTCTATATTAAATAGCGCTTTTACACATCCGCCCCTCCGCTGAGGCTTTCACCTCCCTCCCGTTTTTGAAAACAAACCGGATGTCATCCCTGGCATAAACCGTGGCGTAGTCAAGGAGCGCCGTCCAAAGCTCCTCATCAAACTTTCCGCAGAAGCCGTCCAGCCTTTGCAGGCCGCCGATGAACCGCATATAGGTTTTCCGCTTCCCCTGCCTGTCGGAAATCTCCCTGGATGCCTTTTCGTACCCGTCCCTTGCCGCCTCGTACCGGGCGACCAGTTCATTGCGGCGTTTCTGGTATTCCTCCTGGTCCATGGGCGCGGCCTTGTTTTCCGCCACAATCCTTTTTACCATTTCCGCCACCGTCCTCGTTTCAGTCTGAAACCGGCTCTGCTCCACCTCCAGCTCCGTGGTGTCACACAGCGTCCGCATCATCACCTTGGTGTTCGCTATCAGCTCATCCTTTTCCGGGATGACCGCATTGACGGCTTTCACGAAGGCATCCTTTATCTCGTCCTCGGTAAGGTGCGGCGTCCGGCATTTCTTATCGTTCTTGAACTTGCGGTTGCACTGGAATATCACCCTGCGGTATTTGTCCTGCGAGTGCCACACCTTGGAGCCGTACCAGTTCCCGCACTCGGAACACTTGATTTTCGAGGAAAATATGCTCGCGCTGCTGTACCTTGCGTCCATGCTTTTGCGCCGCTCCATTTCCTCCTGCACCAGCTCCCATGTTTCGGGAGGGATGATTGCCTCGTGGTTCCCCTCCACATAATACTGCGGTATCTCCCCCTGGTTCTTCTTCCGCTTTTTGGTGAGGAAGTCCGCCGTGTACTGCTTCTGCAGGAGCGCGTCCCCTTTGTACTTCTCGTTGGTGAGGATGCTCTTGACGGAACTCTGGTGCCAGGTGTCCTTCCCTGCGGGGCTCTTGATGCCCAGCCCCGTCAGCTTTTTGCCGATGGCATACGGGCTCAGTCCCTGCAGGAAAAGCTGGTATATCAGCTTTACCGTTTCCGCCTGCTCCGGGTTCACTCTCAGGCTGCCGTCCTCGCCCTTCTCGTATCCAAGGAAAGTGCTGTAGGCAAGGCTGCCTTTGCCGTCCGCGAACTGCTTCCGCTTGCCCCATGTGGTGTTCTCCGAAATGCTCCGTGATTCCTCCTGCGCAAGGGAGCTCATGATGGTGATGAGCAGCTCCCCCTTGGAATCCAGCGTGTAGATGTTCTCTTTTTCAAAATAAACCTCGATGCCCTTCTCCTTCAGCTTCCTCACCGTCGTTAAGGAATCCACCGTGTTCCTTGCGAACCGGCTGACCGATTTTGTGATGATGAGGTCAATCTTCCCCGCCAGGGCATCCTCAATCATCTGGTTAAAACCGTCGCGCTTTTTTGTGTTCGTTGCAGAGATGCCTTCGTCCGTATACACCCCGGCAAATTCCCAATCCTCCCGGCCGTTTATGTACCGGGTGTAATAATCGACCTGCGCCTCATAGCTTGTCGCCTGTTCCTCGGAATCCGTGGATACCCTCGCATACCCCGCCGTCTTCCGCTTTTTCGCCGCCGCAATCGGCCTTGAGTCAAACCGGTTCAGCGTGGCGGGTATGGTTGTTACTTTCTTTGCCATTCTGCCACCTCCCCATCCGTAAAGTGAAATTCAAACCTGTCCCCGTATGCCGTCACTCCCGCAATCTCCTTTACAAAGCGGGGTTCGTAATCCTCCCGCCCCAGGACTTCCGCCGCTGCCTTTCGGAATTCATCATCCAGCAGCCTGCGGAAGGAACACCCCCGGCACACCCAAACCTTATATTTTTCCTTCTGCCCTTTCGGGCCCATCTTCCAGTAATCGCATTCCAGTTTCCTGCCGCAGCACCCGCAGGTGATTTTCTGCGAAAATGCGCTGCGGCCTCTTTGGTATGCCCGCATGACCTCTCTTGCCTTCCCGCTTTTCATGCGGAACTCAATGCGGTCTGCATTTATGACAATCTGCTCGACTTCCCTCCGGACTGCCACCCCGTCAAAGGCGGCAAGCTCCAGTGCGGCGGCCGCCGCCTGCTCCAGCTCCGTTTCATAGACCGGCCGGAGCCCGCACACATCTTTCCCTTTGCGCTCCCTGGTATTGCAGTTCCATTTCTTGCCGTATTTTGTGGTGCGCCTGCTCACCGAACGGCCGCATTCCCCGCATTTCACCAGTCCTGAAAAAGCCGTGAGCGTGGGGTTTTTATTGGCGGCGGCATCCGCCCGCTGCTCCCGTATGAGCTGCGCCTTTTCAAAATCTGCCTGCGGGATGAGAGGCTCGAACATACCCTCCACCATGTACATGGGCAGCTCGCCCTTATTCCTTTTCCTCGTATGCCCCTCGGAAATAAAATTCTTCTGCAGGAGCATGGAGCCCGTATAGGACGGGTTCGTGAGGATGAACTTGATGGTGGAGTCGTCCATCGGCACGCCTTTCTGCCCCGTGATGCCCCTCTTTGAAAGTTCCTTTGCAATCCCATAGGCAGATGTGCCGGAAAGGTACTTTGCAAAAATCTCCTTTATGACCTCCCCCTGCTCCGGTATGACGCGGTACATTTCCCCGTCCCACTCATATCCGTATGGCGCTTTATGCCCGTTCGGGATGCCCTGTTCAAACCGTTTCCGGATGCTCCACTTCACATTCTCTGAAATACTGCGCGATTCCTCCTGTGCGAAGGACGCAAGCAGGGTGAGCAGCAGCTCCCCCTCGTCGGAAATGGAGTGGATGTTTTCCCTTTCAAAATAAACATCGATTCCAAGCTCCTTCAGGTGCCTCGTCACCGTCAGGGTGTCCACGGTATCCCTTGCAAAACGGCTGACGGACTTTACCAGCACCATGTCAATCTTCCCGGCATCGCAGTCTGCAAGCAGCCTGTTGAAGTCGTCGCGGTGGCTTGTGTCCCTTCCGCTGATGCCCTCATCCGCATATATGCCCGCAAACTCCCAATCAGGATTTTTTTGTATCAATCCGTTGTAATGGCTGACCTGCGCGGAAAGGGAATGGAGGAGCATTTCCGTCTCCATCGACACCCTGGCATAAGCCGCCACCCTCTTCCTCTTTTTCAGTTCCGGCAGAATCTGCCCGATTACGCTGATTCTCGGCATATCATCCCTCCTTGTCAGTGTCACATGATGCCATAGAATCGGCTTTATATCCACTCATTTCGGTCTGTAAACTAACCAAAATCGGGCGGTATTTTCCCCGGAAAATTGTATCAATCTGACCGTACTCCTCTGCCGTCATTGCCCCCTGTTCCATGAGGGATTTCGCTATGTTCATGGTGGCGTGGTACATCTTCTCATTCCGGAACTGCTCCTCACTCATCTGCGCCACCTCCGAATCTGTCAGCCACATAACACGCATGGCAGCAGTATTTCCTGCCGGCATTGCCGTAGGCCGTGAACGGCTTTTTGCAGTAAGCGCACACGAATTCATAACGTGCCTTCCGTTCTATCTGGTACGGGTGGCTGTTCCACCACTTATTGCGGCATTTATCGGAACAGAACTTCTTGGCTTTCCGTCCCGGATTCTGTTTTACCTCTGCCCCGCAGCATGGGCAGATACCCTTATCCCCATCCGCAGACGGCACTGCTGCTTTTATTTTCCCCGCACTCAGTCCCTTCCTCCGGCAAAATGATTTTACTGTGTTCTCTGAAATGCCAAGTTCCTGCGCAATCTTCATATATCCATAGCCAGCGGCCCTCATCTGCCGTATCCGGTCTTTTTGCCTGTCAGTCATAAAAACGCCTCCTCACTATACGGAGATTTGAACCGCAGTTCGGCGGGGTGTTTTCACAAAAAAAAATAACGCCTGCAGGAATCCCAAAAGGAACTCCTGCAGGCGTAAGACCATTTATACCCTCTTTGCGTAATCCAGCGAAATCCATCCGTCTCTCTTTTCCTGGTAGGATTTCAGCAATCCCCACCTGGATGCGCCTTCACCGTCTGCCTCCTCCACTATCGTGAAAGTGCCGGCTCCGGTATATTTCCCGGTCTTGCCGTGGTCAGTGCCAGGGCCTTTCCGGATGTTAAGGTTTGGGATGGATACCTGCACCAGATACGGCTTGAACGCTGCCGTACTGGAATACACTGCCTTCCCCGACTCATCAAACACGGAGCAGCCCGGATTCTCATCCGCACATTTCTTTGCGTTCTCCAGCGACTTGAACGCCCCTTTCTGCGAGGATGCGTCTGCCCAGGTCTTCCGGACGCGGTACCAGATTTCCGTTTCTATAGGAGCCGGGGAAGATGCCTCTCCTTCCGTTCCAAGGATGCCTTTCAGGATCGTGAGTATCTTCTCCCCATAGCCGGCGCCTGTCGCCCATCCCTTTCCGGCAGGGTTTTCCTTCTGCCCAAGCCACTCCACATATTCCGCACAGCCCCTTGTGACATATTTGAACCGCGGGTCAATGCAGGTGTTCTTGAGTGCGTCCGTGGAAGCATAGGCTTTCAAGTGCTGCACCTGCGCCCGGATGCCGAGCTGCGGCGTGTCAAAGGAATTCCCCTTTACACCGTTAGAAGTCACGCCCATGCCGCAGAAGTTGTTCTGTGAAAGCGTGACCGCAGAGCCGGAAAAGGTGAAGTTCCCGGTCTCAAGGCAGGACTGCGCAAAGGCAATGTCGCCACGGACTCCT
>CAJURQ010000028.1 GCA_910588955.1 uncultured Lachnospiraceae bacterium
CCGCCGCATTCTTCCGGTACTGCTCCGCCAGATAGTACCCTCCCAATTTACCTGTTACTCCGAAATCCATCTTCCTCTCTCCTTTCATTTTTCATCATCACCGACAGGATGAACACTCTGCCGTTTACCTTAAAATCCATTGTTCCCTGGTATTTCTCCGCTGTGCTTCTGATGTTAATAAGCCCTATCCCATGATTCTCCCTGTCCGCCTTGTCTGTCACCGGGAACTCCTCCTTCGCCTTAAGCACCAGCCGCCCGTCAAAGCTGTTCTCCACTTTCAGGATGAGCAGATTCCCTTTCTGCAGGGAGCTTATGCGGATAAAGGCATCCGCCCCCGGCTCTTTCGCTTTCAGCTTCCGGCAGGCTTCAATCGCATTGTCCACTGCATTCCCCAGGATAATGCCTATGTCATAGCTGTGTATCTGAACCCCCCGCGGGAGCAGCAGCTTATCCGCATCCATCCTTAAGTCGGGCATACCCCGCACCGCCTCATGGTATTTCATGTTGAGCAGGGTATCCACCACCGTATTCCCCGTCCTGAACCGCACTTCCAGCTTTTCAAGCCCCCTGTTCAGCTCCGACAGGTACTCCTGCAGCTCCCCGCTCCCTTCCCCTGCGGAAAGGCGCTGGATGACGGCAAGGGTGTTCTTCATGTCATGCTTCATGCCCCGTATGCCGGAATAGATGCGCTCCATCTCCTCCATGTGTTCCTGCAGGTTACTTATCTGGTTTTCGAGGACGATCCTGCCGCTCTTTTCCCTGTTCCAGCAGACCATGTCCTGGAACAGCTTCACCCCGTACAGAATGGAAAGCAGCGACAGAAGCAGGATTGCAGGAATCACGATGATAAGGATCGGATACCTGTCATACAGCATCTTAGGGACGCCGTCCTCCAGCGTGATCATGATGATGCGCAGGAGCATACAGATCATCATGCCCACCGCTGACGGGGCTAAAATGAACAGCAGCTCCGTCCTGCTGATAAAATAATCCTTTTCTCGGAAATCCCGCACGATCTTTCTCAGCGAAAAGTACAGCAGCAGGGCGATGCCGGCATACTGGATAAGCTGCGTCCCGGCCACACCGGCCTTTACCGCCATGCCGAAGGATTTTTCCGATGCGAGCATCCCTTTCCCCGCACACCAGTTAATGATGTCAAGCACCCACCCATCCACCGCATTCAGCAGTATGACCGCCGCATACCTGCTGATGTCCAGTAATGCCTGGAACGATACCACAAGGAAAACCGTGACGGGACGGAACGCCTTGTAAAAGCACACCGCAAGGGCTGACAGGATACAGAGCGACAATGCCAGCGTCCCCGCCGCCGCCCTGTAATCCTCATATCCCGGCGGAGAACCCCACACCACGGCTGTCCGCAGAGCCACATATAAGCCCGCCACATACAGCCCGTTCCATCTGCCCCTCATCCTTGTTTCCAGAAAGCTCCCAAAAAAATACTGCAGGCAGTACCCCTGGAACACCGTCAGGGCCGCATATAACACGTCCGCCATCTTAAACACTGGACACACCCCCGTTCTGCAGGTGCCACATATAGGCTTTCACAAACTCCCCATACTTCTTTTTCGTCAGATACACCCTGTCGCCACCCGTGAGGGTGATGCTCTCGCCGTCATATTCCGTGATGCAGTCCATGTTCACGATGTACGCACGGTGGCAGCGGTAAAAATTCTCCCCAAGCTGCCCCTCCAGCTCATCCATCGCCGCATAGATCTCTATGGCCTGCGCCGCCCCCTTTGTGTGTATCTCCACCTTCTTTGCCCTGCTCTCTATATACAGGATTTCGGACTGGTCAAGGGTAAGGTTCCGCGACTTGATGAACAGCACACGGCGCTCCTTCTTCTTTACGGCCTCCCGCACCGCCCTTGCCAGCACCTCCGCAAATTTATCCTCGTCTATGGGCTTTAGCAGGTACTGGAACGCATAGAGGTCAAATGCGTCAAACACATAATCCCTGATGCCCGTAACGAACACCAGCACAGTATCCCCCTGCTTTTCCCGCAGGCTCCTTGCCGCCTCTATGCCGTTCATGCCCTCCATCTGTATGTCAAGGAAAACGATGTCAAACCGCTTCCCCGATGCGAGCAGCTCCCCGCCCGTGGCATAGGCTTCTATGCGGCTCTCCGGCTGCCGTTCCTCCACCAGCCCGCATATATGCTCCCTGATCGCTTTCTCGTCATCCACAACTGCAATATCCAAAATCCATCACCTCAATCCATATAGGCATTCACTTCTTATATCGGCAGAAATTTTCCGTTTTTCGGGCGGAGGGAACGAAACGACCACTTTTCGGGAACGAAAGGCAGAAATGCAGTACGGAAATTTCAAAATCAGCCCTAAAGTTTTTCGCCATTCGTCCGATACAGGGGCGGCATAAACGCAAACCGCCGTGTAAGCATATTACCTCTTATTCCCCCGCTTTCCAAGTAATTTCCCTTATCAGGCCGCCCGGCCAGCCTGCCAAAATAGCAGACCGCCGCATATGGCGGATGATGGCCATAGTGCGGCGGTCTTGCTTATTATCCTTATTATTCAGTTCAACATAATGCAGGCATAAATTTGGCAAACAGATATAACCCCTCTGAACCTGCAGTGACTTCATGCGGTACGCCTGTCTGCATGATGGATATCGTACCGGCCTCATACGGAATAGTGCTGCCTGCATTCACACATCTCCCGCTCCCCTTTATCACCTCATGCGTTTCCAACTGGGTTTCATGGGTATGATTCCCAATACTGAAACCGGAAGCAATCCGCACCAAATGGTAGCTGAACTTCCCGTCTGTGTCCTTTGCCGTGATGATGTGTTTCAGTTCGACACCCTTAAAAGTCGGATGCTTTGACCATTCAATCCCTGCAAAGCCAGTCTCTTTTTCCGGCAAAACTAATTTTCCATTGTTAAACAATTCAAATGTATCCATTCTGCACCTCCGATAAAATATGTGATTTTTCTTACACTCAGATTATATTGATCAGAGGCTGCCATGTCTTGTAAAAAATTGTCCTATGTAGACTGACGTATCACTTTTTTTGAGCCAACATACTCCGATGGGGAAATCCCGACAATCTTCTGAAAAGCCTTATCAAAATGGCTCTGGTCATAGAATCCCATTTCCGCCGCAACCCCACAGATTACCTGTTCCGCATCCAGAAGGCTCTGCGCTTTCCGTATGCGGTTCTGGATACAGAACTGGTGCGGCGTCATTCCCACGATTCTTTTAAATTTCTTTATGAGATAATACTTGCTGACAAAAATATCCGCCGCCAGGGTTTCTATGGGCAATTCATATTCCGGGTGGCTTGTAATCCTGTCAGCAAGATTTTTTATGCCTGTATCCATCTCTTTCCCGCCCTTATCCCAACCCCGGAAAACTGCCCGTGCAAAAAGTAACAGCTTTTCTTTCTGCGCTTCTCCAAAAATACCCTGCCCCACTGCATCATTTAACAGTTTCCGGACAATGACTTCTGCTGTTTCAGAATCCGTCTCTGCGGCAAAGGCTGTTCCTATGCACATAGACAGCAGACGCGCGTCCCTTTCCTGGCACACCGAATGCACAGCATACGGAGGGATGGTAAACGCATCCCCTTCATGACACACCAATTTCCTGCTTTCCAGATAAACCGTAACCTCTCCCTGCATGACCAGAGATATGACATAATGCCCTACATGGTTATGGCAGTCAAAACACTTATCAATATTCTCTGACACTACAAACTCTATTGGATATTTTTCACACTGATAATACCGCATACTTTCCCTAGCTCCTCTATCATTCCATCTCCCTGAACGTGCCGGCCATTCCCCCGACAAGGCTCCACTGGCGCTGCATATAGGATTTCAGATTTTCCGTGCTTTGCCTGTATACTTCCCGGACTGTTTCCGGGTTATCCAAATGTTCCATAACTGCACTGGCGGCACAGTATCCGCTCTCCATCCCGGCAGATATGCCCTCTCCCATCGGGTTCAAGAACCCGGCGAACTCCCCCGCAAAAAGGATTCACTTATCCTTTTATTTTTCAACCTTACTGTTTCCACTATTTTTTTTCATTTCCGCAATAGGGGCAATACTTGCCTTTCGTTATTTGTACTTTTCCACAGTACGGACACCTTGTAGAAAAAAGCATAAGTATTCCACAGACAGCTAACATCAAGAAACACACATATCCTATATATGATTCTGGAATGACATCATAGTCATGGCTAAATATCTTTATACCAATTATCCCTAGATCAATTAACAAAACAACAAATAAAATGACTAAACTCCATTTTAAGATTTTTTTCATAATTCGGTCTCCTTAAGATTCTAATTTGCTGAATGGCTTCATTCTACCACAATATACTTCAAAGCAAAAGCATCCACTGAATTATACCATAAATATTTTCTGTTTTTCACCCGATGGCACGAAACGACTATTTTTCGGGAGTGGAAAGCAAAAAAGAGCCATTGAACAGCCCTTTTCTCCAGCTATCATTTTCAATTTTTCTGTATACTATCATGCAAAACCCCATATTATCACGGAAACTCTCATACAAACACGAAAACTCCATGCAGTTTCCGTGTTTGTATCATATCCCCCGGTTTCCGACATCATTTTCCGTCAAACTAATACGCCTTTCAGCCAAAACCGCCAATATCCTACACCTTTTTACCTTTCCGCTTTATACTATCACGGAAACCCCTGACTTTTGCGTGAAAGTATACTTTTGCCTGATAGTACGATTTTTTCCCCAATCGCCATCCTATCAGCGGCATCCAAAAACACGAAAAAGCGGGGTCCACCACCCACCGTGATGAACCCCACCAAACCTTAAATTCCTTGATTTTAAGCCATTCTTCAATACTTTCGCCTGTTAGTACCCAAAATCCTATGGCATCATTTGGAAATAGCCGCCTGGGCGGCTGTTAGATATTTTTTATCGCTTCCTGCACAAGACTCTGCCCCATTTAAACCTTTTAACGATTGCCTGCTATCGTTAAAAGGAGGTGCAAAATCGGAGGGCGAAACAGCTTCCGAAACGGAAAAAAGGCTCAAAAACCGAAAAAACAAAATGGCGGAATCCGTGAAAAGGCTTATTTTCAGGCATTTCAGCAATTTTGCATTGTATCAATTTCGGTGTTGCGATGTTCATTGCCCCAACCAGCATAAAATCCGCAGGATAGACATAAGAACCGCTGCTTCTCGCTATCTGCACCTGCTTATCCTCCAGCGGCTGCCTCAGAATATCCAGCGTCTCCCGCTTGAACTCCGGCAGCTCATCTAAGAAAAGCACACCGCGGTGGGCGAGACTGATGATCCCCGGCATGGGAATCCGCCCGCCGCCCGCAAGCGCCTGACCCGTTATGGTATGATGGGGATTCAGAAAAGGTCTCGTGGTCCTCAGTGTACCGCCGGACTGCAGCAAACCGCATATGCTGTAGATTGTGGACACCTCCAGACTCTCCTCCCGCGTCAAGGGCGGCAGAATCGACGGAATCCGTCTTGCCAGCATAGTCTTACCGGATCCGGGCGCGCCTATAATCAGCAGATTGTGAAACCCGGCGGCAGCCACCTCCGCCGCGCGCTTTAACCCCTGCTGTCCGCTGATCTGGGCAAAGTCAAGCCGCTCCTCTCCTGCCGTTTCCTCAATGGAGACGGTGGCTGCGGCTACAGAACCAGCCACGGAAGCGTTCGCACTCCCATGCCGACTTTCACTCCTGCCGGAATCTTCCTTCGCCGAAGACATACTTCCTGCCACAGAGCAGCCTTCCACACCATCCGGCACCGGCAGGGAACCCTCTTCCCCCGCAAGCAGCGCCACCGCCTCCCTCACATCCCGCGCGCCGACGCTCTCCATCTCCGGAATCAGCGCACCCTCCCACTCGTTTCCCGCAGGCAGGATACATCTTCTTACGCCCCGCAGGGCGCCTTCTCTGGCGATCGGCAGCACGCCCCTGACAGGTTTTAACTCTCCCGACAGCCCCAGTTCTCCCAGAAGGAGCGTCCCCTCCACCGCCTCCTGCTCTAATTTTCCAAGCGCAATCATAATGCCCACCGCCACTGGCAGGTCAAACATGGTGCCGTTCTTCGGCAGATCCGCCGGGGAGAGATTGACGTTGATACACATGGGCGGCAGCTTGACGCCCACGTTCTTTAGCGCCACCTTAACCCGCTCTCTCGCCTCCCGCACCTCAGAGCCGGGAAGCCCCACGATCTGAAAACACGGCAGTCCCTGAGAAATGTCCACCTCCACCTGAATCAGATGGCTGTGCACCCCATAAACTGCCCCTGATGTAATTGTACTGAGCAATTATGTATCCTCCTTTTCTCGTAACTGTTCCGTACATGTACTGAATAGTTACCTTATTTATATTCTGCTGCCCCTTTTTACTGCCCTGTCCGTTGAATTTCTGCGGCGAAACGCCAGAAAGTCAGAAATCAGAATTGCCGGGAAATCCCGGTAGGATTATTATGCGCTATGAGGCGCGGGTTTGTCAAGAAAAAATCCTGCAAAACCGCATCCGTGCCGCTTTGCCCTCGCGTCAAAAGAGCCCGCGCTCACGCGCAGGCTCTGACGTTTTACTTCCTTATTATAATTATAATATTACCATATTACTCCAGCAGGAACATCTGAGCGCGGTTTAAGGATACGCTGTCCGTGCTGAGCGCCGTCACCTTTTCCCCTGCCCTCGTATATTCACTCGTGAGCAGCACGCATATCTGCGACGTCTCATCCGTTCCTTTCTGCAAAGCTGTCAGGGGCGCTTTGATACGGTACACCTTATTCGGAACGATACCGTTCGTCAAATCCACCTCCACCAGACGATTGTTCTCCACCGCCCAAACCGGGCTTGGGAACTCACTGAAGACAGGATTGATTGTACCGTCATACAGCAGAAGCTCCTCGTCCGCAGGCGCGCCCGTATTCTTAGCATAGAAAGTCGGCGTTGTAACCTTGTCAACGGCAATATTGTTGTCCGTAAAACGGAAATACACGTCCACGGTCTCGCCCAAAATACCGCCCTTTTCGCCATCTGTCAAGCTTTCTTTGAAAGCAACGTCGAAGGGAACCGTAACGCTTTCCACCTTGTTCACGCCGTTAAAGCCCGCCACGATGGAGACGCCTCCTCTGTGCAAGCCGGCGTTGTATGCCGCCATCAGCGCGTTCACAAAGATCATGCACTCGTCCGTACCGTCCGCCTCCGGATCCGCAATACCCTTCGGGTCGTAAACATACTTGTATTCCGTCTGCCCCACATACACTACGCTGCCGTTACTGTATACATAGTAGTTATTGCTTCCGTCACCGGGCGAAGAGCTGTAAGCGCCTTTTGCATTGAGCGGATCGAGCAGGGTAAACCATGCCGTAGTATAAGCCTTTCCCCTATCCTCGTCCTCATTCCTCGCCGTCCCGATATTCAGCAGATAATCGGGCATTGCGACTTCCGTATTTCCGCCAAGCTGCGCCCTCGCATTGATCTGATAGGGCCATCTGGAAATCGCACCGTCGTTAATGCGATCCAGATACAGACTCGGCGTCTTGTTGAACCATCTGGCTTCTATGCCTTCATAGCGGTATTTATCACTGCTGTGCAGACCGAGTTTTCCGTAAGTCTTCTGACTCTCCTCCTGTCCCAAATGCTCAAGGGCTATACCTAGTCTTCCCTTATCTTCTGCCGCGCCCGCGGAGGAGACAAGCACGCTCCCGCCTGCTTTCACGTAATCATTGACTGCATCAGTTACTTTTTTGCCGGGATCGCCGCTGTTGCCAAAGCCCAGCACCACCACATCGCACTTGGAAAGATAGTTCGCGTTTTTATCCAGCTTTTCCGCCAATTCAGCCGGGGTCAGCGCCTCGATATCCCACTTTATCCCGAGAATCATCTCCGCGCTCTTCAAATAGTAACCGAGCAGTGAATTTTCTATATTGCTGTAAATCTCCTCCAAATCCGCAAACCCGTTCTTCGTATCATCGATGACCTGCAAGATTCGGAGCTTCGCATTCTTGCCGCCGCCTATGGTAAAGCAGCCCTGCACAGAAGCGCGCCGGAACTCGTTTCCGACATCCCTCACTTCCAGTTTCCAAGGCACGATACCAAAATTAATCTCATTGAAATCGACGCTGACTCTTCCGAGCCCGTCCGTCTCCTCAAACTGACACCCGTCAAGCGCCTCCTCCGGCGCAAAGACGCCGTCATAGTTCAGATCAAGGTACAGTCTTCTGTCCAGATCTCCGTTGTATCTCTTATCTTCATCCGCAGTGTCACTGAAAACGCGGTACTCGATCGTCCCTCGCAGAATCCCGGGCTTTTCGGGCACCTCTTCCGTCTCTATCCTATCGGAAGGTCTCTTATCTTCTTCGGAAACGTTCTCGTCCTTGCTGCCGTCATCCTCTGCCCGCAGCTCGACCTTCGGGCGAAGCGCGTTTAACTGCATCGTAAACACGGCGCTGCTGTGCACGTCCTCGATGGTGTAGATGCCGACACCGCTATCGCTGTCATCGTCCTCATCATTATCCGATCTGCCCAAGGAGATCGCTTCCTTGAGGAAGTCGTACATCTGCGTGTCCTCGGCGATATAGTCGGTATTGATATCTTTCTCATCCGCCTTTTTCGCGCTCATATTTTTAAAGCACGCGTTCTCTACCACAATCGGATAACCGGCTCGCAGATAACTTAACAGCTCGTTCTTTTTCTGCGCCGTGATATCGCTCGCGTCATATCTGTCGCCGCCGCCTGCCACGCTGTCGCCTCTATGATAAACCTTGCCGTTTAAAGAGTCGTCATTGTAGCGCGTCTCCATCTCCTTGCCGTCTTTACCCCACTCGCGGTAGAGCCGCTGCCCGTCCAGACCGATAAAGATCATGTTATAGGCTGCGTTAATGTCCTGATAGCTGCTGTTGAACGCCGCCACCGATCTTTGTTCGATCCTTACATCAATCTTCTTGGAGCTTCTGAATATCTGCTGTCCTGCCCCTTTCTGATCCTCTCTCTGCCAGTACAGGACGGCGTTCTTCTTCTCATCATCCGGCGCGTCAAAGTGTAAATCTAATTCCATGTTTGCCGTCGGCTGCAGCTCCAGAATCGTCAGATCCTTATACTCGCCGACCAGCCCGAGGGAGTAGTTGATAATGTACTGAACCGCCATCGCCTTGCTGACCTTTTCCGAAATTCTGTCATCCTCGGACAGCAGCGCGTTCTCCGCTTTGATCGCCGCCAGCACCTCGTTAAATCCAGCCTTCGCCTCTCGCTCCTCGAACTCCTCCGGAAAGTCTTCTCCCACCAGAGGCGTTCCGTTCACAATATAAACATTTCGGTTTACATAATGATATCCGTTGTCATCTTTATTCGGATGATCTTTGTCTTTGTCATTGCCGGCATTCATCAAAATGTTAGCCGCAAGATTCCCCTTCTTCGCCATATCATCATAGAAGGCAGAGAGATCCTTTTTCAGAAAAGCTTTCGCTAACAGCTGATAATTGCTGCCTTTATAGCTAGCGCCTACGCCGTTTTCACTCTCTATCGCACCATAATCCACGATAACGGGCTTTAAGGAGCGCACTGCCTCCTCCACCAGCTTAGTAATCGCCTCATCGGAAACGTCCTGCAGTCCGTCCGCCGCAGCGTCCGGCGCATTCTTCGGCTTGATATAAACCTTCTCCGCATCCGGATTCAAATACAGTCCGCTGCCGTCCTCCAGATAGACAAGATCCGCGTCTTCTATATCCGCCTGCTCCACAGCACCGGCAAGTTTCGTATTCACCTTGATCTTGAACTTTTCGGAGGCATTGTCCTGACGGCTCAGGGATTTAAACACATCGCGTCTGAGGAAGTCCATTCCGCCTTTACACCGTATATAAACGGGCGCATTCTGCACTTCTATATAGTGTACCGCCGTACTCACCGAAGCCCGCGCGCTGACATTCTGCACCTCGGCATCCTCTCCGTCCCCCGCGCCGTTCTCCTCCAAATCATTCTCCGGCGTCTCAGCGTCCTGCGACGCGTCCTTCGTTGTCGCGCCGGCATTTTCCGGCTTGCGATCCCTGACAATCTTATACATGCCCTTGCCGCCGCCGACATATTCAAACTGCCCCTCCGGCGCAGGCTCTGCGGCATAAGCATCCGCGTCCGTCTCCACCGCGTTCAGTTCGTTCCGGAACAGGCTTTTTTCCAATGTATAGCTGTCATAGGGATGCGCAAATCCATCCTCTGTAGAGACAGCGCTGACATCCTTAATCTGGTACAGAAGCTGCTCTTCCTCCGCTTCCATATAAGTAAACGTTACAAAGCTGTATGTGCCCTCCTCCGGCGTATCCGGCTGCGGAACAGGAGCCGGCGTCGGTGTCGGATCCGGTGTCGGCTCTGGATCTGGTGTTGGTGTCGGATCCGGTGTCGGCTCTGGATCTGGTGTTGGCGTCGGATCAGGTGTCGGCTCTGGATCGGGTGTTGGCATCGGATCAGGTGTCGGCTCCGGATCTGGTGTTGGTGTCGGATCCGGTGTCGGCTCCGGATCAGGCGTCGGTGTCGGATTGGGTGTCGGATCCGTCGCAGGATCCGTGCCCACGCACAAATACCACCCGTCCCCTGTCCCTGCCTTCCTCATAACAGGCTGCGTCCAAATGGCAGACGCCACGGGCTGATCCGGATTCGGCTCTGTCGGATTCTCCGGATTCGTCGGTTCCATTGGCTGTTCCGGATTATTCGGGTCTGTCGGTTCCGTTGGCTGTTCCGGGTTATCCGGGTTCGTCGGTTCCGTTGGCTGTTCCGGATTATTCGGGTCTGTCGGTTCCGTTGGCTGTTCCGGGTTATCCGGGTTCGTCGGTTCCGTTGGCTGTTCTGGATTATTCGGATCCGTCGGTTCCGTTGGCTGCTCCGGGTTATCCGGATCTGTCGGTTCCGTTGGCTGCTCCGGGTTATCCGGGTCTGTCGGTTCCGTTGGCTGTTCCGGATTATCCGGGTCTGTCGGATTCTCCGGCTTTTCCGGTTTCGGCTTGGTGTCCTCACCCAGCGAACCTGTATGATTTCCTATCTTGCCCGCATATACGAAAACACCATCCTCCACCATATAAACACTCGTTGTCTCTGGATAATTCCCCGCAAGTTTTTCAATTGTGCCGCTTTCTACTATCTCAACGCGGTAACCGTTCTTAGCCATTGCGGGTTCCCCAAAGGTCACCTGATAGTCTCCTCTGTCTTCCGCAAATGTATATATGCCTTCCGCCGGCGCAAATGTCATAGTGGAAGCGCCGAAAGGCGTACTCCCGGTCTGTCCTGTCAGATTATAGTCAAATCCCGAAAGTTTGGGAAGCTCACCCGTTCCCACGTCGGCATCCTTCCTCTTTTCCACATGGGCATAAAGTCTCCCTGTCGGATAGGAAACCGTATCGGTCAATATTCCGTTCTCATCGTGTTCCACCTCTGCGGAGTCAAAAATCTTGCTCCAACCGCCGTCATCCAGATTCTCACCTGTTCCCGCGTATGCCTCCTGATAGGTAATACTGACTCCGCCGGTTCCTATGACTGAATCAGTCAACCCCCTTCTGTCCGCATACTTGTAAAACTCCGTGTTAACCTGCTCTTTGTCATCCCCCTTAAAAATGCGGGTGAGATCCTGCTGAATCGGGGACTGCCCCGGCGCAAGATAGCCGATGGTGCCCAGTGAAAACTCATATGTATTACCGTTTACATTCACCTGCGCCACGCCGGGCACAATATCCAAAATAACGAAGGGCTCTTCCTCGTGCTCCCGCACCACCTGCTTGATGCCGCCAAAAGACTCCCTCGCCTGCACCGTGGGCACGGACACGCTGTCGTTCGGCGCCATATAGAACCCGGTCAGCAAAAGTGCCGCCGCCGCAGTCATCGCCACCGCGCGCCCAAACACTTTCTTGGCGGACACACGTTTACGCGGTCTGTAGGGCTTGATCTGCTGTGGATTTTCGATCAGCAGCTCCCTCGGCGCAATTTCTCTCGGCGCACGGTCACGTGCCGCCGCCCTGCCGCCGCTCTTCGCACGCCCCGCATTTTTCCTGCCGGACGCCTTTTTGCCCTTGGCTCCCCGGATGCACACAACCGCCGCCAGAGCCACCGCTGCCCCGACAAGGGCGGCGAGGAACAGGGCGATCGGAGCGACTGCCTTTTTGTCGTTATTTTGTTTCCCCAACGGTCTCCATCCATTTTTCCCCATAGATAACAACCTCTCTCTTATAACACCGTCAAAGCTCCCGCTGTTTCGGGTTGGGCACAAATTTTCGCCAAAGGAGCATCTGTGCTACTTCCCGTACTGCCTCCATCTGGTCTCATTGCTCTTACACAGGAACGCCGCACGATATTCATACTGTCCATTTGCCGAGTTTCGTTCAAATATCTGTATCGTATATTCATCCTGCGAAGCCTCGTAGCGGCATCTCAGCTGCATACTATCCGTACCCTGTACCCCCTGTCCAGTAGGCTGATATTTCAGGCTGACATTGTCCCTTATCTGCCAGTTGGCATCCTTCTTAAATCCAAAATCGTTGGTAAAAGCACTCTCCGACGGCAGAGGAATATACATTTTTCCTTTGTAGTTCTTTCCGTTAAATGTAAAGTCCACATTCGCCGTGCTGGGATCCGGTTTCTCACCCCTCCCAATCTGGCTGTCGTACGGTCCTACCTGCTTTCGCTCCCATCTGTTCCCGTCCGCCGGGCACTGGAATACGCCCGCGGAAATTTGCATATCCCTGCCCCATGTATTATCGTAATATTTATAGAAGAGTTCCAGTTCATAAACCTTTTTATTTTTATCCGTTATATAACGGCAGCGCATTGAGGACGACTTATACCAGTTTTGATTACTTCCCCCGCTCTCATCTGTCTTTGAAAACCATTCCTCCTGTTTTTTTGCATTCTGCCAATCGCCCTTTTCTCTGTCGAAATATTCTGTAAATTTTGCCTCAGAAGGGGTCGGGAAATAAATCTCGCCTTTCGTAAACCGATTATCGTTATAACTCCAAAAGGCATCCACATTGCCGCCATGTACCAGTTCGTAATAAACCGTACTCTTTTTATCCTCATAACACTGTTTCGTCTTGTATTTCGGGTAATAGTTCACATAGTAAATAGAAGCCCCTCCGACATGATCCGCCCATGAGCCCTGCTCATATATGATGGTAGGTATCAGCCGATATTTTCCTGCCGCCTCGGAGAATTTTTCCTTCCTGTTATTATCCAGTTTTATTTTCACTCCCGATGCCTGTTGGATTTCATTCAATCGGAGCGCTCCGCCATACGGCTCAGAAGAGCCCTCATAGTAGTTCCCCTCCGCGTTATATCCGTAAATCCTCTCCAGACCGCCGTCTGTTTCCCTATACATACTGAATTTTATATTATCATTAGCAAACCAATAGCCAAGCGTCTCATCCCTTGTGTTCTTCACATAATCCACTCTGAACTCTGTCCACGCCGGTCCGCCTATCGTAGTAACCGTCTTCAGCTTCAGTTCACCGCCAAGCTTTTTCTGCCCGTCATATTCGTAGAAAATTTCCGGCGGATTGATAATTGTCTCAAGCTTGCTTGTATGAGGATACTTACCGTTATAAGTACCTGATGCATCACATTTTTTAAGATAATCGTCTATGATATCCAGTACTGTCGGATCACTGACCTGCGCCCCAAGATCGTAATTAAGCTGATTGCTCAAACCGACGCCGGGCGGTATATCTTTCATGGGATTGAGCACCTGCAGGGAAAGATACCACGGTTTGCTGACATCCTCCACGCCGAACATATCCGGAGTCACCCGGGCAGATGTTCCCTCCGTCAAATACATCATAATCTTATCGCCGCCTTCGGTACCGTATTCCCTGATACGCGCGCAGACCACATGATAGTGGTTATAGCCCACCTCACCGGTATTATAGCCAAAGTCCGTCGATGACCCCCAATGGAGACTGCCTTTCAGACTGATATTCCCCTTCCCCTTCGCAATCCTAAAGCTGATGCCTTCCGCCACCCAGCCGTAGCTTCTGCCGAACGAGTTGCCGTGCGCAGACAGCAGCGAAATACCCTGAACCACAAAGCCGTAATCGACGCTGTCCGTTGAAGCCGGCGCTTTATCCGACACCGTAAATGTTGCGTGATCCGATGCGCTGTCAACGATCGTAACAAATTCATTCGGATTCCATTTCGTTGTCGCGCCCACCTCAGAGCTGGGATCATACACGCGCCATTTCTCCGCCTTTATGATCGCGCTCTTCTCAGATATCACCTGTTTGTCTATCGTTGTGTCCTCGCCGCACACGCTGCAGACCTCTTCAAGCCGGTTTCCCGTGACATCCGCAAATACGGTATAGGTTTTGCCCGGCTCTACCAGATACACATCATCCTTCGTGTCCTTCGGCGCATCTGTCGAAAGATTTAAGTTCGTAACCCGCTTGATTTCGACATCCGCCGTGTCGGACGCCTGTTTTCCCTCGGAATCCTTTGCGTTGGTTGTGACCGTCACCTTGACCTGCCCTGCCGGCTCGTCGCTCGCCACCTTCAGGATGCCGTTCGCCGGATCTGTGAAGATCGTTCCGCCAGACGGGCTGCCCGATGCGGTCACGGACCATGTGACGCTCTTATCCGCCACATTCTGCCCGGTCACCTTGGGTATGGAGAAATGGAACGTCTCGCCGGGCTCCACGATCGGGTTATCCATGATCTTCACGGCAAGCGACTTTTTCTTGTCGAGAGGGGAAAGCTCCGCGTCGTTTACCGCCACCCTGTTGCGGATGGTCACGTTGTTCGAGGTCACATACTCTTTCTTCCCGTCCAAAAAGGTCAGCGCCAGCATCACCACGCGCTTCTCCTCCACCTGCGTCAGGTCAACGGAGAAGTCCGTTACATGGCTCGCCAATTCGAACCAGCCCGCAGGCAGCGCTGTCGGATTGCTGGGATCGTAGGTCGGGGGCGTGGGAAAAGCGATCGTTTTCGTGTCCACGTCTCCGGGCTGCACATCCAGCTCCGCATAATAAAGCTTCTCCGCGTCCTTACTCCAGTAAAAATGATAATGCTTGTTGCCGTTTCCCTCTTTTACCTCTACCGTGGGCGTACCGGCAGGCGTCATATTCTCCTCCACCACGCCGTTGTACATCACCAGACTCTTATCCTCGGGCGCAAAGGTGAACTCCGCATCCTTCAAGGCTTTATGAGGCGTCCCGCCTCCGTCATAGCCCATGTAGTTCACGCTCCGGGTCGTGTCAATCAGCACATCCGACATCTGGTTCAGTGCAAGCTGCGCTGACTGCTGCACGTTGATATCGCTGTTTGCCGCCGCGTAGCTGTTGGAGCCGACCAGAATAAATCCGCACACCGACGCTACGACGATGGACAGAATAGCCACCGCAATCAGCAATTCCACTATAGTAAAGCCCCTCTGATCCTTTCTCACTCGCATTTCTTCACCCCGCTGCTCTTTCCCATACCTTCTCCGGCACCCATTCTTCCCTTCACGCTGACGCGCGCTTCGGCTTCCCGCTACGGCGCCGGCGCTTCCGGCACCACCTCAGACTTGCCCGTAAACTTCGTCAATACTATCTTATAATTCTTGCTGCCGCCCTCCACACGAATATACTCATAGAGGGTGCGAGTTCCATCATCCAAAAATCCGCCGGTCGCGCGGTCAAACCAGATTTCAATCTCATCTCCCGCAAGCAGCTCCGTCTCCGTACCGGTATCAGATTTATATTTCACCGACACCTTCTGCGTGCCGACCTTCTGCGCATCACCGTAGGTCGGATAGGGGTAGGAACCGCCGCTATCCTGAACATGCATCTGCGTATACACGTTTTCGTTCGTCGAATCCCGGTAAAGCGTCATGTAAGCCGACGACTTGCCCATCGTCGTCACCTTGCAGTCCCCGATTGACCGTTGGATATCGTTGGCGCAGCTTCTCGCGTTTGCGCTGAATACCAGAATGATCGAGTAAAAGACCGTGCCCATGATAACCGCGATGATGGCGAGGACGATAATCAGTTCAATCATAGAATAACCTCTGTTATCTTTATAATAACATCTGTTACTCAAGTTTTCTTTCGCTTTATCTCTATGAAGTTTGCCGTTATTCTGCTTTCCTGCGCCCAAACTTCCGCTTCCTTCCTGTTCTTCTTTCCCGTTCTTCAAGCCTCGATCCGGCGTACGATGTCCTGCCTCCCGAGACTGTCCCTCCGCATAGGACTTACTTCTTGATCCAGTTCATATAACGAACGATCTCACTGTAGTCGAGCGACAGGTTGCCCTCGTCATCCACGGTCGGCGCCTGTGCACCGTTCTGCAGACTGCCTCCGGCGTTCCTGAACATATCGATCGGCTTCTTTAAGTCGCCGCTGCCCCCGGGAGTGCCATCATCCACCCAATACTGGCTCTTTGCTTCCAGCACATCCGCAAGCTCGGTCTTACCAAGCTTGATAGTATGTGCCCCGGTCACGGTAATCTTTCCCTTGGCGACAATCAGCCCGGTGAAATCCTGATCCACCGTCACATTGCCGAGACTGACAACCAGACGCACCTCGCTGGATCCTCCGATCGCCGACACCGTCACATCGTTTTTCGTCAGATACGCCCTCAGACCCGCCGTCGTCTCATAAATCACATTGCTCGTATGTAGACCGTCCAGATAGTCCTCCACATTGTCTGTGGTTCCCCCGATCTCCTTACACTTGATAATGCTCTTAAACACAGCCGCCGACGCCTCTTCAGCGTCATACCCCGGGTTGCCGGGGATAACCTCGGGCGGAACAGACGGATTTTCCTTCAGGTTATAGGTTAAGCCCCTGTATTCTCCCTGAATCCGATCAATCAAGTCGTCCACATCCCCCGTCGTCCTGTCGCTCTTCACTTCCTCCGCGTTGACGCCGGTCTCCGTGTACGCATCCGGATCGATGGGGGGAGCCTCCGGGTCCGTCCCTTCGCCGGGCGTTGTTCCCCCCGTGCCGCCTTCCCCGGGCGTCCCCGCCGGAGGATTTAAGGTGGTCTGATCCACGCTTGTCAAAAGCGTCACGCCGCTGTCCGTAAGAGCGCTGCTCACGAGGCTGTTGCCCAGAATCGTATACTCCGTCTTCGCGTCCGCGAAATCCCCGAGCTTAAACCCGCCGGAGAGGTATCTGTTGAAATAGGTGTCGATCTCTTCCCGGTTGGCGTGCACATTATAGTACTGCACGAAATACTTCTCCGCCGTCTCCTTCTCCATAACGAGATAGTAGTAGAGCAGCGAACCGTTGTTATAGGGCGCATAAACCTTACGAATGTGATCCATATCGTCCACGCCCACATCTCTCAGTGTCTTGCCGCCAAGGCGGTAGACTTCCCTGTCAAAATCCACTTCTTTAAAACCGACGCCGTAGGCAGTTTCATTTTCATCCTTCGTGTCGGCTATCTTATCCGCATGGAGGGGATTCTGCCCGATCACGCTCTCCCCGTCTACCGTGCCGATACACTCCGCCGGCACGAGATAAGCCACCTGACCACCCTTGACTGCAATGGACTCTCCCATCATCACAGGATTTCTCGTCGTCACAGGTCCGGGCGCCGCCAGAGGGTTCGTATATCCCGCTTCCTCATTCAAGTTATTCCCGGTACGGGGTCCGATGTAGGAGCGCCCCGCAATCAACAGTCTCGTCACCGCCGACATATCCACCGTGGAATCTTTGCCGTTTATGATAATGGCGCTGCTATTCGCCGAATCGATCGCCGCCTCCCCCGGCAGTCCGTTTAACGTGGAATTGCCGTAGCCGTAATATTCCTTCGTCAGCGCGACCTTGCTGCCAACGCCGTCGAGCGTCAGATCATTCGCCACGTACACCTTGCTGTCAAGGCTTGCCGCCGCGCTGCCAAGCGAGATATTTTTCGCGTAGATACGATTGTCCTCGCCGGGCGTATCCCGCACAGTCAGAGCGGATGCCGGTCCCTGTACCGCAATATCCCCTCTGGAAATCACCCGCAGGGAATCTTCGAGCACCAGACTGGTATTGCCGACTTTTGTCTTCGTGCCGTCCGCCTCGGTCTTTAAGCCAAGCGTAAGCCCGCCCGCGCCATTCTTATCTGTGCCCGCATACATGCTGCCCTGTGCGTTGATGATGCCGGACGTCAAAAGCTCAATCCCCTCGCCGCCGATCAGGGAGTACTGATAGAGCGAGTCGATCGACCCGTTATTTTCAAAGATAAGCTTCGGCACATCCATACATATGTCCGTCTTCACGATAGAAACCCTGTCCTCCGCGTCCGTGCAGGAGACATAGATATTTTTCAGGATAATGCTGTTGTTGTTCACGATTTCCATCTCGCAGTCACCGAGGGGATCAGTCAGCGCGTTGCCGTGATCCCACGCGTCCACGTTCACGCCCCCTGTCGGATTCGCCACGCCGCGCGGAAAGTTCTTCTTATCCACATACGCTTCCAGTATATCCCTGTTATAATATGCCGAGCCGCGGGAAGGATGCTTTAACTTCTCGATCAGGGTGTCCATATAGGTAGTCATAAAGAGATTGGAACGCGCCGCCTCGGAGCCCAGATTATCCCATTTGGAAAGCACATCCCGGTAAGCGACGCCCACCGCCTCCGCGGACTCCTGCCGCAGTCCCGACATGATCTGCTCCACCACTTCCTCCGCGGTGTAAAAGCTGTTCTTGTTGCGGACATCCGCCACCTTAATCATGTAGTTCATGTATGCCATCCAGAGCATGGTGGTGGCGAGAATCCCGATCATCGCCATCGCGATAATCACGATGACGATGGCGGATCCCCTGTCATCCCGCCTTTTTTTCAGCAATCTGTGAAGTTGTGCCATCTTACCGCCCGCTCTTCTCATACCTCACACCCCATTTGCCGTTCCCGACATTTTCCGCTTCCTGTCCTGAACACGCTTCTGCCAGCCACACAACCGTTGTCCGTCACCGCTGCTTCCTGCTGTCCGCGCTTTCGCCGTCAGTTCGTTGTGCTGCCGCCGATCACAATCATCCTCATGTCGTCCGGGAACCCCTTCACCGCCGCGCCTTCCTCGTAGACGCTGACTTCCACGTCGTAGATCAACTCCGTGATCTCGCCGGACGCCGCCGGCTTTCCCATAGGACTGCGCACACCGTCCAATGTAAAGATATTCATGTTGCTGCCGCCGCTCAAATCCATGTTCGTTCCGTTCACGGTAAGCTGCGTCGGCACCTTGATATCCGAGCCGGGCACGCCGCCCATAAACTGCTTTCCTACCAGATTCAAGCCCAGATTTGTCTTTAGGGAAAATCTATCGCTCACAAGCGGCGACCCGCCCCCGTCCTGAATTTTCACATTCACTCGATACGCCTGCTCCGCCGCCATAAGCTGGGAATCCATCAGGTAGTCCCGATCAGCCGGATCTCCCGTGTCGTGCCGCTGTTTTGCGATCAGGAGATTTAAATCCGCCCCCGATCCGTTCTTTACGATAATCTCATCCGGCACCGACGCCCCGTAAAGCGGATAATAAAAGATATTGACGTTGATCTTCTGATCGCCCGTCGCCTCGTCCACGATTCTCGTGATGTTGCCGCAGGGCTGCTTATCCACAATATACCCGGAATCCATGCTGCCCTTCGTCGTCACCGTCACATCCCCGCCGCTTAAATCCTTATAAGTAAACGTGTAGGTCTGGTCAACCTCCATAGCCGCCTTCTCTACCCCGTTCTCATCTTTTTCGGAGCTCGCCACGATCGTCACCTCTATCGTCCTGCTGACCTTGGTGAAAAAGGACGCGGCATTCTTATAGCAGACCATGTTCGGGTTGATCGGGTCACGCAGCTTGTCATACTCCGCGCTAAGAGCCGTGTCCGCAACGCCTGACGCCTTCAGTTTGTCCTTGATCGCCTTCTCCATATTCCTGTCCGCGAAGACACTGTCCATCACCGCCTGCCTGATATTATCCGACTCCACAAAGGTGCCGTTCTTCTTATCGATGCTTCTGGCGTCCGCCATAGCCGCGTCGTTAAATATACCCTCGTGCTTCGTGCCGTCCTTGAACGCGCCGCACACCGTACATTTTTCCCCCTTGAAAAACGAGTCGCTGTAGCTGTGGGTCGAATGACCGGGAAAACGCGCGGGATCCATATACCCTCTGCCGTCCGCCACGATCTTTGCGTCAAACTTGCTGCCCTGCATGTTCAGCTCCTCCATGCTGAACACGTAGAGATTTTCCGCGGGATTGCCCGCGCCATCCTTCTCAAGCGCAAACTCCTCCTTCACGCCGCCCTTGATCATTCTGCTGTCTATCACATAGAAGCCGCTCGCCGGGTCTTTAAACTGCGCCTTTATCTCCTCCATATCGTAAGCCTTCAAGCCCTCCATGATGTCCTGCGCCGCCGTGGTGGCACGCAAGGTCTGTCTGGACTTAATGTTTAGCCTGTTGGAAGAGAGGAACAGATTCAAAAGCGGAATCACAATGATAGCAAGAATAATAACTGCTATCAAAAGCTCCAGCAGGGAAAATCCGGCATCTTTATTCTGTTTTCGCCTGTCCGCTGCTGTCGTCAATTTACTTCCTCCTGTCATAGTCCTGCATTCGTTCTCGAGTTATGTAAACTTCGCAAATTACTCTTCCGCCGTTTCCTCGCCCGCTTCTCCTTCCGCGCCTTCCTCCAGATCGGGAAGATTACCCTCGCTGCGGACTATCCTTGTGCCAAAAATGTTGTCCGTGCCGAGAAGCACGCCGCCAAAGTCGGGCTGCTCGTACTCCTTGCCCTCCTGATTCGGCACACAGAACATATTTATCGTCGTGGAACCCTTTAACAGTCCCGTCTGCTCGTCATAGACAACCGCCAGATTATCAATCACCATACGATCCGTCTGCATACAGATATTCTTTATACTTCGTTTCAGCCCCTCGTAGGAGACTTCGTAGTTGAGCGTAGCCCTGCGGTACATCAAGCTGAACGGGTTCATGCCTGAATCGCCCTGCGCATCTCCCGCCTCGGGCGTCGGTGCCTCCTGCGTCCCCAAGTCATCCTCTATCGCCTCCACCTCTTCGATCTCGTAGGTGGCATCGGGCATTTCCTCCGACTGCACTTCCACGACAGGTACTTCCAACAGGGCGTCTATGGTGACGGACTCCACCTCCATCGGGGAGAGCAGCTCCTGATTGATCGCCAGAAGAACCGCGTTCTCCTCACGCACATCCACCGGGAAAAGCTGAAAAATTTCCTCTATCCGCAGATTCATCTGCGCCGTCTGGCTCTCATAAGATTCCTTGTTATCGGACTTGTTCTGCAGATCCGCGATCCGCTCCTCCAGCTTCTGGTTTTCCTCCTTCATCGCCTCCGTCTTCTCCATCGTCGGCTGGAACACGAACACATAGGAGCAGACTGCGGCAAGAATGCCCAAAAAGCCAAGCAAAAGTAATACGTCTCTCTTTGATACCTTCATCTTTCGCGCCCCCTATTCCGCCGTGTCGTCCGCAGCCACGTCCGTCCCGTCATTTTCCGTGCCTTCTACCCCATTCGTGCCTTCCATGTTTTCCGTCTCCTCCGGCTCGTAGCCGACAGCCTGATAGGTTGCCGTCACCGTAAAGTTGACCGCATGTTCGCCGCTCTCCTCGTTCTCTTCTTCCACAAGGGAAGTCACCGTGACCAGTTCCGGCACGAGCGATTGGAAGGTTCGCATCTGCTCAACCACCTCACCCGCGTCATCCTTCGTCCCCACCCTCATATTGATGGTAACCTGAAACTGTTCGCTGGTAAGCGAAATCACATTCACATTGGAGGGCAGCTTATCTTCCAATTCGCCCAGAAACTCTTCCAGCTCCTCGTTGCGGCTTTCCGTCGCCTTGTACATGGCTTCCGCCATCATGTGCTTTGACTTCGTCTCCACATACTCATTGTAGATCGGAATAATATCTTCCAGACTGCCCGCCTGCGCCTTCAACTCCATATTTGTCTTCGTCAGCTTCGCGTAACCGATCAGGGGAACCGCCGCAAGGGCTGCAGCCGCCACAAGACCGACGCCGAAAACCGTGTATGCGAGCGGCGCCCAGTTCGTTCCGCCCTCGCCGCTCTTCTTTTTCGCCTTATCTTTACTGCGCTTTTCCGCCTCCTGCTTAAAGCCAAGAGGAGCAACCGCCGCGCCCACACAGGCTATGTACTCGCTGAAACACTCGTTCCTAAAGTTTCGCATCAGGTTCCAGCCTGCCGCTTCCTTTAAGACCGTCACTGGCATGTTGGTTTCCCGTGCCAGCATCTGTGCCATTCCCTTGAAGTCCGCGCCCGCACCCGTGAGCAGGATTCTCTCAATACCCTCACCCGAATTTCTGGACGCGTAGTAGTCAATAACCCTCGTGATACCGCCAATCAGCGGCATAACCGCTTCCCGCACATCCTCTAACGCCCGATCTTTTGCAGACATCGCGGAAGCCTCCGCACGCTCGGAATCCTCAGCGTCCTCGTCCGTGCCTGCACCCGCACCCGGAATGATACACTCGTTTCTCTGTAAAACACGGATCGCCTGATCCACGGAACTGACCTCGCCCCAACAGAGCGTATTCATCACTGTGTCCATGACTTCCTCAAAGCCGTAGGAAACGCTTCTGGTGAACGTCAGCACGGAGTTTTCCACCGCCATCACCAGAGACGCCCTCTCGTCTATCTTGACGATGATATGCCTGCCTTTCGCGCACTCGTCTTTCACCACTTGGAAAATACTGTTGCTGGCGTAGTCGATCGCCGCCAGTTCCAGTTTCAGCGCCTTTGCCAAATCGTAATAGCCTGTCAGAAGCGCTGTGGGCACCGCCATCACGAGCAGCTTGTACTGCTGGGCTCCTTTGGTCTCCCCGATCGTCCCAAGTATGGTGTAAGCAAGCTGGTACTGGCTTAAATCCACCGGGAAGTAATCCGTTGCGTTGGCGTTGACCACATCCATGATCCTGTTTTCTTTTACAAAGGGAATCGTGACCTCACGACTGGCGATTTTGGAAGAGGTGACCGTAAATACAACCTGTTTGGTTTTCACCCGGTTCGCCACAAGCGCACGCTGCAGATTCTCCACATACTCCGAGGAAATCATCAATGCGCCGTCGTTTACAACCTCCGCGCCGTTAGGCACCGTAAAGCTTTTATAGATCTTATGCGTCTTCGCCTTATAGTCCACCTCGCAGACTTTTGTAAACGAATAACCGATCTCTATCGCAATCGCCTTTTTGGAAGCCATGTATTATTTCCTCCCTCACATTTTACTCACTATCTATAAAGAGACAATAAACCTGCCGGTGATTCCGTGCAGGTGAATTTTCCATTTTTTAGGGGCTAGATAAATTGCCCAAAGTACCAGTTTATCATCCTCTCTCCCCACAGCGCCGCTATCAGGACGCCCATGGACAAATAGGGACCCATCGCTAACACCCTGCCCTCCCCGCTTGCTTTCATCCGAATCACGTGGATGACCGCGCCGAGGACACAGCCGAGCAGAAAAGCTAAGATAATCAATTTCCAACCGAGCAGCAGCCCGCATGCCGCCATCAGTTTCACGTCGCCGCCGCCGATCGCCCTGCCGCCAGTGGCATAATACAAAATCGCTAACACAATACTGACAGAGATGGAGCCGATCAAGTAGGTAAGGATGTTGGAGAAGTCCGTCGCCGCCCGGACCAGCCCCAGTGCCAGTATAAACAGATTGATTCCAAAGGGAATCTCATAGGTTCTAAAGTCGATCACGCTCAAAACAAGGAGCGCGGAAGCCATCAGGCAGTAGAGTAGGGATTCTATGCCGATGCCGCCTGTCCATACGATACAAACGTATAAGATTCCGTTCGCCGCCTCAATCAGAGGATACTGGACAGAAAGTTTCGCGCCGCACTTGCGGCACTTTCCCCGCAGAGCAAGGAAACTGAATACCGGGATCATGTCGTACCATTTCAGGTGGTAGCCGCAGCTCATACAGTGGGAGGACGTCTTCACGATATCCTCCTTCTTCGGGATGCGGAATATGCAGACATTCAAAAAGCTGCCGATCACGATGCCGAAGAGAAATATAATGCTGTAGAGTATGATATCCGGTGCCATATTGTTTCCTTCTGTGGAGTATTTGTCTGTAACGCATTACCCCCCCCCCATGCAAAAAAGCGGTTTTTTAGGTTCGCTTTTCTGTCTGAGGGGCGAGGGGTTATGTTTTGTCACTTATGACTGAGGGTTATGTCGGTTGAGTGGATTATCAGGTCCCACCATTCATAGCATTCCCCATAGCCGCGGGAGTAAATGACCACTCAATAGCACCATTAGGCAATATCTCCCCAGTAATTTCATAATTTGACCAAGTATTCTTACTGCTACACTGAATTTTGGTAATATCAAGACCTGCCTCTTCTAATGCATCTGCAGCCGGAGTTCCAACTACACCAGTTCCTGTAGCCTCAGTAATAGTGCTAGTTGTACCCTTGGTCTCAATTTTATACTTGAAAGTATTACCAGCTTCACCAAACGAGGAATCAGCCTGCGGATCTGCCGCCCATGTCTCGGCTGCTGTCATCAAAGATCTTGCATTCTGCATATCAGTTGAGTTACGGGATCTCTCCACATATTTCAGGTACTGAGGAGCCAGCACTACGATCAGGATTGCCATGATGGCAATAACGATGATCAGCTCGACGAGGGAGAAACCTTTGTTGTTCATGTTCTCTTTCTTCATTGTTTCCTTCTCCTTTTCATCATAGAAAATTGGGGTTGTTTTCGGGTTACATATATCTTAAACACGGCTGTTCCCTACTCAGCGCGCGTTTAATTCCAACTATGCAGATTCTTACTATATAATATATTCAGACTGCTTTACAGGTTATCCAATGCCGAGTACATCGTCACCATAGGCGCCATAACCGCCGCGATCAGGATGCCGACGATACCTGCAAGCACAATGATGATCATGGGCTCCATCGCCGCCATCAGGGACTGCACCGCCATCTCCACTTCTTCCTCATAATAGTCCGCCAGCTTATTTAACATTTCCTCGGTGGAACCTGCCTCCTCACCAATACGCATCATATGATAAACCATAGGCGGGAACAGACCACAGGTTCTTACGGGCTGGGAAAGAGGCACACCGATCATAATCTGCTCGAGCGCTTCCTTGAGCGCCTCCTTAAACCAGATATTCGTCATGGTGTCCGCCACGATATCCACCGCCTCGATCAACGGCACGCCCGCCGTAAGCAGGGTGCTCAGCGTTCTCGCCATCTGCGCGCTGGCGGATTTCACCACCAGATTTTTCACCGCAGGAATCTTCATCTGCAGTTTGCCGAAAAGGTGTTTGCCGGAATAGGTCTTCGCGTACGCCTTAATCGCAAATACAGCCGCTATGATGACCGGGATGATTATGTACCAGTTATTCTTAATGAAATTACTCAAGCCCACCACCGCAAGGGTGATAGCCGGAAGCTCCGTATCGAGCTGTTCAAACATATCCATGTAGCGCGGGATAACGAACACAAGCATAACGATCACGACCACAACCGCAATCAGAGCCACCACGATCGGGTAGATCATCGCCTTCTTGACAAGCGCCTGCGTCTTGGCGGATTTCTCGAACTGTACCGCCATACGTTCCATCGCCGTATCCAAACTACCGGACGCCTCGCCCGCTCTCGCCATCTGTACCAAAAGCTCCGGGAACACGCCCGGATGCGCCGCGAGGGAATCCGCGAAGCTCTCGCCCTTCTCCACGTCGGCGCGCACCGCGTAGAGAGACTTCTGCATCTTTTTATTTTCCGTGGAGTCCGCCAGCATATTTAAGGTCTCGATAATCGTAACGCCGGCGCGGGTGATACTGGCAAACTGCCGACAGAACACCGCCATATCGCGGGGCGTAGGCTTGCCGCCGAAATCAAAACTGATATCCCTTGTCAGCGCGTTCTGCTCTGTCAGTTCCAACACAATAAGACCCTGATTCTTCAGCTCCCTAAGCACAAGATCCTTGTTATCAGCGTCTTTACTTCCTTTAATCTCTTTTCCGCCTTTATCGATCGCGACATATCCCCAGACCGCCATAGCATTTCCTCCGTACTTCCCCAGTGTACTTCTATGCAGATATTTCCGCAAGAGTTTGCCTGCGTCCCCTGAACTAATGCCAGAGATACTAGCGCCGATCTTTCTCGTTTCGGTACTAATTTACTACGTTAACTAACATGATAGCACTTTTGTTTTGAGAATGCAAGTGCCGCCAGTCACTTCGCCAAATACATAAAAAAGGGATTTCCATCTGTCTTTCCGGAAAAATTATCCCCCCGAAGAATCCGCTCTTCAGAAAAAACCTGGTTTACCACTTCATGATGTTGCTGATACCGCCATATCGTATTGCCTGCGCTTCGCCCCATTTCATGCACAGCTGTTATGCTTCCGACAGCAAGAATCAAGATCAGAATTAAACACCGGATATTCCTCTGTTCCAAATCTTTCTGCAAGCTCTCCGCAACCATATAGTACAAGACCAGCAGCGAGGGAATGGATGCACGCATACAGAAATCGCCCCCCGACCCCACCTTAATAAGCGGACAGACCAAAAGGGAAACCAGTGAAATATAAAACAACCAGTTCCTTTTATAATGACGGTGCAGATAAATGTAATATACACCTATTTCCAACAGTATAAACAAGACATACATGCCCAGATAGAATACGAAGCCTTCCGTATTCTGTATATGAGACAACTCCGCAACTGGTACGGTGCGTTTTTGCGCAGACAAATTCCCTGTCAGGTACAGAAGGCAAATCACTCCAATCACTCCACCAAAAAGATTTTCAAACGATAGCAACCCGTTAAGCAAACCTGCTCTCTTACCGGACAAATCCGTGCTGGCTGACTTCCCGTTTCTGCATATGACATAAACTACAAAGGGCAGCATACCCACAAAAGGAAACGTGCAGGTAATCATTCCCAAAATCCAAATGCATAAAATACGCCTGTTATTTTTTTGCATCATGATCTGTGCAAACAGAATCCATGCATAAACAGCCTGGTTAAACACCCAATAAAGCTGTGTCGTAAAAGAGGAAAACTGATAATCATTCCACCGTTCCAAATGTCCAAAAGATAACACCCAGCTGAAATTACCGGCTAAAATATATCCGCCTGCATCCAGACCGCTAAACAGAATAAACAAAACCACATGCCATACTGCCCACTTCCTCAAAAAAGAATTAATAAATACCGCACATAAAAAAATACCGAGAACCGCCCATATATACTGGAAAAAATAGCCGGCAGCAACTCCGAATAGTTTTCCCGCCGCTGCCGCCGGAAGCCAATAGCCGATGTAATAAATCAATCCCCTTGTCTGCGTGCCCTCCTCACATACGACGTCTTTGACAACCGGCCATTCATTGGCAGCCAGTATTTCATAAAGCGCATTTCTTGCCGCATGATCCCTGTTCTGCCACGCAAAATTTCCTATACCGGAAAAATACACCCATACCAAAATAACGAGAAGCATGATCACTCCCCGCATGATATTTTCACGATTCCATACCGGCAGATACAGATCCGTTTCCTCCTCCAGCGCCTTTATGAAACACCACAAAAGAAACAGACATGCCGGAGCAGCAATCCATATTTTTACCCAGCCCAGCAGAAAAAGCACGGTCGGAAGCAACACATATAGGTAGCTGGTTCCCATAATCCATTTCTTTTTCAATTCCGCTTCCCTCCCTCCAACGGACACAGGTCTGCCTCCTCCAACAAATCCCTGCTCACATAGATACTACTCCCAAAATAGTTCGCTCCCGCTTTCCACACCTGCCAAGCGTCCCCCTGATAAACCAACGCATAATCCTTCCGATTGACCGCCCCGGCGTAAACCTCCCAAAGATCCGGCATCATCCACAGCACCTGCGGCGGCTCCTCCTGTCTCCATATCTCAAACTGCTTCTGTGTCTCCTCCTCGGAGAGACGTATGTGAGTGATGTAATTGCGGTCGTCCCGCCCGCCGTTAAAGTTAAAAAACAGGTTATGCTCAAAATAGGGCGCAAGATTCACCGCCATATCGCACATATTGATATCCGCGTCCCCAATGTTCCCCTCCGTGTCATATTCCACAACCCAGCCGCTCATCATCCGATACCGTTCCAGATGGTGTTCCTTGATAAACGCCGCCTCGTTTCGTCCCGGCGCATAGTTCCTGCCAATATCCCACACACATGCCGCGCCCGCCCAGTACAGGGAAACAAACATTGCCAGTGTGACAAGCAGGACCACCGCACACTGCATCGCGCGCACCATGCTTATGTCCGTGGATATTTCCTGATTAGATGCTGCACCGCCAGCCGCCATTTTTCCGCTGCTCTCCGGCGCCTTTTTCCAATTGGACACTCTTTCCTCCGTATGCAGCGTGCACTCTCTGCCCTCCGCGGTAACCCAGCACCAGAAACAGAAATAGAGCAGCCCGATCCCGATATGATGAAAAGAAAAATACACGGCAGCGGAAAAAACCGCAAACAGGCTGTAAGGAAGAACAAGCAGAAGCGTCGTGCCCTTCTTTCTTCCACAATAGAGCATTATGCTCCAGAACATCACACCGATCAGTACGCCGCCAACCATAGCGGACGGCATCAGATATGCCTGCGAAAGAACAGCATGATCGCTGTAAATGTCCGTCAGCGCCGCGTCCGCCGGCAGCACAAGAAACATATAGAGCAGCCGCAAAGCAAACGGATTATGTATGGTTTTAACCGCGGTGGACGCTATCGCGTAGGTGTCCGCCCGCGGCACAATCATCCCGATCACCCCGATTGCTGCCGCCAGAAGAACCGCCAGCCACCAAATGCGCCTGTCCGTAACATATCTGCGTAGCCGCTCCCCTCGATTCTCGTTCCATATCTCCCACAGCCATACAATCGCCAGCCCGCCCGCTATGATAAGCCCGTAAGCAAGCGTCATGCACATGAGAGCCAGCACCGCCACATACATGCCGGGTCTCTCATTCCTGCGCCGATAGACGATCGCCAGAAGCACAAACGCAAGCGTCATCACACAGTACACTCTGGAAATCACGCCGTACTGATAAAAGAAAAAGTAGGTAAACGGCAGCAAAAGCCGCACCAGCCTTGGAAAAGGCGCATACCACAGAATGAGAAACACCGCCGTCCCCATAAACGCCAGACTCACGAGCGTCAGCGACAGCTCATAGGGCGCGCCCGCCTTCGCAAAGGGCATCAGAATCAGATGCCACAGCGGCGGATGCCCCTCGTAATGGGTCGTCTCAAGAAACAATGTTTTAAGCGTCACTGAACGCGCAATCTGCCATGCCTCCGCCTCATCAAAGAACGGCTCATGCACAACTGCCATGCCCAGATGCGCCGCCGTATAGACGAGGAGCACAAAAATTTCGGGGACCTTTCCCGGAAGAGTCTCCGCTTTCCGCGCAAAAGCCGCCACACGTTCCGCTGCCGCCAACAGCATCCCCCCTATTTTATGTAAGAGCGGGTATTTCTGCCTCATGTTCTCTCTCATATCCTTCCCGGTACAGGTTGTCAGCCTCCTCCTCTTTTAGCTGAAAACAGGTCTGCAGCATGTTTTTGATATATTCTTTGGACTGCTTCTGCATAATGGTTTCTTTCACAAACGCAGTCGCGCTACGGATTTTTTCCTCCCGTATACCTTTCTCCATTCCCAGTTTTATTCCTCTCTGCACAAATTTATCAACCACTTCACACATCGTCACTCTGCCTCCTCTCTTTTGACGTTCCTGCATGATGCAGATATTATTGATAAAATCCTCATCCCCTGTCAATGCATACAGCATACACATTGTTCCACCTATATCTACGATTTCCTGATCCGCAGGCTCATATTCCTTTCCTTCCGCCAGATAATCAACTACCACTCTCATGTCGCTCTTAAACCTCTGTCGTATTTCAAGAGGCAGGGTTCTCATCGAATACATATGCAGACAGACATTGTCTATGTACTTTCTCGCCATACGATGAATCTTTTTCCTGCGAAAAAGCCGATAAAAATCATGGCTGGCATTCCATGTCTTATCACCCCAATACAACACGAGCGTAATTGCGGGATAGATATCCCTGCCGTCATACTGCTGCCTATAAATCGCGCCTTCATACCCAGCCTTGCGGAGCAGTATCCTATAATCTGGTCCAGACTGATTTTCCAACGTATACTGCGTTGCGATTCTGCCATTTCTCATCTCATATTTGCTGACATCATTATATTGATTGCGCAATGCACCGTTTACAGCCTGATATAAAGACTCCGTCGGCGCGGGCTGCAAATCTTTCGCCAATACGACCTGCTCTCCTTCAAAAATCAAAGCGTTTATGGTATCTGCGAATACCTCTGCGCTGTATTCAAACCGTTTGGCTGCCAAATCCTTTTGTCCCATCTGTCTCTCCTCATGTGTGCAGAGCCATTGGGACCTTCCCTTTTCCTACTTCCCATCCTGCAAACTCTGCCTGTGTCTGTGAAATTATGGCAGAATCTGCCGGAATAACTGATGCGGATACAACACCCGCCGATAGAATCAGCCGGTCTCACACGTCATGAAGACCGGCTGATTTACTTTAAGAATATCTCTTCTGCAAAAATTTGTCAAGCTTTTTCGAAAAACTTATTAACGTTTTTTAGTATATCGCCCGTTTCTTATTTCTTCCCAATTACAGATCAAAGGACACCCTCATCATCTCCTGCACAGAGGTAATTCCTTCCAGCACGTACTTGGTGGCGCTCATGCGCAGGGTATTCATCCCCTCCTCCAGCGCCTTGTTCTTGATATCCTCCGCGGTTCCGCCCTTGCTGATAATGGATTTCAAGGGCTGGCTCACCTCCATGATCTCATAGACACCGATACGCCCCTTGAACCCGGTGCCATCGCATCTCGGGCACCCGCATGGCTCGTAGATCGTCACGTCCGCATCCGGCTCCATCTGTAAGAGCTCCAGTTCCTCTTCGTCCGCCTTTTTCTGCCGCTTGCACTCAGGGCAGAGTCTGCGCACAAGTCTCTGTGCGATAACGCCGATCGTGGAGTCCGCGATCAGATAGGGTTCGATTCCCATATCCGCCAGACGGGTGATCGTGCTTGCGGCGGAGTTGGTATGCAGGGTCGAAACCACCAGGTGACCCGTGATGGAAGCCTGCACGGCGATCGACGCCGTCTCCTGATCTCGAATCTCACCGATCATGATGATATCCGGGTCCTGACGCAGAATCGAACGCAGGGCGGATGCAAAGGTCAGATTCGCCTTCGTATTTACCTGCACCTGATTGATGCCGTCAATATTTGCCTCCACCGGATCCTCTACGGTGATAATATTCACATCCTCTTTATTCAGCTCGCTGAGCGCCGTGTACAGGGTGGTGGACTTACCGCTTCCCGTAGGACCCGTCACAAGCAGGATGCCGTGCGGGTGCTTTAAGATATGATCAAATTTTTTCAGCTCATCCGGTTTTAATCCAAGCTGGCTCTTCTCTTTTGTCAGCGCATTCTTGGAGGTAAGACGCATAACGATCTTTTCCCCGTAAACCGTCGGCAGGATGGAAACACGGATATCGAACTCTTTCCTGTCTACGATCTGCGTGATACGACCGTCCTGCGGCTTTCTCTTCTCAGAGATATCCATGCCGCCAATGATTTTGATACGCGCCACGATCGCCGGCAGAAGCCTTATGCTGTAAACCGACTTCTCGTATAGGGCGCCGTCGATACGGTATCGGATCCGCACCTGCTTCTCCATCGGCTCAATATGAATATCGGAAGCACGCTGCCTGACCGCCTGATCGATCATGCCCTTGACGAGCTGCACAATAGGGGAGTTGTTTACATCCTCACTGTACATATCCTCCTGTTCGATTATCTGGCTCTCTTTTTCTCTGGTGTACTCTTCCAGCGCAGAATTTACTTCCGCCTGCCCGTAATAATTATCCAATGCCAGCATGACACTGCCCATGGTGGCAACCACAGGCTCCACCTGCAGGTTCGTAATGATATTGATATCGTCCATGGCGCCTATATCCATGGGATCGGACATTGCCACACGGAGCACGTTCATGTTATCCGGCGAATACTCAAAGGGGATCGCCCGGTGTTTCTTCAAGACATTCGCCGGCACAAGGTCCAGAATCTCCTGCGGTATCTCAACATTAGCGAGATCCACCATATCATAATGGAACTGGTTGCTCAGCGCCCTTGCTATATTCTCTTCGGTAGCGATACCCTCGTCCACCAGTGTCTCGCCCAGTTTACGCCCGCTGCCCTTCTGCCGTTCCAGTCCTCTCTGCAGATCTTCCTCCGTGATAACGCCGTTTTGTACGAGCACGTCTCCCAGACGCACTTTTTTTCTCTTATAATCCATAGCTGCCTCCCTGCCACAACCGTTTCGCGCGGTAAACTCTACATTACCTTATTCTGCATACCGTCCGGATCCTGCGCAAACTGAATCGCCATCTCCCGGTCGATCTTTCCCTCATAAAAAAGTTGTATGATCGCGTCATCCATGGTAATCATGCCCATCTTACGGTTGGTCTGCATGACAGTCGCCAACTGATGCGATTTCCCTTCGCGGATCAGGTTTCTGACCGCATGGTTCGCATGCATCACCTCAAATGCCGCCACTCTGCCCATGCCGTCCATTGTGGGAATCAACTGCTGGGAAATGACAGCTTCCAAAACGTTCGCAAGCTGTACTCTGATCTGCTGCTGCTGATGAGGCGGGAATACGTCGATCACACGGTCAACGGTACTCGCCGCACCGATAGTATGCAAGGTGGAGAGCACAAGGTGACCGGTCTCAGCCGCCGTGATCGCGACGCTTATGGTTTCAAAGTCGCGCATCTCGCCGACCAGAATAATATCCGGGTCCTCACGAAGCGCGGCTCTCAGGGCATTGGCATAACTCTGGGAATCCAGTCCGATCTCTCTCTGGTTCACCATTGCCAGCTTGTGCTGGTGCAGATACTCGATCGGGTCCTCCAGCGTGATCACGTGGGCGTCCCTGTTATTATTTATTTTGTCAATGATAGCCGCCAGCGTGGTAGACTTACCGCTTCCCGTAGGACCTGTCACAAGAATCAGCCCGCGCTTGCGTTCGTAAAGATTGATAACAGACTCCGGCACACCCAGCTTTTCCGGCGCCGGAACCTGCGTACCTACCAGACGCAGAGCCAGAGCCGCGGAGCCTCTCTGCTTATAGACGTTGACACGGTACCGCCCGAGTTCCGGTATGGAGAAGGACATGTCGTACTCTCCACGCTCCTCGAAACGCTCCCGCTGTATATCGTTCATAATGGAATATGCGACCGCCAGCGTGTCCTGCGGCGACATTTTCGGGTATTCCATGGTAATCAGATTTCCATTCACCCGCATCTTGGGCGGTATTCCCACCGTGATATGTACATCTGACGCGCCGGCGTTTTTCGCCGTCTGCATTATCTCCTGTATCGTTGGCATTTCCGTTTCCCCCTCTTATCGTATTTTACAATTCCTACGGAACCACGATCTCCAAATATTCCTCTTCCTCGACTTCTATCCCGTTTTTCTTCAACAAATCCATATCCATCACGTGACGGTTGTCCAATGTCCTCATAATATCCCTGATCTCCAGATCCTCATACAAATCTGTATCCGCCAGGTCGATCACGCTGTTATCACGGAACATCAAGATTAAGGGTCTCAGTATATCCGCCTCATTCGCCGCAAGGACAAGCGCTTTCTCCCCCGTGTTCAGCTCCACACTGACTCCGGGCACCAGAATATTGACCGACTGGATCAATGCCTCCACCACTTTGCTGTGGTATACTTTGGGATTGTCCAAAAGGAATTTCAACGCTTCCACCTCAGATGCCGGTTCCTCGTCCATTTTCATCGCGGTCATCCTGTCGTAAGTTTCCGCCACCGCCAGTACCCGCGCCCCGTTCACCAGCCGGATCGAGGAAATATCCTCTCCTGTTTTCATGCTTGCCAGCATCTTATACGCCTGGGTGCAGATTCGCTTGATGTTAGGCTTTGTGGCAAAAGCTGTTTCAAGAAGGGCGTGTCCCCTCTCCTCCCGGATTTCCACCGTCATATCAACCAGAGTGCCCCCCGCAGCAGCCTCATCCTCGAAACGCATGATCTTTCCGATATCATGGACGAGCGCGGCTTCCACCGTCTCCATCTGCTCTTCCACCTTCAAATTCATAACATGTGTTATCATTGCACAGAGAATCGCCACATTCAAGGAATGTTTATATATGTAATCCTCCTTACTGCGCAAATTCTGCAAAAAATTAATTCTGGCATCCATATGTCCGTAGTTCTTGATAATGTTAGAGGCGATCATCTGGGTCCTCTGCGCACGCCCGGTCTCCGCAATCGCGTCCAGTTCCTCCCGAATCGAAAACACGCACATGGTCTGGAACCGCTCAAATTCCACGTCCGCCCTCGTCATGGGCGGCACAGGCTCCGCGGGCTCCAGAATAAAAATCCCCAGAAGCCCGAAATTTTTCACGCTGTTGATACCCTGTACCGTCAGTTTTGAATTTCTCTCATAAAGCAGAACGCCGTTTTTATTGTAGATAGGACGCGCCAATCTCATGCCTGTCTTCAAATCTTCGCTCTTTATAAAACGCATTGTCCCATGTCCTCCATTCTGTCTCTATCTGCACACCCGACTTTATGTTCGTACTCCGCCCGGCGTTTCGCTCCGCGCTTCCCTCATGCGATACCACAGGACTCATAGCCTTCTTTCAGCTTTTCTAATGCCCGCTTCTCAATTCTGGACACGTAGCTTCTGGAAATGCCAAGTCTGTGACCAATCTCCCGCTGGGTGATCTCCTGTCCGCTCAAAAGTCCGTAACGCATCAAGATAATTTCCCGCTCCCTGTCCGAGAGCCTTTCCGTGATCAGATTTTTCAGTCTGTGCAGCTTATCCTCCACTTCCATCCTGTCGATCACGTCCACCTGATCCTGCTCGATCACGTCGAGCAGGCTGATTTCATTGCCCTCCCTGTCCGTACCGATCGGTTCGTACAAAGATACTTCCCGGGAAGTCTTTTTCTTCGCCCGAAGAAGCATCAGCAGTTCATTGTCTATACAGCGCGACGCATAGGTGCTGAGCTTCCCCTTCCCTGCGTCGAAGGAATCTATCGCCTTGATCAATCCGATGGTGCCAATGGATATGAGATCTTCCATGTCCTCGTCCACGTTCTGGTATTTCTTGGCGATGTGCGCCACCAGACGCAGATTCCGCTCTACCAGAATCCCTTTGGCCTCCCCGCGCTCTCTTTCGCTGCCTGTTTTAAGCCGCCCGAGATAAACGGCTTCATCCTTCGCAGAAAGTGGCTGACTGAATGTTTTCAAAAGGAGCCTCCAAAGTCCATTTACTCTATTCTATGACCCGGTGGCTTCCCAAGTGCCTTTCCATCTGTCCCAATTCGTAACTATTCGGTACCTTCCTAGTTACGCAGGCTTTTTTTATATTATACAAGCATAACCGGCGAAAGTCAAAATAGAAACGCCGCAAATACCGTGTTGCTCACGTCAATGCCGCGGGGCGTGAGCCGCAGGCGCTCTCCTTCCCGTTCCATCAGCCTTTGCCCGGTAAAAGTCCGGATCTGCTTTCCGTAAATTTCATCCGCGCTTTTTCCGAAATACTGCCGAAATTCGCCCAGATCCACCCCTTCCGTCAAACGAAGCCCGAGAAACATAAATTCCTCCATCTGCTCCTGCACGGTGAGGGGCTGCACCTCGCACGCACCCGCAATGGTCATCCGCGCCGCCCGTTCTGCCTGTGTCTCCTCGCTATATACGCCACGGCTTTCGTCCACCGCTGTCATCCGCTCCACGTAAGCCTCATAATCCGCCTGCCCGTCCGGATTCTTCCACCGCACGTTCCCCACCATGGAGGACGCGCCCAGACCGAAGCCCGCGTAGTCGCCCCTGCGCCAGTACACCATGTTGTGGCGGCACTCCCGCCCTTCTCTTGCATAGTTGGAAATCTCGTAACACCAAAAGCCTGCCTGCCCCAAAACCTTTTCCGTCAGTTCGTACATCTCCCGATCCTCGTCCTCATCAGGAAAGGTATAGGATTTCCGATTTACATAAAGTGGAGTCCCTTCCTCCAAGATCAGGCTGTAGGCGGAAATATGCTCCGGTGCAAGCGATACCACGCGTTCCAGCGTCTTTCGGTAGGATTCTATGCTCTGCCCGGGCAGCCCCGCCATCAGATCAATATTGATATTGCCAAATCCCGCCTCCCTTGCCAGCCGGTAAGTCTCCAGAAAGGTGTCGTAGTCGTGAATCCGCCCGATACGCTTAAGTTCCTCGTCTTCCGTGGACTGCAGACCGATACTGAGACGATTAATACCATGCATTATGTAATCGACGAGTTTCTCCGCCGTCACCGTGCCGGGATTGCACTCGATCGTAATCTCAGCATCCTCCACCACGGCAAACCTGTCTCTGACCCGTTCCAGAATCCGTCCGGTTTCTCCTGCCGGAAGGAGAGACGGCGTACCCCCGCCAAGAAAGATGGAGACCACCCTGTGATCTCCATAAAATATCGACTGTTCTTCTATTTCCCGCAGCAACAAGTTTACATAATATTCCGTTTCTCCGTCATGCGCCGGGGCGGAGAGAAAGTCGCAGTACAGGCACTTCCTTACACAGAAAGGGATGTGGATATAGATACTTAGGTTTTTCAACTTGACCTCCATTCCGAAGCATTCTGCCTATACCAAAATAATAAACGGCTCATCATAATACGAAATTAACGAGTCATGTGTCAGAAACATTAAATTTTCTGCCTTTGCCTGCGCCACCATTATTCTGTCAAAAAGATCTTTATGTGAAGGCGCATTTTCCGGACGCTTTAATGTTTCCAGCGCTGAGACATGCCTATTAAAAACAGGCAGCACAAGATATCCATTTTCTTCACAGCCCTTTTCCAAAAGGCTGCCGTTTATTCGGAGTTTATTCGGAGTTTATCCGGATGCAGCATATGCTTAATCGTAATTTCCCAGACAGAAGCTGTACTATAAAATATTTCATTTCTCCCATCAAGAATCATGTCTTTCGCCTTTTCCGGCAGCTTGAGATCATTCAGCACCGCCCAAATAGCGATATGCGTATCAATCAATATTTTCATCCGCGTTATACTCCAAACATTTCGGCTATTTCATCATTACAGTCATCTATATCATAATCTGCGTCTATCAAATCCTGACCTTCTAAGCTGCCAATTCTGCGTACTCTGTCTCTATACACAGCCGATTCACGTAGATTTTCCTCAGCACTTTCCTTTGGCTTCATAAAGCGCTGTATCATATCAAGCAAGAACTGCAAATTATCCTCTGATAAGCCGTTAAGGGACTGTATTACCTGTCTCTGCAATGTTGACATATCAATTACCACCTTTCCATATTTTTATGCCCCGTCTCCTAGTTGTCGTCCAGCTTCAGCACGCTCATAAAGGCGCTCTGGGGAATCTCCACATTGCCCACCTGACGCATCCGCTTCTTGCCCTCTTTCTGCTTTTCGAGCAGTTTCTTCTTCCGGGTGATATCACCGCCGTAACACTTGGCGAGCACGTCCTTACGCATCGCCTTCACCGTCTCTCTGGCGATGATCTTGCCGCCCACCGCCGCCTGAATCGGAATCTCAAAGAGATGTCTAGGAATCTCATCTTTCAGCTTCTCGCACATCTTCCTGCCCCGCTCATAGGCGCTGTCCGCGTGAACGATAAAGGAGAGCGCGTCCACCTCGTCGTGGTTGATCAGAATATCCAGCTTCACAAGCTTCGACTGCTCGTACCCCTTTAACTCATAGTCGAAAGATGCGTAGCCTCTGGAACGGGACTTCAGCGCGTCGAAAAAGTCGTAAATAATCTCATTCAAAGGCAGCTCGTATTTTAAGAGCGCGCGGGACGCCTCGATGTACTCGGTGCTGATGTATCTTCCACGCCTCTCCTGACAAAGCTGCATGATCGAACCGATAAACTCTGTGGTCACCATGATCTCCGCGCTGACCACCGGCTCTTCCATGTAGTCGATCTCGGAAGGATCGGGCAGGTTGGACGGATTGGTCAGCTCAATCATCTCCCCGTTAGTCTTGTATACTCTATAAATAACACCCGGTGCGGTAGTCACCAGATCCAGATTGTACTCCCGCTCCAGCCGCTCCTGTATAATCTCCAGATGCAAAAGTCCCAGAAAACCGCAGCGGAACCCGAAGCCAAGCGCAATGGAAGTCTCCGGCTCATAGTTTAAGGACGCATCGTTGAGTTTCAGCTTCTCCAGCGCGTCACGCAGATCCGGATACTTCGCCCCATCCGCCGGGTACATGCCGCAGTAAACCATGGAGTTGACCTTCTTATAGCCGGGGAGCGGCTCTGCACAGGGATTGTCCATGTCCGTCACCGTATCGCCCACGGCGGTGTCCTTCACATTCTTGATGGAGGCGGTGAGATATCCGACCATGCCAGCCGTCAATTCTTCGCAGGGAATAAACTGCCCCGCGCCGAAATACCCGACTTCCACCACCTCTGCGGTGGCTCCCGTCGCCATCATCTTTATCTTCGTGCCTTTTCTGACCCTGCCCTCCTTGATGCGGCAAAACACGATCACGCCCTTGTAGGGGTCGTACACGGAGTCAAAAATCAATGCCTGCAGCGGATTGTCTGGGCTGCCGCCGGGCGCCGGAATCTTCTCCACAATCGCCTCAAGCACATCCTCGATGCCGACGCCGTTCTTCGCGGATATGAGCGGAGCGTCCTGCGCCTCAATACCGATCACATCCTCAATCTCATTCTTCACGCGCTCCGGATCCGCGCTGGGCAGGTCAATCTTATTGATCACGGGAAACACGTCCAAATCGTGGTCTAACGCCAGATAGACGTTCGCCAGCGTCTGCGCCTCAATGCCCTGCGCCGCGTCCACCACAAGGATAGCTCCGTCGCACGCTGCGAGAGAACGGCTCACTTCATAATTAAAATCCACATGACCGGGCGTGTCTATCAGGTTAAAAATATACTCGTTCCCATCCTTCGCCTGATAGATGATGCGCACGGTCTGCGCCTTGATGGTAATGCCTCGCTCCCGCTCCAAATCCATATTGTCCAGTATCTGCGCCTGCATCTCGCGGCTGGTCAGAAGCCCCGTCTGCTCGATGATCCGATCCGCCAGCGTGGATTTGCCGTGGTCGATATGCGCTACGATACAAAAATTTCTGATTCTGCTCTGATCCATTGCTACCTCCCTAGGAATTGCGAAACTCCTTTCCGATTCTCGAAATTGCACAAATAGTATAAGATTGTGATGAGTTTCGCAATTATCTAGCATAGTATATCAAAATCAAAACAGAATGTCCACTTTAATCCCCCTCAGACTCCTCACCTGCTGCTCCCTCCCCTCGCTCCGGCTCTTTTCCGCTGAAGACCAGATCAAGCACGTGTGCCAAAACATCACATGCGTTATGTATTTCCTCCTCCGTATTGTTCTGTGCGCCCAGCTCAATCAGCAGGGACTTCGGGCAAAGGTGCATATTGTAACGGTACGCTTTCAGATAAATCCTGCGGGCGATACCGGGGTAGTATTCGTTGCACGCCGCCTGCATCTGGAAGGACAACGCCAGATTGTCCGCCAGATACGGATTTTCCAGCTGCGCAATCTCCCCCTTTTTCGTGCGGCACAGCCCGTTGAAAAACATAAACTGCGCGGTGGGACGCCCCTGCAGATCCATGACGAGACGCCTGTCCGCCGGCATTTCATCCCGGTGCAGGTCGATCACCGCTTCTATGGACGGGTTCTGTGCCAGAATCGCCTCCACCGCCGGCAGGGAATTGCTATAGGCATAGTCCCTGTCTTCATCATAACATCCGCTATGGTGAATCACGTTATACCCATAATTTTCCCGCAGAAGCTTTGCCAGATATTCTCCCGCCCCCAGAATCCCGTTGTTCTCATCGCCGGGCACGGAATCCACGAAACTCTCCTTGGAGTGGGTGTGGTAAATCAGAATCTGGGGCGCCTCCGTATCCCCCTGAATCCGCATGTCCTTTTCCAGAAGGGTCTCAGCCCGCAGAAGCCCTTCCCCCGCGACGGTGGTGCTGTCTATCGCATAGAACGCCTTGACCAGCGCTTCGTAGGAAGACAGTTCCTCCCACTGGTACCGGTAGCTTTTTTCCTCCATACAGACAAACGACCGCTCTTCCTGCGTATCGTCCTCCGTCTCCTCTTCCTCCTGTTCCGCAGATAAATAACGCTCGTTTTCTTCTAAGAACGCCGACTCCATATTCTTTTCCAAATGCATAGCGTCATCGCCGTAATCCAGCGCCTCCTCCGGCAGCCCCCTTCGGTCCTCGTCGCTCCCCTCCGGCAGAAGAAGTCTGGCGTAATCGCTCTCCGTCACGCCGTCTCCCCCGTTCTCAAGCGCATAGAGCAGCCCCGGATACGGAAAAAGCAAAGCCCCTCTCCAAAAATTATCCCCGCTGACATGACGTTCTGTCTCACTCATCCTCCGGATTCCGGGCAGGTACGGTTCCATCACCAGCTCCTCTGCAATCCCATGCAGGGCGGAAACTTCCGTCTTTTTCTCCCGCTCCCACAAAAGCTCCACACATCCGAATCCCACCGCAATAATAACAACCGCTATTAAAATATGTTTCAACCACTTTTTATTTGTGTACATACTACAGGTATATGCACGGCAAATATCAAAGATTCAGCGCGCCGTTGATCCCGTCGCAGATAATATGGCTGATCTGGCGTATCTGCTGATCCACGTCCTTCGTGGTCACATACATATTGTTCAGCTCCTTGAGGGTGGCGGGTCTCTCTCCCATGGCGTCGCCCACGATCGTCGCCGCGTCCACCACCGTCGGCACGCCCAGCGCTAACACCGGGATATGAAGCGTCTCCTCCGTGATGGCGTTCCTGTGATTTCCCACGCCGGAGCCGGGATGAATGCCCGTGTTCGTGATCTGGATGGTACGGTTCAGACGTTTTGTGGAACGAGCCGCCAGCGCGTCGATCGCGATCACCAAGTCCGGCTTTGTCTCCCCGATCACCCCCTTGATGATCTCCGCGGACTCCATGCCCGTCTTCGCCATGACACCCGGCGCCAGACTGCTCACCAGATGCATTTTCGTCCGGTTGTAAGCCACCTTGCCATACTCCATCACAATATGCCGGTTGACAAAGAGATTATCCACCACGTTCGGTCCGAGGGAATCCGCCGTGACCTCCCGGTTGCCAAGCCCCACTACAAGAATCGACTGCTCCTCGTCGGGATTCGGCAGAATCCCACGAAGCTGCTCCGCCAGAATGCGGGATATCTCCTGATGATAGTCCTCCTCCGGCTCCGTCATGGCGGGCGCTTCCAGCGTGATATAAGTGCCCATGGGTTTCCCGAGCGCCTTTGCGCCGTTTTTCGTCTCTATGACCACCCGGGTGATATGCACGTCGCTCTCCTCATCATAGTACTCTTCCACTTCCACTCCATGAAGCCCGGACTCCTTTTCTCCAATACCTTCTCTGGCTTCCAACGCCAAGTCCGTCCTGACATTTGACCAGCTATCCATAGCAATTTCCATTCCTTTCCATTCTGACAGGTCTGCCACGCAGCCGCTTACTTTTCTCTTGCAGCTATTATAGTTTATGCGGCATTTTCCCGCCTGCCCATTTTGTTTTCTATTTTTTGCAAAAATAAACAAAATATGTATTGACATCCCCATTTCCATAATCTAAAATAATATGCGTGTGTCTCTGTCCAATATAAAAAAAGAAAATAAATGATAATGTTTCAAAATGGAGGATGTTATGGCTAATATCAAATCTGCGAAAAAGAGAATTCTGGTAAACAAGACGAAGGCTGACAGAAACAAGTCTATCAAGTCCGGCGTCAAGACAGCGATCAAGAAAGTATACGCTGCCATCGAGGCGAATGACAAGGCTGCCGCTCAGAGCGCGCTGATTGCCGCTACTTCCGCAATCGATAAGGCTACCAAGAAGGGCGTATATCACAAGAATACCTCTGCCAGAAAGGTTTCCCGCATGAACCTTGCCGTGAATAAGATGGCGTAAAGAGCGGTCGCTATTCTCTTATGATATGACAGTATGAAAGGCGGATGCTTTGGCACCCGCCTTTTTCGCACGCCCGGCAGTATCTTATGTAAACTGCTCCAAATACCTCTTAGACTGCGACAGAGATTTCCTTACTTTCTCCCTGCTGCCCTCAAAAGCCCTGTCCTCCACTTCAATACACGCAAATACGTCATACCCGGTATCCGTAAGCGCCGACACAAAAGCCCCCAGTCTATATCGCCAAGACCCGGTATTTTCGGCTGCATAAAGTCCAGTGGATATGCCATGACCCCGCACTCCGCCAGCTTATCTTTTCTTATTTTAATGTCCTTAAAATGAATGTGAAAGATCTTATCCTTAAATTCATAAACCGGCTGGATATAGTCCATGCCCTGCCAGACAAAATGACTCGGATCATAATTTAAGCCAAAATAATCGCTTTCTATCCGCCCGAACAGTTCTCTATCCCTATTTTAACCCGGTTTTCCTCCGCATACCTTATAATATCCGGTCACACCTCATCAAACAGCGCCAGATTCTCCTCTATGGTTTTATGCTGATCCCTGCCGATAAACGTCGTGGTCATATAAACTCCCAGAAGCGCGGACGCCCTGATGACTTTTTTCAGATGGCAGATATTTTCCTTTCGTTTTTCCAAATCTCCATCCATGGTGTTAGGATAAAAGGCAAGGGCGGATATCTCAATCTTTCTCTCCTTCGCACGAATCATCCCCATCCTGTTTTTCAGTTCGGCGCCCAGAAATATATTTTCCGCCACCGTCAGATTGTCCACCAGATCGATCTCCTGATAAATCGTTGCAACCCCATGCCTCTTCATCCACAGACCATGAAATAACCGCTTCCAGGTCGTCCGCCAGATCCGGCGTCACAGAGGCAATGGGACACGCAATCAGCTGATTGGGCTCTTTCCCGTTCTTCACCCCGTCAATTCCCACGCTACACCTATGCCAAACTGCGCCTTCAGGGATACTGCGAAACACTGGAACAGGCGGGAATTGCCGTAAATCCCCTCCACATCGTCACCGTGCCGGACGGGAATTTCAGCACCGCTGTCTCCGCCATTTCCGCATTGCTAAAAACAGCCGCCCTGCCGGATGCCATATTCTGTGCATCCGACATCATGGCTGCCGCCGCCCTCAGGGCTTGCGCCCTTGAAGGCTTCCGTGTTCCACAGGATATTATGGTTGCGGGATTCGACAACATCGACATCTCCGTTATGACCACGCCAAACATCACCAACATCAACCAGCCCAGACATGACATGGGATTTATGGCGTGCACGCAGCTTCTGTCCATGATCGCCGATCCGGCGAAGCTGCCCCAACGGTTTATTTTAGATGCAGAATTGATTATTCGAGAATCTACAGATTTTTAATAGAACGTGTATTCTTAGCGGCTGTGTCCGCCGCCTCCGTGATGACCGCCTCCGCCTCCATGGCTTCCGCCACCGCCGCCGTGACCGCCGCTGCTCGTCTGGATTTTCCGCTGCGTCACCGTCTTTCTTATAAATCTATCCTGAGATGCCCGGAAAACAGGCTCCCTGCCTGCCACGTAAGTAGTCGCCGTGGTCGTCTTCTTCCCCTCTTTGGAACGCCAGTTTACCGCCGCAAAAATAACAGCAGCTATTATTCCAATCAGCCATGGCACAAATCCCGGCACCGACAGATGAGACACCTTCCAGCCCATCATATCGTGGTAGAAGTCGTTGACGTAGGTCTTGTATGCGCGGTAAGGGTTCTTTTCCACATAGCGGTACACATTGTCAAGAAGATGATCGATATCTTCCACATAATATGCGTCCCGCGCCCGCCCCGTGGTACACATCCACGTATGTATGCTGCCGTCGTCCTCCCTCGACCAGTTGTCCACAAGCATCACGCCGTCGCCATCCGGTCTGTCGTAGCCGAAGCCCATGTTCTCCCAGCTCTGCTCCGCATACACCCTCACATACTCCTCTGAGATCACGCCTGGCTCAATCGCTCTCGCATACTCCTTCAAAGACTCGTTCAGCGTGACAAGCACAATATCACAGCCCGTCTGCTTCTCCCGCTTAGCGATCAGCCTGCGCAGCTTCTCCTCCTCTTTGTCCGACAATACGCCCGCGCCGTCAAACACTCGCTCATCCGTCAGGCATTCGGTGTTCGTCCTCTGATAGTTAAGCGTCTTCGCCAGCCCCCAGTGCCCTATGTGGAGCACTGCCGCCAGAAGTGCGACGGCGGCAAGAATGATGTACAGCCATTTAAAATAACGAAAATATTCTCTCACAGCTTTCGCCCTTCCTTCCTACAAGATTTCCAGTACATGAACCGCCATATAACAGAGCGCCGTCACCGCCGCAAACACCGAGGCGCTGTAAGCAAGCACCTTTCCCCGGGAAACAGGCGTCACACCGATCACCTTCGCCGTCTGCCCGTTCACATGGTACAGATACGACTGATCCTTATAACGATAAACATACTGCCAAACGGGCATCAGCGCATAGCAGAAGCCCTCCCTGTGCAGATTCAGATTTTTCCGGTAAGGGCGCACCGTGGTATAACCCATCAGAGAACCCTGCAGCAGTTCCTCCGACGCCTGCCTTGCCTTTGCCTGCGCCCGCGTGTCCAGCTGCTCTGCCTCCTGATTATAGACCTCCCCGAAAAAGCCGGACATGTACTGCGGCTCAAAGTCCGCCAGAGCCTTGTAATCATAAGGCTCCATCAGATCCATAACGCGGTCGTCCATAGCGATCGACGCGTCCACTGGAATCCGGTCAAAATCCACATCCATCTGCCGGATGATCTCGAAGTAGGAAGTTTCCGTGTACTCCGTGTCACCGCTCCGCCACGTCCTGACGCGCGTGCCCTCCCCCGCAAAATCGTAGAACGCGCCGTAATCATAGAGCCAAAAAGGCACGTAAATCCCTTCCATTTTTTCGAGACTCTTCGCGGACAGAAAATCCGAGGGCGCAAACAGCCGCCTTGAAAATTCGTGGTCCATTGCCGCCGCCGCCAGATCTTTTCCTATGCAAAAGGGCAGAATCAGTTGCGGCTCAAAGGCATTTTCCACCCGCTCGTTAAATATGAGATATGTGCCGCAGTGTTCGCATTTGCACGCAGAAGTAAACTCCGTGAGCTGTAAAGGCGCGCCGCAGTTCACACACTGTACGAGGGAACTGTCCGCCAGCTTTTCCTCGCTGTCCGTACTCTCGCAGTGGGGACAGTACATTTTCTTCTTTTCCGGGGAATACACCGTATTACCACCGCAGTTTTTACATTTAAATAACATCCGTTTTCCTTTCTCAGCCTAATCTGTCCTTCCGTCCCAGCAATATGTGCACAGCTTGCACCTATCCATGCCGACGGAGGCAATCATATCATCCAGACGGTGGTACCGCAATGTGGTGAATTTCAGCTTCTCCCGGATTCCTTCGAGCATCTGTGCGTACTCCGTGCTGTCCGGATCCGCGTAAACAGACAGGTTCGGGTATTTATTTTCCCCCTCCAGCTCCTGAATCACCCGTCTCGCGATCAGTTCCATCTCCGACGTGGAACGGGAGAAGTTCAAGTATTTGCAACCGTAAAGAAGCGGCGGGCATGCCGGGCGGATATGTACCTCCTTCGCGCCGCTCTGGTAGAGGAACTCCGTCGTCTCCCGAAGCTGCGTGCCGCGCACAATGGAGTCGTCGATCAGAAGAAGACTCCTATCCTTAATCAGATCGTGCACCGGAATCAGCTTCATCTTTGCAATCAAATTCCGCTTGCTCTGGATCGTGGGCATAAAGGAACGGGGCCACGTAGGCGTATACTTGATGAACGGTCTGGAAAAAGGAATCCCCGACTCATTGGCGTAGCCGATGGCATGTGCCGTCCCGGAATCCGGCACGCCCGCCACGATATCCGGCTTCACGTCGTCGCGCTTCGCCAGCATTGCCCCACAGTGATACCGCATCTCTTCCACGCTGATTCCCTCGTAGGACGAGGACGGATAGCCATAGTAAATCCATAAAAACGTACAGATTTTCATATCTTTGCCCGGCGCGGCAAGGGTCTGCACACCCTCCGCCGTCACAATGACAATCTCTCCGGGACCGAGCTCCCGCTCCAGCACATAGCCCAGATTCAGATAGGCAAAGCTCTCAAAGGACACACAGCAGGCGTCATCTTTCTTTCCGATCGTGACAGGCGTGCGCCCCATCCGGTCTCTCGCCGCGTAAATCCCCTTCGGCGTCATGATCAGTATGGTCATGGAGCCGTCAATCAGCTCCTGCGCGTACCGGATGCCCTCGATCAGATTGTCCCGCTGGTTGATGACCGCCGCAACAAGCTCTGTGGCATTGATGTCGCCGCCGCTCATCTCCAGAAAATGCCCTTTGCCGTGTTTAAAAATTTCCGACACAATCTCGTCTTTATTATTGATCCTGCCAACCGTTGTGATCGCATAGGTGCCGTGATGGGAACGGATAATCAGCGGCTGCGGCTCATAGTCCGAGATACAGCCGATGCCAAGCGTCCCGTACATCTTGTTTACATCCTTGTCAAATTTGGTGCGGAACGGCGTATTCTCTATGTTGTGAATGGCGCGGTTAAATCCCGCCTCCGTATCATAGAGCGCCATGCCCGCCCGTCTGGTTCCCAGATGGGAATGGTAATCCGTCCCAAAAAACAAATCAAAAATACAATTTTCCTTCGATGCCACTCCAAAAAAGCCGCCCATACTTTCCTCCCGTTTTCTTATGTTGTATATATTTCACAGCCGCAGCGCCCACCCTCTTTTACGCGGTTAAGCACTTTCTGCGCCTGCTGGTACATCTCCTTATAGCTCTCGCCCGATTCCCCCAAAGCCGCTCCCGCGCTCAGCGTGACGGTGGGTATATCCTTGTCCCCGTGAAGCAGCCTGTCGTTCACGACGGCGATCCGTCTGCGGATGCCCTTCACCTGATCGGCTGAAATCCCCTCGATCCAGATACCGAACGTATCGTCCGAAAGCCGCCCTATACCGTCTTCTCCCCTGAAATGCTCCCGAAGCGCAGCATAGACATTTTTAAGCACGCGGTCGCCCGTCTCCCTGCCATAGTTGTCGTTGACCTCCTGCATGTGATCCACATCCACCAAAAGAAGGCAGCCTTGCATATACTCGCCTGCCAGTGCGTCCTCCACCATTTTCTGAAAAGCGCTTTTGTTCACCGCGCCCGTGAGCGCATCCCGTTTCCCGGGACCGTAACTTTTCCCGGCTGCCCTTTTCTGCGTCTTCTGCTGTGCCGGGGAACGCCGTAGAATGTTTAACACCGCTGTTTCCTCCTAGCGTTCTGCCTCTTTTATCTTACTGTATATTGGGGCGGGTTGCAAATAGATTTTGTATCCAATAAATATTTTTGACAATTTTCTTACATATGCTATACTGTGAATAAGCTAACTCGTGATGGATCCGGCTGGGTTCCCGAATGGGAGTAGGTTTATGCCAAGAATTCCTTTGCCCCTAGAGTCAGCTTATTTTTTTGAACCTTTAAGTTTCTCCGCAATGTTATCCGGATCTTTTTGAATTTCTCCGACAATCAGTTCTATTGCCTGCACAGAGTATGTATACGAAGGCTGTGCATACTGTTTATGAATATAGCAGTACTTTTCATTCTCTTTAAAGCCGTATATCTTATTAAATAAATTGAATATGTACTGGTTCATATCAAAATTAATGCCCATCATCTGCAGTCGTCGCGAAATTTCCTTAATAGCCGTTTTCATAGTATATTTGTGTGTATTGTTCGGGTCCTTTAATTCCTTAATTATTTTCACTCCCGCATCAGCATTTTTATCCACATAAACAAAGGAAGTCGCTCTATTTTTATCTTTGGTTATAAAGTGAAGGTGTTCTATCTTGATTGCAAACGATTGATTGTTTTCTGCTATCATTGGCGCTAATTGTTCATTTGTTTCAATAATCTTATCTGCGATTTGTTCCGGATATTTAGCACGAATTGTATTTTCATCCAATGCCCTCATACTAACAGCCAATGTAAGAAAATTCTGAGGAATTACTTCTGTCATATCAATGCTATGAAATTCCTGCATTTTTTCAACATAGTTGAGAACACAGGCTTGAAAAAGCGGAATATATATCATCTCATATTCCTCTGTCACAAAATGTGTACTAGTATTTCTTAATTCAATAATCTTAGAGAGATTTCTTCTCAAAGGAGCTTTTTCATTGGTAAAAATCTTTTGCAGGCATTTTTCCAATGTAATCGTCTTTCCCGGATTATCCCTATAGTAAATGCTCTCATCTCCATATTTGTTTATCATATACGCTTTCAGCATCAGCTCCCATGCATTGCATATAAAAAAACTGAATCCCTCAACTCTATACACAATAGTTGGTTTGTTATAAATTTCTATCGCCATAACAAACGCTTCTTTTGATTTTTCTACTAATTTTTCCTGTATCATGATTTCTCCTCTACCTATTTGGAAAGTAAACACACCACCTCCACGTTATTCCCTTTGTTGTCTAAATTTTCACCTATATTCTCAATATCAAATGCGAACTTGATTTTCTTAATATAGGTTTTACTTTCCTTGATTTCATCCTTTTTATACAGTTGTATCTCTGAAATCAAAGATTGCAACACATTTCTTTGCTCTTCCACTGATAGTTTATCATAGATTCTGTCAAACTCCAAAAGCATTTGATAAATTTTCTTCTCATTGAGTTGTTGCTCCTGTACTGCTTCCAAGCGATTCAGACAATCTATTTGCTCACTTTCTACAGAATCCATATCCTCATAGATTTTATCGAGTCTTTTGTTCATATCAGTTCTTTTGCGGTTTGCAAATTTATCATCATCCAAAAGACTATCAATATCTTTCTCCAAACTCTTTTTGTTTCTCTCCAAAGCCTTTAGCTTCTTATCATAGGAAGCAAGTTCATTCTCAATTTCTGTAACATCAATAGATTTCCCTATTTTCATTTTTACATAATCTACAAACTTTTCATTGTGTACTAACCGTTTGGTATACTCGACAACTTCCTTTTCGATTCGCTCAGATGATATTCCATTTCTATGACATTCGCCATATGTACCTGAACGATTGTAGTGACCGCAAATATAACTCCTTGTCTCCATTTTGGGTGCATCAGGATTCTTTTTCTTATTAATCCAACGGTTGTAACTTATAACCATCCCCGATCCGCACTCAGGGCATCTCAATAAGCCTGACAATAAATGTTTAGGAACTTGTCCTATCTGCCTGTTTCCTCTGCAAGCCCTGTTCTTTCGCTTCTGCTGTGCCATATCAAAAATTTCTTTGCTTATGATAGATTCATGCGCCTGTCCATCAGACCAGATATAGTTTTTTTCGTCCTGTTTCTTTAGCTTGTATTCCATTTCTCCTGTTTCGCAATTAACAGATTCCACTGTCCTTCTTCTGCCAAACAC
>CAJURQ010000029.1 GCA_910588955.1 uncultured Lachnospiraceae bacterium
TTAATCTGCAGGAAAGCTGCGGTAGATGGGTACTTTATTTCGCCGCGGTACACAATATCGCAAATAATATTTGCGAGAGATTCATTAAGTAGTTACACAAGAGCACAGGCAGAATACTTAGCACCTTGGGAGTCTGTGGACATAAGCAGAGTAGAAATGGTAGAAACATTATCATTGCCTGAGTACAGTGGGAGATTTCAAAATGGTAAGATTGTTGTACCACTACCAGATAGAAATTGTAAAACTGTTGTTGACTGGATAATGAGAGGATACATTCTATGCAACAACGAAACTCCTGCAAAACAGTTGGAAGTTAATGAGAACACTGTAAAATATATAGTAAATAATAAAACAATGAAAGAACTTATGAAGACAAGTGAAAGTGATGCAAAATTTTTGAAAAATTTAGCATTACAGTATAAAGAGAAATCAAAAGAAGCTGAAGAATCTTTATTAAGGTCAGCAGACGACTTAGTAAGACAAACCAAGAGAACACAAAAAGAAGTAAAACAAAAACAAAAAGAAATTGGTGGCATAAGAAAGATTTTTGACACATTTAATTGTTAACATTGTAACGCACAATCACCATAGAGGAACATCACTCATTGCCAGTGATGTTCTTTTTTTTGCTCAATATTAGAATCAAAAGACCATTCCAAAAGCAATAAACAAATTCAGATAGCATTGTGGTAAAGGTGCAAAGTAAAAACCACTGACAGCCAAAACAGCAATTATGTGATAGGAAAGCAAAAAATTTGATGGAGGGAAAGTGGAATGTTTTACACACCGTTTCTTTATGAGATGAATCAAATAAGGATAGGCATACGCACGAATGTCAGACCATCAGCCACAATGACTTTGTGCTTTAGAAGTCCTCATGCCTCATGTAAGACAGACAACTGGCTCGGCTGCAAGCTGCTCAGACTGTACACTGCTTATTACAAAAAAGTTATGCGGGAATCGGGAGGAAAATTCTGGGACACGGATACGGGGAAGCAGGAGAAAGACTTGTATAACACTTGACGGAGGTAAACTGACATATGATGGGGATCAAATTAAAAAGTCAGCGTAGAGGTAACTGGATAGGCATAGCGATTGTTTATCCGAGTGGAGCAATGGAAACAGTCGCAATGATTCTGATGCCGCCGGACAATGACTGGCGTGCCACCATAGAATTTTATGACGAACTAATCAGATTATATAAAAAACGTCTCAGCAAATGTTTATAGTTTCCAATGCTATCGGTATACAGCATTGACCGAAAAGAAAGCCTGCTCTCATATGCAAAGGCTTTCTTTTTGCGTGTATGACAATATTCCCAGAATAAAGAAAAGAGAGATTTTTATACAAACCTCTATTTCTCATTTTATGAAATGCCAAAAATGGATTTTAATATTATTTTATGAAAACACAAATTTTGAGCCATCGGGTAAGTTTTATTTTTTTGAAAAAGGAATGAAAAAAAGGGAGTTCCAAGGAGGTCAGCGCGCAGAAATGGAAAAGGTGGAGAAGATGGTGGAGAAAGTTTATCATTTTTCATTTGCCGGCATTGTCCGATGTGCAGACAACAATCCAATTTTTCAATTAACCCGAATAGCGGCATGGTTTATGGGGCATTGGTCAAGGAACAGGGATAGCGATAGAGTAACAGGATAGACAATCACAATTCACCCAACGTAAATATCAACCATGCCACAATCTGAAATATCAGCCGACTCCTAAAGAAAAATCACCGATACATACCGAATCAGTCGGTCTCGTCACGCCGCGGTCTGACCTTTTTGCAAAAAACTTCGCCTCGTCCGTGTTCAGCGCGGACTCGTATCCCTAAAACAGGGGGATATAGAAACAGGGCTTATGGATATAGGTGTTATCTTTTTATATTTTGGAGGTAACACTTATGTACTACAGCGGGGCAGATTCAGAACAGGTAAATAGTGCAGAATACGGGAAATCAAAGCCACATAACTATGTAAAGAGTAATCGGCTAAGAGATGTTTACATGGATTTAGGAACAGAGAACAAAATAGTTTGTTCGTTAACGTATCAAAACAGGCAAGTGCAGGTTACGCTTGCATTTCCAGAACAGACAGACACGAAAGCGGAGCAGGATTTTGTCAGCAGGCTCAAAATGGTTTATCTTGAAAAAATCAAAACAGAGGCTTGCCAAAAGGGGAATTTGGCGTTACCATCTCCCACCACGAAGGAAAAGGACTAAGGAAATGGAGGAAAATGGTCATGCCTAAAAAAGTGAGAACCTTGTTGAGAGTATCATCAAAGCAACAGTTACATGATGACGACATACCCATGCAGAGGGCGGAGGCGAAGCAGTACATAGCCAGGCGCGATGACTGGGAGTTTGACAGGGAGTATATTGAAAAAGCGGTATCGGCATACAAGAACAATGTGGAGGAACGGGAAGTTTTGCAGGAAATACTGTCGGATGCCCGTGACCATCAGTTTGATGTTCTGCTCACCTATATGTCGGACAGGATCGGCAGGCAGGAAGAATACAGCTTCTATGTCGCCACACTGAATCAGCTCGGCATAGAGGTCTGGACAATCAAGGACGGTCAGTTAAAAACAGAGGAACATATAGACAAACTGTTAAACTATATCCGATTCTGGCAGAACGAGGGGGAAAGCAAAAAGACAAGTATGCGTGTGAAAGATACGCAGAAAGAGTTGGTAAAGTCTGGAAAGTTTGTGGGTGGAAAAGCGCCATACGGCTATCGGTTAGTCCCTTCCGGCATGGTCAGCAATCACGGGAGGCTGCTCAAGAAACTTGAGATTGTGGAAGAAAATGCACGGGTAGTCAGATTGATATACAGTCTGGCAGTCAATAAAGGCATGGGATATGAGAAAATAGCGAATGAGTTAAATGCGCGAAACATTCCGGCGATTACGACAGACAAGTGGAAAGCAGGAACCATAAGAAGTATCTTGACAAACCCTGTCTATATGGGCTATCTGGCAATAAACAGGAGAATCAACCATAACGGGTTTATCAGATTAGACAGGAAGGACTGGATTTATTCAGAGGAACAGATACCGGAACTTGTCATTGTTTCGCAGCAGACATGGGAGAAAGCGCAGGAAATCAGAGAAGCCCGAAAAAATAAAATCAATACCTCAAAACAGATATCCGCTAAGGAGTATAAAGAGCAGTACAATGTGCCGTTTTCCACAAAAGGGAAACTTGCACTGATTGGTCTTGCCACTTGTGGATATTGCGGGAAACGCTTAAAGAACGGGAGTTATTGCAACCACTGGACGACAAAGGCGGGAGAAAAGAAAATATCCTACGCGGGCAGATATGTATGCCCGTCAAAATGTGAAAAGCGCAGCAGTTATTCGCAGAATTATCTGGAGGGGATCGTGTTTGGGGTGGTTGAAACTTATATGGAGCATCTGAGATCCATAGATATCACGGAAGAAATAGAAAAAATGCAAAGTCAGCAAAGACAGGGCATAGAGAAGGAACTGGGAACCATTCATAAAAAACAACAAACCTTACAAACAGATATCCGAACACTGGAAGAAAAGATACCAGAAGCAATCAGAGGGGAATATTATTTCAGTGCCGAGAAACTTTCTGCCATGATCAAGGAAAAGGAACAGGAAATGGTGGCGTTAGACAAAGAAGCGGAACAGGCAAAGAACAGGCTGTCACAGGTGGTAAATCAAAATAGCGATATGGAGAAGTTTATCACCATGGTGCCAAATTGGAAGGAGGAATTTCAAAATGCAGATACGCAGACCAAAAAGATGTTGCTTTCTGCCCTCATTGACCAAATAGAGGTAAAAAACGATGATATCAATATCAAATTTAGGATACGTCTGGAGGACTTTGTTTTACCTGAAAGTATTGGTTTACCTACCACTCAGTGTAGACGCGGTTTAAGGTAAAGGACATGATCGCCAGTGTGTTCGCGTAGATGGCGCTCTCCGGCCATGTAGCGTAGATTTCGGAGGACACCACATTTTTGATATAATCCCGATAGCGCACATAGTAGTTGGGGGCGGTGGAGTCGTTAGGAACGCCGTCGTGCACGATGATGAACTCAGGTATCACCACGCGGCTTAGGACGATCTCGCCGGATTCATCCATGGGCTTGATCTCATCCTCGGGTATTTTGGGCGGATAGTCGCCGTAGAGGGTGTGGTCGGGGATGGCGATGATTTCCTCCGTGTCCCCGCTCGTCTCCGTTGGCGTCATCTCGATATTCTGGACGGCGGTCACGTCCGGCAGCACCTCCACGCCGGAAACGATAACGGGTTCATAGCCGGGAGCGCTGACGGAAAGGGTGTACTCTGAGTAGGGCATGGGGGAGTTGGGGGTCAGGCTGTAGGAGAGGGGAGGCGTCTTTAAGTCCACCGTGTCAGTCTGTCCCGAGGAGTTTGTCTGCAGAGTTTCCAGTGTAGAATCCGGTTCACCGGTGAAGGAAATGGTAATCGTTGCGTTTTCTATCGGGATCAGTCCCACGTTTGCGGTGACGTTGATTTGCAGTCTGCCGACTGTATCGGAGCCTGTCGTTGCGTTTTCCTCAGTCTGTGTATACAGCAAAGCTGCATCCTTTTTGTTTTCATCCATCTTGCTACCTCATATCTGACAGGTATATGCTCTTACGGTTAGCATATGCGGAAGCGGGCGGTTTTGTGTATAGGATTGCCGATTTGTTGTTTCCTGCCCGGACCTTGACAAAATAAAAAGATTTCTTTAAAATGAAACAAGATTCATTTTAAGTACAGGTGGTTGCGGGTATGACAGGGAGGGAATGATGCCGAAGGTTACGGAAAAATACATTGCGGATAAAAAGAAACGGATAACAGACGCGGCATATGAGCTGTGTCTGCAAAAGACAGTCAGTACGGTCACCATGCAGGATATCATTGACAGGGTAGGCTTAAGTCAGGGCGGCATCTATCGCTTTTATAAGGATATCGATGAAATATTTGCTGATATGATCAGGCAGATGAGGGAGCGGGTCAGCATCAAGGGAAAAATCGACGAGATCCTGAAGCGGAAAGATGAGCTGTCGCCGCGGGAGATCACGAACCTGTTGTTTATGATGCTGGCGGACTTTATGGAAAGCGAGCTGATGGGCATTGAGAAGATTGATTTTGAACTCTCGGTTCTTGCTATGAATATGCCGCAAAGGATTGAAAAGATTATGGGTGGTCTTCCGGAAGTGGGGAATATGGAATATCTGACCATACGCACTATGGAATATTTTCAGGAGCAGGCAGCACGGGGTAGAATCCATCCGAGTGTGAATGAGGAGGAGCTACTTGCGTTTATCTCTTCCGCCTATGGCGGCATTCAGATGACTTGCATTGTAAACAACTGTTACCGGCATGAAAGGAACCCGCTTACAGCTCTGTATCAGCCGCGGGTTTTGTTGAAAACGCTGGCGCAGACGGTTAATCATTTGATCGGAGCGGACGGAGAGGACGAGACGAAAAAGGAGCATTCACTATGAAAACAGAAAAGCAATACACAGAAGAATACGCGCGCATCGGGGGAATAGAGCAGTATCTGCTGCACTACCGCTCGAAGCCGGAGGACCCCGTCCTGCTCTTCATTCATGGAGGTCCGGGGCAGACGGAGAGTTTCTTTGCTTTCCTTGTGGAAGAATACGCAGAGCGCGATTACAATATCGTCTATTATGACCAGCGTGGCGCGGGAAAGACATGGCTGAGAAACAAAAAGAGCAGACCGGACACGGAGATATTGAAAAAGGATTTACTGGAGATAGTGCTATACTTGAAAAAGCAGTATGGCAAGGATAAAATCGGTGTTTTGGGACACTCATGGGGGAGCGTTCTGGGCAGCATGTTTGCGCTGGAACACCCGGAACATACACTGTGTTACATCGGGTGCGGACAGGTCATCGATATCGTGGAAAACGAGCGAACCGGATACGCAATCCTCAAAGCGGCGATCGGGAAAGGCGCGAATAAACGGGATCAAAGGAAGCTGGAAAGGATCGGTGCATATCCGCTGCCGCAGTTTGATTTAAAGGCTTACCGTAAGATGGGGCAGATTCGGAGTCTGCAGGGAAAGTATAAACTGGCGCAGGATTTTGGCAGGACAGTGATCGATCTGTGGCGCCGTTCTCCCATCATGGGCATGAGAGACCTTGTCCCATTTGTGACAGGAATGTCAGTTAATATGCAGCTGATGCGGGAACTGATGACCTATGATCTGCGGAAAAAGGGAAGCAGTTATCAGGTTCCTGTCTACTATGTGCTCGGAGAAAAGGACAGCCAGACGCCGATTGCGCTCAGTACGAAGTATTTTGAAACTGTGCAGGCGCCGGATAAGAAGCTGTATCTGATTCCGGGTGCGGGTCATGCGCCGATGATTGATGATGTAGAGACTTACCGGCAGGTGGTGCGGGAGAGCGTCCGCCGCGCGCAGAGCCTTGCGGAAAGCGGCAAAGAGTGAGAAACGGATAGAAACCGGACAGCGGATTGACAGTCTGCATTCGGGAGACAGGATATGCAATGAGGGTTGCACATGCCACCCGGAAAATGATATACTATCGGTATGATTGTGGATGAGATTTTAGAAGGCAAATTTCATACTGGTGACGGTTCTCTGGATTTTTCCTGCCCGCGCGTTACTCTGTCCCTTCAGGCAGACACGGTCTGCGAGGGCTCTTTTTTCGTGTACGGACCGGAGGGGATGGTGACGGAGGGGACGGTGACCGCCTCCGACCTTCGCATGACCTGTATCACGAAGCGTTTCGGCGGCAGCGAGGACGAGATTCTCTACCGCTTTGACGCGGCGGGAATGGAGGCGGGGCAGGAAGTTTCCGGCTCATTTTTTGTCGTGTCAAACAGGGGGGAATATGAGCTGCCTTTTCAAGTGACGGTACTCTCGGATGAAATTGACTCAAGCCTCGGGAAAATCCGAAACCTTTTCCACTTTACGAATCTGGCGAGAAGCAACTGGACAGAGGCGGTTTCGCTTTTTTATGATCCCTGTTTCAAAAAAGTTTTTACAGGGCACGACAGACTATATCTGGCGGCGTACAAGGGGCTTTGCGCGGTGCCGGGAAACGAGCATAATGTGGAGGAGTTCCTGCAGGAAATCCACAAGAAAAAGCCGGTGGAATTTCTTCCCGAGGAAAGTGAGATAAGGCTGGAGGATCCGGCGGGGGACGCGCGGTATGCCCTCGTCATAAACAGGAACGGCTGGGGCTATACGAGACTGCGGTTTCAGACGGAAGGGGAATTTCTAAGGCTGGAGGAGGAGTCGGCGGACGAGAGTTCTTTTGCGGACAATATTTACCGGCTTTATTATGGAATAGATACGGAAAAGCTGCACAGCGGCACAAACTTGGGTGCGATTGTGCTTTTGCGGGAGAACGGGACGGTGCGGATTCCCGTCACTGTGGTGCGGCGCGTGTCCGGGGCGAGGACGCTCGGCGCCAAGCGGGAAAAGAAACAGCTCACGGTGCAGCTTATGGAATACTATCAGGCACACCGCTTAAAGAAGATAGGGACGACGACATGGCTTGCGGAGACGGGAAAGCTTTTGACGCGCATGGAGCAGCTTGACGATAAGGACATCGCCGTAAAACTGTTCCGGGGGCAGCTTTTAATGTCTCAGGAGCGGGGTAACGAGGCGAAATGGCAGATAGAGAAGCTTCGGGATCAGGTGAACGCCATACGGGAAGAGAACCCGGCTCTCTGGTGCTACTACCTCTATCTGACTACGCTGATCAGCGAGGATGATTCGTACGTGGACGAGGTGGCGGAGACGGTTTCGCGGATTTACAGCCGGAGAAAGGGAGACTGGCGGATTGCGTGGCTTTTGCTTTACCTGTCGGAAGAGTATGTGGAGAGCGTTTCCCGCAGGTGGCTGCTTTTGGAGGAGCTGTTTATCCATCACTGTACTTCTCCGATGATCTATATCGAGGCGTGGAACATTCTGTGCATGAATCCGGCAATGCTTCGTAAACTGGATCTCTTTGAGGAACAGGTGCTGAACTATGCAGTCAAAAACGGCGTCATGCAGGAGGAAATCCTTCTGCAGGTGGTGTACCTTGCAGGGCAGAAGCGGGGGTATTCCGAGGGGATATTCCGTATTCTGAAAGGCTGTTATGCGCTGATTCCCCACAAGGAGGTTCTGCATGAAATCTGCAGTCTGCTGATCAAGGGAAACCGCGGCGGGGAGGCATACTTTCCGTGGTTTCGCGCAGGTGTGGAGGAGAATCTGCGCATCACCAGACTTTATGAATATTATATGATGTCGCTTCCCAGAGGTTTTGACGGGGAGCTGCCGAAAATGGTGCTTTTGTATTTTGCATACCGAAGTGATATGCACTATGAGGTCACGGCTTATCTCTATGCCTATGTATACAGGCGAAGGGAAACGTTGGCGGATATTTATGTAAACTATATAGCGGCTATGGAGCGGTTTGTGTCAGAGCAGATCAGCAAGGGCAGGATCAACAGGGATCTCGCCTATCTCTATGAAAAGATACTGACTCTTTCCATGATCGACGAACAGACCGCGCGGTCGCTCGTGTCCCTGCTTTTTATGCGGGAGGTCAGGACGGAGGCGGAGAATGCAAAAGAGGTGCTTCTCGCGTATGCTTGCCGGTCGGATATCAAGCGGTTCCCGATAACGGACGGCAGGGCTTTTGTGCCGGTCTACGACAACGACTGCCGGGTGCTTCTGGGAGACGGCGAGGGGAACTTTTTTACGGAGGGTATGGCGTATTCCGTGGATGCGTTGATGAAGCCGGCCCGGCTTGCGCCGATGATCGCGCCTTTCGTGAGAAATCATCTGGGCTATGCGGTTTATGCCTGCTATGCAAGACAGCATACGTTTGTGGTGCAGGAGGACAACGCGGATCTCTTTGCGCTGCTTTCCTCGTCGGAGCGGATAGAGGAAGAGGAAAAGAAGAAAATCTATCCCATGGTGGTAGACTTTTATTACGAAAAGGACAGAATGCGGGAGCTGGATGAATATTTGCTAACCTTGCACCCGGAGGATGTGAGCAGGCACGACAGGGGAAAGATCGTCCGTTTTCTCGTGAGCCGGGGGATGTATGAGGAGGCTGTCGAGTGGGTCAGACGCTTCGGTCCCTACGACATGGATGCGAAAACGTTGCTAAAGCTTGGCAGCAGGTTCTTGGATCTGACGGAGACGGAAGACGATCCGATGCTGACAGGGACCCTTCTCTATGTGGTGCAGAAGGGCAAGTACGACGACAACGTGCTCGACTATCTGGTGAAATGGTTTTCCGGGAGTATCAGGCAGATGCGGGATATATGGAAACTGGCGGAAGACTTCGGCGTGGACACTTACAGGCTGTGCGAGCGGATGCTTGTGCAGATGCTGTACACGGGTGTCCGGGTGGAGGAGTGTCTGGATATTTTCCGTTCCTACACGAAGAGCGGCGGCAGCGAGCGGATCAGGGCGGCATTTGTGTCGGCGTGTTGCTATGACGATGTGGTGAAAGAGGAGCCGGCGGACCCCTATGTGTTTGAGTGCGTAAGGCAGCTTTACCAGGAGGAGGCGCCTCTGCATTCGGTCTGCAGGATTGCATACCTGCGGTACTTTGCGGACAGGGAACGGGATGCGGATGTGCAGAAACTGTGCGGCGTCTTTTTGGAGTCCCTTCTCGCGCAGGGGATTGTGATGCCCTTCTACCGAAAGTTTTTCGGGTGCGTGCCGCAGCTTAGCGCCTATCTGGACAAGACGATGGTGGAGTACCGCACGACTTCCGGGGCGCGGGTGATGATTCACTATCTGATTCAGGAGGAAGGCGCGGCGGGAGAGGAGTACACCCACGAGGAGATGCGCGATATGTTCGGAGGCATCTGCGTCAGAGAGTTCATCCTGTTTTTCGGGGAGCAGCTTAGGTATTATATTACGGAGGAATCGGAGAACGGGGAACAGCTCGTGGTGAGCGACGTGATCCAAAAAGGCGAAGCCGGGGAGGATATCTCCGAGGGGCGGTTTACCATTTTAAACGATATTATGATCGGGAAGACTCTGCATGATTACGATACGGTGAACGATCTGCTGTTTACGTATTTCCGGCAGGATCATATGGTGGAGCAGATATTCACACTGCGTTAACAGCGCGAAAAGAAATTTGAGAATGCCACAAACAGGCATTCTCCGAAGGCTATGGGAGAACGATATGTTTTTAAACACGAAAGAGGACGACAAACCGCATAGGGGGAGTGTGTTTGTGGGGTACGATCTGGGGGAGAGGTATGCCCAGATCAGCTACTGCCTCTTTGAAGACGGGGAAGTGGAGACGGTCGCGCCCGTGGTGGGGACAAAGCAGTACAACATCCCGTTTATGTTATGTAAACGAAGAGGGACGAACCAGTGGCTTTACGGCAAGGAGGCGGTCAAGAGCGCCGGGGAGGAATCCATGTGCCCGGTGGACGATATTCTGAACTTTGCAAGAAAAGGGGAGGAGATAGAGCTGGACGGGGAGACTTACGACCCGGTGGCGCTTCTGACCCTCTTTATCAGGAGAAGTCTGGGGCTTATGAGTTTTATCGTCCCGGTGGAGCACATTGGCGCGCTGCTGTTTACGGTGGGGCGGATGGACGACCGCATGGTGGAAATTCTCTTGCAGGTGGCGGCAAACCTGCAGGTAAAGACGGAGCACATTTATTTCCAGAGCCACACGGAGAGTCTTTACTCCTTTATGTTGTACCAACCCTCGGAACTGTGGGCGTATCAGGTGGTAGTCTGCGAGCACGACGGCAGATATTTAAAGACCTACCGCATGGAGTGCAACAAGAGAACTACGCCCATTGTGACGCTGATCGAGGAGGCAAGCTACGAGACTCTTGTAGTGCCCGAGGAGGGGGAGGACGAGACTGTGAAGGAGGACGCCTTTCGTCTGGCGGACGAGCGGTTTCTCGGGATTTTGGAGAAATTATGCGAGGGGAGGATCGTCTCCTCGGCGTATCTTCTGGGGGACGGTTTCCGTGAGGAGTGGCATAAAAAATCGCTGCAGTTTCTCTGTAGGAACAGGCGGGTCTTTCAGGGTAACAACCTGTACAGCCGGGGGGCAGTCTACAGCCTTTTGGAGAAGTTTGATACGAGTGAGGCGGGAAAGACCCATATCTTTCTGGGCGAAGATAAATTGAAGGCGAATATCGGTATGCGGGTGCTGCGGCAGGGCAAGGAATCCTACTACGCGCTTTTGGACGCCGGGGAAAACTGGTACGACCTGCACAAGTCATGCGAGATTCTTCTCGGTAAGGAAAGGGAAGTTTCCTTCGTGGTCACGCCGCTTAACGGGAAGAATGTGGAGACGAGGACAATCCCCCTTGCGGGTGCGAGGGAGACGGGCGCGCCCTTTACCAGATACGCGCTGGATGTGGCGATGGCTTCCGCCGATACGGTGACGGTAGTCGTGACGGATTTGGGGCTGGGCGAGTTTTTTCCGGCAAGCGGGCAGAAATGGGAAGAAGAGTTTCGGATTTTCTAAGCGGACGCTGCCGGCGCGGGAAACACGTTGAGCGGCGTTTCCCGAAGGGATGAGGGACGAAAGAGAAGATGGAGAGTCAGATGATTCTGGGAACAGGCAGGCGGGCGGAGAACCCCTACTATATGGAAAGGTTTTATGTAAACCTATATTCGGTGGAAGAACTGTGTTTCCTCTTCGTAGACAGGGCGGAGCTTCTGGATGCGGAGATCATGCAGCGGGGCATGGTCAGATGGCTGGAGGAGGAGTGTTCTTTAAGCGATCTGGCACACACGCTGGATGCGCTGTTAAACAGACGGGGTTCTACCGCGGCTTATGTGGGCGCGGTTTTGGAGTATGTGAATATCTATCCGGCGGATGTGATAGAGAGGACAGAAGAGATCGTGCGGGGCAACGACGGCTTAAGTCCCTATGAGCGGCAGAAGGCGAAGGCGGATTATCTTCTCGGGGAGAAACGGTATCTGGCGGCGCTGCAGCAGTATCAGAGTCTGGCGGAGGAAGTGCCGGAGACCGAAAAACTCCTTCTGGCGAGACTTTATCACAATATGGGCGTGGCGTGTGCGGGCATGTTTCTCTACGGACAGGCGGCGGACTGGTTTATGAAGTCTTATCAGACGGACGGCAAGCGGGAGGGGCTTAAGATGTATCTTGCCGCGCTGCGTATGGGGCAGCAGGAGAACGCGTATATTGATTATATCGCGGTGCACCCCGAGTATCACGACCTGTCTCTGGAAGTGGAGCGGATGATGAAGCGGGCGGAAGGTTCTTTTGAGGGAACGGATGAAAACCGGATGCTCGTCACTTATCAGGTGATGAAGGAGGAGGGCGCGGGCGCGCTTGGCAGCTCTACGCCTTATTATGATGAGATCGGGAAACTGACGGCGGGGCTTAAAGAAAGCTATCGCAGAAGTATGAGGTAGAGAACGATAAACGGTTCTGACGTGGAGGAGAAAAATGGGCTTTATTAAAAGACTGCTTAACAGGTTCCGCAGGGACTACGACGAGTATGATGAGGAAGAGTGGGATGAGGAGGAGTCCTCGCGGGAGATAGATTTTGACAATAAGGAACAGCGAAGCGACTATGTGAAAAATTGTCTGGAGAAGATTGCGGACGCCACGAAGGAACTGGAGAACTTAAACTTCGAGTACAACATGGTCACCTCCTACTTAAAGGATATGGAGGAGATCGAGGCGCTGCCTCCGGAGGAGAGCGAACAGTTGAAGGAATGCGCGAAACGGGTGTCTCTTCTGCAGGAGCGGAAGACGGATTTCATGGGTCGCCCCCACCGGATCACGGACGAGAAGTTCCGTATGGTGGAACGCATGGAAGACGAGATGGAGGAGGCTTTCACAAAGCTCACCGACGCGGAGAATTATCAGGAACTGATCCGCAAGGATTTAAGCCGTCTGGAGGGGGAAAAGCACGCCTATCTCTACCGCAAGAATGAGGTGATGCGGCTGATTTCCGACACCAAAGGCATGACCATTATCTGTGTGACGGCTCTGGGGCTGTGCGTGCTGCTGCTCATGTTCCTTCAATTTTTCCTGGAGATGGATACGAAGCTGGGGTATCTTGCCACGGCGGGAGTGGCGGCGGTGGCAATCACGCTGATCTATGTGAAACATATGGATGCGAGGAAGGAGCTGCGAAGGGTTGAAACCGGCATCAATAAAATTATCCTCTTGCAGAATAAAGTAAAAATCCGTTACGTGAACAACACCAACCTGCTCGAATATTTATATATGAAGTACGGTGTAAACAGCGCCAAAGAACTGACTGAAATGTGGGAGAATTATAAGGTCGAAAAGGAGGAGCGGGAGAAATTCCGCAGGGCGGAGCTGGATCTGGATTACAGCGAGCAGGAGCTTTTGAAGATCTTAAAATGCTATCAGGTGCAGGATCCGGCAATCTGGCTGCATCAGACAGAGGCGATTCTCGATTCAAAGGAGATGGTGGAAATCCGGCACAACCTGATTATCCGCAGGCAGTCTTTGAGGCGGCGTATGGATTATAACCGGGAGGTGGTGGCGGGCACGTCCCAAAGAGATATCAAGGCGCTGGTGGAGAAATACCCGAAATACGCGAAGGAGATTATGCAGACGGTGGAGGAGTACGAGCAGAAGTTTAATTCCTAATAATAAATAGGATTAAGGCGGCAGGCTGCACAAATAGTTCTCTTGTGTTTGGCTTCGTAAAATGGATTTTCTAAATATTTTGGCATGGTTTTGGATAGCGGACGCAACCGCCCTCTACTCGCCATCCGGGCTCGTTACGGGCTTTTCGGGACATCCGTGTCCCGAACTTGCTGGATGTCGGACAAAACATTAAGAAAATCTCATTTTACTGCGCAAAGACAACTTCGTGAACTATTTGTGCTACCTGCCTAGCTCAGTTTGATGTGGAACTTTTTGATATTCAAATACAGATGAATATTAACAAGGAATGTAACTAAATTTGAACGAGTAAGAGAAAGGAAACAGATTATGAGTACAGACAGATATGTAAGCCCCTTGTCAGAGAGATATGCGAGTAAGGAGATGCAGTATATTTTCTCTCCGGATATGAAGTTTCGGACGTGGCGGCGGCTGTGGATCGCGCTGGCGGAGACGGAGATGGAGCTGGGGCTTTCCCAGAACGGTAAGCCGGTGATTACGCAGGAGCAGATCGACGAGCTAAAAAAGCATGCGGAGGACATCAATTACGACGTGGCGAAGGCGAGAGAGAAGGAAGTGCGACACGACGTGATGAGTCATGTCTACGCCTACGGGCAGCAGTGCCCCAAGGCGGCGGGCATCATCCACCTCGGCGCAACCTCCTGCTATGTGGGGGACAACACGGACATTATCGTGATGCGCGAGGCGCTTACACTGGTGAAGAAAAAGCTGGTGAACGTGATTGCGGAGCTTGCGAAGTTCGCGGAAGAATACAAGGAGCTGCCGACGCTGGCGTTTACCCATTTCCAGCCCGCGCAGCCTACCACCGTCGGAAAGCGGGCGACCCTCTGGGCGCAGGAGTTCTGTCTCGATCTGGAAGATCTGGATTATGTGCTGGGGAGTCTGAAACTTTTGGGTTCCAAGGGCACGACGGGCACGCAGGCGTCTTTTCAGGAGCTGTTTGACGGCGATCAGGAGACCATTGATAAGATCGATCCCATGATCGCTGCGAAAATGGGATTTGAGAAATGCTATCCCGTGTCCGGGCAGACCTATTCCCGCAAGGTGGACACGAGAGTGTGCAACATACTGGCGGGCATCGCGGCTTCCGCCCACAAGATGTCGAACGACATCCGTCTGCTCCAGCACTTGAAGGAAGTGGAGGAGCCTTTTGAGAAGAGCCAGATCGGTTCCTCGGCGATGGCTTACAAGAGAAACCCCATGCGCAGCGAGCGTATCGCCTCCCTCGCACGGTTCGTGATGGTGGACGCTTTGAATCCGGCGATCACTTCCTCTGTCCAGTGGTTTGAGCGGACGCTGGACGATTCGGCAAACAAGCGCCTTTCCGTTCCCGAGGCGTTTCTCGCGGTGGACGGGATTCTGGACCTGTGCCTGAATGTGGTGGATGGTCTGGTTGTATATGATAAAGTGATAACGAAACGCCTGATGAGCGAACTGCCCTTTATGGCGACGGAAAATATTATGATGGACGCCGTCAAAGCCGGGGGCAACAGACAGGAGCTGCACGAGAAGATCAGGGAGCTCTCCATGATCGCGGGCGCCAATGTGAAGAGAGAAGGAAAGGAAAATAACCTGCTGGAGCTGATCGCGGCGGATCCGGCTTTCAACATGAGTCTGGAAGACTTGCAGAAGACCATGGAGCCGTCTAACTATGTGGGACGCGCGCCGCTGCAGGTGGAGAACTTCTTAAAAGAGATTGTGAATCCGATTTTGGAAGAGAATAAAGAGCTTTTGGGAGTGACGGCGGAGATCACCGTGTAGGGAGATACAATGAAAAAGGAAGAGGAATTTGAGCGGGTCGCCATGCGCGTCTCGGCGGTCAGTATTATCGCCAACTTTGCGCTGACCGCATTTAAGCTGTTGGCAGGTATCTTGGCACACTCCGGTGCGATCATTTCCGACGCGATTCATTCGGCATCGGACGTGTTTAGCACCGTTGTGGTTATCATTGGCATACGGATATCGAGGAAGGAGTCGGATAAGAATCACCCCTACGGGCATGAGCGTCTGGAGTGCGTGGCGGCGATTGTGCTTGCTACCATTCTGGCATTTACCGGTCTGGGAATCGGGTATTCGGCGCTCAGACAGATTGCGGGCGGAGATTACGCCAATCTGACGGTGCCGGGGCGGCTCGCGCTCGTGGCGGCGGCGGTTTCCATCGTCGTGAAGGAGGCGATGTATCAGTATACGAAAATACACGCCAGAAGGATCGACTCCGGCGCGCTGATGGCGGACGCATGGCATCACCGCTCTGACGCTCTCTCCTCAGTGGGCGCGCTGATCGGTATCGGCGGCGCGAGGCTCGGGTTTCCGATCTTAGATCCTGTGGCGAGCGTGGTGATCTGCGTGTTTATCGAGAAAGCGGCATACGAGATTTTCATGGACGCGGTGGATAAGATGGTAGACAAGGCGTGCGACGAGGAGACGGAAAGCGCGCTTAAGGAGTGTGCGGCGGCGCAGGAGGGCGTGCTCGGCGTAGACCTTTTGCACACGAGAGTTTTCGGCAATAAAATTTATGTGGATATCGAGATACGCGCGGACGGGGAGGAGACGCTTTGGCGTGCCCACGAGACGGCGGAGCGGGTGCACGATTCCATCGAGAAGAATTTTCCCAAGGTGAAGCATATCATGGTGCATGTGAATCCGGGGGAGATGTAGATAAACCGCCGAAAGCTGTAGAGAAGGAATAGCAGATAAAGAACTTTCTGCGTTGTTGGCTCGTGACTTACTTGTTCCCATTGTACATAATACAACTTTTGAAGAACTGCGTGAAGTTAGTCCATTGCTTGGCTCAAGAAGTGGTTTAAGTACGATTGAGGAATCATTGGAGGATGTAGCGGCAAAAATAGCAGAATTAGTTACTTTATAAACAGAAAAATGATTATAATTTGCACCATTGTGTGATTTACCTTGTTATAAAGGATATATTTAGCGTTATGAATAGAGAGGTAATTTGTTATGAATTATGTTCAAGCGTATATATCAAATATCTCTTTCCCAAATTCATTAGATGAAGTTTATAATTATGCACATTTTTTTAATATGGAAGCAATTATAAGGGGTGGTGATGATGGCGAGTATGAGGATAGAGAAACCGCATGGACAGCACCTAAGTGGTGTAAGAAAGGCGATATTGTCTTTTTTATGCACGCAAAATATGCAAATAGTAAAATTAGTAAATTAAAGAATGAGCTTTTAAGTAGCAGAGAACGGTATTCTAATAGTGCTTTTTGGACAATCATGAATGCTCTGATAAGAGCAAAAAAGATTCATGAAATATATGGTGGAAAAATATTTGCAATAGGAAAAATATCTGGTAATCCTGCCTATGAAAAAATGGATAATGAGAATTTGCATTGGAGAAGTAATATATATGCGCCAATTGATGATATTTTTCTATTGGAAAATCTAGTCGATATATCAGAATTTAGTATTGAATTAGAAGTTTCAAGACAGAGCAGTATAACACCGGTTTTTGGCGAAAAATTTGACTTTATTAAAAAATTGATTTTAAATAAAAACATTATTGTGGAGAAATATTTTATAGATTCGGTTGCAGAACCGATGCCATTATATAAGCTAAATGATGATAATTGGCTGAAAATAGTAAATTGCCATAGGAGAGATTTTTTCCTTGAAGCACAGTTTAGAGCGTTTTACGTGGATAGATTTTTGAAAGTTTTGGGAGATACAAAAGCCTTTTTTAAAGAATGTGGTTGCAAAAAGGAGAACAGAAGCAAAACATTTGTAGATAATGTAATAAAAATGAACGGTAAATATTTGCCTGTGGAAATCAAGTTATCTGTTTCAGCAGAAAAGGACATAAATTCTCAGTTGATGTCATATTGCAATTTAAAACAGTTGTATTTAACAGCAGATAAGGTAGTGACGGACAATATTTATAAAGATAATGTATTAGTGATTGATACAGATAAAATCTATGTATATTATGACAAAAAAAGGATGATAAAAGAAGTGTTTGAGTTGGATGATATAGAATCCAATGATGATATTGCTAATTTGAGAGTAATTATTATAAATTTGCTTGATTACTCGTAAAACAGGAATAATTCGAGCGGATATTCCATAAAATTTTCATGGAAAGCCCTATTGACTTTCCTCTTTGCACTTGCTAGAATGTAGGTACAAAGAAAGTTTACCACTGACCGATATGTGGTATATAAATGGTCGGGTTGAAAGTTTACCGCTGACCGATATGCGGTATATAAATGGTTGGGTCGAAAGTATAGTCCTTCGCCGCAAGGCGAGGGACTTTTCCGTAATGAGGACAGGCAAATGAAGAAAACAGGCTTTTATATTATTAAGGACATATTCTTTGAAGATATGTCAGACCCGTATCTTAAAGGAAATAAGGCAGGAAACAGACCGCATTATTACTGTTTTGAAGATACGAATACGGGTATATATTGGATGATACCGTTATCCAGCCGTATTGAGAAATACAGGAAGATTATGGAGAAAAAAGAAAAAGCCGGGAAACCTTGCGACATTCTCCATATCGTTAAACTGGATGACAGCCGAGAGAGTGCGTTTCTGATACAGGATATGTTTCCGATAATGGAAGAATACATAGAACGGGAATACACAATTGCCGGAAATCATTTGATGCTGACGAGTGAGCATGCCGCTAGAGAGATTGAGAAGAAAGCGAAAAAAGTCATGGGTATGTTGAAGCATGGCATAAAGTTCACTCCAACGCAGCCGGACATTATGGCGATATTAGAGAAGCTGAGGGAGCGCAAATAGATTTTCTTTGTTGGTGTAATTACATGGCGCTAGCGCCATGTAGATAGGGCAGACAAGGAGAAAATAGCGGATTTGACTGGCTCTATTTTGGCTCTAAAAATTTTGACAGTCATAAAAACGAGAGAATTTTTTAAAGAATATGGATAATATATGTTTGAAAAATGAGGGAAAAACAGTCAGTTCAAGCTATCCGCCGAGGATGCAGAGTATGGCTGCCGCAGAGAACTTGTGCGGGAGAAAAAAATAGCATATAATAAGAGAGGACAACATCAGTTCTGGGAGGAGTGCGGCGACGTATCGCCAGTGTCTCGGTTCACACACAGAATATCCCGGAGAACACTTGGCGGCTGAGGTTGTCCTTTTTTTGCGCGAAATGCGTAGCATTTCGAGGCTGCTTATTCGTGCAAAGGAACATCAGGCATTCTGCGTCTGCTGGTAGATAGCTGTCAGCGAGTCCTGAAGCACTTGAGAAAAATTGATATGGTTCTTTTCTGCAAAGGTATTGAGCCACGCAGGGATGGTGAGATTTTTCCGGACTGCTTTCTCGCCATACTTTTCCGCGTAGGCGTCCATATCTAACACCAGAATGTTTACAAAACCGCCGGGCTTGGGAATGATGCTTTCGAGGGGACTTGCAGGCGGGACTTCTTTTCCGTCCTCCAATTCATCAAGCACCCAGCCGGAAGCGGCGTCTATGCCCATAAGTATAGCTTCAGCCAGTGAAGCACCTTCTGATACACAGCCGGGCAGATCAGGAACTTCGACTGTATAAGCGCCTTCTTTTTCTTCACAAGGATAAAAACATGCCGGATAAGTTAAGATCATCATAAAACCTCCTTTTACTAAAACATTATCGGATTTTACAAACCGGCTTGCTTGAAAATAGATTTAGCGGTTCGCGGATCGAGGTCTCCGGGGTGATTAGGAATGGTGACCTTGCCAGCTTTGGATGGGTGAACATAGGAATAGTGAGAGCCTGTTATTTTTTTTAAATTGCCATCCGTCAGCTAAAATTATTTTTCAATTTCGCGAAATCTCATTCGATATTCCCCCTTACAATTATATTATACGCATAATGCGCGTTTGGGACAAGAAAAATTTAAACCGATTCTGACAATCCTCTTGACAAACGAATGAATATATGTTTGAATGTTCATATAAGAAATAGAAGCACAGGGGGAAAAGACAAATGACGAGAAAACAGAAGAAAGTTTTGATCAGAATTTTAGTTGCGGCAGTTCTCGTACTTGTATTGTTATTCATACCGATAGAGTATCCGTGGCTTAAGTTTGCGCTCTTTATGGTTCCCTATCTGGTGATTGGCTATGACATTCTGCGAAAGGCGTTTCTGGGCGTGATCCACGGCGAGGTTTTCGATGAGAATTTCCTGATGGCGGTAGCTACCGTGGGAGCTATTCTGCTTGGAGAATATACGGAAGGCGTGGCTGTCATGCTCTTTTATCAGATCGGTGAGCTTTTCCAGAGCTACGCGGTGGGAAAGAGCAGGGGGAACATTGCGAAGCTGATGGATATCCGTCCGGATTACGCCAATATAGAGGTGGACGGACGTGTAGTGCAGGTGGCCCCGGACGATGTGGAGATCGGCACGCTCATTACGGTTATGCCCGGTGAAAAAGTGCCGATTGACGGTACAGTGGAAGAAGGGGAGGCATCCCTTAACACGAGCGCGCTGACGGGGGAAAGTCTGCCGAGACAGGTGAGGACCGGCGATCAGGTCATCAGCGGCAGTGTAAATATGTCGGGCGTTTTGAAACTGCGCACGACAAAGGAGTTCGGGGAATCGACGGTTTCTAAAATTTTGGAACTTGTGGAAAATTCCAGTATGAAAAAATCCCGCTCCGAGAATTTTATCACCCGGTTTGCCAGATACTATACACCGGCAGTCTGCTACGGCGCTCTGGCGCTGGCTTTACTGCCGCCGGTTTTCAGTCTGCTTTTCGGGGATGAACCGAACTGGTCTGTCTGGGTGATAAGGGCGTTGACCACATTAGTCATTAGTTGCCCCTGCGCGCTGGTGATTTCCATTCCGCTAAGCTTTTTCGGCGGGATCGGCGGCGCGTCCGCCAGAGGCATTCTGGTGAAAGGATCAAACTATCTGGAAGCGCTTTCCGAGACGAAATGTGTGGTCTGCGATAAGACGGGGACGCTTACGAAGGGCGTGTTCGAGGTTACGGAGACGAGAGCGGCGTCGGGCTTTTCCGAGGAGACGCTGATTGAGTATGCGGCGTGCGCGGAGAGTTATTCCAGCCACCCCATCAGCCGGAGTCTGAGGGAGGCATACGGAAAGGAAATTGACACGAACCGGGTGAAGGATGTGGAGGAGATAAGCGGTCATGGCGTCTGTGCCTATGTGGACGGAAAAATGGTGGCGGCAGGCAACCGCAGACTGATGGAGCGCCTGCAGATTACGCCGGAGGAAATTTCCGGGACCGGGACGCAGGTGTATGTGGCGGTGGACGGCGCATACGCCGGATGCATTCTGATTTCCGACGTGGTGAAGCCGGGTGCGGGGGAGGCTCTTGCGGCACTCAAAAAAGCGGGGGTGCAGCGCATAGTTATGTTAACCGGAGATGCAAAACCCGTAGCGGAAGCCGTGGCGGCAGAGCTTGGTGTGGATGAGGTGAGGAGTGAACTTCTGCCGGCGGATAAGGTGAACGAGGTGGAGAAACTTCTGGCGGCGAAGGGAAAGAAGGAGAAGCTGGCATTTGTGGGGGACGGCATCAACGACGCGCCGGTGCTCTCCCGTGCTGATTTGGGAATTGCTATGGGTGCGCTCGGTTCCGACGCGGCGATCGAGGCGGCGGATATCGTGCTGATGGACGATGACCCGGGAAAGATCGCGCTCGCTATGCAGATTTCCAGAAAGACCCTGCGGATCGTCCATGAAAATATTGTCTTTGCGCTGGCGGTCAAGCTGATCTGTCTGGCGTTAGGCGCGGCAGGCATAGTCGGTATGTGGTGGGCGATTTTTGCGGACGTGGGCGTGATGATTCTGGCGGTGCTCAACGCGACGCGGGCGCTCGCAGTGGGGCGGATGCCTGTGGATTTGTAACATTTGCTTAAAATTTTGTAATATTTATTTTAAAAGTTACTATGTTTTTCTTGCGTAGTTTGTGTTATTATGAAAAGGATGAGTGGAGGTGACCTTATTTATGAGCACAGATTTGCGCAAGAGAAAGATCACTTATACGATAATTTTAACTTCCGATTCTCCTGCAGCGAATTATCGGAGAATGCACATTAAGACGGGCGCGCTGGCGGTGGTTGCTTTTGTAGCTTTTGTGGCGGTGATCTGTTATGCGGTTTACACGACGATCACCATGGGAGGCTACATAGAGCGGAACGCCAAACAGCTTGAGCAGCTTGTCCAGATGAAGGCGGAGAACGAGACGCTGACGGCGGAAAAAGAAAGCCTTGCCGGAAAGGTTTCTTCGCTGGAGGAGACATTGAGCCGCAAGGAAGAGCAGGAGCACGAGCTTGTGGCGGTGCACGAGGAAACTTATATTCCAAAAGGATTCCCCATGAGCGGCGCGGCGCAGATTAAAGAGGAGGACGCCGTGGCGGACGAAGGCGGGGAGGAATCCGACGAGGATGACGAGGAAGAGAATACGCTGAAGGTCGAGGCGAAAGAGGAGTGGAAAGAACTCATTTTCGTGGCGGCGGAAGGAACGAAAGTGGTTGCCACCGCACCGGGCACGGTGAAGGAAGTCCGTGAGGCGGAGGGTGAGGTGAGCTACGTGATAATCGACCATGGAAACGGGTATGTCACCACCTATCGGAATCTGGGCAGTCCCATTGTGGAGGAGGGCAGTCAGGTTGTGAAGGGTGTGGCGCTTTTTCTGGTGGGCGAAGATAACACGGAGACAGGCTACAGCATCCGCAAGGATGAGAACTATGTAGATCCGCTTGAGTTGATTGAGATCAAAGGATAGGGAGGAAGCTATGTTGGGAAAAAAGTCGGTAGAACAGATTAATGCCAAGATCAGCAGTATTATAGGCGCTGATATGTTGGTGGACGGCAGCATTCACGCGAAGGAGGCTGTCCGCGTGGAAGGTACCGTGAACGGCGACGTGGAGACGGACGGCGCGCTCATTATCAGTTCCAGCGGTAAGGTGAAAGGAAACGTGAAGGGCAGCAGCATCATTATCGGCGGTTCTCTGGAAGGCGATCTGACCAGCGGCGGCAGAACCGAGGTGGCTTCTACGGGTAAGGTGATCGGCAATATCCGCACGAAGAGCCTGATTGTGGATGAGAACGCGGTATTCCAAGGACAGTGTATCATGAACGCGGAAGGGCTTACGCCTTTATTGGATTCTCCTGCCAATGCATCTGAACCGGAAAAAACGGAAGAGCAGAAAGAGGAAGAACAGAAGAAGGATAACAACAATAACAACAAATGGAATAAGAGATAGAGAAAGTGGATCAGATATCGTTATTTGACAGGGAAATGCCGCAGCCTCTGGCGGCGAAGCTTCGACCGGGCACGCTGGAGGAATATGTGGGGCAGGGGCATCTTTTGGGAAAAGGGAAGGTGCTCCGGAAGCTGATCGAGCAGGACCAGATTTCGTCCATGATTTTTTGGGGACCGCCGGGTGTGGGAAAGACTACACTTGCGAGGATCATTGCCAATAAAACCAAGTCGTCCTTCATTGACTTTTCCGCTGTGACGAGCGGCATCAAAGAAATCAGGACCGTTATGGAGCAGGCGGAGAAGAACCGCCAGTACGGCGTCAGGACGATTCTGTTTGTGGACGAGATACATCGCTTTAACAAGGCGCAGCAGGATGCCTTTCTGCCTTTCGTGGAGAAGGGGAGCATCATTTTGATCGGCGCGACGACGGAAAATCCATCTTTTGAGATTAACAGCGCTCTTTTATCCCGCTGTAAGGTGTTTGTGCTGCAGGCGCTCACCACGCAGGAGATCAAAGAGCTTTTGTCGCATGCCCTGAAGGATCCGAGGGGATTCGGAAACCAGACGGTGCATATCGACGACGAGACGCTGGAAATGATCGCCGTCTTTGCAAACGGCGATGCCAGAAACGCCCTCTCCACGCTGGAAATGGTCGTGTTAAACGGCGAGATGGACGCGGAGGGCGCGGTCACGGTGACGAAGGAGACGCTGGAACAGTGCACCATGCGAAAGTCCCTTTTGTATGACAAAAAGGGGGAGGAGCATTATAACCTCATCTCCGCCCTGCACAAATCCATGCGCAACTCTGATCCCGACGCGGCGGTCTATTGGCTGGCGCGGATGCTGGAGGCGGGGGAAGACCCACTCTACGTGGCAAGGCGCGTGGTGCGGTTTGCCAGTGAGGACGTGGGTTTGGCAGATCCGCGCGCTCTGCAGATTGCGGTGGCGGCTTATCAGGCATGTCACTTTCTGGGGATGCCGGAGTGCAACGTCCATCTGACGCAGGCGGTAGTATATGTGGCGCTCGCGCCAAAGTCGAACGCTATGGAGGTGTCCTACAACGAGGCGAAGGAGGATGCGGTGAAAGATCTGGCGGAGCCGGTGCCCCTCGTGATCCGAAACGGCGTGACGGGGCTTATGCGCGATCTGGAATACGGAAAGGGTTACCAGTACGCCCACGATACGGAGGAGAAGCTGACAAACATGCAGTGTCTGCCGGACGCTCTTCTGGGGCGGGAGTATTACCGACCCGCGGGCATGGGTGAGGAGGAGGCTCTGAAAAAGAGACTTGCGGAAATCAAGGCGTGGAAAAGGGCGCACGCACAAAAACATTGATCTGAAATGGGTTTTGCTTTATAATGTGAAAGTAAGAAACAAAGATCGGTTTTTTACAACCGGTCTTTTTGCGCGTATAAGCATTTCGAGTCTGCTTATGCTGAATGAAGGAGGAGTGTATTATGGTAAAAGCTGTAGTGGGCGCCAACTGGGGCGACGAGGGAAAAGGTAAGATTACGGATACACTGGCTGAGAAAGCGGATATTGTGGTGCGTTTTCAAGGGGGTGCGAACGCGGGACACACGATCGTGAATAACTATGGGAAGTTTGCGCTGCATACGCTGCCGTCGGGTGTGTTTTACGGGCATACCACAAGCATTATCGGCAATGGCGTAGCGCTCAACATTCCGCTTTTGATGGAGGAGATCAAGTCGCTTACGGACAGGAATGTGCCGATGCCTAAGATTCTGGTGTCCGACCGCTGTCAGATCGTGATGCCCTACCATATTTTATTTGACCAGTACGAGGAAGAGAGACTGGGAGGGAAGTCCTTTGGCTCTACGAAGTCTGGGATCGCGCCTTTTTACTCAGATAAGTACGCGAAGATTGGTTTTCAGGTGAGCGAGCTTTTCGACGAGGAGTTGCTGCAGGAGAAGCTTGAGCGGGTGTGCGAGACGAAAAATGTACTTCTGGAGCATCTTTACCATAAGCCTGCCGTCGATCCGAAGGAGATGTTTGCCACGATGCAGCAGTATCGGGAGATGATCGAGCCCTATGTGTGCGACGTGTCCGCCTATCTGGATCAGGCGATCAAGGACGGCAAAACCGTGCTTTTGGAGGGACAGCTCGGCACGCTCAAGGATCCGGATCACGGCATTTACCCGATGGTGACGTCCTCCTCCACGCTGGCGGCTTACGGCGCGATCGGCGCAGGACTGCCGCCCTATGAGATCAAACAGATCATCACGGTGTGCAAGGCTTATTCCTCCGCGGTGGGCGCGGGTGCGTTCGTGTCGGAGATTTTCGGCGACGAGGCGGATGAGCTGCGCAGACGCGGCGGCGACGGCGGGGAGTTCGGTGCGACCACGGGACGTCCGAGAAGAATGGGATGGTTTGACTGCGTGGCTTCCAAGTACGGCTGCCGTCTGCAGGGCACTACCGACGTTGCGTTCACGGTGCTCGACGTGCTCGGTTATCTGGACGAGATTCCGGTGTGCGTGGGCTATGAGGTGGACGGCGAGGTGATCACGGACTTCCCCGTGACATGTAAGCTGGAGAAGGCGAAGCCCGTACTGAAAAAACTGCCCGGCTGGAAGTGTGAAATCCGCGGTGTCAAAAAGTACGAGGAGCTGCCGGAAAACTGCCGCAATTATGTGGAGTTTATCGAGGAGCAGATCGGGTATCCTATTACTATGGTATCGAATGGACCCGGCAGAGAGGATATCATATATAGAGAAAGTCCGCTGAAAAAATAGACGCAGAGTACGGACGAGAAAAAGACAATGGGGATAGCAGAACAAAATAAAAGAGGAGGGAAAACTATGTTACTGGAAAACAAGGTTGCGATTGTGACGGGCGGCAGCAGAGGAATCGGCTATGCCACTGTGGAGGCATTTTTGCAGGAGGGCGCGAAGGTGGTGCTTTGCGCGAGCCGTCAGGAGACTGCGGATAAAGCGGTGGCGAAGCTGAAGGAGGCTTACCCGGACGCAGAGGTGGAGGGAATTTTCCCGAACCTGTCCGATTACGCGGCGGTGAAGGCGGCATTTGACGGCGTAGTCGAAAAGTACGGGAGCATTGACATTCTCGTGAACAACGCGGGCGTGTCGGAGAGCACTCCCTTCACGGAGTATACGGATGAGACCTTTGAGAAGGTGATGGATTTGAATGTTAAGGGCGTGTATAACTGTTCTAAGGCGGCAAGCGAGCATATGATCGCGGCGGGGAGCGGCGTGATTCTGAACACATCCTCCATGGTGAGCCGGGACGGGCAGCCCGCGGGAATCGCTTATCCCACATCCAAATTTGCGGTGAACGGTTTTACCCTGTCTCTGGCGAGAGAGCTGGGACCGAAGGGCATCCGGGTCAACGCGGTTGCGCCGGGCATCACTTACACGGATATGATGAGACAGGTGCCCAAAGAGGTGATCGATCCCATGATCGCGCAGATACCGCTGCGGAGAATGGGACAGCCGGAGGATATCGCCAACGCTTTCGTGTTTCTTGCATCGGACAGGGCGTCCTACATCAGCGGAGAGGTGCTGCATGTGGACGGTCTGATGAGAACTTGATGAATCCTGACATTATGTAAATTCAAGTGGAAATGCGAAACTCATATATGGTGTTGAAATTGCACAAATAGCATAATCAACGCAGACGCGCTTATGATAATGCTATTTGCGCAATTAGGGAAATGTTGTGATGAGTTTCGCAGTTATCGCTATAATGAGGAAAAGGAAGATGATTACGACAATCATATTTGATATCGGGAATGTGCTGGCGGATTTTACGTGGGAGGCGCATTACCGCAGTTTCGGGTACAGCGAGGAGATTTTTGAGCGATTGGCAAACGCCACGGTGAAATCTCCAATGTGGAATGAGGTCGACAGGGGCGTTATGAGCGAAGAGGAGATCATACAGGGGTTTATCGAAAACGACCCCGGCATCGAGAAGGAAATCCGGGAGACGCTGCGTGACAAGTCAACGAGTGTAAGCCGGAACGACTATGCGATTCCGTGGATACAGGAGTTGAAGGGAAAAGGTTACCGTTGCCTCTATCTTTCCAATTTTTCTGAGAGCGCGCATGTGCAGTGCGCGGCGGCTCTTGATTTTCTTCCCTATATGGACGGCGGCATCCTATCCTATCAGGAAAAAATCATTAAGCCCATGCCGGAAATCTATCAGCTTTTGATTGACCGTTACGGGCTGGTGCCGGAGGAATGCGTGTTTTTGGACGATACGCAGAAAAATCTGGACGGAGCGGAGAAGTTTGGCATACATACGATTCTCTTTCGGAATCAGGCGCAGGCGGTGGAGGAACTGCGCAGGCTGGGGGTGGAGGCGTAGGAGCGACGCATATCCTAATGGTATCGGAAGCCATAGTCTTGCAGACAAGAAGTAAATCACTGAACAAGGAAATAGAAAAAAGCGGTTCCCTGTGAAAAGGAGCCGCTTTTTGAACGCGTATATTTTATGGAAGAGACGGCTAATTTGCACAGAGTTCCTCCGCCAACGCCTCAATCTGTGCGATATTCTCTTCGTTTAAGGCGGAGCGTATCTGCACCGTGTTCTCCGTGAAGGTGATATCCTTACAGCCTTCCAATCTGGTACGCATCGCCTTTGCCGCCATGGGCGCCCAGGAGCCGTTCTCCATCAGGGCGATGGTGCGCTTCTGATAGTTGTGGGAGATCAGCTCGTCGATAAACTCCCGCATGAAGGGGAACATTTCTGTATTGTAGGTGGTAGTGGCGAGCACCAGCTTGCCGTATCGGAACGCGTCCTCCACACATTCCGCCATATCCTCCCTTGCAAGATCTGCGACAACTACCTTCGGACAGCCTTTTTCGGTCAGTTTTTCCGCCAGCAGTCCAGCGGCTTTTTTTGTATTGCCGTAGACGGAAGTATAGGCGATCATAATGCCCTCCGACTCCACGCCGTAGGAGGACCATGTTTGATATAAGTTTACATAATATTCCAAATTCTCTTTCAGGACAGGACCGTGCAGCGGGCAGATGATCTGGATGTCAAGCGCCGCCGCCTTTTTCAGGAGGTTCTGCACCTGCATACCGTATTTGCCCACGATACCGAAGTAGTAGCGGCGCGCTTCGCATGCCCAGTCCTCGTCCGCGTCGAGGGCGCCGAATTTGCCGAAGCCGTCCGCGGAGAAGAGCACCTTGTCCTTTGCGTCATAGGTGACCATGACCTCGGGCCAGTGCACCATCGGCGCGGCGACAAACTGCAAAGTGTGTGTGCCAAGGGAAAGGGAATCGCCCTCCTTGATGACCTGCCGCTTATCGGCGTAGTCCGTGCCGAAAAACTGTTTCATCATGGTGAAAGCGGGCGCGGACGCCACGATCACCGTCTCCGGGTACGCCTTGACAAAAGCGTCTATGCTGGCGGAGTGGTCGGGCTCCATATGCTGTACAATCAGATAGTCTGGCGTGCGACCGTTTAATGCGGCTTTCAGGTTCCCAAGCCACTCTTCCTCAAAGTTGGTGTCAACCGTGTCCATCACGGCGATCTTCTCATCCATGATGACGTAGGAATTGTAAGCCATGCCGTTTTCTACAATATATTGTCCCTCGAAGAGGTCGATGTCGTGGTCGTTTACGCCTATGTAATGAATGTCGTTTGTGATTTGCATTGTTGTATCTCCTTTTTATTGTTTTAGATTGCCTGCGATTTAACTATAGTACATGTTGTAAAAGTCTGCAACAGTAACAATACAACTTTCTTTTGGATAATGCTTTGTGTTGCCTGTGATAAGCGGCGCATGACAGAATTTAGCCACTTCATAAAATTTTCGGTCGCTTTCATCCGTAAATGGAATATCCTTAATTGGGTCGGCTATGATAGAAATACCGTTGGATGTGATGTGAGGAAGTAGACTTAAATTTTTATTCTTCACAGGGGAATTTTACGCGACTCCCTTTCTGGCGGCATCTATTTCTGCTTCAATTTCTTCTTCACTCATAAATCCATTGGCGAGGGAGCGGCTTCGCATATTGTTGAAGGCAATCATGGCTTTTGCCTGTCTGACTGCCTGAAGCATTACCTCGAAATTATCTTCGAAAATATCCAGCAGGAGCGCGGAGGGCTTGCCGTTATTTGTGATGATAGCCTCTCCGTTTCCTTTAAGGTTTTCCTAGATTGACTTGGAATCATTTCTTAAATCGCGTACAGAATAAAAATTCATGTTGCCACCTCCTGTTACTATCTATGATATACGATCGTCACCACATTATCAACAAAATGTGCGCAGACTTGCCCGCTGTCAGAAAAGCGTGATAGAATAAAGAATAATTGACTTGGGATAGAGGGTATCATTTATGCAGTCCACTGATTTTTCACAGGGCAAGGTCTGGCGCAACATTGTCGCGCAGTCCATTCCCCTGATTCTGGCACAGCTTGTGCAGCTTTTATATAATGTGGTTGACCGCATCTACATCGGGCATCTGCCGGGCGCGGACAGCATGGCGCTGACGGGCATCGGGCTGGTGTTTCCGCTGACGACCTTGATCGCGGCGCTCACCTTCCTGTTCGGGACGGGCGGCACGCCGCTTTTTTCCATTGCCAGAGGAGCGGGGCAGGAAGAGCGGGCGGGGAAAATCCTCGGCAATACCGTTTCTCTACTGCTTGGCACATCGGTGGTGATGTTCGTTCTCTGCTATCTGTTTCGCAGACCGGTGCTCTATCTGTTTGGCGCGAGCGACGCCTCCTGTCTGTACGCGGATGCGTACCTTAAGATTTATCTGTGGGGTACAACCTTTACCATGCTGGCGACGGGATTAAACGGATTTATTAACGCGCAGGGCTTTCCACGTATGGGCATGATGACGACGCTGCTTGGCGCATTATTGAATCTGGTGCTGGATCCGGTTTTTATCTTCGGGCTGGATATGGGTGTGGGTGGCGCGGCGCTTGCCACGGTGATCAGTCAGGCGGTTTCCTGTATCTGGGTGCTTTTGTTTCTGACGGGGAAAAAGGCGCTGATTCCCATAAAAAGAGAGAACCTGCGGATTGACGGGAGACTGGCGAAAGAGATTATGACGCTGGGGATGTCCGGCTTTATCATGCAGGGAACGAACTGTCTGGTGCAGGTGGTGTGCAATGCGACGCTCAAGGTTTACGGCGGCGATCTCTATGTGGGCGTGATGACGGTAATCAATTCCACAAGGGAGATTCTGGCGCTGCCGGTCAGCGGCATCACAAGCGGCGCGCAGCCGGTGCTTGGATATAATTATGGTGCGAAAGCATACGGTAGAGTCAGGCAGGGGATTCGTTTCACCGCCGCGCTGGGTATCGGGTATACGCTGTTTGCGTGGCTTCTGGTGCTCTTGACGCCGCATCTGCTGCTTTCCATATTTACGGAGGATGCCGCCATGATCGAGGCGGGCGTGGGCGCCATGCGGCTGTATTTTTTCGGGTTCTTCTTTATGGCGTTTCAGTTTACGGGGCAGTCAGCCTTTACCGCGCTGGGGGATTCCCGCCACGCCATCTTTTTCTCCCTGCTTCGCAAGGCGGTGATCGTGGCGCCGCTGACGGTGCTTCTGCCGAAAATCGGGTTCGGTGTGGACGGGGTCTTTCTGGCGGAGCCGATTTCCAATGCCGTCGGCGGGCTGGCGTGTTTCGTGACGATGTATGTGACGCTTTATCGGAAGCTGGAGTGCAAGGGGAAAGTCTGACATAATAGAAGAGTTTTTTGAGAGAGGAAGGAAATATGCATTATAATTATTGCCCAAAGTGTGGATTGAAACTGAAAGACAAAACGGCAGGGGATGATGGAAAGGTACCGTTCTGTGAACAGTGTAACCAATATTGGTTTGACTCGTTTGCAAGCTGCTGTATTGTTTTAGTGGCAAATCAATACCATGAGATTGCGCTGTTAAGACAGACGTATATGTCCGACCGATTTACATCCTTTGTTTCGGGTTATATCACACCCGGAGAAAACGCGGAGGAGACTGCAGCTAGAGAAGTCAAAGAGGAGCTGGGGATTGATATTGATAAATTGGAATATGCGGGAACCTATTGGTTTGATGCGAAGGAGTTGCTCATGCACGGATTTATAGGGTTTGCCTCAAAAGCGGATTTTCGACTTTCCGGTGAAGTGGATTCAGCGGCGTGGGTTCCTGCCTTAAAGGCGCCTGAAACCATGTTTCCAGACAGACCCGGTAATGCTATGCATCCAATCTATAGAAAATATTTGAAAATGACTGGCTTATCTGATGGTGTTGCGGGAAGTGTAAAAATTTATTGAAAATATCCAAGTTTAAGGATATAATATGCCTATTAAGGTAGCAGGAAGATAATATGTTCCCTAACTCAATTTAAACAAATTCCTGATTTTGGGGCATACTCTTATATTAGGAGGTGCCTATGCGAAAAGGAGGATTTAATATGTACTTAACGAAGGAGAAAAGGAAATCCAGCATATATAGCGGTTATAAACCTCAACTGCCCAATCATCAAGAAGTAGAAGTTCAGGTATATGTCTCTCATACAATAAGCAGGGATATTTCAAAACATATGCAGAATGCCGTTAAATCTATGTCTGCCATGATTGTTCATGGTTTAGTAGAAGGAGGAGAAAATCATGGCTGAAAATGAGCAGATTGTTAAAGAGAAAGAGGAGACCGCAGAATTATCGGAAGATGGGAAAGAAATAGAGGCAGAATTAGAGGAGGTTTTAGATAGTGTTCCGCCAGAACATCGAAAGACGATAGAACGTATGATGCTATCATCTATTCAGATGAGAAGTATTTCTTCTCCGCCTGAAGCGGTTGTGATGAAAAAACTGACTCCGGAACATATTTCGCAATTTTTAGATGGTGCATCGCAAGAGATGCAAAAGAGCTATGCGGAAAGATTCCATAAAAAGATATTTACATTTTTAACTATGATAGTTGCAATGGCTTTCTTTGTGGTAGTTATTATTTTACTGAGAGATGATACAGATGTCATGGAAAAGGTAATATATGCGGTTGGTGGTGTCTGCGCGGGGGCATTTGGCGGTTACGGACTTGCAAAAAAGGGAACGGATGATTAAGGAAATAGAAGTGAATACTCAATCAAACCGGAATAGCGCCTTACTGGGTTGAAACAGAGGCGCTATTTCTTTATTAATAGGAGCCTTAACGGATTGAAAAGAGGGAACTTTATACAAGAAGAATTTAGCAGAACAGAAATGCTTTTGGGTGCAGACGTGATGGACAGGCTCGCCCGCTCAAGGGTGGCAGTCTTTGGCGTGGGCGGCGTGGGCGGCTATGTGTGCGAGGCGCTTGCGCGAAGCGGCGTGGGCGCCCTTGACCTGATCGACAGGGACAAGGTGGCGGTCTCGAATATCAACCGGCAGATTATCGCCACGCGCGAGACGGTGGGAAGGGAGAAAACGGATGTGATGCGGGAGCGGATTCTCTCCATCAACCCACAGGCGCAGGTGCGGGTTTATCCTTGTTTTTTCCTGCCGGAAAATGCGGACAGCTTTCCTTTTGGCGAATATGATTATGTGGTGGACGCGGTGGACACCGTGACGGCGAAGATCGAGCTGGTGATGCGCGCGAAAGATGCGGGTGTGCCTGTTATCAGCAGCATGGGGGCGGGCAACAAGCTGGATGCCACGGCTTTTCGAGTGGCGGATATCTATGAGACAAAGGTGTGCCCGCTGGCACGCGTGATGCGCAGGGAATTGAAGAAGCGGAACGTGGAGCACTTGAAGGTGGTGTATTCGGAGGAAAAACCGATTGTTCCCGCGGAGAAATATGGGGTGCATCATGAGACGGATTTTTCGCATGACGATGCGGCAGGTCAGACTGCAGAAGGAGGGGGAAGCAATGTAGCGCGCCGCCAAACACCCGGCAGCGTTGCTTTCGTCCCTTCTGTGGCGGGACTCATCATTGCCGGGGAAGTGGTGAAAGATCTGGCGTTGGCAGCACAGCGCTAATTGACAGGCAGATAAAATTTCGTGATGAGATCGGTATTCCGATGGGCAAAAATCTCACCATTACTGGTTGTGAGATTGTAAAGAACGCTCCATTGCAGCTTGTCCGTGTCACCGTTAAAAACGCCGACTTCGGACAGTAATTGAACTGCTTGATGTTCCTCAAGTATATCGCCATTTGTCTCTATCGCATTTTGCACCATATCGTAGCGTTCAAATTCCGTAAAACATTCTCCGATATTCAATCCGTCATAGGCGATAAAATTGGAAGCGATTTGATATGCGGCGTCCGCTTCCACAACACAAAGCTCTTTGTTGACATATTCTGCAATGACAGAACGTTCGCTCGCATCAGCGATCAGATAATGACATTCGATTCCCCCGGAAAAGTAGATATTGTATTGTTTTAACAATTCAATGGCTTCTTCGACGGTAGCCGCTTTGTCAAGCACGAGCCGAATTGCGGTGGTGGTGTAGAGCTGCAGGGAGGGCGCATATAAGAAATCGAAGTTTCTTCCAAACATAATTTCGCCGTCCGCATTTTTCACGACGAAGGCAGTACAGCCGTCCCCCGTAACCCCTAAATCGATTGGCAGTCCTTTCAACAGCCGTTTGGTGACAAAGGCTTCAATGTCCGCATCGCTTTTGGCGCCGACTTCCAGAAATTCATCAAAACCATAGTCGCCGTAATAAGACATTTGATACATGCCGTAATCGTCAATCTTTTTCAAAGACATAAGGGAACGCAGTTCATTCCGGAACAGAATCAATGCTGCGATTGCAATGCTTAGCAAGGTTATTCCCAAGCCGATTATCGAAGGGCTGTTTTTTTCTTTTTTTGTACCATATCGTCCCGCCGTTCTTTCATCGTTAGAAAAATGCATTAGTATAAATCATTTAGGGAGAATGCGAAGCATTCTCAGAATCGTCGCTGTCTGGCGACGATTTTTTCATCAGTTCAATCGACCAGATCAAAAGCCAGAGCAAAATCGGCATACCGATGGTGGCGACCAGACATCCGGCAAAGAGCCGTCCGGAGTCGCCGAGATCTAAGCAGGCGACAATAAACGCGCCGATATACATGCCGACCAGAAGGACGACGCAGACGAGCGCCGCGATCTGTTTCGGGGTCGTTTTTCTTTTCGGGTTTTCCTGTCGGGACATGTGACGTTCTCCTTGCCTTTTGCAAACTGAAGTAAATAGATAACCTTAATTATAAAGTATATATCTGTCATTTACAACGTGTGGATTAAAAAATCTGATATAATATGATGGAAACAAAATAACGACTATAAGATAAAAAAGGTTTGCAAAAGAGGAATTTGACATGCCGGATTACAGATATATCAATGCGTGGATGAGGGAGAGAAACATCTGCCTTTCACCGGGGTTTGCGGAAAACCTGAAAGAGCTTGCTGAAGCATATAAAAAAAATGCGGCGGCAGTCTGACGGAAGCTTACGGGGCGCTCGGATGCTCCAAGCAGAATATTTCTTACTGGCGTTCACATGCGCACAGTACGCAGTTTAAAAAGTCTGTCTATGAGGTCGTTGACAGGGCGACCGGTCTGTTTGGACTGTCTTTATGGCAGTCAGAACTTCTCGCAAACTCGGCGGGGCTTTCCTTACAGCGTGAAGCAGTCAATTTAATGGATGTTTTGGGATATCAGGGTTCCATCAGGATGCTGTGTGAGCATTCTATGGTCAGCGAGCGCATGTTCCGGTACTACAAGGTGAAAGTGCCGTCCAAGCAGGCGCTCCTTGCGTTGGCGGTTTCTCTTTCCATGACGGAACAGGCGGTGGAGGAACTGCTCTGCCAATACGGGTACTGCCTGTCTGCGAGTATTGTGGGGGACGTCGTGGTCCGCTGGCATATCCGTCAGGGAATCGGAGAGAAAAAGAGCGGAAAAATGATGCTCTTTGAGATCAATGTGACATTGGAGCGTATGGGGCTGCCGCTTCTGATGACGAGGCAGCTGTGACAGTCAAAATTTGTTTCCGCTTTTTCTTTGAACGGGTCAGTTATAATAGCAATGATTACAAATGAGAGTCGGCACGGCGGCAGGTGATTTTACGTGCCGACACAATAAAAACGAAAGGGGAAAAGTATGGCAAAAGACGAGAACAAAGACGAAAAAGGGAAGACGACTGTGGTTGAGGGGAAAAACGATTCTGTGCAGCCGGGCGTGACTGCTGGAAACGGCGGCACGGGGACAAATGTCGGAGGCGGCGGAACAGCGACGAATGAAGGGGGCGATAGCGGGGATTCCGGTAAGGAAAAAAAGAACGACTCGCCACTGCCGGAAAAAAATTTCAGCGATCAGCTCTACGATGAAATCACGGCTGTGATCGGCGGGGACAATCCGAACCAGTTTTTCTGCATGTGTCTGCCGGGAACGCTGATCGAGCCTTCCCAGTACGCCTACGATGTGAAGAACAACGAGCCGAAGCCTGCTCACGTGAAAGCGAACGAGTCAAAGCTGGTGAATAAGCTGTTTGACGCCTGCTTTATGACAGCGTCGGACAATGGCAGGCATCTGCAGACGCAGTACAGGACGGCGCTCAACATGCTGACACCAAAATTAAACGGTAAGCTGTTTGAGGCGAAATCAAAGCTGCGGGAGGTGTTGATGACGCCCTACCCGTATAATTTCGGGGACGGCGATACCAGTGTCCTCACGCTGGAACAGGTGTTTTACAGGCTGTATGGGGAGTATGTGGAAACCAAGCAGAAATGGGCGCAGAAGCAGCTTGACAAGCGCAACGAACTGAAGAAGAAATATCCCGGCGAGACGACACAGTCCTATGTACGGCAGGAGGACGAGTTCCTTGAGTGGTACGGCGTTGTGGCGGAGAGTGAAGAGCTGCTCGTACAGGAAAAGCTGGGAATGGTCTTAAATGTGTTTTCCCCCGGGGACATGGGGATCATCAACGGGATTCTGGACAGCGGAACGGGACGTGAGCTGACGGAGGCGCGCACGGCGTTAGACAACGTGGAGGAGATGAACCCGGACGGCGGCTATGTCTATCCTGTCACGCTTTATCCGCAGGATTGGTTTGAGCTGCTGGACACGTCCTTCCAGCCCATCGATTTGTTAGAAAGCCCGGCGGCGCTTTCCCAGCAGTTGAAGGTTTTGGAGATGCAGCGCAGCAATATCACGGCGAACCTCAACCAGTTTTTACAGGTGATCCCGAAAAATGAGGAGGTTAATAGTCTAAAGATCGCCTATGATGCATGTGAAGATAAATACAAAAAGGCTCTCGCGGATTTGACGGAAAATAATATAAATGCGACTATGGATATGGTTAAGACGGTGGTGGACATTATTGCGACAAAAGGCATTCCGAAAAGCGGGAAATTGAAAGATGTCGTTGCGGAATCCACAGTGGCAAGGGTGTTCGGGATAGAGATCGGTCAGGTAGATACGGTACTTGAGAAATTGAATACGAGTGCGAAGGATTGCATAGAGGCGCAGAATGATCTGGTAACCAAGGCGGAGCGTGCAGTGAAGGCAGGATTACAGTATTTTGAAAAGAATAACCAGCTCCAACTCAAGACTATGCTGCAGCCCTTGCAACAGCAGCTCAGCGATATAAATGACCAGATAAGTCAACTCAAGGCGAAAATCAGCCTCTCCGCGACGATGAATCCGGACGAACCGAAGGATACGAATGGGAAAGCCACAGTGGGGGACAAATCCGCAGTGGCGCCGAATCAGGTGCCGGACCGTTTTACCCAGATTATCATCGCCACGAAGTTTTCGGCGGTCAGTCAACAGTCGTCCAAGGAGTCGGAGGCATCCGAGTCAAGCTGCGGCGTATCGTTCTTCTTCGGCGGTTATTCCAGCAACCAGTCCCATCATGCGTCCGTGGAAACGCAGATGAGCAGCCAACAGGATATGGAGATACAGATCGGTATGTCGGTGGCGAAGGTGCAGATTGAGCGGGAATGGTTTAATCCGGGTGTTTTCCTGCTCACGGAGGATATGTACAATACCTCCAGCGAACGGATTTCACCTGCCAGCACGACCGGCTTTTCGGATCAGGACACGGAGATGGTCAGGGACCGCTTTAAGCAGATGAATGAGTGCGTCTTTCCCTGCTATCCGGTTTCCTTTGTGGTAGCGAAGGACGTGACGATCAAGTTTGTGTCACAGGATGCGATTGCGTCCTCCTTTGCGCAGAGCGTGGAGGATCATTCCAGCAAGGGCGGCGGATTCTTTATCTTTGGCGGCAGCAGTGCGCAGGCGTCCTCGTCCTCAAGCAGCAGCTCCAGCGCTACATCCACCTCGAACAGCGTGACAGTCCGCTTTACGTCGCCGCAGATTCTGGGGTATTATCTGGAGGCTGTTCCGGCGGATCACAGCATGAGCATCAGCAGTTCCGACGCGGCAAACGACACGGATTTCATCTCCGTATTCGAGTTCATTACTACCTTTAAAAAGATGCTGGATGACCACAATGAAAAATACAATAAACAGCTTTTGTGCGAGTAGTTATGACGCGCAGGATGGAGGGAAAATGACTTTACAGGATTTAAAAATAGTGCAGAAATATGACGTGAGAGGCAGTCTGCTTGGCGTGTACAACAATATATTCATACAGGACGGCTGTGCAAGAATTAAAGATGACTTTGTCGTGACGGCTGATATCGAGGAACAATTTTTCAGGAGTATGCTTGCCGATTTTGATATTTATGACGGACGAGTCATTGCGTCGTACAACGCCTCGTCCATAGGCGGAACAACGGTTTATCATGTCTCATACGGGCAGATGGGAAGAAGTTCTTTAAGTGTGTTTTTCAGGATATACGCGGTCGAGGTAACCGCGGCGGGGGGAGTGATACAGCCGCCAAATGACGAGTTGTATTTCGTTGCAAACATCAACATTGCCGGTGGCAGAACAACGATCAAGCTGAGGCGCAGCGACGGGGAAATATCGAATATCAATGTGGATATGACCACAGGCATTTTCACGAATGGCAGAAAGCGCTATCGCGCCGTTATGGAAATTACAGGAGTTGGGAGCCACGAAGGGAGAGGCGCGACTTACAGGCTGGTGGCAAGAAATGAAAATCTGTTTGCAGGGTCGAGTCTTACCCTATAAAAATATGATATAAACCGACAGTGAAAAGTGCAGCGCGGCGGGAGATATTCTCCCGCCTCTTTGCGTAAGACGAAAGAGACATCGCCGATTGTATTTCCGCTGAGCATATGATAGAATAAAAAACGTTACATAGACAGGAAAGACCGGGAGCCGGAGCCTAAAAACGGAGTGATGTAAAATGAACGGAGCGGGAACGGAAACCGTGAAAAAAAGAAAAAAGAACAGTACATATCATGTGTTTTATGTGGTTATGGCGACCGCTTTTTTAGCGATGTTACTGTGGGCGGCAGTCACGAACCGGGGACAGCCGCCGACGGAGATGCTGTCGGAGGGAAATATCCCCTTTGACACGGAATGGTATATGGCGGACGGCAGCGCGGCGGATATGGAGCATCTGCAGAAAATATCTTCCGTGGAGCCTTACCGGGAACAGAGCGTGTACCGTGTGCTGCCCGCCGATCTGGGAGAGGGGCAGTCGCTGTGCTTCCGTTCAAAAAATATCATCTACAAGGTTTACGTGGACGGCGAGCTGCGCTACGAGCCGAAGATGCGGGAGAGTCGTGTCTATAACCGATCTCTTGGCACGAGATGGAGTTACGTGCCGCTTGGCAGGGATGACGCGGGCGCGATGGTGGAGATCCGGTTTCAGACTGTGTACGGCAGCGCGCGGGCGTGTATCGACCATCTGACGCTGGGTTCGGCGGCAGGGGAGATTGTGGGCACGTTTACGGGGAAATCGGTTGCGGCGGCAACCTGTCTGCTTTTGCTGTTTGCGGGACTGATTCTGATTATTGCGGATATTCCGGCAAACCTGCAGCTTGATAAGAACCACGAACTGCTGTACCTTGGTCTGTTTGCAATCAGTATTGCCCTCTGGTGTCTTGCGGAGACGAATCTGCTGCAGTTTTATACGGACGACAGCCGGCTTTTGCAGATCGTGTCCTGCTGTTCTCTGATGATGATTCCCATTCCGCTGGTGCTCTATCTGGACGCGGCGTTTGGCTTTAAAAAGAAATGGGTGGTGCCGGCAGTCTGCGGTATGTCCGCGGCGGAGTTTGCCCTTTGCACGGTTTTGCATTTCGCGAAAATCTGTGATTACCATGAGACGCTGACGTTTACCCACGTCATGCTGGCGGTCTCGGCGGCGCTTTTGTTTTACTCGATTGTGAAAAACGCGCTTACCGTGCGCGAGAGCAATGTGAGGAATGTCTATAAGGCGATACGGACTGTGGGGCTTATGGGCATCTGTTTTGCCACGGGGATTGATATTGTAAGGTTTTACCGCGGGCATAACAGCGACAGCGCCATGTTCGTGCGAATCGGTCTGCTGATTTTTATTCTTTGTTACGGCAGCGCCAGTCTGGAGAAAATGGTGAATGCGGTCAAGCTTGGTATGCAGGCGGAGTTTGTCAGCCAGCTTGCCTACCACGACGGGCTGACGGGCGTGGGCAACCGGACGGCTTTTCAGGAGCGGCTTGAGGAGCTGGAAGGGCAGAAGAGGGAAGTTTCCGGGATTGCCATTATGATGTTTGACGTGAACGATTTAAAGTTTGTGAACGACCATTTTGGACACCAGCGCGGAGACGAGCTGATCGTGGGCTGCGCGGATATCATAAAGACCGCGCTGGAAAAGGAGAGCGGTGCCTGTTTCCGGATTGGCGGGGATGAGTTTGCAGGGATTCTTGTCGGCGAGGATGTAAACGGAAGGTGTGAAAATGTGCTCACGCTTTTCCGCGAGGCAATGGACATCTACAATGCGGTGCCGGGACAGAAAATCCGCATCAGTATCGCCAGCGGTTACGCGGTCTATGACGCAGCGCAGGAGGATGAGATGCTGATGGACGTCTACCAGCAGGCGGACGTGCGTATGTATCAAAATAAGAAGGAGATCAAGAGTGTGCAGGTAACACCGGCTGACTTCTACAGGAATCGATAGAAAAAGGAGAGCAGAATGCAAAAAATGACTTTAAACGGCGACAACTGGCGGATGCGGATTGTCGGGGAAAAGGACGTGTACGGGGTGAACGGGAAGGAGATTCCCGCGAAGATTCCCGGCTCTGTTTACGGAAATCTTCTGGAACAGGGATTGATGCCCGACCCTTACGACCGGATGAACGAGCTTGATGCGCTTCCTCTGATGGACAATGATTTTGTCTTTGAGACGGATTTTACGCTGACGGAGGAGCAGCTTGCGGGTGACTTTCTGATTCTGCGTTTTGAGGGGATTGACACACTTGCAAAAGTCTACCTCAATGGAAGAGTTTTGGGAGAAACCAACAATATGCACTGTGTTTGGGAGTTTGCGCTCGGGTGGATGGCGCAGGTCGGGGAAAATACGCTCCGGGTGGAGATTGCATCACCGACCCGTTACATTGAGGAGGAAAATCAGAAAGTCTTTACCGGCGGTTCCACGGACGCGATGCGGGGATTTCCCCATCTGCGAAAAGCCCACTGCATGTTCGGCTGGGACTGGGGTCCGAGGCTGCCTGATGCGGGGATATTCCGGGAAGTGTCGGTTTTATCCGGGAAGAAGTCGAAGATTGAGCAAGTTTACATAACACAAAATTGGTGTGCAAAGAGAGATGGGCACTGCGATTCAGTTGACATAAATCAAAGCACTGAGCCGAAGCAGAATGGCGACACCGACTCAGTTGACATAACTTATGATATCACATGCCGGATCTTCGGGGACATAGGTGAATACGGAGATGGAAACGAACTGCGCACGGCGCTTTACGACCCGGACGGCGAACTGGTTGCGGAGAAGTCCTCGAAGAGCGGGACGATGCGCGTGTCGGAGGAACAGAAGGCGTATGCGGAAAAAGCGGGATGCGCTGACGAGGAAGACTGGGATACCATTACGGTGCATCATCCGAAACGCTGGTGGCCCAACGGTTTCGGAGAGCAGCCTCTCTACCGTGCGGAGGTGACGCTTTTGGACGAGGAGGGCAATGTGCTGGATCGGTGGATCCGCCGGATTGGTCTGCGCACGCTGACGGTGAACACGGACGAGGACGAGTGGGGGAGGTGCTTTGCCCATGAGGTCAACGGTGTGAAAATCTTTGCCATGGGCGCGGATTATATTCCCGAAGACAATATTTTTTCCAGAATTACCCCGGAGCGCACGCGTCGTCTTTTGGAGGACGCGGCGGCGGCGAACTACAACTGCATCCGCGTGTGGGGCGGCGGTTATTATCCGGACGACTGGTTTTTCGATATCTGCGACGAGCTGGGGCTTATCGTGTGGCAGGATTTTATGTTCGCCTGCGCGTCCTACGAGCTGGACGACGATTTCGAGCAAAATATCAGCGCGGAAATACGGGATAATGTGCGCCGAATCCGCCACCATGCCTGTCTGGGACTCTGGTGCGGCAACAACGAGATGGAGACGCAGACGCTGGACGGGGCGTGGCAGCCGTCTATCAAGCAGAAATGCAATTATATCAAGATTTTTGAGTATATCATTCCGAAGATTCTGGAGGTGGAAGATCCCGGTACGTTTTATTGGCCTTCCTCTCCCTCCTCGGGAGGAAATTACGACAACCCGTGGGATGAGAACCGGGGTGATACCCACTACTGGGCAGTCTGGCATGGGAACAAGCCCTTTACGGACTACCGGAACTACTATTTCCGCTATATGTCCGAGTTCGGGTTCCAGTCTTTCCCCTGCTTAAAGACTGTGGAGACTTTTACCGCGCCGGAGGACCGCAATATTTTCTCCCGCGTGATGGAGATGCACCAGAGGAACGCGGCGGCAAACGGCAAGATTATGACTTACCTATCCGCGACCTACCTTTATCCGACGGATTTTGAGATGCTTTTGTATGCGTCCCAGCTTCTGCAGGCGGAGGCGATCCGATACGGTATTGAGCATTTCCGCAGAAACCGGGGCAGATGTATGGGCGCGGTGGTCTGGCAGTTAAACGACATTTGGCCGGTGGCTTCATGGGCGAGCATTGATTACTTTGGCAGGTGGAAAGCGCTGCACTATGCGGAGAAGAGAGCCTTTGCGCCGGTGATGATTTCCTGTGAGGAGGTCGGCGAGCTTTCCGAGAGACCGTTCTGTGTGGCGCAGCCTGCGCCCATTGAAAAGTCTGCCAGACTGCACGTGGCGAATGAGACGATGGAGCGGGTGGACGGCACAGTGAGATGGAGTCTGAGGAAAGCGGACGGCGGTGTGATTCTGGAAGGCGAGCGGGAAGTCAGCGTGGAACCGCTGTCCGGGCTGTGGCTTGAAAAAATGGATTTCTCCGATTATAACGAGCTGGAGGTTTACATAAGTTATTCCTTTGAACAGGGCGGAGAGGTTGTTTCCGAGAATACCACGCTGTTTACCGCACCCAAGCATTTCCGTTTCCATGATCCCAAACTGTCATGGCGCAGGGAAGGAAACGCCCTCATTGTCAGCGCTGAGGCTTATGCGAAGAATGTGGAGATCGAGGGCGTGGACGGGGATGTGAAGCTCTCCGACAACTTCTTTGACATGAACCCGGGGGAGAAGCGGGTGGAGATCGTGGAGGGTGACGCGGCGGACTTTACGTTTAAGTCGGTGTATCATATACGGTAGGAGATTATCTTCCCTCGTCCAAATCATTCATAAGCAGAAAATTTTTTAAGCGGATATGGCGCACGGTGCTTGTAGAATAATCAATCTCGTCATTGGTGATAAGGATTTTCTGCGACAGGCTGTCTATATTTTTAAAAGCCTCAAATTCTCTGTTGTATGCTTTTTCTTCCGCAACACTGTATGCAACCTGTATAAAATAGTTTTTATTGCCGGAACGAGCCAGAAAATCAATCTCTCTTCCGGTATTGTTATATACCCAGATGTCATATTTCATATAAAGCAGTTCATGGTATACGATATTTTCCAGATTGTGCGTCAGGTCGAAACGGTTATCCGGGCAGCGGAGGGAATTGAAAGCTACGTCGGCGTTGTAAATCTTGGTGTAAAAGTTCAGCAGCTTTTTGGTCTTGGCAGAGTACTGTCTGACGGATTCGATGATATACGCCTCTTCCAGATAACCTAAATATTTCATAATGGTATTGACCGAGCAGGATTCATGCTCCTTCTTAACGTAATCGTGGATGGATTTCGCGGAAAAAATTCTGCTGTTGGAACGCAGGATGTAGTTTACAAGGTTTTTAAACAGATTTTCTTTACGAATCCGATAACGGTGTATCAGGTCATTTATGATGATTGTATCATCCAGATCGTTCAGATACCTGCGCTGTGCTTCAATGCTGTCAAATTCAAAACGCTTAGGAAAACCGCCCCAGATTAAATAATCGGTGACTGTGATTTCTTTTTTAAGTTCTTTTGCATACTCGATAATTTCTTTATATACAAACGGCCGCACACGGAAAGACACGTATCGACCGCTGAGTTCTTTGGTAAATTCACCGGAGAGCAGTTTTGAGTTGGAACCTGTGATAAACAGGGAGTAATCATAAAGGCGCAGCGTTTTGCACGCGTTCTGCCAGCCGTCGAGTGTCTGCACTTCATCAAAAAACAGATAGCATTTTCCGACTTTTCTGTGGCTTTCCACATAGGAGATCAGTGCGTTTTCGTCGGTGATATTGGCGGATATGCGCTTATCCTCAAAATTAAGGTAGATTATGTTGTCAGTTTTCTCACTGATTTCCTGCATGATCTGTTCCAATATTACGGATTTGCCGCAGCGGCGGATGCCTGTAATGATTTTAATTAAGTCTGAGTCATAAAATTCACGGACAGACTGAATATAATGTTCTCTGTAAATCATGGGCTTCCCTCGGTTTCTATGTTTTTTATTATAGAAGCTTTTCACTTTTATCAAAATTATACTGAAAACTTTTACACAAGTCAAACAAAGTTTTCAGTTCTAGTGAAAACTTTTACATATAACAGAAAAAGTTTTCACTAGAACACTGAAAATCAGCTCAAAATTTATTGTTATGTAAACTAAACTTAAAATCTATACCAAATCCCTTTTTTTCTTTTGTCTGTGCCAAACAGAGTGTTGACGATAAAGTGTATTTGTCATACGCTTAGATTATGCAGGCATCTGGCAGCAGGCAGGAAAGAAATTTCGTTACTTTTCACACCCGCGCCATGCACTTGCTGCATGGCGTCGGAGCCAGCGCCAAAATGCCTGCTTTATGGCATTTTGTGTGCATCAATTGTTGCAATTCACACTAAATCAGCGTAAATTGCTGCGGAATCTGGCGTGGGTGTGAATTGTAACGAAATTTCGGTTTCGACGGGCTTTACGGAAAAGGAGAAAAAGGATAGGGGATGAAAAGAAAGTATATATTGATATCGATTGTAATGGGGATGGGCGTCCTGTTTCTGGCAGGCTGCACGGGCGGTGCAATCGAGAATCAAACTGCTGTCTCGGATACGGACGAAACAGAAGACGGCGCAGAGGGGACGGAAACGGATGACACGCCGAAAGAAGCGCAGCAGTTACCAGAGACAGGCGGACAGCTTACGGATTTTGTGCCGGACGGCTGGGAGCTTTTGGACAGCGTGGAACTGGATTTCAATGAGGACGGCGTTTCTGATTATGTGGGCGTGCTGCAGGCGGTGATGGAAGATGAGGAGGGGGTTCAGACATATCTTCTGGAATATCCCCGGGTTCTGTTTGCCATAGCGAGCGGGGGAGAAGAGGGGTATCGGCTGGATTTTCAGGATGTGAATGTCATACGAGGTAGAGACGAAGGGGGTGTCTTTGGAGATCCCTATCAGCCGTTGACTGCGGAGGGGACTTCTTTTACCACGCACACCTATGGCGGCAGCGCGTGGAGATGGTGGGAGAATTATACCTACACGTACCGCGAAGGGGTCTGGTGGCTTGCGTCGTCTGAGGAGGCTTACGGGTATGGCGACTATGTCACGGATTATAAGAAGAACGATTGGGAAAGCGGCGTGGGAATCAGGAAGAAGAGAAGTTCCGACTGGGGACCAATGGAGGAAAATTTTGAACAGATAGAAAACGGCGATTGGGAGTCGGTCGGGTACGATCTGGAATACGAAGTGCAGCTGGATGGGCAGATGACGCTGGAGCAGGCGGGGAAACGCTGGTGGCTTGCGCCCGACCGCGTGACGGACTGGGAAGTGAAGGAAAAGATAATTGCGGCGGATGTGACCGAGCCAGAGGATATGACAGAGCTTCCCGGTGAGGCGTATATCCAATATACTGATGAGAACCGCGTGCTTTATATCAGTCATTCCGGTGCGGGGACAGACAGGGAATTTTATTACCTTGTCATGTATGACTTGCAGGATAAGGTCTTGTCTGGGCTGGCACAGGCGGAATCGAGCATTGATTATCCAAGATTTTATGACGGTAAAATATACTATTCTACTGAGATTGTGGAGAGTGTCACATACAGGGAAGTGGAGGACGGAAAGGAAGAAATCACGAAAGAAGAGGATGCTGTCGGCGTCAGGCTCAACAGGATGGAGCTGGACGGGACGGGAAAAGAAGTGATTTTTGAGTACCGCTATTTGGAAACCGTGCCGGAAATCATGGAGAGCATGCTCCCCTATATATCGATGAACTATGAGATCAGCGGGGGAGAGATCGTCGCGGAGGTTTATCTGGGCGGGGAACCCCATCCGTTCTACCGGATGAAAACAGACGGCAGCGGGCAGGAGAGGATCGGGAAGGTGCCGAAGTGAGATACAGGCGCAGGCTTCGACACTAGGCGGCAAGTCCGGATAAACAAATGATTCCCCGAAACTATAAACAGGTTCGGGGAATTTTGTCATTTCATGATATAAGGCTTGATAAAAGTCAGCTCCTTGGGAGCATCCGGATGGTTGATGCGGAACAAAAGCTGCAGCGCCATCCGCTTGCCGAGTAGCCCGGTAGGGACGTTTGCGGTGATGATACGCCCTCGGACGTTCGCGTATTCGTCCGTGTTGTCAAAGCCCGTCAGCGTGACGGGGTGCGGGAGTTTCTGCGGATTTTCATCCATGTACCCCTGCACGAAACTTGCCACATAATCGCTGGCGCAGACAAAGGCAGTGGGCCACTCGGTCAGGGAATCCAAAAACCGATCGATCTCACTCTTATAAGAAAAAACGTCAATGCTCTGAATCATCAAGTATTCCGGGCGGATGGCGAGTTTGTAACGATCCATACTGTCGCGATAGCCCAGATAACGTTCTTTGTTTGTCTGGGCATAATTGATATCTCCCATGAAACCGATCTCCTTGTGCCCGTCCGCTATGAGCAGCTCCGTGATCTCCGCCTCCGTGCGGTAGCCCTCGATCAGAAGCAGATCGCCGTCCAGCTTCCTGTCTGTCAGGGTGGGGATGGTGTCGAGGAAAACCTTCGGACCGGGCAGCTCGTTCACCATGCCGAGAATAACGGGGTCGTACACGTTCACCACGGCAATGCACTCCATGCTGTCTTTCGTGAGGATGGAGGGCAGGGAAAAATCCTTCGTGTAGCTGGAAGGCACATAAATATACATCAGATTGATGTTGTATTCGGAAAGCTCCTGCGCCATGCGGTGAATGATGCCTGTCCAGAACGAGGCGGAGTCGGGTCTTGACACGATCAGCGCCACGGTGTGCTCGGCGTAGCCTCCCGTATGCAGCGCTTGTGTGGGAATTTTTCCATAGCCCAGCTCCCGCGCCTTCTCAAAAATCATTTCTTTCAGCGAGTCGGAAACGCCCGCTTGATTATTAAACGCTTTGCTGACGGTGACTCTGGAAATATCCAAGGCGTCCGCAATGTCTTTCATCGTAACTTTTTCCATATAAACTCCTGTGATTTGGTATCTGTTTTGCCTTCTTATTTATAATAACCGATTTTAGTATAGCACAGCATACGGGAAAAAACAATTGGTATGTTTACAAATGTTAATACAAAATCCGATTTTGTGGTGTAATTATGTATAAAGAAAATAGCGTGCATGTTTATATTTGTAAATATAAATATTTTAGAAGAGTATAAAATAATAGCGCAAAACATAAAATATGCACAAAAATTTTATCATTTTAGTAAAAATGATAAGTAAACTGTATATTATGTGTTGACATATATAAAAATAAATGTTAATCTCATGTTAACAAAGATAAATAAAACATAAACAAAGGAGGTAAAGACGATGGGAAAGGATAAAAGATCGCCGGAAGGGAAAACGCCAGTCAAAAAGCCCCGGAGAAAGCGCTGGTCCAAAGATGACACGGAACTGTTTCTGCTGTCGCTGCCCACGCTGCTGTGGTTTCTGATATTTTCCTACCTGCCGATGTTCGGTGTAATCATAGCCTTTAAGGTGTACAGACTGTCGCCCGGCGGACACGGTTTTATCTACAATCTGCTGCATAGCGAATGGGCGGGAATCGGGAACTTTAAATATTTCTTCACCTCGAACTCGTTCACGATGCTCCTTCGCAACACCATTCTCTACAACATTGCGTTCATCATTATCAGCGCAAGCGTTGCGGTGGGCGGGGCGCTGATGCTTAGCAGCATGAGAAACAAGAAGGGTTCTAAGGTGTACCAGACGATGATGTTTCTGCCCTACTTTATGTCATGGGTGGTGATCAGCTATTTCGTCTATGCGCTGCTGACACCGGAGCGGGGTTATATCAACGGCATCATAACGGCTCTGGGCGGCGAGCGGATCATGTGGTATCAGGAGAGTAAGTACTGGCCTTTCATCCTTGTATTCTTAAATACATGGAAAGGTATGGGATATGGCATGGTGCTCTATCTCGCAAGCATTACCGGCATCGACCCGTCCTTGTATGAAGCGGCGGTGATGGATGGGGCGACCAAGTCGCAGCAGGCAAAGCACATCACGCTTCCTGCGATCAAACCGGTTTTCATTATGATGTTGATCTTGGACTGCGGCAAGATTTTCAACTCCGACTTCGGTCTGTTCTATCAGGTGACGGGTCAGCTGCCGGCTTCGCTGTACACGATGGCGTCAACTTTTGACACTTACATATACAACGCGATCCAGTCGTCCGCGCCGATCGGACAGACAGCGGCGGCGTCGTTCTTCCAAGCAATATGCAGCTGTGCGACGATTCTTCTTGCAAACTGGATTGTGAGCAAGCTGGACAATGAGAACAGGATTATATAGCGGGAGGTGGAAAGGGTGAGTAAAAAGGAGAAAAGCGGTCAGTCGTTGAACCAGATTAAGACTTCGACCAATGTCGTATTCAATGTGGTATTCCTGATTTTATCGATTATGTGCGTCATCCCGCTGCTGTTTGCCTTTTCCATATCCATCACGGATGAGGAGGTGCTGCGCACAAACGGGTATCAGCTTGTCCCGCAGGTATTATCTGCGTCCGCATACGAGTTTTTGTGGAATGAGAGGATGACGATCCTTCGGGCGGCGTTCATGTCCATGGCGGTGACGGTTATCGGTACGGTGATTTCCATTGCGTTGAATACGTCTATGGGATATGTGGTTTCGAGAAGAAATTTTAAATTGAAAAAACTATATACGTGGCTGCTCTTTATACCGATGGTGTTTAACGGCGGGATGCTGGCAAGCTATGTGGTGGTAAACAATGTTCTGGGTCTGAACAACAGCATATGGGCGTTGATTCTGCCGTTGGCATGTTCGGCGTTCAGCGTGACCATCTGCCGAACCTTTTTCCGGACGACAGTGCCGGATTCGATCATAGAGTCGGCAAAGATAGACGGCGCGGGACAGTTCCGCATCTGGTCGCAGATTGTGCTGCCGATTTCCAAGCCGGTGATGGCGACGATCGGTATGTTTGCGGCATTCGGTTATTGGAACGACTGGTTTCAGGCGTCCCTGTACATTCAGGACCCGAAGCTGCAGACGCTGCAGTCCCTGTTAAACCAGATGCAGAAAAACATCGAATACATAGCGAACAATCCTTATGGCGGACTGTCCATGCAGGAGTACAAACTGAATATGCCGACGGAGAGCGTGCGAATGGCGATTGCGATCGTGATTATCGTGCCCATCGCGTGTACCTATCCGTTCTTCCAGAAATACTTTATTTCCGGTTTGACAATCGGATCAGTCAAAGAATAACGCGAAAAGTAATTCTAAAGACGTTCCGCCATAGGACGGAACGCCAAGAATTACTAAGTTTCGCGTAGGAGAATGCTAAAAAACAGCATTCTCCGCATTGAAGTTATGAAAATAAATGATAGGTAATTGTTAAATGTTTTTCTCTTTAGCTGTGGATAACTTTCTGCTATA
>CAJURQ010000030.1 GCA_910588955.1 uncultured Lachnospiraceae bacterium
AAGCCGAGCAAAAGGAACTGAAAGAGAAAGCCGCCGCCTTGCAGAGCGAGCTTTCTAAGACGCTGGAAGCCACGGCAAACGCTGAAAAGTTTATGAAAGTGGTACGCAAGTACACCAGCTTTGAGGAACTCACCCCTACCCTGTTACGGGAGTTTGTGGAGAAAATCGTAATCCACGAATCGGAAGCCCTTGACGGGAAACGCCGGGGGAAGCTCCGCAGACAGGAAATCGAAATCTATTACTCTTTTGTCGGCAAGGTAGAATTGCCCGACTAAAGCCCGACCCGTCCGGCAGTCAGCCGGACAGGGAACGGCAAAATTTTTTACACTTCTTTTACTTCTTTATCTCACATGAGCAAAGGGTTGTCGCTTGAATTGAAATCAGCTCTTCTTTTCCGTCGTTTGGGATCATCATCTCCCCGCCCTGTTCTCCCTCATCAGACGGTTCTCCCTCCGCCCCTTCCGTGTCGGGAATCTCGCCGTCCTGAGCCGTCAGGGCGCCTGTCTCATCTGCCCCGCCGAAGCGTCCGCTCCCCGCTCTTCTGCGGCAGCCGCGGTCCCGTTCTGTTCCTCCGTGACGGACGCCTTGCCGCAGCCTGTGAGCGCCAGCGCCGCCACCATCATAGTCACAATAATCTTCCCACCGTATTTCAAATTTTTTCCTCCCTCAGTCAACTTTCCCTTCCCACATCTTTCTGCGCCTTGAGAAACGCCTCCGCCACTGCCATATCCTCCGGCGTGGTGACCTTGATATTTCCGTAATCTCCCTCCACCAGCCTGACCTTGCAGTCGGTAAATGTTTCCACCACCATAGCGTCGTCCGTGATCGAAACGCCCTCCCGCATAAGCCGTTCCTTCTCCTGCATCAGTCTCTCGTAGGCGTAAAGAATCAGCGCCGCGTCAAAGACCTGCGGCGTCTGCACCTGCCACATAAAATTTCTGTCCGGTGTCTGCCTCGCAAACCCGTCTTCGTCCACGATCTTTATGGTATCCTTCACGGGCATTCCCGCCACGCAGGCACGGTCGCTCTGTACCGCCTTATAACAGCGTTCCAGAATTTTCTCTGTCAAAAAAGGTCTTGCCCCGTCCTGAATGAATATATAACCATCCCGATTAGCCGCACACGAACCGGCACCGCTCTGCCCAGAGCTGCCTGCTGCCGCCTGCAGCCCGCTGTACACGGAATCGTACCGCTCTTTTCCCCCTGCCACGACAGCCGCCACCTTGGAAAAGCCGTACTTCGCCACAATCTCCTCTTTTACATATGAAATATCCTCCGCGCCGGTGACCAGAATGCAGTCATCAATCACAGAGGATTCTTCTACCGCATGTAATGCGTACCATATAAGGGGCTTGTCCCGCAAAAGCATATACTGCTTCGCCACGCCGCCTCCCATGCGGCTGCCATGCCCCGCCGCCAATACAATGACGGTACATCGTTTTTTCTCCATATTCTCGGCTCTCCTCATTTCGGAGAATGCGCCTTTTGCATTCTCCCAGACATGATTTAGTTCTGCTTGGACTGCGTATTCCGCAGTCTTAGCAGGACTTCATGTCTTGCCCTAATTTTAAATTCGGCACAGCGTTCAGATCGTATCCGTGCCGCACGCCCTTCACATACTCGTAATATCCCGCCGCGCCGATCATCGCCGCATTGTCCGTGCAAAGAAGAGGCGAGGGATGGTAAAAGGTCACACCGCGCTCCTCGCACGCTCCCGCCAGCGCCTCCCTGAGCGCAGAGTTGGACGCCACGCCGCCGGCAATCGCGAATTTCTTCAAACCGCTGGACTCCACCGCGTGCATGGAATGTTCCACAAGCACGTCAACTACAGCTTTCTGGAAAGACGCCGCCACATCAGCCTGACTGAACGGTTCCCCCTTCATCTCGCAAGAGTTGAGATAGTTGAGCACCGCAGACTTCAAGCCGCTGAAACTGAAATCATAATCGGAATCCCCCACCTTTGCTCTCGGAAAGGCGATCGATTCCGGATTTCCCTCCCTAGACACTTTATCGATCTTCGGACCGCCGGGATAACCTAGCCCGATGGCGCGCGCGACTTTATCAAATGCTTCTCCCGCCGCGTCGTCCCTTGTGCGTCCCAGAATTTCATATTCCCCGTAATCCTTCACCACCACAAGATGGGAATGTCCGCCGGACACGACCAGACAGACAAAGGGCGGTTCTAAATCTCTATTTTCTATGTAATTCGCGCTGATATGTCCCTCGATGTGATGCACGCCGATCAGCGGAATCCCCGACGCAAAACTGACCGCCTTCGCCGCGGACACCCCTACCAGAAGCGCCCCCACAAGCCCCGGTCCGTAGGTAACCGCAACCGCGTCCATGTCGGAAAGCCCTTTCCCCGCCTGTGCCAGCGCCTCCGCCATCACCTGATTGATCTTCTCAATATGTTTGCGGGAGGCGATCTCCGGCACTACGCCCCCATAGAGCGTGTGCAGGTCGATCTGGGACGATATCACATTGGATAACACTTCCCTGCCGTTTACAACCACCGCCGCCGCCGTCTCGTCGCAGGAAGTCTCCACAGCAAGAATCGTCACGGTTTCCCCGATATTTTCCATCGCTTAATCCTCCACAAGCTCCCAGCCGAGAATCTTCCAGTGCCCGTCCTCATCCTTTCTGAGAAGAAACCGTTCCAGAGACGCCACGCGGCTGCTGTTGCCCGTCCGTCTCAGATAAAAGGTACAATATAATCTGGCGCAGGAATATTCGCCCTGATCGAAATATTCCACGTCAGTGCTGGCGGAAACTTCATAGCTTGCGATCGAGAGCTGATCTCCCTTCATCTCCACAATATCTTCCCGCAGATCCTGCATATACTGCTCCTGCGTCTTGTTTGCGACCAATTCCGCGTCATAAAGCTGCTGAATCTTATTTGCAAGCTGCACAAGTTCCTCTTCGGAATAGGTCTCATTGTAGAAGCACTCCGTGATCTCCGCATAATATTTCACCACTTCCTTAGGCGTGGGCGGATAGTTATGCTCCAGATCACGCATCAGGAGGCTTTGCACCATCGTGGCAACAACCGGCTCCTCCGCTATCTGCTTTCTAGTGCGATGACCCATATAGTAATAATAACCCAGAATGATAACCGCAAGGATGACTACTATAATTACCGTCTTAGCAACTTTTGAATTTTTCATATCCCCCTCCTCTTCGTCACTCTTCCCGGAACATGAGATCCACACTTCTGCCGTCCCTCGCCGCCACGGCGTTCGGGAAAATTTTCCGCACTTCCGGCATAAATTCCTCCGGGCGGATCAGGGACGGACTGTAATGTGTCAGCCACAGTTCCCGCACCCCGGCGCGCTTTGCAATCTCCGCCGCCTCATAAAATGTCATGTGCTTGTATTCCTTTGCTTTCTGCGCCTTCTCGTGCTCGCCGTACATGCCCTCGCAGATAAACAGATCCGCCCCGGTCGCATGTTTCACAATGCTCTCCGTCGGTCTTGTATCCGTGCAATAGGTAACCTTTAAGCCTTTTCTCGCCGCTCCCAGCACCATATCCGGCATAAAGGTCCTGCCCTCTGTCTCTATTATCTCACCTTTTTGCAGGGGATTCCAGTAATTTCTCGGAATATTTAAAGCCTGCGCCTTCTCCACATCAAATTTGCCGGTGCGATCCACCACAATACTGTAGCCGTAACAGATCACATTGTGATTGACACGGTAAGCCTCTATCCGGAATCCGTCAAAGGAAAACATCTGCTCCTGCTCTGTTATCTCCACGCATCGAATCTCAAAAGGCAGCTCCGGCGCGATGACCCGCAGGGAATTGACTGTTTTGGTCAGCCCCCTCGGACCGATCAAAAGCAGCGGCTCCGTGCGCTCCGCATTTCCCATGGTGAGCAGCATCCCCGGAAGACCGCTGATGTGATCCGCATGATAGTGGGTGAAACAGATCACGTCAATCGGCTTCGGACTCCAGCCCTTTTCTTTCATGGCGATCTGGGTTCCCTCCCCACAATCAATCAATATGCTTTTTCCGTTATACCTCGCCATCAGCGAAGTGAGCCATCTGTGCGGCAGGGGCATCATCCCGCCCGTACCCAGTAAACAGATATCCAACATACGCGCTCCCACTTTCTCCAAACAGGGGCAGCCTACAAGAGTTCCTTCCTCTCACGCCGTTCCACGGGCACGGCAAATCCGACAATCAGCTTCTCATAGCACGCTTCGCACAAATCAAAGCTGTCACTCTCCCCGTCCTTAGAACCGAAGAAACCGAAGTCGTGATCCACACGGATGCACTCTTCTTTCAAAATGCCATTTTCTACCAGCAAATTTTTGCCGCAGGCATTGCAGACTACCTTGGTCAATTTTCTGTCTTCTCTATATTCGCGCATGACAATCCTCCTTCAAAAGCTGCTGTCTTTATTCTAGCAGACAAAAGCCGTAACGGCAGTGGTAATTGTTCCATGCGCTGCCTATCTCTTCCACATAATCATTGCATCTTCCACAGGTTTTTCATAAAAACCCGGACGGATGCCCTCGGACACAAAGCCGAGCTTCTCGTACAGGTGGATTGCCGCCTCATTGCTGACCCGCACTTCCAGTGTGTAGGCTGTCAAACCCGCCCGGTCACCCTCCGCCAGCAGATATGTCAGCAATCCCGTCGCCACACCGCGCCTTCTCGCCTCGGGAGCTACCACCACGTTTGTGATATTACCCTCCCCCGCAATCAGAAGCAGTCCGCAGCCGCCAAGCAGCCGACCGTCCTCCTCCGCCACAAAGTACGCGGTGTCCTCCTTCTCGATCATCTGCAAAAAGGAATCCGCCGACCACGGCATGGAAAAAGTCTCCTCCTCCAAGCGGCTGATGAAAGGCACATCCTCCGCCCGCATCTTCCTGTATACGATCATTGGGACTCCTCACGCTCCTTCTCGGCGCGCTCCCGTTCCGCCTGCGAGAGCCGCAGATACTCCGGCACAAAAGCCGCGCCGTCAACCGTTCTGCCCCGCTCGCAATACAGTCTGCCAAGCGCCGCTATCGCTGCCGCCGACTGTCTGGCGCGGTGCAGGGGCGCTGTTGTGTACGGCACGCGCATCACCTGTTCCATCCGCTTGCGAAAGACCGGCACGCCATCCCCCAGAAATATGACACTTCTGTCAAGTCTGTTCAAATCCTCTGCAATCTCGTCAAAGGACACGGCGCACTGCTCCCTGATAACACGCATGTCATATGTAAATCGACCGCTCTGGTCAGGAACAAATTCATAAATGCCGGTGTACACCTGACTTCTTCTCGCGTCCATAATCGGGCACACCAGATCTTTCGCCCCGTACATCTGATAGGCGAGCCCGTCCACCGTCGGCACGGGAACAATCGGTTTTTCGAGGGCAAACGCCATCCCCTTCGCCGTTGCCGAACCGATCCGCAGTCCCGTAAACGACCCGGGTCCCGCCGCCACCGCAATCGCGTCCACGGTGGATAGATCTAACTCCACCATCCTGCCGATCTCCTGAAGCATGGGCAGGAGCGTCTGGGAATGGGTCTTCTTGTACTGCACGGTATATTCCGCAATTAAGTTGTCATCCTCCGCCAGCGCCACAGAGGCAACCAGCCCGGAACTGTCAAGCGCCAAAATCTTCAAACCGCCGCCCCGCTTTCCTTCCCAAAAAAAATATTTTTAAAACCGCTTAGAATACTTTCCTTCCTCATTTTGCCTTATCGCTCAATGATAATCCGGCGGTAATCAAACCCCTTGGGCAAATCCTTCTCTATGACAATGCGGACGCAGCCCTCCGGCAGAATCTCCCGGATCAGGTCAGCCCACTCAATCAGACAGACTCCATCCCCGTAAAAGCAGTCCTCATAACCGATCTCGTCCATCTCCGCCGCGTCGCCGATTCGGTACACGTCGAAGTGGTGAAGCGTAAGCCGCCCCTCCTCGTAGCTCTGCAGAATCGTAAAGGTGGGGCTGCTCACCGGCTCTGTGATGCCAAGCCCCGCAGCAAACCCCTGCGTGAACACGGTCTTGCCCACGCCCAGATCCCCGACCAAAGTGTAAATCTCTCCAGAAACAGCCTTCTCCCCCAGAGCTTTCCCATATGCAAATGTGTCCGCCGCGCTGCGGCTCTCTATTATTTCTTTCATATATGCGTACCTGCCATACCGAGAATGCCGCATTCCGGCATTCTCTCACGCGAAACATAGAACTTCTTGGCGTCCCGTCCAATGGCGGGACGTCTTTAGAAGTTCTTTTCGCGTTTCTCACCCTCGGATCTTCACCTTCCTCGGCGGCATGTGGGTGGAAATAATCTCGATCACCTTCATTTTCCCGTCACCCAAATCCTTTTTCGGGAAAATGCAGGCGTTCACCGCCGTGGTGTAGACTACAATACTCTTCGGCGTGGAGATCGCCCTCACCATGCCGTCCCACGCCATCTGCTCCGTCACGCCGTCCTGCGACACCTGTATGCCCTCGTCAGACAGCTTATAGTGCAGCGGTTTCTGAAACGCCGGGTTTGTCTTCGCTTGGGAAGCCGCCCGAAGAAAGAGCGTCCACGGCAGATACAACAGAATCACCAGCGCGATGATCAAGATCAAGGGCTGCCTGTTCGCCGCAAAAAGAAACAGCATCAGCACACCTACAAGCGTGCCCATCAACCCGGGCAGCCGCGAATAGGTGTGCTGCAGCATATAATCATATAAAATATTAGGTGTTATTTTAACGTCAAATTCGATTTCCATACTGAAATCTATTATACTAAATTTCCGCAAAAGTGCAAGGGAAAATCCCTATTCGTGTCTCAGCGCCTCAATCGGGCTTAACTTCGCCGCCTTTCTCGCCGGATAGATGCCGAAGAAGATACCCACGCCCGAGGAGAACGCCGCCGCGATAATCACCGTGGGCGCGTCGATCTGCGCCGTATAACCCATGAAGCCGCAAATCACTTTCGCACTCAGCACCCCGAGCAAAATGCCGACCAGACCGCCGATCAGGGTGATAATGCCCGCCTCCGCCAAAAACTGTAAGAGAATCGACTTCGTTCGTGCGCCCAGAGACTTTCGGATACCGATCTCCCGGGTCCGCTCCGTCACGGACACGAGCATGATGTTCATAACGCCGATGCCTCCCACCAGCAGGGAAATCGCCGCCACGAAGGAGATAAACAGCGTGAGCATCCCGATAATCTGGTCAAACTGCGCCGAGAAATCCGCGAAGCTTTCCATCAGAATCTTGTTCTCTCCCCGCACGTTATAGCGGTTTTCGAGAAGACGGATGGTGTCCGCCGCCACCTGCGTCACATACTCGGAGCTCTCCGCCACCACATAGAGCTGCGTAAATTCACCGATCCACAGCCCGTATCCCGCCGCCATAGCCGTCAGCGGCATCTCCACCTGCAGATAGCCGCCGCCGTTCATAGTGGCAATGATGCCTGCCGGCGTATCCTGTCTGATACCCACGATCCGCAGATCCTGACTCACATCCCAGAGAGTCATCTCAAAGGTCATGCCCACCACATCCGTCGTGCCGAACAGCGACCTCGCCGCGCTCTCAGATATGACACAGACCATGCTCGCCGCGTCACATTCACTCTGGGAAAAGTATCTGCCCCTGACGATCGGCTCCTTGCCGATAGCGTACTGCAGCGCTGTATTACCGCCGTTAAGAACCGCCGCAAAATCGGCGCCTTTACGTCCTCTTGCCGTCGCACCATAATACCCGTACTGTACCGTCGCGCCCTTTACATGCTCCACCTTCTCCGTAATCAGCGCAAAGTCTTCCTCCGTAAACTTCACATCATTGCCTTCCTCGTTATCGTTGGTGTAAATGGCAATCAGACCGCCGCCCATATTTTCCAGCTCATCGTTGACCGAGCCGCGCACCCCGTTACCGATGGAGATAATCATGATGACGGAGGAGATACCGATGATGATGCCGAGCATGGTGAGGGCGGATCGTCCCTTATTGCTCTTGATATTCATAAGGGCTATTTTTATGTATTCCCATATCTGTCCCATAGTTACCCCTTTACTGTGGCATTGGCGCAGCTGTCACCGCCGTGCCTTCCTCAAACTCCATGCCGTTAGCCATAATGACATTGTCACCCTCCGAGAGTCCTTCCTTCACCTCGCTCACACTGTCGGACGCAATACCCGTAGTGATGCGCTTCTTCGCCACCACGCCGTTCTCCTCCACATACACGAAATCGCCGTCTCTGTCGCTGTTTATGACTTCCAGAGGTATCGTGACCACGCCCTCCGCCTTTGCCATATGGACATAGACCTTCGCCTCCACGCCAAGGAAGATATTTTCATCCGGGTTGTCGATGTTCACATTCACACCCACCACCATCGCGCCGCTGTTGTTCTGGGTCGCCATACCGTCTATCTTGGTCACAGTTCCCTCATAGGTCTTTCCCGCGATATCCACATCCGCTTTCTGTCCCACAGCGATCTTTTCCAGATCATACTTGGAGACGTTCAGTCTCACATACACTTTCTCCGTGCTCTCTATGGTCACCAGCTTCCCGCTCTCTGTGGGCGGCTGTCCGGCAACCGCTTCCAGCTCCGTGACCACACCCGCAAAATCGGCTTTCAGCCCGTTCTCCACCTCGGCTATGGCGTCCAGTCTCTCCTGATTGGTCAGCTTCTCAAGGGCGGTGTCCGCCTCCAGCTTCGCCTTCCCTCCCTCGTCCAGAACGCCGCTCTCCGAGGATGCCTTCTGGGACTTCATCTCCGCCTGATACTCCTTGTAGGAGGCGATCAGCTCCTCCACGTCCTTCGCCTGACGCTGCAGCTCCCTCACTTCCTTGTTGTACCCTTCCTCATAGCCGTTGTACTGAGTCTGGATCTGCAGGTTTAACAGAATCTCCCTGTCGTTCGCGAGCTTAATCTCCGCTTCGTTGTACATCTCCTTGATCTCGTCCTCGTGGTATTCGTTCAGCTCCCCTTTTGCCTCCCTCTCCTTCAAATCAGCTATCGCTTCTTCATCTTGGGAAATGATGCTCTGCCACTCCATCACGGAGACGCTCAGGTTCGTGCCGTTGTAATTCCAGCCCGCCTTCTTATCCTCTATTTTTTTGTTCAGTTCGTCCAACAGCTTTTCGTTGTCCGCAATCTGCTGCTCCAACACGGGAAGGTTGCGGTTCGCCTCGGACAAATCTGCCACATACTCGTTATTCTTATGTACGGAGCTCTCATAGCCGCCTTCGTTGGACGCCATCTTATACTCCGCTTCCTGTTTTCTCTCTGACAGCTCCTTCTCGTCAAAGGTAAGCATCACATCGCCCTTTTTCACTGTGTCGCCGGTGCTCACCCTGACCTCGCCCACTTCCACGGACACAGGCGCGAAATAAGTCCTCGTCTCATCGCTCTTCACCGTGCCGCCGGTGCTAAGGATCTGCTCCACATCCCCCACGGAAGCCGCCACGGTGGTCACCATCGGCGCCGTATTCTTCGCCACAAGGGAGTTCCTCACGAAAAACGCTATGACAAGAGCCGCCAGCACGCCCGCGATCACGCGGCGGCGGACCTTTTTCTTCTTTTCCTTGTCCCACGGTACTTTCTCTTTTTTCGTCTTCGGCATCATCTCAGTGATATCCGTGCCCTCTGTCCCATTTTCTGCCTTATTCTTCGCCTTCCGAAACATTCTCATAATCCTCCTCTATTTTTCCGTCCATAATTTTTATGACGCGCTTCGCCCGCGCCGCAATCTCGTCGTCATGGGTAATCAGGATCACCGTCCTGCCCTCCTCGTGCAGCCCCCGCAGGATATCCATGATCTCCCTTGTGGAATTAGAATCCAGATTTCCCGTCGGCTCATCCGCCAGAATGATAGGCGGCGCCTGCGCGATGGCTCTGGCGATCGCCACCCTCTGCTGCTGCCCGCCGGACATCTCCGACGGCTTGTGGGTCTTGCGCTTGGAGAGTCCCACCTTGTCCAAGGCTTTCTCCGACAGCTCCATCCGTTCCTTCTTGCCCACGCCCCGGTAAATTAAGGGCAGTTCCACGTTCTCCACCGCCGTCAGGCTGGGAATCAGATTGAACCCCTGAAAGACGAAGCCGATCTCCTGATTCCGGATATCCGACAGCTCGTCGTCCGACATACTGCCCACGTCATGCCCGTGCAGGAAATAGCTGCCGCTTGTGGGCACGTCCAGACAGCCGAGCATGTTCATCAGCGTGGACTTTCCCGAGCCGGAATGCCCGATAATCGCCACGAACTCGCCCTCTCCGATGGTCAGGCTCACATGATCAAGCGCCTTCACTTCATTTTCCCCGGGATTGTAGACCTTGCAGATATCCCGGATTTCCACCAATGTCCCCATGATACACATTCCTTTCCACTATCCTATACTTATGTTTCCCACAGTATGTACTACTTTTATAACGAAGCAGAACCGGTTTTTGATTCAACTTTTTAACATTTTTATCTTAGCATCGTTTTCTTAAAAGAAGCACACCAAAATCTTAAGTCATTCTTAAAATCCTCTGCCAATTTATCGCGCTGCGCCCCCTGCCATCTTCTTACACTATTTTAGACTATAAATCTTACAAAAATCTTACAGGAAGCTTACAAAAAAGAAAATACTACTTCTCCGCAGAAAAGTAGTATTTTCGCATACAAAATATAAAATTAACCCCTTTTCACATCTTACTTCACGCGTTCCCCGAATTGGAAACCTCTCCCGCCCGTCTCTCCATCACGGGATTCGCGTTTTTCAAAATGGGACTCAAAGGCTTATAGATCAGCATGGTGACGCCCGACGCCGCTACGCTCTTCACGATATTCATGGGCGCTACCGCAAAGATGACAAAACTCGTTATGTTGTGGATATTGCCATTGATCTCCGCGCCCGACGCGATAATCGTCTCCAGGGGCATCCCGAACAGCTTGGAGAAAGCGGGAAGCAGGTAGATACCGTTGAACGCCGAGCCGAACACCGTCATAATCACGGAGCCTGCCACACACGCCGCGATGGCTCTCTTCTTGGTCTTCTTAAACATGTACAGAATCGACGCTGGCAGCACAAGGCTGCAGCCGATCACAAAGTTTGCAAGGTCGCCCACAAAGGCGGTGCTTGTGCCCTTGATCACAAGCTTTAAGAGAATCTTACAAAACTCGATCATCACGCCCGCTACGGGACCGAAGGCGAAAGCTCCCACCAATGCGGGAATCTCGGAAAAATCGAGCTGATAGAACCCGGGCGCCAGAAACGGAACCGGGAAGTCCATCATATGTAAGATCACCGCAAGCGCCGAGAACAACCCGATCATAGTGATCTTTCTGGTGGTGAGGATGCGATCCGTCACCCCGTTTTTCTTCTGCACCGTCTTTTCCGTGCCGTAGGCGATCAGAAACAACGCCGCCGCCACACCCACGCAGACAAGGACAAAAATCACATTGTCCGCAATACTCTGTAATAATCCGTTACCCATTTTTCTTTTCCTCCTTTTTTTCAGGGGAAAGTTCTTCTGACTCCGCCCGCTAAACGTAAAGAACCCCCGAAGTCGAAACTCCGGGGGTAATACTCGTTAAGCGAACACTGTACCGCAGACGCAGCACAGGTTCCTGTACGATAAGTATGACACACATGTCACCTTATCTGTCTTCTCTCATCCAGACTATACTGTCGGTTTTGGAATTTCGCCAAATCAGCCATCCTGCCTCGCGCGGGTAAACGCTTGCGCAGAACGGGTCGCGGACTGTCACCGCCGGTAGGGAATTACACCCTGCCCCGAAGAACTTTTCTCTTATTTTGTTTACTGGTCTATTCTACTACGGATGCTTCCTCATGTCAACTATGACGTTCAGCCCACGCCCATTCGACGGTCTGGCTGAACTATTCAGCAATATCTGCGTACATGAAGTACCAGTAGCCGTATGCGGAATGCCACATATTCTGGATCTTGCTGCTCTGTAACCAGAAGTCGTTGTAGTAAGCAACGGGAACGCATGCCGCCTCATTCATAAGGATGTCCTCAGCCTTGTGAAGGGCTGCAGAACGCTCTGCAGCGTCCAGTGTGGTTCTGGAAGTATCCATAGCCGCATCGTACTCCGCGTTGTTGAACTTGCCGTCGTTGTTGCCGTTACTGGAGTAGAGCAGATCCAGCATGTTGGAAGGATCGCTGTAGTCGCCTACCCAGCCGTTACGGGAAGCATCGTAATCACCGTTACGTCTCATGGGAGTGAAGCTTGCCCACTCAACGATATCTACCTGAAGCTCAACACCGATCTCTGCCCATGCCTGCTGCAGATACTCAGCAACTACCTTGTGGTAGCCTGCATCGTTGGTGGAGTAAGTGATGGAAGGGAAACCTGCACCGTCCGGGTAACCTGCGTCCGCCAGAAGCTGCTTCGCCTCCTCCACGTTCGCCTCGTGGTTTGCCGTGTCGATATAAGGCTTGCCGCCGTTTGCGTTGTCAATGAACTGGCTGCCGTCTGTATCAATCCAGCCGGGACCCATAAAGTTGCTTGCTGCGGAGTAAGTTCCCTGCATCAGCGTACCAGCCACATACTCACGGTCGATGGCAAGACTTAACGCCTTACGCACCTTGGGATCGTTGAAGGGCTCTCTCTCCGTATTTAAGCTCAGATAGTAGGTACCGATAATCGGCTCCACATGGAACTCTGCGTTGCCTTCCAGGGAAGGGATCTCCTCTGTGGGCACGTCCTTGATGAAGAGCACTTCGCCGGTCTGGTATGCGCTGTAGGAAGCGTTGGGATCCTCGATCAGATTGAACTTGATCGCATCCAGCTTGATCGCATCCGCATTCCAGTAGTTCGGGTTCTTTGTGCACATGATATAGGAACCGGGCACCCACTCGGAAATATAGAAGCTGCCGTTACAAACATAGGTGTCAGCCGCTACTGCCCAGCCATCGCCGTTGGCGTCGATGGTTGCCTGCTGTACCGGGCTTAAGGTAGCGAAAGCTGCCAGAGAGCCAAAGTAAGAGCAGGGCTGGGTAAGATGAACCACAAGGGTTTTATCATCGGGCGCTTCCACGCCGAGCGCTTCCAGATTGCCGCCGATGGCATCTGCATAGCCCTCTACCATGCCGAGAACAGTCTCTGCGTAAGGAGCCGCTACCATAGGATCGCAGACTCTGCGCCAGCTGTATACGAAATCGTTTGCCGTGAGGGCGGAGCCGTCAGACCACTTCAGACCGTCCCTTAAATGGAAGGTCCATGTCAGGCCATCCTCGGAAGTCTCCCAGCTCTCAGCCTGGCCGGGAGCCAGCTTGCCTTCCTGATCCACCGTCAAAAGGCACTCGAATGTGTGTAAGATCATGTTACCGCCATCCACTGCGCTGTTTAACGCCGGGTCGATGGTTTCGGGGTTCGGGCCGATCTGTACGGACAGAACCTTCCCTTCGCCGGAAGCTGCGGGTGCAGTACTGTCAGCACCAGTATCATCCGCGGGAGCCTCCCCCCCCTCTGTGGTTTCTGATGCCGCATCACCGGAATCCGCTGCCGGGGTGGTCGTATCAGAACCGCCGCCGCAGGCCGTCACACCGACAACCATAGCCGCTGCCAGCATCAGCGCGATTACTTTCTTTTTCATAATCGTTCCTCCTCTTCTTAAATGATTTACTTTTCCAACTAACATGTTTATCACATTTAATTGCACTTGTCAATATGGTGACATGCGCAAAAATGCCCATTTTCCACTTCCCGCCACTCGGGAACCTCCGCCGCACACCTCTCGTCTGCATAAGGACAGCGGGTGCGGAACGTACATCCGGACGGCGGATTCAAAGGACTTGGCACGTCGCCTTCCAGCACGATACGCTGGCTTTCCCTCGCCTGTTTCGGGTCCGCAACGGGAATTGCCGAGATCAGGCTCTTCGTGTAGGGGTGCAGGGGGCGATCCACCAGCGTGTAGCTGTCCGTCAGCTCCACCATCCTGCCCAGATACATCACGCCGATGCGGTTGGAAATGTGCTTCACCGCCGACAGGTCGTGGGCGATAAACAGATAGGTCAGCCCCATCTGCTCCTGCAAGTCCTCAAACATATTAATGACCTGCGCCTGGATGGACACATCTAAAGCCGAGATCGGCTCGTCACAGACGATGAACTCGGGATGCACCGCCAGAGCCCTGGCAATGCCCACACGCTGTCTCTGCCCGCCGGAAAACTCGTGGGGATAACGGTTTGCATGCTCCGAGTTTAAGCCCACGCGCTCCAGAATGTGTATGATCTGGTCGTAGCGGTCCTGCTTACTCTGGGCCAGCTTGTGCACGTCGATCGCTTCCCCCACGATATCGCCCACCGTCATGCGGGGGTCAAGGCTTGCGTAAGGGTCCTGAAACACGATCTGCATCCGCTTTCTGTAAGGAAGCATATTCGCGTACTCTTTCTTTTCCACGTCAAAAATCACATCGCCGTCAAAGGTGAATCTCCCGCCCGTAGGCTCGTAGAGCCGCAGCATCGTGCGCCCCGTGGTAGTCTTGCCGCAGCCGGACTCACCAACCAGCCCGAGCGTTTCCCCTTTATCCACATAGAAGGAGACGTCGTCCACCGCTCTGACAAATTTCTTATTTTTTCCGAAGCCTCCCGCCGGAAAATACTGGCGCAGATGCTCCACCTCAATCAAATGCTTACTCATGGGACGCTCCTTTCTCCATCTCTTCCTTCTGGTTCAGCCAGCACTGGGTATAATGCACGTCGCCAAATGTGGTGACAGGCGGCATCTCGCGCAGACAGATCTGCATCGCCGCGTCACAGCGGGGCGCGAAAGGACAGCCCGCCGGCGGATTCAGCATATCCACAGGCGTTCCCTCGATGGGAACCAGTCTCTCATGTTCCTTTGTGTCCAGTCTCGGAATGGAACGGATCAATCCTTTCGTGTACTCATGCTTCGGATGATAGAAAATGTCGTCTGTTGTGCCGTACTCAATGATCCTGCCTGCGTACATAACCGCAATGCGCTCGCACATGCTCGCCACCACGCCCAGATCATGGGTGATCATAATGATCGCCATACCAAGCTTATCCTTAAGCTCCATCATCAGTTCCAGAATCTGCGCCTGAATCGTCACGTCCAGCGCCGTAGTCGGCTCGTCCGCAATCAGAAGCTTCGGCTCACATGCCAACGCGATTGCGATCATCACACGCTGCCGCATACCGCCCGATAGCTCGTGGGGATACTGTTTTAAACGCTTTTCCGGCTCGTTGATGCCCACCAGCTCCAGCAGTTCCTTCGCTCGCTCCTTTGCCTGCTGCCTCGTCTTGTCCGTGTGCAGCCTTATCACCTCGGTAATCTGGTTGCCGATGGTGTAGACCGGATTTAAGCTTGTCATCGGATCCTGAAAAATAATGGAAATCTCATTTCCGCGGAATTTTCGTATTTCTTTCTCGGTCATCTGCTCTACCTGATGCCCGTTAAAGTGCAGTTCGCCACCAAGCAGTTTCCCCGGATGGGCGGTAAGCCCCATGAGACTGTACGCCGTCACCGACTTGCCGGAACCGCTCTCTCCCACGATTCCTAAGACCTCTCCCTCCTTCAGACGGATGGAGACATCGTTTAACGCCTTAACCTCTCCGGCGGGCGTGAAGAAAGAAAGCCGTTCGTTTTTGACATCTACCAGATATTCTCCCATTCTCTCGTCCTCCTTTCTAGTTCTTCAGCTTCGGGTCAAAGGCGTCTCTGAGCCCGTCGCCGAGCAGGTTAAAGCTTAAGATAATCAGACTGATCAGCAGCGCAGGGATAAACAGCAGATACGGATACGTGTTAATGCCGTTCAGCGCGTCGCTTGCAAGGCTTCCCAGAGAGGGCAGCGGCACCGCCACGCCCAGACCTAAGAAGCTTAAGAAGCTCTCCGTAAAGATGGAGGACGGAATCTGTAACGTCGTCGTCACGATCAGGGTGCCGATACAGTTGGTCAGCAGATGCTTCTTGATGATCCTGCCGTTTCCGACGCCTAAAGCTCTTGCCGCCGTGACATACTCGCTCTCTTTTAACATGAGCACCTGACTTCTGACCATTCTCGCCATGCCCACCCAGTAGAGCAGGGCAAACACCACGAAGATACTGATCAGATTCTCACCCACGACATTGAGCCAGTGAAACCCCGGCTTGGTAGCAAGATTGTTCAGCGGCGCTTTCAAAGACATAGACAAAAGAACGATGAGAAGGATATCCGGAATCGTATAAATGATATCCACAATACGCATCATCACCAGATCCACCCAGCCGCCGAAAAAAGCGGCAATGGAACCGTAAGCGGAACCGATGATCAGGATAATACACGTTGCGACAAGACCCACAAGCAGGGAAATCCGGCTGCCCATCATCACGCGGATGGCATAGTCACGCCCCATCTTGTCCGTGCCGAAAACATGGGGGAACACTTTCTCGCCCGCGTCGATCCTCGCCTGTTCCTCCGCCGAATACTCCATGGGCGCAAGGCTGTTTGCCCCCTTGATCTGCTCCTTATAGGTGTACGGATAAAAAGCGGGAACGATAAAGGAAAATATCATTACCACAATAATCACAACCAGCGAGACCATCGCCACCTTATTTTTTCTGAGACGGCGCATACCGTCCTTCCAGAAGCTCACGCTCTCGCGCATGATGACCTGACTCTGTTTCTCTTCCTCCGTAGCCGGCAGAAAGTCTTCCGGCTTGAGTTTTAACTGAAAACTTAAAGGATTCTCTTTCATGTTTCGCGTACCTTTCTATAAAATAATTCCAATGCACTTCTCGCGCTGTTACTTTAATTTAATTCTCGGGTCAACCAGCTTGTAGACGATATCCACAACCACGTTCATCACGATGACGAGGGTCGCGAGGAAGATCGTCGTTCCCATAATCAGCGTATAATCACGCCCGTTGATGGCTTTGATAAATTCTCCGCCAAGTCCCGGAATGACAAAGATCTTCTCCACCACAAAACTGCCTGTGATGGTGTAAGCCAGCATGGGACCTACATAGGTGACTACCGGCAGGATTGCGTTTCGCAACGCATGTTTAAAGAGGATTTTTCCTCCCGCCAGTCCTTTCGCCCGCGCCGTGCGCATGTAGTCCTGCCCCAGCACATCCAGCATGGAGGAGCGCATCAATCTCATAATATAAGCTGTGGGGTAGAAGGACAGGGCAATCACCGGCATCACATAATGCTTCGCGCTCTCCAATCCCATCGTGGGCAGAAACCCCAGCTTCACGCCGAAGAAATACATGAGCAGCGTACAGATCACGAAACTGGGCACCGCGATACCGCATGTCGCAATCACGCTGATTACGCTGTCCGCCGCCTTCCCCCGCTTCAAAGCGGCGATACTGCCAAGCGGGATTCCAAGAATCAGCGCCACGAGAACGGATATCCCGCCGACTCTCGCGGACACGGGAAATTTCATGGAAATGATCGACATGACGGTACGGCCTCTCTGTTTCAGACTGTCCCCGAAATCTCCGTGAAGTGCCCCGGTCATATAGTTCACATAGCGCTGGGACATGGGCTTATCCAGTCCGTACTTCGCCTCCAGCGCCGCCTGCGCCTGGGGGCTGATCGCCTTCTCCGACAAAAACGGGCCGCCGGGCACCAGGTTCATCAGAAAAAAGGTGAGTGTGGCAACCGCCCAGATCGTCACGACTGCCAGCAAAATTCTCTTCACAATGTACTTAAGCATGACTAAACTCCTTTTCTTGCATTCTGTTACAGTTCACAGCCGCGCCGGATTCCGCTGCCTTATCGCAGCGGTTCCGTGCGGACCGCCGTCTGCTTACCGCTGCTTTTTCTTTAAATCGGCTTCCTGACCGATTTTCATGGTCAGACCGATGCGTTTCTTCGGCACGTCCACCGTGAGCACCTGCACATCCACGATATCTCCCACGCTGACCGCCTCAAGCGGGTGTTTGATATAGCGGTCCGTAATCTGCGAGATATGCACCAAACCGTCCTGATGTACGCCGATGTCCACAAAAACGCCGAAGTCGATCACATTTCTGACCGTTCCCTTCAATATCATGCCGGGCTTTAAATCCTTCATATCCAGCACATCGCTGCGAAGGATCGGCGCAGGCATGTTGTCTCTCGGATCGCGCGCCGGTTTTTCCAGCTCCGTCAGAATATCCACCAGCGTGATTTCTCCGATTCCCAGCTCCTCCGCCAGCTTCTTCTTGTCCTTGACCCGCTTTGCCAGATTGCTGACCGCCGTCTGACCGGAACCGCCGGATCCGGAAGTTGTGACATTCGTGTCACTTTCCTCCGCCGCCATATCCATGCCGCCAAGCGCAGCCGCCAAAGCCTTGCCCATCGCCGTGTCGGTATTGCGAATCACCGGCTTTTTCGGGCGGGGCTTCTTCTCCTTCGCGGGAACCGTTTTCTTCACCGCCGCCTTTTTCTGCGCCTCCTTGATATCCTCCATGGTGAGCCCCAGCTTCTCCATCAGCTTTTTCGCCGCCTCGTAGGATTCCGGGTGAACACTCGTAGCATCCAAGGGATTGTCGCCGTCCGCGATCCGCATAAAGCCCGCGCACTGCTCAAACGCCTTCGGTCCCAGCTTCGCCACCTTGAGAAGCTGTTTCCTGTCGGTGAAACGCCCGTTTGTCTCCCGGTAGTCCACAATGTTTCTGGCGATCACCTTGGTCACGCCGGAGACATACTCGAGAAGGGAAGCGGACGCGGTGTTTAAATCCACCCCGACCCGGTTCACGCTGTCTTCCACCACGCCGCCCAGCGCTTCGCTCAGCTTCTTCTGGTTCATATCGTGCTGGTACTGCCCGACACCGATGGATTTGGGATCGATCTTTACCAGTTCCGCCAGCGGGTCCTGCAGCCTTCTGGCGATGGAAGCCGCGCTCCTTTGTCCCACGTCAAACTCCGGGAACTCCTCCGTTGCCAGTTTGCTTGCGGAGTAGACGGACGCGCCCGCCTCGTTCACGATCACGTACTGTACCGGCACATCCAGCTCCTTGATCAGCTCTACAATGACCTGCTCGGACTCTCTGGACGCCGTGCCGTTTCCGACAGAAATCAGGGAAACGTTATATTTTTTAATCAGCTTTTTCAGCTCTGCCTTCGCCTGCTCCACCTTATTCTGGGGCGCGGTGGGATAAATCACCTTCGTGTCGAGCACCTTACCCGTCTCGTCCACCACCGCCAGCTTGCAGCCCGTGCGGAAAGCCGGATCCCAGCCGAGCACTACCTTTCCCTTGATGGGCGGCTGCAGCAAAAGCTGCTCCAGATTTTTTCCAAATACGGAGATCGCGCCGTCCTCCGCCTTCTCGGTGAGATCGTTTCTGATCTCCCGCTCTATTGCCGGAGCGATCAACCTGTCATAACTGTCTGCGATTACTTCCTCCAGAATCGGAGATGTGACATGATTGTCATTTATTATCGTTTTGGTGCGCAGGAACTGCAGAATCCTATCCACAGGCGCCTCGATTTTCACCGTCAAAAACTTCTCGTTCTCGCCCCTGTTGACGGCAAGAACCCGATGCCCCGCCACCTTACTGATGGGTTCCTCATACTGATAATACATCTCGTAAACGCTTTCCGCCTTCTCGTCCTTGGCGGCGGTCACGAGTTTTCCCTCCTTCATGGTGACGTCGCGGATATAGATGCGGTAGTCCGCCTCGTCGGAAATCTGCTCCGCGATAATATCCTTCGCGCCCTGCAGCGCCTCCGCAGCCGTCTTCACGGATTTCGCTTCGTCCTCATCCTCGCGGATATACTTCGCAGCCTCCTCCTCAATCGGAGTCGTCGTCTCCTGTGTAAGGATGAACGCCGCAAGGGGTTCTAACCCCTTCTCCTTCGCCACGCCCGCGCGTGTCTTTCTCTTCGGGCGGTAAGGACGGTAGAGATCCTCCACCACCACCATAGTCTGCGCCGCCTCGATGCGCGCCTTAAGCTCGTCAGTCAGCTTGCCCTGCTCCTCGATACTGCCAAGAACCTGCGCCTTCTTCTCTTCCAAATTCCGCAGGTATGTAAGCCGCTCGTGAAGATCCCTCAGAACCTCGTCGTTTAAGGAGCCTGTCATCTCCTTTCGGTAGCGGGCGATAAAGGGAATCGTGTTCCCCTCGTCAATCAGGGAAACCGCCGCCTCCACCTGCCATTTCTCTACCTGTAATTCCTCTTTCAACTGTAAAATAATGTCCATAATACCCTCTTCTTTATCACTTCATAGCAATAAAGTATACATGCATTCTTTTGCCTAACATTTTTATTATACAGGATAAATCCGAAATCCGCCACAGGAAACTATGGTTTTTTTAGGAAAAATATGCTAAACTATAGAAGATTATAAGTTATAGAAATCGCAAAACACAATTTTGTGTGCATGGATATCAGGAAACGAGGCATATACGATGGACTACGGACCAAACAATCCGCAGGGCGATCCCAGCGGCGGTTACAATCCTTACAATAACAACAATCCGTACAACGGCAATAATCCGTACAATAATCCTTACGGCACGCCACTGCAGCCTGCCCCTTTTAAAACAAAGGGTGAAAATATGGCTTCCGCTTCCATGATCCTTGGTATTATCACACTGGTAAGCCTTTTGCTGCTGCGGCTGTCCCTGCCGTTTCTTCTGGGCGGTGTCGGTATCATTCTGGCAATCCTCTCTAAGGGCGGCGCACGAAAGATGGTCGGCAAGGCGAAGGCGGGCATGATCTGCAGTATCACCGGACTTGTGCTGGACGTGGCGTTCTGCGTTTTTGCCGTGTGGCTTGTGTTTGCCCTTCCCAAGATCTCCCCGAGTCTGACCGAGGAAGTCAATAAGATGTGCGAGGAGCAGTACGGCGTCTCTTATTATGAAATGATGGATGAAATTTACGATATGTGGGATTTTGACGAGGTAGAGTAAAGGTAGTTAAGAAAGGCAGGGTAACGTTATGACAATTTCTCCGATTATGGGAACTTCCTATTATAATCCTTATGGCGCGAACAACGCCTATACCGGACCTTCGACAGCCTCCCCCTACAGACAGGAGCAGCCCGCAGGCGCCCCTTCTTCCGGGCAGGAACAGCCTGCCGGAACCCCTTCCTCCGGGCAGAGACAGCCCGCAGGCGCCGCGGAAGCTGCCGCACAGGGTATGCCCGGCGTGGCGCATGAATCCGAGGACGGTCGCGTCATCATCCGCAACCCCGGTGAATCCACCGAGAGACAGGCGGGAAAGAAATCTTCCCCCGCGGAGTGCGAGACGTGCAAGAACCGCAAATACAAGGACGGCTCCGACGAAGGTGACGTCTCCTTTAAGGCTGCGGCGCACATCGATCCGAAAGCCGCCGCGGCGAGAGTCAGAAGCCACGAGCAGGAGCATGTGAGCAACGCCTACCAGAAAGCCGAAAAAAACAACGGCAAGGTAGTCTCATGCAACGTGTCCATCCACACGGCGATCTGCCCTGAATGCGGACGCACCTATGTGTCCGGTGGCACCACCGCCACCCAGATCAAATACCGCAACGAGGAAAACCCTTATCAGAAGGATATGAAGTCCTCCGACGCGGCGAATAAATACCTCGGCATGAACTATGATGAGGCGGTGTAAAAGCCGGTCACAGCGTTTTATGCTGTATTCTTTGCAGAATTTTTGCAGAAAGGTTGACATAACATTATTATGAACCGATTTAAGTCCTCCGCGGAACTGAAAGCCAGCGCCAGAGAGCATCTGCTCGGACATTACGGCACGGTCATAGGCGCATTTCTAATTGTGAGCGCGCTTATGGGCATAGTCACCATCGCCGTGAGCCTGATCGTAGATCTTGGCACGATACCCGGCACCATCATCTACTATGCGATTATGTTTCTGGTTTCCATTCTGACCGGATTGTTTTCCTCGGGCAGCGCCTACCTCTATCTGAAGCTGATCTGCGGACGCCCGGTTTCTGTGGGCGACCTGTTTTACGGTTTTCAGCTCTACCCGGACAAAGCGATTGTCATACAGGCATGGATCACGCTGATCACCTACCTGTCGAGCCTGCCCCAGATCGTTTTAAACTATATGATGATGGCAAATGCGAATCATCTGGGCAAGATGATGAACCTCATGCTGCCCTATGCCCTCTCCCTGATCCTGTCGGGAGTGGTTTCCGTTATGCTGAGCCTCTTTTACGCGCAGACTTATTTCCTGCTCCACGATTTTCCGCAGTACACGGCGAGGGAGCTGCTGCAAAAAAGCCGGCGCCTCATGGTGCATCACAAGGGTCGGCTCTTCTATCTGTATGTGAGTTTTCTTCCGCTCCTGCTCCTCGGACTGCTGTCTTGGGGACTCGCGCTGCTGTGGGTCATCCCTTATATGGCGGCGACTGAGGCGGAGTTCTTTCTGGATCTGATCAAGAATAATGCGGAGGCTGCTGTTTAGGCGGTCTCTTTTTTCTCCACCTCTTCCGCCGCATTTTCTAATGCCCTGAAATCACAGCAAAATTTGACTATCTTTCCTGTTTTCAATTCTGATCAATATTAATAAATGTCAGCTTTCCCTGTAATGTGAACATTAAGCCGCTCCTTATCTTTTGTGTAAAAAATGTGGGAAGCCAAGGCTTCCCACTCGTTAATGTTCATCTCTTTTATGGCTCGAGACCATAAGGTTAATGGAGACCTCTCTATAACCATAATATGACAAACAACATGCGCTGTCAACCGTATATTTATACCTTTAATTTTTACACTTCCTTTTTTCTACTCACTGCCTACAACGCCTGTCTCAGATACTCCCTGTCAAAACCGACTCTGCCCGCACGTTTCCCGATACTGTGATAGTACACCAGCAGACAGAAGATCGCCGCAACCGCGCAGCATCTCCTGAATCTGCCGCCCTTCTTCGCCCAGCGGATAAACGCCGCAACGAACACTTCCTTCTCCCGCTCGGTCATGCCGCGGCTTTCTTCCATGAAGTAGAGAAGCAGATAAGTCAGTCCGGCAATCATCGCCACCGTGGCATAGATTTCCGTCGGCGCAGCATCGCCTGTTTTCGGCTCCCCGCCGCCTGTCGGCGTTTTCTTCCCGCCTGCTGCCTGTCCTGTCGCAGAAGCGCCGCCATTGCCCGCACTGCTGTCCGGTGCGACAGCATCCTGCAGAGAGGATGCTTGTGACACAACTGTCACCTGTGCCGTTCCCGTTTCGCCACCGGGGATATCTCCATCAGGCGCAGGGTTGTCCCCGCCGCCATCCGGGGTATCGTCACCCGGATCTGGTTTATCTCCACCGCCACCCGGTTTATCTCCGTCGTCGTCCGGTTTATCATCACCGTCATCCGGTTTGTCATCACCCCCATCGTCCGGTTTATCACCACTATCGGCTTCAAAAGCGGCATGAATCGTATGGTTCTCCGTCACATTCGTGAACGTATAGTATCTGGCTCCCGCCTGCGCCCTTGCCAGAGTGTCCTTCAATTCTGCCGTCACGTCCTTGCCGTCCACCGTAACTGTTTTTATTTTGTAACCTTCATTTGGCGTGATGGTAAAGGACTGCTCCCCGCCTTTTGTGACAGCTATGTCACCTGTAGGGTCAATCGTCCCTCCCTCTGTGGCATCCGCCGTAATATGTAATTGCTCCGCCGTCTTTTCCACCCAGCTTGCAAAGATGCTTGTGATGTCTGTCACAGGCGTATCAAAGTCATAGGGCGTGCTGCCGCCGTCCGTCGTCATCCATCCGGCAAACTGCCGATCCGCCTTCTGCGGATCCTCCGGCTTCGCCGCCTTCTTTCCTCTTAAAATAATCTGCGGTTCCTGCGGGGTTCCGGCTTTATAAGCCTCTGTCCCATCATAGAAGGTCGCTGTATAGTAGTGGACGTCCTTTTCCACATCCGTCCCGTTCACCGTCACGTCCACTTCGGTGTCCGCACCGTTCACACGCACTTCCGCTCCCGTGTCCCTCGCTCTGGAATAAAGGGAGTCCACGGGAACGCCTGTAATATCATAAATGTGGTATGTACCGTTGGGCACCTGACTGATGGTGTAGGAGCTGTCCCCCGTCTGCCCCGGGACTTCGAGGAAACCGCTGTCGCCGCCGCCAAGCAGGGCGAAGGTTCTGCTGTGACCGTTCCATGGATTTTTGTCTTTCTTCACGTTGATGGTCACAGTGTAAGTATCTACGGTCACTCCTTCATAGGACCAGCCGTACCATCTGCCATTGTCTGCATCGCCGTCATTTTGCGCGGCCTCTTTGAAGGCGTCAGTATAGGCTTGTCCCCTCAATTCATCCTTACTCGTATCAAATGTATCAAAAAAACGAATATATCTCCTATTCACCTCATTATTGTCGGGAAATGGAGCAAATGCGTCTCTCCCGACCTGCGGAAACCGGATGTTCACATCTGATGATACAACAATATCAAACGCTTTCAATCGGACACAATCTTTAAACGCCTCCACGCCTATCTTCGATATGTTTTCTGATATTGTCACACTGGCCAGACTGCTGCAATCTGAAAACGCGCCCTCACCTATATTTGTTACATTTTCCGGTATCACCACATTGTTTAAACCGCTACAAGACGCAAATGTATATTGTTCGATACGCGTCACACCTTGCGGTATCTCTACGCCGGTTAATTTTTTGCATTTATAAAATGCCGCCTCCCCTATCTGCGCCACATTTTGCGGTATCTCTATGGCGGTTAAGCCCTCGCATCCATAAAAAACGTTCCTCTTTATATTCGTTACACTTTCCGGTATCGTTACGCGGGTTAAGCTTTTGCAGCCCTCAAACACAGCCGTCTCTATACATGTCACACCCTGCGGTATCTCTGCGCTGGTTAAACCGCTCCCCGCAAACGCAAGTTCCCCTATTTCCGTCACGCCTTCCGGTATCCTCACACTGGTCAGACGGCTACAGTCACAAAACGCGCCCTCTCCTATACTCGTCACGCTTCCCGGTATCTCTACCTTCGTTAGCCTGGTGCATCTATCAAATGTCCGCTTCTCTATACCTGCCACACCTTCCGGTATCGTTACACTCTTTAAATCTTCGTTATGAGCAAATGCCCTCTCCCCTATGCTTCTCACGCTTTTCGGTATCGTTATGCTATTCAAAAAGCAGCTATCAAACGCGCTATTTCCTATTTCTTTCACGCCTTCCGCTATCGTGACGTCGGAAAGGGCGGAGAGCGCAAATGCATTATCCCCTATACGCTCCACACTTGCCGGTATGGAAATCGTTTTTAGCGTCCAGCTCTTCTGAAATGCGTTTGCCCCTATTCCTGTCACACGATAGGTAACTTCATCCTTCACGAATGATTCGGGGATTATTACGTTTGCTACCCTATTATCCGAATCCGGGTCTTCCCCTTTTACTTCGACTTCGCCATTTCCTGTCACCCTGTACCAAAGATGAGAACCATCATCCCAGAACGTATCATCCGCCGCATACGTTTCCATCCCCTCATCCGCCGCCATCAAAGCAACACCCACTTCTCCATCCAAATCATTCTCCGAAACTGTTTCTTCCTCCCCGATTCCCTCAGAAGGTTTTACCCCCCCCCCTGCATTTTTGGCGCACGCCTCATAATCCGCCGCGCACACGGGACAGCCTTCGTTCACAGCATCTTCCGTGCACGCCGTCTCGCAGACGCACTTGTTCGGAGCACCCTCTTCGCCGCCCTGATTATCGCCCTCGTCTCCTGTCTCGTCACCACCCGCACCGGGGTTATCCTCCCCGTCATCATCTGCGCCGTCGTTGCCCGAACCTGTTTCACCGCTGCCGTCGCCACCATTGCCCGAACTAGTGCCAGCTTCACCTGTGCCGCCATTTCCTGTGTCACTGCCGGCTTCACCCTCGCCACCTTCTCCGCCGTCGTTTTCATCACCTTCCGGCGCGTCTTTGTCCGTCACATCAGTGCCGCCCGTCTGCATGTCATCCTTATGTTCATCCGAAACACCCGTCTCCACGGGCGCAGTCCCCTCATTTGCCAGCGCAGGCACCTGACATTGTCCGACCAGCAGAGCCGCCGTCAGCATCATAGCTATCCACTTGTAAACTCTGTTTTTGCTCTTTCTCATTCTGCTTCCCCACCCACCCTTTTCTCTTTTTACACTCATATAAACACACTTTATTCAAGCATTCTTTTTGCCCGCATCTGTACCTGTCTCTCCAGCATCCGCAAACGTTTCTCTGGCAAATTATATCTGGGATGTTTCCGAAACCGAAAAGCAAGCAGACTCCTTAAACCCTCCCGATGCCTCTGCGCAAGGATTTCCCTCGCCGTCCCAATAAAATCGTCATATACACAGGGAACCAGCGTCTGGACATACGCCGCCAGAGTATCCTCATTTTCCATGTCATCCCTTCCCGCAAAGTTCAAAAGAGCATTTCCGTGGTCAAAAAGCGGCGCGGGCGCAACGATTTTGTTTTCCTTATTATCTACCATAAAGCCAAAATTACCGAAATGTCTGTCAGTGTTTATAATTACCGCATCAAAGACAAGCATGTCATCAAGCGCATCCACAAAATTCTGCCCCAATTTCTGATAGTACGCTCTCACCGCCGCCATCCCCCCGTCGGTCACCATTCTTCCCACGGGCAGAAAAGAATACGCTTTGGAAGTAAAAAGCTGACAGACAGAGCACAGTTCACCCTCCCACTTTGAAAGGGAGTAGGCGATCGCATTTACACCGAGAACCTCTGCAATCTGCGCCGCATAGTATTCCGAATAAGGTTCATTCCCGGTATTTGACGCTCCGCTCGTGCCGCCTTTATACAGACAGATTTTTCCGTCCTTTCTTCTCCAACATTTCGGGAGCATACCGTTTGTGGTAAACTCCGGGCAGGATGCCAGAGAACTTCTGACGCTGCTGCCATATCCCGTAAAAGCAATCAGCGCAAGAATCTGGCTGAAACGATTATCATACAAATTATATTTTTCGTATGTGCCCTCAAATCCTTTCTCCACAATCCAGTAACAGTCGTTTAGGGAAAGCCCCTTCGAAACCCTGATAACCGCCATCGGGCGATTGATATTCAGCCCGCACTTGCTAAGAAAATTATGCACATAGGCGCGGTTCTTCGGTATCGTCCTGCGCTTTAGCCATGTGGCAAGTCCCTCCTCGTCAGGTGAAAGGTCGAGCGGAAACAATTCCTTTTTTGCTTCATTTTTCCAAAGAATTTTTATTTTGGGGGTACTCGTGTCCTCGGTCGCTGAAAAGCGTATAAGACTTACATCTATATGTTTTAATTCATAAATCATATACGCCCTCCCAAAAATACTTTTCTCAATACCTCTTGTATACATCACCACGGTTATCAATGTTTTCAATATTAATAATTTTTATTTCTTCTTGAATTGAATAAATTATCCTAATATTACCTACTCGCATTCTATAAAGATCATGCCCCTTTAATCGTTTTATGTCTGTACCATCTGGCAATTTATAAATCGCACGCATCAAATTCTGCTGTATTTTAGGAGTTTGTTTTCTCAGAAACTTTTCTGCGGCTTTTTCAAATCGGATTGCATACTGTACCCTCATAGCACTACACCCAACTCACCCGCCAAATCTTCCAAAGCAACCGTCTCACCATCATTTTCCTGTTCAGCCTGCGCAATCATCTGCAAGTCCCATTCATCAGGCTCAATCTCTTCCCCTGCGTATGCTTTCAGCGATTCCAACATTTCTACTACAAAATGTAATTTAATATCCGGTATACCCTCTATAAGCTGCAACACTCTTTCCCTATTACTCATATTACAACCACCTTTCCTATACATTTGCTACATATAGTATATCCCCTCCGCCAACATTTGTAAAATATTACAAAACGAAAACTCTCTTCCCACGTAAAACGGGGAGATAGCCAACTATCTCCCCGCAAACCACTAACTATTAATCCACTTCAAATACGCATTGATAAACGGATCGATCGCCCCGTCCATCACCGCATCCACATTGCCGGACTCCTCGTTTGTCCGGTGGTCTTTCACCATGGTGTAAGGCTGCATCACATAGGAGCGTATCTGGTTGCCCCAGCCGATCTCCTTCACGTCGCCACGGATATCCGACAGCTTCTCCGCATTCTCCTCCTGCTTTAACATATAAAGCTTCGCCTTCAGCATCTGCATCGCCTTGTCCTTGTTCTGGAACTGGCTGCGCTCGTTCTGGCAGGTCACCACGATTCCCGTCGGGAAGTGGGTGATACGGATCGCCGAGGACGTCTTGTTGATGTGCTGACCGCCCGCGCCACTGCTTCGGTACGTGTCGATACGGATATCCTCGTCCTTCACTTCCACATCCACATCTTCCTCAATGTCCGGCATCACGTCAAGGGACACGAAGGAAGTCTGCCGCTTGCCCTGCGCGTTGAAAGGGGAAATACGCACCAGCCTGTGCACGCCCTTCTCCGATTTCAGATAACCGTAGGCGTTCTCGCCGTTGATCTGGAACGTCACGGACTTGATGCCCGCCTCGTCGCCGTCCAGATAGTCAATCACGTCCAGCGAATAGCCCTTGCGCTCCGCCCAGCGGGTGTACATGCGGTAGAGCATACTGCACCAGTCGCAGCTCTCCGTGCCGCCCGCCCCGGCATTCAATTTCAGAATCGCGTTATTTTTGTCATACTCGCCTGAGAGGAGCGTACTGATTCTGATATTCTCAAACGTTTCCTTAAAGGAGGTAAGTTCCTCCTCGATGTCGGGAATGATCGCCGGGTCGTTGTCCTCGTAGCCCAACTCAATCAGTTCCAGAATGTCGTTATACTGGCTGGAAAGACCGTCCATCGTCTCCACAACGTCCTTCAGCCCTTTGGACTCCCGCATCTTCTGGTTTGACTTCTCCGGGTCGTCCCAGAAGTCCGGCGCCTGCATTTCCATGTCAAGCTCCTCGATCCGCTTTACCTTATCTGCTAAGTTAAAGTGAATCCCTCACTTCCGCTAAGGGGCTTTTGTAGGCTAAAAGCTCCGATTTCATATTGTCCAGTTCTACCACTTAACGTCACCTTCTTTCTATCTTTGCTTAGTATTGCTTTAGCTTTATTTCCGCCCGCAGCACTGTTTATACTTCTTCCCGCTCCCGCAAGGGCAGGGATCGTTCGGGTAAACCTTCGCCTCCGCGCGCTTCACGGGACCTTTCTGCAGGGTGTCGTCCTTATTGGTGCCGGTCACCTTTGCCACCTGCTCCCTCTCCACCTTCTGCTCAATGCGTACACGGAAGAGCAGACGCACCGTCTCCTCCTTGATGTTCTGCGTCATCTCGTCGAACATCTCGTAACCGTTCAGCTTGTACTCCACAAGCGGATCCTTCTGTCCGTAAGCCTGCAAGCCCGCACCCTGACGAAGCTGTTCCATATCGTCGATGTGATCCATCCACTTTCTATCTATCACTTTGAGAAGGATCACGCGCTCGATCTCACGGATCGCCTCAGGCTCCGGGAACTCCGCCTCCTTGCTCTCGTAAAGCTTGACAGCCTCCTCCTTCAACTGCTGTTTCAGGCTGTTTTTCTTAGGTTTTAAGACTCTCGACGCATTTACAGGCTTTAAGGGCACTGTGGGAATAAGCAGGGTATTCAATTCATTGTAATCCCACTCCTCGAAATCGGAGTCATCCCCGATACAGATATCCACGCAGTTCTCCGTGATATCCGTGATCATCTTGTAGATGGCGTCCCTCATGCTCTCGCCGTCCAGGACGCGCCGTCTCTCCTCGTATATAATCTCTCTCTGCTCGTTCATCACCTGATCATACTCGAGCAGGCTCTTTCTGATGCCGAAGTTGTTGTTCTCTATCTTCTTCTGTGCCGTCTCAATCGCCTTGGTCAATGCGCTGTGCTCGATCTCCTGCCCTTCCGGGATGCCAAGCGCGTTAAACATGGTGACCATGCGGTCGGAACCGAACAGCCGCATCAGATCGTCCTCCAGCGAGATGTAAAACTTCGATTCGCCGGGATCGCCCTGACGTCCGCTTCGACCGCGCAACTGGTTGTCGATACGTCTGGACTCATGGCGCTCCGTGCCAATGATCATGAGACCGCCCGCCGCTCTCGCCTCGTCGTCCAGCTTGATATCCGTACCACGACCAGCCATGTTGGTTGCGATGGTAACCGCGCCGTGAATACCGGCGTCCGCCACAATCTCCGCCTCCAGCTCGTGAAACTTTGCGTTCAGCACTTTATGCTCCAGACCGTTTCTCTTGAAGATGGCGGAAAGCTCCTCGGATGCGTCGATATTGATCGTACCGACCAATACCGGCTGCCCCTTTGCGTGCGCCTCCTGCACCGCGTGCAGAATCGCCTTGAGCTTTTCTTTTTTGGTTTTATAGACAGCGTCCTGATGGTCAATACGCGCCACCGGCTTGTTCGTGGGAATCGCCACCACGTCCATGCCGTAAATGTCACGAAACTCTTTTTCCTCCGTGAGCGCCGTACCGGTCATGCCCGCCTTTTTCTCGAATTTATTAAAGAAATTCTGGAAGGTAATGTTGGCGAGCGTCTTGCTCTCCCGCTTCACCTTCACATGCTCTTTCGCCTCAATCGCCTGATGCAGTCCGTCGGAGTAACGACGCCCCGGCATGATACGTCCGGTAAACTCATCCACGATCATAACCTGATCATCCTTCACCACGTAATCCTGATCGCGGAACATCAGGTTGTGCGCCCGCAGAGCCAGTATAATGTTGTGCTGGATTTCCAGATTTTCCGGGTCAGCCAAATTCTCTATCTGGAAGAAACGCTCCACCTTGGAAACGCCCTGCGCAGTCAGGTTCACAACCTTGTCCTTCTCGTTCACGATGAAGTCACCGGTCTCCTCCCGCTCCACACCCATGATGGCGTCCATCTTGGTCAGCTCTTCCATATCCTCGCCGCGGGTGAGCTGTTTCGCCAGAATATCGCAAGCCTCGTAAAGCTTCGTGGATTTGCCGCTCTGTCCGGATATGATCAGTGGAGTTCTCGCCTCATCGATCAGCACCGAGTCCACCTCGTCGATAATAGCGTAATGCAGCTCCCTCAGCACGAGCTGTTCCTTGTAAATAACCATATTGTCGCGCAGATAATCGAAACCCAGCTCATTGTTTGTCACATAGGTAATGTCGCAGTTGTAAGCCTCCCTGCGCTCCTCGGGTTTCATGTCGTTTAACACGCATCCCACTTTCAATCCGAGAAATTCATGCACCTGTCCCATCCACTCCGCATCACGCTTCGCCAGATAGTCGTTGACCGTGACAACATGCACGCCCCTTCCCTCCAGCGCGTTCAGATAAGCCGGCAGCAGACAGGTCTGGGTCTTACCTTCACCGGTTCTCATCTCCGCGATACGTCCTTGATGCAGGATAATGCCGCCGATCAGCTGCACCCTGTAATGCTCCGTGTTGAGAATCCTTCTCGCCGCCTCCCGGACAAGGGCGTAAGCCTCCGGCAAAAGTTCATCCAAAGTCTCACCCTCGGAGAGTCTTTTCTTAAACTCCTTCGTCTTATCGCGCATCTGCTCGTCCGACATTTCCATCATCTCCGGACGCATCCCCTCGATCTTGTCTACCAGACCGTTAATGCGCTTGATCTCCCGTTCACTGTGCGTTCCGAATATTTTTTGTACCACGCTCATAGTTTTCTCATTCCCATGTGCCTTTTGGGCTGACACATGCCTTTCTCTCAAAAAATCCCCACCATAACAAAACACTAAATTATATTTTACCAGATACAGGGAGCAAATTCAAGCAAAACCCCTATTCTCAGACAAAGCGGCGGAAGTGCCTGTCTATCAGCCCCTCCGCCGCCTCACATTTCATGAAAACAAATCTCTTAATATACCTTTAATTCTTCTTCGCCGCGCAGGATGCGTAAGCCGCCCTGCACCAGAGCCATCAGCTCATCCTCTCCGGGATAAACGGTCATGGGAGCAATCCACTCCGCCTTCTCCTTCAGTCCTGCGACAACCGCCTTGTCGTAAGCGATACCGCCTGTCACAATGATCTGGTCAACCTTCCCCTGCAGTACGCACGCCATCGCGCCGATATCCTTTGCAACCTGCATGATGAAAGCCTCTCTGACTTCCTCCGCCTTCTTGTCGCCCTCGTCTACCATCTTATCCACATCGCGCATGTCGTTGGTGCCGCAGTAAGCATTGAAGCCGCCGCCGCCCACGAATTTCTTGTAAACCTCTTTCTCCGTATATTTCCCCGAAAAGCACATTTTTATAAGTGCGCCGCTGGGTACCGCGCCCGCTCTTTCGGGAGAGAACGCGCCGTCGCCGTCGAGTGCGTTAAACACATCTACCACACAACCCTTCTTGTGCGCGCCCACGGACACGCCGCCGCCCATATGCACCACAACCAGATTCAGAGAATCGTAAGCCTTGCCCTGCTCCTTCGCGTAACGCTTCGCAACAGCCTTCTGGTTCAGCGCATGGAACACGCTGGTTCTCGGCAGTTCCGGCACGCCCGAATATCTGGAGACAGGCTCCAACTCGTCGACAACAACGGGGTCAACGATATAGGAAGGAACACCGATGGAATCGCCGATCTCTCGCGCCAAAATGCCGCCCAGATTGGAGGCGTGAGGTCCCTGCACACCAATCTTTAAATCTTCTAAGAGATCATCTGTCACCGCGTATGTACCGCCCGGAATCGGCTTTAACATGCCGCCGCGCCCCACTACCATGTTCAGGGACTTTATGTCAAAATCTTTTTCCTTCAACAGATCCTCGATGATCTTTCTGCGGAAGTCCTTCTGATCCACAATTTTCTCATACTGCGCAATCTCTTCCGTAGAATGTCTCAAAGTCTCCTCAAACAGGAGAGTTTCATCCTCGAACACACCAATCTTTGTAGAAGTAGAACCGGGATTGATAATTAAACTTTTAATAGCCATTTTTTACCCCCTATTTTAATTAAGTTTTGCCATTGCGCCTGCCATAACCGCGCCGAGCGCAAGGGAATTTACCTTCGTCTCAAAATCGTCGGAACGGGAAGTCAGAATAACCGGAGCCTTCGTACCCGTCAGAATGTTGCCGTTCTTCACCTTTGCCGTATGTACCAGGCACTTGTAAACAAGGTTGCCCGCATGAATGTCAGGGAAGAGGAGCACATCCGCGTCGCCCACGATCTTTCTGCCCTCCGCGCCTTTATGCTTCGCCGCCTCAGGGTCAATCGCCAGATCCAGAGAGAGAGGACCGTCCACAACACAGCCGGAAATCTTGCCTTCCTCGCACATCTTCGTCAGCTCCTCCGCCTCCACCGTAACAGGCATCTTCGGATTCACCACCTCAACCGCCGCAAGGGGCGCTACCTTCGGGCTCGGAATGCCGCACGCATGGCAGACATCCACCGTATTCTCGATGATATGTACCTTGTCCTCAAGCGTGGGATATGTCATAAAAGCAACGTCCGTCAGGAACAGGAGATGGTCGATTCCCTCCACCTCAAACACGCATACATGGGACAAAGCCTTGCCCGTTCTCAAGCCGACTTCTTTATCCAATACGCTCTTCAAGAAGGATTTCGTGTCAATCAGACCCTTCATGTACATGTCCGCCTTGCCCTCGTGCACCAGCTTGACCGCCTTCAAAGCCGCCTCGTAATTATCCTTCTCGTCAATGATCTCGAAGCCGCTGATGTCAACCTTATCAGTCTCCGCCACCTCTTTGATCTTGTCAGCGTCGCCCACAAGGATCGCCTCCGCGATACCCCGCTCCTTCGCAGCCGCCACAGCCTCCAGCACCGCGCTGTCCTGAGCAACCGCAACCGCAACCTTCTTCATCTCACACTCAGATACCTTCGATAACAAATCCTCAAAGCTCTTACTCATTGTCCCTTTTCCACTCCTTTGTTTTTATTATCTTTTCCGGAGCCGCAGCCAGCGCCGATACACTCCCGCGACTCTTAAATTTTACCACTACCTGCCAAAAAAATCAATTTCTCAAGCGCGGCGACGCTGAAATTATCTTCCGCCCGCGCGTCCGCCATTTATCCTAGTGATGGAACAGCCGTATCCCCGTAAAGCACATTGTCATCCCATACTTATCGCACACCTCGATCACGTTGTCGTCCCGCACCGATCCGCCGGGCTGCGCCACGTACTGCACGCCGCTTTTGTGGGCGCGCTCGATATTGTCCCCGAAGGGGAAGAACGCATCCGAACCGAGCGCCACGCCCTTCATCTGATCCAGCCACGCGCGCTTCTTCTCCGCCGTAAATACCTCAGGCTTCACCTTGAATATCTTCTGCCACGCGCCATCCGCCAGCACATCCATGTAATCTTCGCCGATATAGAGGTCGATGGAGTTATCTCTGTCCGCCCTGCCAATGCCGTCCACGAACTGTAACCCTAACACCATGGGAGACTGTCTCAGGAACCAGTTGTCCGCCTTTGTGCCCGCCAGCCTCGTGCAGTGGATTCTGGACTGCTGCCCTGCACCGATACCGATCGCCTGCCCGTCCTTCACGTAGCAGACAGAATTGGACTGCGTATATTTCAGTGTAATCATGGCAATCACCAGATCGATCTTCGCCTGTTTCGGCAGATCCTTTTCCTTTGTCACAATATTGTCAAAGAAAGCGTCGTCGATTTTCAGCTCGTTCCTGCCCTGCTCAAAGCTGATGCCGTACACCTGCTTCACCTCAGTTGGCGCGGGCACATAGCTTTCGTCGATCTGAATCACGTTGTAGGCGCCCTTCTTCTTTGCTTTCAGGATTTCCAGCGCCTCCGGCTCATAGCCCGGCGCGATCACCCCGTCCGAAACCTCTCTCTTGATCAGCCTCGCCGTATCCACGTCGCACACGTCGGAGAGGGCGATAAAATCGCCGAAAGAACTCATTCGGTCCGCGCCCCGTGCTCTGGCGTAAGCACATGCCAGCGGAGACAGCTCGCCAAGATCGTCCACCCAGTAAATCTTTGCCAAAGTCTCCTCTAAGGGAAGACCTACTGCCGCCCCTGCCGGAGATACATGCTTAAAAGAAGTCGCTGCCGGAAGCCCTGTCGCCTTCTTTAATTCGCTGACAAGCTGCCAGCCGTTAAAGGCATCCAAAAAATTAATATATCCCGGTCTACCGTTTAACACCTGAATCGGCAGTTCGCTTCCGTCCGCCATGAAAATGCGGGACGGTTTCTGGTTCGGGTTACAGCCATATTTTAATTCCAATTCGTTCATTGTCTCTTTTTCTCCTATTGGTTCTTATTTACAATCCTCGTCTCATACTTACCCGTAGCGATCTCGATGTAGCGCACGAACAGCGATACTTTGTTGTCCTCGTTCAGACTCTCCCAGATCGTCTTCGTAAACTCGTCGATACCGCCCTCAATGCCCACAAGCGTCGGCTCGCCTTCAAAGCTGGGCAGCGGATTGCCGTCGCCCATATAAGTATGTATGAATCTGCCCTCCCCCGCCTTCGGATTCTCATAGGCGAAGGTGTAACGATTGCAGGAGGAAGGGTCGCCGTTGTTGCTCTTCAAAATGGACATAGCGTAGTTGTAGCTCGCGTTTTCCAGATGCATGATGCCCGAAATGCGCGGCGTGTAATTGGGAGCGTCCGGCTCAAACTCCCGCGTGCGCAATGCCTGCTCAAAAGTCTGCTGTCTGTCCATCAGTTCGTAAATCGTGTCCGTCTGGTCGCCGTTCGTGACAATGGTTTTGTTGCCGAGCACCCGCACCGGCGCGTAGATAATCAGACTCGGATCCTCCAGCTTGGACGGGTCAAACGCCTGCGTGCGTATACCCGCGCCTTCCTCCACAAACACCCGGTTCCTGCTGTTGCCGCTGCGTCCCATAATAAAGTATGCCGTCACCGCATACGCGCCGTCCGCCGACTTCCCGATCACAATGCCCCGTCCCGGATACGCGTTCCCCGCCAGCTCCGCCGCTAAATTTTTCTTTTCCATAGTATCGTTTCCTCGCTCTCTTAAGCAACTCTATGCGGAGAATGCCCGTATTTGGGGCATTCTCCCACGCGAAACATAGAACTTCTTCACGAAGCAGCCCTTGCTGCGAGTGATTAGAAGTTCTTTTCGCGTTGTTATTCGTCAACAGAATAGTTCGGTGCTTCCTTCGTGATATGAATATCATGCGGGTGGCTCTCCTTGAGCGACGCCGCGGAAATCTTCACAAACCTGCCGTTCTGTTTCAGTTCCTCAATGGTAGCCGTGCCACAGTACCCCATACCGGAGCGCAAGCCGCCCATCAGCTGGAACACCGTGTCCTCCACGCTGCCCTTGTATGCCACACGGCCTTCCACGCCCTCCGGCACCAGCTTCTTCGCGTCAGTCTGGAAGTAGCGATCCTTGCTGCCATTCTCCATAGCCGCGATGGAACCCATGCCGCGATATACCTTATATTTTCTGCCCTGATAAAGCTCGTATGTGCCGGGACTTTCCTCACAGCCCGCAAACATGCTGCCCATCATGCAGACGTCACCGCCCGCCGCGATCGCCTTCGTCATGTCACCCGAGTACTTGATGCCGCCGTCCGCGATAATCGGCACACCGTATTCCTTCGCCACATCATAGGCGTGCATAATCGCCGTAATCTGCGGCACACCGATGCCGGCGACCACACGGGTCGTACAGATGGAACCGGGACCGATACCTACCTTCACCGCGTCTGCACCCGCCTCGATCAGCGCGCGTGTCCCTTCTCCCGTAGCCACATTACCCGCGATTACCTGTAAGTCAGGATATTTGTCCTTAATCATCCGCACACAATTAAGCACATTCTCAGAATGCCCGTGGGCGGAGTCCAGCACAATCACATCCACCTTCGCGTCAATCAGCTCTTTTGCCCGGTCGAGCACATTGGCGGTAATCCCCACAGCCGCGCCGCACAGAAGCCTGCCCTGGCTGTCCTTGGCGGATAGCGGGTATTTGATTGCCTTTTCAATATCTTTAATGGTAATGAGTCCCACCAAATTATAATCGTCGTCCACAATGGGAAGTTTTTCTTTTCTTGCCTTTGCGAGAACCTCTTTTGCCTGATCAAGCGTAATGCCCGCTTTAGCGGTAATCAGATTCTCGGAAGTCATAGACTCTTTGATTTTCTTCTTGAAATCTGTCTCGAATTTTAGATCCCGATTGGTAATGATACCGACCAACTTCCTGCCTTCCGTAATCGGAACACCGGAGATTTTGAATTTCGCCATCAGCGAATCAGCGTCAGCCAGCGTATGTTCCGGCGTCAGTGAAAAAGGATCTGTTATAACGCCGTTCTCGGAACGTTTCACCTTATCTACTTCATCCGCCTGCGCCTCTATAGACATGTTCTTGTGAATGATGCCGATACCGCCCTGCCTCGCCATGGCAATCGCCATCCTGTGCTCCGTCACCGTGTCCATCCCCGCGCTCATCATGGGAATGTTCAACCTGATTTTCTTCGTCAAGTTCGTTGTCAAGTCCACCTGATTCGGAATCACCTGCGAATAGCTCGGCACCAATAGTACGTCGTCAAAAGTAATTCCTTCGCCAATAATCTGACCCATCTTCTCTCCTCCTGTGTTTGCTGTGCTGATTATAGGTATCTATACAAAATACTGCCAGCCTTTCAACTGACAGTATTGCTTTCAACACTTTATTATGCTAATCCGTAAAAACCTTGCGGGGCGCAATGCTCTGAATCGCCTTCACCATCTCCGCGTTCGGCTCCAGAATAAGTTTCGTATCGCCATTCCAAATCATCATATAACGCCGCTCCGGCTGCGCAGCAATGCCCGAGCTGTAATCAACCGTCTTCATCTGGCGGTTTTTGTAGGAATCCAGTCTGTGGGAATTAAGGGGCGCAAAAATCTCCATCTGCTCCAGAGAGTAACTGCCCGCCTTTTTTCTGCGGGTTTTTGCCAGAACCTTGTCAACGCTCAGTTCCTTGTCGAGATACAGGTACTCGTACTCGATCTCCGCGTTCATATGCGCAAAATAGGCGCAGCCGCCCAGCACAATCGCAATCAGCATTCCCACCACGAAAGGCGTCAGGAATCCGATCAGCCCGAAAACCACCGTCAGCATAATCAGCAGCATCTTCAAGAACCGCATAAGCACGGACGGCTTTCTCGCTACCAGCAACTCCACATATGTTTCACTCATACATCAACCTCCAAATATCAAAGTTAAGGCAACACACCCGACGCTTACCGGGCTTTGCCGTAGTTCTGGGAAAATATAAAAATATCATATAACAAATTAAGAAAAGTTGCAAGATGAAACGTGCCTCCGACTAATCCTTGCGGCTAATTCCGAATCCAGTTCCGGATTTGTCATCGTTACGGCATACCACACATTGAAAGCATCACCTTCCCATATTCTTCCTTCTTATCCCGCATCACTGCAAGCCCCCTGCCCAGTTCTTCCAATGGAACCCTGTGGGTAATCATCTGCGCAGGTTTTATCCGCCCGTCCCCCAGCCTGTCCAACACATAGTGCCAGTCGTCCTCCGGCAAATGGGTAAACGAAGAATTCCAAGTGCCAAATACGGTAAGCTGATTGCGCAGGATTTTCCAATACACCGCCTTCGGCAGTGTCATGTCCGAAGCCGGATTGCCCACCAGCATAATCCGTCCGCCGGGTCCCGTCAGTCCGACCGCCTGCATCATAGTCTCATTTTTGCCGACGCACTCAAAGAACACATCTGCGCCTTTGCCGCCTGTCCGCTCAGCCAGAAACGATTCTACGTCCTGCGTCCTGCTGTCACAAAAGGACTGCTCCGGCAGACCGAGCTGCACCGCCATCCGTTTTTGAAACTCCTTATTTCCAATGACAAATATATTCCGACGCCCCGCCTCCATCAAAAACATAAGCAGGAAAAGACCGATTGTCCCCAATCCGCAGATCACAATGCTCTCTTCCGGCAGGGGATTCACCTTTCTCATGGCATGAACCGCCACCGACATAGGCTCAAACATCGCGGCTTCCTCGAAGCTTACGCGCTCCGGCAGCGCAATCAAGTTCTTTTCCGGCACCGCCACATAATCCGCAAACCCGCCGTCCCTTCGGGAACCGAGATAGCTGTAATTCCGGCACATTTCGTACTGCGCCTTCTGACAGGGCAGACACGAACCACAGGGAATCAGTGGGAATACACCGACCCGCTTCCCCTGCCATTTTTTATCCACACCGGCGCCCACGGCTTCCACCTGCCCGGCAAACTCATGTCCCGGTATGAGCGGGTAAGAATAGGTTCCCGTATAAAATACCCGCGGAATATCTGATCCACAAATGCCTGCTGCCTTTACCGCAAGCAGCACTTCATTCTCTCCTATTATAGGAGTGTTTACTTCTTCAAATCTCAGATCATTTATCTCGTGCAGCACCCATGCTTTCATGCCAGACAACCTCCTGAAATCTCACCAAATCCGCCCTCGTTGTAATCTTAAAATTCCCCTCGTCACCCGGTATCATGGCAATGTCCATCCCCGCCATAATCGCCGGCTCCGTCGATCCATTAATCTGTAAAATCCGCTCCGGCAAAAGCGCCCTGACCGCTTCCCTGTATTTCCCGAAAAGGAATGCCTCCGGCGCCTGCCCCGCGAAAATCCTGCTGCGATCCAGAAGGGAAGCCACACTCGTGCCGTCCTCGCTGAAATACACCGTATCTTTCATAGGAAGCACTGGCAGCGCCCCCTCATGCTCTGCCGCCGCCGCCAGACATTCTGTGAGCATTGCCGCAGAGACAAGCGGTCTTGCCGCGTCATGGATCAACACATAATCGGCGTCCGCCGCGTATCTCCCGATATCTTCCAAACCGTTTAAAATCGAGAGCTGTCTTGTTTTCCCCGGTGCGGAAAAGCCGCGGAATTTTTCAATCCCACGGTCTTTCTTTTCTGGTGAAATACTGTCATGCCCGCCGCTTCGCAGGTGCTCCATACAGTTAAGAATGGTCTCCCGCCACATTGCATCCGCCACAATCTGCACCGCATCGATCCCCTCATGGGAAAGAAGCGTCTGCAGACCGTAGGCAATAATCGGCTTTCCGTTTACCTCTATATATTGCTTTGGCGTCTCCACGCCCATCCGCATCCCAGTTCCACCGGACAGGAGTAACGCTGTCACCATATTTCATCCTCCGCCTTCCGCCATACTGCCACTATGTATTACTTTAACAGCTGCAGAGCAAGCTGCGTGTTTCTCAACAGCTGCGCCATCATCGACGCGCCCGCCTGCTCCATAATGCTAGCAAGGGAGTTATCCACAGTCTCCTTGCCAAAATCCGTATCTCTGAGCCGGGTATCCGCAGCGGTGCCATTTTCCGATTTATTTTCATTATTGCGGATCGTGCTCTCCAGACGATTTTGTTTCGCACCGAAATAGGCTCTCACATCCGACGTCTTTGTAACCGCTTTCTTCAAGCGCTCCATAGCCTTCTGCGCATACTTGACTTTGGAGATCGAAAGCGAATTGATCTGGAGAGACATCGTATTCATCCACGGTCTCTCGATCGTAGCACCGTCACCGGACATATCGCCGACTCTGATCCAGATTTCTTTCTCTCCCCGTTTTTCCCCGTTCTCCTCGAAGAAGAGAAAACGTTTCGCGTCCCCTTCCATATTGGTGATCGGATGTTTCCCGTATTTGGTATGCGTGAAGGTCAGATTGCCGTGGGACATTTTAGCTGTAAGCGGTGCGTTTTTGGCAGCAAGCTCCTCATTCAGCTTTTTCAGAATATCTTCCGTCGAATAGGAGCCCTTAGGCACGTCTATATCATAATGCTGCCCGTCCACATCAAAGGAAAGCTGGCTGTCCTCCGGGATATCCACCCCTTTGGATATATCCTTTGTCCCCGTCACAAAAGCAACCCGGATATCGCCATCCGTCTGATAAAATACACTGAACGCCGCGTTTCCGCCAATACCGTCTATGACATACTGCGCCCCCGGTCTCTTATCCGGCATTTCCGCCTCATCGGACAGCACAAAGACAAGTGCGTTCGCGTCATTGCTTCCCGACACGCCTGTATTGATTCCGCCGCCTATCTTTGCCTGAATCAAATTCTTCTCCAGCCCCGCCTTCTCAAGCTGCTCGTTCAGCTTTGTCTGGATATGAGCCGCCATCTGCTCCCCGCTGTAGGAACCGGGGTCCAGCTTCATGGTCAGCTTCACTTCCGTACCCGCATACGGATTGGCTTCCGTACCGCCATAAGTAAAATCAAGCGACAATACATCATTCACACCCTCCGTGATCTCCGTCGTATTGTGCGCGAGATCCTTACGCCCCATGGCGTAGGTGGCATTTGTGGTGATTCCCTTTTTAGGCTCCACATTAAAGTCTTTGTGATGCTCCTCCGGTCTGCGCAGCACATTGTGATAAAAGCCGCCCGAAAAGCTGTTATAATCATCCCGTGTATCCCACAGCATTATATTATCGGCGCCCGGCTTCTTCATGCTGATCACAACGCCGTCCGCAGTCACATCCGCTTCAAAGGTGTCCGCGCTCACGCCGTCAAGCTTACCTTGCAGCGCTTTTTTTAAATCGTCATAGGAATACTCCGTAAAACCGTCTGCCGTATTATAATCCAGTGAAAAGGAAGCCGTCTTCCATAAAGATGAACCCGCCGTTTTATACCGGAATGTCAAATCGTTATTCCACTGGTCAATCCTGACCGTCGGCGTAAGGAGCTTTGCTCCGTCTATGGTCGCTTGCGTGTCCGCCTTCACGCCTATAACAGGTGTAGGATCCTTCGAAGTCGTATTTTCTAACGGCTTCTGGAAGATACTGCCCCTGTTCGAGCTAACCGTAATCGTCGCACCGACCTGATTCCCCTTGGTGTCCACAGCCTTTAGCTGCAGTTTCCCGTCCGATGTAAACCCGGCAAATTCCGCGCCGTAATGCTCCACGTCATACTCGCCGAAAATCGGTTTCATTCCCTCATTATAAGTAGCGCTTATCGTTGCCCCGCCCTGGACGGTAGTAAATTTCAGCCGTTTTGTATTCCCGTTAAAATCGACATTCACGCCCTGCGGACTCATTTGCGTGTTTAACGCATTCTTCAGCGACTCTTTATCATATGTTCCGCTCAGCGTAGCCGTCACTGACTTACCGTCCACAGTGACCGCAAAGGTATACGGACTGTCAAAAGTGATAGAATCCTGCACGTCACGGTTCAGGACTATCTCCCCCGGATCATCCACATTACTTTTACCGTAGAAGATCGCCGATGTTGCCGGGCACTTCTTGGAGTCAAAGGCAAGCTGATGCCCGGACTCCGCCACATCCGCCTCCAAGTACAGACTACTACCACTTATCCCGGCATGAACCGGAATCCCCAGCTGGTTTTTAATCTGCTCTGTCAGATGCTCTGCAAAAGTCTGCCGATTATAAGAACCCGCACTCAGCGTGACCGATTTGTCGTCCCCCTTATACTGGAAAACAAAGGTATCGCCTGCTTTAATCTGAATGGAGCTGTTCATACTCGCCAAATTCACTCTGGATTTTCTCCGCGACGAATACATATCATGCAGGAAGGTGGATTCCGCATCTGTCGTACTAAAAATAATATTACAGCTTGCGCCCTTTTTCCTGGTCGTCATCGTAAAATCGTTGTTTACAGTAACACCGGCATCGCCCGAGAATTTGCGATCCAGCGCCTCCTGCAGCTTTGTACGGAGCTCGCTGTCGCTATATTCCCCCGCATCTATCTCAATAATATCCGTCTTATTATTGATCGTTATCTTCATCTTGTTATTATTGCTGTCAATCTTAACCTCATCCGGCTGCGTTCCCTGATGGGTCAGCGTGATTGGCTTCCCCGCCGTCGTCGCCGCCGTGGCTGTCTTATCCTCCCCCGTCACGGCTCCCTGTCCGTCATTGCCGGTTCCCCTAAAATCCCACTTCTCCGTTCTTGGTGCCTGCGGCGCCTGTCCGTCGACCCCCGTCGAGGTAAAGGTTTTTGTGTCGCCCGTGTCCCACTGGTAAGAAAATCGGTACGGCTCCTTCGTCGTGTCCGCGTCCGGCAGCGCGTCATTCAACATCTTCTTGAAATCTTCCTCGGTCTGATATGTCCCCTCCGTTAATTCAATGTTATTATGGGATTCCCCGCCCACAGTCACATTAAATGCCTTATCCCCTGCGGAAATTGTCAGCGGGTACGGTGTCCCGTTTGGCTGATTTACAGGCGTATTCGTCGTCGTAACGCCCCCGCTGTACGGCGATTTCTGCTCAGTATAAGATGTCATCGTCTTAAACAGCACGTCGTAACCCGCATTCGTCCCATGAACTTCAACTTTTAAATTTTCCATCCCCAGCTTGGAAGTGGAGAGCTTTAACTGATTGCTACCGGTAAAACCAACGGAAATCGTGTCCAGCAGGTCCGCCAGCTCGGAATCTCCCGCCTTCACCGCCTCATCCTTCGCCGCGCTGATTGCATCCTCTACCCCGGTTTTCAGCTCGCTGGTTTTCGTATAGGCAATATCCTTCATCGTAAGGACCACCCGCCTATCATCCATGACAAGCTCGAACTGATCGTTCACCCCTTTTTTGATGTCCAGCGGTAAATTCTCCGACGAAAATTGCTTGTAGCCCGTCACATACGCCAATCGATCCTCCTTCGTATCCTGCTTGTATTCCTCGTTTTCTTCCGGCACATTGTAATCGCGTCTCGTAAACAGCATTTTGTAGGCGCTGCTTGCCGGGTCGATGCCCACCTCGCTCTTATATCCCTCGACCTGAGATGTGACAACCAGACCGCTGTATTCTTTGCCATCACTATCGTAGCTGCTCTCCGCACGCACATCCAGCTTGTGGGGAGCCAGCAGCGTATCCAACTCAGCCGCCATCGCGTCCACCGAGTAATCCCCCTCCGGGATCGTCACTTCCACAGCCTGCTCGCTTCCGTTGGACTTCACCCAGAGCGTATTGTTGCTGCTGTCAATATGATATTGACAGTGATACCCGTCGGTAACGGCATCATTTGAGAGCACCTTCGCCCCCGTCAGTTCCGCTTTCGTCATCTGCACCGGACCGTATCCGATATTGTCGTAAAACACGGACGTAAACACCGGTCCTACCTTCGGGTCATCCACCTTGAACATATTTCCCTTCAGATTGGTGATGATGCTGTCATCACTGCTCAGCTTGATGCTGTGCCCGTTGTAATCCTCCACCTTTATCTCCGGATACCCTTGCCTCTCCAGTTCCTCCCGAAGAAACTCCATGATCGCCGGTCTGGTATATCCCTGCATTCCCGTGTCCTTGTTCGTGGGAATGGTCATCTTGACATGATCCACCGTGCCGTCCAGCTTGACAATATCAAACCGCAGTTCATCATTCTTCCCCGCCTGGATCGTCAGCTCGACGTCGTCTGTCGCAAAGGTCGTCGTACCGATCAGCGCGCCCGCACTGCCACCGGTATAGACGTCGTGCAGCAGATAGGCGAGCCCGCCCGTCACATCATTGATCTTCGTGCCGCCCTCCAGATTCAGGTTACAGGTTCTGCCGTTCGTGTACTCAAAGCGAAATCCCTCATCCAACAGCCCCGCGTTATCCAGCGCCGTGTCAATCTCATCCATCAGCTCGGCGGTCGTGTATCTCCCTGCCGGCACCGCGATGGACACGGTCTTAGGCGGTTCGTCATCCGCGTGCTGATAGGTAATAGAAAGCGTATTTGTAGCGTCCGTGATCGTATGCTGCTGATCGGGCATCCACTGAATGTTCCCCTCAAACTGATACCACGGAATTTCATGCTCGTTAAAAATATGCTTCTCATTAAAGTATGTATTGTCGGTAAGCCGGTCGATCTCCTTTTGCAGCTGGGCAAACTCCGCCTGCATCATCGCTCGGTCACCGTCCGTATTTGTCCCGTTGGACGCTTTCACCGCAAGCTCCGTCATACGGTGAAGCATGGCGTGCGTCTCCTCCAGAGAGCCATCGCCGATCTGTACCCACGACACACCGTTCTGCGCGTTCTCCGTACCCTGATTTAATCCGTTGACCATCCGGCGCATCTTCTCCGAGATGGATAGCCCTGCCGCATCATCCGCCGCCCGGTTTATTTTGTATCCGGACGTAAGCTTCTCCGCCGATTTTGCCTTCACCTTCGCATTTTTATTCATATGCCGATTGGCGTTTACCATAAGCATATTGTGCTGTATTGACGAAACTCCCATAATTTAATCCCCCGTTTCCTTTCCTAACCTCCGTGTTTGCCAGAAACATTTAAAACTGCAGGTTCCTGATTTTCTGCAGCGTCTCCCCGTAAGGCGCATCCTTGCCAAAAAGAAGCGTCGTACCAAGCACAAACCCCTTTACCCCTCTCGGCGCATAGTTGACGATCTTGTCCGCTCCGCAGGCGCCGTCCCAATAAATTTCAAAGTTCGTATCATCCTTGAGCGCCAAAAGCCTTGTGATCTTCTTTCCCACATAAGGCAGGTACATCTGACCCGCGTTGCCCGGATTCACCGCCATCACCAGCACTTTCTTCACGATCACCAGCATCTCCATAACCGTCTCAATGCTGGTGCCCGGATTGATGGCGATGCCCGGCGTCATCCCCGCGTTAATGATCTTCTGCAGTGTGGTGGACGGATGATACTCCGCCTCCGGGTGGATGTACACCGTATCACCCTTGCGCAGCTTTTCCAAAAAAATATGTATATTATTATTCGGATGTTCAATCATGAGATGCACGTCCAGCGGCTTCTTCGTCGCTGACGCTATGAATGACATATCGTTTAAGGACATGGCAAAATTCGGCACATAGCGTCCATCCATAATATCGATATGAAAAGAATCGATACCGCCCTCATCCAAATCCCGTACTTCCTTTTCCAGATTACCGTAATTCGCACACATCATGGATGCTGTTAATTCAAAGTCCATGTTTATTTCCATCCTTCTACTTTTCCTAAGTTAAATATGTATCCATTCTAACATTGCAAAGACAGGATGTAAACAAAAAGTCAATAAATAAAGGGTCCGATTCTACACGGACCCCAAAAACTCTGCTAAAATATAGTGATAAATATTATCGGTGTCATGAATACTTTCACCGAACCTGTCAAATCTTCTCTGCAGCTTATGAATATAAATTCCCTCCATGTATGCCCGATATGCTTCAGGCGTGTATTTTTCATGCATATGATAAGAAAGAGACTCGAAATTGTTTATATTGCTGATTCCTTCGCTTTCCAAAGGCAGCCTATCATAGGTTTCCCGGATGTCGGCGTACTCGTTCATGGCGATATCAAGAAGATAAGTCACCAGTAAATAATACTTCGTACTATCATAGCGCTTATAATCCTAAAAATCGTAAAATATATACTCAAAACATCAACTGATAGTTACCCCCAGT
>CAJURQ010000031.1 GCA_910588955.1 uncultured Lachnospiraceae bacterium
CCTGACAAAACGGGATAATGCTGAAAATAAAACTAATTAATCAGCGGTTCCTTAGATTTTCGGTAGGACCGTGGAATGTTCTTACCGAATCCATTGATATTGCAAACGAGCTTGGATGTGATATGATAGTTTTATTGATGGGGATTACGTAATCCGGGGAGGGATGCAGTTGAAAAAGAAAGTGATTGCGGCGGGACATATTTGTCTGGATATTACGCCGGTATTTTCAGAGAAAAAGGCAGCGCAGCTGGGGGATATTCTGACGCCCGGCAAGCTGGTCAACGTGGGGCAGGCGGACGTACATACGGGCGGCTCTGTCGCCAACACCGGGCTTGCCATGAAATTTTTCGGGGCGGATGTGTCTCTGATGGGAAAGATTGGGGACGATCCTTTTGGAGAGATGGTCCGCAACGTTTTGAAAGCCCATGAAGCGGAGCAGGGACTGCTTGTATCAGAGCGGGAATCCACTTCCTATACAGTTGTCGTGGCGGTTCCAGGAATTGACCGAATTTTTCTCCACAATCCGGGAGCGAACAATACCTTTCACACGGAGGATATTCCGCAGGAGGAATTGGAGAAGACCGCCTTATTCCATTTCGGCTATCCGCCGCTGATGAAGACCATGTACGAAAACGACGGTGCGGAGCTGTTAAAGATGATGAAGCGCGCTAAGGAGAGCGGCGCTGCCACATCGCTTGATTTTGCCGCTATTGAGCCGGATTCCAAGGCAGACAGGGCAGACTGGGAGCGCATTTTGGAAAAAGTAATCCCTTATGTGGATATTCTGGTGCCGAGTGTGGAGGAACTGTGCTATATGTTGGATCGCGACCGTTTTTTTCAGTGGCAGGAAAAAGCGGCAGGGCGTGATATCACGGAGATATTGGACATCGAAAAGGACGTGAAGCCGCTGGCGGACCGCTGTATGGAACTTGGCGCGAAAATACTGCTGATCAAATGCGGCGTGCCGGGTATCTACTTTCAGACCGGTTCCCGGCAGACGTTAGAAAAAGTCGGCGGGAAACTGGAGCTTGACACGGCGCGGTGGGCTGACTTGCGTGGGTTTGAGAAAAGCTACGTCCCCGAACGGGTGCTGTCCGGCACAGGGGCGGGAGACACCAGCATTGCGGCGTTTTTGACAGCCGTGCTTGCGGGGTACTCTCCGGAAATGTCCCTGCATCTGGCAGCGGCGGCGGGTGCATCCTGCGTGACGGCTTACGACGCGCTGAGCGGCTTGAAACCCTTTGCGGAGATGGAGCAGAAGATTCAGAAAGGATGGGACAAAATATGTTAGTCACTTTAAAGGAAATATTGAAAATCGCGGAAGAAAAAAAGATTGCAGTAGGTGCGTTTAACGCCGCAAATCTGGAGAGCTTACAGGCGGTGATCACGGCGGCGGAGGAACTGCATATGCCGGTCATTCTGCAGTTTGCACAGTGCCATGAGTCATGGGTTCCGCTTGCGCTGATCGGACCGGTCATGGTGGCAGAGGCGAAGAAGGCGTCCGTGCCGGTCTGCGTCCATCTGGATCATGGCGAGACGCTGGAATATCTGGAACAAGCGCTTGCTATCGGTTTTACCGGGATTATGTATGACGGCTCTGTTTTGCCCTACGAGGATAATCTGGAAAATACAAAAAAGGCGGTCGCTATGGCGGCAAAGGCAGGCGTCTGCGTGGAGGCGGAGCTTGGCAGCATGGGAAAGAGGGAAACCGGTGCGGGAGATTCCGACGGGGACGACACGAAGATTTATACAGATCCAGAACAGGCGAAAGCCTTTGTGAAGGAGAGCGGCGTCGACGCGCTAGCATGTTCGTTTGGCACAACTCACGGCATTTATCTGACAACCCCGAAGCTGGATTTTGATGTGGTAAAGAATGTGCGCGCCATGACAGATGAGATCCCGATTGTCATGCACGGCGGCTCCGGCGTGAGCAGAGAGGATTACCACGCGGCAATCCGTGCGGGCGTGCGAAAAATCAATTACTTCACGTATATGGATAAGGCGGGCGGAAATGCGGCGGCAGAATATCTGAAATCTCTGGGGGAAAAGGAACCTGTTTTCTTCTCGTCCATATCCATGACGGCGCGGGATGTCATGAAGGAAAATGTGAAAGAGGCAATGAAGATGTTTGCTCTGGAGTGATAATGTATTATACGGAAAGTGGTAAAGGACGTCGGCATTTGTTGCGACTATAGCAAGTGCGCGGTACGGACAATAACGGTTGAAAAATTATGGGCTGTCAGGATTTTATATATCGCTTGACAGCCCGTTTTATTTTCTTTATAATAATTAATGACCAATAGTCAATAACTAGTGCAAGGAGATGCAAAGATGGCAAGACCAGTGAAAAAACAGCCGGAAGAATGGGAACGGGAGATTCTGGAGGCGGCGAAATTTTTATTTTTGTCAAAAGGGTATGAGGAGACTTCCGTGTCCGATATCATGGAGCGCGCCGGGGGCGCGAAGGGGATGTTTTACCGCTTTTTTGAGAGCAAGGAGAAAGTGATGCAGGCGTTGGGGGATCGCATGTTTCTGGAGAACAATCCCTTCGAGGCGGTCAGGGCGCGCACGGACTTGAACGGTCTGCAGAAAATCAGGGAAGTGCTTGCCATGGATAGAGCGGACGGGGAGCGGGAGGCGGTTAATGCGCAGGCGGTTTCCATCTTGAAGGATCCGCGCATTCTGGCGGCGGCGGTGGAGGCGAACAGGCGTGTGTTGACGCCATTATGGTTTGAATTGATTGAGGAGGGCAGGCGCGATGGCTCCATCCGGACCGAGTATGCGAGGGAGCTTTCGGAGCTGCTTCCGCTTGTCAATTTCTGGCTGATGCCTTCGGTGTTTCCGGCTGACATGGAGGAGATTATGCATAAATGCAAATTTGTGGCAAAGGTGCTAGTGGACATGGGGCTGCCTTTGGCGGATGAGGAGATGTTTGAACGGACGGGGAGGCTGCTTGGGCAGAGTGAAAAATGGGATAAGTAATTTATTAGGGAATTCCGTCACTTAATGCGAAGTTGGAAGTACGAAGTCTTGCATAAGATGTTTGTATTCAGAAAGGAATGGTAAAATATGAAAGAAAAGTTGTTTACGCGAAACTTTATGCTCTTAGTTTTGGGGCAGGTAAGCTCCCTGTTTGGCAACTATATCCTGCGGCTGGCACTGTCCATGTATGTGTTGGAACTTACCGGGTCGGCGGCTGTGTTCGCGGGGCTTTTGTCTGCGGCGACGATCCCGACCATCTTGCTGTCGCCCTTTGGAGGCATTCTGGCTGACCGGGCGAACCGAAGAAATATTATGGTGGCTCTGGACGCCATGACGGGGATCGCAGTCCTGTGCGCGGCGTTGCTTTTATCGGAACAGCGCGCGCTTGTGGTGATCGGTGCGCTCCTCGTGCTTCTTTCCGTTCTGGGCGCGTTTGAGACGCCTACGGTGCAGGCATGTATTCCGAGTATGCTGACGGGGGATAACATCATTTGGGGGAATGCGGTGGTGAACCAGACCGCCTCCATATCCTATCTGACGGTGCCGCTTCTGGGTGGTATTTTCTACGCGGCTTTTGGCATACAGCCTGTGATGTATGCGAGCGTGCTCTGCTTTTTTGTGACCGCGTTTTTGGAATGTTTCATTAGGTTGGATTATTGTCCGGCAGGTTTTCAGGGGCGTGTGCTCGCAGCGGTGAAAGCGGATTTCATTGACAGCTTTCACTTTATTGGAAAGGAGCGGCGGGATATTCTGAGGATTCTGCTTCTGGCTGCATTGTCCCGTTTCTTCGTGATGGGTGTGACGCTGGTGGGTCTTCCCTTTCTTGTGCGAACGGTGCTCGGACTGGACGCCAGATACTATGGCGCGGCGGAGAGTGTGCTTGCGGTTGCCGTGATTGCGGGAAGTATGGCGGCAGGTGTTTTGGCGGGGAAAATAAAGAAGGGCGGATTGTCGCCCATGCTGGCGGCGGTCGGTCTCTGCATTGTCCCGGCGGGGCTTATCTTTCTGTTTCCGACAGGAACAGGGGTGCGGTATGCGGTTCTTGTGGCTGTTTTTTGCGGGATGCAGATAGCGATCAGCATGTTTTCCATCTATGCGGTGTCGATGATTCAGCAGGGCGCGCCGGAGCATATGATTGGCAAGGTAATGGCTTACACGTCCGCTATTACCATGTGCGCCCAGCCGGTGGGACAGATAGTGTACGGCTTTTTGTTTGACGGGTTTAAGGAGACGGTCTGGCTGGTGTTGATTCCGACCGGGGTGATCGTGTGCGGGATTGGGGTGGCTGTAGGGAGGAAGGGGGGAATGGACTGATGATGGAACGGGAAAGTTTCTTAAAGAACGCTGACTAAAATAACGATAATAATTACAAAAATAATATGAATGATCCATGTCCACTTATTTCCTAAATTCATTGTATAGCCAAATCCGCTTTGCGGTCTCCTAATCAGTATTCTTTTATCTTTTCTGTTGAAATATATTCTTCCAGTTAACCAGCCATTATCTCTATGGGTTGATTTCATAAAGTTCTCCTTTGCAATTTCCAGTTGCGTCTATGATACCATAATCACAGAAGTTTTGCTAATTCATTCTTCTAACTTCCGTACATTTTGTGTTATTATAAATTATAAATAAAAGAAATTCGTCCCTTAAAAATCATCAGACCACAAGCATTATCCCTCAATGGGCAATTCACTGTCTGGCAGCTAAATGAGTATGAAATGGAGAATCTGACATATCAATGACAACGGTAACGAATAAAGAACAGAAAAGCAGAACTTTATATGTAACTGATCTGGACGGGACGCTGATGCGCGGAGATAAAACGATTTCAGCGTTCACGGTTGACACGCTGAACAGGCTGATTGATCAGGGGATGCTGATAACCTATGCGACCGCCCGGTCTTTTCACAGTGCATGGGAAATTACGAAGGATATTCATTTTAGAATCCCGGTTATTACCCGTAACGGAACGGTGCTGGCAGATCAGATGCTGCAGAAAGAAACGGATATTTCCCGTTTTTCAGAGAGGGAAGTCAGCACGCTTAAAGGACTTTTGACGGGTACGATGGAACATATGGGATTTGCGACGGCGTACTTTGACGGGAAAATGAGGAAGACTTACCGCAGTGGGAAATTAAGCGCCGGGTTTCAGAAGTATGTTGATGAGCATACGAATGACGAGAGAATAAGGGCGGTTGGTGAAGAGACAGAGCTGTTTGACGGTCTTGTAACATATGTGACGCTGATTGCGGAAAAGGAGGAATTGCAGCCTATATATGAGAAAATCAGAGACGGCGGCAGTTGGGAGTGTGTATTTCAGAAAGATACATACGGCGATGAATATTGGCTGGAGATTTGCCCGCCAAACGCGACAAAGGCAAAAGCTGTTCTGAAATGTAAGGAGAAGCTTCAATGCGGGCGTGTTGTTGTGTTCGGGGATTCCCTCAATGATCTTTCCATGTTTGCTGTCGCTGACGAGGCGTGTGCCGTGGAGAACGCAATGGATGAAGTGAAAGCGGCTGCGACCATAATTATTCCGGATAATGAAAAGGATGGGGTTGCTGGATATTTGATGGAACGGTGGGACGCATAGTGATTTATTCTAAAATTTTTCATTTCACCATATTGACGTAATTTTTTATATTTGCTAGCATTTTATGTAGAGCAGGCGCCTACTCCTAAAAATTTTAGGAGGGAATAGAAAATGAATGATAAAATGCTGCAACGGTATCTGGAAACCAGTGTCTATACGGATGTGGGACCATACAGAGATTTTGTGTTGTCCCTGCCGGACGACATAGCGTCCATAGGAATGCTGGTCTGCGACCAGATCACGCATCCGTCCATGTATTTCACAAAAGTTTCTCCCTATCTGGAAGAGAATTACTATGGGAAGTTTTCGTCCTACCCGAAGCGCCGTTTTAAAAATGAGGACGAACTTTATATTACGGCTGTCGCTATGATTGCGGGTATCCTGCGGCTGGACAACGCGGGATTTACGAAGAACAGGGATGTGACGAAAAGAATCACCGTGTCCTGCAGGCAGGCGTCGGTGCTGTTTAGCGCTATTTTAAAGGCAAAGGGAATCCCGTGCCGTTCCAGAGCCGGATTCATGGATTTTGGAGATGCAGGCGAAAGCTACATGGAGCATTGGGTGAACGAATATTGGGATTTCGGAGAAAGCAGATGGGTGCTGGCGGACGTGGACGGCTATTACGAATACGAGCCGCGTTTCGGCTACAGTCAGTTTGACCTGCCGCGGCGGAAGTTTGTGACGGCTTCGGAGGCGTGGCTCGGATTGAGAAAAGGCACGCTGCATAAAAAGCTGGATGTTTTTTCGGACGACCCGCTGGAAGGCGTCTGCGAGTACCTGTTTATGGATTTTCACGCGCTGATGAACAATGAAATATTTTATTCTTATCAGCCGCTGTATCTTCGAGGCGGCATACGGAATCTGAGTGAAGAGGAACTTTGCGAGATTGACGGACTGGCGGAACTTTTGGCGGAGCCTGACGAAAACAGGGAGCGGATAGAGCGTTTGTGGCAGGACAATGAAAAATTCTTCATTCTGACAAACAACACGCAGAATATTTATGAAGGGAAGTTAGAATGCCATGAATGAATATGTGAAGAACTTAAACAGAATAGAGTTTGTCGTCACGATGGCGTGCACGGGAAAATGTAAGCACTGCTCGGAGGGAGACCACGATTCCTGCACAGGGCATATCGACGCGGAAGCGGCGGCAAATGCTGTCTATGATGTCTGCAAAAATTATAAGATTGGGTCGCTGATGACCTTTGGCGGCGAACCGCTTCTTTATCCGGATGTGGTCTGTAAAATACATAAAGCGGCGTCGGAGATGGGGATACCAAAAAGGGATTTGATCACAAACGGCTTTTTTGCGAAAGACAATCAACGAATAAAGGAAGTTGCCGGGGCGCTTGCCGCAAACGGCGTGAACAGGATACTTTTGTCGGTCGATGCCTTCCATCAGGAGACGATACCCTTAGAGCCGGTCAAATTCTTTGCGGCGTGCGTCAAAGAGGCGGGCATATCTATAGAATTGAGTCCGGCGTGGCTGGTCAGTGAAAGCGACAACAACCCATACAACGTGAAAACAAGGGAAATTATCGGGGCATTTGATGAACTGAAAATTCCGGTTGGTTCGGGCAATGTGATCTTCCCGAGCGGAAATGTGGTTAAGTATTTAGGGGAGTATTTTGAAGAAAAAACGGCGTATGCAGATCCCTATGAAGAAAATCCGGGCGATATCAGAGCCATCAGTTTTTCATCGAACGGAGATGTGCTGAACGGCAATTTGTACAAAAAAAATATCATAGATATACTCAATGAGTATAGACCATGATATTTTTAGGAAAGAACGGGTTACGCATGGTTTCCGGTTTCCCAGCACCACTTTGCAATTTTTTCAATCAGTGCGGCATCGACCTTGCCATAGGGGATGCGGATCGTTCCCTTATCGGTTTTGTAGTCTTGAAGCTCCTTCGCGAAATGCAATACGGCTTCGGGTCCCGGGTACAGTCCGATGTGCCCCTTGGACGCGGCAAAGTGAAGAATATTATGCTTTTTCCAGAAGGTCGGCATACTCCATGAGATACGTTCCTCCGCTTCCGGCAGGGCGTCGCGGAGAATCTGGCGGATATACAGGAGGTCTTCCTGTTTATCCGCATCCTGACTAAGGATATATTCGTCAATCGACTTTGGTTTTTCGCCACAGTAGTGACTCTGGTCTTTATTCTTAAATTCTCTTCCGCATTTGGGACATTTCCACATAGGTTTTTTCTCGCTTTCCCTTTCACGAATTACCACTTCGACCACATCGCCAAAGCTCTTACCGATCTGCCTGCGTATCTGTTTGGTAACGCCGATGATGTAACAGGGGGTGCCCATTTTTACCACCTGTCCTCGGTATGGAACATCGTCGAAGGTGGCGTTTACGAGCAGGCGCCCTTTGCCAAAAAGTTCTTTGATGTCATAGGGCACTTCTACATATGCGGCATCCATATTTCCGTTTTGCAGTATCGTCGCGCTGAATTTCAGATATTTTTCCATAGAATAGATTTACCTCCCCGTCTCCCTTTTATACTCCAAAATATCTCCGGGCTGACAGTCAAGGACGTCGCAGATCGCTTCCAAAGTGGAAAAGCGGATGGCGCTGATTTTTCCTGTCTTTATTTTGGATAAATTGACGTTCGCAACGCCGACTTTTTCGGAGAGCTCTTTCAATGACATTTTTCTGTCAGCCATAACTCTGTCTAATCTTAAAATAATAGCCATGTTTATCACCTATAATGTTTCGTCCGCCTGATTTTGTAATTCGCATCCATATTCATAAAGCTGGATGATTCCCCAGAAGATAAATCCTGAAATCAATCCTAATCCAAAACTGTTTCGTAAAATCAACAGGGTAGCTAATAGGGAAATTATCTTTAAATCTTTTATTGTTTCAGGCAAAAATGGAGAATACTCATTACAAAACCGGGTAAAAATTTTTACGACAAAATGCATAATCAGCGTTATCACAAGCGAAAGCAGTAACGCGGATATGCCAAATACGAGAAACGCGTCTGAGATCCTGCCCTCATCCGCTAATTTTGCAGCCCAATATCCCATATTGTCAGCCGTAAAACCTGTTTGGAACACCACGGTCATGCCGTTGAAGGAGTTGCGAAGTACAGACAGCAGGATAATGGAAACCAGAAATATTCCTGTAATGATTCCAAATACGATTTGAAATACTTTTCCAATGTTTGCGATGAGTTTGCTGGCTTTTTTCATTTTTTCTAATTTATCCATTATGATCCCCCTCCACCATTATGTCTATGGTTTTTTCAGCTTATTATTTTCCTGCCTATGTGCTGATTGTTATGTTGATTATAAATCATGTTTTAATGAAAGTCAACTAATTATTAATGATTATCATTAAATTATTTATTATAAAGGTGAACTATAATTTGCAATATATAAAGATGATTTGCGATTATCATGTATGCAATAAAATTTTTACAATTTAGAAACATTTTTGCGGTATACTTTTCTATTATGAGAAGAGGGAGTGGATAGAACTTGGCTGAAATACTGATTGTGGAGGACGAGCTTTCCATCAATGAATTAATCCGCAAAAACTTAAGTCTTACGGGGCACCGCTGCACGCAGGCTTTTGATGGAAAGACGGCGGTTTCACTGCTGGAAAACAGGAATTTTGACTTGCTGGTGCTTGACATTATGCTGCCCGGACTGGATGGCTATCAGGTGTTTGAGAGGGCGTCCGGGACGCCAACTATTTTTCTGACGGCAAAAAGTGAATTGGCGGATAAGCTGAAAGGGCTGGCAATGGGAGCGGACGATTATCTGACAAAACCTTTTCAGATGCTGGAACTGGCGGCAAGAGTGGAGGCGGTACTGCGGCGGACGAAAAAGGGGGAGACAGAATTTGAGATGGGCGACTTAAAAGTGGATTTTGGCAGGCATCAGGCTTTCTTAAAGGGAACGGCTGTCGAGTGTACGCCAAAAGAATATGAACTGCTGGAGGTGCTGGTCAGGAACCGGAATATCGCCCTTTCTCGGGAAAAGCTGCTAGATATGGTATGGGGATATGATTTTGACGGGGGCACGCGCACCGTGGATGTCCATATTCAGAGACTGCGGCAGAAGCTGCATCTGGAAAACGATATCAGAACAGTATATAAGCTGGGATATCGTCTGGAGGTGCGGGAATGAAAAAAAAGATATTTTTTGTCGCGCTCATTCTGTTTCATGTGTTTCTTAATTCGATGATTCTGATTGTCTCCCATGTGATTTTGCGGGATAAGCTTTCCGCGGCACGGGATAAATCTTTGGCGGAGCATTATGTCATTGCCTCGTCCATGCTTGGGGATATGCAGGCGCTGGAGCAGAGGGGAACTCTTGTGGAGGAAAATGTAGACAGTCTGATGCGCCAGTATTCCCGGTATCTGCAGGGAAAGGGAAACTGGCTGGCAGTGTCTTTTTCGGGGGAATGGATTTACGAAAGCGCAGCCGCCTCGCTGGAAGGAAACCGGGATGCCCCGCCGGATACGGGTTACAGTCAGGAGAGGCTTGTGTATATGGAAAACGAAAGCGTCCCTGTGCTTTGCGTTTACGGCAGTTTTCCGGCTCCGTGGCAGGATTACGGGCTGATGTATATCGGGAATTTAAGTGAGCCCATCCGGTCATGGCGTCATACGAAAAATGTGCTTTTTCTGGCAGGCGTCGGGGTGACGCTTTTGATGGCGTTTTTCCTGTCTCAATTTCTAAATATCATCTTTCGACCGTTAAGACAGATTTCCGGCGCGTCAGCGAAGATTGCGGATGGAAATTACGGCAGCAGGATTCTGGTTCATGGAACGGATGAAATTTCCCGTGTGGCGCATCATTTTAACCGAATGGCGGATAAGGTGGAAAAGCAGATCAGGCAGCTTGCGGATGCTGCGGAGCAGAAACAGCAGTTTGTTGATAATTTTTCCCATGAACTGCGCATTCCGCTGACGGCGATTTACGGGTATGCCGAGTATATCCAAAAAGCGCCTGTGTCGGATGAGGAGCGTTATGAATGTACGCAGTTTATCATGTCAGAGTGCAGCAGGCTCCAGCATATGGCGTACCAGCTTCTCGATATGGCGCTGCTTCGTCAGGACGAAGGAAAAAGCAGCAATTGTTCCGTGAAAGCGCTCTTTGCGCAGTCGGAAAAGGCGATGCAGTTGAAGGCGCGGGAAAAACAGGTGAGGCTTAATTTTGCGCTGTCATGTGACTATATTATCAGGGGGAATCCGGAGCAGCTTTTAATCGTGCTTAATAATCTGGTTGACAATGCAATTAAGGCAAGCGAAGCGGAAGGGGAGGTCCGGATTTGCGTTTATCCGGAAGAAGCCCATATGGTAGTGGAAGTGCAAGATGAGGGAATCGGCATGGAACCGGAGCAGCTATCCCATATCAAAGAAGCATTTTATCGTGTGGATAAGGCGCGCAGCCGTGCCGCCGGCGGCGCAGGGCTTGGGCTTGCGCTCTGTGAGAAAATCATCCAGAATCATCATGCCGATATGTCATTTCGTTCAACACCGGGTTTGGGAACGACCGTAAAACTTTCTTTTCCCGTGTAGAAATATTTTTGTTGGATTATAAAAAATTTTACATGTCTGAAATAACCTTGATATGTTTTGGATACAGAGTTGTTTTATTGTGTACTTATCAAAACAAACGAAAGGAGAGTTTCCCTATGAAACAGAAAAACATGTTAAAATTGACAGCAGCAGCACTCGCCATTATCGGTGCAGGCACGATTGCCTTTCATCTGGCATCGGAGGTGGCTCTGGCGGCGAATGAGGGAAAGGTGGAGAAGGTTGCTACCACCTATCAGGTGCCGGACAGCTCGCAAATAGCATTGCCGGTGCACGAGGAAAAGGAAAGGAAGGAAGAAACAAAAGAGGAGAAACAGGAAGAGAAAGGAAACGTAAATTATACGTTAAGTATGGACAGTCTGAATACCGGGACGCCTGCGGATACGGATTTAACAATGGAGAAGGCGGCTGAAATTGGCGCAGGGTATTTAAAGGAGATTTACAGACTGGATCTGAACGGCGCTTATGTGTACATGAGCTATTATCCGGGGACGGAAACTTTTCCCCGTCCTTTCTGGTCGGCAGACGTTCTGTTTGAGAAAGAACAGAAGCCGGAGAGTACAAGATGGGACTACATGGTGGATGCCGTTACGGGGGAGCTTTTCAACATTAGTCATGGCAGGCAGCTGGGGGTAAGCGTACCGCTCGGCATGGATGCGGCGCTGGAAAAGGATTACGGTCAGTATGCGGAGCTTGCCAAAAAGAAAGTGACGGAATGTAAGCTGATAGACGGTTCCGTCAACAGGGTCGAGTATAATTGTCAGGGATACCAATGTAATGATCCGACGATTACGGTAGATGTCATAGGCGAAAACGGAGAGATTGTCAATATGACGTTTTCACGCTACGATCAGGCATTTTTAGGGCTGATTACGGACACTTCACGGAAAATAACGGAGTCTGCGCTGGAGCACTTGGCAGGAGAGACAGAGAATGTTGAGACGAGCGTGTCGGAGACGATGAGCATGATAGAATAATGAAGTGAGTATTTGTTTCGCATACATTCTCTTAAAAATATCCTAGGTTGAATAGTTTTTGGCATTCAACTCGCGGTATATATTCCGGAGATATTCTGATTTTAAAAGTACATATTGACATTAGTATAACAACGTGTTATGTTAAATGCATGACACGTTGTTATACTACTGGGGAGAATATCATATGCTGCAAAAATTATCCGACGCAGAACTTGAAATTATGAAAATTATCTGGGAGAACCCGGAGGAGACGACTCTGTTTTCCTATCTAATGGAGGAACTGGCAGCGCAGGGGAAGCCCTGCCAGAAAAATACGCTGATTGTTCTGTTATCCCGGCTTGTCGGCAAAGGGTATCTGCGCGCGACAAAGGTCGGGCGGCGCAACGAATATGTGCCGCTTATCACAGAGACGGCGTACCAGACGGCACAGACCCAGCATTTTATTGATAAGGTTTACGAAGGGAGTGTCAAGGGGCTGGTCACGAATCTGATTGCGGGGGACTTGCTTACAGATGAAGAATACGAGGAGTTGAAAGCGCTTTTGGAAGGAGGGAGGAAAAGGTGACACAGATTTTTAGGACGGTTTTATCCATGTCCCTGTCAGGGACGCTGCTTATTCTGGCGCTGCTTCTTGGCGGGCGGCTTTTAAAGGGGAAACTTGGCAGGCAGTGGCAGTATTACATCTGGCTGATCGTTGTTCTGCGGCTTTTTCTTCCCTTCGGACCGGAGGCAAGTCTGATGGGGCAGGTGCATCGGGTGGCGGATCGCGCGGTTGTACAGATGGAGCAGGAGTCACAAAATTCCATGCAGAACGGTCAACAATTTACCGTAGGAGAACAAGACGAGCCTGTTTCAGGGGGCGGAGGAGAGTACATACCCGCCGATTCACAGGGAACGACGATACGGGATGAGGATACGAAGACAGCTTGGGAAAATGGTTCGCCCTTTTTAAAAGCGTTGGCTTTAGTTGAAAAATACTTCTGGGTCATCTGGCTGGCTGTGGCGTTGGCGATGCTCACCCGAAGGATAAGCATGTACCGGAGTTATATCAGGTATGTGACAGCCGGAACAGAGCTGGTCTGCGACGTCTCGCTTTTAGATCGCCTTGCAATAATCCAAAAGCAGGCTGGAATCGGCAGAACGTTGGAACTTGGCGTGAATCCGCAGGTTTCTTCGCCGATGCTTGTGGGATATTTTCATCCCTGTATCATTCTGCCAGACCTTACGGTGGCGGAAAAGGACTTCCCGTATATTATCATGCATGAACTGACGCACTATAAGCGCAGGGATATCTGGTATAAATGGCTGGTGCAGCTTGTGGTCTGCATACACTGGTTTAATCCGTTTGTTCATGTGATGAGCCGGGAGATCGACAAAGCATGTGAGTTTGCCTGCGACGAGGCGGTAGTGAGAAAAATGGGGTACGATCACGCAAGGGATTACGGGAAAACGCTTCTCGATGCGATGACGCAGGCGGGGACTTGCAGGGAGCCGATTGCCGCCGTTACCATGAGCGCCAACAAGGAACTGTTGAGAGAAAGGCTGGGTGCGATTATGAATTGTGGAAAGAAAACGAAGAGGGCAGGAACCATAGCGACGGTGCTGACTGTGGGTATTGTTCTGGGAACGGTATTTATCGGGGTGTATCCGACGGCAGCGGCGGAGCCGGATCCTATTGTGCACGCTGACAAGACCGGGGTATCAGAAGTGGACGGTATCAAGGCACCGGCATTATCCGCGCCGGGTAAAACGTTGGAAGATGACAAGGAAGCATCTGCGGCAGAGATAGAAGAGTATTACAAGAACCGCAGCCTGCCTCTGTTCTATATCGCGTTTGACGAACTGGATGAGAAAGCGCAGGAAACATGGCTTGACAGGATTTATGCGGACAGGAATCTTCAGTTTTTTTCTGCCGGTGTACAGAGGCTTGACGCAGGCAGTCCGTTGATACAGTCCTTTGCGCAAAGATTTTATGAGGAGGATGATGTCGCTTTTTTCTCTGTTCTGGCGGATGAAATCATGAGTGAGGAGATGCTGGAGAGGTGGCTTGATCAGGCGATTGCGGATCAGAAATGGACATTCCAGTCGATGCTCTATGATGAGCTGGGGCGGGATGAGGAAAAGGATGCGCTGGATAAAGAATGGGAGAAAAAGCAGGCGGAGGAGTATCGGGCAGTGGGCGTTAGCAGAGAGGGGAAGAGCTATTATTACAAGGGAGAGCTTGTCTATATTTTTCTGGACCGAAATTTGCCGAACCAATCCTTCTTTACTCTGGACATGAATCCGGCAGGGACAGTCAATATCAAAATCATCCGTTCGGCGGACGGACAGATCACGGGTGTGACATACATGACAGAGGCGGAAGTGGGGGAGCTGCTTGGGGATATGTATGAGGATGAAGAGGAGGACAATGAGGCGGATGAGCAGGAGAACGAGATCTTTCCCCGGGAGATGACCGTGAATATGCCGGTGTGCAGGATCAGAGCGGGCGCCGGAGAAGCGTTTCCGGTCGTAAATCTGGTCGGGGAAGGCGAGCGTGTCACGGTTCTCGGAAAGAGGGAAGGGAGTGACGGAAGGCTGTGGTATCTTCTGGATCAGGAGTCGCTGTCGGAGGAACCGGAGCCTTCTGTGGAAGAGTGTTATATCCGGGGGGATTTGTTGGAGTGAAAAAGTATAGATTTGATAGGAAAACACCATTCCATGCAGCTTGGGGTGGTGTTTTTAATATTGTCATCATTTGGAAAAAGATGTAAAATAGTAGTCAGAAACATTCATGTCGGATAATGTAAAAGGTGAGACGAATGAACGCAGTTTTTCGTGATATCTTTCGAGCAATCCATGAGGGTAAGTGGATAAGCATCGAGTACCTCAACAGAGAAGAACAGATTACAAAATATTGGATCGGTATTCGCAATTTAGATGTCCGAAACCGTACGTTGTCAGTAGAAGGTTTGCACCTTGTAAAGCATACGGTGGAAGCTTTCGACAAAATTAAAATAGATTCCATACAAAATTCCAGAATCATTGAAGGTTCATTTTATCCTGTCAACGAAGCGTTGGTCAAGGATATTTATTTAAATCCCCACAAGTACAATACCATATTTGACAATACCGCGAATTTGAAGATACTCGGCTATTTGGAAATGTGCAACCGCTTGGACTCTGTGCCCTATAAGTCGGATTTCAGTCTGGTGCGGTATCTCGACCACGACCATATACGGGGAGATTTGTACCAGTTGAGCGCGGAACAGTTTCGGGAAATTGTGAAGAATTTTCAGTATCAGTCGGAGAAAAAGGAACATGCGGATGGCAGACTGCAAATAAAACAGCTGGCAATGAATGTTTTAAGTATTCATATGACGCAGGGGCTTTATGTACTGGCTTACCGCAAGCTGAATCTGGATGTGAAGCAGCGTGCGCTGAAACCGGACGAAGAGATTACAATCTGCACGGAATTTACTATAGACGGAACGAAGCAGAGCATCCGCAGATTTCTGGACGGGGATGAATATGAACTGCTTGCCGATTTTGAGACAAATCAGGAACGAATCAAAGACTGCATTACGAAGCGTATGAGACAGGGTGGCAGTAACGTGGACGACATGCCCTATATTATTGGATTAGAATCGGACATTGCGCTGGATTTGCATAACGAATATCAAGCCATTATGAAGATGTATCAAAAGGGGAAAGTGTCGGTGCCAATCAGGGCATTTTTTGGAGATTTACTGGAACGTCCGAGGAGGACGGCGGCTTATCCGATTGCTCTGATTAATCAACGGATTAACATGGACCAGCTGCTTGCGATTCATAATGCCATGAAATACCCGGTGGCATATATTCAGGGACCGCCCGGGACGGGAAAGACCAACACGATTATGAATACGATTGTGACGGCGTTTTTTAATGAGCGCACGGTATTGTTTGCGTCCTATAACAATCATCCGATTAACGGTGTGTATGAGAAGCTGTCTGCCATCAAGTATCGCGGCAGGACGATTCCCTTTCCTATTCTACGCCTAGGAAATAACGAGAAGGTCAAAGAAGCGCTTATCACCATGCGCAAGCTTTACGAGGAGGTAAAGAATATCAAGGTCTTTGAGCGGACGCTTGACCGAAACAAAGACGACCGTAAAAATCGCGCGAAACGTTTGTCGGAAATGTTGAAGCGGTACGAAGATTTGCTGGATTTAAAGGAACGCAAGGAAACGATTGACAGAGTGCTTGAATATGAAAAGAAAAAGGGAATCTCTTTCGAGATGATGTCGTTTGAGGAAGATTTGAGAGTCCGGCAGCAAGGACAGATTAGCAATAAGATGAAGTCGACGGGAGAGGTGTCTGAGGAAGAGGCGATTTCGCTTTTGGACAAAGACATTGATGCTTTGAAGGAATACCTTTATTATACTTCCGCCGGATATATTAAGAAAATCGGTGCGCCCAGAAATGCGGAGCTTAAGGAAATTTTGGAGATGGAGGAGGGGGAAAAGCAGCTTGAGGCTTTTACAAAATATCTGGGGGACAAGGAGAACATCAACAAGCTTCAAAAAATTTTTCCGATTATTGTCACAACCTGTATTTCTGCGCACCGTCTCGGGGAACCGTCGCCGATGTTTGATATGGTGATTATGGATGAGGCGAGCCAGTGCAATATCGCGGTTTCCCTAGTGCCGATCGTGCGTGGAGAATGTTTGATGCTGGTGGGCGACCCTCAGCAGCTGAATCCCGTTATTCTGTTAGATGAAATTACGAACGAAAAATTAAAGAAGCGTTATAAGGTAACGGATGAGTATGATTACCGGAAGAACTCTATTTATAAAACGTATCTGGCATGCGATGCAGTCAGCGACGAGACGCTTTTGCATAATCATTATCGCTGCCATAAGAGCATTATTGAATTTAACAACCGAAAATATTATCATTCGCGGTTGAATATTCTGTCGGAGAGCAAAGAGACACAGCCGCTTTGCTATGTGGATATGCAGGAGGCGTTTTCCGATTATAAAAATACCGCGCCTGCGGAGGCTTACGAGATTGCAAAATACGCATCTTTAAACCGGGATAAAAACATTGGCATCATTACGCCCTTTGTGAATCAGAAAAAGCTGATTGAGGAGGAACTGCAGCGAGCTAAGGTAACGAATGTAAGCTGCGGAACGGTTCATGCATTTCAGGGAGACGAAAAAGATGTGATTCTGTTTTCCACGGCGATTACGGACCAGACGCAGGCAGGCACCTATGAGTGGCTTAAGAATAACAAAGAATTAATTAACGTGGCGACATCTCGAGCAAAGGATAAATTGATCGTACTTTCCAGCAAAAAGAATTTGGAACGGCTTCACCAGAAGGAGGGCGACGACGATTTATACGAACTTGCGCAGTATGTCTGGTCCAACGGCACATCTAAGGTGACGCCAAAGCAGTCCGCCTCAAGGGCTTTGGGTGTAAAGCCTTTCAGCAGCGCGACGGAAGAAGCTTTTTTGCAGAACCTGACCCATGCGCTGGAAAATATATGGCTGACACAGAGCCGTTATACGATCCATAAGGAAGTAGCGATTGCGCATGTCTTCGAGGGAAACGAGAGCTATAATGATTTGTTTTATAATGGGCGTTTTGATTTTGTGGTGTATGAAAAATTTGGCAAGAGAGAGATGCCGATTTTGGCGATCGAGTTGGACGGCAAGGAGCATTTTGAAAGTGATGTTGTCATGAACCGGGACAAGAAGAAAAACGCAATCTGTAAAGAGCATAATCTGCAATTAATCCGCGTGGAAAATTCATACGCCAGAAGATATAACCATATCAAAGAAATTCTGATTAGTTATTTTTCAGTTATGCACTGATTGAATAATATGGAGGAACATATGAATACCTATATTTTCTTATATCCAGAAACTTCATTCTTTGAAGTGAACTTGGTTGCCTATTTTATGAAAACGAAGGGCAATGTTTTTATCGTTGCGGAGGAGGAGCATAAAGCGATCTGTACGAATGAGGGCGTTAAGATTCAGAGAGATGTAAGCTTGCCACAGATGAAGCCAGAAAGTATTGATACGTTTATCATTTGCGGCGGTGAGATTGATAATATCCAAAATAAGCCGCTCCTGTTTGAAATCATAAATCAGTGTATAGAGCAAAAGAAAATTGTCGGCGGTATCTGTGCGGGAAGAACTCTCATTTCGGAGGCTGTCGGTGGCTTGGAATTTCCAGAGACGACATGCGTTTTAGAGCAGATTGTTTTAAGCCCGGGAAATGAGTATGTTGATTTTGCGCTGGCGGTGGGGAAGACGGCGGATATTTTTGCGGATGAAGAGGATTATCGGGAAACGGTAGATTATTTTAAATATTTTAAGTATAATCCTGCTCAATAATAGTGGCAAAAATATCCTCAAACCGAATCTTGGTATTTACGATCTGCAGTAACCGGCTGGTCTCGTCGATACGGGCGACCAGACCGGTTATTTTGATGTATTCCCCGTTTTGGAAATAGACGACCGTCGCCATCTGTCCCTTGGCGAGCAGGTGCATCTGCCGGTCCAGTTCCTCCTCCATTTCGGGGGAGAGTTCGATTTTCGACACCAGAACTTTTTCCTTCTTCGCCAGTGCGTCGGGTAGTCCGCGCAGTGCCGCAAAGGGCATAAACTGTTTGGCTCTCTCCTCTATCGGCATTTTCGTTTTCGGCTTCGCTGTCATATTTTTCTCCATTCTTCCGATGCTTTTTGCGTATCAACAAAAGCGTTTATTCCGCCCGGTGTCCTCCGATCTGGTGGTTCCGCTCTCTGGTGGTGGCGCCTTCTTCCAAGTTCATCCCTTTCAGAATGGCGTCTTTGCCGAATTTGTTTTTAATGCTGATTACGGCTTCCTGCACCTTGCGGTTTTTCTCCAGTTCCTCAGCGTCCACAAAGAAGTTGTACTGATGGTATTCCTCCGGCATCACATGGTTGCAGGTGATGTTGACGCGGTGGATCGACCATTCCGGGTTGACGATTTTTTTGTAAAGCTCTGTCACCGCGGGAAGGATGATTCGATCCGAGTTCGTGTACGTCTGCAGATCAGCCGTGCCGTGGGCAGAAGGAGTTCCCAGACGGTTAGAATAGCCGACATGAAGCGTGACGGAGCGGGTGACCAGATTCTTTTCCACCAGATCAAGGCAGAGAAGATCCATCATCTCTTTCACAATGAGAAGCCCTTTGTCGAAGGGATAGTCGGAGCCCAAAACCTGTCCGCTGGTCAGGCAGTTGGTGCGGGGGCGGTAGCTTTTGATATCGGCAATGGTGACCGGTTCCCTGCCCCATGCATGATCGATCAAAAGTTCCGCGTCCACCCCGAACAGCTTGTATAAGAGGTTTTCGTCCGCGGCGGCAACGTCCCCCATAGTGCGGATGCCGAAAATGTCAAGCCGTCTTGCGATACCCGCGCCGACGCGCCAGAAATCCGTGAGGGGCTTGTGTGTCCAGAGGGTCTGTCGGTAGCTTTCCTCGTCCAGTTCACCGATAAAATCATCGGCGTGTTTGGCGGTGATATCCAGGGCGACCTTTGCCAGATACATGTTTGAGCCGACGCCGCAGGAGGCGCGGATGCCGGTCTTCTTGAAGATATCCTGCATAATCTGAAACCCAAGCTGTTTGGCGGAGAGCCGGTAGAGCGCGAGATAGTCCGTCACATCCATAAATACCTCGTCGATGGAGTATACGTGAATGTCCTCCTTGGAGATATATTTCAGGTATATGGCGTAAATATCTGCGGACACTTCCATGTACTTCTGCATACGCGGCGGCGCTATCATGTAATCTACGGTTTTCGGAATCTCAAAAATGCGGCAGCGGTTTTTGATGCCAAGAGCCTTCATGGCGGGGGTGATGGCAAGACAGATGGTTTTCTCCGTCCGGGTCGGGTCAGCCACGACCAGATTGGCAGTCATGGGATCCAAACCCCGTGCCACGCATTCCACCGAGGCGTAGAAAGATTTTAAGTCAATACAGAGGTAGGTATGGTTCATGGCGTCTCCTTTCTCAAGTCAAGCATACCACAAGAACGTATGTTTGGCAAAGGAAAAATTTGTATGGCAGGGTACGTAAAAAACGATAAGGCAACAAAAAAAGGAGGACAAAAATGGAATTTAATGTTAGAATACCTTTATACAAATGAAGGGGTAAAAAAGATGAGTGTAATCAGCAGCAAAGATGTCTATCAAATCATCCGAAAAACGCTTGGCATCATTAACAACAAAATTATGAACCACGGGGAGATCACAGGGTATATTTTGTATAAGATGATGGAATATGAGAACACCTACACCGAGCAGAACTACACGGAGCAGGAAATGGTGGATTACACAATGCTCGGTATTCTGCATGACATTGGTCTCTATAAGGAGGACAATGTCAAGAAGGTGACGGATTTTGAGACGAAGAATCTCTGGCCTCACTCGATTTACGGTTTCCTCTTTCTGAAATACCTGTCGCCCATCGGGGACAGGGCGGAGGTTCTGCTTTACCATCACTTGGATTATAACCGTTATGGCATGATACAGAGCCGCTATCTGCATGTGACCGAGCTTCTAAATCTGGCGGATAAGATGGATACGGTTCTGCACTTGAAGGATGAGAAAATGGAGCCGGATTACTTTTCAAAGTACCGCAATATCAAATTTTCCGGCGCGGCGATGGATCTTTTCCAGAAGGCGGAAAAGTGTTACGGGATCACAGAAAATCTGGTGAGCGGTAAATACAAAGAGGAGTTAGATGTGCTTCTGGCGAAGCGAGCTTTTTCCGAGCAGTATAAAAAAGGATTTCTGGAAATGCTCGTGTACACCATTGATTTCAGAAGTGAGCACACGGTAATACATACGCTGGCGACGGTGAATTTCGCGGAGCAGCTCGGCAGGCTTTCCCGCGTCTCGGGAAAGGACTTAAGGGATCTCCACTACGGCGCGCTTTTGCACGATCTTGGAAAGATAGCGATCCCATTAAATATTCTGGAATCCACAGGGCGCCTGAGCGACGATGAGATGAAGGTGATGAAGGCGCATGTGCGGATTACGGAGATGATTCTGGAGGGCGTTGTGGACGACGACGTTTTGCAGATCGCGGTAAGACACCACGAAAAGCTGGATGGGACGGGGTATCACAAAGGACTTTCGGCGGCGGATATGTCCCTGCCCCAGCAGATTATCGCGGTGGCGGATATCTTAAGCGCGCTTTACGGCAAACGCAGTTACAAGGAGGCTTTCAGCAAGGAGAAAATTCTTGATATTATGAACTCCGATGCGGACAAAGGAAAGATCAACCGCAACGTGGTGACAACCCTTGAAAAAAATTACGACAGCATTATCGCGGAGTTTGAAAAAGAAAAGGAAAATACCATCGGACTGTATTTAAAAATCAAAGAGCAGTACGCGATTATGATAGAACGTTTTAAAAAGTTTGATTAAACCACCCAAAAGGAGGCGTTACACACATGGAACAGGCAAAGGTATATTTTACATCCTTTAAGGCGACGGAACACGAGAACTTATTACAGAAGCTGCACCGGCTGATGAAGACGGCGGGTTTCGAGGACATTGATTTTCAGGACAAGTACACGGCGATCAAGATTCATTTCGGCGAGTACGGGAATTTGGCGTTTTTGCGCCCGAACTATGCGAGAGTGGTGGCGGATTATGTGAAGGAGCTGGGCGGCAAGCCCTATCTGACAGACTGCAATACGCTCTATGTGGGGAGTAGAAAAAACGCGCTGGATCATCTGGAAACTGCCTATGTAAACGGATTTTCGCCCTACCAGACGGGATGCCATGTCATTATCGGCGACGGTCTGAAAGGGACGGACGAGACGCTGGTGCCCATTGACGGCGAGTACGTGAAGGAGGCGAAGATCGGGCACGCCATTATGGATGCGGATGTGTTCATTTCCCTGACTCATTTTAAGGGGCATGAGATGGCGGGCTTTGGCGGAGCGCTCAAAAATATCGGTATGGGCTGCGGGTCCAGAGCGGGTAAGATGGAGCAGCACTGTGACGGAAAGCCGGAGGTGGACCAGTCGGTATGTGTGGGCTGCGGCGCGTGCGACCGGATCTGTGCCCACGGCGCGCCCATTATTGAGAACGGCAAGGCGCATATCGACCATGACAAATGCGTGGGCTGCGGGCGTTGTCTGGCAGTCTGCCCGAAAGATGCCATTGCGGCAAGCTTTGAAGATTCTATCGCTATGTTGAATTACAAGATGGCGGAGTACGCGTGGGCGGTCTGCAAGGATAAACCGTGTTTCCATGTGTCCCTGATCTGCGATGTGTCGCCCAACTGCGACTGTCACTCGGAAAATGACATTCCGATTATCCCCAATGTGGGAATGCTGGCGTCCTTCGATCCGGTTGCGCTGGATCAGGCGTGCGCCGACCTGTGCAACAAGATGGCGCCGGTGGAGGAGAGTGTGCTCGGTGAAAACCTTCATAAGCTTGGAAACGAATCGGGGCACGACCATTTCTTTATGACGCACCCCGACACAGAATGGAAGTCCTGCATCGCCCATGCGGTGAAGATCGGGCTGGGGACTGACCAGTATGAGTTAGTAACGATTTAGAACAGAAATTTATGCGTGGGGGATATTGGTGTGTTCCGATATCTCCCTGCTGATGGTACACAGGTCGTCCACGGATAATCCGTGGATATTTTTATTGCCGGTGATACGCGCGAAGGTCTTTAACTCCTCGGCGGAACATCTGAGGTAATTTTCCACCCGCTTTGCGGCTGCGTCAATGTGAAGCCTTTCCCGCAATTTTTCATCCTGCGTCGCCACGCCTACCGGACACATGCCGCTGCCGCAGATGCGGTATTGCTGGCACGCCGCAGCTACCATAGCCGCGGATGCGACGGCGACGGCGTCCGCGCCCATGGCGATCGCCTTTGCGAAATCGGAGGATACCCGAAGTCCCCCTGTGATAACCAGATCAATGTCCGACCCGACGGAGTCCAGATATTTTCTTGCGCGGTAAAGGGCATAGATCGTCGGCACGCTGGTGGAATCCCGAATGATGGCGGGTGACGCACCTGTTGCGCCGCCGCGTCCGTCTATGGTGATGAAGTCGGGCTCGGCGTAGACGCAGAACGCCAGATCTTTCTCAATGCGCCCGGCGGCGATCTTGATGCCGATAGGTCTGCCTTCGCTTCTTTCCCGTAGCTCACTCACCAGTTTCTTTAAATCGTCCGCGCTGTCTATGCCGGGGAATTTGGAGGGACTGATCACGTCTTCCCCTAACGGCTTGTTGCGGATTTTCGCAATTTCCGGCGTCACCTTGCCGCCCGGCAGATGACCGCCCATACCCGGCTTTGTTCCCTGCCCGATCTTGATTTCAATGGCGTCGGAGGTTTTCAGATTTTCGTCGGTAACGCTGTACTGATTCGGGACATACTCAAATATGTACTTGCATGCCGCTGCCTTCTCCTCCGGGAGAATGCCGCCTTCCCCGCTGCACATGGCGGTTTCCACGGCGGCGCTGCCCTTTGCCATCGCGATTTTTGTCTCTCGGGAGAGGGCGCCGAAGGACATGTGGGAAATGTAAACCGGCATGGCGAGCGTCACCGGTTTCTTTGCATGCTTGCCGATCACGGTCTGCAGCGATACCTCGGCGTGTTCATCCAGAGGCATTGGATTCAGCTGCGCGCCGAGTATGAGCACGTCGTCCCAGTTTGGCATTTTCATCTGCGTGCCCATAGCCTCGATCGCCGATTTCCCGGTGACAGCCATCTCGTGAATCTCTTTCATGTAACGGTAATTGCTGTCCGTCTTTCTTGTCTCCTTCGGATAGCTTAAGTCCAGATTCCCGGCGTTTGCGGGAGAGGACATTACCTCCGCCGCAGCGCAGGCGGGCTTTTCCGGTTCTAAGGCGTTAAATTTCTCCGGCGGCTGTTTGCAGATGGGGCATTCCGTCAGCTCGGAAAAGGGTTTTCCTTCTTTTTCCTCATCATACTCGTAACCGCAGATGCTGCATTTGTAGACCATAGTAAATACCTCCTCATTCTTTTGCACATCGGACTGAATTATATCTTAAAATTAGAATTATTCTAATTATAGTATAGTCCGAGGTTTTTGTCGAGGGGTGTATTATCTTGTCGGCATCTTGAAGTCTGCGAGCGCGCGGTTCAAATAATCATTGAAAGGTTTCATCGCTTCAAAAATTTCTACCATTTTTGGCAGGAATGCCCCGATGTTCAACAGTTCCTGATCTTTTACCGGATATTCGAGATACCAGCTCTTAAATTTCAGGTATTCGGCATGCGGGTGTTCTTTGTCATAGCCCGCAGGTGCATTTTTCAGAGCCGTTCCCTGTACCGTAAAATATTTGGTAAAGGTGTCCGCATGAATGATGCGCTCCCACTCGTCGGGATGTTTTACGATATAATCTCTTATCATGGCGGTGGCATCCTTGAACATATCGGCAAAAAGCCCGCCGCCTAAAAAGGATTCATTGCCGGGCTTTATCATCAGATAATAGCCAACCGGGACGGGAAGCTTTCCCATGGCACCGATATGGGCGCGGAAAGCGGGATTGTAGGGTGATTTGTCGTGGCTGAAACGGGTGTCGCGGACCAGCTTAAAGGTAAGGTCTTTCGGCACATTCTGAATGATACTGCCATCTGTCTGACCAAGCGCCAGAATCAGCTCCTGCACCAGCGCTTCAAACTGCGCGTTTGCCTCCTTATATTCCGCTTTATGTTGATGATACCATTCCCTGTTGTTATTTTCCTTTAATTCCGATAAGTATTTGAAGATCAATTCCGTGTTCATCATTTCCTCCTATTTATGTGTGCGTTAATTTATGTTACGCGTTTCTCACGACCGATAGAGAAGTTGAGTTCAGGAAGTCGGTCATAAACTGTCTGGTCTGCTCCGGGGTCGCATAGAGTCTGGCAAACGAAAAATTCTGAGCCAGATCATCGATCTCTTCCATTGCCTCTTTTACGTCAAGCATGGTCTGCCTTGAAATTTCATCTGCGGCAGTGTAGTCCTGATGCGACGGGTTGATCCTGTGGTTTTGAATCGCATAATTGATCCTGTTTGCGCATCTGCATGTCCCATTCCCGTACTCGCCGCAGTATTCACTTAAGAAGTCCGCCATCTTTTTGCGGACACGCGAGAGACGCTGCCGGTACGCTTCCGGCGAAATCCCTAAAATTTCCCCGGCAATGCGGCTGTCTGTCTGAAACATTGTTCCGAGCACAAAAACCAGACGGCTGTCCGTGTCAAGGCATTGCAGCATCACATTGGTGCAGGACAGTTTCAGCTCTTCCGCAAGCACTGTCTTTTCCACATTCTGCGTCAGATCCGGCACGTCGCGGATTTTGCCGTTTTTGATATCCTCCCCGTAAAACTCGAAACTGAGAGGATGTTTTGCAAACATATGCTTTTTGTAGTTTTTCAGATGATTTACCGCAATGCGGAACACCCATGTCGAGAAGGCGCTCTCTTTTTTGAAAGAGGATAGGTGCGTGATGACTTTTAGCAGGATGTCCTGCGTCGCGTCCTCCGCGTCGACAAAAGTGCCAAGCATACGTAAAGACAGGTTAAAGACAAGATCCTGTATGTTTCCGATCAGCGATTCCAGCGCGTCCCGGTCTCCGGCAGTCGCTTTTTCAACCAGAGCAAAGATTTCTTCTGTATTTTTGTCCATGAATTTTACCTCCTAAATAATTAGACAACGCGGTGAAATTTTTGTGACATATAAATTTTATGATTTTAACAGTCCTTTTCTTTTTAACACGAACCGTTGGTTGAGTCGGGAAAATACTGTTATCAGTTGGTATTTTTTTGCAGGATAAAGTTTCTATACTCGAAATCTTAGCACACAGCTATAAATTTTTCCATCCATGACAAAAAAAGGATTGTTAATGACAAACTGACTTTACAAATATAAGCCTTATGCCGAAATAAAAAATGAGTGAAAACGGAAAATGTCGGTACAGTAAAATAGAAAGGCGGTTATCGTTTATGAATATTTCATGGGATCAGACCAGCAGTATTTTGCGCAGAATGAACACGGCGGGCATGTTAAAGAGCACGCAGGACAGGCTGGAACGGCAGGAAGAGACACAGAAGCAGGTGGATTTTTTTGAGAAGCAGAAAGAGAACCTTAAGAATGTCACCTGCGAGAGTGTGGAGGAGATTGCTGAAAAGCTGAAAATGTTCCAGTCCTATGAGGATCAGATTGCATCCGTGAAGGCGGCGTACAATCAGGAGCAGATGTTCCACATTCTGGATGAGTCCACGGAGAAGGGGGAGAAGATTGCGGAGGCCGTCGAGGACATGGAGCCGAAGACCCCGGAAGAGCGGTTGGAAGAGATGGTCGAGGAGGCGCTTGGCATCGAGGACGGCGGCGAACTCGAGGAGGCTATGGAAGAACTCGAGGAAGTGGTCGAGGAGCTGACCGAGGAACTGGTGGAAGAGACAACCGAGGAACTGACGGAAACGCTGCCTGAGAATGCGGAGCTGTCCGCAGAGGAGGTCGCGCAGGCTGCTGCCGCGGCGAAGGCGGCGGAAAAGGAGGCAGAAAGCGCGGCGGGCATTCCCGAGGGGTATATGCCGTTTGATGTGAGATTATGATAGCCGCGTTTATTCCGAAATATATAAGCAACCGTGTTTTGGTGAAGGTTTATCGTATCCTCGCACTTTTCGGTGTGCCGCGGTTTATAAGAAGAAACCATCTGCGGGAAAACCGCATCCGGTTGGAACAGGCAGGCTGGGAGTTCTGGCATGAGAAGGATGCGTTCATTGAAAACCAGAGCGAGTGGGAGAACATACGGTTCGGTGTGGGACGGCGTCAGAGTATGGCATATGCCGGCTGTGAGATTATCGCCACGTACAATGCCAGAAAGGCTTTGGGAGAGCAGGCATCGAAAAAGTTTATGGCGGAGTTGATTGACGCTTACGAGGCGCGGGGCGCGGCGCTCTGGGGTGCATTTGGCACAGCACCTACAATGATTGCGGCGCATTTTAGGAAGAACGGTTTTGCGGTGGAGACGACGGACAGCAAAGATGAGAGGGCGGCAGCGGAGATTGCCCGGAACCATGATGTGATGATTGTCACAGCCTACAACGATAAAAACGACATTACGGCACAGATCCACACCGTCTGCATCACCAAAAGCCGGGAAGGAAAATTTGTGCTCCATAACGCATACTACAGGGATGAAAAGGGACGGTTTTGTAAAAGCCGTCCCTATGATACGTTGCAGGATGCCGTGGCGCATCTGTCCAGACGGGAGCCGAAGCTGATCTATCTCATCGGGGTACGGAGAAGTGACTGACAAATCCTGCAGATTCCGCTATGACTGAAAATTACTATTGTCTGTATTTGTTTGCAAGCGCATAATGAAAACAAGATGGAGGCGTGCTTTATGGAATATTTGAGAGCAAGGGAAGAGAATTTGGAACAAGTCTATCAACTGGTTCAGGATACGATTCAAACCATATATCCGAAATATTACCCGCGTGAAATAGTAGATTTCTTCAGTAATCTTCACGCAAAAGACAAGATTGCCGCTGATATTGAAAACGGCTGTGTAAGAGTTTTATTTTCAGATAACCGTTTGGTAGGCACGGGAACTTTTTCGGAAAATCACATTGCTAGATTATTTGTGCTTCCTGATTTTCAGAAGAACGGATACGGAAGTTATATGATGCAATGCCTTGAAGAAGAAATATCTGCGGAGTATAACTCGGTGATACTGGATTCTTCCCTTTGTGCTGCCTGCTTTTATGAACATAAAGGATACAAGACGGTTTCGTATCATGAAATAACTGTCGGCAACGGTTCTGTCTTAGTGTATGGAATCATGGAAAAGCCATTGTCAGTCAGCAGCACAGGTATATGTTATGAGGGGAAATTTTTTGTCCCTGTCACAAATACAGAAAACGGGGAAGTCGATCATCAGACATTGTTTGCCTATCACCAAAACGGAAATATTTTATGGGCGGAATATGAGGGCGGAGAAATCAAAAAGGGTACAATGGTTGGATTCGTGGGATTGCGTGGAGAATTAGACTTTTACTACCAGCACATAAACCGGGGCGATGATATCAAGATTGGAAAATGCCATAGTGTGCCACGCTTGTTGGATAATGGGAAAATAGAATTATCCGAGCAGTGGCACTGGCTGAATGGAGATCAATCAAAAGGGACATCAACGGTTCGGGAAAAATAAAAGCAGCTGTATGAGATTGGGATTACGCTTGTAATGTCACAACCTTCGTCGCCACAGTCTCCCGAAACCGCACGTCATGCTCCACGAAGAGGAGCGTCGGTTCATATTTAAGGAGCAGTTTTTCAATCTGCATCCGGGAGAAAATGTCGATATAGTTAAGCGGTTCATCCCAGATATAGAGGTGGGCGGGGGTTAGCAGGCTCGCCGCTAAAAGTACCTTTTTCTTCTGCCCTTCCGAGTAATCTTCCATGTTTTTCACAAACTGCACCCGCTCAAAGTCAAGCTGCCGCAGGATGGAGCAGAACAGGCTCTGATCCAGATTCCGCTTGTTGCAAAATGCCGGAAGGCTGCCGGTTAGGAACGAGGTGTCCTGATTCACGTAGGAGATCGTCAGCCCCGAAGCAGTTTCACAGACGCCCTTTTCCAAGACGGGCATGGGGGAAGCAGGACATGCTGCGTCGGTCGTTTTTGAGGCGGCTTTTTGCAGGATCATCTTAATCAGGGATGACTTTCCGCAGCCGTTTTCCCCGTGCAGTGCAACTCTGTCCCCTCTGTGGATCTCAAATGTCACATCGGTAAAAACGGGATGCTGTGCGTTCACATATTGCAGACGATAGTCCCGGACAGTCACAAGCCGTTCTTTGTGGTGGGAGAGGGGCGAAAGCCTTAAATCCACCGTCTTTTCCAGATCCTGCAAGAGCCCTTCCTTCTCCTCAATCTCGTGTTCGATCCGCTGCTTCATCTGCGTGACCCGGCTCTGCATCTTTTTGGTTTTTGCGCCGATATAAGGTCTCATCCCCTTTCCGCGGTCGTGTTCTTTCACAGGGTCAAAACCGATCTTGGTGGCTTCGTTTTTGTCCGCCCATGCCGCGGTGCGTCTGGCGGCATTCCTCAGTTTTCCGATCTCCTTCAAATGCTTCTCATTCTCCGCGAGGGCGAACTGATCCTTCCGCTGTTTGTTCTCCCACCATGTGGAAAAATTGCCGCTTAGCACCTCGATGGTCTGCCTGTTTAACACAAGGACATGATCGATGCAGGCGTCCAGCAGATCCCTGTCGTGGGATACGAGAATAAAGCCTTTTTTGGAAGATAAATAGTTTTTCACGGTTTCTCTGGCGTCCTGATCCAGATGGTTTGTCGGCTCGTCGATGAGCAGGAAATCATTCTCGCCGGAGAACAGGACGGCGAGCAGAATCTTAGTCTGTTCCCCGAAGCTTAACGTCTCAAAGGGGCGGTAAAGAATCTCCGCGTCCTCGCCTAATTGCGCCAACTCGCATATTACCCGCCACTCTTCACACCCTGCTTTCAGCTCCTCTAGAAAGGCGGAGGCGGGAAACTTTCTCTGCGCCTCGTTGACGGCATAGGGGAAGTAATCAAAAGCTGCGGACGCGCTGATGGCGCCCTGATAAGCATAGCCTCCCGTCAGCAGTCGCAGGAAAGTCGTTTTTCCCTTGCCGTTCCTGCCGATAAAGCCCAGCTTCCAGTCGGTGTCGATGGAGAAGGAGACGTCCTCAAAGATATTGTCGAAGCTCCCCTCGTAGGCAAACGTCAGATTTGTTACATTTACTTGTGACATACACATCTCTCCCTTCACAAAATCGTCGCCATACAGCGACGATTCAGAGAATGCTCCGCATTCTCCTGAAATGGTTTACGCTATGGCATTTTCCATAAACCGGCAACAAAAAAGAACCCTCCGCCACCGGAAAGTTCTCTCACATGTACTGCCGTCCCTATGGGAAATGTGGCGCAACGAAATGCATCAAAAAACAGCGCACACAAAAAGAGAGGCGGTGAGAACATAATCCACTTCTGGCGGCACGAAAAACGGTACGGAACAAAATGTCCGTACAGTGATAACCTTCATGCAATCAAAAGTAGATTATTTCTTCATCCTTTCACCTCTCTCTTAAAAGATAAAGTCATTCTAGCACGACATAAGCTTGTTGTCAAACAGGATTTTTTTCTTGCATTGATATCAAAATTGTAGTACGATTGTACTACAAGGAGGTGACTGTAATGAAGGAAGCGACTTTGCAAGTACGGATGGATGCGGATTTAAAGGAACAGGCAGAAGAATTATATAAAAAGCTGGGGACTTCATTTGCCGAAGCTGTGAGAATATTTGCGAGACAGAGTGTTCGGGAGAACGCGATGCCGTTTAGAATTAGTATGGGAGAGCGGGAAACGGACAAGAGAATAGGCATAGCAGAAGGAGAATTTGTTGTGCCGGAGGACATTGATAAACATAATGACGAAATCGCCGATGAACAAAGACCCATTTGACCGTATTCTGATATCATAGGCTAAAGTGGAAAATATGATGTTTATCACACACGATTCCTTACTTCCGTGGTATAGGGAGGAATGTATTATTGCAGTATAAGTCAGGCAAGATGGAAGAGGAGGACATGATAGAGTATGATATTAAATTTTGACGCAATCGAGGAACAAATAATCCCGAATTTCAAGGGCGGGGAGAAGGAGTTTCGGACGCATATATACACGGACGAGACGTGCAAGATTATGCGGGCATCTTTAGAGCCGGGCGCGGCGATCGGCGTACATACCCATGAGGCGGACTGCGAGATGATCTTTATGTTGAAGGGGACGGGCGTTGTGCTCTATGACGGCGGCACGGAGACGCTGCCTGCAGGGAGCTGCCATTACTGCCCGAAGGGACACAGCCACAGCCTGCGCAATGAGAGCGACGAAGTGATTGAGTTTTACGCCGTTGTGCCGAAAGCGTGAGAAACGCGAAAAGTACTTTTAAAAATATGGCATTCTCCGCGCAGAGGAATGGGGATAATGATATGACACAGAAAAAACGGGAAGTGGATCTGCTGCAGGGACCGATTTTGAAGTCGATGCTTCTCTTCGCGGTGCCCCTTTTCTTTTCCGGGGTGTTTCAGCAGCTTTATAATACGATGGACACCGTGATTATCGGGCACACGCTGGGTGACGAGGCGCTGGCGGCGATGGGCGCGGCTGCGGCGGTCTACGATCTGCTTGTGGGATTTGCGCTTGGAATCGGCAACGGTCTTGCCATCGTGACGGCAAGAAGTTTCGGCAGCGGCGACGGGGACCAGCTGAAACGTTCCGTGGCGGCGTCCCTTGTGATCGGTGTGGGCATCACTGTGGTGATGACCGTGGCGGCGCGTTTTATCTTATATCCTTTTCTGGAAGCGCTGCATACGCCGGAGGAGATCATTGAACAGTCTTACGCCTATATTTCCACGATCACACTTTTTATCGGTGTCATGTTTGCCTATAACTTGTGCGCGGGGCTTTTGCGCGCCATCGGCAACAGTGTGATGCCGCTTGTCTTTCTTGTATTATCGTCCCTGTTAAACATTGTGCTGGATCTGCTGTTTATCACGCAGCTTCACATGGGTGTGCGGGGCGCGGCGGTGGCGACGGTGCTTGCGCAGGGTGTGTCGGTGTTTGCCTGCCTGTTCTATATTTGGAAAAAGGCGGATATACTCATTCCGGGAAAGGCGCATTTCGTCCGGGATAGGCGGCTGTACAAGGAGATGCTGGCGCAGGGCTTTGCCATGGCATTTATGAGCGCCATCGTCTATGCGGGCACGGCGATCTTACAGTCCGGCATCAACAGTCTGGGCTATCTGGTGATCGCGGGGCATGTGGCGGCGAGAAAGCTGTTTATGTTTTTGATGATGCCCTATATGGCGGTCAGCCAGACGGTGAGTACCTTTGTAGCGCAGAATTACGGCGCGGCGCAGGGCGGTAAAGATTTCCTATTTGTGCGGCGCGGTGCTGACGGCGGGCATTACGCTTTTTACGGTGCCTCTCGCGCCGTGGATGGTGCGGCTGTTGTCAGGCTCTACGGAATCGGTGGTGATTGAAAACGGCGCGTTGTACTTGCAGGTGGTGGCGCCCTGTCTGATGATTCTGGCTTTGCTAAATCCCAGCAGGTTTGCGCTGCAGAGCATCGGCAATAAGATACTGCCCGTCATTTCCAGCGTGATAGAACTGATCGGGAAATATCTGTTTGTGGCGTTTCTCATACCTCGGTTTCAGTATATGGCGGTGATTTTTTGCGAGCCGGTGATCTGGCTTTTTATGGATATCGAACTTCTGTGGGCGTTTTGGAGAAATCCGTTGATCCGCGCCGGAAGGGAAAGTGAGAAAGAATTATATAAGGGGTAAAATATGCGCATGGCAATGCGCGGAAACGAGGTGGGTATGAATACAGTAGAAAAACTGCAGGCGCTCAGAGAGCAGATGCGTCGTCGGAAGATAGCGGCTTATATCGTTCCGACAGAGGATTTCCACGGTTCCGAGTATGTGGGGGACTATTTTAAGACGAGGGAATATTTATCCGGGTTTACGGGCTCCGCAGGCACGTTCCTTGTCATGCAGGACAGGGCTTTTCTGTGGACGGACGGCAGATACTTTCTGCAGGCGGAGGCGCAGCTGTCGGACAGCGGCATTGAACTGATGAAAAGCGGGGAGCCGGACGTTCCGACGCTGGCGGCGTTTCTCGGGAAGGAACTGAAGCAGGGGGATGTGGTCGGTTTCGACGGACGGACCGTGACGGGCGCTTTTGTGAAGGAGCTGAAGGAGAAGACAGCGGAGAAGCAGGTCACTTTTTACGGGAAGCGCGATCTGGTTGATAAGATCTGGGAGGACCGTCCGCCCATGTCGGCGGAGCCGGTCTGGGAGCTGGCAGTTTCCTACGCAGGGCTTCCCAGAGAGGAAAAGCTTTCCAAAGTGCGGGAAAAAATGGAGGAGGAGAGAGCGGACGCTCTTCTGGTGACGGCGCTCGACGAGACGGCATGGCTCCTCAACCTGCGTGGGGATGATGTGAAGCACACCCCGGTCTTTCTGGCGTATATGTTTATTACAAAAAGACGGGCGATCGTGTGCGCGCAGGCGCAGGCATTTTCCGAGGAGATCAAAGGGGAACTAAAGAAGGCGGGAATCACCCTTCTTCCCTATGAGAGCATAGAGGAGCTTGTGGCGTCCCTTCCGGCGGGGCAGCGGCTTATGGCGGATGAAAACAGAGTCAGCTACCGGCTTTTGCGCGTCGTGTCAAAAGGGGTGGAGAGGATCAACAAACCGAGTCCCATCGCGCTCTTAAAGGCGGTTAAGACGTCCCGTGAAATCGACCATATCCGTTCCGCTCATGTGAAGGACGGGGTGGCAGTGACGAAGTTTGTGCACTGGCTGAAAACCCATGTGGGCAGGGAAGAAATCACGGAGATTGGCGCGGCAGAGAAGCTGGAGGCGTTTCGCTGTGAGGCGGAAGGTTATCTCGGCCCAAGCTTTGATCCGATCGTGGCTTACGGACCTCATGGCGCGATTGTGCATTACAGCGCAACCTTGGAGACGGATGCAGTTTTGCAGCCGAAGGGACTTTGTCTGGCGGATACGGGCGGACATTACAGCGAGGGGACGACGGACATTACCCGCACGATCGCGCTGGGCGAATTGACAGCGCGGGAGAAGAGAGTTTACACACTTGTATTGAAAGGGCATCTGCGTCTGGGCGCGGCAAAATTTATAGAGGGCGCCTGCGGGCAGAATCTGGACGTGCTGGCGAGACAGCCGCTCTGGGAGGAGGGGCTTGACTACAATCACGGCACGGGTCATGGCGTGGGGTATCTTTTGAGCGTGCATGAGGGACCTCAGAATTTCCGTTGGCGTATGAATGACAATGTGGCATGTGTGCCTCTGGAAGAGGGAATGGTCATCTCCAATGAGCCGGGATTATATCTGGCAGGGCAGTTCGGTGTCAGGCATGAGAATCTGGTGCTTGTCAGAAAGGGAGAGAAGACCAATTACGGGCAGTTTATGTATTTGGAGCCGCTCACGATGGTGCCCTTTGACAAGGACGCGATCGATGTAAGTCTGCTTCGTCCGTCGGAGATAAAAATGTTAAACGACTATCACGAAAAGGTGTATGAGATGCTTGCGCCCCATTTTACGGGGGAGGAGCTTAAGTGGCTGGGCGAAGTAACAGCGGCAGTTTAAGAGTATTTGTCGGGAAAAAGCAGCGCAGAGTAAATCAGGCATTGCCATCCGGGGCTAGTCAAAAGCCTTTCCAACGGCAATGCCTGATTCTTTTATTCGCTTTCGTTGTCATGCTGCTGGTGCAGGGTCGCGTTCATTTTTTTGATGTTGTGTCTGATGAAGGCATACTGTATCAGCCATATGATGGCATAATTACATGCGAACACGCCAAAATACTTTACAATGCCCGTCAGACTGTGTTCCGTCCAGTAAGTAATATAGGCGATTGGCATCATTAAAACGGTGATGAGCAAAAAGTAAATACCGGTCTGTTTTGCCAGTCCCCAAGTCTCCACGTCCCAGACCACGGAGCATCCGGCGCAACCGCCTCCCAGCAGACCGCACAGGAGCGCCTGCACGATAACGGCGCCTATTTCACTTCCCACCATTTCCACCAGTTCCGGCATACAGGGAGAGTAGTAACCGTCCGCCCAGATCAGGGAAGTGATGATTGTGAAGGTGTAGCCGATGGCGAGTCCCAGGGGAAAACCCAATAGTCCGCGTGAAATAAATTTCTTTAACATGTCTTATACCTCACATTCCTAATATTTTTTTGATTTTTGAGACATAACGTCTGGAAACATAAGTAGTCGTACCGTTCGTCAGTTCCACATAGATCGTGCCGCTGAAACTCAAGTCGAAGTTTTTCACTTTTTTTATGTGAATGATTTCCGAGTTGGAGATGCGGACAAATCGGGAGGGATTTAATCGCTCCTCCACTTCGTAGAGCCTGAGCCGCAAAAGGTATTCGCCCTTGTTCGTCACCGCAAAGACTTTACCGCCCGCGGCATAAATGCGGAACAGTTCATCCGGCTCTATGACTTCCATCTTACCGTCTTTACTGCCGGTGAGAATAGGCGGCACATTTTCGGATAGCCTTTGCATGAGGGCATTCACTTCTTCCGTTATGGAAGCGGTGTGTATGATGATTTTCGGCTCGGTACAAGAGCTGTCTATTTTTATTTCAACCTGCATTTTTGGTTTCACCTCCGTTCTGCGTCAGAGTGGATTTCAGATCTGTTTTCCATTTGTCCTCTGCTGTGATATCATTATAGGCAAAAGAAATATATGCTACAATAGATTTTCGACAGTCGGTCGTATCTGGCATACAGGTGGTTGTTTTAAAAGGAGGAAAATTATGCGGGACGAAAAATCGGTTCGAGAGGAAATATGTGAGATTGGGCGGAGGATGTACGCACGGCGCATGGTGGCGGCAAACGACGGCAATATTTCGGTGCGCCTATCGGAGAATGAATTGATCTGCACGCCCACAGGCGTCTCCAAAGGTTTTATGAAGCCGGAGCAGCTCTGTAAACTGGATCTTTCGGGTAAGGTATTAAAGATGGCGGAAGGGTTCGGACCGTCCTCCGAGGTGAAGATGCATCTGCGGGTATATGAGAAACGCCCGGATATCATGGCGGTGGTACACGCGCACCCGATTTTTGCCACCAGCTTTGCGGTGATGGGCAGGGCGCTTGACGTACCCATCATGCCGGAGGTGATCGTCAATTTCGGAAAAGTGCCCCTCGCCCCTTACGGTACACCCTCCACGGCGGAGATTCCGGACGCCATAGAGCCGTATCTTAAGGATTATCAGGCGATCCTCTTAGAGAGCCACGGCGCGCTCACTTGGGCGAAGGATTTGCAGGCGGCATATATGAAACTGGAGTCGGTGGAATTTTATGCGGAGCTTCTGTACCGGACGACGCAGCTTGGCGGACCGCGGGCGTTGAGTGAAGAGAAACTGGAGAGGCTGTATCAGGTGATAGGTAAGCAGAAATCGTAGACGAACTGTCAAGTCTGACATAGATTATGCGGTTTACATAACATAGAAGTTGCGCTTATAAAAAGACAGTACGAAAGGTCATATTCCAATCATACTGTCTTTTTTATGTGACCAAGGTCGCGGAGCGATCCTCGCGTAGTTAATTCCGCAGGAATTTACTACGGTTATTTGACAGAAACAGAAGTGATATGCGGGTTAGCGCCCTCGTACCAGTAAAGGTAGCCCTCCATGTCAACTGTGTCGCCCACGTTCAGGTTCTTGACAGCCTGATAAACCTCGGTGCTGCTGTCGCAAAGGTAGGATTCCACCGTGAAGGTGTAGGTCTGTCCGTCCTTGGAAACGTTGAAATAGAGGTCGCTTCCGTCCTCGCCGGAGCCGTCCCAGTTATAGAGGAAAGCGGCGCCGCTGTCGTCGGCAGCTTCCACGGTCATGCCTTTGAAGGACACGAACTCATTCTGGTGGTTAATCAGATCGTCCTTGCCGAGAAGGTCTGTCACATCCGTTATAGGAGCAACGTAATTTCCGTCCTGAATCTCGATCGTTGCGCCCTCAGCAACTTCCACTTCGCCGGACCACTCGGTCTTGTAGCCGGTCACTTTGATTTTCGTGCCGGGGGTGAGCTTTTCGTAATCCGCTTCGGAGCAGACTGCGTTGTATACGAAATATGCGCCGTCCTTGTCCTGTGTGTAGAGGGTGGCTTTGTCTTCCCACCATGACTGTTTTGCCTGTACGTATGTCTCGATTACGACTTCGCTGTCAAGCGCGGCAGCCATGTACTCGTCGTGGGTCATAACGCCCTCGGATTTCTTGTCCTCGCCGCCGTCTCCGCCTTTACCGCAGGCGGTTAGGGACAAAACAAGGGCAAGCGTCAAAGTTAAAGCGATTGTCTTTTTCATAATTTTCCTCCTCAATTGTAGCATTTTTGATTTGCTATTACAGCGAGATTATACCATACTCAGTGGATAAATCAATGCTTTTTTCTTTTTTTGACAAAATCGTACAACAAATAAACCAAAATCAGACACCACGAAATAGCGAGCGCAGCGAGGAGCAGCACGGCGGTTTTCGACAGGGGACCGAGCGCCTTGCCGTTCGTGGCGATATCTTTCTGATCCAGCCGGTAGAGGGCGGTGACGTCCTTGATAAGCTGTTCCATGTAAGCGTCGTCCACCGGTTCACGTCGCCTGACGGAAGCAGCGACATTTTCAATGAGCTGCCCCGCCGCGTTCCGAAGAGAGGCGGAACCGTTAAATACGGGCGTCACAAAGGTGTCCCCGGTATGGGACAGGAGGAGTTTGGAGGCGTCCAGCTTTACGCTGTAGTGGGTCGTGTTGTCCTCACCGCTCCTCGCCAGATAATTCTGATAGGCGGGGGATTCCTGCGCCTTTAAGGTGACGGGCAGATACCCTTCCGTCTGGGCGTAGCCAATCTGTACCTCGTCTGTCAGAAGATACTGTGCAAAGAGCCATGACGCCAACACCTCCTGCGGGTCGGCTTTGTTGAACACGCAGATGGAGGGACCCTGTGAAATCATCTGCGGGTGTTCCGGGTCAAACTGCGGCACCATCCGCACCGCCGTCTCGAAGTCCACAAAAGCGTCCTCGCTGATATCGGAGAGAGGCGCGTCGGCGCCCATCCATGTTGCGCCCGCTGTGGAATCGATGGCGAACACACACTGTCCCGCATTGAGGAAATTGGCGGGATAGCTGGAAATCTTAAAGGTGGAGAAGGCGCCGCTCTCCACATGATCCGCAATCTCGTACAGGAAAGCCTCCGTGGTATCGTTAAACAGCCCGATATCGCCCTCCGGCGTGGAATAGTCCGCCCCCTGCTGTCTTAAGGTCTGGATCATCATGTTGTCTGTGGATTTGTAGATAAACGGAATCATCACGTTCTGCCCGTTTAAGGTGAAGGTGCCGTCCGCATTTTTCGCGGTGGCAGCCTCAGACACCTCCCAGATAAAGTCCCATGTCAGCACGTCGGGGAGGGTATAGCCCAGCTTTTCCACATAATCCTTGTTGATATAGCAGCATTCGGTGGAGCGCATGTAGGGGATGGCGTAGTGCTGTCCGTCCAGCATGCACTCCGAGAGAAACTGGGGCACCATCTCATCCTGTGTGGGACCGTCATAGAGGAGCGCGTTCCCGCCCAGACCGTATTTTTCGTCGGCAAAGAGACCGTCCAGAGGAACCACCGTATTTTTCCCGGTCATGTAGGTGGCGATGTGATCCGGGTAAGTGATGCAGACATTCGGCGTAGTGCCTGTGGCGATATTGGTGATCACGTCGTTAAAGATTCTGCCGTAGTCAGTGTAGAGCTTCATGTTGACTTTGATGTTGGGGTAAAGCGACTCAAAGTCCGCAATGGCTTTTTTGTAGACGTCAGTCTGGTTTTTGTTTGTGTCGTTCTTTGCCCAGAAAGTGATCTCATATTTCTTTGCGGTATCAAATTCCTCAGGCGTGGTAAACTCCGGCAGCGCCTTGGAGCCGTGACAGCCGGTGAGGGTAAGGAGACTTGCCCCAGCGAGAAAAGCAGCCAGAGTTTTTTTCCATTTTATATGCATTTTTATCTTTCTATCCTTATTTTTCAATAGTTCTTCCTTTCCGAAACGGTTTTGGCTAGAACAACAATTTCAGAGAACAGATTTAACCCTTGGTTCCGCCCCTCGCCACGCCGGACATGATCTGCTTGCGGAACAGGAGAAACAGAATCACGAGAGGCAAAGAAATCACGACCACAGCCGCCATCATGGCGGGGATGTTGGCACGTCCGAACCCGTTTTCGCGGATCTCCTGAATGCCGTTGGAGACGAGGTAGTAATCGGCGTCGTCCGTGATCAGTCTCGGCCAAACGTAAGAGTTCCAGCATTCAATAATTTTTAAGATCGTGATGGTGACCAGCGTAGGGCGGCAGATGGGAATCATCACTTTGCGCAAGTACCGTAAATCCGATGTGCCGTCCACCTTGGCGGCGTAGTAAAGCTCGTCGGGAATCTGGGCAAAATTTTCCCGCAGCAGATAGATGTAAAACACAGAAGTCACCGAGGGCAGAATCAGCCCCGTGAAGGTGTTTCGCAGTTCCAGATTGGTGATGGTGGTAAAGTTGGTGATCACAACCAGTTCATTCGGAATCATCATCAGCGCAAGAAACAGGGTGAACACGATATCGCGCCCCGCAAACTGCAGTCTCGCGAAGGCGAAAGCCGCCAGCGTGATGACAACGAGCATAAGCGCCGTAGTGCCAACCGTAAACAGAAGCGTGTTTAACAGATACCTGCCAAGCGGTACGGTGGTGAAGGCGTCCGCGTAGTTTTGCAGGGTGGGAGACAGCGTAAAAAATTTCGGTATATACTCCGCGTTGTACGCGCCGTAATCCTTCACGGAGGTGAGTACCATCCAGTAGAAGGGAAACAATACAATCAGCGCCCAGAGGACGAGAAAGGCATAGGTGAGTATAGTAAGAAAACGATTTTTGTTCATAGGATAGCCTCCTAGTGATAATGTACATGTTTTTTGCTCACCAGCAGATTAATGCAGGTGATAGTCAAAACGATGGCAAACAGAATGATAGCCGCCGCCGACGCATAGGAGGGATAGCCTCCGCTGTCACGGTAGAGCATGTCGTACACATAGCCGACAATGGTGTTCATGCCCGCTGCGTTTAAATTCGTGCCGAACAGAGCCACCGCGTCGCTGTATGCCTTGAACGCGCCGATAAAGCCAGTGATCACCAGATAGAAGAGCATGGGAGAAATCATGGGCAGGGTGATCTTAAAAAACATTCGGAGCCGCCCCGTGCCGTCCACACGTGCCGCATTGTAGTAAACCGGGTTTACGCCCGCAAGCGCGCTTGTCAGAATCAAAATCTTAAAGGGCATGACCACCCATACCGTGTAAAAGCATAGTACGAACATTTTTGCCCAGTAGGGTCCCTCGATAAAGTCAACGGTACCGCCGCCGAAACAGTGGATCAGCAGATTCACCAGCCCGTCGGAGTAGGGCGTCTTTTTGAAGAGAATCATAAACACCAGACCGACCGCCAGCGTGTTTGTCACATAGGGCAGAAAAAAGACGGTCTGAAACAGCTCCTGCAGGGGCTTGATGGAACTGAGCGCCACGGAGATCAGAAGCGCAAGCCCGGTGGAGAGCGGCACGGTGATGATCACCAGAATAAAGGTGTTTTTTAAAGCCTGCAGAAAATAGGCGTCGTGCAGGACGTAGGAGTAGTTGTAGCCGCCGGTGCCGAAAAAAGTCTGGGAGGCGGAATTGTAGCCCTCCTCAAAGGAATAGATAAATACGTCAATCAGCGGGTAGATTAAAAATGCACCCAGAAACAGGAGCGCGGGCAGCAGGTAGAGCCAGCCCTTGTTGTTTTGTTTTTCCATTTGGGTTCGTCCCTGCCTTTCTACGTGGTTTCAAAGGGAATGCGGATTTCGGTGTCCTTTGTAAAGAGAAAGACTTTCCGCGGTTTCAGCGCAAACCGAACCGTATCGCCAGACAACTGCTCACAGCTTTCCGCGTCCACAATGGAGCGGATCACGGGATTTTGCGAGGCGGGGTGGGTGGAGACGATGCTCACATCCCTTCCCATGACTTCCGGTCTGTTTAAGCGGCAGGTGAGAGCGCCGTTTTCCGACAGGATAAAGCCTTCCGGGCGGACGCCCACATACACAGGCTGGTCGGACACATGTTTCACGGTGAGGACTGTCTCTTCCCCGATCAGGAGTGCGCCCTTTTCCACTCTGCCCTCAAAGATGTTGATGGGCGGCGTCCCAAGGAACTTTGCCACAAACAGATTGGCGGGATTGTCGTACACTTCCTGCGGTTTTCCGATCTGCTGCACCAGCCCGTCCTTCATCACCACGATAAGGTCGGAGATGCTCATCGCCTCGTCCTGATCGTGGGTCACAAAGATGGTGGTGATGGAGGTCTTTTTCTGGATGCGGCTTATCTCTTCGCGGGTCTGGAGTCTGAGTCTGGCGTCCAGATTGGAGAGGGGTTCATCCAGAAGAAGGACACGGGGAAGCTTTACCAGCGCCCTTGCGATGGCGACGCGCTGCTGTTGACCGCCGGACAATTCCGCCGGCTTCCGGTCCAGAAGATCACCGATCTGCACAAGTCCCGCGGCTTCTTCCACCCGGGCGCGCATCTCTTCTTTGGAAAGCTTTTCTTCGCCTTTCAGGTTTTCCAGAGGAAAGCGGATGTTCTGCTCCACGTTCAAGTGGGGGTAGAGCGCGTAGTTTTGGAATACCATGCCCACGCCTCGTTTTTGAGGGGTGAGAGGCGTCACGTCCTCCTCGTCGAAAAATATCTGCCCCTCTGTCGGTTTTTGCAGACCGCAGATCAGATTGAGGGTCGTGCTTTTTCCGCAGCCGGAAGGACCTAAAAGCCCTACCAGCTTGCCGTCAGGGATCTCAAAGTCAAAGTCGTTTACGGCAATGATGTCGTCCTTCTTTTTGCTGCCCCTGCCTCTGCTGGGGAATTTTTTTGTCAGATGTGAGAGTACTATTTTCATAATTTTGCAGTCCTTTCTATATTCCGTACTCATCCCGCAAATCCGCCGATATATGGTCTAAATCGGGATAGACGAAGCTCTCCGTGATACCGAGCACCCGCAGGCTGTCGATAAAATATTTCTTACGCTCGTGAGGGATAATAATTTTGTAGAGCATGTTTTCGTCGCAGATATCCTCCAGATGTTTTAGGGAATTGTGCACGGTAAAGTTGGAATGCTGAGAGTACATCCGCAGGTTGTTTTCCGTGGAACTGCATGCAAGAATGCGGTTTGTCAGCTCGTGGTTGTGGTGCGCGTGCTTGAAAGCGGGCAGCAGCATTTCCTGTGTGGTGTCGGCGTCGATGGGATAAATGCAGTTGCCGAACCCTTCCTGCTCATTCAAAAGACCCGGCGCCAGCACCCAGACACAGCCGTCCGTTTCCGGCAGCTCTCTGTAAGTTTCCGTGGCGAAAAACACCGCGATCAGTGGAGACAGGCTCCAGTCAAGCATTCTGGTAGGAAGACCGTAGTGCTGCATCAGGGAAACCCAGCCCGCGTAATTGTGCTTGGCGGGTGGATTGTCGATGATCTGTCTGGCGCGGGTGTAGAAGTCGTTTGTGATGTACCGCTCCGCCTCCAGCCGCTTTTTGCTGCGCTGGATGGAGGGGATCAGCGTGAGGGACGCGTTTTCCTCCCCGCGGTACCAGAGCCGCACGCCGTGTTTCTGATATAGACTGTTTACGAATTGTAAAAGTTCGTCGATGGTGCGTATTTCCTGTGTAATCATAGTGTCTCCATTATTCTTGCGGGCTTGACAGCCCTTTTTGTCATAGGTCATAATGATTATAGAAGATTTTGGAAGGTTGCACAAGGGTTAATCGGTCAATCGGGAATGGATAAAGGAAGTTGCAATACGGGACCTCTTATGATAAATATGGAAAATATGAGAAAAGTAAAAGAAGAAAACTGGAAAAGATATCCGGAGGTGAAGAGATGAATGAAAAAATATTTGAAAGCTATTATGAGGCGGACAGCAGTGGGAAAATAGAGCTGATCCGGAAAATGACGGTGAAGGCTGTCAAAAAGATAAAAGCAAAGGGTAAATTTGACTGGGAGAGATTTAGGGATGATCTGATGGGTTTTTTAGACTGAGACAGCGGTAATTTCTAGGGATTTGAGGAGTATTACGCAAAACTTACAGGAGAGACAGGGTAATATAATTAAGTCTTTTTGTTGATTTTTCTGATAGATTGAGTATAATATAATTAAGAACAGAAATGTTCTCGATGTAAGAGCATCGTTAAAAGTTGTGCTGCAGATGGAGCAGGGTAAATTTCCATCTCTTCTGATGTTTTAAAAGGACATTAAGCCGGGCAGCTTGGATAGGGCTGTAGTCCACGTGGGGGACTTAATGATTTCCACGTCGTTTAAGGTATCTTAACTGGATGCCGAGGCTGACAACCAGCAGAAAACTCTTTTATAAAGTAATTCTTAGAGGGGTGTGGTTCTCATCACGCTCCTCTTTATGTATGAGGTACAAATGGCTACAAAAGAAGAAAAGAAAAGCGCAATACGGAAGGAAATCATAGACGCAGCTAGTGTATATAGTCAAAATCTTGCGGGTAAAACATTTCTGTATGTATATGGAAATGAATATTTTGAGGTAACATTTCCGGTAGATCATTTTCTGCATCTTACAGGGGTAGAAACCGGATTGCCGGCAAAGGAATTCTATAAAAACGCCAAGAAAGGGAAGCTTACGAATAATCAGTTTTACTTTACTGACAGGCATCCATATGCCAACGCCAAAAAGAAACTACCATGCCTGAAACGGCTGACAGAACTTACAAACGAGATGGTTTGTATTTTAAGGGATATGCGGACTGTGACAATAATATATAAGTTGAGTGTCACAAATCTTGAATTTACTTTAGGACTGACTGAAAATGTAGATGCAAATGGGGAAAAGGTCAATAACCTTTATCTGCCAATGTCTTTGCGAGTCGAAGATTCATCGGTTGCAAAAGTAATGGCGGAGATGTTGTAGATTTTATTTTCTCAAAGGATGCGAGTATAAATATATATGATACTATGTTGGTAAAAGATGAACAAAAGACAATTCCGGAAAGCATTAGAAACTTGATTAGTGGATGTTTGTAGGATAAAGAAGGAGGAACGCTATGGATAAGAAAGTAAAACAGAATCTACTGCTCGTGGTCTTGGGGGTCGGGTTATTTGCGGCTCTGATGAACTTTCATGCGGTGCTTCTCTTTTTGGAAAAAGGTCTGGGGATCATCCTGCCGATTGTCGTCGGCGGCATACTGGCGCTGTTTATCAACGTACCTATGATGGGGATCGAAAAGCGGCTTCGGAAATTGCTGCAGAAAAGGAAAAAACAGCCATCCGACAAGTGCTACAGGGGCGTCTCGTTTCTTCTTACTTTTGTCGGTATCGCATTGGTGCTTACGCTTATGTTCACACTGCTCATACCGGAGCTTGTAAGTTCGGTGAAGGGGCTTTATAAGCTGGTCGAAGTGCGTCTGCCGCAGTGGAACGCTTATCTGGAAAGCCTTGACCCGGAGGCGGCATGGATAGAGGAAATGCTTTCAGACTTAAATCTGGAAAAGATCATGCAGAGTGTCGGTTTCGGCGCCAATCTGTTTTTGGAGGGTGTGGTGAGTACGGTATCCTCCGCCGCGAGCGTGGTCATAACGGCGGCGTTCGGGCTGATCATCAGTATTTATCTCGTGCTTGAAAAAGAGCAGGTATGCGGACACGTCAGAAAGGTAGTGTGTGCCTATCTGAAACCTGCATGGGCGGAATATCTCATTCATGTCAGCCGGACATTCAGCAGGTCCTTCGCAAACTTCCTGTCGGGGCAGTGTGCGGAGGCGGTGATTCTCGGGGTATTGATGTTTCTGGCGTTTACGATTTTCAGGCTGCCCTACGGAAGTCTGGTCGGCGTGCTGACGGCGGTCTGCGCGATCATTCCGTATGTGGGGGCTTTCATTTCCGGTGCGGTCAGCGTGATTCTCGCCCTGATGATCAGCCCGGCATTGGCGGTGCGCTGCCTGATAGTCTATCTGGTTGTCCAGTTTGTAGAGAATCAGTTTATTTATCCGAGAGTGGTGGGCGGCTCTGTCGGGCTTCCGCCATTATATACGCTCATAGCGGCAATGATCGGCGGGGAGCTTTTTGGCATCATAGGAATTATCTTCTTTATTCCGATTATGGCGGTGGTGATCGAGCTGGTGAAAGAGGATGCCGGGAAGCGTTTGAGCCGGAGAGGGAAGTCCGCCGTATAGATTTTAAAGTGATATGCATATGGTGACATGGTTATCGGTGATTATATTTGATACAGAATCAAATGTGGTCACCGATATTTTTGCCAAATTTGATAAAATAGTGTGGGTGATATGGATGAAATATGTAAATGCAAATGAGGTTTTGCCCGAGGAACTGCTTGCCATGATACAAAAGCATTATGACGGCGGTTATTTGTATATCCCAAGGAAAGACAGTCGTGGGGTAAAGCGGCAGACTGACTACAAGAAGGAACTGGAGAAACGCGATCAGCGTATTTTTTTGATGCATCTTGAGGGAAGGACGAAGGGACAGCTTGGAAAGATTTTTCATCTGTCAGAGTCAAGCGTCAGAAGAATTATTGCAAAGGAAAAGGTGAAACATCAGAACATGAGGGAGATTATAGAACAGATACTGCCGGAATGGGGCATGGAGAGCGGTCAAATCGTGCAGATTTATCCTTCCGCATGGGAAATCGACGGTTCTTACGTTATCAAAAAATATGATGACAGGGAGCAGATGGAGAGAAACAGCCAAATAGCGGCGATACTTTCCGCATGTCATATCCCGGTGGCGGATGTGGTTCCGGCAAAGAACGGAGCAGCATATATCGCGCACAAGGACACATATTTTCTTATGTCTAAAAAATTACAGGGGAACAACCTCTCCGACAGAAAAGATCGGGCGACCGCTTATAAGCCCTAAAGTCGTGAAATAGTTACTCAAAACATATTTTGTACAGATAACCCATG
>CAJURQ010000032.1 GCA_910588955.1 uncultured Lachnospiraceae bacterium
TACAGAGCCCTGTATAGAAAGCAACCCTGCGTTTTGGTAAGATGCGAGTACCAAAACAAAAGGAGGAACATCATATGGATTTTTCAGAAAAACTTTTAACCTTGCGAAAGGCAAAGAATCTGACGCAGGAGGAGCTGGCGGAAAAGCTGAACGTTTCAAGACAGTCCGTTTCCAAGTGGGAGAGCGGGCAGGCGGTTCCGGAGCTGGATAAGATCGTGGCGATCAGTACGGTATTCGACGTCACCACGGATTATCTGTTAAAGTCGTCGGAGATCGACGATCTGTCCGTAAAGACGGAAATGCTGGAAAAACAGCAGGAGCAGATGCTTGCCAGAGAAAAGCGGCAGCAGAAGATCAGGGAGTGCGTTTTATACGGCATTGTCATTTATCTGGTGTTTTTTGCCGTATGGTTTTTGGAGCGCGCCCTTTTCTGGGACTATATTTTCTGGAAGTCAGACATAGACATATGGAGTTTTGGCATAGTGATGGCAGAATTTTTAGCAGCCACGGCGGCGGTGGTTTTCGTGTGTGCCAGAAAACTTAAGGGTGAGAAACGGTAATATTTGTTATACAGCGGTCTCTGTACGCGGAGGGCGTTTCCCCATACTTGGAGCGAAACGCCCTCGTAAAGTAAGATATATTATGAAAACCGACATTTTCTGCAACATCTATTATTTTATCTGAAGTTTCTATTAATTGTCCGGCGGCGATTTCCAGACGGTAATCTATTACATATTGCGAAAAGCTTTTTCCTGTCAGTTCCTTAAATAATTTCATAAAATGGCTCGGCGAGAAGCCACAGATTGCTGCGGCTTTCTCCACTGTGATTGTGCAGTTGTAGTTGGACTGTATATATAAAAGCAGGTTTTTCAGCTTATCATAATTATTTTTTAAAGAGAGCTCCGCGCAGCTTGTGGGGGAACTGTACTGGCTGATATGGTGCACGATGGCAAAGAGATTGGATTTTACCATCAATTCCTCACTTTTTTTGCGGTTTTCTATTAAATGTATGATATGAGGGCGCAAAAGGCGGTTTAAATCCATTTCCGATGCAAGGGAAAGAGGAGGCAGCTTGGAGTGACAGTACAGCGGTTTAAAATATTTTTCGTAGCAGGCGTCATTGGTCGAATAATTTAACAGGGAAAACTGGAACAAAATGTTAAAATATTCCATTTGGGCGTCCGGGTATTGTTCTATGGAGTGAACCGACTGAGGAGGAACAATAACAATATCGTCTGTTTTTACAATATATGGGTGGGACTGTATGGTGATCACGCCCTGCCCGCTGCAGATATAGATGATTTCCATCTCCTCATGCCAATGCAGGGGGTAGAAAGGAAAAAATCCGGGAACATTTCCTTTGTAGACAGTATACGGAAAAGAAGGCTGGCCATGTATTTTTGCCTCGGGGGGCATTCTGTGATCCATATTATTTTTCTCCTCTTCTTTCAATGATAAGAGTTTTGTGTCAGAAAACAAGGAATATTTTACAAGAATTATATAGAATTTAAGAATATAATGCAAGAGTAGCATCCGTATTACCGAATGAAGAAGGTGTTTTAAAAGTGCAGAAAAAACTATTTCGTTTAAGTGTACCGATCTTTGTGGAAGCCATCATGAATACGATTATAGGAAGCGTTGACACCATCATGCTTTCCTCTTACAGTGATGACGCGGTGGCGGCGGTCAGTATAGCGAATCAGATTCTTTTTCTCATTCAGGTACTCGCTTGTATCGTGACTACCGGCACGAGCATTTTGTGCGCACAGTACATCGGTGCCAAAAAAACCGAAGAGGAGCAGAATGATTTGATCACGGCGTCCATACTGTTGAATGTGGGCATGGGAGTTGTGCTTACAGTCCTGATGTCTGTGTTTTACCCGGTGATTTTACGTTTTTTAAACTTGTCGGGACAGGTCAGGAGTTATGCAGGAGAATATCTCGGCGTGCTCAACTGGTTTTTATGGGTGCAGCTGCTCTATTTTATTTTTTCTGCGGTGCTGAAATCTTACGGCAGGACAACGCAGTGCATGTATGTTTCCATAGGCATGAATGTATGCAATATTGTACTGAATTATCTGCTGATTTTTGGGAAATTTGGTCTGCCTGCCATGGGCATCCGGGGAGCGGCGATTGCTACCGTAGCGGGAAGGGTTTTTGGCTTTCTGATACTTGTGTGGATTCTATTTGACGTGAGAGGAAAGCAGTTTCAGTGGAAAATATGTTGGGAAAAAATGGTTCCCAATATGCGCAAAGTCATTACCTATGGGATGCCGGCAGCAGGAGAGCAGATTTCCTATAATTTAGCGCAGTTTCTGGTCATGGTTTTCGTAACCATGATGGGAATGAAAGCGGTCACGGCGCAGTCGTACATAAATACCTGCGTGCGCTTTATTTATGTTTTTTCGGTGTCACTTGGACAGGGAACGGCTATTATGATCGGATGGAGCGCGGGCGCTGGAGAATATGGGAAGGCTGACGAAGAATGCCGCTTTGCCGGAAAGTGTACCTTTGCCTTCAGTATGGCTATGATGGCGGTTATGTTTGTTTTCAGGAACCGGATGTTTTCCCTGTTTACATCTGACCCTGAGATATTGGTATTAGCCGGTACTGTTTTGCTTGCAAATTTTCTGTTGGAGTGCGGGCGCAGCCAGAATCTGGTCTATGTGGCTTCTCTCCGTGCGGTAGGGGACGTGAAGTTTCCCTTTTATATTGGGATTGTCTCCATGTGGTGCGTTGCGGTAGGGGGCAGCTATCTTCTGGGAATTGTTTTGCATATGGGGCTTTTGGGCGTATGGATTGCGCAGGGGATGGATGAGTGTCTGCGTGCCGCCGCTATGTGGATTCGCTGGAAAAGGAAAGGCTATACGCAGATTGAGGGAGTGGAATCATGGAGAAAACAATGCAGGTAAACGGTAGGGAATTTACGATCATAAAATTGTTGGGAAAAGGGAAGGGCGGGTATTCTTATCTGGCTTCAGACGGACAGCGGCAGTATGTACTGAAACAGATTCACCACGAGCCTTGCGATTATTATCAGTTCGGGAATAAGATGGAGGCGGAAACAAGGGATTATGGCAGGCTGAAATCTGTAGGAATCAGAATGCCGGAAATGTTGGAAGTTGACATTCCACAGGAACGGATTTTGAAAGAGTATATAGATGGGGAAACCATATTTGATCTGGTGCTCGCGGATAAAATGAAACAGGAATATCTGGAACAGGTCAGGGAAATGTGTAGAGTATTGTATGCGGCGCATATCAATATTGATTATTTTCCCACCAATTTTGTCGTTCAGAATGAGGAATTGTATTATATTGATTTTGAATGCAATGATTATATGGACGAATGGAATTTTGAGAATTGGGGAATCAAGTATTGGTCTAAGACGGATGTGTTTATGAAGTATGTGGAGACGCATAAATAAGGGAATTGTGGCAGGGTGATAAAAATAAGACCTCGTGTAGTGGCGAGGTCTTAATTCTTGAATGAAATAGGTGGGGTGACATTTCCCACATCTCCAACTGGGGCGACGGCTGCCCGTTCCGTCTTCTGCTTTCACTCAATTTATCCTATGTATTTTGCAAACTTACGCGGACTGCTACTTTTACATAATCACCAGTTTTACATTATCCGGGCTCGCGGAGGGTGGACACATCTGGAGTTCCTTGACAATATATTTGCTGAATGCTAGAATTAATAAGTATTTTAGAATCATTCTAATTTGGATAAAGAAAGTGCGTTTATGACAAAGTACGAAAAGGAAATATATAACATCATTACCGACTCCACAGGACATCTTACTGTGGAACAGATTTATCTGGAGCTTAAAAAGAAATGTCCGAAGGTTGTTTTGGCAACCGTTTACAATAATGTAAATAAGCTGTGGAAAGCCGAGCGGATTCGCAAAATATCTGTTGAAAACATGCCGGACAGGTATGACCGGGTGATAAAGCATGACCATCTGGTATGTCAGAAGTGCGGCAGATTAGCAGACATTTCGTTGGAAGATTTGACAGCTTCTCTGCGCGGACAGATGGGTGAAGAGTTTCTGTTTTATGATTTGAAGATTTTTTATATATGTCCGGATTGCAAGAAAAAGAATTTATAAAAATTTATTTATAAAGAGGGGACAGCTATGGGTATTTTAATGAGACCGAAAAAAGAAAGTCTGTTATTGTCAATGTCGGAACTTGCGGAAGCGGATTATGGGAAAAAGTCTGCTGAGCTGGAGCAGATGTACCGCCGCTTGCTTGCGGGGCGCGCCAGATTTGAGGAAGTGATGGAAAATGTTCTGGATTCCGTGATGCAGATCAGCTCGTTGGATCTTTCTCTGAATCACTATTCCGAGATTCTTCGGAAGGTGTCGGACAGCGTTTCGGACGCGACGGAACTGATCCATAAAGCATCTGACGAGGCGGACTCCATTGCCAAAATGGTTTCCGTGCAGCATGAGGAATTAACCAATACGATTATTGAAATTTCGGAGGAGTCAAATGTTGTCTATCAGCGCATTGATGAGAGCCAGCAGGAGCTGACCGCGACGAAAGGATTGTCGGACAGTACGATTGGCGCGTCAAGAGAGATGCAGCAGGACATGAACCAGCTTTCGGAGATTATCAGTCAGATGAATATCGTAATTGACGGGATCAACGCCATTTCGTCGCAGACAAATCTTCTCGCACTGAATGCGTCCATTGAGGCGGCAAGAGCAGGGGAGGCTGGCAAGGGTTTTGCGGTTGTTGCCGATGAGATCCGTGAGCTGGCGGACGAGACGAAAAAGCTGACTGCGAGCATGGGACGTTTTGTGGCGGACATCCACAGCGCATCGGCAAAGAGCGTGGAGAGTGTCGACAATACCATTGAATCACTGGAAACTGTTACGCAGAAGATCAGTCATGTGTGGGAATTGAATGAGGATAACAGGCAGCACGTAGAGAAGATTACCAATAATATCTCTTCGCTGGCAAGTCTCAGTGAGGAGATCAGCAGTTCGATTATTGAGCTGGAATCCCGCTCCTCGGATATCAATGCGCAGTGCGGTGTGCTGCATGAGGATACCGTGCATTTGAGGGAACACGGCAAAAGTATTGACAACGTTGCAAAGCCGTTGGAAGTGATTGAATCGACGCTTGATGTGTCTGCTAAAATCATGGGAACGATGGCAAAGGACGCTTTTTACAGACTGGAAGATAAGAATTTTGCGGAATATATTGAGAAGGCAATTACCGCGCACAAAAACTGGCTGGCGAATTTGGAGCGGATCGTCAAGGAGCGGACCATCCTGCCGTTACAGGTGAACGACAGGAAGTGCGGATTCGGTCATTTCTATTATGCGATCGAGCCGGACAGACCGGAGGTTATGAATATTTGGAAGGAGCTGGGTGAAAAGCATAAGAAATTCCATGCATACGGCAAGCAGGTAATTGACGCGCTGTTTGACGGGAACTACGGCAGGGCGGAGAGTGTCTGCCGGGAGGCAAAACAATACTCCGACACACTGATCAGCGACCTTGAGCAGATTAAAAAAATGAGTCAGAACTGGTCATAATTGATAGCGGAAAAATGCGCAAAAGGCGTCAAGGGCGCGTTGCATTTTATAAGCCAAATTCCCGCTGCAGAGTCTCAGTCATAACATCCACAGGAGCCTCTTGCCCGGTCCAGAGTTTGAAATTCAGCGCGCCCTGATTAACTAACATACCGAGCCCGTTGACTGTTACCGCGCCTCTCTTTGCGGCTTCCCGCAGGAAGAGGGAGTTGGGATCGTTAAAAATCACATCACACACGACCATTCCGCTTTTAATGGTGTCGTAATCAATATCCGGTTTCTGGTCTACGTTCGGATAGAGACCGACAGAGGTCGCGTTAATCAGAATATCGGTGTCGTCCGGAACGGCTGAGGTGTTTTCCCAGCGAATCAGATCAGCTTTTGCGGGCGTCTTTTCCGTCAGGAGAGCGACAAGCTCACTGCCTCTTTCCACAGAACCGTTAATGATATGGAGCCGGGAAGCTCCCTGCAGGGCGCATACGACACAGATTGCCCGGGATGCGCCGCCCGCGCCCAGAACGGTGATCGTTTTCCCTTTAACAGAGATGTCCCTGTCGGTGAGGGATTTTAAGAAACCTTTGCCGTCCGTATTATCGCCCCAGAGAACGCCGTCGTTGTTGACGACAATGTTGATGGCGCCGATAATCTGCGCTTCGGGAGATAACTCATCCACATAGGGGATGGCGCTTACCTTGTGCGGGATGGTAAGGTTGATGCCGCGCATGTGAAGGGCGCGCACAGCCTTCATGGCAGTCTCGATGTCTTCTTTATCCACTTTGATAGTCAGATAGCGGTAATCCAACTCCGCGGCGGCAAAAGCGGCTTCCTCCATAACGCCGGTTGGATTTTCGTCAATGGGGCAGCCGAAAGCGCCCACCAGTTCTGAACGGTAATTTTTGCTCATAAAGACAGCTCCTTTTCTTTATATATAAAAATCAACAGGGTACGTTGACAGTATATCATAATTTAGAATAAGTTTTCATCTGTTCTGCTATTTTTAAATCCGCGTTGCGGTTTTACTGGGAATCAGATATGATAAAAATCAAAGACTCTTATTTATGATTTTAGGAAGAGAGGTCAGATAGTCTCATGCGAAAGCGGTGGCGGAGAAACAAATACACATATAAGCTCCGGCTGTTAATTTTGACAGGCGGCTGTCTTTTTTTCTGCGCATGTGGGGATAAGGACGGGGATAATGATGTGATGCCAGACAGTAGTGCAGTTGCGGAACAGTTCGGGCAGGAATCGGAAACTGCGCAGGAGAATGAGACAGCACAGGAGACCGTAGATGGCGTGGATGAAGATGCTGCGGATGAAGATGCTTCGGGTGAGGAATCAGCAGACCTTGCACAATACAATGAAAAGAGATTTTTTGAGTGTGCGGGGAAATGGGAGGTGGACCGGGCAGAGGCGGAAAGCCGCTATCGGAGATTGTGTGACGACAACGTTTTTTGGAATCAGACAGCATGGCTGGTCTGGGTGGATATTGAGGACTTGGATCAGAACGGACAGGCGGACATGGTGGTTATGGTAAAGGACGATGAATACAGTGGCTATGGCGAGGGGTGTATTTACTTTTATATGAATGAGGACGAGCCATATTGTTTTCGGGATGAGGAATATCCGTTCCATTTTGGATTCTATTTAGTCCCCGGGGATTTTGACAATGACGGGAATACGGAGATCGCTTTTGAGTCGCTCGGATCCGGAGTCGGCGCTGCGGGTGACTGGCATCCCAGAATTTTAAAGTATAAAAATCATACGATGGAGCCGATGGATTTTCCCGGTGACGATTATGATGGGAGGGGCATCTGCATTGAGATTACACAGGAGGAGAAATGGGATACTTACCGTGCCTACTGCGCGTACATGGATGATACGATTGTGTTTGAGGCGGAGAATGTTTTTGACCCGGATGCAAGCCAGCCCTGCGGCGGCAATTCCAGAGGATATTTTAATTTGTGGCGCAGTGAGTATGATGGAAGGGACGCGCTGGAGGTTTCGGAATACCTTTACGGTGAAGGCGGCATTGCGCATGGATTAGGGCTTGCGAAGTTTTTGATTGTTTGGGATGAAAACGGGGAGGGGGAGATTGTGAAGTGGTGGGTGGAGCCGTTTGAAAATTGAAAAACGGGTTGATTATTTCACTTAATATGTATATACTAAAATTAGAAGTAAATGTTTGCCGCTTGCTGATGGTGCGGGATATAAATGATTCAGTTCGCAAATATTGCCACTTGCTATACAGGTGGGATATAAATAGTATAGTAAGTAAATGTTCCCCATCGGCTGCTGTCGGTGGGGAATTTTCATAAAGCATAACGGAAGATAAAGGGGAAATATATGGAGATCAAGCAGGGATATTCTTATCATATAAAAGAAGAATTTTTTCATAAAGTACAAGATAAATTTCTGATGAGCAATAAAGAAAATGGAAATTATCGTCCACATTATTATGCAGTTAAGGATAAGAAAAATCCCGATCTTTATTGGATGATTCCAATAAGTTCCCAAGTTGAAAAATATAAGAAAATTGTAGAAAATAAGAAGAAAAAATATGGGAAATGTAATACAATAATTATTGGAAAATTTGCGGGAAAAGAAAATGTATTTTTAATTCAAAATACATTTCCAATTATAGCAAAATATATTGACCATGTACATACGATTGAAAATAAACCCGTAACGATACATAATGAATTGAACCGGATTCTCATAGAAAACCTAAATGAAGTTTTGGCAATGTATAATCGTGGAAATAAATTGATGTTTACAGATGTTGCTAAAATTAAAGCAATAGTGGAAACTGAGTTGAGGCAGGGCGAATGAAACGGTTGCGCTAACCTACGCAAAAAACAGTAACGCCATCGCAGTAAACACATCTCCCTCCACCTCCATCTCCAGACTGCCGTTATACTTTTCCACCTTTTCCCGCACATTGCGCAGACCGATGCCGTGATGGCGGGTGTCCGCCTTGGTGGTGGGAAAGATGCCAAACAGTTTGCGGGGCGGAATGCACGGGTTTTGTACTTTAATGATCAGGAATTGGTGAATCCTGCGGATGGTCACTTCTATGCGCGGCGTTTTGCCGGTCTGCCGCATATACCGCAGACACGCCTCCGTGGCGTTGTCCAGTAAATTAAACAGAATCACGCACAGGTCGTCGGAAGTGATGTTGCAGTCCTTGGGAAATTCCGCGTTCACGTCCATCTCAATGCCCTGCTTTTTCGCATCGAGGACGGTGTGATTTAATATGGCGTCCACAATGTCAACGCCGCTCCATGTGGTGTCGGACAGTTCATTAATGGGCGCGCTGATGGAGTTGACATACTCTGTGATTTCAGAAATTTCATGCTTTTTTGCAAGGTGATAAATCATCTGCAAGTGATGATTCATGTCGTGGTATAAGCGTTCATTTTTTTGATATAAATCGGTGAGAAGATGGTAATTTTCTTCCAGCACCTGATTTTTTCTTTCCAGAAAACGAATTTTATTTTTGCGTGTCGGTAACATATCGCCCCCTATATCTTGTCCTGCCAGTATTTGTTCAGACGTTTTTTAAATTCAGGCAGTCGGCTCTGGGAAACGGGCAGGCGCGTCTGATCTGTGAGAATGCAGTCGGTGTGGGAAATTCCTGTCACATGCCGCAGATTCACAATATATCCCCGCTCAATAAAATAGAATTCTTCGGAGCGCAGCTCGTCAAATACTTCCGCCAGTGTCTTGCGCACGCGCCTGTTCCGGTCGGTGCCGATTTCTTCCTGTCGCCCGGATGCGGTGGTATGGAAGAGGGCGTTTTTGCCGTCCTTTTCAATATACAGAATTTCCTTGTAGGGAATGCGTTCAAGGCGGTTCTGGCTGCTGATAATGTAGGAGTCCGTGTTCTGGATTTCCAGAAGGGAAACCGCGTCTTTCAGCGCGTGGGGAAGGCGCTCTTTCAACTGGTTTTTGGGAATATAGCGGAAAATATGAAGTTCATAAGCGTCCACAGCATATTTATAGTGGGCGGTCACAAAGATCATCAGTGCGTCGGGCAGAAGCTCGTGAACCTGCTTTGCCAGCTCCATCCCGGAAAGTCCGGGCATTTCAATGTCGAGGAGCAGAAGGTCAAAACGTTTGCCGTCCTGAATGTCATAGAAGAGATCCTTTCCGCTTGTGTAAGTTGACAGAATGGAAAAGGTCTGTTGCTGCCTCATACAGCCTTCCGTTATTTCTTTGATTTCGTCTAAAAGAAGCGCTTCGTCGTCGCAGATTGCAATTTGCAGCATAATTAGTTAGATTCCTTTTTGTGAATGGTCTTATAGTAAGTATAATTAATATTCCCCGTGTGCGCAACGAAAATTAAAGGACAAAAAAGGGGGAATTGGAGGACATCTAAAATGAGTGCGGCTTTTTTGTGATATATTATGTCTGTAGCCAATCGCGGTACGCAGGGGCAAAGCCCGTCAGCCCGGAAAGCAGGGAACTTTCCGGGCTTGTACTGCAAGAAAAGGAGTGTGTCATGAAAGAAGGCTTTTTATATCGGACATTTTCATCCTGCAGTTTCGCGCTGAAAACCGGGTGGAGAATCAGCAAAAAACGAGTGATTCTGGAATTTTTACACTGGGCGTTTATGTATGTGGACTGGCTTCTGGTTTCCTGTGTCCTGATCCGCTTTATTTTGGATATGGCGATGAAACGGACTTCTTTTGAAAAAATGATGGTGTATGTCTGGAGTGTCGTGCTGCTGGAGGCGCTTTTAAAAATATACAGCCGGTATTTTGAATCGTATGTGAAGCCAGTCACGGATGTGAAACTGTATGACGGCATCAACCGCATGTTGTATGACAAGGCGTGTCAGGTGGATATGCGCTGTTTTGAGGACAGCGATTTTTACAACGAGTACATGATGGCGGTCAGTCAGGCGCACACGAAGCTGCCGGAAACGTTGGAGGGGGTCTGTCAGATTCTGGCAAGATTTATTGCGATGATCTGCGGCATGGTCATTATCTATCAGATTGACCGTCTGGCGGCATTGTTTATTATCTTTCCGATTCTCGGCAACTTTGTGTTTTACGGTGTGTTAAACAGCCGGATTTTCCGCATGGAGCGGGAAAATATCGTATTCCAGAGAATGGCGGACTATGTGAACCGCACGGTGCATCTGGGGGAATATGCGAAAGAGATACGGATGACCAATGTATTCCGGCTGCTGAAAAAGCAATATGACAAAGCGGTTGCCGCAATCCGCAAGGTGATCGGGAACTATTCTCTGGGCAATATGATCCTGTTCTGGCTGTTCCAGTATTTTACCTTTACTTTGCTGCAGGAGGGAGCGGTGCTCTACGCCGGATACCGGGTGCTGGTCAGCGGAACCATGGTGTTTGCACAGATGGCGGTGATTCAGACGACAATGAACTCCAACACATGGACGTTGATCGGGTTTGCGGATTCGGTGATGGCGATTGTAAAGAACGGCTTGTATCTGGAGCAGACGAGGCATTTTTTGCAGCATGAGCCTGCGATCCCGGAAGATCAGGAAGGGCTTTTGCCGGAACTGCCGATACGCAGCGTGGAATTTGAGCATGTGTCTTTTGGATATAAAGAGGGGGACTGGGTTCTCAGGGACATTCATTTTAAAATCGAGGGCAGTCAGAGCGTGGCGCTGGCGGGGTACAACGGTGCGGGGAAAAGTACGCTGATGAAACTGCTGATGCGGCTCTACGACCCAAGCGAGGGGCGGATACTGGTGAACGGCATTGACATCCGGGAATATCAAGTAAAGGCGTACCGGGATTTGTTTGCCACGGCTTTCCAAAACGGAAAAATATTTGCCAATACCATTGAAGAAAACATTCTGATGGGACGGCACACGGATGAAAAGCAGGATCGGGAAAAAGTAGAGCGGGCGCTCAAGCTGGCGGATATGTATGAGGAGGTAGAGAGCCAGCCGCTTAAGGAAAAGACGATCCTCACCCGTGAGTTTTCCAAGGAGGGCGTGGTATTTTCCGGCGGGCAGAATCAGAAGATACTGGCGGCGAGAGCCTTTGCGAAGGACAGCCCGATTGCGGTGTTTGACGAGCCGAGCAGCGCGCTTGACCCGATAGCGGAGTATCATCTATTTAAGAACATCAGAGAGTACGGGAAGGACAGGATTCTGTTTTTTATCTCCCACAGGCTGTCTTCCGTGCGGGACGCGGATGTGGTTTTTTATCTGAAAAACGGGCGGATTCAAGAGCGGGGGTCGCACAGTGAATTGATGAATAAGAACGGGGAGTACGCGTCGCTGTACCGACTACAGGCGGAAAATTACCTGACATAAAAGGTATGCAGGAAGTGGCAGTCCGAGTTAAGGATTGAAGATTTCAGAGTGCTTTATGGAAATAGAACTGGGAAAGGAATTGATATCACAATGAAAGACATGCTTACATGGCGGCAGGTGATTGCGCAGCAGTGGTTTCTGACTAAATTTTGTTTTAAACACGCGCCGGGATTTATGGCATACCACCTGTTTGAGGCAGTTAAGTTACAGATTTCGATCTTTTTTGAATTTACCTTTGCGGTGAACTATGTGCTGACCGTGGCGGAAGAGGGCGGAGAGTTTCGGAAGGTTCTTATGTGCATGGGTATACTGATGGGGGCGATCGCGGTGTCAACGGTGACTTTTGCCATCTACAAACACTATGTGTTCCCGCGGGGAAAACAGACGCTGTATCAGGCGCTGCGGATGGAGATTTATGAGAAGTCAAAGGAGATCGACCTGTCCTGTTATGATGACAAGGATTTCTATGAGACTTTTATTCTGGCGACGGAGGAGACGGACCGCTGTCTGGACCGTTTTCTCGTTTTTGAAAAGTCTATTATTGCGAGGTCGGTCGGTATCACCTGCACACTCGTCTATTGTGCCTATATTAACCCCGTCGCGTTGTTGATTTTAGCGGCAATTCTCCCGTTTGAACTGCTCTGTGTCCTACAGGAGAATAAAAAGGCGGTGGCGGCACGTATGGAGCGGCTGCCCCATGAGCAGCAGCGGGAGTATGGGAACCGGGTATTTTATCTGTCCGACTATGCCGGGGAACTGCGTCTGAATCCGCAAATGAAAGAGGAATGCCGGATGGAATACGCGGAGGAAAACCATAAGATAGAGGAAGTCAATAAAAAGTACGGGAAATCGCTGTTTCTGTATGGTCTGCTCCGCGAGGGGTTTTTGGCGAGGCTTGTCAAGGAGGGTGCGGTCTGGACGTTTCTTTTATATCAGATGCTTGTTCTGCGGGTGTTGTCGGGGGCGCAGCTTGTCACGAGCCGTTCCTGTATCTGGCGTGCCTCCAGTAATATAGAAGTCGTAATTCTCAGTTTTCGGACGGTGGCGGAAAACTCGGCGTACATTTACCGGATTCGGGAATTTCTGCAGATGGAGCCGACGATTGTATCGAGAGGGGAAAAGCCTGTGCCGGAGGGCAGCGGCAGCCTCTCGGTGGAGCATGTGGATTTCGGCTATCTTCCGGGGCAGCAGGTATTGCGTGACGTGACGCTCACCGTTGAGCCGGGACAGAAAATTGCACTGGTGGGTTACAACGGTTCCGGCAAGACCACGCTGGTGAAACTGCTTTTACGGTTATATGACCCAGACGGGGGAAGAATTTGCTATCACGGGATGGATATCAGAAATTATCAGGTCATGGCATACCGGCGCAGCATCGGCTCCGTATTTCAGGATTTTAAAATATATGCGGCATCACTCAAGGAAAACGTGCTGATGGACGTGGAAAACGGCAGCCGGGAGGAGAATTATCTGGTGGAGAGGGCATTGTATAATGCGCATTTTACCTTGGAAAATAATCGCCTTTCCTACCAGATTGAGACGCCGCTCACCACAGAGTTTGAGAAGGATGGCGTGAACCTTTCGGGCGGAGAGGCGCAGAAGGTGGCGATCGCCCGCACGCTCTACCGCAAGCAGAATCTGATTATCATGGACGAGCCGAGCAGCGCCCTCGACCCGCTGGCGGAGTACAGACTGAATCAGGAATTAAATGAGATTGCGAAAGACAAGACGGTGATCTTCATATCCCACAGGCTGTCCACCGTGCGGGACGCGGACTGTATTTATATGATGGAAAACGGGCGGATTGTGGAGACTGGCACGCACGAGGAGTTGCTTGCGAGGGGTGGCAAGTACGCAGCTATGTGGAAGATACAGGCGGGTTTGTACGCTGTGTGAGAAACAAAGCATTTTCCACATTTTATAGAGGGAACCTATGAAAGAAAATTTTGTATATCGAACAGTTTCATCCTGTAAGTTTGCGCTGAAAACAGCGTGGAGCATCAGCAGAAAGCGGGTTCTTCTGGAATTTCTGTATTGGATTTTCATGTACGTGGACTGGCTGCTGGTTTCCTGTGTGCTGATTCGCTTTATTCTTGATCTGGCAATGAAGCGGGTGGCTTTTGAGAAAATGATGCTGTATGTCGGCAGCGTTGTGGCGCTGGAAGCCTTGCTTGAGTTGTTTAGCCTGTTCTTTGATGTGTACGTTAAACCGATTACAGATGTGGAACTGTATGACGGTGTCAACAAAATGTTGTATGACAAGGCGTGTCAGGTTGATTTGCGCTGTTTTGAGGACAGCGACTTTTACAACGAATATATGATGGCGGTCAGTCAGGCGCATGTGAAGCTGGCGGATATGCTGCGGGGGGTCTGTCAGGTTGTGGCAAGATTTGCGGCCATGATCGCGGCGGCGGTCATTATCTGGCAGATTGACCATTATGCTGTTCTCTTTGCCGCGTTTCCGATTGTGGGGAACTTTGTCTTTTACGGCGTCTTAAACGGAAGAATCTTTCGTATGGAAAAGGAAAATATCGTTTTTCAGAGAATGGCGGACTATGTGAACAGGACGCTGCATCTGGGCGAGTACGCGAAGGAAATACGGATGACCAACGTGTTTCGCCTGTTGAAAAAGCAGTACGACTATGTGATTTCTTCCATACAGAAGGTAATCGCAAAGTATTCGCTTGGCAATATCATTCTTTTCTGCATGTTCCAGTATTTTATCTTTTTGCTCCCGCAGGAGGGGGCGGTGCTCTATTCCGGCTACCGCGTGTCGGTGACCGGGACAATGGTATTTGCGGAGATGGCGGTCATTTTGACGGTTATGAACGAAAATACATGGATTTTGAACGAATTTGTGGATGCGGTCATGGTTATCGTGAAAAACGGATTGTATATCGAGCAGACGGGGCAATTTCTGGAGTATGTGCCCGCCATCCCGGAGGATCAGGAAGGGCTTATACCAGAGCTTCCCATCCGCACGGTGGAGTTTGAGCATGTGTCCTTCGGTTACAAAGAGGACGGTTATGTGCTGAAGGACATTCATTTTAAGATAGAAGGAAATCAGAGTGTGGCGCTGGCGGGGTATAACGGCGCGGGAAAAAGCACGCTGGTGAAACTGCTGATGCGGCTTTATGACCCGGCTGAGGGGCGGATTCTGGTGAACGGCATTGATATCCGGGAATATCAGGTGAAGGCGTATCGGAACCTGTTTGCCACGGCTTTCCAGAACGGGAAAATTTTTGCGGACACCGTGGAGGAGAATGTGCTGATGGGACAGCATACGACGTCGGAGGAAGACAAAAGAAGGGTGTGGCAGGCACTAAAACTGGCGGATATAAGTGAGGAGATAGAAAGCCGGGCTTTGCGGGAAAAGACAATTCTTACCCGCGAGTTTTCCAAGGAGGGCGCGGTGCTTTCCGGCGGACAGAATCAGAAGATACTGGCGGCAAGAGCTTTTGCGAAGGATAGCCCGGTTGCGGTGTTTGACGAACCGAGCAGCGCGCTCGACCCCCTTGCGGAGTACCATTTATTTGAAAATATAAAAGAGTACGGCAAAGACAGGATTTTGTTTTTCATATCACACAGACTGTCGTCCGTGCGCGACGCGGATATCGTTTTCTATATGAAAAACGGCAGGATACGGGAGAGAGGTTCTCACCGGGAACTGATGGAACAGAACGGGGAGTATGCTTCGCTGTATCGGCTGCAGGCGGAGAATTATTTATCATAACGGTATTCTCTGCGGTGAAATGAGATGAGGGGATAAGAATATGCGGAATATGACAAAACTCACATGGCGGCAGACGGCGGCGCAGCAGTGGTATCTGACAAAATTCTGTTTCAAAAAAACGCCGGGATTTATCGCGTTCCATCTGTTTGAGAGCATCGAGATACAGATTTCCATTTTTATAGAGTTTGTATGGATGGTCAACTATGTGCTGACGGCAGTGGAACAGGGCGAAGGTTTTGGAAAAATTTTGACTTGTATGGGGTATTTAATCGTATTTTTCGGTTTTTTCACGATTCCTTACGGGCTTTACCACCACTATGCGCTTCCCAGAAATAAGCAGGTACTGTATCAGGCGTTTCGCATGGAGATTTATGAAAAGGCGAAAGAAATCGACTTGTCCTGTTATGATGACAAAGATTTTTATGAGACATTTATTTTGGCGACGGAGGAGACAGACCGCTGCATAGACAGATATTTGAATTTTATATATAATTCCGCGGGGGCGCTGGTCAGCATATTGTGTTCGGTGTTTTTCTGTGTCTATGTCAATCCGATTGCGCTGCTTGTGGCGGTGGTTTTGCTGCCCTTTGAACTGTTCTGCGTGACGCAGGAAAACAAAAAGACGGTGGCGGCACGGATGGAGCGGCTGTCCTATGAGCAGAAACGGGAATATGGAAACAGGGTATTCTATCTGTCTGATTATGCCGGGGAACTGCGGCTGTATCAGCCGATGAAAGGCAAGTGCCGGGGAGATTATGAGGAATCAAACTATAATATACGCTCAGTCAATAAAAAATATGGACGCCAATTATTCTTATATGGTCTGATTCACAGAGTTCTCCTGTCGCGCGTTGTGAAGGAGGGCGCGGTCTGGTTCATTCTTCTGTACCAGATGCTCGTACTGCGGGCGTTGTCCGGGGCGCAGCTTGTCACAAGCCGTTCCTGCATTTTTCGGATAGGCAATAGCACGAAATCTTTGATAGACAGCTGCAAGACGGCAGCGGAAAATGCGGCATACATATATCGAATCAGGGAGTTTTTGCAGATGGAGCCGACGATTGTTTCAAAGGCGGAAAAGCCTGTGCCGGAAGGCAGCGGCGCTCTTTCGGTGGAGCATGTGGACTTTGGTTACTTGCCGGGAAAACAGGTGCTGCGTGACGTGACGCTAACCGTTGAGCCGGGACAGAAAATCGCGCTGGTGGGTTACAACGGCTCCGGCAAGACCACGCTGGTGAAACTATTGCTGCGATTATATGACCCCGATAGCGGAAAAATATGTTATCATGGAAATGACATTCGGGATTATCAGGTGATGGCGTATCGGCGCAGTGTCGGTTCTGTCTTTCAGGATTTTAAAATATATGCGGCAAGCCTTAAGGAAAACGTGTTGATGGATGTGGAAAAAAATGGCAGCAGGGAGGAAAATTACCGTGTAGAACAGGCGTTGTATGATGCGCATTTTACGCTGGAAGACAACAGACTTTCTTACCAGATTGAGACGCCGCTCACGACGGAATTTGAGAAGGACGGGGTGAACCTTTCGGGCGGGGAGGCGCAGAAAGTGGCGATCGCCCGCACGCTTTACCGCAGACAGAATCTGATTATCATGGACGAGCCGAGCAGCGCGCTTGACCCGCTGGCGGAGTACAGACTGAATCAGGAATTAAATGAGATTGCGAAGGACAAGACGGTGATTTTCATATCCCACAGACTGTCCACCGTGCGGGATGCGGACTGCATTTATATGATGGAGAACGGACGGATTGTGGAAACCGGCACGCACGAGCAGTTACTTTCCAAGGGTGGAAAATATGCGGCTATGTGGAAGATGCAGGCAGGGCTGTACGCGGATGTGTCGCGGTATGCGCGAACGGTGTTGAAAAAATGATGTGAAGAGGGAAAACAGATATGGCAGTATGTAAAAATGAAATACCCATCTTAGAATTTGATACGGAACAAAGTGCGGTAATTGTGCCGGGACATCATTCAGATTATCATTTTCCACGGAAAGCGGTCATGCTTTTTATGGAACCGGAAATAGACAATTTTGTAGCGCAGAATCATTGTGAAATTGTCGGAAAATTTGTGAGTGTCACGAAGGATTTTTATGTTTATCAGACGAAAGTCAATCATGTAGAGATTGCATTTGTACAGGCGCCGCTCGGCGGAGCGGGCGCTGTACAGATTATGGAGCAATTAATCGCGGGGGGTGTGGAAGAAATCATAGCGGCGGGATGCTGCGGGGCGTTAGTGGAAGATACAGAAGGCTCGTTTTTTGTCCCTACAGCGGCGCTCAGACAGGAAGGGACGTCCTATCATTATTTGCCGCCGTCACGGGAGATTGTATTGGATGCTGCGCCTGTCAAAGCAATATGCGGCGTTTTGGAGAAGGCGGAATTAAGTTATAAGACTTGTAAAACATGGACAACGGACGGCTTTTACCGGGAAACAAAAGAAATGGTACTATATCGGAAATCAGAGGGCTGTTCGGTGGTAGAAATGGAGTGTGCTTCTTTGGCAGCGTGTGCAAGAATGAGAGGTGTACTGTTTGGACAGGTGCTTTTTACTGCGGATTCGCTGGCGGATGTTGATGCGCACGATATCAGGAATTGGGGAAATGATTTTTTCGCGGCAGCTATGAAAACTGCAATGCAGGCGGTAACGGAGGTGCAGGCATGAGAACAGAAAATGAAATGTACAGCCTTATATTGGAGGTGGCGAAAAACGATGACAGAATCAAGGCCGTCTATATGAATGGTTCGAGAACAAACGAAAACGTTCCAAAAGACATGTTTCAGGATTACGATATCGTCTATGTGGTGGAGGAGACCCAGAGCTTTATAGAGGATAAAGACTGGGTTCGGGTTTTCGGAGAGATTCTTTATATGCAGTATCCCGATGAAAATCCGAACTATCCGAGCGATAAAGAAAATTCTTACGGCTATTTGATGCAGTTTGCAGACGGCGTTCGGATTGACTTGACCATACAGTCAGTAGGCTGCGCGTTACAGCGAATTAAGGAGGATAAGCTCTGCAAAATTTTGCTGGATAAAGAACATATATTACCCGAAATTGAGGCGGCAACGGATCGCCAGTATTGGGTGAAAAAGCCGACCAAAGAACAATACCTGGCGGCTTGCAATGAATTTTGGTGGTGTACCAATAATATCGCAAAGGGATTGTGGCGAAAGGAAATTCCTTATGTGCAGGATATGACAAGTTATTGCGTCAGACCGCAGCTTATCACGATGTTAAACTGGAAAGTCGGCATTTTGACGGGATGGTCGGTGAGCACCGGGAAGTCGTCAAAATACTTGTATCAATGGCTTTCGGAGGAAGAATGGCAGATGCTGTTATCGACCTATTTTGACGGCGACGTGGAACATGCGTGGGCGGCAGTTTTTCGTATGTGTGAGCTGTTTGAAAACACGGCGCGGTTTGTCGGGGAGAAACTTGGATGGGAATATAATGAGAAAGAGGGGAAGGGAGCAAGGGCGTTTCTGGAATGGGTGCGGCAGGGAGCAGGGAGGATATTGTTGTAAATGTGAGTATGGCAGTATATAATAAACAAAAAAGAGGTGAAGCATGAAAATATATTTAGATAATTGTTGTTTTAATCGTCCATATGATGAGTTCTGATGAATTTAATGAGGCGGCGGTTGCTTATTCGAAAGAAAATCCGTTTTGTAAAAAGGATTAAATTATGAACAGTGTTTTTAAAAACAGAAACTTTGCGCTTGTATTCTTCGGGGCGCTGGTGACCAATATAGGTTCTCTGTTCTATAGTTTTACCGTAGGTTTCTACATATTGGAAATTACGGATAATAACGCGGCATTGCAGGGGATTTATCTTGCTGTTTGTAGTATCGTATATCTCATCACATCACTTTTCGGCGGCGTTATAAGCGATCAATGCCATAAAGCCAGAATCATGTTTATCTGTGATTATATGAAGGGCGCGCTGATTCTTCTGGCAACACTCGGATTATTTCTTTCGGAAAACAATATAAATAGTGGTCTTGTCATTTTGTTTGTCATGGGCATATTTGGAAATATAATAGGCGGGATTTTTAACCCTGCTTCTAGTTCCCTGCTGCCGGATATCGTTGACAGGGCGCAGCTTCAGAAAGCCCAGTCGTATTTCAGTGCGATGAACAGTATTCAGGGAATAGTAGGTGTTTTGCTGGCGGGAATACTCTATGCGCTGCTGCCAGTATATCTTTTATTTACGATTACCGGGATATGCTACCTTGTATCCGGCTTGTCGGAAATGTTAATAAAATATAATTACAGAAAAAAGGAGCAGCCATTAACGCTTGGAAGAACTTTTTGCAATATGAAGGAGGGCTTTGTTTATCTTTACGGGCAGAAAAGTCTGTTTATGGTTTTGCTCATGTTTACGCTGCTTAATTTTTTCGTGACGCCAATCAATGGAAACATTACTCCTTATTTTGTGAAAACAGATATACGAGGTGCGCAGGGGTATTTGTTTGATCACATAGTAACCCCGGAGATGTGGCTGTCCATATTTAGTATTTGCGGAGGGATTGCATCCGCAGTTACCGCTATTGTGATAAGCAAAAAGGCGCAGAAAGACAAGTGCGGAAAGAGTCTGAAAATGTGGCTTACCATGCTCAGCGGCGTAATGATTTTAATTGCCATAGCATATTTTTTCTTTGTACAAAAAGGTGTTTCCCTAAACGGGTTTATCATATGCTTCTGTATCTTCTCGATTCTTCTTGCAATGATATGCTGTGAGGTAAATATCCCTGCGCATACGGCGGTGCTTCTTACGGTAGACAAAGATAATCTCGGTAAGGTTATGAGTCTGATTGGTGTGGCGGTTCAAGGTTTTATTCCTCTGGCTTCGCTGATTTCGGGTATCATTCTGAATGCGTATGGAATCGCATGGCTTTTTGCGTTTTGCGCGGCGGGTTTTGTACTGACGGATGTGATTGTGGTTTCAAGCAGATATGTGAATGAAATATAGGCGGAGAAGGATATTAGATTTATGCTATAAAAATAGCCAGAACGAATCGAAAACATATGGAGGAGTTTATATGTGGCGCTTACCTGACGATAACTCGAAGCCGGTTATTACAGCAGCCGGGCATATACATAGCGCACACCGTGAGTGCCGGTTACATTTGCCCGAAACAGCAGTTGTGTTCTTCTTTGGCAAAGGGGCAGACTATCTCGTAGAGCGCTACCATGCAGAGAAAATGGCAGAACTATTTCCACGATTTCTCAATCGCTGTCCCATCTGGGAAATCAAAGATTTACAGCTATGTTTTCTGGACGGTGGTCGTGGCGCTCCGCAGGCTGCTGATACGGTGGAAACGCTTGCGGCTCTGGGCGTAAAGAATATCATTGCTGTCGGAATGTGCGGAGCCTATGACGGGAAGGTTCATGTTGGTGAGGTCATTGCACCGGGGAAGGCTTTCGTGGAGGAAGGGACATCCCTTCATTACTACGAGTCCATTGAAGCGGTATACCCAGATGTTGATTTGCTGAATAAAGCAGCGTCCGAATTTAGTGTGAGCAGTTATCCCATAGTGACAACGGATGCCGTATATCGCCAGACTTTTCGCAAAGAACAGTTGTGGAGAGGAAAAGGCGCTGTTGGCGTAGATATGGAAACATCCGCCGTCTTTAGCGTGGCGCGATATCTTGGTTTAAAGGCGGCTGCGCTTTTGATGGTTTCTGACATACACCCGGTAGATTCGGATTCTCCGAGATGGGAATGGCATATGACGGAAGAAATGAGATATCGGCTGGCGGAACAGGGAGTTGCGTTAGCGAAGAGGATCATTACATGAGTTCAATCTTACAATCAACAAGAAACACGCGTTTTTTGCCGACAGGCGAAATGCGGTATATCCGGAGCGATTTCCCGGAAAATTTGTCTGACGAGGAAATTCGGTGGCTGTTGGCTCACAATATAACTACAATTGTAGATTTACGGTCAGAGGAAGAGGCAGTTAGGAAACCGTGCGGCTTGAAAGAGGAGAACGGTTTCAGATATTTTCATCTTCCGGTCACAGGCGGGGGCGATACACCGAAATCGCTGGAACATTTGCATGAGGTGTACCGGCAGATGGTGGACGAAAAAATGGAAGAGATCATCGACACGATTATGAATGCGGATTCCAATGTGATGTATTTCTGCACGGCAGGGAAGGATCGCACCGGCGTGGTTTCGGCGATTATTTTGAGGCGGCTGGGATTCAGCGACGAAGTGATCATTGATGATTATATGGAATCCGGGGATAATCTGATGGATATGCTTACCGACTATGTCCGTGTTCACCCGGAGGTGGATTTAGAGATTATTGTGCCGCACAGGGAGAATATGGAGCGGTTTCTTCTCTTAAATACAAACAGTTGATAAATTTTCATTGTTGACATATAATACTAAATAAAGGAATAATGGGTGTAATATATCGGAAAGGAGTGGTGTTATGGCAACAAAAAGTATCATAAATAATATTGTTATCACCGAGCCAAGTGCTGCTGAAATGCTTATCAATGCCTTAGAAAAAGCTGCTAAAACGGCAGAAAATGCTACTCAAAATCATATAGAATATGATGATGTTAAGAGTGAGGATATTAAAAGTTTTTTGGGGGCATTTGTGAAATGATTTATGCAGTAAAGCAAATAAATATCATAGATATGCTGGATATGTATGGAGAGGACTCATGCAAAGAAATCCTCTCCACATTTATTTGCCCTCTTAATATAGACGTTGCTGATTTTATACATAACAAAGCGATTGAATTTGCGAAACAACGAATTGCAATTACGTTTCTTGTATTTCGGGAGATCGAAAAAGGCAACGTGATGGCGGGGTATTATACACTTGCCAATAAATTTGTTGCGGTATCTGCACATATGCTTTCCAAAACATTGAGAAAGCGTATTGCTAAATTTTCACAATATGATGCTGCATTAGACAGATATTTGATATCCATGCCATTAATTGCACAGTTGGGGAGAAATTTTTCAAATACTGCCAGAGAATATCCCATTAGTGGAAATGATTTGTTAGATTTAGCTTGCCAAAATGTTAAGAAAGTACAGCATATCATTGGCGGAAAGACGGCATACATAGAATGTGCTTCTAATCCGAAACTGTATGAGTTTTATTCAACACATGAATTTGTGGCATTTGGAGAACGCGAGCGGGAAAATGATGAGTTGGCGGACAGTTCAACATTGGTGCAGATGTTAAGATATTTTAAATCGTAAAAAATATATTTATCTCTTTTCTGCGTTTTTATTATGGCAAACTTACTTATGGCATCCATAATTTTGTTATTAATAGGGACTCTTCGCATAAGGAGAGTTCTTTTTTTATGGACATTTCACAGTCAACGAAGTATAATTTGTTATACAAATCATACTTAAGAGCAAAAAGACCCGCTTATACTAAAATGCATCGGAACGGAGGTAAAAAATGAAAGGACCAAAAGGAAAATACGCATGGACCGCCACAGTCGGAGAAAAGGGGCAGATCGTTATCCCGAAACAGGCGCGTGAATTATTTGACATCAAGCCGGGAGACACGCTGCTTCTTCTCGGGGACGAGGAGCGGGGCATCGCGATTCCGCCGAAAGGTGCGTTTGCGGAACTGTTTGATATGGCATTCCGGGAAAAGGATGGTGAGGAGAAGTGAAGAAAATCGCATTCTTCTGCATTCCTGCGCACGGGCATACAAATCCTATGCTCCCGGTTGCAGCGGAGCTTGTCAGGCGCGGAAATGCAGTTCGTTTTTATTCGTTTGATGAATTTGGGGAAAAAATCAAAGCTGCAGGGGCAGAGTTTATCTCCTGCGATTCTTTTCTGCCGGAATTGACAAAGCGGGAAGAAGCAGGCTTAAAGAAAGTATCGACCACAGAAATGACGATACAGGACATCCGAACTACGATCGGTATGAACGATTTTCTGGAAAATGAGTTTCGCTCCTTTCAGCCGTATGCAGAGAGTTTTTCCGAGCACTATGCATTTGTCGGACCATCGGTATTTTCAAAAATGCTGCCGGAAAAAGAGAAAGAGCGACCGCTCATTTATATCTCCATGGGAACGGTCATCAATGATCGCCCGGATTTTTATACGAAGTGCATTGACGCTCTGAAAGATTTAAATGCGGACGTCGTGATATCCTGCGGAAATGCGGTAGACCGTGAAAAGCTTGGGAAGCTGCCGGAAAATGTGCAAGTGTACGCGTATGTGGATCAGCTTGCCGTGCTTGCCAAGGCAGATGTCTTCATCACACATTGCGGGATGAACAGTGTTTCCGAGAGCCTGTATATGGCGGCGCCAATGGTACTCTATCCGCAGACGGGGGAACAGCAGGCGGTGGCGAGAAGAGCGGCTGAAATTGGCGCAGTCGGGGCGGCGGCATTTATCGAAAACGCTCCACACTGATTAAAACCATTTCACCATCGCCTTAGCCCACGTCTTGAAAAAGAGCCAGCCCGACGACACATGTTGGTCAATCAGGCGGCAGGCGTTTTCATAGTCGAAAGGCTGGTCGTTGCTGATCTGCGTGTAATCGCCGACGGCGCGGGAGTAGCCCAGCGCAATTTTCCCGCTGGCAGCGTCTCCGACTGCCACCTGTGCGCCGTGTGCCGAGGCGCCGAAGGCGAACTGTCCGTAGACCACGGCACCCAGAGAAAAAATGCCGAAGGAAAAGGCGCCAAAGCTGATCACACCCACGGCAACCGTCCCGAAAGCGATTAGTCCGAAGGCAAGATTGGCAAAGGCAATCAGCCCCAGAGAGACAAGACCGAGCGAGAATCCGCCCATTGCCACGAAACCGACGGAAAGCCAGCCCTGCGCAATCGCGCCGACGGCGATCACGCCTTTGGCACGGCGCGTGCTGATGTGCACGAGGGGCAGACTGCCGATCATTTTCTGACTCTTATATTCAAAGCGGGGTCTTTGACCGGATCGGTATGTTTCTCGGGGAAAAGTTTCTGCCCAAGCGGATTCCGTTTCCGCGGTTCTGTCTGTTTCCTCTATATCTTTTAGAAGATAATCCGTGCTGACTCCGAAAAGGTCGCTTATCGTCACGATCTTATCCAATTCGGGAATCGACTGGTCGGTTTCCCATTTCGATACGGATTGTCTGGACACGCCCAACTTTTCTCCGAAAGTTTCTTGCGACAATCCCTGTTCTGTTCGTAATCTAAAAATTTTTTCTCCAAGCGTCATATTTTCCTCCAAATATTTCTCTCATTTTAGCAGCCGGATTTTTATAACCCCGTGTCTTTCCGGCTTACTTTGATTATAGAAAAGTTTGGGGGAAAGGCTATACAGGCGGCTTGGAAATTTGTCAACCGGCGGTTGCAGGCGCGTGTTTATGCGGGTTTGCTAAAATATTTTTGTCTGAATAAATTTTGCGAACCGTGGGTTTTTACTTCTCAAATTCCCTATATTCCCCCACTAGCACCGCCCGGGAATCCGTTCCGTGTCCGATCAATGTTGTCCTTGCCACGGGAAGATCCTGCGGGACAAAGCTTTTCAGCAGCGTCCATACATCCGGCTTGCAGCTTTCCTGTTCCATCTGGGTGAAAGTGCCGAGCAGTATTCCGCGCGCCTGCTCAAATACGCCAAGCTGTTGTAACTGGCTGAAATAGGTGAGCATCTGGGGCACCGTGCCTCCAAGTGATTCTAAAAGCAGAATCTTGTCTGTCAATGCCGGAAAATACGCCGTGCCTGCAAGTTTTAAAAAGCAGCGGACATTGCCGCCCACAACAACGCCGTCCATTGCCTCCCCCTGCAAAAAGGTGTAGGGAAACTGAAACAGTTCCATTGTATTTCCGAAAACCGTATTTTTGAAACGTTCCTGCTGTTCTTCAGCGTGGTCGTAAACCAGATTACAAATCTGGTACAGCACGGAAGGCTTTCTTGTCTTTGTGTAAACGGCGTTTATGATCGTTGTCAGGTCACTGTAGCCCCAAAATTTTTTATCGCAGGCGGCGATCGCTTCGTAATCCAGATAGGGCAGAATCCCGTTGGCAATGTCCCCGCCGGAAATATCAAAAATGCCTTTCACGTCATCATCACGGTAAAAGTCCATCAATGCCTGCGCGCGTTCTGTGGCGCTGCCGCTCTCCACGCCTCCCCGCTCAAATATATACGGCGACAAAACGGGCACAAGGTGCATACCCAAAAGAATTTCCTGTAACCACCTGAATTTTGCCTCTTTTCGCTTTTCCCAGCCGTTGGAACAGCATACAATCCCGATTTTATCGCCGGGTTTTATCCCTATCATGATCCATCCTTCCTTTCAGGGTAATTTGCTTTCAGATATCTTTTTTGTCAGCTTTCCGGTTTGATTGACATCCTCTGCACCGGCTGCAGTCGCCGCCGCAGGAGATGGATTTTCCGGCTTTTTTATCTTTTATCATCTGTCGTATGGCGAGCGCCGCCGCCCCTGCTACAAGCAGTAATACAATAAATGTGCCCATACGTTTCGCGTCCCCTTTTCTTTTGCCGCTATTATAGCACAATTTGAACCATAATTGGTGATAGAAAACGCTGGATTAAATTTGTGAAATAGATTGATAAATAAGCCAAATTACATGATAATAAGAAAAAGGGAAAAAAGATGCTGTAGGAGGAAGGCTGACATGCAAAAGATTAAAATAGGTTCCCATGTAAAGATGGCGGGGAAGGAAATGTTTCTGGGGTCGGTGAAAGAGGCGGAGTCCTACGGGGCAAACGTCCTGATGCTATACACGGGCGCGCCGCAGAACACGGTGAGAAAAGAGATAGAGGCGTTAAATATAGAGGCGGGATGGGAGTATGCGGACAAGGCGGGAATTGAGGAAATTGTAGTTCACGCGCCGTATATTATCAATCTGGGAAATGCCGTGAAGCCGGAAACCTTTGAGCTGGGAGTAAGTTTTCTTGAAAAGGAGATCAAAAGAACGGCGGCAATGCGCAGCCGGATTTTGATTTTGCATCCGGGCGCCCATGTGGGAGCGGGAGAAGAAGCGGGAATCGCGCAGATCGTAAAGGGGCTCAACCTTGTGCTGGATGACAATGAGGACGACGTTTTCGTCGCGCTGGAAACTATGGCGGGGAAGGGCAGCGAACTTGGGAGAACCTTTGAGGAGCTGAAAATGATTTATGACGGCGTGAACAAAAAGGACAGGCTGCGCGTCTGTTTTGACACCTGTCATGTGAATGACGCCGGATATCGTCTGGCTGAGGATTACGAGGGGGTGCTTCGGCAGTTTGACGAGGTGATCGGACTTTCGCAGATTGCGGCGATACATATCAATGACAGCATGAACCCCTGCGGGGCGCGCAAAGACCGACACGCCAATATCGGCGAGGGGCATATCGGCACAGAAATTTTAAAGAAAATTGTCCATGACGAGAGATTTGCAAAAATCCCTAAAATTCTGGAGACACCTTGGATTTGCGAGGAGGGCAGTAAGGAGAAGACAATTCCGCCGTACAAGGAGGAGATTGCATTGCTGCTGGAATCCTGATTCCCGCGAGCAGTGAGCTAAGCGGCTAAAAAGCGGACACTTGCCGAATTGCTGCGCGGTGGTTGGCTTTGCGGAATCGGAATGTCTGTCAGATGAAGTGACAGAATTACGTAAAAAGTGATAGGGAAGGATACATGATGGAAGGAAAAATACAGGAGCTGCACATTGCGGATATGGATTGCCGTCTCTATCTGCCGCCCGGTTATGAGGAGGGAGGCGACCGCTATCCGGTAATCTACGTTAATGGTGAAGTTCCGATAGAAGGGATATTGACTAAGCTGGTTGAACACGGTGCACAGACTGACTTCCTTTTCCTCTCCATCAAGCCGAAAAGCTGGAACGACGATTTTACGCCGTGGGCGGCGCCCGCGTTCCGGGCGGGGGAGGAAGCGCCGCAGGGCAGGGCGGACGCCTATTTGTCCTGCCTGACAGAAAAAATAAAACCGTACATGGACGCCCATTACTGGACAAAGCCGGAACCGGTGCACACGGCTTTGCTCGGCTACTCGCTTGGTGGGCTTACGGCGGTTTACGCGATTTATAAGACGGATGTGTTTGGCGTGATCGCCAGTCTTTCCGGGTCGCTTTGGTTTGACGGATTCTGCGAATTTATGGAGCGCGAAAAGCCTCTCCGGACGGATTTGAGGGTATACTTTTCCCTCGGGAAAAAGGAGAGCCGCAGCAAAAATCCACGCATGAGACGGGTGGCGGCGTGCACGCAGCGTGCAGGGGAGATTCTGGCGGGCGGATCGGGGCGGCTTGTAGAATCCGATGCTGGATGGGAGTCGTCTCACAGCGCAAAAAAAGGAGTCGCGGTATATTTTGAGTGGAATGAGGGCGGGCATTTCCACGACATAGAAGGGAGGTTTGCGAAGGCGCTAGTGTACCTGTGCATAGGAACAATAGCCATTTGACAATGAAATTCAGAAAGAATAAAGTGCAGTAAATAAAACAAAAGAGGGAGATTCGGAAAATGGAAAAATTGAAACAGGGAAAAATGGATTAGAAAGCATTTTGGATTACATTTGGGGTGGTTTGCCTTATATTTGTCTTGATGGCTGTAAATTTATCGGTGGGTGATCCGCTCGGTGACGTTGGCAGAGGCGCTGTAGGAATCCTTGCATTCGTAATTTATATGGTGGCATGTGCAATGCGTCTCAGGGATATGCTGGAAGTGGTGGCGAACGTAAAGATACCTAAAAAATGCAAAGTGATGAAAGAGGGAACGAGGAGAGATATGATATGTGTAAAGCGTTTGAGGATATGAGATAGGAAGGATTTGATGAAGGAATAGAAAAAGGAATATGTGCTTTGATACAGACGTGCATGGAGTTAGGCATTTCCGATGATATTATTGTGGAAAAATGTGCGGAAAAATATGAAATGACAAAAGAAACTGTAGGCATATATATGGAAGAATGCTGCGCCTGACAGGGGCGTAATGTCAAATTAAGATGATTTTAAGTGCAAGCAGGCGGACCGATATTCCGAATTATTACTCGGAATGGTTTTACAACAGAATAAAAGAGGAGTTCTTGTATGTCCGCAATCCGATAAACGTCCATCAGATCAGTGAGATTAAAATAACGCCGGATGTGGTGGACTGTATCGTATTCTGGACAAAGAACCCCTTGCCGATGATGGGGAGACTGGACGAGTTAAAAGAGTATCCCTTTTATTTTCAATTTACGCTTACAGGTTATGGAAATGACGTCGAGGCAAATGTGCCCGATAAAAGAACGGCCATGATTCCGGTTTTCCGGGATTTATCAAGTAGAATTGGCAGGGAGCGGGTGATTTGGAGATATGATCCCATTTTCTTTTCGGATAAGTACACGGCGCAGTACCATTTAAACGCTTTTCAGTATATCGCTGAAGCATTAAAGGGATATACCGACAAGTGTGTGATCAGTTTTGTGGACATGTACGCCAAGAACAGGAAAAGGATGGAAGACCTGTCGAAGTTTGATTTGCATGACAGTGAACTGAGAAAATTTGCGAAAGAATTGAGCGGGATCGCGAATGATAATCATATGACAGCCGCCAGCTGTGCGGAAAAAATAGATTTGGACGACTGTGGAATCGTCCACAACTGCTGTATTGATAAGGCGTTGATTGAAAAAATAACGGGATATAAATTGAAAGCCGGCAAAGACAAAAACCAGCGTCCGGAATGCGGCTGCATGGAAAGCGTGGACATCGGCGCTTATCATACATGTAAAAACGGCTGTGTCTATTGTTATGCCAATGAAAGTGAGAAAAGTGTAGCGCGGAACGCGTCAAAGTACGATCCCGCGTCGCCGCTTCTGTGTAGTCATGTGGAAACGGGGGACAGGATTAGTCTTAGAAAAACGGCATCTTTAAAGGAAACACAGTTAAGTATTTTTGATATCTAACGAGGGAATTGCGGCGGCGTTTCCCTTTAATTTTTTCTTGAAAAAGCGACGCGCGAGTCGCATAATAGAAAGCGACACAGGTGTTGCAAACTAAAGAAAGAGACAACTGAAAGTAAACCGCGTGGACAGGGAGGATGCGCATGAGTCTGAGGGGAGATAAGACAAAACAGGAAATCCGGGATGCGGCGTACCGGCTTTTTGAGGAAAAGGGATTTAAAGAGGTTACCATGAAGGATATCTGTGAGCAGACGGGCTTAAGCCGCGGAGGATTGTACCGTCATTACGAAAGTACGGAACAGATTTTTCTGGAGATTGTAAACGCTTTTTCCGACCAGCAGAAAGACGAGGTGTTTGCGAAGATGGAGCAGCATGTTCCGGCGGCTGTGATATTGGAGGAACTTCTGTCAAAATACGAGAGGGAGATGAACGACAGCGAAAACTCTTTCAGCCTTGCCATCTGCGAATATTACAGCAGCCCGGCAGTTTCCAAAGAAAATAATTCCGTAAAAAGGCAGTATGAAGTCTCAAAGTCCACATGGACGGCTCTGATCAACTATGGAATGGGCACTAAAGAATTTAAACACGTAGACCCTGAATCTATATTTCATGTACTTGTGTTTGCGTATCAGGGGGTGCGGATGTACAGCAGGCTGATGGAGATAGAGCGGAATATTCCTGTACAGATCACAAACGAAATAAGAATGCTTTTGCTGGCAGAGGAGGTTTGACATGAAAAATGATATTTGTCTGATAAGACCTACGTTGGAATTGAGGGAAGAGGCGCTTGCATACCGTGAGGAACATTTTCGGCACGGGGAAAATATTATTTACGGGAGCGAGCTTTTTGACAAGACGGAGAGCTATGAGGAATGGCTGACTGCCGTAACACGCAATACCGATCCTGCGACGGTAAATGAGAACTGGGTGGTCACAGACACGTTTTTTGCGGTGAGAAAGGGTGACGGCAGGATTGTCGGCATCATTGATTTGCGGCATACGCTGAACGACTTTTTGAAGGATCTGGGGAACTGCGGTTACAGCGTGCGTCCCTCCGAGAGAAGAAAGGGGTATGCCACAGAGATGCTGCATCAGCTTCTGCGGGTAGCGAAAGAAGTGGGATTGAAGGAACTTCATATATCTGTTGAAAAAGAAAATACCGCGTCTATAAAAGTTATAAAGAAGAACGGCGGCGCTTGTTTTGTCCGGGGTAGTTGTGGAGCATTCGGGGATGTGGCTGCTTATGATGGCGGGCGGTTTTATTGCGGCGTTTTGCGACGACGCGCTGCAGGTGCGGACGGACGCGACTTTGCAGGACATGTTTCCGTCGGAGCAGAGAGCCACATTGATTTCTATGGAGTCGTTCACTTTTTCCGTAATTATGGTGGTGCTGTCGCCGCTGGCGGGGGTGTTTTTCTCGTGGTGGTAAAATGATAGACTCCAAAAAGCAGTACAGTCCTGCTGTTATTATAGCTGATATCATGGGCGGGTACTTAGCATAACCCGCCCATGCTGTATTTACTTTTCTTCTGACTTCTGATAAAATGTTTCGATCGCGTCCGCAAAAAACGCCGCGCTTCCCTCGCCGTATTCCTGATCCAGCCTAGACTGCAGGGGCTCCTTGCGGTAAAAGTCCGCGTGAGCGAGCATAAAATCCCGCTCCTTTTTAATGCCTGCAGCCTGCTTCATCACAAAGCCGTACTCGCCTACGATTTCCTTGACTTCAAAGGAATCTATGGGACAGCTCCGCTTTGCGGCAAGTTTGCGCAGGATAGTGTCGGTTCTGCGCTTGTAGCTTTCTGCGGCTTCTTTGCTCATCGGGTGTTTTGCGGCATCTTGATAAGCTTCCTTTCCGCCGTACCATTCGATGACCTTTGCATAAGCTTTCTGCATCTGTTCCGAAGACAGCATTTCGACATAATGTGCCCGCCATTTTTCTGCGCCGCCAAATTCGTCAATGGCAATCCGGCGGATATGCTCCGGCATCTGCGAGTACATGTTGTCAAACATCTCCTCTATTTCCGCTCTGTTGAAAATTGCAAAATCCATTTTATTCTCTCCTTTCAGAATATCGTCAATGCTGGCGATTAAACGCTCTGTACGCGTTTTCTGTGCCACCAGCATATCCCGCTGCATCTGTAATATTTGCTTCTGGTCGAGAGCAGGGTCGTCCATAATGGCTTTGATCTTCTTTAAGGGAAGGTCAAACTCGCGGAAAAACAAAATCTGCTGTAAGGTTTCCAGCGCTTTATCGTCATAAAGCCGGTATCCCGCTTCACTTTTCGCCGTGGGTGTAAGCAGCTCAATCTGGTCGTAGTAGTGGAGCGTGCGCACGCTGATACCTGTGAGGTCTGAAAGTTCCTTTACTGTTCTCATGTTTTCCTCCATTTCAGATGGTTTCCTGTTCCCGATAAGAACACTGTACACTATGACGCAGTGTGAGGGTCAAGAGATTTTTATATTTTATTGCAGTAATTTATTGATTTTTCCGATCTTTTTTGTAAGAATAAGAGAGGATGGGAAACGGCGCGTTCCCTGTCCGGAAAGAAATCATTTTGCAAGAGAGAAGGGATTAACAGATGGAAAGAAAAGTGGGAACGGTATCAAGAGGTATACGCTGCCCGATTATCAGGCAGGGAGATGACTTGGCGAAGATTGTTGTGGACAGTGTGATGGAGGCATCCGAGGCGGAAGGGTTTACGCTTCGCGACAGGGATGTGATCGCGGTGACGGAGTCTATTGTGGCGAGGTCGCAGGGCAATTATGCGTCGGTGGAAGCGATTGCCCAGGACGTGAGGGAAAAGCTTGGCGGTGAGACGGTTGGCGTAATTTTTCCTATTTTGTCGAGAAACCGCTTTGCGATCTGCTTAAGAGGAATCGCGATGGGCGCGAAGAAGATTGTGCTGATGCTCAGTTATCCCAGCGATGAGGTGGGCAACGAACTTGTTTCGCTGGATCAGCTGGATGAGGCGGGTATCAATCCATACAGCGATGTGCTGACACTAGAAAAGTACCGCGAACTTTTTGGAGAGAATAAACATCCGTTTACCGGAGTGGATTACGTAGCGTATTATGAAGAATTAATCAAAGCAGCGGGCGCGGAGGTGGAGGTTATCTTTGCCAATGACTGCCGCAGCATTCTTCCTTATACAAAGAAAGTGATAAACTGCGATATTCACACGAGGGCGCGCACGAAAAGGCTTCTCAGGGACGCGGGCGCGGAAGTTGTTGCCGGGTTGGATGATATTTTGAATCAGCCTGTAAACGGCAGCGGATGCAATGAGAAATACGGTCTGCTTGGCTCTAATAAATCCACCGAGGACACGATCAAGCTGTTCCCGAGGGAGTGTACCGATCTGGTGATGGATATCCAGAAGGCTGTTCTTGACAGAACCGGCAAACATGTGGAAGTGATGGTGTATGGTGACGGCGCGTTCAAGGACCCGGTAGGAAAGATTTGGGAGCTTGCCGACCCCTGTGTTTCCCCGGCAAGCACGCCGGGACTGGAGGGTACGCCCAATGAAGTGAAATTAAAATATCTGGCGGACAATGACTTTAAGGATCTGTCCGGCGAGGCGCTCAAAGAGGCGATTTCCGACCGCATCAGGGAGAAGAAGGATAATCTGGTAGGCGATATGGCATCTCAGGGCACAACGCCGAGGCGGCTGACGGATCTGATCGGTTCGCTCTGTGACCTGACAAGCGGTTCAGGCGACAAGGGCACACCGGTGGTTTTGATTCAGGGATATTTTGACAATTATGTGAGCTAGTGAAGCTGTCGGAAGAAAAGCATATATCAGAGGAGGTGTCTATGAAGCTGGTAGTTTTGGAGCGCAACAGCGTGGGAACGGACATTGACGTGAGCTGCTATGAAAAATTCGGGGAGGTGACTTATTACCCGAATACGGTGGCGGAGAATACGGCGGAGCGGGTGAAGGACGCGGATGTCATTATCGCGAATAAAGCGCCTATGAATGAGGACACATTGAAGGATGCGCCGAACGTGAAGCTGATCTGCCTGTTTGCGACAGGGTTTGACAACGTGGATCTGGCGTACTGCAAGAGCCGTGGCATTAAAGTGGCAAATGTGGTGAATTACAGCACGGCGGCGGTGGTGCAGCATACGCTTCTGCTGGCGCTGGCGCTTGAGGAAAAGCTGGTTCACTATGACAATTATGTGAAATCCGGCGAATATGGCGCGCAGGACCGCTTCTCCAATTTTGACAGACCGTTCAGGGAGTTCGAAGGAAAGACATGGGGCATTGTAGGAATGGGAAATATCGGTCGCGGGGTGGCGCGCGTTGCGCAGGCAATGGGCTGTAAAGTCATCTTTTATTCCGCCTCCGGCAAGAGTACCTGCACGGAGTATGAGCGGGTGGAGTTCGACGATCTTCTTTCGCAGTCGGATATTTTGTCCCTGCACTGTCCGCTGAGCGACAGAACCAGAGGGCTTATCAACAAAGAGGCATTTTCCAAGATGAAGCAGTCAGCCGTTCTTGTCAACGTGGCGAGAGGTCCGGTGGTGGATACGCAGGCGCTTTATGAGGCGTTGACGCAGGGGCAGATCGCGGCGGCGGGGCTTGACGTGTTGGAGAAAGAGCCCATCAGCAGGGACAATCCGTTAAATGAGATCAAGGACAGTACGAAGCTAATCATCACGCCGCATCTTGCGTGGGCGAGCACGGAGGCGAGAGAGCGGCTGGTGGATGAAGTGGCGAAAAACATTCAGGCGTTTCTGGACGGGGAAGAGCGGAATATTGTAAACAGGTAATGGAGGTAAAAATGGGAATAGTAATTGAGAATGCCCTTGTGGTATTGCCCGAGGGCGCAGAAGATGTGATTCGGGAGACAACGCTTTACATTGAGGGGGACAGGATAACGGGAATTGGGGACCGGAATGCGGGCTTTACCGCAGATAAGGTGATCGACGGCACGGATAAACTGGTGATTCCGGGACTGATCAACTGTCACACTCACTCTTATATGTCTTTTATGAGAAATGTGGCGGACGACCTTTCCTTTATGGACTGGCTTTTCGGAACCATTGACCCGATCGAGCAGCAGATGACGGACGAGGACACGTATTGGGGTGCAAATCTGGCGATCATCGAGATGATGAAGAGCGGCACTACCTGCTTTAACGATATGCAGATGAACATCCACCAGACCACCCGCGCGGTGAAGGAGTCGGGTATGCGCGCGGTGATCTGCCGAGGTCTTGTGGGCAGCGGCAATGACGAGGCGGGGCAGTCGCGTCTGCGTCAGGCTTACGAGGAGAGAGACGCCGCAAAGGATTGCGACAGACTGACTTTTAAGCTGGGACCGCACGCGCCCTACACTTGCGACGACGAATTTTTAAAGATTGTGGCGGCTGAGGCAAAAAAGGAAAATATGGGCATTCATACGCACCTGTCGGAGAGTGAGAGCGAGATTTCCCAGATTCAGGAAAAGTATGGATGTACGCCGATTGCGCTGGCGGAGAAATGCGGTATTTTTGATGTGCCGGCTATCGTTGCGCACTGTGTGCAGGTGACGGATGAGGATATAGCGATCTTAAAACGGAAAAATGTCAGCGTTGTGACCAACCCGGCAAGCAACATGAAACTTGGCAACGGCTTTGCCCCTATTGCAAAGATGCTGGATGCGGGCGTCAATGTGTGCCTCGGTACGGACGGCGCGGCGAGCAATAACTGTCTGAATATGTTCCACGAGTTGAGCCTGCTGACTTTAATTCATAAGGGTACGGGAAAGACGCCCCAGTGCGTCAGCGCGAAGGAAGGTTTCCGCATAGCAACCATCAACGGCGCGAAGGCGCTCGGGCTGGAGAAAGAGATCGGTTCGATTGAGGTGGGAAAGAAAGCGGATCTGGCGATTCTCGATCTAAATACGCCGTCCCTCACGCCCAGAAACAATCTGATTGCAGGGTTGTCCTATTCCGCCAACGGTTCAGAGGTCGATACCGTAATTATCAACGGGCAGATCACTATGGAGAACCGTAAGGTTTTGACGGTGGATGAAAAACTTGTTTACGGCAAGATACAGGACATCATCGTCAGAATAGGGCTTGATAAGAAAACTTACTAAAAAATTATGGAATTATAGGAACTTTTTTGTTATAATCTACACATAAGCATTGAGCAGTGCGCAGACAGAGGATAAGCGGAAAGGGGAGCTTGCTCACCGAAACGTTTATCCGAATGGATGCATAGGGCGGTGCTAAGCGCCAGTGGCGCTTGTTTAGCACGGACCGAAGTGGAACGTAGACAGCCCGTGAGCGAGATGGAGCGAAGCGTAATCGAGCTAGCACTGCGAGGTAGGGAACGGTTAATAATTGGGAGGGGAACGGATATGCTGGCAACACTAATACCATATTTTGATAAGGACATGAAGGTCTCGGCTTATGCGCTGGCTTCACAGAGGGAGAACAGTCTCTTGAATCCGCCGATTTTCGGCTCGAGCAGCCCGAACGGTCTGGCAGATATTGAAGGTCTGGAAATTGTACATAATATAGGCATAGACACATTATCGCCGGGAACGGTCGTGCTGATTCCGGTAAGCCATATTGCGGTATTTTCAGATCTTGAAACGAAGTGCGATGAGTTTCGCGGCAGGGTTGTACTCGCGTTTGACAACGAGGTGGAGAACAGCGAAGCATACAGAAAGCGTTTTTCACAGCTGAAAGAAAAAGGCTATATGCTGGCGATGTCAAAACTTCCTATGAGTCAGTATGAGGAAAACAGGGAGCTGCTTAAGCTGATGGATTATGTTATTTTGGACCAGAAAGAGGTGGATCTTGCCAAGGCCAAGCTCTATTTCAAAAGGCAGTATCCGCAGATCAAGATATGCGTTGGGAATATTGACCATCAGGATATTTTTGACAGCCTGAAGGATGATGACGATTTTTATCGATTTGAGGGTAAGTTTTACCGCATACCGATCACAAAGGGGGAGAATGAGGTTTCCCCGCTGAAGATCAATTATCTGGAACTTATGAACATTGTTAATTCGCCGGATTTCGAGCTGACGAAGGCGGCGGACGTCATCGGACGCGATACCGCGCTTGTGGTGGAGCTGCTTAAGATGGTAAATCACATCGCGATTAACTCTCAGGTTACATCCATCCGTCATGCGGCGGCGATTCTCGGACAGCGGGAACTGAAAAAGTGGATCAATACCGTGATTACGAAGGAATTGTGTGCAGACAGACCGAACGAAGTGGCAAGAACTTCCATGCTCCGTGCGAAATTTATGGAGTGTCTGGCTCCGGTATTCGGACTGGGCATGAAGTCTGCGGAAGTCTTTTTGATGGGTCTGTTCTCTATTCTGAACATTATCCTGAATATGCCCATGGAAGATGCGCTTAAGATGGTTACCGTATCCAAGGAGATCGAGGATGCGCTTGTGCGGGGCACGGGAGAGCTTGCAGGCATCTATTCCTTTGTGGTGAATTATGAGGCGGCGGACTGGCAGGAAATCAGCAGACAGCTTATCGTGCTGAACGTGGATACCAACACGATTTATCAGGCGTACACCGAGACAGTCTGCTGGTATAAGGAGATGTTTTTCGAGACAAGTGTATAAATGAACATTTGTCTTGTGAACATAAAATAATAAGTGATGATAGGACAGACGACCATCACTATAATAAAAATTCGGCTGATTATGATCAAAAGGAGGACACTATCATGAGCAGTGAAATCAGAGACATTAATCTTGCCGAATCCGGTGAGAGAAAAATCGAGTGGGTGAAGAGGAATTGCGACCTGCTTCGCACGCTGGAAAAGGAGTTTTCCGAGAGCAAGCCTTTTGCGGGCAAGAAGGTAACGCTCTCCGTGCACTTGGAGGCGAAGACCGCGTATCTTTGTCTGGTGCTTGCCGCAGGCGGCGCGGAAATGTACGTGACGGGTTCCAATCCGCTGTCCACACAGGATGACGTGGCGGCGGCTCTTGTAAAGGCGGGACTTGAGGTACACGCATGGTACAACGCTACGCCGGAAGAGTATGAGACGCACATCCGTCACGTGCTGGAGGCGGAGCCGAATATTATTATCGACGATGGCGGCGATCTGGTGACGATGGTGCACACGCAGATGCCTCATCTGATTCCCAACATTATCGGCGGCTGCGAGGAGACGACCACCGGCATCATTCGTCTGGAGGCAATGAACAATGCGGGAGAATTAAAATTCCCCATGGTGCGCGTCAACAATGCGGCATGTAAGCATTTCTTTGATAACAGATACGGTACAGGGCAGTCTGTATGGGACGGTATCAACAGAACCACGAACCTGATCGTGGCAGGCAAGATCGTCGTTGTGGCAGGTTATGGCTGGTGCGGTAAGGGCACGGCGATGAGGGCAAAAGGTCTGGGCGCGCGTGTTATCGTGACCGAGATTGATCCGATCAAGGCGATCGAGGCAGTTATGGATGGCTTTGACGTAATGCCTATGAAAGAGGCGGCTAAGGTGGGCGACTTCTTCGTTACCGTGACGGGCTGCGATAAGGTAATAGATAAAGAAGATTTCGCAGAGATGAAAGAGGGTGCAATCCTCTGTAACGCGGGTCATTTTGACTGCGAGATCGATATGGCGTGGTTGAAAGCGAACGCGGTGGAGACGAGAGAGCAGCGCAAGAACATCATGGGTTATAAGCTTCCGACAGGTCAGTGGATCTTTGTACTTGCCGAAGGTCGCCTCGTGAATCTGGCAGCGGGCGACGGGCATCCTGCTGAGATTATGGATATGAGCTTTGCGATTCAGGCGCTCTCCGCGAAGTATCTCGTGGAGCATGCAAGTGAGCTTACCGAGAAGCTGATCGATGTGCCGGAAGAGGTAGACAAGGATGTGGCGAAGAGGAAGCTTGCGTTCCTCGGCAAAGAGATCGATGTGCTGACGCCGGAGCAGGAGAAGTATCTGAATAGTTATACCCTGTAAAAGCAGGAGCTTAAAAGAAAGAGAAATCAACGTGTTTATATCTTAGGAACTGTTAAGAATTAACTTTGCAGATGTGAAGATTCATTCCTTAACAGTTCCTTACTATGTCTGTACAGAAATTTGACAATGGCAGACAGGAGTTCGTATACATCAGCCAGCGCCAGATAAACCAGAAAACCCATCAGAAATCCGAAGGAATTTAAGAGTACATCATCCAGCTGGCACGCGCCAAGGTGATATTTCAGCTGTACCGCTTCAATGCCGATGCTGCATGCCGTAGCGACGGGAGCTGCAATTAGAATATGCCGCATGGGTTTTCCCGCCATGGGCAGGAGAATCCCGAGGGGGAAAAACATGACGATGTTGGCGATGTAAAAAGCCTTCTGCTCATTGCTGTCGAACCATCTGGAAAGGAATACCCAATCGATATGGTCATAGTGCGGCACCGGCGTGCGTGACAAAATGGTAAGCTGGAGCACGCAGTAGCTGTAGGTCACGAAGGTAAAAAGCCATATGAGGCGGAGGGCGAATTGAAACACAAAGATCATCGTAAATTTTTTGTGAAAGACTAGACACACGGACAGCCCGGCAATTGCGGCAGCAGAACAGACCGCCGCTGCAAGTCTGAAGGCGGTCGGCAGATACATGCAGGCGTCTTTTGTCTGAGAGATTACAAGTTCTAGTATGGTATCCATTATATCCATTCCTTTCGCTTCGTACAGGGCACAAAACACTATGAAAAAGGTTGGAAGGTTAGTGGCTATTCGTATTATTGGATGACTATATTTTTATATGTAGGATGCTTTTATTAGCTTTAATTAGACACCGCTAGATGACTTATTTATAGTATAATTAAGAAAATGTGTATCCGCTATTATGCTTTTCAACCTTTTTCTCTTTATTGCCATAATTACTAAAATAGTAATAAAAAGAGCATAACGAATCATATAATATGGGTAAATTAATGCACTGAATATTCCTATTCCAACTACCAAAATACATAGAAGCCCTATTTTTTTACTTTCAAAAATATTAATTCCATCCATATCATTTCTACATATTTTTTTCACGTATATATAATGTGCTGCTGCAAAGAAAATATAACATACTAAAGTTGTATATCCTGCTGCCAAATATCCAAATTTTTGTATACAAATATAGTTCAGTCCAATATTAGCAACCGCTGCTCCGGTTGATGCAGTTGCGATAAAGTGTGTTTTCAACGAATACTGTTCAAAGGGCGAAATTATATTAAATATCAACATAAAAAACATACTGCAAGCAACCGGAGGAATCACATAAATCCCTTCATAATATTCACGTGGTGCCATAATTGTTAAAATTTCTGGTGCGAACCAAACCAGTATCCATAAAACCAGCATATAGGACAATAAGATTACGTTCACCACCATATTAATTCCAGTATAGTTTTTTGATTTTATTTTTTGTAATAACCATGGATTATAAGATGCATGCAGTGCGCTATTTAAGATACTTATTATATTTGCACTGCTATATGCAACCGAATAAATACCTGCCTTACTGGAACCGCACATGTTTTTAATCATTATTCTGTCTAACTGTCCTAAAACCATAGTTGATAGGAAATGTGGTATCATTGGCAAATTATATTTTAACGCAAATTTCCAGTATACTTTATTAAATAATTTTTTTGAATTTCTCAAAAAATCAAGGCAACATATTCCACCAATTATTACTGTTATTATTCCAATTCCCAATACTTTTGCATATGCTTTATCTTTCATCAGAAATACTAACATCATTGACAGCATTGTGGAAAATATTGCATGTAGAATTGTCACACGAACCATTTCTTTGTAATGATACTCAAAACGTTTTCTTAATGACCACATAGTCATTATAGTTTTAAAAATACAATATATAAGCATTAGAAATATATACTTTTCTTCTAACTGTATTATGGGTTTCAAATAATCATAAATCAGCCATGAACTAATGAAACAAAAAGTCGCACACGTAAGCAGGAGACCTAACATAGCAGATTGATAATTATCTTTGTCATCAGAAAACTTTACTAATCCTACATTTTGTACACTGTATGATAATCCCAAGGTTACAAAAATAGAAATTATGCTTTCCCAAGAATTAAATATACTTATTATACCGTACTCTTCCGTTGAAAGAATTCTTGTAAAAATAGGTGTTGTAAAAAACAAAAGTCCTTTTTGTAGCAATGAACAGAAAAGGAACCATACGGACACTTTCAGTGGAAGAGATAACTGTCTATATATATTTAAAATTTTATCTATATGTTGTTTCATTTTTCGGCTCTCTTTGCATAATAAAATAGTTAAATCCATCCATTTACTTAGTGTATAATTTAACACATACCCTTGATATCCGATTATATATACGAAATATTTTTCTAGATAATTCTTTTTTAATATCTCGGTTAATTCTTAGTGCTCCTTTCCAAATATTTGCCATGTTCAAAAAAACTGCCATATCCAAGGGATAATCAACATAAAAATGATTCTTATCCATATACATTTTAAGAACATGGAGAAATTCCAGCTCATTTCTTTTTATGTCGCCAAACATGATATTTAGTTTTTGATAATATAAGAGAGATAATTTGGGTTTTTGAACAAGCGCATGATATAGTAATGAATACATATAATCTTCAGAATTTGGAATATAAAATCCTTTCATATCTAAAGTTCGGTTTTTAAGAATTTCTTCTTCCCATTTACGGCAATAATAACCATCTCCTACATATCGGATATCTATTCTAATTTTCTGAGCACCTATATTAATATAAAAGTTGCCTCTATTATGAGCGTGGTGCAAAGGAACCGCCCCTACCGCATTAATAAAATCTGTTTTATCTCTACATAAAATATCTATATCGTCTCCATTATTTAGTAAATTTATAGACGAATAATCTTCCCAGTTTCTCAAAATAACATATTCTACTTTGTTGTTAATATAATTAAAAAACTCATCTAAATTGCTCCAGATCATAAGTATCTCCTGATATAATAAAATATTTTTATGAATAAAAAACTACTGTATATTTTTTCTAAATTAGAAATGTGCAAAAATATTGATCCATTTGCAAGTTATTTTTAATAATCTTTAGAGTATTTTCGATTGAATTTAATCCTGTATTTATTACGACGGTTTCCTTATTTATATAGTATTCATCCAACTTCCTTTTTATCTTTTTAAGGGATTCTATCTGATCATTAGACTTAATATCATCTTTTCGGGACAAGGAAATCTCAATATCACAAGTCAAATAAAATGTTATCGTGGGATGATAAAACTTATTTCCCAAAAAGAATTTATACATTTTCGCTACAATTCTTCTTTTCCATCCTTTCGCATCTATAAGTGAAATCATCAATTCATCCACATATCTATCAAATATCACAATTTTTTTTAAACCATTATGCTTATATACACGATAGTAATATTCCACTATAACTGCTATAGGTCTTACAATTCTTATAACTTTTAAAGGATTTTCTGCAATAAATTTAGCAATTCTTGTTTCCCAGTTTTTTTGTCCCATATACTGCACAACACTAGTCTCATTTTCAAACATATCAGCAATCATTTTCACTATTGTACTTTTACCAGTACCATCTACGCCACAAACGCATATAGAATTATACTTTATTTTCATACTCCTCCACATAATTCAAAAACATGTTAAAATGTTTTATTTCAGCTTTTAATGTTCTCATTTTTTTGTACTTAGTATTTTTCAATAACATAACACAGGTAAATCTTAATCGGGACAGCAAAAAGATATATAAATAGTCCAAATACTTTTTTTCGTTAAAATTCATTCCCATAATATCAAATATTTCATATAAATATGCAAACATGTCCTTGTCTTTTTTCAGGTATAAGGATAATAATAAAGAATCGTGATTAAGTATAAATTCTACAAATATACAATTAAAAATATCGTAAAAAAAAACTTCGTTATCAGCATGTTCAAAATCAATATAATACAATTGCATACCATCAAACAATGTGTTTCCAAAATGTATGTCACGGTGCAAAAAAACACATGGTATATTGTAGGTGTTTTCTATTTTTTCTATTATTTGCTTTGCAATACAATTCAACTTTTTAAAGTTAAATTTTTGTATATTTTTCCATATTTCCTCCAAAGTCACACCGTAAGCTATTGTTGCTTTTTTCAAATAATTCTGCTGGTCTGACAAAATACAGAGATAGTTTCTTATAATGAGATCATGTCCCCAAGTATTACGTGAAATATTTTGAATTATCTTTTCTACAATTCCCTCATTAATGTCAAATAAATATGGCATGGCTAATTTCCCTTGAAAAATTTCATATATATTATGAAATTTTTCTTTAGAGATGGCATCTAGCAAAGACAAAACCTGATTATTTTTGATATTGTTAGGGTCGGGCAGAATTGACCACCCAGAGTCGCTTAGAATTGACCAT
>CAJURQ010000033.1 GCA_910588955.1 uncultured Lachnospiraceae bacterium
CTCACAGTTTTAATCTGACGGAAGCATCCCCTTTTAATCTGCCGGACAACAGGATATGCTGAAAATGTTCCTGTCGATGGGTCTGGTGTTCGGCGGGGCAAAACTGGAAGGTGATAAAGTGGTACTTCCTGTTTTGGAGGGCAGGACAGCTAAGCCGGAGAAGAGAGCAGAGTCAAAGAAAACAGAACAGAAGCAGTAAAGACAGGGGGCGGGGTGTCGGGAGACACCCCCTTTCACAAGGAGGTCAACATGGACGGACTCATTGTATTATGTGGTGTTTCGCTTGCTTTGATTGATTTATGCGCTATCGCATATCTGTTGAAAGCATTTGCCCAGATGGTATTCAAGTTTGTGGAGATACAGAAGTTATTGGACGATTTCGGGGAACAATAACAGCCGTAAGGTCAGAAGATACCGACTGCCGGAAAGGTGTAGCCGGTATCTTTTTTCGCGCCCACATTCGGGAGAAAACGCTGTTTTGGTGTATGGTAACTTTGGGGGCGGTATGCAAAAAGGGGCGCACTTGCAAGTATTGGTGACCGCGTCAAACGGGGCATACGGTTGAATAAAAAATAAAAAAATTTTGAGGAGGTGGCGTATGAGTCCACAGGAGCAACTTACTATGATGGGAAAACAGCTGGAAATAATTCTGAAACAGCTTGCCAATCTGCAGAGGCTTGTGGTATCTAAAAACGGGGGCGCGCCGAAAGTTGTGTACCAGCCGGTTGTCATTGGCGTAAAGGATGTCAGTTCTTCTCAGCTTCTTGATGCTTACAAAAAAGGGCTGAACTTGGAACAACTCTGCCAGCTTGCAGACGGAAAGTACACGGCAGAGCAGATTGTCAAAAAACTACAGAAAATGGGGGTGCGATAACATGGGCGCGGTAATAAAAGTGAACGGGATGGAAGTGCCGGAGAGTCTGGCAATCATTGACACGGCAAACAACACGGTGACGTTACAGACAATGTTAATCAGTGAGCAGGAGTTGGATGTTGATAAAATCCATGCGGAAGTCAATCTGTTCGGGGAGATTGAACTGTAAAGATATGACGGAAGGGCACAAGAGAACCAAACGCGACAGTGATTAAAAGTTGCATTTGGTTCTCTTTTTATTTTAGTTTTGTGAAGTGAGTTTTTACACAATTGTTTTTTTAACGTGCACTTGCCAAGGGTGGGGGTGTTTTTTTTTCGGGCGAAAAAAGAGGTTTTCGGTGTTGAAAACCTAGGGATTTTTGAAAAAGGTACGGAAGGGGTGGAGAGAAGGAAGAACATAAAGGGGCTGGCAGAAAAACGACTGGTTGAGAAAATGCTTTTCCATTATTTGGTTGGAAGAAACGTTTGGTTCTATTTTCGGGAAATGACCATAATGTGAGCGTTTTCAATTCTGCATATTTATTTATAGAAGAAACGCACCTGTGATATTGGGAAAAGCATGAGTATAGAATTCGTGCGAATGGATCATTCATGCGGGACATAGGCAAAATGAAAAGTAGAGACAGTTTTTCGACTGGTTGACATAAGTATATGCGTTGGTGAAAAATACAACGGATTTTGGGAAAATTGGATTTTGAGGAAAAAAATGAAATTATTTTTTCGGGGGTTTTGGTAATTTTGCCAGTGGCAAAGATGAAGAGGAACAGCGTACAATTCCATAATTTTAGTTTTTGTAACGTAGTGCTATCATAAAACAGACGCCTATTTAGCTTTTGATAACGACCTGCGATATTAGGTCTAACCGGCTGGATTTATCGTTTACAGGATAACGTTAGTCGTATAATGGAAATATGTTATTTAGCATTTCCGGTAGAGAAAATTTCGTTAAAACCACACAATTTATAAAACCCCCCAAATGCCGATATAGATTGCAGAAGCAAGAAAAAAGTGAAACATACAAAAAATGAAAACAGAAAATCAAGCGATACTAGGAGCAGATGAACTTAAATTTAAGAAAAAATTGGACAGGAGGAACGAAATTTGGCGACAATAGTACAATTCGACACCGGTGACAAATTGACCGGTGGTCAGTTAAGGATCAAAAATCAGCAAGTGTCAGAGGTTGTGCAAAAAGGATATCAGCTAGTGTGTGCTGACAATGCGCCAACGGTACAAGAGGCATCGACAGAAATGATGGCGGAGATGGTCGATGAGGAAATGGATGATTACGACCGGGCAGTCGGAAACGCGACACCAACACCGCGAATTAAAAACCCGATGGCGTACCGAAAAGCTGAGCGGATTCTTGACCGCGAGGGGCATGTTATCTTTGCCTACGTGGAAGAAGATGAGAAAGCGAATCGTGAGATTATTTTCTGCCAGAAGTATCTCGACGGGACATTTTCAAGGAAACTGTCTATCTCGCAGGCGGATGTTTTCACTATCATGTTGGCGAATAAGGACAAACAGATGGAAAGTCGTGCGGATAAAGCATGCCTGAAAATTGGGTTGGAATATGTAAATTCCTTTTGCGGAAATCCCGATGATTTGATACCTGTTAAGAATGTCGTGAAGATGGTTGCAGAACAGATTCAATTTCTTCCAGTGTATCATGACGACCTTACAGAGGTGGAGCGGGTGGGCTTCTATCAAAGTCTGGTTGGAATGATTAAGGGAATGACGTCGCAAGTGCTGAACGATCATCGGGCGTATTACCCACTTTCGACGGAAGATATGGAATATATCACACGGAATCTGGGCACGACAAAAGTGAAACTTCTAAAAAGCTTGAAAAAGTATGACCTACTTTATCTAACTCCATCATCGAAAGGATATCAAACAAATGTTCGACTAAACGGGATGGGAGAAGATAGTTTCACCACATGGCGGTACTGCATTCTTCGAGACGAGGCGTTGGAAAATGATGAGGATTTAGAGTACAGTTACGATTTTTGAATTCGAGAGGGGGGCTGTTTCGACAGCCCCCTCTCAATGCAAAAGTCTGAAAAAATCTGAAAAATTTCTTGCATCCTTTACTTCCCTCTGGTACAATCCCCATAACAAATAAAAAGAAAGGAATCCTTTCACTATTTTACTTTACATATGTATCTAGAGAGGATTCACTGGACTGGAAGGACTACGGCGTGGACGATATCGTCAAGCGCGTGGTGGAGTCTGACAAGTTGAATAACGGTGCGATCATACTTATGCACAACGGCGCGAAGTACACGGCGGACGCGCTGGACGCGGTGATAACGGGTCTACAGGATAAGGGATATGAGCTTGTGCCCATCTCACAGTTGATTTACAGGGATAAGTACCACATGAAAGCCGACGGGACGCAGGTGTCGGGGGAGTAGGGAACGGCTCTGTTGTAATGATTTTCAAGAAAATCTGCATTGTTAAAATGCGGATTTTTTTGTATACTTAATGCTAAACAAGGTTAATGTCTATGAGGAGATTATGGGTGAATAAAGAGTCTTTTTCATTTGTCGTATATATGATTCATGCCTGTGCGAATAAATGGAATATGATGCCCTCCGAGGTATATCAGAAATTGCAGAGTGTGGGATGTATCCAGTGCTATTTCGTGCCGCATTATGATATTCTGCATACGCAGGGCACAAGTTATATTGTGGATGATATAAAGAGATATCTGGAAGTGCGGGGGGGGTACAGTATCTTGATTTTAAGGTGCTTGTACAAATTTTGTGTGAAACAGAGCGGGAATTGTTTGCTTAGGGTTGAGGATTAGAAGGAGAGTGCGGCGCAGCATGGAGGAAGTATTGGCAATTCACGTGATACTGGATCAGATACAGAGTGTACTAGGGGCAGCCGGGCAAGTCGTGATGATACGTTTCCACGGCACGTTTACCTGCAGTCTGGGAACCGGGAAAGTGTTGCCGGGCGGCGTCGATACGCAGATTGAGAGACCGGGGCAGGAGAGAACCCTGTCGGCAAGATATATTTTGGAGGGACAGGACAGGGAGAACAGGACGTTTCACATCTTTGTGGAAAATAATGGCGTATGCGGGGAGAACGGGGTGATTACAACAACACCTGTTATCTTTACGGATGCGAAAGAATTACAGTGGATGGAGCGGGAGAAACTGACGGGGACCGTGGAGAGCGACGGCGAGGACGGTGTGATGATAAAGATTTGCAGGGGGATGAACGGATGATTTTATCGGACAGGGCAATTATGGCATTGCTGCAGAAAGGCACGTTATCCATATCGCCGCTAAAGGAGCAGCAGATTCAGCCGGCGAGCGTGGATATCAGACTTGGCGATACGTTCAGCATTGTGGAGGACTCTTCCGCGCCGATTCTTACGTTATCGCAGGAAATGGCGTACAAGGAAATCCGTGCGGAAAAATATCTGCTTATGCCGGGGCAGTTTGTGCTGGCAACTACCATGGAGTACATTAAACTGCCGGACGACTTGACGGCATTTGTGGAAGGACGCAGTTCACTCGGACGGATGGGGTTATTTATCCAGAACGCCGGATGGGTCGATCCGGGCTTTTCAGGCGAAATCACGCTGGAACTGTTTAATGCGAACCGCTGTGCGATCGAACTGCGGGCGGGACGCAGAATCGGGCAACTGGTTTTTGCGCAGATGGATCAGGCTGCGTTGCATCCTTACCGCGGCAAATATCAGGGGCAGCGGGGCGCCACAGGCTCCAAAGTTTATCTGGACGACGAGTCCGAGACCTATTTCCCATGAAAATCTGCATTGTTAAAATGCGGATTTTTTTGTATACTTATTTTTAGTACAGAAACAGAAGAGAAATGACGAGATATGGAGGAAAAGTATGCCACGCAGAACAGATATTCACAAGGTACTAATCATTGGTTCAGGTCCGATCATCATTGGACAGGCTTGCGAGTTTGACTACTCGGGGACGCAGGCGTGTAAGGCGCTTCGCAAGCTCGGCTATGAGATCGTGCTGGTCAATTCCAACCCGGCTACGATCATGACCGACCCGGAGACGGCAGATGTGACTTATATTGAGCCGCTGAATGTAGAAAGGCTGGAACAGATCATTGCGAAAGAGCGTCCGGACGCGCTGCTCCCCAACTTGGGCGGACAGTCAGGCTTGAACTTGTGCGCAGAGCTGAATAAGGCAGGTATTCTGGAAAAGTACAACGTGCAGGTGATCGGCGTGCAGGTGGACGCCATTGAGCGCGGCGAGGATCGCATTGAATTTAAAAAGACCATGAACAAGCTGGGCATTGAGATGGCGCGCAGCGAGGTGGCATACTCCGTGGACGAGGCGCTTGCCATTGCGGAAAAGCTGGGATACCCGGTGGTGTTGCGTCCAGCTTACACGATGGGCGGCGCGGGAGGCGGTCTTGTCTACAATAAGGACGAGCTGAAGGTGGTCTGTGCCAGAGGACTGCAGGCAAGCCTTGTGGGGCAGGTGCTTGTGGAGGAATCCATTCTCGGCTGGGAGGAATTGGAGCTTGAGGTGGTGCGTGATGCGGACAACAACATTATCACGGTCTGCTTTATCGAAAATATCGACCCGCTCGGCGTGCATACGGGCGATTCTTTCTGCTCCGCGCCCATGCTGACCATCTCCGAGGAATGCCAGAAGCGTCTGCAGGAGCAGGCGTACCGTATCGTGGAGTCGGTGCAGGTGATCGGCGGCACCAACGTGCAGTTTGCCCATGATCCCGTATCGGATCGGATCATCGTCATCGAGATCAATCCCCGGACGTCCCGTTCTTCGGCGCTGGCGAGCAAGGCGACGGGTTTCCCGATCGCGCTTGTGTCGTCCATGCTGGCGGCGGGGCTGACGCTGAAGGATATTCCCTGCGGCAAGTACGGGACGCTGGACAAATATGTGCCGGACGGCGATTATGTGGTGATCAAGTTTGCCCGCTGGGCGTTTGAGAAGTTCAAGGGCGTGGAGGACAAGCTGGGCACCCAGATGCGCGCCGTGGGCGAGGTGATGAGCATCGGCAAGACATACAAGGAGGCGTTCCAGAAGGCAATTCGCTCCCTGGAGACGGGGCGTTACGGTTTGGGGCACGCGAAGGATTTTGACACGCTGCCGAAGGAGGAGCTGTTGCGGCGGCTGAACACGCCTTCCAGCGAGCGGCATTTTCTCATGTATGAGGCGCTCAGAAAGGGCGCGACGGTAGAAGAGATTTTCGAGATTACCAAGGTTAAGGCGTACTTTATCGAGCAGATGAAGGAGCTGGTGGAGGAAGAGGAAGCCATTTTGCGGCATAAAGGAGAGCTGCTGCCCGATGAAATGCTCGTGACGGCGAAGAAGGACGGCTTTTCCGATAAATATCTGAGCCAGCTTCTGGTGATACCTGAGGCGGATATCAGAAACCGCCGCATTGCGCTCGGCGTGGAGGAAGCGTGGGAGGGTGTGCATGTCAGCGGCACGGAAAACAGCGCGTACTACTATTCTACCTACAATGCGCCGGATAAAAATCCGGTAAATGAAGAAAAACAAAAGATTATGATCCTCGGCGGCGGTCCCAACCGGATCGGGCAGGGTATCGAGTTTGATTACTGCTGTGTGCACGCGGCGATGGCGCTCAAGAAACTCGGTTTTGAGACAATCATTGTGAACTGTAACCCGGAGACGGTGTCCACCGATTACGACACGTCGGATAAACTGTATTTTGAGCCTCTGACTTTGGAGGATGTGCTCAGTATTTACAACAAGGAAAAACCGCTGGGCGTGATCGCGCAGTTTGGCGGGCAGACACCCTTAAATCTGGCGTCAGAGCTTGAGCGGAACGGGGTGCGGATTCTGGGTACTTCCCCCTCGGTCATCGATCTGGCGGAGGACCGCGACCAGTTCCGTGCCATGATGGAGAAATTGGACATTCCTATGCCGGAATCGGGCATGGCGACCACGGTGGAGGAGGCGATCTCCATTGCGTCCGATATCGGCTACCCGGTGATGGTGCGCCCTTCCTATGTGTTGGGCGGCAGAGGCATGGAAGTAGTTTACGACGACGAGAGCATGACGGAGTACATGAACGCGGCAGTGGGCGTGACGCCTGACCGACCGATTCTGATTGACCGTTTCTTAAATCATGCGCTGGAGTGCGAAGCGGACGCCATCAGCGACGGCAGCCATGCCTTTGTGCCTGCGGTGATGGAGCATATCGAACTGGCGGGCATTCACTCCGGCGATTCGGCATGTATCATTCCTTCCGTGCACATTCCGCCGGAGAGCGTGGAGACCATCAAGGAGTACACGAGGAAGATTGCGGAGGAGATGCATGTCAAAGGGTTGATGAACATGCAGTACGCCATCGAAAACGGCAAGGTGTTCGTGCTGGAGGCGAATCCGAGAGCGTCCCGCACCGTGCCCCTTGTGTCCAAGGTCTGCAATATCCGCATGGTGCCCCTTGCTACGGAGATCATTACCGCGGAGCTGACGGGACGTCCGTCACCCGTACCGGGATTAAAAGAACAGGTGATACCGAATTACGGCGTGAAGGAGGCGGTGTTCCCCTTCAACATGTTCCCGGAGGTGGACCCGATTTTGGGACCGGAAATGCGCTCCACGGGCGAGGTGCTCGGACTTTCCCGCTCCTACGGCGAAGCCTTCTTCAAGGCGCAGGAGGCGGTGCAGTCAAAGCTCCCTCTTGAGGGCACGGTGCTGATCTCCGTGAACAAGAAGGACAAGGACGAAGTGGTGGAAGTGGCGAGGAGTCTGGCAGAGGACGGCTTTAAGATCGTTGCCACCGAGGGCACTTACAACCTGATCACGGCAGCGGGAGTTCCCGCTGTGAAAGCGAAAAAGCTCTACGAGGGGCGTCCCAACGTGGGCGACATGATTACCAACGGCGATTTTGATTTGATTATCAATTCTCCCGTCGGCAAGGACAGCGTGCATGACGACAGCTATCTGCGCAAGGCGGCAATCAAGGCGAAAGCGCCTTATATTACGACTGTCGCGGCGGCGAAGGTGACGGCGGAGGGGATTCATTACCTGAAAACCCACAAGGGCAGCGATGTGAAGTCGCTGCAGGAGCTGCACGGGGAGATACACGATAAGGGGTGACTTTGCAGCGATATGGAGAACTCACTGGAGCTGCGCGCGATATTGTGCTAGTATAAAAAAGCAAAAATTTGTGTGAAAGGATGGAAAGAAAATGAAATTGGATTTAGGTACGGTAGGGAAGTGGGAGTTGTCTCTGAGAGAAGCGGGGTATATGAGCGAAGAGGATCATATCATCGAGCATACAAAGGGCGACTTATGGGAAATGATGTCACAGACCAGAGGAAATTTCTTCTTCACCAATGAGAAGTTTATCTTTACGGGTGGTCTGCTGGGCGTCAGCAATTTTGCCGTGAAATACAGCGATATAAAGGAGCTGAAGCTTGTCAATGTGGGCGGACTGATTCCGATTATCCCTACAGGGATCAAGGTGACATGCCTGAATCCCGAAAACGGAAAGACCGTGAAGCATAAATGCTCTGTCATGAAGAGAAAAGTGTGGATCGAGTATCTTCGGGAAAAAGCGGGACTGTAAGTACATAGAAGCTGTGTTTTGAATGACAGGGCAGTTTTCTGAAGTGTGGATTGTATAGGAATATGAGAAAGTTTTTGGCTTGGAAAATAAAAACTTTCTCATATTTTTTTGTGTTATAGGAGAAAAACCACGTCTGCGACCGTGGAAAGCTATATCCACGCGCTGGACGAAGTGCCGATGGGGGAGGATGGAATTAAGCAGATTAATGTGATGGAGTTCCTTTTGAGCCGAGAAAGCCGATAGAACTGCTCCTCATCTTATTGACGAAAATTTAGGGGGGGGGGGTATAATAAAAAGCAGCAGAGAATGGGCAGCCGTTTTTTGTTGTTTTTTTGCTTTATAGGATTAGTGTGGCAGTGTAAATGATTCAGGGAGAAGAAAATTAGGTCGCGGGGTGAGATGAGGATGAGCAGGAAAGGGAATGTGTTCGGGAAAAAATTGCTGGCGGTTCTGGTTGCCGCAGCGGTGACGGTGACAATGCCGGAAATATCGGTGTCAGCGGCGGGGACGGAAGGTTCGGCGTCTGGCGTGGAAGCGGGGGCATCTACGGAAGGAAGGGAGGAAATATCTGAGAATCCTGACGGCTCGGAAAGTGAGGATAGAGCGGAGTTGTCTGAGCATCCGGCAGATGATGGCGCAGAGGAGGCGGGAAATTCTGAAAAATCTGCGGAAGAGGGTGAAGCAGAGATGCCGGAAGAGCCGGACGGCGTAGAAGAGACGGGAGACACTGATGTTTCCGGGGAAGAAAGCGAGGAGGAGCAGCCGGGAAATACGCAGCAGCAGCCGAATGAGGAAGAAATTTCGGAGACGCCCGCAGAGCAGCCGGGCAGCCTGTCCGCAAATGACGCGGAAGCTATGGCGGTCACGCAGAGCGTGGAAATACAGGCGGCGACGCCGATCCGAAGCGATAAAATTAACGATATTACATGGTCATTATATAAGGACAATGACGGTTCGAAGAGACTTGTGTTGGAGGGCACAGGTGACTACACAAAAGGGGGCGGTGCAAAGCCTCCGTGGTCAGGACTGGAAATAAATGCTGCGAAAGTGAACGTAAAAGGGATTACCTCGACGAGAAATCTGTTTTTTAAGCTGGAGTATCTGGAGTCTGTGGATCTGTCAGGTTTGGATACGGGAAGCCTTACAGATATGGCGGGCATGTTTGCGGTGGGTGGTGACGATGTGCTCTGGGATGAAGGGAACCTGATTGTATGGGGACGTCTTGCATCGTTGGATCTGACTGGTCTGGATGTAAAACGCGTGACGGATATGGGAAGGCTTTTTTCCCATTGCGGCGGTTTAAGAAAATTGAAAATTGACGGCTGGAAGACGGGAAACGTACGGGATATGAGCGGTATGTTTGAGTATTGCGCAGAGTTGGAGCTTACCGCTGATACCTTGAAGAATTTGGATACATCTCAGGTAACGAATATGAGCCGGATGTTTGCTTATTATGCGTACAAAAGAACATATTCTTCACCAGTGACAGATTTGGATTTGAGCGGTTTTCGTACCTTGAATGTGGAAAATATGTCAGGGATGTTTGACAGTATGGCTTATGTCCAGAATTTGGACATCAGCAGTTTCAGGACATCGAATGTGACGGACATGAGCCGGATGTTTGCGCAATGCGTGAATCTGCGCACGCTAAACGGTGTCGGCGGCTTTGATACGGGAAATGTGACGAATATGTCACATATGTTTGCGGGATGCAAAAGTCTGAAGGGAATAGAGGTGAGCGATTTTGACACTTCTTCAGTCACTAACATGAATGGCATGTTTGCGGAATGCGGCGGACTGGGGAGTCTGGATCTTGGCAGTTTTGATATGGGAAAGACCACGGATGCGACGGGTATGCTCGACGGCTGTACCGGGCTTAAGCGGATCGGTGTGCCTGTGAACTGTAAGGTTGATGTAGCTTTGCCCGAAGGACCATGGTATCAGGCGGACGGAACAGAGTATACGGGGACAACGCTGCCCAAAAACCTGTCAGCCAGTATGACTTTATATAAGGAAAAACCGACTGAGGGAGCGATAAAAAGCGTCTCTGTGTCAGGCGTTACGATGAGCAGTAAGGAATATGACGGCACATCCTGCTCCTATACGGGGACGCCGGTTCTGATGGATGAGGCTGGCAATTCAATAACGGGTGTGACAATTACGCCGTCTTACAGCGGCAGCCTCGTTGACGGAACGCCTTATGACGAGACGGATGCCGCGCCGACATTGGCGGGCAGTTACACGCTCTCCTTTCAGGTCTCGAATCTGGATACGGGTAAGTACCGGCTTGGAAAGACGGCTTACCGCTTCTCTATCAGGCGGAGGAATGTGACGATTACGGCGCCTGATGTGCGGATCGAGAAGGGGGAAGACCTTCCGGCGGTAGAGAAGCTGACCTGCACGGTTGAGGGACTGCTTCCCGGCGTTACCTTGTCAAAGGAGCCGAGAGTGAAGTATAAGGGCAATATTGACACACAGAAGGCGGGCGCTTATGAGATTGTCCCTTACGGGGCGGAGATCGCCTCCCCGGATGCGCAAAACTATCAGTTCCGCTATCAGAACGGAAAGCTGCAAGTGGGCGATCCCTCGGAACTTCCGCTGGCGAAAGGCAGTATTGAAAAAATAAAGTGGGAAATTGACAGCGCCGGCAGGCTTACGCTGTGGGGCGAGGGAGATTATGGCAAGATCGCGTATTACGGAAACAAAAAGGAGCTTCCGTGGACAAACGACAAATATCGGAAACTGGTTAAATCCGCGCAGGTGAAGGTCTCCGGCATGACGGCGACACAGGATCTGTTTAACGGATGCGAGAATTTGGTGAGCGTGGATCTGGGTGGATTTGACGCCAGCCGGGTAACCAATGCGACAGGCATGTTTGCGGGTTGCAGCAGCTTGAAAAGTGTGGATCTGCAATGCTTTAAGAAAGCCAGGCTTCAGTACATGGGCGCGGGGAGGATAGGCTTCGATCCGGACGGCCGCGGCATGTTTGCGGGCTGCAGCAGCCTGACGGAGATTGATGTGAGCTGCTTTAATATGAGTGAGGCGAAGGATATCGGGGGGTTGTTTTATCAGTGTACCGGCTTAAAGGAATTAAGCTTAAATGATTTTCAGACAAAGACAGTGACATGGATGACGGAACTGTTTGCGGGCTGCAGCGGTCTTGAGGAACTGGATGTAAGCGGTCTGGATACGAGAAATGTGCGCAGCATGAACGGTATGTTCGCGGGCTGCAGCAGTCTGAAAAAGCTTGTGGTAAACGGTCTGGATACGAAAGAAGTGACAGATATGGGCAATATGTTTTCCGGGTGCAGTGCGCTTACAGAACTGGATGTAAGCGGTTTGTATACGGGAAATGTGACTGCCATGTACGGGATGTTTTCCGGGTGCAGCGCGCTTACGGAACTCGATTTGAGCGGATTTGATACGAGAAAAGTGGAAGATATGAGCTCTATGTTTCTCGACTGCCGCTCGCTTGTAAATTTGGATCTGAGCGGTTTTGACATGACTGCTATGGGAACAGGCATGATGATGGGTTCCGTTGCGGACGGGATGTTTTCCGGCTGCAACGCGCTGTCCTGCCTGCTGACCCCCAGAAACTATAAGTGCGAGGAAAGTGTGGCGCTTCCGAAGCAGAGTGATGAGGACATATGGAAAGACAGGGAGGGGAAGCTGTACACGGAGCTGCCAAGGAACCGTGCGGACAGCGTTCTGCTCTACCGCAACAATTACCTTGAGGATGAGAACGGCAATATCAAGCAGATCGTGACAGTGTCCGGTGTCCGGATGGAAAGCAAGATTTATGACGGGCAGCCATGTGTTTATGTGGGAACAGCCGTTCTGACGGATTTGGACGGACAGAGGGTGGACACTGCGCTGTCTTATCTCTATCAGGGGACGCTTGCCGACGGTTCGGCATATAAGGAGACGGTGCAGGCGCCTGCACAGGCAGGAAGTTATACGCTTACGGTTAAGATGCCGGATGGGGAAGCGTCGCGGTATATTCTGAAAAAAGACAGCTACCCTTTCACCATCGGACAGAGGAGCCTGATTGTAAGTGCGCCGTCCCTGATTATTGAGGTTGGAGGAAAGGTACCGGTTCTGGGAAAGGATTTGAAATGGTCGGCGGAAGGTCTGATTGCCGGGGAAAAGTTTCTGAAAGAGCCCGCTTTAAGGTTCGATCCGAATCCTGTTTTGACAGATCGGGCAGGCAGTTACAAGATCATTCCTGATGGTGCGGATGCGGGGAACAATTACCGTATCTCTTATCAGAACGGCGCTCTTCTGGTAGGGGAGGGAGGAGATATATACCCGGAGGATCTCCCTTCCGACGGCGTGATTCCGGAGGGCTTGTGGATTGCCGGCATATCTGCCATGGGCTATGGCTATACCGGGAAAGCGCAGAAGCCTGTGGTGCGGGTCTACGATCACAAGACGCTCCTGAAGGAGAAGACAGATTACACCGTCTCCTATAGGAATAATACGAAAGCGTACCCGTATGTCGAATCTGACAGCGCCTTTGATCCCAAGAAGGCGCCCACGGTGACGGTTACGGGGCGGGGTAACTACACGGGCAGGGATACCCAGACATTCCGCATCCTGCCGTTGGATATCGGCGCTACAGAGGCGGACGGGAACGGGAGCTTTGCGGCTGATGACATGACTGTCGCATACAATAAAAAGGCGCAGAAGCCGGTTCCGGCTCTCATATGGTACGATAAGAAGCTGAAAAACAGGACGGATTACACCTTTGCCTACTATGGCGGCGATGCCGGTGGGAAGCTTGATGCCGTGAAGGAGGCGGGAGAATATTCGGTGGTGCTGTCCGGGAAGGGGAACTTTACCGGCACAAAGCGAATCAGGCTTCTTGTCACAGCGGATTTAAAGCCGGTGGGAAAGCTTTCTGTCGCTAATCCTAAGGCGCTGCCCTATACGGGGAGTGCGGTCACGCCGCAGCTTACGGTGAAGGACGGGAGAACCGTACTGACGGAAAACACGCATTATACCGTGGCTTACAGCCGGAACACGGCGGTGGGTACGGCGTACGCCGTTGTCAAAGGCATTGAGACGGCAGGGTACAGCGGTACGAAACGGGTCAGCTTTAAGATTACGGGTATATCTGTTAATAAGGCGGCAGTCACCGGGCTTCCGGTCAAGGGCAGCGAATTTGTATATGGCGGGCTGGCGTTTGAACCGCAGCTTTCTCTGAGCAGGAAAGAGAAAAAGAATGGCGTAACCACGGAGATTCCGTTGACGGAAGGGACAGACTATACGGTTGAATGGCAGAAAAACCGGGAGGCGGGTACGGCGTCCGTGATCTTTACGGGAAAAGGCGCATATACGGGCGCCATGAAAAAGACCTTTAAGATTAAGCCTTTTGACATGGCAGCTAATGAAAACAACAGGGTGACGGCAGCTCTTGCGCTGTCGAGCGTACCCTACGCCAAAGGCGGCGCGAAGCCGAAACCGGAGGTGATTTTCCAGAGGGACGATAAGACAACTCAGATATTGGAGGAGGGGAGAGACTATACGCTGTCCTACAAAAATCAATCTGCGCTGTATGACGGCAGCGATCCCCAAAAGAAGCCGCCGACTGTCACCATCAAGGGCAAGGGGTGCTTTAAGGGGACATATGCCGTGCCGCTGACCTATCAGATCACGCCGCAGAATCTCGGTAACGGTCTGCGACTGACAGCGGTCGATAAGACATACCGAAATAAGAAGAACAGCTATGCGACAAAGGTGTCGGTCACAGATTTGGACGGTAAGGCGCTGAAGGCGGGCGCAGATTATGACAAGAATGTCACATATACCTATCGGGATGAGACGACGGTGCAGACCGCGCCTGTAAAAAATGTTTCGCCGGGCGGTCCGGCTGTCCGCAGGGCAGGAGATGTTGTGGAGGCAAACGATATCATTCCCGCGGGAACGGTGATCTGCGTGACGGTGAAAGCGAAAGACGGTGGGAACTATACAGGAACATTGACAGGAGAGTACCGCATTTCAAAGTCCTCCATTGCCTCGGCAGCAGTTTCGATTCCGAAGCAGACTTATACAGGACAGCCGATCACGCTGAAAAAGGAGGATATCACGGTCAAGGTGAAAGGCAGACCGATTGACGAAAATCAGGAGAAAAGCCAGTGGGAGATTGTGCCGGGCAGCTATAAAAACAATGTGAAGAAGGAAACTGCCAGTTTGACGATCCGGGGTGTAGATAACTATGGTGGAGAAAAAACCGTGAAATTCGCAATCAAGGCGAAGGGATTTTTGTGGTGGTGGAGATAAGTAAGGTCAGGCTGATTAAAATAGGGAAAAAATAGAAATTAAATGTTTGACAAATGGTACAGGCTGTGATATTCTATCTGAAAATTTACCGAGAATCAGTGAGTGCTAGAACACTTACAGTTTCACTGACGATTTACGTTTTTGACGGAGGAAGCAGTATGTTTTACACGAATCCAGTCCCGTTTACGGTCATTATGGGTATTATGCAGGTTTTTCAGATTACGGTCACAGCCTGACGGCGGCAAAAGCCGCAGCCGCATGACCGTAGGACGAAAGGTCTTATCGGTCGTGCGGGAATCAGGGTTAAGGATAGGAGAACCGCATGGGAAATACACGAGGGTGTATGGAACAGGCGGTTCTCCTTTTTGGTGGATTGCACAAATAGCACAATCAACGCAGACGCGCTTTCGCTCCGTTCCAGCCGTAGCAGCGCTAAACTCGAAAATACCTCGTTAAGCGCTGACGGCTTCCAAGGGTCTGCTTATGATTATGCTATTTGTGCAATTACTACAGTGTTAAGATGAGTTTCGCAAAGCACATAAATCGAGTCTGGACAAAAAGGAGAGGATAGTACAATGCAGGCAATCAAGGTGGAAGATTTATCGAAAACGTTTCGGATTAAGCGCAAGGAAAAGGGGATGCGGGGCAGCGTCAAGGCGATTTTTCACCCGCAGACAGAGGAAATCCATGCGGTGAACGGTGTCTCCTTCGCGGTGGAGGAGGGGGAGATGTTGGCGTTTATCGGTCCAAACGGCGCGGGGAAGAGTACCACCATCAAGATGCTGACGGGGATTCTCTATCCGGACGGCGGGCGGGTGGAGGTGCTTGGCATCGACCCGACAAAAAAGCGCAGACAGTTGGCATACCGGATCGGCACGGTGTTCGGACAGAAGGAACAGCTCTGGACGCACTTGACGCCCTACGATAATTTCCGTTTCTTCGGGGCAATCTATGATCTTTCGGAGCGGGAGACGGAGGCGCGGATTGCGGAGCTCGCGGAACGCTTCGAGCTGGGCGGATTTATTGACACACCTGTCAGAAATTTGTCGCTGGGACAGCGCATCCGCTGTGAGATTGTGGTGTCGCTGATTCACAGACCGATGGTGCTTTTTCTGGACGAGCCGACAATCGGTCTGGACCCGGTGGTGAAAGAAAATATCCGGGAACTGATCAGGCAGATGAATCGGGAGGAGCATACCACGATTTTCCTGACAAGCCATGACGTGGGGGATATCGAGAAGCTTTGCAGGCGGATTATCATTGTGAACGACGGGCAGATTGTGCTGGATGACTCGGTGGAGCATTTGAAAAGTCATTATTCGGAGCATTCACTGGAGGATATCATTGTAGAGATTTATAAGTCACAGGAGGAAAACTGAGGACATGACAGGCGGGATTCTCTTGGAAAAAAAGGATTTGCATCGGAATGGAACTGATGGAGATCCGTCAATGGAAAGGGGTTGACTGACAAATGAACAGATTGGCGAAGCAGGATGGGATTGTGAGATGTATGCCGTGGCGTAAATACGCCGTAATCTACCGGTCGGTTCTGCTGGAAAATTTACAGTATGCGGCAAATATTGCCGTGGGATTTTTCAGTTACGCGGTTTTTATCTATACTTTTATCATGCTATGGAACTATATGTATCGGACGCCGGGGGAGCTGATTGCGGGCTACACGAAGGAGCAGATGATCTGGTATGTGATGATGACGGAGATGATCTGGTTCGGATCAAGCGCGGCTTCTGTGGCAAGGGAAGTATCCACAGACATCCGGGGCGGCAATATCGCTTATCTGATGAACAAGCCTTACCATTACACGCTGTATGTTATGGCAAAATATACGGGCGGGTGGAGCATCAGGCTGCCCATGTATGCGGTGCTGGCGGTGGTGATCGGGACGGTGCTGGTGGGTCCCCTGCCCCGCTTTCCGCTGGCGGCGGTTCCGGCGATGGCGCTCTGTGTGGTTCTGGGACTCACCATCAACGCGGTGCTTAAGATGTGCATCAGTCTGTTTTCTTTTTGGATTGAGGATGCGACGCCTTTCCAGTGGCTGTATGACAAACTGCTTCTTATAGTCGGCACGATGTTTCCAGTTGAGATTTTCCCAGAAACATTACAGCCGTTATTCAAACTGACGCCGATCTATACCGTGTGTTACGGACCGGCGAAACTGATTGTGGATTTCAGCCCGGAGAAGTGCGTGGAGATTCTGGCGGTGCAGGCGGTTTTTCTTTTGGCAGGCTGCGGACTGATGTTTCTGATTTATGGGAGGGGAGTGAAGAAACTGTATGTTAACGGCGGTTAAGAATCAAATGCGGGTATGTCTTCTTTCTATTAAATATAATATGATGCGGGAGATGGTGAACAAGGTGACTTTTCTCACCAACGTGGGATTTATGGTGTTAAATAACGCTTCTTTTCTGGTGCAGTGGGCGATTTTATTCCGGCTTCGGGGGGATGTGGGCGGATATACGTTTCGTGAGATCATGCTTTTGTGGGGGTTGGTGGCGGCGTCCTTCGGGCTTTCGCACATCCTGTTTGCGCGGGTGTTTTCCCTGTCGGATTTGATCATAGGCGGTAAGCTGGATGCCTATCTGGTGCAGCCGAAAAACGTGTTGGCAAGTGTTCTGACTTCCGCCACGGATGTCTCGGCAATCGGGGATTTTCTGTATGGAATGGGTCTTGGTCTGATATGCAGCCGGGGCGTGGGGGGCTTTTTCCTTTACCTGCTGTTTACGGTGACGGGTGCGGTCGTCTTTACCGCTTTCGCCCTGCTTCTGGGGAGTCTGTCCTTCTGGTTTGTGCGGATGGATATGCTGCAAAGCCAAATGGTTATGGGGATAGTGAGCTTCGGCACGTATCCGGACGGCATATTTAAGGGCGTTTCCCGGTTTTTGCTGTATTTTGTCATTCCTGTGGGGATGGCGGTCTGGCAACCGGTGCACCTGCTGGTAAGCTTTGATGCAGGGATGTTCTTCACGGTGACAGGGTATGCCGCTTTCCTTGTGGTGGCTGCGGTGGCGGTGTTTTACAGGGGGCTGAGGCGGTATGCCTCAGGGAATCTGATGGAGGCGAGAATGTGAGACAGCCGGGCAGCCAGGTGGCGAAAAGGAGACTAAATTCATGAAATATTTGACACTTTCCGTATTGTCGAGTAGAATAAAATGTGATTTTATGTTGTACGGTTTTAAGAACGAAATTATGGCAAAAGAGGGCAGCCACGGCCCGGATTAAACGGAAAGTATGAAATACCACAAATGCGTGGCGTAAGGCGGCGTGTTTGTGGTTTTCAATTTTAAAGGAGAAGAAGGAGAAATAATCATGAAACAAATGAAAATGAGATGGAGGATGCTTGTGCCGACCGTGCTTTTGCTGGCGATGGCGTTCTCCACGACAGTGTTTGCAGCGGAGGAGGAGATGGAGTATGTGCCGGACTTGCACGCGACGTTCTGGGCGCTTGTTCCCGCCATTGTGGCGATCGGGCTTGCGCTGATCACGAAGGAGGTCTACAGTTCCCTGTTTGTCGGTATTTTGATGGGAGCGCTTCTGTACTCGGGCTTTCAGTTTGAGCTGACAATCACCCATATTTTCTCGGACGGGATCATCGGTGTTTTGTCCGACAGCTATAATGTAGGTATTCTCGTATTTTTGGTGATTTTGGGCGCGATGGTCAGCCTGATGAACAAGGCGGGCGGCTCGGCGGCTTTCGGGCAGTTTGCGGCAAGCCATATCAAGAACCGGGTGGGCGCGCAGCTTGCAACGATTCTTCTGGGCGTGCTTATCTTTATCGACGACTATTTCAACTGTCTGACCGTGGGAAGTGTGATGCGCCCTGTGACGGACAAGTTTAAGGTGTCAAGGTCAAAGCTGGCGTACCTGATCGATGCCACCGCCGCGCCGGTGTGCATCATTGCGCCGATTTCTTCCTGGGCGGCTGCAGTGACTGGTTTTGTGGAGGGCGAGGACGGCTTTTCCATCTTTATCCGCGCGATTCCCTACAATTTCTACGCGATTCTCACGGTCATTATGATGGTCGGCATGGTGCTGATGAAGACGGAATTCGGCAAGATGAGGGAGCATGAGAAGAATGCGGCGAGAAAGGGCGATCTTTTCACCACGGAGGGACGCCCGTATGAAAATGCGAAGGAGGAGCAGATAAGCGCCAAGGGCGGCGTTGTGGATCTGCTGATTCCCATTGCTGCGCTGATCGTCTGCTGTGTGATCGGCATGATTTACACGGGCGGTTTCTTTGAGGGGACAGGCTTTGTGGAGGCGTTCTCCAATTCCGACGCGTCTCTCGGTCTGACGCTTGGCAGCTTTTTTGGTCTGGTTATCACGATTGTGCTCTATCAGATCCGCAGGGTGCTCTCCTTTAAGGATTGCATGGACTGTATTCCGGAAGGGTTCCGCGCTATGGTGCCCGCGATTTTGATTCTGACCTTTGCGTGGACGTTGAAGGCGATGACGGACAGCCTGGGCGCCGACCTGTATGTGGCAGGGCTGGTGGAGTCCAGTGCGGGTGCGTTTATGAACTTCCTGCCTGCAATTATCTTTGTGGTAGGATGCTTCCTTGCCTTTGCGACGGGCACTTCCTGGGGCACGTTCGGCATTCTGATACCCATTGTGGTTGCGGTGTTCCAGAACGGTGATCCGCAGATGATGATTATGTCCATCTCCGCCTGTATGGCGGGCGCGGTCTGCGGCGACCACTGTTCGCCCATTTCCGATACGACCATCATGGCGTCTGCGGGCGCCCAGTGTGAGCACGTGAACCATGTCACAACCCAGCTCCCCTATGCGGTGCTGGCGGCTGTGGTGTCCTTTGTCACCTACATTGTGGCAGGTTTCGTGAAGAGCGCATGGATTGCGCTCCCTGTTGGCGTTGTGCTGATGGTGGCAGTGCTGGTTGCTCTCCGCAGTATCAACAGGACGGTCGAAGATTAACGTGAGAAATGCGAAAAGTACTTCTAAAGACGTCCCGCCATAGGACGGGACGCCAAGAAGTACTAAGTTTCGCGTGAGAGAATGCCAAAGAACGGCATTCTCTGTGCGGATTTGAGATAGTTTAGTAGATGGTTTCTACATTCCCGACGCCGTCCTTCGTAATGTCGAATTTCCAGACGGCATGTCCGGGAAGGCGGTGCTCGGTTAGAAAATAGCTGTTATTTATTTGGGTTATGTAATAAGGCGTGCCGCCGCCGATGAAATTTTCGTAAATATCCTCGTAATTTCCGTCCGCAAGGTCTTTCAGATCTTTGGCGCGGATGATGGTGGCATAATCCTGACTGCCGTTTATGTCGGTGGACACGGTGATGTAGCAGCTTCCTTCGGCAAAGGTCAGCTGTACCATGCCGGCGATCGCGTCGGGCACGGGATAAGTTTCCTGCACGGCAAAGGTGGACAGGTCCGCCTGTAAGATTGCGGGTGTGCCGGGGATGCCGGATACAAAGTAGACGTCGTCCCCGTCGATGGTGAAGGAGCGCACGTAAGTTTCCTTCAGGGCGTCCACGGAACGGATTTCCGTGAGATACATTTGCGGATCGTCGGGATCGTGGCGGCACAGGTACATTTCGCCGTTCATGGAGCTCCACACATAAAAGGTGTCCGTGGGGGCGTCATAGACTATATAGTGAGGGCGGTTTCCGACTGCATCTAACGTCTGGGTGTGGTAGAAAACGCCCTCCTTTTTTTCAAATACAAGAACGCGGTTTCCCTCCGTGTCGTCCACCAGATAGACGACACCGTCGCTGGCAAGGGTGTGTCCCTTGTCGATTTCACTTGTCAAAACCTGCCAGTCCGTCAGCGGGTCCGTGAGATTATCGTGGTAAATCACCTGATTGTGGTAGCAGTCTACGATAAACCAGGTGTCCTCCACTTTCGTGACATAGGTGGGCACGCTCAGGTCGGCGCAGGCATTGCGGGGAACGTCCTGCGCGGCAATGGGGGTGAAGTTCTCGCTGCCAAGTTCCTGTACCACGGTAAAAGCGCGCAGATGCTCTTCGCTCGGGAGCGGGGCAGTGAGATTCTTTGTGACGGCGCGGGCAGGTGTTTCACCCGGGGCGTTGTTTAGGGCACAGGCGGAGAGGAGGGCAGCGGTCAGCGGCAGGATAAAAAGGGAAAGGGAATAAAAAGACAGGTGTTTTTTAATCGGGCGTTTTTTGAAATTTATGTTCATCGGCGGGATTCTCTTTCTTTCTGCTGTATTTCTTGGTAAGATAGACCATATAATAGGTTCAGTTTATCACAAATTTTGCGCTCTGTCGTGTGGATTTATCTGGACAGAGGGGTGGGAGTAAAAATGACAAATATGTCACATTTAAAAATGGGCAGTGCGCCAAAAGTGAACATAGGATCCGGCGCGCAGGGGGAACAGCAAAAGCGACCGTACAACGTCACCTTCGGCATTCTCTCCGCCCTCGCCATCCTGATGATCGTGGCAGGGCATTCGGGCTATGATATTTTAACGGTGGGCGGGCTGTTTCCCTACTATTCGTTTCATGTGCCTCTTTTTCTGTTTATCTCCGGCTATTTTTATCGGGAAGAGGAGGAAGCGCATCCGTTTGCCTATCTGAAAAAGAAGGCGAAACGGCTCCTTTTACCTTATTTTATCTGGAATGCGGTTTACGGGGTGATTGCATGGGCGCTGCGGACTTTCGCGGGCTTTGGGATGGGAGAAGGGATTTCCTTAAAGACGCTGTTTGTGACGCCATTTTTGAACGGCTATCAGTTTATCCTGAATTATGCGGCGTGGTTTGTGCCGGTGCTCTTTCTGATTGAAATGATGAATCTGTGTATGCGGTTGTTGCTTAAATGGCTGCATATGAACAGCGAATGGGTGATTTTGCTGGGGACGCTGGCGGTGGGGATGCTTGTGGTGCAGTTTGCCATAGAAGGGCGTGTCTGGGGACTGTACAAGACGCCGGGGCGGATTCTTTTCCTCTATCCCTGTTTTCAGATGGGGCAGTTTTATAAGAAGAAACTGGAATCGCGGGACAGGATCGGAAATCTGCCGTATTTTGCCATTGTGCTCGGCGTGCAGGTGCTCCTGCATCTGTGCTGCAACGGGTTGGCATACAGCAGCGTGTGGGTCACGGGCTTTGCCAACGGTCCGCTGATTCCCTATGTGACAGTAGTGTCAGGTACGGCGTTCTGGCTGCGGGTGGTGAAAATTCTGGCGCCGCTGTGTGAAAGCGGGCAAAGCGGCATATCCGCAGCGCAATCGGATGCTGGAAGGCGGAATGACCCGGCAGTGGTGCAGAACCCGGCGGGCGGATTCCTGCTTTATCTGGGACGCAATACTTATGCGGTGATGCTGCATCATGTCATGGCGTTTATGCTCGTAAAGATGATTTTGGCGGGAATTGCCGCCCACACGGGCTATCTGCCGGATTTTGATTTCATGCGCTTTTATTCGGATATCGACTATTATTATCTGGTAAAGGGTTCGGAAGCCTTCCGGATGGTCTATCTGGCAGCAGGGGTCGGGCTGCCTTTGCTGCTGCAGAAAGCGCTGGATATGCTACCGATAAACCAGTCTGGCAGGACATGAAATCAGGAGGTTTTGCATATTGCGGCAGAGCGTCTGCCAGGTGCCGTACGGCAGCCCCGCGTGATTGCCAAGCCAGTATTTGTGCGTGCCGTCCGCGGTGATCACCGTAATCTGGTAGTGACCAAGCAGGGGCGGTTTTTTGTCGGGCGGGTTCATAACGATTTGCTGTATGCGGTTTACGTTGTACAGGGTCTGGTCAATCTGCAGCATATCGCCTGCGAAGACGATTTTTTGCGGGCAGGAAGATTTCTGCACGGCGCCAACAGCCAAAGCCCACAGGGAGCGGCACAGCAGGAAAAGGCTGCCGAGGGAAAACAGGATGGCGGCGTAGCCTATGGCTTGGGAGAACGCAGAGCCGGCTCCATACCGCGAGGGAGAAAACAACAATTCATAGTACAGGCAGGTGAACACGACGAAGAACACGGGACTGAATAGGCAGAACATGGTAAGCCGTCCCGCCATGCGACCCCAGAGCCGCCGGGGATCAAGACGGATTTCCGTTTTATTCTGAAAAGCATCCATTATGATTTCTGTCCGGTAATTCTCGTCAAGACTTTCCATGCGGTTGATTCGCGTGAGAAACTGCATCACATGCTCCAGATCTTTTTCGCTGTACTCGTAAAGCCGATATTTGACTTCTTTTCCGGCGTCACCCCGAAAAATCAGATAACGTTTGCGGAACACCCAGGCGGCGAAACGAACGTTGACAAAGGATTCCACGGTCTTTGGACGGATAAAATCCGTCACGGCAAGACGGTCCGTGTGGCGCAGCCGCTGTATGATGATGGTACTTCCGGACAGGGTGACGCTGTGGTCGTCTTTGGGTGTGTTCATGAATGTTATCCTTTCTCTGACTGTTTTGTCTATGATAGTAAAGTATATCTTATGCGGGTTTGAATTGCAATCGGCGGGGGAGTGTGTTACTCTATCTAATGAATGTGTGAGAGATGTGCCTGTCGGGAATGGGGGCACAATGAGAGAAAAGGTAAAGATTTATAACTGGGACGGGGAAACATACCGGTTCCTCGGAAAAGAACGGCTGCGGAAGTTAAATGACACATATGTCGTTAATATGCGGGAGAGGATGGGAGACAGGTCTTTTACCACAAGATATCTGCTCTATGCTTCTTCAAAATTTGTGAAGAAGTACCGTTATGAGAATCTGCTGTTTCGTGCAGGAGGAAACGAAGTGTGGCTGCCCGTGGAGGAGAGAATGTGGGTGGAAGTGCTGTTTTCTTACCGGCGATGACAGGGTGTCAGGTGCGGTCATAATTTACGGCGGACGGGAAGAGCACGGCGTATTACGGTTCGGCTATATGGTATTTTGCGAGGCATCGGACGCCGGGAAAAGGAAAGGAATCATACGCATGGTCACAATCAGTCTGTGCATGATCGTGAAAAATGAAGAGCGGATTTTGGCAAGATGTCTGGACAGCCTTCAGGGAGTGGCGGACGAGATCATCATTGTGGACACGGGCTCTACAGATGGGACGAAGCGGATCGCGGCGAAGTACACGGAGCAGATTTATGATTTTGCGTGGACAGGCAGCTTTTCGGAGGCGAGAAACTTTGCTTTCTCCAAGGCAGGGATGGAATATATTTATTCGGCGGATGCGGATGAGGTGCTGGACGAGGAAAACCGTGCCGCTTTTCTGCGGATGAAAGAGGTTTTGCTTCCCGAGATTGAGATAGTACAGATGTATTATGTAAATCAATTGGCAAACGGTACCATTTATAACTACGACAAGGAGCTTCGTCCCAAACTTTTTAAGAGAAACCGCACCTTCCGCTGGCAGGGTGCGATTCATGAGCAGATAGGAATTACGCCTGTTATTTATGACAGCGAGATCTGTATTCAGCATCTGCCGGAGGAAAATCACAAAGACCGCGATCTGGCGGCTTTTGCGCGGCTGACCGCAGCGGGGGAGCGACTTGATAAAAGACTGCACAACATTTACGCGAAGGAGCTTTTTATCTCCGGGGAGGTGAAGGACTTTCTAGCGGCGCGGGCATTTTTTCAGGAATCCTGCAAAGATGAGATGAGGGGAGAAGAGGAACTGATGGAGGCGGCATGTGTGGCGGCAAGGGCGGCGAGGCTTGCCGGGGATGTGGCTGACTTCTTCAAATATGCGATGAAAGCGGTGGCATCCGAGGGATGTGCGGAAATCTGCTGTGAGTTGGGCGCCTTTTATATGGAGAGAGAAGATTACGACGAGGCGGTCGTCTGGCTGTACAATGCGGCTTACGAGACGGAGAGCATTTTAGATATCCACAGCGGGGGCGATCTTCCCCTGCGGGGACTGGCAAAGTGCTATCAGGAGCTGGGCAATGAAGAGCAGGCGGCGGAGTACGCGAGGCTTGCGGCGGAGTGGACAATGTGAGAAGTACTTCTAATTGCTCGCAGCAAAGGCTGCTTCGCAAAGAAGTACTATGTCTCACATGAGAGAAGCCCTAAAAAACGGGCTTCTCTGCGGGATGGAATCAGCGATGAGGAGAGAAATGGTATGAAATGGGAAGAAAACGTGCGCAGGGTGGAGCCGTATACGCCCGGCGAACAGCCGAAAAAAGCGGGTGTTATTAAATTGAATACGAACGAAAACCCTTACCCGCCCGCGCCCGGCGTGGCGAAAGCGGCGGCAGCTCTGGATGCGGAGAAATTCAGGCTTTATCCCGCATTTCCGGAACAGACGGAGCTGGCGGAGGCATTGGCGGCGCGTTACCGTATCGGGACGGATCAGCTTTTTATCGGCATCGGCTCGGACGATGTGCTGTCCATGGCGTTTTTGACATTTTTTCATTCGGACAGCCCCATTTTATTTCCGGATATTACGTATTCTTTTTATGATGTGTGGGCGGACGTGTACAGAATACCTTATGAGAGGATAGCGCTGGACGCGGATTTTCAGATTTGTCCGGCGGATTACAAAAAGCCGAACGGCGGTGTGGTCTTTCCGAATCCCAACGCGCCTACGGGCGTGCGGATGCCGCTCTCGCGGGTAGAGGAAATTGTGGCGGCGAACAGGGATGTGGTGGTGATTGTGGACGAGGCGTACATTGATTTCGGCGGGACGAGCGCGCTGCCCCTCATTGACAAGTACGACAATCTGTTGGTGGTGCAGACCTTTTCCAAGTCAAGATCTATGGCGGGGATTCGGATCGGTTATGCGATGGGTCAGCCACAGTTGATTCGTTATCTGAATGATGTGAAATATTCCGTCAATTCTTACACCATGAACACGGCGGCACTGGAACTCGGTGCGGCGGCGGTACGGGATGAAGCGTATTTTGAAATGTGCTGCAAAAAGATTATGGACACAAGGGCAGTGGCGGAAAAGCGGCTTTCTGAGCTTGGCTTTGTCTTCCCGAAATCCTGCGCCAACTTTATATTTGCGTCCCACAAGACGATACCCGCACAGGAAATCTTTGAGCGGCTGAGGGAAAATGACATTTATGTCAGATGGTGGAACAAGGAGAGGATCAATAATTATTTGCGGATTACGATAGGGACGGACGAGCAGATGGAAGCTTTGTATCGGGCGCTTGGTGAGATTTGCAGATAGAAACGCGGCTCGTGGCAGCTTTAGCAGAGATTTCTCAGAATAAAGTGTTTTTCATGCGTATATGCTACATATACATATAATAGCAGAGATAAATCAGTTGAAAATGCAGATAAATGCGGCGTTTTGGAATAGTTAAATTATGATTTAATGAATAAAATATACGGAGGAACGGCAAAATATGGAAAGTTTAGCGGTGGCATTTGCCAATACATTAGGAAGATATGTGAGTAAGGAGATTGTGGTATTTATCATCTCCATGATACCGATTTTGGAGCTGCGCGGCGGGCTGATTGTCTCGAAGCTGCTGCAGGTGCCGATTACCACGGCGATTCCGATCTGCATTGTCGGCAATATCATTCCGATTCCTTTTATTCTGCTGTTTATCAAACAGATTTTTAAGCTGTTGAAAAAAATAAAGTTTTTCCGGGGCATTATTGAGAAACTGGAAAACCGCGCCATGAGCAAGAGCGACAATATCAAGCGTTATGAATTTTGGGGACTGGTGCTTTTTGTGGGAATCCCTCTTCCGGGCACGGGGGCGTGGACGGGGTCTCTGATCGCCGCGCTTCTGGATGTGGACTTTAAGAAGGCGGTTTTGGCGGAGCTTCTGGGCATTGCCATTGCGACGGTGATTATGTCCTTCCTCTCCTACGGGCTTTTGGGCGCGCTTGTAAGTTAAGAAGGGGCGGCAGGTTTTGGAACTGTAAGCAGCGCGGTGCCATCTTGAAGGACAGGTTCACGGATGAATGAGAAAAGGAACGGAAAAAAATATGCGCTGACCTGTGCGGGGCTGGCGGTAGTTCTGGCGGCGGCGGGGCTGGTCGGCGTCCTGCTGCGCGGGCAGCTTTTTGGGGACGACAATCCAAATCTGGCGCTGAAAAAGGGCGTGAAGGCAACCTGCGACAGCGTGGAGCAGGAGTCCCTGTCTGCGGCTATGGCGATCGACGGGAACGATGTGGATCTCGCCTCGCGCTGGTCCAGCGAGAATAACAGGGAGGACGCCTCCCACTACATTAGGCTGGAATTTCCCGAAGAAATTTCAGTTTCTTTTGTTGTGCTGAAATGGGAGCGGGCGAACGCCGTTTCCTATGCGTTGGAAAGCTCTGCGGACGGTGTGGAGTACGAGACACTTGCCGCTTTCGAGAGCGCGCCGGAGACACTCAGACAGGAGATCGTCTTGAAAGAGCCCGCACAGGCGAGGTTCCTGCGTCTTTCCACCTATGAGGTGTCGAAGGAGTCCGCGGATTATTCGGATTTATACCAGAACGTATCGCTCTATGAGTTTGAGGTTTATGGGGACAAGCCCACGGCATATAAATTAAAAACACCTGTTATAGAAACGACTGCGGAGGGCGGGAGAAGGCTTGTTGTGCCGGAAACGCCGGATGGTTTTCGGGTAACGCTGATCGGCGCGGACTTGGAACAGGTGATCGGCGCGGACGGCAGAATCTACGATACCGTTCAGGATAAGGAAGTGTCGGTGGGCTATCTGGTGGAGGACATGCGGGAGCGGGAGGAGACGCGGGAGGTTTCCTTCGTGGTGGAAGTGCCGGCGGCGGGGAGTGGGTTGTCAGATGAGCAAACTGCTCTGCCGGAGTCTGAAAATGACAGCGACAACGGTGTGATAAACGGTGTAGTTCCCTCTGTTGCGGAGTGGCGAGCCGGTCAGGGGTACTTTAATCTGAGGGAAAATGCGCGGATTATTGTGGGTACAGACGAGCAGGCGTTCTGGGATATTGCGGCGCTGATGAACGAGGGGCTGGAAAAGAACCTGCATTTTCGCACAAAACTTACCGTCTGCAAAGGGGCGACGGACGATCTCAAACCGGGAGATATCTATCTGGGCTACGCGGAGGAAGAAAACGGTCTGGGAGAGGAAGGATATACCTGTGATATAACTGACAAATGTGTCATAGAAGCGGAGGCGGCGACAGGCGTGCGCTGGGGCACGGTCACCCTGATGCAGCTTTTGTTTGCAGATGTGGGAAGAAGTGTGCCGCAGGGACAAATCAGGGATTATCCCCTCTATAAAGTGCGGGGGTTCGGCATTGATGTGGCGAGAAAGCCGGTATCTATGGATACGCTCTATCGGATCATGGAAACTATGTCGTGGTATAAGATGAACGATCTGGCGATTCATCTGAACGATAACACGATCCTTGCCACCAGCGGGCTCACTGACTCGGCGGAGCAGTCGATGACCGCGGACAGTGCGTTCCGGCTGGAATCTGCGCTGGGCAATGAGAAGGGGGAAACGCTGACCTCGACGGAGTACGCTTACACGAAGGAGGAGTTTGCACAGTTTATCGCTACAGCAAAGACTTACGGCGTGACGGTGGTGCCTGAGATCGATACTCCGGCGCACTCCCTCGCTATCACCAAGCTTTACCCCGAGTATGCCCTGCGCACATCCAATGAGTCGGTGGATCAGATCGATCTGGGGAATGACAAGGCTGTCACATTTGTGGAGCAAATTTGGCGGGAGGCGTTGGATGGGGAGAATGGCGCGTTCCGGGAGGCGGAGATTGTTAATATCGGCATGGATGAGTATTACGGCGACGGGGAGCAGTATCGGCAGTATTTGAACGGGATCAATAGTCTGGTGCAGGAGTCGGGAAAGATCGTGCGGATCTGGGGGAGCCTCAGCAATATGGGCGGCACGACGAAGCCTTCGCCCGAAGATCTGCAGATGAACCTGTGGAGCACGGTGTGGGCGGACCCGCTTGAGATGTACGAGGAGGGGTATTCCCTGATCAACATGCAGAATAACCACCTTTACATCATACCCGGCGGCGGCTACGACAGGCTGGATGGCAGGGAGTTGTATGAAAACTGGGTGCCAAACCGGTTTTATGATTATAACAGGAGAGAGACCGTGCCCGCCTATTCGCCGCAGATGCTCGGGGCGGCATACATGATCTGGAACGATATGAGCGGCAGGCTGGATGTGGGAATCTGTGAGTACGATCTGTACGAGCGGTTTGTTGAGCCTCTGGGCGCGCTGTCCGCGCGGCTCTGGGGCGCGGAAAAGCTGGCGGCAGGGGCGGAACAGACGCCGTCAGTTCCTGAACAGTCGGCTTACGAGTATTTGCGTGCGTGCATGAAGAACAGAGAGCTTCAACGCTTTTTAGGGGCAGATGCAGATCCGAAGGTTATAGAGCCGGACTATGAGATTCAGATGGAGGTGCGGCTGGAGCCGAACGCATACCGGGATGATAGAGGGCTGCCAGAGAACGGGGCAGGACAGAATCAGGATGAGAGGACGGCAGGCGGGCGTACTGCCATGCGGCAGGAACAGGTTATCGCGGCGGGAGACTGCGCTTACGGCGAATGGGCTTTTTATGCGGTAGAGCCGGAGTCGGGCAAGGTGGGCTTTACCAGAGAGGGGCGGACTTACACCTTTGACTATACGCTGCCGGAAGGCGAGTGGGTGAACTTGAAGCTGGAGGGGATATCCGGAAAGACCACGCTCTATGTGGACGGAAAAGAGGTGGACAGCCTTGGGAGCGACGAGCCCTTTGAGGAGCACGCCACCTTTGTGTTTCCCCTGCAGAGAGTGGGTGCGCAGACTGGACAGTTTGAGGGAGAACTGAAGCTTAAGGTGATCTGGAGCAGTATCGGGTATATGGGAATAATAATTTAGAGCGGGACGGATTAGCATATGGAAGCGTACACGGATTTTGCGGAAGTTTATGATGAACTGATGGACGACACGCCCTATGAGGAGTGGTGTGCGTTTTTGATGGAGATTTTTCGGCGGTATGGCGTGGATGACGTGTCAAAGCGGCAGGAAAACGCGGGAACTGACACAAATGTCACAAACAAAAAAATTGAAAACCCTTTGGACGCCGACGGGGAGTCCGCGGAAGAAAATCTCCGTCAGGAGCGCAATACAATTCTTGACCTCGGCTGTGGTACAGGTACACTGACGGAGCTTCTGGCACGAGGAGGCTACGACATGATCGGCGTGGACAACGCGGAGGAGATGCTGCGGATCGCCATGGAGAAGCGGGAGCGGTCGGGGCTTGATATCCTGTATCTCTTGCAGGATATGCGGGAACTGGAGCTTTACGGCACGGTGGGGACTGTCGTCAGCGTCTGCGACAGTCTGAATTATCTGCTGGAGGAGGAAGATATCGTCCGCACATTTGAGCGGGTCAATAATTATTTGTATCCACAGGGAATTTTTATTTTTGATTTCAATACCGTTTACAAATATGCCGTTGTGATCGGAGACGCCACAATCGCCGAAAATCGGGAAGATTGCAGCTTTATCTGGGAAAACTATTACCACGAGGAGCAGGAGATCAACGAGTACGACCTGACGGTTTTTGTGGCGGAGGGCACATTATTCCGCCGGTTTCAGGAGGTGCACTACCAGCGAGGCTACTGTTTGGAGCAGATAAAGGCGCTTCTTACGCGGGCGGGGATGGAATTTTTGGAGGCGTTGGATGCCGATACACACGGGAGAGTGACAAAGGAGAGCGAGCGGATTTATGTAGTGGCGCGGAAAGGCGCGGAGACTGCGGCGAATCAGGTCGTGTCATGATAAGCAGACAGATGTCTGAAAGCAGTTTAACGGTGTGGAAAACAGGAGAATAGGAAATAGAGCGGTCTTGTCGAAGTGAGTAGATGTGTGAATGGCAAGCCGGTTCGGAATGGAGATTTACATGGGAGCATATACAGGAGATTATATGGTAAGAGCAACGGCGGCGGATGCGCAGATACGCGCTTTTGCGGTGACTTCAAGAGAGCTTGTGGAAACGGCGAGGGCGGATCATGACACAAGCCCCGTGGTGACGGCGGCTTTGGGACGGCTGATGACGGGCGCGCTGATGATGGGCGGTATGCTCAAAGGTGAGAAGGACATTCTCACCCTGCATGTGCGGGGTGAAGGTCCGGTGCACGGCATTACGGCAACGGCGGACGCGGCGGGACATGTGAAGGGCTACGCGGACAATCCGCAGGCGATGATGCCGCCAAACAGTGCGGGAAAGCTGGATGTGGGCGGCGTGATCGGCGCAGGTGTTTTGCACGTGATGAAGGATATGGGGCTGAAGGATCCTTATGTTTCCACAATCACTTTGCAGACAGGGGAGATTGCGGACGATTTGACCTATTATTTCGCGGCGTCCGAGCAAGTCCCTTCCGTCGTGGCGCTGGGCGTTCTGATGAACCGGGACAATACCGTGCGGCAGGCGGGCGGCTTTATCGTACAGCTGATGCCATTTACGTCGGAGGAGATAATCAGCCGTCTGGAAGAAAAATTGACAAAAATAACGTCTGTTACAGAACTGCTCGAGGCAGGAAAGACCCCGGAGGAGATTCTGGAGAGCGTGCTGGGAGAGTTTGGCTTGGAGATCACGGACAGGATGCCGGTGGCTTTTCAGTGCGACTGCAGCAGGGAGCGGGTGGAGAAGGTGCTCTTAAGTCTTGGCAAAAATGATTTGCAGGAAATGATCAGCGAGGGAAAAGAAGTGGAGCTGCACTGTCATTTTTGTAATAAGGACTATACTTTCTCTGTGGAGGAAGTGGAACGAATTATGAAAGCGGGAAGTGGCGAATAATAGCTCGAACCATTGTGTTAAAACAAGATTTAATGATTGATAAAATGACTATAATAAGACTGAAAGCGGCTGGTGAAAAAATGAAGAAGGAAGCGGAAAATCAAATAAAAACCGACCGTAATTTTATGGACATGAGGATAAAAGCATTGTAAACAGGGAAAAGTAAGCGCGCTGTGGAAAAATGCAGGGATGGAAAGTGAGAAGTGGAACACAAAAAAATAACGGGGTATACTGAAAAGAGGCGGGAGAGAAAACAGACGGAGAGAAAGAAACTGTCTGAAAATGTGCAGGTGAGAAAAAATTTCAAAACATGGGATATGGGACAAAATTTGATGGTTAGAACATGCGTTCGAGAATGCGCGGATGTAAAAAACTAAAACAAGATTTAACAGAAAAGCGGATTTGATATTCCGAATTTTGGAAAGAATTTATAACAGATGGGAAGAAATGAGAAAAAGCCTGTATATACAAGGAAAAACAGAAATAAATAACAGTTGTTCACATAAAAATAACAGGTCATATATAACAGAAATTATGAATTTTCAGCGCAAGATGCGAAGAAATGGCAGCGCAAAGGGGATTAAAATCAAAATTAAGAAAGCACATTTTGGACATTCGGTTTGTTATAATAAAAAAGTGAAAAAAGAAAGGGAATACGGGATATGAGACATGGATTTATAAAAGCGGCGGCTGTAACGCCGAAAATTAAGGTGGCAGACCCTCATTACAACGCAAAGGAGATCGGTAAAGGGATCGAGGAAGCGGTGCGGCGGGGCGCAAAGCTGATTGTCTTTCCGGAGTTGTGTCTCACCGGTTATACGTGCGGCGACCTGTTTTTGCAGGAGATTCTGTTGACGCAGGCTCTGGAGGCTTTGACTGAGGTAAAGGCAGCTACACAGGACAGCGATGCCCTTGTCTTTGTTGGTCTTCCGCTGGTCAGACAGCATAAATTGTACAATGTGGCGGCGGTTCTGCAGGATGGGGAAATCCTTGCCTTTATCCCGAAGAGACACATCCCTTCCTATGCGGAGTTTTACGAGGGTCGGCATTTTACGCCGGGAAATGTTCAGCCGGGGTCTTTTCTATACGAAGATAAGGAAGTCCCCTTTGGCACAGATATTCTTTTTCAGGTGGATGCCGTGCGGGGGCTTACCGTTGGATGCGAGATTTGCGAGGATATCTGGGCGCCGGAATCTCCGGCAACGTCGCATACGCTGGCGGGGGCGACAGTGATCGTCAATCTGTCCGCCTCCAACGAGACGGTGGGGAAGGACACCTACCGGGAGATGCTGGTAAAATCTGCCAGCGCAAGGCAGATCGCGGCGTACATTTACAGTTCCGCGGGAGAAGGCGAGTCCACGCAGGATCTGGTATTCGGCGGTCAAAATATCATTGCGGAAAACGGCAGGATGCTGACGCAGGCGAAACGTTTTGAAACGGGTGTTATTTATGCGGATTTGGATATTCACAGACTGGAACATGAGCGGCGCAGAATGAATACCTATCAGGGAGAAAACCTGCGTGAGCACAAAATCGTGCCTGTGCATATGGAGGAGGAAGAGACGCTTCTGGAAAGACGGTTTTCCGCCAGACCTTTTGTGCCGGATCAGGCGCAGGAACGGGAAAAACGGTGTAATGAGATTCTTGCCATCCAGTCTCTCGGTTTGAAAAAACGGTATGAGCATACGGGCTGTCAGTCGGCGGTGCTGGGCATTTCCGGCGGGCTGGATTCCACCCTTGCCCTTCTGGTGACGGTGCGTGCCTTTGATATGCTAAGTCTTTCCAGAGATAAGATAACATCTGTTACAATGCCTTGCTTCGGCACGACGGACAGAACCTATGACAATGCCTGCAGGCTGGCGCGACTGCTCGGCACGACGCTGCGCGAAGTGGATATCAAGGAGGCGGTAAACGTGCATTTCCGGGATATCGGTCATAGCGGCGACTGCCACGACGTGACTTACGAGAACGGACAGGCGAGGGAGCGGACGCAGGTACTGATGGACATTGCCAACCAGACGGGCGGTCTGGTGATCGGAACGGGGGACATGTCGGAACTGGCACTTGGCTGGGCAACTTACAACGGAGATCACATGTCCATGTACGGCGTGAACGCGGGCGTGCCAAAAACCTTGGTGCGGCATCTGGTGCGCTATTACGCCGACACCTGCGGGGAGGAACCTTTGAAGGCACTTTTGCTGGATGTTTTGGACACGCCCGTGAGTCCCGAGCTTCTGCCTCCCGTAGACGGCGTGATTTCTCAAAAAACCGAAGATCTGGTAGGACCGTACGAACTGCATGATTTCTTCTTATACTATATGCTGCGCTGCGGCTTTGAACCGGCGAAGGTCTATCGGGTGGCGCGGATTGCCTTTGCGGGGATTTATGACGATGATGTCATATTGAAGTGGCTGAAGATTTTTTATCAGCGGTTTTTTGCTCAGCAGTTCAAGCGTTCCTGTCTGCCGGACGGTCCCAAGGTTGGGAGTGTGGCGCTCTCGCCCAGAGGGGATCTGCGCATGCCTTCGGACGCCAGCGCGGCGGTTTGGCTGGGGCAGTTGGAGGAGCTGTAGAGGGAAAAGGAAAGTGTGACAGCGACGATTTTACTCCCCGGTCAGGTCGCGGTAAGCCTTTGTGCCGACGTCGCTCCACGCCTTCCTTCCCGAGCGTACCACTTCGCCTGTGTCGGAGCTGTCCATAAGAAAAAGAGCAGCTGTATACGCAGCAAGGCGGTTCGTTCTGAATGCTGAAACCATATCTGATTCTGCCGGGGTAGCGGTGGTAAACCTTTCCTTTTTCGCACAGAAAGTATTCCTGCTTAAGCCCTAAGACATCGCAGCCCTCCTTCAGATAGTGAAAGATAACTTCCAACCCATATTTTTCGCATAAATAATCCACCTTGTCGGTATCCGTCAATTGGTTCGCCTTTTTGAAAAAGGGATCCGCAGGACGGTAATAGCGCAAATGGGAATCGCTGCCCCAGCACGTCCGCCCATGCGCGGAAGGAAACCTCCGTGAACGAAAAAAACGCCGCCAGCGCGATATACAAAACTACTGTAATCATAGATTTTTCTGCCGGAAAAGTAAAGGACGGAATTTTGACAGATTTTCTGAAATCTGCGCTTGACAGAGGAGGGGAAAACATGTATGATAAATTAGACATGAGTAATCAATGAACCGTGTATATCGCACATTCAGGCAATTTCTGCCGCTTACTCAAAACTATCAACTAAATAGCGGCGGAGGCGAATGATGGAGCGCAAGGGGATTTTACCGTGTCAGACCATAGCCTGCTTTCTGCCGGACGAAAAGGAGGAAAAGGCTTATGGAACACAGAAAGATGGAAAGAGAGGGGATTTTCAGGATGATTGAGGGAGGAAAGCCTCACAGCACAGACGCTTCAGAGAGAATGTTGGACGATAGGATTTATACGATCAAGGATATCGAGGCGCTGCCGGAGGGCGAGCGGGCGGAGCTGATCGACGGGAAAATGTATATGATGGCTACGCCTACGTTTACGCATCAGGATATCCTTATGTGGCTGAGCGCGACAATTTGGAACTACTTAACGAAAAAGAAAGGACCATGCAAGGTGCTTCCTGCGCCCTTTGCGGTCTATATCAAGGATGATGAGCACAACTATGTGGAGCCGGATGTCACGGTGATCTGCGATAGGGATAAGCTGGACGAGAAGGGTTGCCACGGCGCGCCGGACTGGGCGATCGAGATTGTTTCGCCGTCCAGTAAGACGATGGATTACATCAGAAAATGTGCGCTGTACGAGCAGGCGGGCGTGAGAGAGTATTGGATTGTAGATCCGAAGGAGAGAAGTATTCTAGTGTACAATTTTGAGTGCGGGACATTAAAGCAGTATACATTTTCTGAGCCGGTGAAGGCAGGGATCTATGAGGATTTGTTTCTTGATTTTCGTGAGGTGGCGTGAGACATGCTTCAGATGTGCTTTTTAGGGTATGATTTTGCGGTCGGGGAGAGATAGGTTCCCCGACCGTTTGTTATATTTTCCTGGAATGGAATCATTTTGTAATGCTTATTCGGATTCCGTTTCCCCCTGATTCTCCAACGCTTTGTTAAGCGAGCTGGTGATGGCATCCAGAAGGATCATGGAAGTGTATTTGCTGTCGTCAGGATATGTAACGCCCTCCAGACTCTGGTTCGTGATGATCTGGTCTGCCAGATCCTCGAAGGACGGCTGGATCAGAGGGTACATAGTTGTGACGGCTTCGTCCAGATTGACAAGTCGGATGGAATTGATATTCTCTTCATCCACAGTCACCTCGATTTCCACCACGTTGTCGTTTAAGATCAGCGAGGTCGTATATACGCCGGGCACATAAGTGTCATTGACGGGCTGCGTTACGGTGGATATGGTCTCCTGCTTCTTTTCTTTCGGAAGGAACATGATAATCAGCAGAATAATAAAAAGAATACCGAGAGCAGCAAAAATGCCGGTATATATTAACTCTTTTACATGAAGTACGACGATTTTGGTTTTAGAACTCATACAGATAATCCCCACAGTGATTCTTTTTTTAACAGTTTATGAGAGTGGGGGCAGGTTTATGCGTAGGGATTTCAGGAGAGATTTTGTAGGTTATTGCAAATCATTCCACTATGGGGCTATAAATAATCTAAGATAAAAATATCTTTAAATTCTAATATAGAATCTATGTCATAATTTAGTTTAGCATTTTGGAAATGCACGGGCAATAATTTTTTTATTTGATTATTTAATCCTATATTATTATCTTATATAAAATAAATTTATTTACATATATGTAATAATGTGATATATTTAGTTTTAAGAAGAAGCGGCGTAGTCGTTTGTCTCGTTGTGCACAGGAACAAAATGATACAGCTATGTTAAAGAAAGGAGGGAGACAGGCGTGCGGTTCAAGCTTGATTTTATCATTGACCGGTCGGAATTAAACGCTGATTATCGGCGTTACATATTGAGCTTTATTAAAAACGCGTTATCGCAGTCTGTGAATGGGGATCTTCTGGAACGTTATTATAAAGACACCAACACGAAAGATTTTTCGTGGACGATGATTGTCAGCAAACCTCAGTTTACGAAAGAAAAGTTCCGGTTTGCGGACAATAGATTTTCGATCGTATTTTCCACAGATGACCGAAAACAGACCGGTATGTACCTGATGCTGGCGTTTTTGAATCAGAAAAACAAAAGATATCCGGCGGAAGAGGGCAATTATTTTACGTTAAAAAATATCGTCCAGTTGGACCAGAAAGAAATTCGAGGTACGACAGCTCGATTTGTCTCAATGCCGGGCTCGTCCATTGTGGTGCGGGAACATGACCGGGAGACGAACAGAGACACCTATTACAGCTGTGAGGACGAGGGATATCCGGATAAGCTGGAGCAGGCGTTAAAAACGCAGGCGGAGATGGCAGGCTTTTCGGAAGAGAAAGTACAGAGCATTAAACTGCATTCGGTGACGGGAAGGAAAATTGTGGTGAAATATTACGGGATCTATCTGGATGCCACGATTGCAGATCTCACAGTGTCTGGGGAGACTAAAATATTGCAATATTTCTATCAGAATTCGATCTGTTCGAGACGAAGTTCCGGGTTCGGGATGATAGATGTTGTGGATATTATGGAGGAGGGATGAGTATTGTCCGGAGAATTTACGGATTATCTGGAAGCGGATGACTGGAAAGATGCGGCGGCAATTGTGGGGTTGATTCGTTTTTTTGACTATGCGCAGATACCCTACAATAAAGAAGAGATTGCCAGAGCAAGAGAAACCTATGATGATGATTCCGAATACGAAGAGGGGTTGGATTTTCTCAAATTTAACGCGGCGGATATCACGGATGAGAAGCTGGACGCGTTTATTGAGGATTATTTTTCGGAAGAACTGCACCACTGTGCGGCAGAGCGGGCGTTGCATAAAGCGGAATGGTCGAAGGAGGAAATGGACTTTATCAACGGTAAGCTGACGGCAAATACCGTCATGAAGAAAATATTTTCAAAGAGGAAATTCGACGGAACGAACGCGGAAGAGCTTCTTGCCTTGATTGAGGAAAACAGGACGGTCATTGTAAGGGAAACTTTTAGAAATAAATCGAATTTATATCGGAATTTCTGCAATGAAAATGTATTTCGGAAACCAAAGGGAGACACGGCGCGGCTGAAGGGGTATTATGTGGACTTTGCGAAGAAAGGCAAATCCGTCTCCTATCGGTATGATATGGGATTGTTTTCCGCCTCGGACAGTGAGTTTTATGATTTCATACCGTTTGCGTTTACCATCGGAAGAGAGTCCTTTTTTATCAATGACAATTCCACGATCAGACAGCTGGTTCACACCAACCGGATTTTACAGGATAAGTGTCGGGAACAGAGAGAAAATCAGCCAAATAGAAACGTGGATACCAGAAGGGTTTTATTTGAAAACATCATATATGCATCGGATTTCCTCAACTATGATGTGGAGATTATTAAAAAGCATGTGGACAATCCCTATTTTGAGACGTTCTTTTTGCGGCGGGAAAGCATTGCGATCTTTCAGCAGATCAAAAATTACAATGTTTTTTGCAGGACGGTAAAATTGGATGACGCTTATGTGTCGGTGCTGGAGCAGGTGACGGATTCGGTCAGGAATCTGCAGTTGCTGGATGATTTTATAGTGGCTTTGATCAAGGATGATACAAATAAAAAATCGGCGAACAATGCGATTCTGATATGGAACATGATCGGGCTGAACATACAGATACGGGATAAATTGCAAATCGGAGGTGAGAACATGAACAAAGGAATGCGAAGCGCGTATGCAGGAGCGGAAAAAGCGGCAGCGGTGCTTAAGGGCAGGAATCAGGGGAATAAGATCAGCAGTTACAGGACAAAGCTGTTAAGCGCGCTGATTTTCCATGATTATGACAGATTCTCGGAGATACTGCTCAGTTTATCGAATTATACGGATGTATATTTTCCCTTTGCCTATGATCTGTTTGAAGATTTCGAGGCAAATAAGGATGTGGCACATACGTTTGTCAGCAATTTTAACGAATATTCCAGAGATAAGAACGGGACTGAGGAAACAGACAACAAAGTTTTGGATGAAGTGTAAAGGAGAGAGGACATATGGAAAAGAGAGCAATTACATTGACGGTTGTGGCAAATATGACGTCCAACTATTCGGAAACTCTGAGCAATATCGGAAGTGTACAGAAAATATACAAGAAGGGTCACGTATACACGATTCGCAGCCGTGAAAGTCTAAAAAACGCGATCATGGTGCAGAGCGGCATGTATGACGATCTCGTAACGACAGTTGACGGGGCGACGCAGAAGGAGGCGACGCCGGAGAGAAATGCTGCCAATAACCGTGCGTTGGAGGGCGGCTATATGACGACTGGCAAGGACACTTATATACGAAACAGTTCCTTTTATCTGACGGATGCGGTGGCATGTGAGCCGTTTGTCAGCGAGACCCGTTTTCACAATAACATGTATCTGGCGAGCAATTATGCAAAGGCAAATAACCTGAATCTCCAAAAAGATGCCGGGGATGCCGGACTGATGCCCTATCAGTATGAATACGAAAAGACGCTGCGCGTGTACAGTATGACGATCGATCTGGGAATGATTGGCACAGATCCCAACTTTACGGAGGCAGAAGCGGATGGAGCGGAGAAGGCAGAGAGGGTCAACAGCCTTCTTGGCGCGGTGGAAAATCTCAGTCTGGTTGTGCGGGGAAATTTGGACAACGCGGAGCCGGTCTTTGTCGTGGGCGGTTTTTCTGAGAGAAAGACACATTATTTTGAAAACGTGGTCAAAGTCATCAACAATCGGCTCGAATTATCGGACGATTTTATCCAGAGAGTGAACAAGGGTTATTCAGCGGCGCTGCTCCGTGGGCACAATCTGGATAATGAGGATGAAATTGTCGAAAAATTAAAGCCTGTCAGTGTTGCGGAGTTTTTTGCAACACTGAGGGGACAGGTGCGGGAATATTATAAGTAGGATGCGGGAGGAAGGTGTGCGGATGCATTACAAAGAGGCGATACGGCTTGTTCTGTGCCAGTCCAGTGCCAATTACCGAAGACCAGAGACATTTGAAAACAAGATGACTTATCCCCTGCCCCCCTTTTCGACAGTGATCGGCGCGATTCATAAGGCGTGCGGTTATACGGAAACCCATGAGATGGACGTCAGCATACAGGGCAGGTACGGTTCTATGAACAGGCGGGTGTACCGGGATTATAATTTCCTCAACTCCACCTTTGATGACAGGGGCATTCTTGTGAAAATGACGAACGAGAGTATGCTCAGTACAGCGTTTGTCAAGGTGGCTGAGGCGAAAAAGCAGGGCAGCAGTTTTGAAAAAAACGCGGATATCAAAGTGTATGATCAGGAGTTTCTGGCGGAATATCAGGATCTGAAACGGAAGGGAAGAGAAGTGCAGATTCTGAAAAACGAAAAGCTGAAACCGGAATTGGAGCGGTTAAAAGAGGAGAAAAAGAAACTTTCTGCGCAGAGAAAGCAGATGAATAAGCTCTCACCGGAATTTGAAAGTGTGAAAAGGCAGGAAGAAGATATCCGGGATAAGATAGCGGAGACGGAGAAACAATTTTCGGAGTATGAGAAAAATGTGTTCTCTATCCCGTACTCCCATTTCCGTGTGTTGACAACCTCGATCAAACAGTATGAGATTCTGTCTGATGTGGAACTGATTATACATATTGCGGCGGACGACAGAAAAACCTTGGAGGATATTTACGAGAACGTGTACAACATCACGTCCCTTGGCAGAAGCGAGGACTTTGTTGAGGTGAAAGAGGCGGCGTGGGTCACGCTTCGCGGGTGCGAGGAAGAACTGGAAACGGCATATCCGGCATATCTCGCCATAGAAAATGTGAGAAAGCAAAAAGTTCTCACAAAGGATAAGGGGATGAGCAGACAGGTGATCGGGACAAAATATGCGATTCCCAAACTGTATACAATCGGTGAAAATGGTCAGAGAATTTTTGAAAAGAAAAAAGTGTTGTACGCGTCCGGCTATGTAATCAGTGACATTGAAGAGGGTGACGGCATCTATGTGGACCGGCTGGAGGACGGGAAGTATTATATCGTAAATTTTGTTTAGTGCCCTGTTTTCTAACTGAAAGCGTATATGGGGATGGGGAAGGGTATGGAAAATACAAAAGCAAGTGCGGCAGACAATTTGTTTGCGCAGGAATTTGAAAAGATGGTCAAACAGCTGGCGAAAAGCGGCGGCGTTACGATAGAAGAACACAACCGCGCCCTGCTGGAACGCGCAAAGACGCTTTTTGGACTGGGGTATATCGGTCAAGATATTTACGAATTGTTGTGCGAGGCGTGCGAGTATCACGATTTGGGCAAGGCAAATCCAAAGATGCAGGAACGGCTGAAATCCCGTGAACTTAAGTTTGATGCGGATCGGGAAATTCCGCACAATGTACTGTCCATGTATCTGATGCCAAAAAATGCTTTGCCGGAGTATTATATTTTATTGTTTGCCGTGGGATTTCATCACGATTATGGGGATGTATTCCATCTGCTGGAGGATACGGAGAAGCGCAGTCTGGCGGAGGAACTGCTGGCACAGTGGGAGTGCGCCGGGCATCCGGGCAGGAAAGCGATCAAAGGAATAAAAAACTGTATTATGCAGCCAGAGATAAAAGAGAAAATGATTCTGGTAAAAGGTCTCTTGCATAAATGCGATTACGCGGCAAGCGGCGAGACGGAAATCGAATATAAAAATGATTTCCTGATGTGCAAGACAAAACGGTTTTTTGAGAAAAAGGGCTTTTCCTATAATGAGATGCAGCAATTCTGTCTGGAAAGACAGGACGAGAATATCATGGTCGTGGGACAGACCGGCATGGGCAAGACGGAGGCTGCGTTACTGTGGATTGGGGATCATAAAGGCTTTATCTTTCTTCCGGTGCGGACGGCAATCAACAAAATGTACGACCGGATCAGAAGAGAAATTATTGATGATGAGAGCAGTGACGGGATAGAAAAACAGCTCGGTCTTCTGCATTCGGATGCGGTTGCCAGACTGTTAGAGCAGCAGGAGAAGAAAACGCAGAAAATAGGGAGCATGGAAGGCGCATTATATCGGGAGATGGATGTGATCGCCTATCACAATCGGAGCAGACAGCTTGCCATGCCCCTCACCATATCGACGGTAGATCAGCTGTTTGACTTTATTTTCCAGTACCAGACCTATGAGTTGAAGCTCGCCACACTGTCATACTCAAAAGTCGTGATCGATGAAATCCAGATGTACGGCGCAGACTTGCTGGCGGATTTGGTCTTTGGACTGAAAATGATACGGGAGCTGGGTGGCAGAATTGCCATCACCACAGCCACACTTGCGCCTTTTATCAAGGGAAACACTGATTAATTCAAGTATTTCCAGATAATGTATGATAAAATGTAAGT
>CAJURQ010000034.1 GCA_910588955.1 uncultured Lachnospiraceae bacterium
ATGGATAATTCCTTACTGGCTGTAAGGGGTATTAACCATAAATATATTGTAGTAGGAGGAATGCTGATTAATATGTCAGCATAAATTTCAAGGATCAAGTTTGGAGTGCCTTCCATGAATAGTAAAATTCCAAAAACATATTGACACAGTGTCAGAATTGGATTATATTATCCATAATGACACTGTGTCAGAATGTTAAAAAGTAGGGAGGTGCAAAATGCCAAAGGGATCAGAAGAACTGACGGCGGCAAGAAAAGAGGAAATCATAACAGCCTGTGCCGAGCTGTATCAGACTATGAGTTTTAAGGAAATCACCATCAAGGAAATCGGGAATGCGACTACCTTTACCCGGACTTCCATCTATAATTACTTTCAGACGAAGGAAGAAATTTTTTTGGCACTGCTGCAGAGGGAGTACGAATTGTGGGTCAATCGTCTGAGACAGATCCGGGCGAAACATGAAAGGATGACAGGGGAAGAATTTGCGTATGCACTGGCACGTTCACTGGAAGAGCGGAAAAACCTTTTAAAAATTATGTCCATGAACCACTATGACATGGAAGAAAACAGCCGTCTCGAACGGCTGACTGAATTTAAGGTGGCATATGGGAAGTCACTTGCGGAGGTCAGGAACTGTCTGGATCAGTTTTTTCCGGAAATGACGGTTCAGGATAAGCAGGATTTTATCTTCTCCTTTTTCCCGTTCATGTTTGGGATATACCCGTATACGGTGGTGACGGAAAAGCAGAGGGAGGCAATGACAAAGGCAAAAGTGAATTACGTGTATATGACGATTTATGAGATCACATACGCGGAGGTAAAAAAATTACTTGGCGTGTGATTGGCAGGAGAGGACGGAGTAAATTGTATGGAAGGAGAACTACTTTATTTATGAAAAAATTATATTCTATTTTTATGACACTTGCTCTTATAGTGAGTCTTGCCGCCTGCGCCAGCGGGAAGGATGCGGATGTTTCCAATCCATCGTCTGACATACAGGAGCCGGAGCAGAATGATGAATTGTCAACTGAAGCACAGGAGCCGGGACAGAGCGGCGAACCATCAGCGGAAGAACAGGACGGGGCGGAGACAAAAGCGCTTGTCGTTTATTTTTCGGTTACGGGAAACACGAAGGCAGTTGCGGAAACACTGGCAAAGCTGCAGGATGCGGATATCTATGAAATTGTGCCGCAGCAGCCTTATACAGACGAGGATTTGAATTACAGTGACAGTGCCACGCGCGCAACAGCGGAGCAGAATGACCCGGAGGCACGTCCGGCAATACAGGGCAGCATAACGGATTTTGAGCAGTATGATATCGTCTATGTGGGCTTTCCGATCTGGTGGGGAGATATGCCGAGAATCCTGTATACGTTTTTTGATTCTTACGATTTTAGCGGAAAGACCATCGCACCGTTCTGTACCAGCGGAGGAAGCGGACTTTCGGGAACGCCGGAAACAATTGCCGGACTGGAAGCGGGCGCGGAGGTTCTAGGCGGGCTTGCCGTGGGAAGTTCACAGGCAGATAATTCCGGCGACGCAGTAGCGGACTGGCTGAGCGGGCTTGGTCTTGCTAAGTAGGAGGACACGGCATATGAAATATACAATACTTGGAAATTCAGATTTAAACGTATCACGTATCTGTATGGGCTGCATGGGGTTTGGCGATGCAGGATCCGGGCAGCATTCGTGGACGCTTGACGAGGAGCATTCCCGTGAGATCATCCGGCGTGGACTTGAACTCGGCGTCAATTTCTTTGACACGGCAATCGGCTACCAGAGCGGCACAAGCGAGCAGTATGTGGGCAGGGCGCTGCGGGATTTTGCGAAGCGTGACGAGGTGGTTGTGGCGACAAAATTCCTGCCCCGCACGCAGGAGGATATTGCGGCGGGAATCACGGGGCAGCAGCATATCGAGCGCATGATAAATAAGAGCCTTGAAAATCTTGGTATGGATTATGTGGATCTGTACATTTACCATATGTGGGATTACCAGACGCCGCTTTACGACATTATGGAAGGTCTGAATCATATTGTTAAGGCGGGAAAGGCAAGATATATCGGCATTTCCAATTGTTTTGCATGGCAGCTGGCAAAGGCGAACGCGCTGGCGGAGAAAGAGGGCTTTGCAAAATTCGTTTCCGTTCAGGGGCATTATAACCTGATCTTCCGTGAGGAGGAGAGGGAGATGGCGAAGCTGTGCGCGGAGGATAACATTGCTATGACGTCCTACAGTGCGCTTGCTGGCGGGCGTCTGTCAAAGGCTCCCGGCGAGACTTCAAAGCGTCTGGAAGAAGACAGTTATGCAAAATTAAAGTATGATGCAATGGCGCAGCAGGACGGCGTGATTATTGCGCGTGTGATGGAGCTGGCGGAGAAACGAGGTGTATCCATGACGGAAATTTCCCTTGCGTGGCTTTTGTCAAAGGTGACGGCTCCGGTGGTCGGAGCGACCAAGCTGCACCATATGGAAGGGGCGGCGAAGGCGGTAGATTTAGTCCTTACGGAGGAAGAAATGGCGTATCTGGAGGAGCCGTATGTCCCCCATGCGCTAGTGGGCGTTATGGCGCAAAATACGGTTTCGGCGGCAAAAGAAAAGCACGTCTGGTCAACGGGAAATCAGAAAATATAGAGGCTGCAGACGTGAGAAAAAATGAGTAGATAGGAGGAAAGCAAAATGGTAAAACAGACGGCAGGAAGGGATCAGCTTGGGGACTTCGCCCCGAAATTTGCACAGTTAAATGATGATGTGTTGTTTGGCGAGGTGTGGAACAGAGAGGACAAACTCTCTTTGCGGGATCGCTCCCTTGTGACGGTCGTATCGTTGATGGCACAGGGGCTGGTGGATTCTTCGTTCCAGTACCATCTGATGAGCGCGAAAAATAACGGGATCACGAAAGCGGAAATTGCCGAGATTTTAACCCATGCGGCATTTTACGCAGGATGGCCTAAGGCATGGGCGGCTTTTAAGATGGCGAAAGAGGTTTGGACGGAGGAAACAAAATAGATAAGGAGGGTATGTCAATGAAAGTACTTATGATCAACGGAAGTCCCCGCATAGGCGGCAACACATCCATCGCCTTAAAAGAGATGGAGCATATTTTTGCGGCGGAGGGCGTGGAGACGGAAACGATCCAGATCGGAAACAAGGATATCCGCGGCTGTATCGCCTGCGGCACTTGTGCGGACAAAGGGAAATGTGTGTTTGACGACATGGTGAATGAGACGGCGCCGAAATTTGAGGCGTGCGACGGGCTGGTGATCGCGTCGCCGGTTTACTATGCGTCTGCAAACGGCACGATGGTTTCTTTTTTAGACAGGCTGTTTTACAGCACGCCTTTTGACAAGAGCATGAAGGTAGGGGCGAGCGTCGTGGTGGCAAGGCGGGGCGGTATGTCGGCGACCTTTGACGAGTTAAACAAGTATTTTACAATCTGCGGTATGCCGGTGGCGTCCAGCCAGTACTGGAACAGCGTCCACGGCAGGGTGCAGGGCGAGGCGGCGCAGGATGCGGAAGGGCTGCAGACGATGCGAACGCTTGCCAGAAATATGACCTTCCTGATGAAGAGCATTGCGCTCGGGAAGGAAAAGTACGGTCTGCCGGAGAAAGAGCCTGTGCAGAGAACGAATTTCATCAGTTAATCTTTGGCAGTACATATTTTTCGGAGTAGAAGGCATACTGATCTTTGTAATAAGGGCTTTCCTCCTTCATGACGGAAAGGGAATGGTGTAGATTCATGCTGTTTTCCGCAGCGTCCACGATACAGATGGCGATGTTGGAGCAGTGGTCTGCCGCCCTTTCCAGATTGGTGAGAAGGTCCAGCCAGATAAAGCCTGTCTCAATGGAGCAGATGCCCTTTTTCAAACGCCTTACATGGGCGTTTCGCATGTTCTCTTTCAAATCGTCGATGACCTGTTCCAGCGGTTCTATATTTCGTGACAGTTCCAGATCGTTTTGTACAAAGGCGCTGCAGGAGAGCGTCATAATTTCTGACACGGCGCTGCAAAGCACGTCCAGTTCTTTTAAGGCTTCGGGGGTGAACTGCAGTTTTTTGTCCTTTAGTTCTTCCGCAGACTTTAGAATATTAACGCTGTGGTCGGAAATCCGCTCGAGATCGCCGATCACTTTTAACATCATGGAGACGCTGCCGCTGTCGGCATCGCTCATCTGATAGCTGCTCAGTTTCACAAGGTAGGTTCCCAGCATATCTTCATAGTGATCGCATTTTTCTTCCGCTTCCATTACTTCTTTAGCGGTCTGTTTGTCGTACCGGGTCAAAAGATTCATCCCGTTTTTCAAAGACGTGGTGGAGATTTCCGCCATTTCCCGCACCAGCGTATAGCATCTGTCCAGCGCGATATGGGGTGCGGCGAGGAGTCTTTCGTCCAGTATGGAGGCGGTTTCTTCCGCTTCGGTGTCGGGGACGAGCTTCACCGCCAGCTTTTCCAGAAGGGCGGATGTGGGGAGGAGCAGGATGGTGCACAAAATGTTAAAGGCGGAGTGGGTGAGCGCGATGCCGAACAAAGATGCGGATTCATCCAAAAACGCGGGTTTTATAAACAGGGATACGGGAAGAAAGACGAGGAGCAGGATTAGTGTTCCAAGTATATTAAAGGACAGATGAACAACCGCCGCCCGTCTGGCATTCTTTGTCGTGCCGAAGGAGGAGAGGAGGGCAGTTGCGCAGGTGCCGATATTCTGTCCCATGATGATCGGCATAGCAGCGCCGTAGGAAACCTGTCCCGTGGAGGCGAGCGCCTGCAGGATGCCGACGGAGGCGGAGCTCGACTGGATTACCGCCGTGAGTACGGCGCCCACGATGATACCGAGAACGGGATTTTTAAACAGGATAAACATCTGCTGGAATGCGGGCACGTCGGCAAGCCCCGATACGGCGGAGGACATGGCGTCCATGCCGAACATCAGGGTGGCAAAACCTAAAAGGATGGTGCCGGAATCCTTTTTCTTGCTTGTCTTTCCAAACATAAAAAGGAGAATGCCCGCAGTGGCGAGAATAGGCGTGAAGGAGGTGGGCTTGAGCATCTTGACAAAAAGGTTGTCGCTGGAAATGCCGCTTAAGCTTAAAAGCCATGCGGTGACGGTGGTGCCAACGTTTGCCCCCATGATCACGTTGATTGCCTGTTTTAAGGTCATCACGCCGGAGTTGACAAAGCCAACCACCATCACGGTTGCGGCGGAGGAACTCTGAATCACGGCGGTGACGACCAGACCCGTCAGAAAGCCCGCAGTCTTACTCTGGGTTAGTTTGGCGAGGAGCAGCTTTAAACTCCCCTCCGCACGCCGTTCTAACGACTCGCTCATCACGCTCATGCCGAACAGAAAGAGGCTTAAGCCGCCGGCAAGTGCCAAAATATCAAAAATATCCATAACTCTTATATCCTCCTACATGCGGTATCCGATCCCGAGTTCATTTTCGATATAGTTTTTCTTCCCCGGTTTCGCGCCCAGTTTTTTTCGTATATTCGCCATATTTACCTGCAGCTTCTTGATGCTGCCCGAATCGCTGTAGCCCCAGATCTCTTTGATAATTGCGTTATAGGTAACCACCTTTCCCGGGCAGCGGGACAGGTAGGAAAGAATGTCATATTCGGTGTGGGTCAATTTTATTTCCGACTGGGCAATAAACACCTTTCTTGCGCCGTAGTTGATGACAAGATCGTCCAGTGTAAATGTGCCGTCTAGGGAAATTTCTGTGCCGGAATGAAACGCGGCTGTTCGCAGGGCGGAGCGTACCCTTGCCATCAATTCGGCGGAACTGAAAGGTTTGGTGACATAATCATTTGCACCAAGGTCCAGCGCCTCCACCTTATCGGATTCGTCTATTCTGGCGGACAGAACGATAACAGGCGTGAGGGAATCTCTTCTGATTTCCCGAAGCAGATCGACGCCATCTCCGTCGGGGAGACCGAGGTCCAGTATGACCAGATCAGGGCGGTGCGAGAAATATAGCATTTTCCCGTTGGCATAATCCCTTGCCGGAACTGCCTGATAGCCGTCCGCCTCCAGCAAGGCGCCGATCAGATGGCGGATATTTTTTTCATCTTCTACCACAAGAATTTTATATTTACTGCTCATCTGCCGTCTCCTCCGTATCTAATGTGAATCGAAAGAGCGATCCCCCGTCTTTGCGGCTCTCTGCCGTGATGGTTCCGCCGTGCGCCCGGATGATGGCGGCGCATACGGAAAGACCGATCCCGGCGTTGCTCCTCCTGCTGTCGGGTGGCAGATTTTCCGTCTGATAGTAACCCGTAAACAGCGTCTTCAATCGTTCTTTTTCAATGCCGCAGCCGTTATCACTGATTTCAAACACGGCTTTTCCGGACAGAACGGACACTTTTAAACAGAGTATGGTCATTCCTTTGGCGTGGCAAACGGCATTTTCCAGAATATTTATCACAACCTGTTCGATCAGAAGAGCGTCCATCTGAATAGTGATAAATTCGTCCGGCAATTCGAGAGTCACCTCTCTGTCAGGATAACGTTTATAAAATTTGTTCAGCGCCGCGTCGAGAAATTCATCCAACACGGTCGAGGTTTTTATAATTTTAACGTTTGTGCTGTCCAGTCTCGTGACTGAAAGCAGATTTTCCACCATGCGGGTGAGCCATGCGGCGTCCTCGCGGATGCTTTGCAGCATTTTGACCTGCTGCTCTTTGGTTAAGCCGTTTTCGTTTTCCAAAAGGGCGGAGCTGGCACCGTAGATAGTTGTGAGAGGTGTGCGAAGGTCGTGGGATACGGCACGCAAAAGATCCGCCCGCATCTTTTCCATTTCGCTCTTCGACTTTAAAGTTTCCTGATTTTTGATTTTCGTAGTAAGCGTACAGGTGATAAAGGCAATAACGATCATAATAGCGGAAGTAACGAGATTGTCGGTTACGGTAAAATTTAGACGGAAATACGGGAGTTCAAAGACAAACTCAAAGATGAGGACGCTGGCAAGGGCGGACAGGATGCCGTAAAGATAACCTTCCGTGGAAAGGGCAGTCAAAAAAGCACCCAGAATAAAAACAGCAGGAATCAGGGCATGTGCGCCGGAAAAGGTCTGCAGCAGCAGACACAGGACAAAGCATGTGGCTAAAATAAAAACGGTAAAAACGATATTCGTCAAACTTTTGGGGATCTTTTTCATGGTTTTCACGGTAAAACGCCTCCTTGACAAAAGGGAAACACGGCATGACAGGCACAAAGCGCGGCATGTCCGGCACGATCTATAAAATAGTATACATGAAATGCGGTTAAGATTTGGATAAGAATGGGGAGGGGAATGCTTAGGAGCGGCGCACAGCCTTCTTGATAGCCTCAAAACTTTCCTCGCTCAGGTCATGTTCCACCCGGCAGGCATCCTCCAGCGCGGTCTCGCGGCTAACGCCGATGCTGATGAGCCAGTCGGAGAGGATGGTGTGGCGTTCCAGTACGTTTTCGGCGCGTTCCCGTCCACTTTCGGTGAGCGTGATATAGCCGTTGCCGGACATGGTGATATAAGCTTTTTCGCGCAGGTTTTCATTGCCACGCTGACGCTTGGCTTGCTGAAATTCATTTCGGTTGCGATATCTATGGAGCGGACCTGTCCCAGTCTTTTCTGCAACAAAAGAATGGTCTCCAGATAGTCTTCCTGTGATTCGTCCGCGCGGTGCTTGATATAACTCATGGGTTTCCTCCAATGTCCGAAAGGGAGCAGTATAAGCCCTGCCGGGGGCTTATTCCATGTCGCCGTTTACGTCCGAGGAAAGTATCACCAGCGGGTATGTGAAAAACGAGAACCCGGATGCGATCATCAATATCGTGGATGCCACCAATTTAAGCAGAAGCCTCTTTTTCACGACGCAGCTTTTGGAGCTTGGCATTCCGGCGGTAGTAGCCCTGAATAAGAGCGATATCAACGAGAAGAAGGATACGGAAATCAATGTGCAGCTTTTGTCGGAGAAACTGGGCTGTCCCGTATTGCAGACTGTGTCTACCGCTTCCGGGCATAACGGATTAAAGGCGGTGGTGGAGAAAGCCGTCTCCGCAAAAGGCAGCGAGCAGAAGGCGCCTTACGAGCAGGGGGACATTGAGCTTCACGATAAGGAGGCGGTGGAGAACGCCGACAGAAAGCGGTTTGCATTTGTAAACGGCATCGTGGAGAGCGTGGAGCGACGAAAGATTCTGACAAAGGAAAACCGATTGGCTGGTGGGCTGGATTGAGACCTTTCAGGGATTCGTGGCAGGGCTTGTAGAGGACACCAATCCTTTTTTACAGTCTCTGTTGGTGGACGGCATCATCGGCGGCGTGGGGGCAGTGGTCGGTTTCCTGCCTCTCGTGATGGTGATGTACTTCCTGATTGCGCTTCTGGAAGACTGCGGCTATATGGCGCGCGCCACGGTGGTGCTCGACCCGATCTTTAAGAGAGTGGGGCTTTCGGGAAAGTCCGTGATTCCTATGGTGATCGGCACGGGATGCGCGATTCCGGGCATTATGGCATGCCGCACCATCAGAAATGAGAGGGAACGCCGTGCCACGGCGATGCTGACGCCCTTTATGCCCTGCGGCGCAAAACTGCCGGTGAACGCGCTGTTTGTGGGTGCGTTTTTCCCAGAAACGCCTTGGGTTGGTGTGCTGATGTATTTTGCGGGTATCGCGTTGATTTTATTGGGAGCGCTGTTAGTCAATGCGGTGACGGGATACAAGTTTCGGAAATCCTTTTTTATCATTGAACTGCCGGAGTATAAGCTGCCGAGCCTGAAACGTGCCGTCGTTTCCATGCTGGGGCGCGGCAAGGCATATATCATCAAGGCGGGAACCATTATTCTCGTATGTAATACAGTAGTTCAAATCATGCAGTCCTTTGACTGGCGGCTGTGGTCGTTGCGTTGATACAGCGGACGAACAGACAGTTTTTAGTGGAATATGAGTTGAAGAAGGCGGCGTAAGCATTTTGTTGGTTATAGTAAGCGCGGCGGGTATTTATCTTATTAGAGCAAGGAAGAAGGGGCAGAAATGCATCGGCTGTCCTGCATGCGGGCATTGCGGCGCTTGCCGGGAGAAGTGACCGAAAAATTTCCAGAGAAAAGGACGGAAATCTCTATATTTTTTCACGGCGAAAGCTTAAAATAGAAGCATAACGTATCGTGGGAAACGGCTGCGGCATCCGCGAGGAGGCATGAGGGCGGCGGAATGGAGATTATATGAAAACAGCGGGACTGGATATCGGGACGACGGGCTGTAAGCTGACGGTGTTTTCGGAAAAGGGAAAGGATATCGACCGGGCATACCGGGATTATCCTGTCACCAGAGGCGGAAACGAACATGAGGTGGACGTGGCGAGTATCATGGAGGGCATGCTTTCGGTGATTCGGGTGATGGCGGAGAAATATCCGGATATCGGCGGCATCGGTGTCACCAGCTTCGGGGAAACCTTTGTGTTTACGGACGGGGAGGGAAAGCCGCTTCACAGGGCAATGCTCTACACCGACCCGAGAGGCAGGGAGGAGTGTCTGGAGCTGACGGAAAAGATGGACGGTCGCAAGATTGCCGCCGTTACGGGGCTTCGTCCCCATGAGATGTACAGCCTGCCCAAGATGATGTGGATAAAGAAGCACCGCCCGGAGATTTACGAACAGGCGAGACACGCTTTTCTGATGGAAGATTATGTAGTCTTTCATCTGACGGGGAAGGCGCAGATTGATTACTCTCTCGCCACAAGAACGATGGCTTTCGATATCGCGTCCCTCTCATGGAGTAAGGAGATTTTTGAGTTGGCGGGAATTGACGTTTCGCTCATGTCCGAGGCGGTGCCTATCGGGACTTCAGCGGGAACCGTTCTCCCGGAAGTCGCGCGCCGGACGGGGCTGTCGGAAGAGACGCAGATTGTGAGTATCAGCCATGATCAGGTTGCCGCGGCTGTGGGCGCGGGGGTGTTTGACGCGGAGACGGCGGTGGAGGGCGCGGGGACGGTGGAGTGCATTACGCCGGTGTATGAGGGACTGCCGCCTTCCGACGTGATGTATGACGGCTATTTCTCTGTGGTGCCCTACGTGATACCGGGCAGATATGTGTGTTACGCTTTTCCCTACACGGGCGGGGCGCTGATTCAGTGGTGTGTGGACACCTTGGCAAAGGAGGAAAAAGCGCTTGCGGCGGCAGCGGGGATTTCCGTGCACGAGTATCTGGAACAGGCGTATGTGCGCGAACACGGGGAGGAAGGCGCGGCGGATCCGACAGGGCTTCTGGTGCTGCCCCATTTTGCGGGCGCGGCGACACCCTATATGGATACCGGGTCGAAGGGCGCGATGATCGGACTGACGGCGGCGCACACGGTCAGCGATATTTACCGGGCGTGTATGGAGGGCGTGGCTTACGAGATGCTGTTGAATCTGGAATGGCTGAAAGGATCCGGCATTCATTTTCAGATGCTGCACGCCACCGGGGGCGGGGCACGATCCGCGGTCTGGACGCAGATGAAAGCGGATATCTTAAATGTGCCATTCACGACGCTTCAGACAGCCAATGCGGGGACGGTCGGCAGTGCCATGCTGACGGGTGTTGCCGTGGGATGTTTTAAGGACTTGGATGAAGCGGCGGCGCATATGGTGGAGAAAACGAAGGTGTACCTGCCGGATGCAGAAAGACATGAGAAATATATGAAGGTTTACAGGCGTTACCGGAAGGTGTACGATAGGGTCAGAGGGTTGTTGGAATGAGTGCGGTCTGCGGTTTTGCAGACAGAATCGCCAAGGCGATATTTAATTAGGAGAGAGGCGTAAAGCCTAGAATGGAGGCGGTATATGAATCCGTATATTGGACATGAATCACAGATTTCAGGCGTGGAGGAACACCGTCTGGTCGGCGGGAAGGGCGACGGGATGCGCCTTTTGCAGGCGGAGAACGGAAAGGGTCTGACGATGACGCTCTCTCCGGACCGCGGCATGGATATTTCCAGACTTCGCGTAAACGGCGTCAACATGGGGTATTTTTCCGCCTGCGGCTACGTGGCGCCGGCTTACTATGACGGAAAAGGTGACGGATGGCTGAAATCTTTTACAGCGGGATTTATGACGACATGCGGTCTGTTTACGGTGGGCACGCCGAGTGTCGATGAGGGCGAGGAACTTCCCCTGCACGGCTCCATAGGAAATCTGCCCGCGGAGCAGGTATACTGGCAGGAGGACGCAGATTGCATCCGTGTGTGCGGCGTGGTGAAGGACGAGGCGATATTCGCCAGAAAGCTTGTTCTTCGCCGGGAGATCGAGATATCAAAGAAGGAAAACAGCTTTGTGGTTCGGGACGAGATCGAGAATACAGGGGATCGCGTGGAGCCGCTGGAAATCCTCTATCACATGAATATGGGATATCCCCTTCTGGATGAGGATAGTGTTGTGACGATTCCGGCAAAGGAAGTAGTGCCGAGAAACGAACATGCGGCGGAGGATATCGAAAACTGCCTGCGGATGGAGAAACCTCAGGCGGGCTATGAGGAGCGCTGCTATTACCATAAATTTGAAGGAAAAGAGGGAAAGGCATCCATTTATCAGCCAAAGCTTGGCATGGAGCTTGCGATCACCTTTGACGCGGAAAGTCTGGACGGATTCGTGGAGTGGAAGATGATGGGCGTGCGGGATTATGTGCTCGGCTTAGAGCCGGGGAACTGCTATCCCGACGGCAGGGATGTGATGAGAAAGACAGGGATGCTCAAGTTTTTACAGCCCGGCGAGTCTAAGCGGTATGAGGTGAAGGTGGAGGTCAGAAAGGAAACGTAACAGTTCAGCTCAGGACTTTGCACTTGCTGCAAAGTCCGTAAGAACATGTAAAGGTTGAGAAGAATCCGGTCTCTTTGCCGAAGGCAAAACTGGAATAGACCGGATTCAGTAACTATGAAGCCGAAGGCTGGATAGTTATGAGAAAACGGGAGCATATGGATAAAAGAATTCTTTTTATAGGCGGCTCTCCATGCAGTGGAAAGAGCACTGTCGCAGAACGGATTGCAAAGAAATATGGCGCCTTCTATTTCAAGGTGGATGACTTTCTGGAGCAGTTTATGAAGAGGGCGGCACAGAGGGGATATCCCGTCTGCAAAAAGTGTATGGAAATGACGCCGGATGAGACATGGATGAGAGAACCGTCCATCCAGTGCGAGGAGGAGTTCCTTGTCTATGATGAAATAGCGGAGTTTGTGTTTGAACGGCTGAAAGAGACGGACGCTGATTTGATTGTCACCGAAGGGGCGGCATACACGCCTCAGGTTATGGGACAGTATGGTGCAGATGACTATATTTCGATTGTTCCCACCCCGGCGTTTCAGATTTCACATTATAGAGAACGGGAATGGGTGCCCTACATCCTGCGGGACTGCACCGATCAGGAAAAGGCGTTTGACAACTGGATGAAACGGGATATCCTGTTTGCCGAAAAGGTTAAAGCAGAGTGTGAAAACAGAAAAATCCCCTGCCTTGTCAACGACGGGACGAGGACGGAGGAGGAGATGTTTGCCACGGTTGAAAAACTGTTTGCGCTGACCGGCTTTTGAACACTGATGTCGGCAGGAAGGATGAGCATATGAGATACCAGAACGAATGGCTTCTTCTGGAAGCGGACGATATAGTCGATGAGATGGAGCACCGCCAGCCGACGGAGGAATTTCTGTTTTATGAGGCGGTTATGGGCGGCGACGTGGAGGCGGTCAGGAAGAACTGTGAGCAGGAGCGCTTTCTGGACAACGAGGGCGTCGGCGTGCTGTCGAAGGATCCGATCACAAACTTGAAATACCATTTTGTGATCACCACGGCGATGATCACGCGGCTCTGCAGACAGAGGGGCATGGAACTGGAACAGGCATTCCGGATGAGCGATTTCTATATCCAGAGCCTGGACCATATTCATACCCTGCAGGAGATACGGCATCTGCATGACGAGATGGTATTGGACTACGCGGAGAAGATGCGCCGAATATGCCGCAGCGACACAGGATCCCGCCATATCAATGTGTGCAAGGAATATATTTACGCGCATATCAAGGAGCGAATCACAATAGAAGAGATTGCAGAGCAGCTTGGCGTGTCTGCAAGCTACCTCTCCCGCCTGTTTAAAAAGGAGACGGGAGATTCCGTCAGCGCGTACATCCGGGCGCAGAAGATTGAGATGGCAAAAAATATGCTCCGCTACAGCGATTACGCGCTGGCTGACATCGCAAACCGCCTTTCCTTCTCAACCCAGAGCCATTTCATCCAGCAGTTCCGGGAACAGACCGGGATGACGCCGAAAAAATACCGGGATACAAACCATATGGCGCAGTGGAGCATGGATGGAGAAAAGGAATCTACAATGTGAGTAAAATTTCGTTATGCGATTCCAGCATCCCGGCGGGAATATAATTATCGTCTAATGCCTTGCCGTTCAAAAGAAGCTTTTCACAGCCTGTCTCGTGTCCGTTCGGGTTTTCCACAACAATATGAAGATGTTTTCCGCGGAAATCTTTTTCCATTTCAAACTGCGTCCATTCTTTCGGAATGGAAGGAGAAAGCCTTATGCCGTCCAAATCCGGGCGCAGTCCTAAAATGCCTTCCACGCAGCCTACCATGACGGTAGAAGCCGTTCCGGTCAGCCAGTGTACGTGGGATCTGCCGTGGTGGTCACTCGCGCGTCCCTCGGTGAACTGCCCGTAGCAGTAAGGCTCAATATGACGGATTTCCGCTATGTCGTTCTGTGCGGCGGGCGCATTTTCCATAAAGTAGGTGAAAGCGCGTTCCCCGTGTCCCATCAATGACTCCGCCAGTATCAGCCAGCCCTGCGACTGGGAGAAGATGCCGGCGTTTTCTTTTGTGCCCTGATTATAGATGACAGCCAGTGCGCCGTCGAAGGCGTGGGCGTGGTAGGGCGGATCCATCAGGAGAGCGCCGTATTTGGTATTTAGTTTTTCATAGACGTTTGTCATGGCAAGCTCAGCCTGTCCCGCTTCCGCAAGTCCGCTGATGACGGCGAAGCTCTGGGGGTTGAGCCAGAGATTTGCCTCAGGGTCGGAGGCGGCGCCGATGCGTTCCCCGCTCTCCGTGAAGCCCCGGATGAAGCGGTCGCTGTCCCAGCACAGCCCCTGTATTTTCTTTTTCATTTCCGCCTGCTGTTCGTCCAGATAGTCCACATATTCTCTATCGTTTTTAAAAGCGGCAAGATTCTTTAAGATCGTCATGGCATAGTAAAACTGCAGCGCCACGAAAGAGGATTCGCCGTTTTTGCCAAGCCGCAGGCAGTCGTTCCAGTCCGCATAGAGTCCCGCGGGCATTCCGTGGGGTCCCAGATGGTCAAAGGAAAACTGCACGGCGCGTTTTAAATGCTCGTAGACGCTTGCCTCATCCTTGTCCGCAAAGGGAACGGGCTCGTCGAGGAAGGCAGTGTCCCCGGTCTCCGCAATATATTTATAGACGGTCGGAAACAGCCACAGGGTGTCGTCGGCGCGGTACGCCGGATGTCCGGTTTCCTGACGGTAGGAGGCGTCGTCGGGGGTGTCCTCATGTCCCGGGTTGTGGGTGAATTTTACCAGAGGCAGTCCGCCGCCGTTATGGACCTGTGCGGAGAGCATAAAGCGTATTTTCTCCACAGCCATTTCCGGCGCAAGGTGGATGATGCCCTGAATATCCTGCACGGTGTCGCGGTAGCCGTAGCCGTTTCGCAGCCCGCAGTAGATGAAGGAAGCCGCTCTGGACCAGATAAAGGTCATAAAGCAGTTGTAGGCGTTCCACGTGTTGATCATGGTATTAAATTCCGGACTGGGTGTATTTACCTTTAAGTGGGAAAGCCGTTCTCCCCAGAGTTTTTTCAGCTCGTCAATCTCCTTACTGACGACAGCGGCAGGATCCGCATAGCAGTTCACAATGGATGCCGCCTCGGCGCTTTTTTTCATGCCGAGCACAAACACAATGGTCTTTGTCTCACTCGGTGCCAGCGTCACGGTGCAGGAGAGCGCACCGCATGAATTTTCGTTGTAGCTTATAACATTCCCCAGATCACCGGACAGGACGCCCTGCGGGTTCCCGTAGCCGTGATATCTGCCAAGGAACTGTTCTTTGTCGCCGCAGTAGGAGGAAACCGGTGCACCCGCAAGGGCGAAAAAGCGGTTTACGGTACATTTGCCGTCAACCAGTTTCCCGGACGGCTGCATATCCAGATTGTTGTGAATCTGCTGGATAATGCGGTTGTCTTCAAAAAACGTTCTTGTGATGAACAAGGAATATTGCAAGTTCACCTGATCCTGTTCATAATTATTGTGATTGGTAAATTCGGCGTAGCCGGTCAGGGTAAGTTTTCTTGTCCGATCCGAGCGGTTGGTTACGGAAAGCGCCCACACTTCATGGGTTTTTCCGAGCGGCACATAGTATATCGCCTCGGAAGAAATTTCGTCGTACAGGGCGGTCATTTTTGTGTAGCCGAGACCGTGACGGCACCGGTTTTCATAGCGGTCCAAGTCTTTGCCCACCGGCTGCCATGAGGCAGACCAGTAGTCTTTGGAGTCATTGTCTCGGATGTAAAGATAGCGTCCCGGCTGGTCGAACTGATTGAACACGTAGCGCAGGATTCTGCCGTTTGCGCCGGATTTTGCAAAGCTGTAGCCGCCCGCGTTGTTGGAGATGATCGCGCCGTATTCTGGGGATCCCAGATAGTTTACCCAAGGGGCGGGCGTGTCGGGTCTTTCGATCACATATTCACGGTTTGCGTCGTCAAAATATCCGTATCTCATTTTTATGTATTCCTTTCACATCATTTTATATTTATTGCTCTGAGTTCGCGAAGCGAATCTCGCGATCGTGCCGATTTGATTTTATGCAAGTTTCACGGTAATCTGGTGTGCGCCCTCCGGCAGACTTTCGAGCAGCTCCCGGGAGAGAAGGGCATAGGCGTTGTCCTTTACGGGGATCGCAGTCCCGCCGCAGAGGGCGGATTCCATCCGGTACGCGCCGTAATCTTTGCCGGATTCATTTTGGCAGACGACGGTAAAGGTCTTTCCGGCAAAGGGAACGGTGATGGAGGCTGTGCCAGCGTCGTCAAACTGCTCCGCGAGAAGCCTTGGCGCGATCATGATCGCGCCGTTATCGCCGCGGACGCCGAACACTTCCGTGATCATGGTCATCATAAACCAGCTTGCGGCGCCGGTGAGATAGTGGTACATGCCGCGCCCGTCCGCGCGGAAATACTCGGGGATACCCGGATAAATGTAACTGGTATTGAAATCAAGCGCATTGTCCGCGAGGGTCTTTAATGCCTTCCAGCCCTCCTTCACAAAGCCTCTGCGGTAGAGGGCGTTGGCGTACATCACCGTCATATGGGAGAACACCGCGCCGTTTTCCTTCTCGCCGTAGGCAAAGCCGAACATTCTGCCCATATCGAATTTCAGCTCTTTAAAATCTGTGTTCAGCCGGTAGCCGCCGATTTCTTTCTTGTAAAGGTAATGGTCGGCAGCCTTCACCATCTTAGGTATCTGGCTGTCCTCGGCGACGCCGCCCATAATGGAAAAGACCTGTCCAGTCAGCATCATGCGCACCTGATCGCCGAAGAATCCCTCCACGGCTTTCCCGTGATTGTCGTAATAGCTGTTAAACCAACCCTCCCCGTCAGTGCCATCGATCCACTCCTGTGAGCGGAGATGCGCTGTCAGCCAGTCCGCCTTTTTCGTCAGATTTTCGGCGAGGGCAGAGAGTGTAAATGATTTACGGACGCCTGTCACGGTGTGGCGGCAACGGGTATTATAGTCTTCCAAAATCCTATGCTTTTTGTCAATGTCGTCATAGACGGCAGGGTCGTCCGCAAGCAGGACGGAGATCTCCTCCAGAAGCTCCACCTTGTGATCGCCGGAGGCGCTGTCTAAAAGAAGGAGAATCAACGCCAGATCCCGCAGATTGCCGGCGTAGGCGCAGGTGAACGCCACGCTCTCGCCGTGTTCCGCAGCCATGTCCAGCGCGTCGTTCCAGTCCGCGCCGCGAAGCCGGTAAATATTGTGATCTCCCACCTCGTAAAATGCGGTGAGCTGCTGAATCAGAAGGTGCTCCAAAATGTTGCCGGTGTATACTTCCTTTTTGTCGGTGAGCTGTCTGCTGCCGCTGTCGGCAGACCAGAGCGTATCCATGCCGGTTCCGCGCATCGCCTGCGCATCCTTAAAATAGGGAGCCTCCCGGTAAAGGATATCGAGGTCGCCGGTCTGGTCGATGTAGAGCTTTGTTGTCATAAGCGGCCAGAGGGCGTGATCCATCCAGACACGGGCAATGCCGTTTCGGTCTGCGATAAAGTTCCCGTTTCCGTCCCCGATAATGGTGGCGTTGGTGCCGTCGATGCGGACACCGCCGTAATTTGCGGCAATCATCTGCCCCACGTCCTGCGGCTCCATCAAGAGTAACGATAGGCAGTCCTGCCAGAGATCGCGCCAGCCTCTGCCGCCCCTGCCGTAATCGTGGTGGGGCAGGAAGGAACAGCCGAACAGACGGCGTAAAAAGGGCTGGAAGCAGATCCATTTCATAAAGCGGTCAAAATCCTCGTCCCCCGTCTGGAAGCCGACGGACACCTTATTCTGCCAGTAGGCTTTCGTCTGCGCAAGCGCTGCCGTCACCTTCTCTTCCGTGTTGTATTTCTGACAGATTTCGTCGATGCGGCTCTCCTCTTCCTCCACGCCGAGCAGGACAATATAAGACGTTTTTTCGCCGGGAAGGAGAGTAAGGTTTTGGAAGCAGAACGCACCCATAGCTTCCCGTCCCTCAGCGGTGGAAAAGGCGGGAACGCCGGGACGTTTTTCGCACACAGCGCGGGGATGGGTGAAGGTGCCGCCCTCGCCGATGTACTCTTCCACGGTGGGGAAAAATCCCTCGGGGCCCTGTCCCTTCTTTGTAAAACCGCAGACATAGTAGGTCTTGCGGTTGACGCGGTGCCCCTTCTCATCGAAGGACATGGTGGGACGGACGAGGACGCCGTTCTCCGTTGTTTTGATGCGGTGCAGCATGGACGTCACGTTGCGGTGATCCCTGATATTGTCCGCGCTTCTTCCATAAATAGGGATGGCGGTGTAGGGCGTCAGGGAAAGCTCTTCGTATGCCAGATTCCGGACGGTCACATACATAATCTCCACATTGTCGTCCTTCGGCACAAAGGTCGTGACGGATGTTTCCAACAGAGGGGAAGACTTGGAGGTGCGCTTTATGGTATGCCACATAAAACCGGCGTTTAGTTCGCTCTCATCCTGCAAGGGGGAGAAGCGGGCGGCTTCCTGTCTGGCGGAGACACCGGTGGCGGAGTACACCTCCGCGTTGTATGTCACAAAAAAGAAGTTGCGGGTGGAACGGTTATTATGCAGGTTCTCGGAGCTGACAGGCTCTAAGAGAAAGGTTTCCTGATCGGTCTTGGCGTCGCCGCAAAGATTCGGGGTAACGCAGCTTTTCAGTCCCGTCTCCGAAGCGAGGGGAAAGTACAGGTAATTTGTGTTTTCCGGCTGCTTCGTGCTAAAACTTCCGTGTTCATCAATAAAGGTAATAGGTTTCAATTTTATACTCCTTTCCGGATCGGTTATCGATCCGCACCGCAGATTGTTTCCAAAAAATTATATAATAAATATGGCGGGCAAAAAACCATAAACTTGTGAAAAATATCAAAATAATGACCTAAAGGCATGGGGAAGATACCGGGGAAAACAAGATTAAAATAGGCAGAAAACCTAAAATTTTATGATGTGTCAAGAATCTGACATTTTGTTAAGAATCATAATATATTCTTCCGGCAGGTTCACGTTATACTCAGGACGTACTGAGGAACATGTAGTGGATGTGATATAAGACGCAGATCCGCATACAAACTTAAAGGAGGAAGAAATCATGAAGAAAAAGTTAGTCAGTGTTTTATTGGCTGCGGCTGTGGTCGCAGGCACATTAGCCGGCTGCGGCGGAGGTTCTGACGCGGGCGGTGCAAGTCAGGGGACGGATGCTCCGGCGGCTTCCGATTCTGGCAGCGCGGACGCAGGAAGCGATGCGGGAAGCGACGCGGCTGCAACGGGTGGCGAGGAAGGAAAAATCATCAATATCTACAGTTTTAACGACGAGCTCCGCACACGTATCACAGCCGTTTACTCGGCGATTGAGAACACGTCCGACGACGGCACCGTTTCTACCTTAAATGACGGCACGGAGATCCACTGGGTCATCAATCCCAATCAGGACGGCGTGTATCAGGATAAGCTGGACGAGGCGCTCCTGAATCAGGCGGACGCGGCTGCAGACGATAAGGTTGACCTCTTTGCGGCAGAGCTTGATTACATCGTTAAGTACACGGATGCAAATGTAGACGTAGCGATGCCCCTTGCTGATCTGGGAATCGACGCGAATGCGGATCTGGGGGATCAGTTTGCTTTCACTAAGACGGTGGCGTCTGATGTGAACGGCGTACAGAGGGCTTCCACATGGCAGGCTTGCCCCGGTGTTTTAGTGTACCGACGCGATATTGCAAAAGAAGTTTTCGGCACGGACGATCCGGTTGAAATCGGAAAGAAGACTGCGGACTGGGCAACCATGAAGACGACTGCGGAAGAACTCAAGGCAAAGGGCTATTACGCATTCAGCTGCTATGCGGACACCTTCCGTACATACGGCAACAATATTGCAGGTCCGTGGGTTGAGCCCGGCTCCATGACGATCAAGGTTGATCAGAAGATCATCGACTGGGTCAATGATTCCAAGGAGTGGATGGACGCAGGTTACTTCGATCCCACAGTAACGGGACAGTGGAACGCGGACTGGTTCACCGCAATGAGCTCCAGCTCAAAGGTATTTGCATTCCTCTTCCCGGCATGGGGTATCGACACGCAGATGGTGCCTAACTGGGACGGCGAGGGAGGTGCATGGGCGGTTACCAACGCTCCTCTGCCGTACAACTGGGGCGGCACTTATCTTGTCGCAGCGACAGGAACGGATAATCCGACTCATGTAAAAGAAATCATCATGGCTCTGACGGGCAGTCAGGATAACTTGACTAAGGTTGCAAAAGAGTATACCGAGTTCACGAACGCGCAGTCCGTTATGGACGCGGCGGCAGGCAGCGACGAGTTTAATTCTGCTTTCCTTGGCGGTCAGAATCCGTACGGCTATTTTGCAGACAGCCTCTCCAGCATCAAAATGGCTCCCTTATCCTCCTATGATCAGGGCTGCGTGGAGCTGATTCAGAATGCGTTTGGCGATTATTTACAGGGACAGATCGATTACGACACAGCGAAAGCCAATTTCGAGACAGCTATCAAGGAGCGTTATCCTGAGATTACTGAAATTCAGTGGCCGTAATTTTTAAAGGATTAAGAATGCGGTGTACAGGTTACACCGCATTCTCAATATGAGAAGGAGGTGCTGTTCGTGCAAAAAAAACGCAAACTGGTTAACTATGCAAAATGGGGATATATTTTTATTCTTCCGTTTTTCGCAAGCTTTTTCATTTTTTCGCTCATACCGCTTATCGATACCATCAGGTACAGCTTCTATGAATATTACCGGTCAGGAATCAAGGAAATCGGACCAAACTTTATCGGGATGACAAACTACGTGAGCCTGCTTCAGTCCGATATGCTGAAATATGCAGGAAATACGCTGATCTTATGGTTGATTGGTTTTATCCCGCAGATCGTGATCGCGCTGACGCTCGCCTCATGGTTTGTGGATGTGCGAATGAAGATTCGCTGCCAGCAGTTTTTCAAGGTAGTCATTTATCTGCCGAATCTGATCATGGCAAGTGCGTTTGCAATGTTGTTTTTTACCCTGTTTTCAAAGACGGGACCGGTTAATTCCATATTGATGTCGCTCGGCGTGATCAGCGAGGTCATTGATTTTATGCGCACCGCATTTGGCGTGAGGACTTTAGCCGGAAGTATGAATTTCCTGATGTGGTTTGGTAACACGACAATTATGTTGATGGCTGCAATTATGGGCATCAGCCCTGATATTTTTGAAGCGTCGGAAATAGACGGCTGCAACAGTACGCAGAGATTTTTCCGCATCACCCTTCCGCTGATTCGCCCGATTTTGGCATATACATTGATCACATCCATCATCGGCGGTCTACAGATGTTTGACGTACCTCAGATTCTGACGAACGGACAGGGAAATCCCGACCGCACATCCATGACGTTGATCATGTTCTTGAACAGTCATCTGAGAAGCAAGAACTATGGCATGGCGGGCGCGCTTTCGGTTTATCTGTTCATTGTCAGCGGTATTTTGTGCTTTATCGTGTATAAGATAACAAATGACGACGATCCGGACGGCTCCAAGGCGGCTGCCAAAGCAAAGAAAAAGAGAGGAGGGCAATAGAGTATGAGTTCAAAAGCATTTAATCGTCTGCGCACTGTTTTCGCGCATATACTGTTGATATTTCTGTCCTTTTTGTGCCTGTTTTTCTTCTATATCCTGATCATAAACGCAACGCACTCCCATGCGGAGCTGCAAAGAGGCTTTTACGCTCTGCCCGGAACGAGCTTTTTAAAGAATTTTAACAGTGTGGCAAATAACGGAGAATTTCCTATGATGCGGGGTATTATGAACAGCCTGATCGTCTCCGGCTGCAGTGCGGCAATCTGCATTTATTTTTCCGCGCTGACCGCATACGGGCTTTACGCTTACGATTTTAAGCTCAAGAAGATTGCGTTTACCTTTATTATGATGATTCTTGTCATGCCTACACAGGTCACCGCAATGGGTTTCCTGCGCCTGATCACAAAGATGGGCATGTACGATTCCCTGCTTCCGCTGATCATTCCGTCGATCGCGTCGCCGGCTGTATTCTACTTTATGTACAGCTACTTAGAGTCCTCTCTGCCGCTGTCATTGGTAGAGGCAGCGAGAATCGACGGGGCGAAGGAATTTCGTACCTTTAACCAGATCGTGCTGCCGATTATGAAACCGGCAATGGCGGTACAGGCGATCTTCACCTTTGTGGGTTCATGGAACAACTACTTTGTTCCCGCGTTGGTGATACAGTCAAAGGAGAAGATGACCGTGCCGATTTTGATCGCGCTCCTTCGTGGCGCCGATTATATGAACCGTGATATGGGAAAAATATACATGATGATTTTGCTGGCAATCGTGCCGATCATCCTTGTGTATCTGCTTTTGTCCAAGTATATCATCGCGGGCGTGACGCTCGGCGGCGTGAAAGGATAATGGTGTAAAAAGATTACTATAAAGAAATTGCCAGACAGGGAATCCCCTCAGGTCAGCAAAGGCAGGCTGATCGTGAAGGTGGTTCCCTTTCCCTTTTTCGAGGAGACTTCGATGGTTCCCTCGTGCTCCGAGATGATCGCGTGGGTGATGGCAAGTCCGAGCCCCTGTCCGCCCTTGTCGGCGCTGGTAGTGAAGGAGCGGTGGAAAATGTGGGGCAGGTCTTCTTTTGCAATGCCGCATCTCGTATCGGAAACCGTAATGTAGGCATGGTTGTGAGCGGCGGTCAGGGAGAGGCGGATATCGCCTTTGCCATGACAGTGCAGGGTCGGGAAGTGAAGTCCCTTTTGCCGTCGAGGCGGCGAGGATGACGCCGGTATAGGATATCCCGGAAAGACTGCCGTAGACGGTGAGGCTGATAAACAGGCATGACAGGAGCACCTTGTACCATGACAGGGCAGGATCGTATACGGTCACAAGTCCGGGAAGGGCGGGGATGACAAACAGGGGGATGACAACGCCCGCCGTGCAGACGATCAGGGAGAGCACGGCAAGCAGCCGTCCGACTCTGCCAAAGCCGTTTGGAGAGAACAGGAGGAGAACGATACGCAGGGAGAAATAGAGGCAAAACAGTGCAGCAGCATCCTCCAGTGCGTACAGGACGCGCACCGACGGCAGTCCGAGCAGGCGGAAAAAGGGATAACAGATCCGCAGCGCGAAGAGGAGGCACATCATGCGGAAACTTGCAAGCCGGTTGACGGCGTCCGGGTTTCCGATCACGGGGACAAACCAGACACCTCCGTAGTAGTGGGAATAGTTGGCAGTCTGAATGATCAGTTCCGTATCTTCCCCGAGAGGGAAAGAGTAGAAGGAATCGTGGATGAGGGGCGTGTAGGATTCGGGGGAAACGTCTCCCGTCCAGCCAAGATACCGTCCGCCCGCATAGACGCGGGACGCGCACGGAAGCTCCGGCAGATAGAGCGTGGCAATGCCGTCCCCACGCAGGCGCAGGCGGTAGGTGGCTGTGCCGTAGGGATTTTTATCCGCATGAAACGGCGACAGATTCGGGTATTCGCCTGCCCATGTGTGGTAAGCGGGTTCAGAGCACGCGGCAAAATCCGCAGGGGAGAGCAGGGCATCGGGGTACAGCTCCCAGCCGTCCACAAGACAGCAGCATCCTTTTTCGGGAGTTTGCGCAAAAGACTCTTGTGTGAGCGGCGCTTTTGCTATATATTTGTTATCATAACGGGTAATCACCCACAGACCCGCAAGAGTCAGGAAAGCGGCGGATGCCAGAAGCATTGCGGCGCGCAGCATGTAGTTTTGTAAAATTCTTTGTTTCATCGTAATGATCCACCTTATTTTTAATTTTATTTAAAGGGACAGACAAATGAAAAAAGGGAAAAGATATTTACTTTTATCGATTTTCATTATGGTACTTACATTCTATCCGCCGGGCACGGCTTCCGCGACGGAGCCTGCGCCTGAATCGGTGTCGGAGTCCTCTCTGGACGTGGAGCCTGCGCCTGAATCGCCATCGGAGGAAGAACAGCCTGCAGTGGAGCTGGCGTTTGTGATGCAGCCGCCGCCGGAATTTGTGGAAACGCCGGGATCGGACGAGGAGCCGGACGGCATATCTTCCGCTGCGGAGTTGCTTAGCTGGCTGGAATTCCATAAATTCAGCGGAGGCAGGGCGGCGCTGACAGGCGATATCACCGTGAACGAGTTCTGCACATTCGTGCCTTATCCGAATATGCCGCCGCTGTCGGTGGAGACCGGGAAACATACCATTTTCGTGTGTGCCGACACGGAGCTTTTGAGCGACGGACGTCTCACCTTTGAAGGAGAAAGCGGCGGGCAGGGTATTTTCCATGTGGAGCGGGACGGTACGCTGCTTGACGGCGTGAATGTGAAGGCTGTTTCTGCCGACGGCGGTTTGCAGTACGCGCTGTGGCAGGAGGAGGGCGCGGGTATGATTTTAGGGAATACTTTTGCGCCCTGCCGTGTATCGGGAGACATTCACTATGCTCGGACGCCGTTGGTGTTGGATGCGGAACATGTCTGCGTCGTCGTGGAGAAGGGGGAGCTTCTGGATGACCGTCTGCCACGGAAGTCACATGCAGGGTGAACGCGCAGGGAGCCATTCTGGAGCATGAGCCGGTTGCCGTCACGTGAGATATGGAGGGAACGGAAAAACAGTAGGCGGAGCGGCTGCGTTTTCAGGCTCAGGGCGTTTTGCCGCAAACGGCGGACGGGGTAAAACCGGTCTGTACCGTTGTCTATAATGATTTCCCGCTGACATTCACCAAAGCGGAGGCTTTTGTCCGCAGCAACGCGTATACCTTCCGCGGTGAATATACGAGACAGGCGGGAGCGCTCGCTGCCGTCACTCTGCCGGAGTATTCCTTTGACGGTGAAAACTGGATCAGGGAAGGTGAAAACAACATCTTTAGAGCTGACGACGGCTATTACATAGCATTTCCCTGTGACCAGTGGGATGTGTCGGCAAATCCTTATATCTATATCCGACTGCGGGGAGAAACGGAGGAACAGGTGTATTATTCCAATGTGCTCCGGTATGCTGCGAATAATATGGACATCGCAGAGGATCTGGGCGGCAGCCGGGGAGGCGGCACCTCTATCGTAAACCCGCCGGAAGAGCCGGAAAAACCGGGCGAGTCCGGAAAGCCGGAAGAATCGGAAAGACCGGGTGAATCCGGAAAGCCGGAAGAATCGGAAAGACCGGGTGAATCCGAAAAGCCGGAAGAGCTGGAAAAATCGTGCGAATCACAAAAGTCTGCGGAGCCGCGAAAGCTCCCAAAACAGGAAAACGCGAACGAACCGGATGTGCCGGAAAAAACGCCGGAGCCTGCGGAAAAGGAGTATAGTCAAACATCCTCGGAAACTTTCGGGTGGTCGAATCCAAAGGACGGAGGCGCACCGGATTTTGCGGCGCAGGCAAAGCCCGATCTTTTGCCGCAAACCGAAAGCGGGAACATGGTGGCAGGACAGCCCGGAAATTACGGGCTGATAGTCGGTATTGTGTTGTTATCCGCCGTTGTCGGGGCAGTCTGCATTTTTGACCTCGTGCGTTATTTATGAGGAAAATTGATATAACACGGGAAGGATAAGCGAGGTAAGCGTGATGGAAGAGACATTGCATTTGGACATTTTCAGGGTAAATGAGGAGAAGGCGAACCGGTACACGGCTTTTTGCACATTTATCGCGGCGGTGGTAGCCGTATTGATGTGGCTGCTGAATCTGTGCGGCTTTTTTATTGTGGACCAGACCTTAATGAACGTTGCCATGCCCGGTGGCGTGGCGTTGTTTTTGCTGCCGTCCCTGTTAGTCAGGGTATGGAAAGGGGACACACGGCTGCTCAAATATGTCATTATGTACTGCTTTATGATCGGGATTGCCATTTTAAATTCCGCGCTGACGATTCAGCTCGTGCTGGCGTGATCCTGTCCCGTGATTCTTTCCTGTCACTATTACTCGCCGAAGCTGACGCATTTTACGCTGATGGGCGCGCTGTTCGGCATGCTGTGTGCCACCTATATCGGTCTTTACTACGGCGTGTGGGACGCCAATATGATGCGGGCGGCAGATCTGCCGGGGGATGCCGCGTTCCGGGCGGAGCTCAACGTGGCGACGCAGATCCAGTCATCCATGCTGCCCTGTGTTTTCCCGGCGTTTCCAGAATATGAGACGTTTGACATTTATGCGTCCATGAACCCGGCAAAGGAGGTGGGCGGCGACTTTTACGATTTCTTCCTTGTGGACGAGGATCATCTGGCGCTCGTCATGGCGGACGTGTCCGGAAAGGGCGTGCCGGCGGCGCTTTTGAACTTTTGAAGGACAAGCACGGCTTTGTGATGGCGGGCATGGAGGATGTGAAGTACCGGGAGTACGGGCTGGAACTGAAACCGGGAGATTTTCTGTTTTTGTATACGGACGGCGTGGCGGAGGCAACCAACGCGGAAGAACAGCTTTACGGGACAGAGCGGATGGTGGATGCCCTGAACAGCGTTGGAAACGTGACGCCCAGAGAACTGCTCCTTGCGGTCAGGGCGGATATCGACCGGTTTGTTGGCGAGGCGGAACAGTTTGACGATATCACGATGCTTGCACTGCAGGTCAAGGGCTGAAAAGCGGTGTGTTTGCGGGGAGGAACAGATATCAGATAGGGCAAAACCGTGGGGTAAAATAAGGGTGGAAGACGAGCCGGGGTTATGGTATACTCAGATGTATATTATAGTCCCGGCTTTTTGAGTCTTGGGAGAACGTGTATGGGGAAAAGCACGGAATAATATTTTATATTCAGGAGGGTTATAGGTAATGGAAGGGAACGAAAGAAAAAATCTGACTGCGCTGGAGGAGTACATCAATAAGGTGTATGTGCTTGTCTTGCTACTGATACCGGGTGCGTGTCAGTGCGCGGGCATCATGTATACGTTTATGAAGCTGATGGGCTGGATACCGCCTGTCTCATGGACGGCGCTGATTATTTTTGATGTGACCTGTCTGATCTATCTGGGGATTGGAATTTATTTTGTAAAAACAGGATTTGAGAACGGTGTAGTGAAAGCTTCCAGCTTGAAAGCCGGAAAGATTTTTGCGGCTGTAATTATGCTGATTCAGTGGAATTTTATCCAATATATGGTTCCGGCAGGGGATTTTTGGGGCTTTGCCTTTTTCTTTGTGGTGCTTACTACTTTTTTCCTTGACTATAAGCTGGTTGCCGTTACGTCGGCAGAGATTGTGATTTCTCTGGTGATTGGGTGGTTTGTGAAAGGGGCGGTTCTTTTGCCGGCGAATGGCGAGATGTTCATTACGAACATAGCTGACAGAGGCGTTTGTCTGAGTCTGTCCCTACCCACAACGGTGTTGTTAACTTATCTGATTAACCGTTTTCTTGTTAACGCGAAAAAGGACGAGATGGAGCGGAATAATGAGAAGGTGAGAAATGTGCTGGATTCCGTGCAGTCTCTCTCGGAGAACCTTTTGACTGCGGGGCAGGCGTTGTCGCAGATTTCGGAAAACGAGAGCGCTTCCGTGGAGGAACTGTCGGCGACCAGCGAGCAGCTGCTGATGGGCAGCAACAGGCTGGACGGCAAGACGAGAGAAAGCATGGAGAATTTGAACGAGCTGGACGAGTGGAAGAACGTTGTGGCGGATAACGTGGAGAAGGTGGAACAGACATCCAAGGATCTGTTGGACAAGACGAGGGAGAATGAGAAGAGGCTTGCCGAACTGAAAGAGATCAACGGGGAAGTTTCCCGGTCTATGGTCGAGACGACGGATGTGGCGCAGAAACTGTCCGCCGCAGTGGATCAGATCGGCATGACGCTAAATCTGATCAGCGACATTTCCTCCTCCACCAATCTGCTTGCATTGAACGCTTCCATTGAGGCGGCAAGAGCGGGCGAGGCGGGCAGAGGGTTTGCCGTGGTTGCGCAGGAGGTGGGCAATCTGGCGAACAGCACGCAGGAATCGCTGGAAGAGGTGGCGAAGGTCATACAGACGGTGCAGAGCAATGTGAAAGAGATCACCATGTATGTCAACGACAACTCGAAAAAGCTGGAGAGACAGAACGAGTATTTTACCAACGTGTATGCGGGCATACAGGATATGACGCAGCTTCTCGGCGTCGCGGCGGACGCGGTGAGCGCTATGGGAGAGGCGCATCACAAGCAGGCGACGGTGATCCAGAGTACCGTTTCCATAAACAAAGAGATTGCCGACGACATCAGCAATGAGAATACCCAGTTCCAGTCCATCAACGGCATGGTGGAGAGCAACGTGAACGATATCGCGGAGATGTCCAACCAGATCAACACGATCAATCAGATGGTGGATGAGATCAACAATCTCTTGAAGAGGGAAGAATGATACCTGTCATACCGCGTATGAAGTTCACAATTCAGACAGGGAAGAGCCCGGAGGAAGTGCAGGCGCTCTTGCGGTCTGTCACCGATACGGAGAACAGATGGCAGATCGTTCCGGGGGATAAGCCATTTATCGGGAAGGTGGGTGAAACGGATTTTAAGTTTCTGCCAAGGCTTGGGGAAGTCCTTTTCGCGGGGGTGAGTGTTCACGTGAAAGATTCTTTTCTACCTGTCATCGTCGGGCGGATACGGGGACAGGAAAGCGGGACGACGGTGATTGTCCATATGCGCTTATTATGGTTTGTGACTGCATTTTTATGCGTATGGTTCGGTATAACGGGGATGGTTTTTCTAGCGGGTCTGCTCGCCGTAATCTCGGGTCAGCCGGATGGCTGGGGGATTACGGCATCGGCAGCCGGGTTTATCCTTGTTGGGCAGCTTCTTACGAGAGCCGGGTTTTATATTCCGGCGAAGAGCGCGAAACGGAAACTGGAAGAACTGCTGGAGGGAGAGGCAGAAGATGACTGAGCGGATGATTTTTGACGAGATAAGAGGGGAAGTGTTTTCACAGCAGGACACGGTTTACCGTGATTTTCAGGCGAAGCTGATTCCGACAATCGACAAAGAAACCGTGATTGGCGTGCGCACGCCCGAGCTTCGGAAGATGGCGAAGCAGCTGGCAAAGAGGGAAGATATTGGCATGTTTTTGGAAAACCTTCCCCACGCATATTTTGAGGAGAACCAGCTTCACGCTTTTATCGTCTCGGAGAGGAAGGATTTCGCACAGGGCATGGAGGAGCTTGAGGCGTTTCTGCCTTACGTGGATAACTGGGCGACCTGCGATCAGATGTCCCCGAAGGTGTTCAAAAAGCATCGGCAGGAGCTGCTGCCTCACATCAGGGAGTGGCTTGTCTCCGATCAGACATACACAGTGCGGTTTGGTGTCGGGATGCTGATGGAGCATTTTCTGGACGAGGATTTTGACCCGATGTACCCCGAGATGGTCTCGAAGATCCGATCGGAGGAATATTATGTCAATATGATGATCGCATGGTATTTTGCTACGGCGCTGGCGAAGCAGTATGAGGCTGTCCTGCCCTATATCGAGGAGGCGAGGCTTGCGACATGGACGCACAATAAGGCGATCCAGAAGGCGGTGGAGAGCTACCGGATCACGGCGGAGCAGAAGGGGTATCTGAGGGGGTTGAAGAGGAGATAGAAAAATGCTTTACAAAATTGGTATACTTTTTGTAAAGAAACATATAATAAATCGGGATATTTTTATAGGGGCTGTTTGAGAAGGGAGGCATTAACATGGCGCAGACAACAATGGTGAATTTCAGGGTTGATGAAGACGTCAAAAAAAATATGGAAGAAGTTTGTTCCAAAATGGGATTGACGATGACTGCCGCGTTAAATATTTTTATTAATAAAGTGACAATGGAAAGGCGCATTCCATTTGAAATTACTGCAGATCCCGATCCTTTCTATGCGGAAGGCAATATCCGTTATCTGGAAAAGAAGATGACTGATTACAGAGAGGGAAGATTGAAATTATCTGAGCATGATCTGTTGGAGGATTGAGGGATGAACGTCCGGATGATACAATGGGATGCCGACGCATGGGAAGAGTATTGTGATTGGCAGCAGGTAGACAGAAGTATTATTAAACGGATTAATCAACTTATTAAAGATATAACAGGAAATCCGTTCGATGGAATAGGAAAGCCGGAAGCTTTAAGGGGAAATTTGAGCGGGTTTTGGAGCCGTCGTATTACTGACGAACATAGAATGGTATATGCGGTTGAAGAAAATACAGTCATAATTATTTCATGTAAAGGGCATTATGACTGCTGATTTATTTTAAAAACTGACATGAATGAGGGTAAGCGATATGACAAACAAGGCAATCCTCCAAATTGCAATGGAACAGTCCGCGCTGGACATAAACTGCAATGCGGAGGATTTTTTATGCGAAGATCCGGTCATTGTAAAATCCGGCTTGGGACCGAAGGCGAGGAAATATTATAAGGAGCCGATTGCCTGCAATCTGGTTTCCTACGGGAACAATGTGGTTGCCTCCGTGCGGGACGAATACCGGGAGATTGTTGAGAAATATGTAGGAAAATTCACGTTTTATCACTGCTTTGAGACGCCAAATCTCCACTGGCTGAATGAGAGGATGCAGCCTCTTGGACAGAAGGTGTGTTTTATGGCGGAGTACTATCTTCCCGATGTGGAGAAACTGCGTGCGCTGCCCTGTGATTACGAATTGCGGGTCTTGGAACAGTCGGATTTTCAGAAATTATATAAGCCGGAGTGGGGCAATGCGCTGTGTGAGGACAGGAAGGAACTGGATGTTCTGGGGATCGGCGCATACGACGGAGGGAAACTTGTGGGGCTAGCGGGATGTTCCGCGGACTGTGAGACGATGTGGCAGATTGGGGTGGACGTGCTGCCGGCGTACAGGAGACAGGGTGTGGCGGCGACGCTGACAAGCGGTCTTGCCGTGAAGATTTTGGAGAGGGGCAAAGTTCCCTTTTACTGTTCGGCGTGGTCCAACATCCGCTCGGTGAGAAATGCGGTGAAGAGCGGCTTTATTCCCGCATGGGTGGAGATGACGGTGAAGCCGGAGAGCGTGGTGGAGGAGCTGAACAGGGAGAACCTGCAGGGAGTAAGTGAAACTGAGTAACCAGTCGTGAATAAGAAGATCGGGAAAACGGAAGAAACGTTTGCATATGCAAAAGGCATAAGAAATGGCGGTAGAGCTGTAAGGGGTTCGGAGGAAAACGTTTATGAAAATACGGAGCAACAGAAGAAATGCAGTGGGCGTGTTACTTTGTGCAGGTGCGCTGTTTTTTACAGCCTGCGGCGTGAGTGATAGCGCGGGGCAGGATGTACAAACCGCAGAGACAGAACAGTCGGAAATGGCAGGGAATGGTACGGAGATGAAGCAGGAGGATAAGTCGGAAACCGCGGATGGAGGGGAGCCGGACGTATCAGCGGAGAAGGAAGAGGCTGCTGCGGACGGCGGACAGGACGAGAACGTGGGGGAGAAAGCGGTTCCCGCCGAGACGTTACAGGAACTTGGGCAGGCGAAAACCAGGCATTATTACAGCGGTATTCTGTCACAGGTTATGGCGGCATGGCGGCTTCCCGACATGGAACTGGGCGTCGGAACTTCTGCGGATGATACGCTTGACGCCGAAGAGATGGCGAAGAACTGCTTTGCGGTGGCGGATGTGGATCAGGACGGCAGGGAGGAATTGCTGGTCAGATGGACGACGACAACCACTGCGGGCAGTCTTGAGGTGGTGTATGACTATAACCCGGTCAGTGGGGAATTAAAAAATGAGTTTTGCGCGTACCCGGCGCTCACCTATTACGACAACGGCGTGATTAAGGCGGAATGGTCGCACAATCAGGTGCCGCCTGCGGAGTTTTGGCCGTGTACGTTTTACCAGTATGAGCCGGAGAGCAATTCCTATGTGGAAATCGGTTCTCTGAGGGCGTGGGATGACATCGGAGAAGAGTGGGATTTTCCAACGGAACGGGATGTGGACGGCGACGGAACTGTATATGAAATTGTAAAGGCAGGAGAAGAGTATTCCGGTTATGATTCTGGCTATGAGGGATTCAAATTTAATCAGGCGGATGTGGATGAGTGGCTGGGCGGATTTATGGAGGGTGCGAAGGAGCTGTCAATCGAGTATTATCCTATGAAACACGAGTCTTTTGCGGATTTCACGCCCGCTTATTTAAAGATGGTGGCGGAGGAGGCTGGCAGAGAGCGGACGGATACGGCGTCCGATTTGGGACTGTTGATTCTGGGCGAAGACCGTTTTCTGGACGCGGCGCAGACGATGCTGTCGGAAAAGTACGGGGTGGAAATGGAGCAGCCGGATCCGGATTTTGAAGAGTGGACGGTTGGATTGAAGGATGGAAAAGAGCTGTTTTCCTTCGAGGCGCTGAATGGGGGTCATATCGGCTATCGAGATGAAAAGCTGGAGGATGTGACCATCTTCGGTATTTATCCGGGCATCAGCGTAGACGGCGCGTGGGAGAAATTGAAGGCTTACGGGTTTTATGCATCCCCCTACCCGGAGGTGGAGAACTGCCTCATTACCGGGGAGGGTTTCGACAATATCAGCATCTGGTTTTCGGCGGAGGATGGGCTGGTGACGGATATTACGGTGGGACCTTACTGCGCGTTTGCGGGGTGAGAAGGCTTGGCTGTAAATTATTTTTTGATATGGGTTGTAATTTTCACATATCTTGCATATAATAAAAATGTGATAAATATACACAGAAAATATTATAAAAATGTGATTATATTTCGCAAAATCCATAATAAAAATGTGAGAGCGTGCATCTATGGAACGATTTGTTTTGAAAAAACTAGTGGATTGGAAGGAGGCGCCCTACCGCAAACCCTTGATCTTAAAGGGGGTACGACAGGTAGGGAAGACTTGGGTACTGAAGGAATTTGGCAGGCGATATTATGAAAATACAGCCTACTTTAATTTTGATGAGAATGAAGAATACAGGCAGTTCTTTGAGACGACCAAGGATGTAGACCGCATTTTGCAGAACCTGATGCTTGCCAGTGGGCAAAAGATTGTGCCGGAAAAGACACTTATTATTTTTGACGAAGTGCAGGACTGCCCCAAGGTAATCAATTCCATGAAGTATTTTTGCGAGAATGCGCCGCAGTATCATATTGCCTGTGCCGGTTCGCTACTGGGGATTGCGCTGTCGAAACCATCCTCCTTTCCGGTGGGAAAAGTCAACTTTATGCAGATTGACCCGATGACCTTCATGGAATTTCTGCTTGCCAATGGCGATGAAAACCTTGCCGGTTATCTGGAAAGTGTAGATATCATTGCGCCGATTCCCGATGCCTTTTTCAATCCGCTCTGTGAAAAATTGAAGATGTATTATGTCACTGGTGGTATGCCTGAATCGGTGCTCATGTGGACGGGGGCGCGGGATGTTTCCGCCATGCAGGAAGCCTTGTCCGGGATTATCAGCGCTTATGAGCGTGACTTTGCCAAGCACCCAAACATCAGTGAGTTTCCGAAGATATCTATGATCTGGAAGTCCGTGCCGTCCCAGCTTGCAAGGGAGAATAAAAAGTTTCTCTATAAAGTGGTCAAAGAGGGGGCGAGGGCTCGTGAATACGAGGACGCTTTACAGTGGCTGGTGGATGCGAGGCTGGTGCATAAGATTTACCGCAGTACTGCACCCGGTCTGCCGGTGGCGGCATATGATGACTTGTCCGCATTTAAGATTTATCTGGTGGATGTGGGACTGCTCCGGCGTTTGGCACAACTGGCACCCACCGCGTTCGGAGAGGGCAACCGCCTGTTCACTGAGTTTAAAGGTGCACTGACTGAGAACTTCGTGTTACAGACCTTGCTCACACAGTTTGAAGTGGTTCCCCGGTACTGGAGCAGGAACAATCCTCCCTATGAGGTGGATTTTCTGATTCAGCGGGAGAATGACATTTTTCCTATTGAAGTCAAATCAGATGTCAACACGACCAGCAAGAGCCTGAAAAAATTCAAGGAATTGTTCTCGGATCAGGTCAGGCTCCGGGTGCGGTTCTCTCTGGATAATTTGAAGCTGAATGATGACGTGCTGAACATTCCGCTGTTTATGGCTGACCAGACGAACCGACTGATAGGACTGGCACTGGAACAGCGGTGAGCCAGAGAGGGAGAGCATCATCCGGCAGGAAAATATTAAAATATATTCGTTACAAAATATAATACAAGCACAATTGCTGTGCAAAGCACTGCCCAGAGGAAGCCGTTTGTCGGGAAGTTATCCCGCACAGACGGTTTTTCTTCTTCCAGTGGCGTAGTGCCAGTGGGTTCCTGTGCCTGAACGGTGGTTTCCGGAGCAGGGGATTCCCCCAGCAAAAGAAATGTCAGCATAAACCACGGATTCCTGGTATCTGCCGGGATAGACATGACAAGGGTATTCTGCCAACTGTGGAAAAGCATACACAGGAAGACACTTTCTGTCAACAGGTAGATGGCGGTGAGGATGAAGCCGGTGACGATTCCGATGAAGATGTAGGAAAAGAAATTTTGTCCCGACTGCAGACTATCCGGCAATAGAAAATAGGGCAGATGCCAGAATACCCAGATCAGGCTGACTGCTGTGGAGGAAACCAGAATATGCCATTTCTTCAAAAAGCTGGGCAGCAGGTAACCGCGCCAACCAGCCTCTTCCAGTCCGCCGCCGAGGAGAAACTGCCCGGCAAAAATGGAGAGGAAAACTGGAACAGTGCAGTATGTATCCGGCAGGCGGAAACAACAGAAATTGAAAAACTGTACCGCAAACAGAAACGTTTTCCAGAAAATCTAAGGCAGAGAATAGAATCGGGTGGGTATTATAATCGATGATTGTCATGAGTCCGGCACAGAGCCATGTGATAAGAAAGGTTCCGAGCAGGAATGGGATAGGTCTGCAAATGGTCTTGGCTGTAACGGTTGATTCTGTGTTTTGCATAGGGATAAACCTCCTTTGGGTTTTGTATTTGCATTCTAAACAAAATCATTTTAGAAAAAGACAGCGGTTGCGTGCTACCAACTATGGTTTGCATTTTCGCAACAAAAGGTGGCTTCGGACAGCGCAGCAAATGTGCGGTCCTGATTGAACGCTGGGACTTTTACAATGAGCATTTGAGGGAAATTTAATGTATATATAATTGATAGGAAAAGTATGTATTGCCTGTCCTGATTTTTTCTGCTATACTGATTCCAGTAAAAGGGAAAGACGGAGGAAAAGGCTATGGCAAAAGAAATCGGAACGAGATGCATTCATCTGGAGGAAGAGGGGATAAACCACTACGGCTCGGTCAGCTTTCCGATCTACCAGACGGCGACCTTCGCGCATCCGGGGGTGGGGCAGAGCACAGGCTACGATTACAGCAGGGTGCAGAATCCCACGCGGGAGCAGCTGGAAAAGGTGGTGGCGTCGCTGGAAAACGGTACGGACGCATTGGCGCTGTCCTCCGGAATGGCGGCGATCGCCCTGATGATGGAATTGTTTACCCCGGGCGATCACCTGATTGTGGACGCGGATTTATACGGCGGCAGCATCCGGCTGTTTGAACAGATTTCAAAGAAGAACGGCATTGCCTTTACGAGCATTGACTGCTGCTGTGAGGACATAAAGGGGCAGATCAGGGAAAACACGAAAGCGATTTACATAGAGACGCCAACCAACCCGATGATGCATGTGACGGATATCGCGAAGACGGCGGATATTGCAAAGCGGTACGGACTGTTTTTGATTGTGGACAATACGTTTTTGTCGCCTTATTTTCAGAATCCCCTCGAGCTTGGAGCGGACCTTGTGATTCACAGCGGCACGAAGTTTTTGGGTGGACACAATGACGCGCTGGCGGGCTTTCTTGTGACAAATCGGGAAGAACTTAGCGAGCGGCTGCGCTTTCTGTACAAAACGACGGGAGCGGTTCTTTCTCCTTTTGACAGCTGGCTGATTCTTCGTGGTATCAAGACACTTGGCATCCGCATGGAGAGGGCGCAGGAAAATGCGATGGCGATTGTAGAATGGCTTAAAAAGCAGCACGAGGTTACGGATGTGATTTATCCGGGGCTTGCGGAACATCCGGAGTATGAGGTGATGAAGCGGCAGGCGAGAGGTTTCGGCGCGATGCTGACATTTCGGGCGGAAAGCAGGGAGTTTGCGCTTGCCATTCTGGAAAAGGTGAAGCTGATTCAATATGCGGAGAGCCTTGGCGGTGTGGAGACGCTGATCACCTATCCGACGACCCAGACTCATTCCGACGTGCCAAAGAAAATTCGGGAGAAAAACGGGATTACGGAGAGTACGCTCCGTATGTCGGTGGGAATCGAGGACGTGAAGGATTTGCTGGCGGATCTGGAGGACGTTTTCCGGGAGATTCGGGCGGAGAAACAGAGTTGAACAAGAATTTCGGGCGCTGACCTGTGTGAGCGACAGATGGAAAGGAATAAGTGCTGATATGGAGGAACGAAAGATGGTGGAGAGAAACCTAGACTTTGACAGCGTGATAGAGAGAAGAAATACCCGGTCGTTAAAATACGATTTTGGGGCGGAAAGAGGGATGCCGGAGGATATACTGCCTATGTGGGTGGCGGATATGGATTTTCGGACTTCCTCCTACATAGAGGACGCGTTGATCGAACGGGCAAAGGAGGGTGTTTTTGGTTACAGCGAGGCAAAAACGCCTTACTTTGAGATTGTGCGGGACTGGATGGTAAGGCGGCATAATTGGAGTCCCAAAGAGGAGTGGCTTGTGAAGACGCCGGGCGTGGTGACGGCTCTTGCCATGGCGGTGAAAGCTTACACGGAGCCGGGGGACGCGGTGCTGATTCAGCTTCCTGTGTATTACCCGTTTGCGGAGGTGATTGAGGATAACGGCAGGCGTGTGGTCAGCAGCGACCTTTACCGTGGTGGGGACAACCGCTATCACACGGATTTTGAGGACTTTGAACAGAAGATTACAGACAATAAAGTAAAGCTGCTTCTTCTCTGCAATCCCCACAATCCGGTTGGGCGCGTCTGGACGAGGGAGGAATTGATCCGGCTGGGCGATATCTGCGTGAAGCATGACGTGATTGTTGCCAGCGACGAGATTCATGAGGATTTTGTGTTTGCGGGAAAGCATCAGGTGTTTGCGGGGCTGAAAGAGGAGTACGAGGATCGGTGTATCGTCTGCACCTCCCCCAGCAAGACCTTTAATCTGGCAACTATGGTCTTGTCGAATATTTTTATTCCTAACAGTGATTTGCGGAAGCGTTTCCGAAAACAGCTGGACGCGGCGGGCATCAGCCAGCTTGGCGTGATGGGGCTGATTGCCTGCGAGACGGCTTACAGCAAGGGGGAAGAGTGGTATTTGACAATGCTCGAGTATGTCCGCGGCAATATTGCCTTTGTAAAAAAGTATGTGGCGCAAAACCTGCCCGGCGTGACTATGACGGAACATGAGGGGACTTATCTTGTCTGGCTGGACTTTTCCGGCACAGGCTTGTCGGATGCGGAAATAGAAGATAGAATCGTACATAAGGCGAAACTGTGGCTGGACGGCGGCACGATGTTCGGGGAGAGCGGAAAGGGTTTCCAGAGAATCAATGTGGCATGCCCGAGGAGCGTGTTGGAAGAGGCGATGGAAAGATTAAAGGAGGCGCTTGACAGGAACGATTGTGCAGGAAGTTGAAGAAGGGTAAGAACAGTCTTGACAAGCGGCAGCTGAAATTTTTATAATGGGAACGAGGGGGTACTGACATGAAAAGCATACGTACAAAAATTACCTTATGTCTCATTTTAACAGTTCTGGCAGGGTTGGTTGTGTCCGGCTCTTTCAGCATTGCGCTCAATTACAACAGCACCTTGGTGACCGTGGAGCAGATGATGAGCGAAACTGCGGTTCTGGCGGCGGGACGCGCCCAACAGGAACTGGCGTCCTACAAGAATGTTGTGATGGAGGTCGGTCATATTCCGCAGCTTGCCGATTCTGAGGTGTCGGTGGAGGAAAAAAAGGCGATCATTGATGAGCGCGTAGCCATGCATGGTTTCCAGCGGGGCAATATCATCGGTTCGGACGGTATCAGTATTTTTGACGGCAAAGATTACTCTGACCGTGAATATGTGCGTCAGGCGCTGCAGGGAAATATCTACGTGTCTGAACCGCTGATCAGTAAGATTACCGGTCAGTTGTCCATTATGGTTGCGGCGCCTCTCTACACGGAGGAAAATTATGGCTCCTCTATTGTGGGCGTGGTCTATTTTGTGCCGCAGGAGACTTTTTTGAATGATATCGTGTCGGCGATTCAGATCGGCGAAAACAGCCGCGCTTACATGATTAATAAAACGGGTGAAACAATTGCCGATATCACGCTGGAGACAATCACGGTGCAAAATATAGAGGCGGAGGCAAAGCAGGATTCGTCGCTGCAGGAGCTGGCTGCGATACATAGCGAGATGCGTCAGGGAAAGAACGGGTTCGGCAGCTATATGAGCGGCGGACATCCGATGTTTGCAGCATACGCGCCCGTGCCGGATACGGACGGCTGGAGCATTGCGGTGACGGCGCCGCAGGTCAATTATCTCGCCTCCACGCGGGACGCGATTGTGGTGAATCTTACGGTGATCGGGATTGCCGTGCTTATCTCCATTGTTATAGCACTTGCACTGGCGCGCAATATCGGCAGACCTATGAAAGCGTGCGTTGATCGGATGAAGCTGCTCGTGGAGGGGGATCTTGAGACGCCGATGCCCCGGATTACGAACAGGGACGAGACGGGCGTGCTTGCCAGATCTACCGCTTCCCTTGTGGAAGGCTTGAGCATTGTAATCAAGGATATCGATTATTTGTTAAATGAGATGGCAAATCAAAATATGGACATCCGCACTTCCCATGAGGATGTGTATGTGGGCAGTTTCCGGCATATTCTGCTCTCCATGCGCAATCTGAAGGTGTCACTCAGCAACGCCATGCGTCAGGTCAATCATTCCGCAAACGAAGTGTCCGACGCGAGCAATCAGCTGGCGGCGAGCGCCCAGTCGCTCAGTCAGGGAACTACGGAGCAGGCAAGTTCGGTGGAAGAGCTTGCTTCGCGAATCAGTATGATTTCCGAGCAGGTGCAGAACACGGCGAGCGGTGCACTGGAGGCGAGGAGTCAGACACATCAGACCGGTGAGGAAGTGCTTTTGTGCAACCAGAAGATGCAGAATCTGGTAGAGGCGATGGAACGGATTGAGGCGAGTTCCGAGGAGATTGAAAAGATTCTTAAGACCATAGACGACATTGCATTCCAGACAAATATTCTGGCACTGAACGCGGCAGTGGAGGCGGCGAGAGCCGGAGCTGCGGGCAAGGGATTTGCCGTTGTGGCTGAGGAGGTCCGCAATTTGGCAGGGAAATCCGCGCAGGCGGCGCAGAACACTTCGGAACTGATCGGAAATTCCACGGAGGCAGTACATATCGGTACGGAGATTGCCCAGAATACGGCGGACGTCCTGATGGGCGTTGTGAACAGTATTCAATCGGTGGTGGACGCAATTGATAACATAGCTACGGTGTCTAGCGAGCAGTCCGAGGCGGTGGTGCAGGTGTCTGAGGGCATCAATCAGATTTCGGTTGTGGTGCAGAACAACAGCGCATCCGCCGAGGAGAGCGCGGCGGCGAGCGAGGAGCTTTCCGCGGAGGCGACCTGTCTGAAAGAGCTGGTGGATCAGTTTACGCTGGCGTCGGAATAGAATGGAGATTATGTGAAGAAGAGACTGTCTGGTGGGCGGTCTCTTTTTTCTTGCTTTTCCTTTATACTACGGCTAAAATTAACTCAGATTAAATATTAGCCGAAAAGATAGCGGTTTGGTGGGTTTAGGGAGTGGAGGGGGAGAGCTGTTCGGATAGGACAGTTCTGGGTAATATTGTTGTTATGGACAGGGTGGTGTAATGGATGAGACAGGGTAAACTAGTGCGTGATAAGATTCCACAGATTATAACTGTTGCCGGTAAGAAACCTATAACAAGAATATTGGAGCAGGAAGAGTATCTTGAGGAACTTGACAGGAAATTAGATGAAGAAGTGGCGGAGTATCAGGCGGACAAGTCTCTTGAGGAGATGGCGGATGTACTGGAAGTGCTCTTTGCCATCTGTGAGGCGCGGGGATATTCTGTGGAAGAACTGATGGCTGTGCGGGATGAAAAGAGAGAAAAACGAGGCGGTTTTGCACAGAAGATATTTTGGGCGGGGAATGAATGATGCAGTTGACAATTGATACGAATTACTACAATAAACTGGATATACAGGGCTTTTCAAAAATGATGAAAGATCCGTCCTACTGCTATAAATTTTATTGGTTGGAGGCGATTGTACAGCTTATATTGGAGGACAGGACGGAAGCCCCTTATGATGAAATCATTGACGAGATGATTGCTAATGCATGGTATTCGGTTTTGGAGTTTCATATCCATCTGAGCGGTATTTGGGGCAATGGCGGGGTCAGGGATAATCTGGAAAAGGCAGTAATTAAACTGAGAGATTTGAGTGGACTGTCAGCAAATGCCTCCAAGGTAGAAATCAAGAATAAAATTAGAGATTTTAGTAAACAGCTTCATGTGGAAAAACAAGCTCTGACTCTCAATGTGCCATATAAAGCTTTATCAGGCTTTGCAAATAAGACAGATGAGAAAATCAGCTTGGACAGCAGCGCAGGCAGAATGATGGCTTATTATAACAAGCTGAATGAAACAGATATTTTGCTGCCCTATACTTTTGGGAGTGAGAACGGATTAAACCGGATAGTGAAATTCAGTGCTGACTGGATTCTGATGATTAAAGATAATGCCGTGACGATTTTGGGATGGATTCAGTGCGAAAAAGTGAAATGGCTTCAAAATAACAATCCGGAAGTGCCGGGATTGATTTATAAACTGGAACCTCTTAATGAAAAGATGAGAAAGCTTTCGCATGTGCGGAATCTGTGGGATGGTATTTTACAATTAAAAAGGGTAGCAGATGTATTTACGGATGAACTGATTGAGAGGGATAATTATGATGTGGATCATTTTATTCCGTGGTCGTTTGTAATGAATGATGAACTCTGGAATTTGATGCCAATGGATTCGTCCTTAAATTCTTCCAAGAGCAACCGCCTGCCGGATTGGGAAGAGTTTTTCGGGCGATTTGCCAGAAATCAGTATATTATGTACGAGATGATATATACGGCAGAGGAAATCAGAAAACTGTATGAGGCGTGTTTTCGGGACAATCTGCACTCGATTTGGGCGAATACGGAACTGTATCGGAGAGGAAACTCTGAGGCGGAATTTTATGGGATTTTGGAGAAAAATATGAAACCGGTGTACGAGTCGGCGAGGCATCAAGGGTATGATGTGTGGGAGTGGAGAAGATGATGAAAAATAAGTATATAGAAATGGATGAAAAGAGATTGTCGCAATATTATAAGTTGCAATTGGCAGATTTTAAACAAATTAAGGAGTTGTTTGAAGAATATATTTTTGCGCTTGAGGATTGGGATAAAATAGTTATGCAATTAACTGATGTTTTGGACAGATGTGATGAAATAGATTATCAAAATAGTGAAACTGCATATGCGTATGCAGTTTGGCATTTTTTGGACAGGTATCACAGATTCCAAATTATTTTTGGTGAACTTTGTAAGAACGGGTATTTGATTTATAGCAAAGACAGGACAATTGATATATTAGAAGTAGGGGCAGGACCTGCGCAGGGGTTGTTCGCAATTTCAGATCATTACGCAGAGTTGAATAAACTGAAAAGTAACAAAGAATTTTCCATTCAAAGTGATTATGTTGAACAAAGCGATGGTTTTAGAAATTTTTTACATCATTTTGTTGAATTTTGTATGACAAATGATAAGCATTATATGGTTCCATTTCATCATGGCAGAGAAAAGGATGCATATTGCTTTAAATTTGAAGAAATTTTACACAACTTCTTTGGGTATTACTTCAAGGAAAAGTATAGGTATGATATTGTAATTATAAGCAATTTTTTAACAACTAAAAATATTGTGTGAATTATAATTTTAAATTCTACCCATACACCTCTTATGTAGAACTTAGT
>CAJURQ010000035.1 GCA_910588955.1 uncultured Lachnospiraceae bacterium
GGTCATGTAGAATTTACCGTTTCATATGGAAGTTAGTTTTACAATTCAGGAAAAAGACTCACGAAATACGTTTACGGGAAATTTTTCCCCGCCTCCACATCCGCCTCGATCTGCCGCCGCAGCGCCTCCACGCTCTCAAATGCACACTCTTTTCGGCGAAATGCCAGAAGTTCCACGGTCATATCCCTGTCGTAGACTTCCCCCGAAAAATCGTAGAGATAAGTTTCCACACCGAGTATCTTCTCCTCCGAAACCGTGGGTTTATATCCCACATTGGAGATGCCCCGGTAAGTCTTTTCCCCAAGCTCTGCCCGGGAATAATAAACCCCGTTCGGGGGCAGAAGCTTTCTCTCATCCGGCAAAAGATTCGCCGTGGGCATACCGAGTTTCCGCCCAAGCTGTCTGCCGTGCACCACCTTCCCGCTCACCCGGTAAGGCATGCCCAGCATGGCGGAAACCTTCTCCATCTCTCCCTCCCGAACCGCCTGCCGCACTCTGGTGGAGCTTACCTCCTCCCCATCCACGCGGACTTTGTCGATCAGTTCCACCTGATATCCGTAAGTTCCGGACAAGTCCGCAAGGAGCGCATAGTCCCCCGCACCGCCCTTCCCGAAGGAGATATCCGGTCCCGCGCACAAATATGCCGTCCGCATCTGTCCGGCAAGATAACGCGCCACAAAGTCCGAGGGTTCTGTCGCCGCCGTCTCCCTGTTTAAAGGAAACTCGATCAGCACGTCGATCCCCAGCTTCGAAAACATCTCCCTCTTTTCCTCTCTGGTGGACAGTTCCTTCGTCTCCCCGCCGAAAAAGGACGCCGCCGAGGTATCGAAAGTGAAAACTACCGTCTGAAGCCCTTCTTTTTTCTGCTCCAGCACCCGTTCGAGAAGCAGACGATGCCCCAGATGAATCCCGTCAAACTTCCCAAGTGCAACGGCGCTTTTGTTTTCCAGTTGAAATTCTGTTGTGTTCTCTATAATCCGCATAATTATTTACCTGTCAGAAACATTTTCACGGGTCTTGCCTCTTTTCCCTCCGCGTGATACTCGTAAATACCGTAAAACCGCCCCGACTCGTCGTACATTCGCAGCCGCTCTCCATTCTGCGGCGAACCGGGCATTCCGGACATCCCTGCCGGAATTTTGTTCCCGTTCTCCAAAAACCGGCGTGCCGCCGCCGTCACCTTCACTTTCCGACAGTCCCCGAAGACAGCGTCTGGCGGAATAATAACGCTCGATATTTTATCTTCATCTCGGAGTTTCTCAATCTCCGAGAGCCGCAGCGCATCCTCGATCCCGAAAATCCCCACCCTGCTCCTCGTCAGGGACGCCATCGCGCCACCGCATCCGAGTTTCTCCCCGATATCATGACAGAGAGTCCGAATATAAGTCCCCTTCGAACATACCACGCGGAAACGCACCGCAGGAAGGCTCGTCTCCAGAATCTCCAGTTCCCGAATCTGCACTCTGCGGGGTTTGCGCTCCACTTCCTTTCCCGCCCGAGCCAGCTCATACAGTTTCTTTCCGTTCACCTTGAGCGCCGAGTACATGGGCGGAATCTGATCGTAATCGCCGAGAAAGCTGAGAATACACGCCCGTACCTGCTCTCCCGCAAGCATCCGGATCGTCCTCTCCTCCGCCTGAAATAACACCTGTCCTGTTAAATCCTGCGTGTCTGTCGCCACGCCGAGCCGGAGCGTGGCGATATACTCCTTGTCCCAGTCCGTCAGCATATCGCACAGTTTCGTGCCCGAACCAAAACATACAGGAAGCACGCCGACCGCATCCGGATCGAGTGTCCCTGTATGCCCTATTTTCTTCTGTTTACAGATGCCGCGGAGCTTCGCCACCACATCGTGGGACGTAAACCCCGCCTCCTTATAAACATTCATGATCCCGTTGTACATAAATGTCCCTGTCTCTTTCTATTCCTGCTCCTCGTCGAGCTGTGCCGCGATCTCGCGCGACAGGTTGTTGATATTGTCATGATATGTACCGTTCATCATACACCCCGCAGCGCGCACATGACCGCCGCCGCCAAACTTCACGGCAACCTCCGCCACATTGACTCTGCCGTTGGAGCGCATGCTCACCTTGTACTCCAATGTCCCCGTCTCATACATAAAGATGGAGCAGTCCACGCCCTTCACACCCTGCAGCTGATTGACAATCCCGTCCAAATCCTTCGGGGTTACGCAGTAAAATTCCATCATGCGCCGGCTCACCATGCTGACAATACACCTGTCGTCCATAAAACGGACGCTGCCCAGAATCGCCCTGCCCATAATCTGTGTCTGGAAATATGTCTTCTCATAGAAGGTTTCCTCGATCAGTGCAGAAAAATCAAATCCAAATTTAAGTAATTCTGCCGCTATCTGCATCGTGCGGGGAGAGGTGTTGGAGTAACGGAAAACACCCGTATCGTGGGCAATCCCGACATAGACCGCCTTTGCGATCACCTCGTCCACCAACTCCGGCTCCATCAGCTCGTAGAGCAGCTCCGCCGTGGAGCTTTTCTCCGGCTCAATGATATTCACATCACCACATCCTGTATTGCTGATGTGGTGATCAATGTTGACACGCCTTTTGGCACGCCTGTAAATAGGCAATACGTCTCCCAGACGCTCGTCATTGCAGTCCAGCGCAAAGAAAACGTCATAGACTTCCTCGTTATTAAATTCTGATTTAATATCTTCTATTCCTTCTAAAACATGGAACGGCGCCGGCGGCTCCTCCAGATAGACGTCAACCCTCGCCCCGGGCAATTCCTTTTTCAGATAATGACACAGCGCCAGACAGGAGCACACGCAATCCCCGTCCGGTCTCATGTGCCCGCCGATCGCCACCGTCTTCATATCCTTTAAATCATCAATCCTCTTCATTCTCGCTCCCCTTGTCAAACCCTGCGGCTTTTCGATCCGATGCCACCACTTCCTCAATCCGCTTCGACATATTCACCCCATAGGCGATGGACTGATCCATAATGAAATGAATCTGCGGCGTATTGCGGAGATTGATAGTCCTGGCAAGCTGCCCGCGTATATACCCTTCCGCGCTCTGAAGCCCCGCCAGCGTATCCGCCTGCGCTTTCTCGTCTCCCAGCACGCTGATCCACGCCTTGCAGGTCTTTAAGTCCGGCGCCACCTCCACCGCCACCACCGAGGTCATCGGCGCAATCCTCGGGTCTTTGATCTCCCCGCGGATAATCTGCGCCAACACTCGCTGTACTTCCCCGTTGATACGGGTATTTTTAACACTGTTTTTACGCATTCCTGTAAATCCTTTCCTCTGCGCTCATTTATAACACTCGTTATTTCTATTGTCAGCGCGGCACTTCCACCATGATATACGCCTCCACGATATCCAGCTCTTCCATCTTGTCGAAGCCCTCGAACACAAGACCGCACTCAAATCCGGCTTTCACTTCCTTCACATCATCCTTGAAGCGTTTCAGGGATGCCAGCTCACCCTCGTAAATCTGCTCCTCGCCCCTACGGATACGGATCTTACAGCCTCTCTGGAACTCCCCGTCAAGCACATAGGAACCTGCGATATTGCCGATCGCGGACGCCTTGAAGATCTGGCGCACCTCCGCGTGACCAATCACTTTCTCCTCGAAAATCGGGTCTAACATACCCTTCATAGCCGCCTCAATATCCTCGATCGCCTGATAGATAACCTTGTAGAGACGCACATCCACGCCCTCGCGCTCCGCCACGGTCTTAGCCTGCACATCCGGTCTCACGTTAAAGCCGATGATAATTGCGGAGGAAGCCGATGCCAACGACACATCCGATTCGTTGATGGCGCCCACGCCGCCGTGAATGCATTTCACGACTACTTCCTCGTTGGACAGCTTCATCAGGCTCTGCTTCACAGCCTCCACGCTGCCCTGCACATCCGCCTTCACGATCAGGTTCAGTTCCTTTAAATTGCCCTCCTGAATCTGGTTGAACAGATCGTCAAGGGACATCTTCGTCTTAGTATCTGCAAGCATCTCCTCTTTATGCTGCGCCATATAGGTTTCCGCATAAGATTTCGCGCTCTTGTCATTTTCATGGACAACGAACACCTCGCCGGCGCTGGGCACGTCGGATAAGCCAAGAATCTCTACTGGCGTAGAAGGCGTCGCCTCCTTCACTCTCCTGCCCTTATCGTCGATCATGGCGCGCACCTTGCCGTGGCTTGCGCCTGCGGAAATAAAGTCGCCCACATGGAGCGTACCCTTCTGCACCAGAACGGTCGCCACGGGACCCCTGCCCTTGTCGAGCTCCGCCTCGATCACGAGACCTCTGGCGTTTCTGTTCGGGTTCGCCTTAAGCTCCAGAATCTCCGCCGTGAGCAAAATCGTCTCCAAAAGGTTTTCAATACCCTCGCCCGACTTCGCGGAGACCGGAACAAACTCTGTCGATCCGCCCCAATCCACCGGGATCAGCTCATACTCTGTCATCTCCTGTTTCACGCGGTCGATGTTCGCGTTTGGTTTATCAATCTTATTGACGGCAACGATAATTTCAATTCCCGCCGCCTTCGCGTGGTTGATCGCCTCCACCGTCTGGGGCATAACGCCGTCGTCAGCGGCAACGACCAAAACCGCGATATCCGTGGAATTAGCGCCGCGCATACGCATTGCCGTGAACGCCTCATGACCCGGCGTATCAAGGAAGGTAATGCTCTGTCCCTTTGCGCTTACCGTGTACGCGCCGATCGCCTGCGTGATGCCGCCCGCCTCCTTATCCGTAACGTTAGTCTTACGGATCGCGTCAAGAAGGGAAGTTTTACCGTGGTCTACATGACCCATAACGCAGATAACCGGAGGACGCGCCACCATGGTAGAGGCATCCTCTTCCTCCTCGCGCAAAAGCTCCTCGATCACATCGACTTTCACTTCCTTTTCGCAGATGATCTCATACTCAATGGCGATATTCTCCGCCTCCTCAAATGTGATATCTGAGTTTAAAGTCACGATCTGTCCCTGCAAAAAGAGCTTTTTGATAATCGCGGAGGGCTGAATCTTCATCTTATCCGCCAGTTCCTTGATAGTCAGGGTATCGGGAACCGTGATCACTTTGATCTGCTCCTCCTTGGACTCCTCAGGCTTTTTCTCCGGCTTGATAAAGCGCCCCGCCTTATTGCGGTTCTTTACCGCAGCGTCGTCCTCCTCATAGATGTGATCCTTCTTCGAGCGTTTATCCCTCTCTTGGTTTACCCTGCGCTTCTCGTCGTCCCTGTGCTTCTCCGCGTCCTTACTGGGCGCCTCAGCGATAAAGTCCTTCGGACCGTTATTTTTCCTAAATCGATTGTCCTGCCCGACATTTCCTCTCGGAGAGCGGTCACCACCGCCGCTGTTCCTGCTAAAAGCGTTGGGAGCGCCGCCACTCTTACGAGCACCCTGACCGTTGCTATAATTCGGTCTATTCTGGCTCTCAGGTCTGCGATTTTCTCCTGCACTTGCTACCTTCTCCTGTCCTGCCGCCGGCTGTGTTCCGGCTGCCATATTTTTATTGTTTTCCCGTTTCTCCTGCTGCCTCTGCTCCAGCCTTCTTTCCTGCTGCTGTTTCTGTCTCACATCGTAGGGTTCCGCCGTCACGGGAATCGGTTTCTGAGTGGGACGGATAATCTTATGGGGCGCATTCTGGGGCTGCACCGGGCGCGCGCCGTTAGACAACGGTCTACCGCCTGCGCCGCCACGATTCTGCCCGTTGCCTCCGCCCTGAGACTGTCTGCCGCCCATCTTGGAATTGTGGGGATTGCTCACGAAGATGATCCGTTTCTTCTTGGGCGCTTCGCCTTTGCTCTCCCTCTTCTCACTCTCTGCCACGGGCTTTTGAGGTACGGCATTCGCTGCCGCAACCTTCTCTTTTCCGGCTGCCGGCACGGCAGTCTCCTTCGCGGGAGCTTCCGCTTTCTGCGGTTTTTCTTCCCCGGCTGGCACGGACTTTTCTCCCGAAGAACCGAATTCCTTCCTCACTAAAGCGATCGCCTCGTCCTCGATAGAGCTCTGCGCCACCTTCACCTCATATCCCTTAGCCTGCAGAAAGTCGATCAGTTCTTTGCTCTTCCTGTCTACCTCTTTCGCAAGCTCATGTACTTTCATCTTCGCCATACTTACTACCTCCAACTATTCCGAATCTCCCAAATGCTTCCGTATCGAATCTGCAAATCCCTCGTCTGTCACCGCAAGAACCGATCTCTCGTCCTTGCCCATGGAATGTCCAAGCACTGCTTTCGTCCCATGGAACGCACAGGGAACCTCATAAAAATCACACATGTTACTATACTTTTTTCTGGTATTACCCGACGCATCCTCAGCTATGATGACCAGAGCTGCCTTGCCGCATTTCACAGCTTGTTCCGTTGCAAATCCGCCACTGACAACATTTCTGGAGCGTGCGGCGAGTCCCAGCATGGATAATACCTTATCCTTCCCCGGTATCTGCTTCATGCCTGCCCTCCTCAAACTCCTTCTCCAGATTCGCGTATATTTCATCCGGTATGCGCATCTTGAAGGACCGTTCCAGACCCTTGTTCCTTCTGGCTTTCACAAGGCACTCCCCGTTCTTGCAAAGGTATGCGCCCCTGCCGTTCTTTCTCCCGGTCATATCCAGAGAAACAATTCCCTCCGCACTCTTTAACACGCGCATCATCTCTTTCTTATCCTTCATCTCGCCACAGCCCACACACTGGCGCAGAGATACTTTTTTTGCCATACCGTCCCTCACTTCGCGCTTACGCTTCGCCTTCCTCTACATACTCGTCAGAGCCGTCCGCGCCGTTGTACGTCTCCTCCTCATACGCCTCGTCATAGTTCCCGTAGCCCTCTTCTCCGTAATCTTCCTCGTCATACTCCTCATCGTCGTAGACGTAGTCCTCATAACGGAAGCCGGGCGCGTCTTTCGCCTGCGTCTCGCTCTTGATATCAATCTTGTACCCGGTCAGTCTCGCCGCAAGTCTCGCGTTCTGCCCCTCCTTACCGATAGCGAGGGAAAGCTGGTAATCCGGCACCACCACCTTCGCCGTCTTCTCGTCAGGGTCGGCAAACACCGCGACAATCTTGGCGGGAGACAGCGCATTCTGGATCAGGTTGCCCGGGTTTTCATCCCAGTTTACGATATCGATCTTCTCCCCACACAGCTCATCCACAATGGAATTGACCCTCGCACCGTTGATACCTACACAGGCGCCCACGGCGTCCACGTTCGGATTGTTGGAGCGCACCGCGATCTTCGTCCTGCTGCCCGCCTCTCTGGCAATGCTCATAATCTCCACCGTGCCGTCCTTGATCTCCGTCACCTCTGACTCGAAGAGGCGTTTCACCAGCTCGGGGTGCGTACGGCTCACCAGAATCCTCGGTCCCTTGGGCGTGTTTCTCACCTCCAGTATATAGACCTTGATTCTCTCCGTCGGGCGGAAATGCTCGGTGCGCACCTGCTCGTTTTCGTTTAAGATAGCGTCCGCCTTGCCCAGATTGATAGAGATGTTCTTGCCCATGTAACGCTGGACGATACCGGTCACCACATCCTTCTCCTTCTCAAAGTACTGGTTGTAGATAACGCTTCTCTCCTCCTCGCGGATCTTCTGCAGGATCACGCTCTTGGCATTCTGGGTGGCAATGCGTCCGAACTCCTTGGAGCGTATCTCCACGCGGACGATGTCGCCAGTCTTTGCCTTGGGATCGATCTCCTTCGCGTCCTCGGGAGAAATCTGCATGACCGGATCTTCTACCTCATCCACAACCTCCTTCTCCGCGTAGCAGTAGTAATCGCAAGTCTCTCTGTCGATTTCCACCTTCACGTTGTCCGCCTTGCCGAAATGATTCTTGTAAGCGGTGATCAGCGAATTTTCGATCGCCTCAAAAAGAGTGTCCTTGCTGATCTCCTTCTCTCTCTCCAGAATCTCCAGCGCCTCCATTAATTCCTTATTCATTTTCCATTGTCCTCCTATGTTTCATTCCTAATGAAAAAATCGTCGCTTTAAAAATCAAGTGCCAGCCTGACCGTGGCGATAGCAGACCTCTCAAATGTACGCGCGGCGCCGTCCTCCTCAATGGTGATGGTCGCGGCGTCAAACGCCTTCAAAATCCCGGAAAACTCCTTCTGTCCGTCTATGGGCTTATATGCCTTCAATTCCACCGTCTCCCCAAGGCTTCTCTCCATATGTCTGTCTTTTTTTAAAACCCTGCCGAGTCCCGGGCTGCTGACTTCCAGTATATAGGCGTCCGGGATAAAATCCTCCGCGTCAAGCGCATCCGACAGGGCACGGCTCACGTTCTCACAGTCCTGAATGTTTACCCCCTCCGGCTTGTCGATATAAGCCCGCAGATAGTAATCCTTTCCTTCCTTCACATACTCCACATCATAAATTTCCACATCATACTGCGCTGCAATGGGAGAAAGAAGGTGCTCCGTCTTCTCCTCGTATGTCTCCCGTTTTGACATAACAACCTCCTGCACGGAAAAGAGCGGACTCGCAAGTCCACTCTTTATCTTTGTAACTATTCTTAATTCTTTTGTATTATAACACCCTTTTTCTTCCATTGCAAGTGTTTTTAAATATCGCGCGAATTGACAGGGCGGCGGATATCCTTTAATCTATAGATAGTTTTCAAGTACGGGGGAAAAAACATGACGAACAAATTGGACCGCCTTTTACTGCTGCATCTGTTCCAGAGTTTCCTTACCACATGGGCGCTGATGAAAGCGTCCCGCATGGAGCCGGGCAATATTCTTACCTTTGTCTTTTATCTTCTGGTGTTTTTCTTCTACCGGCACGTGAACCGCAGGATGGATCTCTTACAGGTTTCTAACCGTGTAGCGCTGCTTACCGCGGTCGTCTTTACGTCACTCTATATGCTTGTGGATTATCCCCATTACATTGAGCTTCTCACAAGCAGACTTTACCGTTTCGGCATTCTTTCCGTAATTTTTGCCGGCTTTGTCTGCCTGTTTTACTATCTGTTACACTTTTTATATTCCTATACGTGTGACAGAAAAAGGCTGTACCAAATCCTTCTCACCCGCTATCAGGACGTGCCCTACGTCTATGAGGGCAGCCGCCCGCGCTCTTCCGCCTTCTTTTCGGCATTTGTAAATTTTATCCGCCGCCACACGGCGCTTAGCGCATTTCTGTGCTGCCTGCTCTGCTGGCTGCCCTACTATCTCTACCAGTATCCGGGCATTATGACTCCCGACAGCATCAACCAGTTTGAACAGATTCTGGGCGTGGTTCCATGGTCCAACCACCACCCGTGGGTGCACACGCTGGTTTTCGGCTTCTTCTATCACATAGGCTATGCGCTCACGGGCGATATGGTTGTCGCCGTATCCGTTTACACCTTGTTCCAGATGTGCCTGCTTGCAGGCAGCGTCGCCTACTTTATCTCCACCCTGCGCACCCAAAAAATCAGACCTTTCGTCCTGCTGCTGATCATGGCTTTCTATGCTCTGATTCCCTATAATGCCGTCTTTTCAGTCACGGTCTGGAAAGATATTCCCTTCGCGGCGGCAGTGCTGTTTTTCAGCTGCGCCATCCTGCGCCTTTCCGTGCAGAATCAGGTCTGTGCCAAAAATCTCCTCGTTTTTATGATATCAGGCGTTATGATATGCCTTTTCCGCTCGAACGGCTGGTATGCCTTTTTGCTCGCCACGCCCTTTTTGCTGTTTGGTTTCCGCCGCAGGGCAAAAGCCGTCTATCCGCCGCTTTTCGCCGCCCTTCTTATCGCCGTGATCGTCAAATATCCGGTCATGAGCGCTTTTCATGTACAACAGCCGGACTTCATTGAATCCGTCAGCATCCCTATGCAGCAGATTACGGCTGTTATTTGTAATGACAGATACCTTTCCGACGAAGAGCGCGCTCTGATAGAGGAGGTGGTAGACCTGACCTACATCCATGAACTCTATAACCCCACCTTTGCGGACAACATCAAAGAACTCGTCAGAGCAGGCAATCAGGACTATCTGGCGGCACACAAAAACGAGTTCTTAAAGCTCTGGATCGATCTGGGTCTGCGCTACCCCGGCGATTACCTCACCGCCTACGTGAAACAGACCTATGGCTACTGGTATCCTGATTCCTTCTATCTGGTGGCAGAGGCGGAAGGCGTCAGCGCCACGGATCTCGGCGTGTCGCACACCCCGCTGATCGGCGGTCCTCTGGTCATCAAGGCAAAGGAAATCGCCATCAAGCTCGGCAGCATGGTGCCCGTCTACGGCACACTCTGGAGCATGGGTGTCGCCTGCTGGGTCATGCTTTTCAGCGTCAGCGTCTCCGTCATCCGCCGTGACTATCACAGGCTAATCTGCTATCTGCCATGCATTGCCCTGCTTCTCTCCGTGCTCGCCGCCACACCCGTCGCCACGGAGTTCCGCTATGTCTATTTCTTGGTGCTCTGCCTGCCGTTCTCCCTGATTACGGCAATCCTGCCGGAGGAGACGGATGCGCCTGTCTGAGTCAAAACCGCCGCGGATACTGTACCCGTTTTCCGCGTGGCCCATTGCCGGAAGAAGAGGACGCACCGTCCCCGGCATTCCGTCTATGGCAGAAAAATGCAGTCCCCCGTCTTCAGATGCAGGTATTTCGTATCTCCCCCGCTCTGTGCCAGACGCTCCTGTGCTGCGTCTCCGGTACAGTGATTGAAGCCCGCTGTCTCAATCCCCATGTCTCCGAATTTTTTCATCGTTTCCGCGAGCCTCGCCTCGTCCGCCTCCACCAGATGGGAACCGCCGAAAACCGCATACACCGGCTTCACGAAGCGTTCCTTCACACTCTCAATCATATTTAGGATGCCCGGATGGCTGCATCCCGCAATGACGATCAATCCTTTCACGTCCTCGATCACCAGACAGATCTCGTCCGGGAACTCGTCTTCCACCATGCCTTCCGCCGTCTGTCTGACAAAACGGACGGGCGGTTTCTCAAACCCATACTTTCTCTCAAAAGCTCCCACCACATGGCAGCCGGGAAAGAGCGTGAACGTCCCCTCGCAGACGAGATGTTCGATCTCTTTCTTCTCCAGAAACTCCCGCCCGAACCCGCAGCCCAGATAAGTGTACTTTTCACCGTCGCGGGCATATTTCTCCTCAAAAAACCGGGGACCTGTCACAAGCGGCGCATGTACGCCGTGGGACACCATGTCCGGGTAGCCGCCCGCATGGTCGTAATGGCTGTGGCTCAGGATCACATAGTCCACGTCCTTTAGAGACACGTGCATCTTCTCAGCGTTTTTGCGCGCCGCCTTCCCCGCGCTGCAGTCAAACAGTATCTTTTTATCCCCCGTCTCCACAAGAAAGGACAGCCCGTGCTCCGCCGTGAGCGCCCTGTTGCGTGAAAGATTATTTTCCAGTAATGTGCGTAGAATCACCATCTTCTTTTTCCCCTCCCCTGTTGTGGTCGTTCCCCGAACCGCTCCGCCGCACTGCCGCTGTCCGCTTCCCTCTCTCAGCGTCTGATCAGCAGTATTGCCACATCATTTACGTTGGTGCCCGTCGCGCCCGTAATAACCAGCCCGCCCGCCTTTTGCAGCGCGTGGTAGGCGTCGTTGTCCCGCAGCGCGTCGTAGACGGATATCCCTGCCGCCGCAAGCCTCTCCGTTGTCTGCTCGTCGCAGTAACCGCCCGCCGCGTCGGTGGGACCGTCCGTCCCGTCGCTCCCGAAACTGAACACCGCCGTGCCGGTAAGCCCTGCAATTTCCTCTGCCGCCGCAAGCGCAAGTTCCTGATTCCTGCCGCCCTTACCCCCGCCTGTCAGATGCACTACCGTCTCGCCGCCCGCCAGAAAGGCAAGGCTCTTTTTCGTCCCCTGATGCGTCTTTGCAATGGCTCCCATAAACCTGCCAGCCTCCCTCGCCTCACAGGCGAGCCGGTCCGTCAGAACGATCGTCTCATATCCCAACTCCTCGCAGGCAAGCGCCGCTGCCCGGCAAAGCCCGGACACGCTGCCCGTGATCTGCGTCTCCACATTGGAAAGTATCTTCGGCGTCTCCCTTTTCAGCAGTTCCCACGCCTCATCCGTGAGTCTCAGCCCGTATTTCCCGGCAATCGACACCGCTTCCTCACAGGTGGAAGAATCCGGGTACGCCGGACCCGAGGCAATCATGTCGAACGGATCTCCCAAAATATCGCTCAACACGATACTGTACACACGAGCAGGCGCACAGGCAAGCGCAAACCGCCCGCCCTTCACCGCCGAAAGCCGCTTGCGGATCGTATTCATCTCCACAATATCCGCCCCGCACGCCAAAAGCTGTCTCGTGATATCCTGAAGTTCCGCCCCGCTCACAAGCGGTTTCTCAAACAAAGCGGAACCGCCCCCGGAAAGCAGGAACACCACCTCGTCCTCCGCCGTCGCCTTTGCCGCCAGAGCGAGCGCCGCCTGTGTCGCCAGAAAGGAGTTCTCATCCGGCACCGGATGCCCTGCCTCAAAACACTCTGTGCGCGGAATTTCCCCTTTCACATGGTCGTACTTCGTCACCACCACGCCGGCTTCCAGCCTGTCGCCCAGAATGTCCGCCGCAGTCTTCGCCATCTGCCAGCCTGCCTTCCCTGCCGCCACCATATAAAGTTTTCCCGAGCCGAATTTACGCCCTTCGAGAGCCTTACGCACCGCCTCAACCGGCAGCACCGCCTGAATGGACTTGCGGATGATCTGATCCGCATCTTCCCGTAGTGTCATATGCATCTCTCCACATATCAAGGTATAAAAAATACCGCAAACCGCTTTATCCGCAGTTTCCGGCATCCTTTAGGGTTGGGCTGTTCTAAAACAGTCAACAGCTCGTAGGGGAATCGAACCCCTGTTTCCGCCGTGAGAGGGCGGCGTCTTAACCGCTTGACCAACGAGCCATCTGATTGACACTTGCTTATTCTATTATATTTTTCAGGAGATTGCAAGTACTTTTTTCATTTTTTTTATAAAATATTACATAAGTCCACCCGGACTTCTTCCCTGCGCTCTCCCCGAACCCGCGTACAAGGCGCAAAACACCCCGTCACAGTACTTTACTTAAGAAATCGATTGTTCTCGGCTCCTTCGGATGATCGAGCACCTCCTCAGGTGTCCCCTCCTCAATGATATATCCACCCTCCATAAAGATTACCCGGCTTGCAACCTCTCTGGCAAACCCGATCTCATGGGTGACCACGATCATCGTCATGCCGTCCCGTGCCAATTCCTTCATGACCGCGAGCACCTCTCCCACCATCTCCGGATCAAGGGCGCTGGTCGGCTCGTCAAAAAGCATGATATCTGGATTCATCTCAAGCGCTCTGGCTATCGCCACGCGCTGCTTCTGTCCGCCGGAAAGCTGGCTTGGATAGGCTCCTGCCTTATCGGAAAGCCCTACCCGCTCCAAAAGCTGCATCGCCTTGTTATTTGCGTCCTCCTTGGAGAGCGTCTTTAGATGAACCGGCGCCAGCGTCATATTTTTTAACACATTCAGATGGTTAAACAGATTAAAATGCTGGAACACCATGCCGATATTCTCGCGCACCTTGTTAATATCCGTGCGTTTGTCCGTCACGTCGAAACCGTCGATCACGATCTGCCCGGACGTTGCCTTCTCCAACTGGTTCAGACACCTGAGAAGGGTGGACTTCCCGCTGCCGGAAGGACCGATCAGCACCACCACCTCGCCCTCGGACACTTCCAGACTGATGTCCTTTAGCACTTCCAGAGAACCGAAGTTCTTCTTTAAATTCTTCACAGAAATCTTGACATCCGCCTTATCTGCCACGATTGATCCTCCTCTCAATCTGCTTGGAAACCTTACTCAGTATGGTAATGACGATCAGATACATAATGCCGACGATAGCCCATGCCTGCAAATTCTTGAACGTATTGCCCATGATGGTCTTACCCACATTCGTCAGTTCCGGGAATCCGATCACGGAGAGGATCGACGTATCTTTCAGGGTAATGATAAACTGGTTGATGATCGAAGGGATCATCGTGCGCACCGCCTGCGGCACCACAATTAATGCCATCCCCGCGCCGTAGGAGAGCCCGAGGCTCCTGCCCGCCTCCATCTGCCCTCTGTCCACACTCTGGATACCTGCCCTGACAATCTCCGCCATGTATGCACCGCAGTTCATGGAAAGAGCGATCGTGCCCGCCTGCAGGGCGTCCATTTTAAAGTTTGTAAACCCAAGACTCTGAATGCCCGCCGGAATGCCGAAATAGATAAAATAAGCCAGCACGATGAGCGGCACGCCGCGCACCGCATCCACGTAAACCGTGCCGATAAAGTTAAGCGCCCTGTTGTGCCCCACATTCATCAGTCCGAAAATCATGCCGATCACAGAGGCAAACACAAGGGAAAGGAGGCACAGCAGAAGTGTGTGCCCCATCGCCTTCAAAAGCATTGTCCCATATGTCTGAATTATCATTAACATAGATTTATTTCTCCAAATATTTCGCAATGATCTCGTCGTATTTACCGTTCGCCTTAATGTTCTTAAGACCCGCGTTGAACATGTCGAGAAGCTCCTGATTTTCCGCGTTCATAATGGCAAAACCGTAAGGCGCGCCCTCGCTCTCCATACCCTCGGGAATCGTCAGCGCAAGACCGCCCGTCTTGATGGAGTCAGCCATGATCGGCGTATCTTCCACACACGCCGCAGAGTTGCCTAAGATCACATCCTGATACATGGTCGGCGAATCCTCAAATACCGTGGTGGTAAAACCGTACTCATCCTTTAAGCTCTCCGCAAAGTCCATGCCTGCCGTGCCGTTCTTTACCGCAACATTCTTGCCGGCAAGATCCTCAAAGCTGGCGATCGTGCTGCCCTCCGCAACGACAAAGGTCTGTGTCGCGTCGTAGTAGCCGTCAGAGAAAATCCAGCCGGAATCGATACGCTCCTGCTTGATGGTCGCACCCGCAATCAGCGCGTCCGCCTGACCTGCCTGTACCGCTGCCACGCCTGCGTCCCAGCCAAGGCTTTTCAGTTCATATTTGAATCCCTGATCCTCCGCGATCGCGGCAAGGACATCCACGTCGATACCTACAAACTCACCCTTCTCATTGGTGAACTCAAAGGGGCGGAACACCGTGTCCGTCGCCACAACCCACACCTTACCGCTTTGCGCGCTGCCGCCGCACGCCGTCACGCCGAGCGCCATACAGCCGATCAGAATCATTGCCAGTAATTTTTTCATAAACATCCTCTCCTTTTCTACCGTAACTGTTTTCTTAACAAGAAAGACGGTGTACGATTCTGGCTCCTACACCGTCTTTTCCGCTTTCTTAAGTATATGGAGTTTTCACCTTCTTGTCAAGAACTTTGTATACAAATATACAAGTATCACGCTCTGGCAGAAATCTACACTCTAAAAATTTATCGCCATCTATGCCCGGATTACAGATCCGCCGCCGCGGCAAGAATCATATCCACCGCCTTTTCAATGCCCAGCTTCTCCGTGTTGACCGTCAGGTCGAAGTTTCTCGCGTCGCCGTAAGCCTGCTTCGTATAATACTCGCAGTAGCGTTTTCTCGCCTTGTCCACCGCACGCACGTCATTTGCCACCTGATCCGCCGGCACCTGATCCATCATCTTCGTCATGCGCTTCACCCGCCAGTCAAATCCGGCGTGCACAAACACATTCAGACAATGGTCAAACAACCGCAGGATATAATCGCCGTTTCGCCCGACGATCACACAACTCTCTTTGTTTGCCAGCTCCCTGATGGCATCCCGCTGCGCCTGCCACAGCTCCTCCTCCAGCGGTTTATTATAGAAGTCAAACAGGCTCTGGGCAAAGCCGAAATTTTTCGGCACACGCTCGTCCCACCTGCGCACCTGCTCGGGCGACAGGCTTTTGCCGGAAACCGCAGTCTTTAAAATAATGTCCTTGTCATAATACTCGATCCCCAGCTCCTTTGCCACGCGCCTTCCGATCTCACCGCCGCCCGCGCCAAATTCCCTTCCGATTGTGACGATTTTTCTCATGGTTTTTCCTCCCTTATTTAAACTAGGTCAAAGATACTAATCTGATTAGACTCCGGAATATTCCCCAGCAGTCCGAGCTGGCTCATCAAATCGGTCACCGATTTGGAAACCCTCGTCCGCTCCCAGAAATCGTCTTTGCTTAAGAACGGTCCGTCCTTCGCCGCCTCCACGATAGCGTCCGCCGCCCTCTCCCCCAGTCCGTCGATGCTGTTTAAGGACGGCATCAGCTTTCCGTCCACAATCTGGAACAGCCTCGACTGTGCCGTAAAAATATCAATCGGCACAAATTCAAAGCCTCTCGCGTACATCTCCTGCACGATCTTCATATCCTTCTGGGTGTCCTGTTCCTTCTTGGAAAGCTCGTCGCTCCGGCGCCTGTAATCCTCCATCACGCGCTCCAGATGCGCCTGCCCCTGACACATGATCTCATAGGAAAATGCCGACGCGCGGATGCTGAAATACGCCGCGTAGTAAGCAAGCGGATAATTGATCTTACAGTAGGCGATGCGCCACGCCATCATAACGTATGCCGCCGCGTGCGCCTTAGGGAACATATATTTAATCTTCTTGCAGGAGCCGATATACCAGTCCGGCACCCCCTGCGCCTTCATCGCCTCAATCCATTCGTCCTTTAAGCCCTTGCCTTTACGCACGCTCTCCATGATGGTGAAGGACAGGGACGGCTCCACCCCCTGCTGCATCAGATAGATCATAATGTCGTCACGACAGCAGATCGCTGTGGAGATGGTCGCAAGCCCCTCCTCGATCAGCGTCTGGGCGTTGCCCAGCCACACGTCCGTGCCGTGGGAAAGCCCGGAAATACGCACCAGGTCCGTAAAGCATTTGGGCTTGGCGTCGATTACCATCTGGATGACAAACTCCGTGCCAAACTCCGGTATGCCGAGACACCCCAGCTTACAGCCGCCGATCTGTTCCGGCGTGATGCCCAGCGCGGACGTATCCTGAAAAAGCGACATGACCCCTTTGTCATCCAGAGGAATCGTCGTCGGGTCAATCCCCGTCAAATCCTGCAGCATACGAATCATGGTCGGATCATCATGCCCCAGAATGTCGAGTTTTAACAGGTTGTGGTCGATAGAGTGATAGTCAAAATGGGTGGTGACAATATCCGTCGTCATATCGTTTGCGGGATGCTGTACCGGGGTAAAGGAGTTGATATCCTCCCCCACAGGCAGAACCACGATGCCGCCGGGATGCTGACCTGTGCTCCTGCGGATACCGGTACAGCCAGTCACAATGCGGTTGATCTCGCAGACCCGCTTATGACTGCCCCGCTCCTCATAATATTTTTTCACATAACCATATGCCGTCTTGTCCGCCAGCGTGCCGATGGTGCCTGCGCGGTACGTCTGGCCATTGCCGAAAATCACTTCCGTATATTTATGCGCCTTACTCTGGTACTCACCCGAGAAATTCAGGTCGATATCCGGCTCCTTGTCCCCCTTAAAGCCGAGGAACGTCTCAAAGGGAATGTCAAACCCTTCCTTGTTAAGCGGCGTTCCGCAGACCGGGCAGTCCTTGTCCGGCATGTCGCACCCCGCGCCGCCGCCGTAAGCCTTCACTTCCTCGGAGTCAAAATCATAATAATGGCACTTTGGGCACAGATAATGGGGGCTTAACGAATTTACCTCCGTGATACCCGCCATATTTGCCACAAAGGAGCTTCCCACAGAGCCACGGGAACCCACCAGATAGCCATCCTCCACGGATTTCCACACCAATTTTTGCGCAATGATGTACATCACCGCAAAACCGTTGGAGATAATGGAGTGCAGCTCCTTTTCCAGCCTGTCCTCCACGATCTTCGGCAGCGTCTCGCCGTACAGCTCATGCGCCCTGTTGTAGCAGATGTCCGTAAGCTGCTTATCGCTGTCCGCTATGACCGGCGGGCACTTATCCGGGCGCACCGGCGACATAACCTCAATCATATCAGCGATCAGGTTGGTGTTCGTGATCACCACTTCCTCCGCTTTGTCACTGCCGAGATAGGAAAATTCTTCCAGCATCTCCTCCGTGGTGCGAAAATACAGGGGCGCCTGATTGTCCGCGTCCGGGAAGCCCTGCCCCGCCATAATGATGCGCCGGTAAATCTCGTCCTCGGGATTCAGGAAATGCACGTCGCAGGTGGCGGCGACAGGCTTGTGGAACTGCTCTCCCAGCCGCACAATCTGCCTGTTGACCTCCATGATATCCTCCATGGAATTGATATCCAGCACCCGCTCCGACTCGATCATAAAACGGTTGTTGCCAAGAGGCTGTATTTCCAGATAGTCATAAAAATTCACAAGCCTTGCGATCTCCGCGTCGGACTTTTTCTCCAGAAGCGCCCGGTAAAGCTCCCCCGCCTCGCAGGCGCTCCCCAGAATCAGCCCCTCCCGGTACTGCGCAAGCAGGCTCTTGGGAATCCGCGGTCTTCTGGAAAAATAAGTCAGATGGGACTCAGATACCAGACGGTAAAGATTCATGCGCCCCACATTATTCTTCGCGAGAATGATCGCATGGTAGGTCGGCAGCTTTTTGATAATATCGGGACTCGCTTTCCCTCTGGCATTGATTTGTGCAAGGGTTGTAATTCCTTCCTTTGCCATCATGGGAATCAGCTTCACGAAGATTTCCGCCGTCGCCTCCGCGTCGTCCACCGCCCGATGGTGGTTCTCCAACGACACGCCAAGGGTCTTCGCCACCGCGTCCAGCGTATGTTTTTTCTGCCCCGGCAGGAGAATCCTCGCAATCCCCACCGTATCCACATAAGTAAAGTCGTGGGAAATGCCCTGCCTGTCGCAGTTCTCCATGATAAAACCCATATCGAACTGAGCGTTGTGCGCCACCAGAATACAGTCCCCGCAAAACGCCAGAAACTGCGGCAGCACTGTGTCAATCTGCTCCGCCCCCATTACCATATCATCTGTTATTCCCGTCAGCTTCTCTATCTCAAAGGGAATAGGCACCAGCGGATCTACAAAGGTGGAAAAGCGATCTACAATCTTACCTCCACAGACCTTCACTGCGCCGATCTCAATAATGCGGTTCTTTGTTGGAGAAAAGCCGGTCGTCTCAATATCAAAAACCACGAAGTCCGCTCCGAAATCCTGTCCCTTCTCATTGGTGGCGATCTCGTGCAGGTCGTCCACCAGATACGCCTCCACCCCGTAAATCACCTTGAAAAAGCCCTGCTTGTCAGGCTCCGGCTCCCCCGCTTCTTTACAGCGTGCCTTCTCCGCCTTCCACAGATCCTCCCACACATGGTTCGCGTCGGGAAAGGACTGCACGACCCCGTGATCGGTGATGGCGATTGCCGGATGCCCCCATTTGTAGGCACGCTTCACGATATCCTTCGCTTCGGAGACACCGTCCATATCGCTCATCTTTGTGTGACAGTGAAGCTCCACCCGCTTTCTGACGCTTCTGTCCTCCCGGGAAGTCGTAAAGTCGGGGATTTTCTTAATGCCTGCAAGGGAGCCGATCGTCAGCTCGCGGTCGAACTTATCAACCGCAGTCATTCCCTTAAGCTTCACGTACGTTCCCTCTTTCATAACACTCGTTATTTCACTGACCTGCTCGTTCTTCACGAAAAATTTCACCGTCATGGTGTCCGTATAATCCGTGATATCGTAAATCAGAATGGTTCGCTCGTTCTTGATCTCCCGTTGGTCCTTCCGGATCACCTTCCCGCGGATCACCACCTCGCCCATCTCGCCTATAATATCCTCTATGGGCATTGCCTCCTCATCGAAATCCCTGCCGTAAATCACATCCGGATTGTCAGAGCGTCTCAGAGGACGTTTAAAGTCACCCTTCTCCCTGCCGCCCGAAAACTTTTTGGAGCGGGGAGAAAACCCGCCGCCGCTCTCAGCGGTTGACCGGACCGGGGACTGGGACGCACCCTGCTGCGCTCTCTGACCCGCACCGCCGGGCTGTCCCGTGCCCTCGGATTGTGCTGCGCCGTCCGCCGTCTTCTCCCTGTCCGCAGCGTTTGCCGAAAGCGCCGCACCCTTCATCTGCACGGCAAACCCGGCACGCGCCGAGATCTCCGCTACCTGTATTGCCAAACGGCGTTCATCCTCCTCTTTGTCCTTGCCCGCCGCCTTCTCCTTGTAGGCAATTTCCACCTGTACCGGAATAGAACAACGCTCATTATATATTTTCTCCAGAATACGCGCAAGCTCCCCGCCTTTTTCCCTGCCAAACACCGTATCTTCCAATGTCAGCAGCAGCTTGTCCGCCGAAAAGGATACATCCGCACGCCGAAAAAGACTGTATTCTACGGGGGACGCCTCTTTCAACTCCAATAAAATGCTCTCCCGATAAGCGTCCATCAGCTTCTCCGGATCGTACTGGGAAGAGAGCGTAAAGTGTTCGTAAAATTTGACGATAATCGGCATATTCGTGAAAAACTGCTTTCCGATCTCCCGCTCCACCCGAAATATGTCTTCCTTGTAAATCAGATGGTCGGACGCGATATAAACGCGCAGAAAATCCTTCCGTTTGGTGCTTGTCACCTTCTCCACGGTGACATTCTCAAACAGATCGTGCAGCCCCGTATCCAGTTTTAACGTGGGAAATACCTCAAAAAAAGCTTTACTCATTCCAGTGTAACAGTTCCTCCCTGAGCGTGTTCAGAAGTTCCTCCTCCGGCACTTTCCTCACAATCTCGCCCCTCTTAATCAAAAGTCCCTCTCCGATGCCGCCGGCAATGCCGATATCAGCTTCCTTCGCCTCGCCGGGACCGTTTACTGCGCATCCCATAACCGCCACCTTGATATCCAGCGGAATATCCTGCACCATCTCCTCCACCTGCTCCGCCAGACCGATCAGATCGATCTTCGTTCTGCCGCAGGTAGGACAGGACACCACTTCAATGCCGCCTTTTCTAAGTCCCAGCGTCCGCAGAATCAGCTTTGCGGAACGAATCTCCTCCACCGGATCGCCCGTCAGGGACACACGGATCGTATCGCCGATCCCCTGATTTAAAATAATGCCCAGTCCCACGGCGGACTTGATATTGCCGCTTGTCACCGTTCCAGATTCCGTAATGCCCACATGCAGAGGATAATTCGTCTTCGCCGCCAAAAGTTCGTGCGCTTTCACACACATCATCACATCCGACGACTTTATACTTATAACAAGATTGTCATATCCACAGTCCTCAATAATGCCCACTTTGTCGAGCGCGCTCTCCACAATTCCCTCCGCCGTCACACCGTGGTACTTCTCCACAAGCTCACGCTCCAGAGAACCGCTGTTTACCCCCACGCGTATCGGTATATGCCGCTCTTTCGCTGTCCCGACAACCGCTGCCACCTTTTCTTTCCCGCCGATATTGCCCGGGTTGATGCGGATTTTGTCAGCACCGTTCTCCATCGCCGCGATCGCCATCTTATAATCGAAATGAATGTCCGCCACAAGCGGGATATGTATCTGATCCTTGATCTTCGCAAGCGCCTGCGCAGCCTCCATATTCGGCACAGTGCACCGGATAATCTCGCACCCCGCCTGCTCCAGCCGCAGAATCTGCGCCACCGTCGCCTCCACGTCCTCCGTAGGCGTATTCGTCATGGACTGCATCAAAATCGGATTCCCCCCGCCAATCTTCCTATCTCCAATATTAATTACCTTCGTCTGCTCTCTATATGTTCCCACGTCTGCCTCCATACTTTTCCCGTTCTATATATTATTTCTATTATAAACGATAAAAGTCTGTAAGACAAATCTGTTTTTCGATGTGCCGCACAAATTCCCTCCCCCTCCCACCTTTTCCCTGCGGCGCATTCTGCGCCAAATCCCGCATGACCTCCCCAGCCACCTGATACCGCGCCTCCGGCTCCTTTCTTGTACAGCATTCTATGATTTCCTCAAGTTCCTCCGACAAGAGCGGGTTGTAATAGGACGCGGGAAAGGAAGTGTCCGGCGTGTCGCGGGGAACTGCCCCGGTCACCATGTAGTACAGCGTCTTCCCGAACGCGTACAGATCGCTCCTCTCGTCTGCGCGGGCGCCAAGCCCATCCTCGCCGCGCTGCTCCGGCGCCGCAAACCCGGCTGAGAACGCCATCCGCGCCCCGCTTTCCGGCACAAAACTGCGAAGCCCTGCCGCCCCGAAATCTACCAGCTTCAGACTGCCGTCCCGGCACACCATAATATTATCCGGCTTCAGATCCCGATAAATAACAGGTGTTTCTCTCGTGTGCAGGTAATCCAGCACGTCAAGCAATGCCGCCGCCCAGAGGCGTGCCTGCCCCTCCTCCACACTGCCCTGCTTTTCAATGTAGTTATGTAAACTTATCCCCTCCACATACTCCATCACGAGATACCAACCGTCCTCATACAGCAGTTCGTACACCACCGGCAGCATCGGGTGCCTCAGATCCCGCAAAAACGCAGCTTCCGCCCTGATTCTCTCCCCGCTCTCCCACTCACGTTCCCCTCGCTCCGACTCCCCTCGCTGCCTCTCCTCCCTCCCCTTCTCCGAATCCTCCCGCTCCCACAACCGCTTCACCGCCACATACCTGCCCAGCCCCTCATCCTCCGCCAAGTACACACTCCCCTCGCCACCCTGCCCGAGAGGCTTGACAAACCTGTATTTTCCAACTTGCTTCACTTCACTCATATAACCCCCGCTTTCTTTTTTTCGTTACAGTATATAGATAATTGCAAAACTTACAAAACCCTACAGCCATTGTGCAAATCACATAATCATAAGCAGACCCTTGGAAGCCGTCAGTGCTTAACGAGGTACTTTCGAGTTTAGCACTGCTACGGCTGGAACGGAGCGCAAGCGCGTCTGCGTTGATTATTCGATTAGTACAATTCATCACCCTTAAAGGAGTTTTGCAATTATCTATCATCCAATCACTTTTATGTAAACCGCTGTGAGATTATCCCTCTCCCCCCGCTTCATGCACGTCTCCCCGATCTCTTTAAGCCGCCGCCCGATCTGCTCCTCCCCCGCAAGCTCCCGGGGATTCATCACCTCCCGCAGCTCCTCGCAGGCAACGCGCCTTCTGAAACCGTCCGTGCAGAGAAGAATCCCATCCCCCGGCTTAAACACGCCCATCCTGTGCTGCGGCACAAAACTGCCGAAACTGCCGAGGCACTTCGTCAGTTTCCCCGCATCTTTCGCGTGATCCTCCGTGAGCTGCTCCATGCGCCGTCCCCGCAGACGGTACGCCCTGCTGTCTCCCAGATGCCACAACAGCCACGTCCTCTCCCACACCACAAGCACCGTCATGGTCGTGCCCAGAGAAATATCCTCCTTCGCGGCATACTGTTTCATCTGCCCCTGCATATGAAAAACGAGCCGGTCCAATGACCTGCGGATCACCCAATACCGCTTATTTTTCCATATCATGGCGAACAGCTCCGTGTAAAACCATTCCCTGAACTGCTCCGCCGCATAGCCGCTCGCCGCCTCACCCCGGGAAAGACCGCCCATGCCGTCGCAGACCGCTGCCAGAATCACACGCCCCCTGCCCGTCAGCACCTGCTGCAGCAAGACAGAATCCTGATTCTTCGGCGCCTCCCTGCCCCTGTTCCAATATACATTTGTCAAGTAACGCACGTTCCCAAATTACCTCCCTTCCACGCGCTATTACAGCGCTGCTGTCGGACTGCCTGATTCAGCCCTTCTCATTTCATAACACCCGTTTTATTATAAACTTGGAAAGTCTGCGGGACCCCCGCCCTGTCATTCATTACGGATTCAAGAATAGAATCCGATGTAGATATCATACAATACTTTCCCCAAAACTGCAAGCACGGAAAAGCGCAAGCCCAAAAGCCTGCGCCCGATATGTTCTCCGTTCCTCCGCGCGCCGGCACAAACGTCAGCGCAGCAGCCTCATAATATCGTTGTACATAATAAACACCATCAACACCATCAGCACCACCAGCCCGGCGAAGTGCACCATGCCCTCCTTCTCCGGCGGCACGGGTTTCCCCCGCAGCACCTCCACGAACATGAACACCAGCCGTCCGCCGTCCAGCGCGGGCAGCGGCAGAAGGTTCATAATGCCCAGGTTGACGGACAAAAGCACCACGATCTCAAGCATCGTCAGAATCGCGTAGGGCGTGCCGTAGTTTTCCTCCGCCGCGTCATAGCTCTCGCCCACAAGCTGCGCGATCCCCACGGGACCCGACACGTCGTCCTTCGACACCTGTCCCATCACGAGCATCCGCAGACTCTTGTAGGTGATCTTCACCCAGTATTCCACCTCGTAGAAACCGTACTGGAACACCTGCAGAGGATTACAGCGCAGATACTCGCCGCCGTTGGTGATTCCCATATAATAACGCTTGTCATTTTCATCATATTTCGGAGAAAGCGTGGTCACTGCCTTCTCCCCGTTCCTCTTGTAAGTGATCTCCATCTTCTCCCCTTGGTTCAAAGCGGAAATCATGGATACCTCCCGGTAAAAGTGAATCGGCTCATGCCCGATTTTTGTGATCACATCGCCTGTCTGCAATCCTGCCTCCGCAGCCGCGGAGCCTTCCTGCACCGTACCTACCGTGGGCAGATCCGCGCCCGAAAACGCACTCAGTATCACCGCGATCACAAAGGCGAGAATGAAATTAAATAAAGGTCCGGCAAAAACCGCAGCGATGCGCGACCAGACGCCCGCCTCGGTAAAGGCAACCCCCTCCGGCACCTCCATGCTTCCGGCTTCTTTCTGCGGTTCCCGTTCCACGCCGTCCTCGCCGTCAAACATGCAGGCGCCGCCAAGCGGCAGAAGTTTCAAGGAATATTTCGTGCCATGTTTCATAAAAGAAAACAGCGTCGGTCCCATCCCCACGGAAAACTCCACCACACGAATGCCGTTCTTTCTGGCAATCAGAAAATGCCCCAGCTCGTGAGAAATTACCACCAGCCCAAATACTATGATAAATAAAATAATTGTCCTGATCAAATCGCTACTCTCCAAACTTTAGTCTGATATATTCGTAGGCTTCCGTCTCCGCCGCCAATATCTCCTCCACCGTCGGATTCTCAATCACCCGGTGGGCGTCCATCGCCGCCTCAATCAGCTCCGGTATCTCCAAAAACCGAATCTTCTTATCCAAAAACAGCGCCACCGCCTTCTCATTCGCCGCGTTGAACACAGTGGGCAGGGAACCGCCCCTCTCCGCCGCCCGGTAAGCGAGCGCAAGACCCCGGAAGGTGTCTGTATCCGGCTTTTCAAAGGTCAGGCTTCCAAGTTTACATAAGTCTACCCTGCCAATCTCCATCGGGCGTCTGTCCGGATAAAACAATGCGTACTGAATGGGCAGCTTCATATCGGGCACGCCCATCTGTCCCATAATGCCGCCGTCCGCGTACTGCACCGCCGAGTGCAGAATGCTCTGAGGGTGCACCACCACCTCGATCTGCGAAAGCGCCACATCGAAAAGCCACTTCGCCTCCATCACCTCAAGCCCCTTGTTACACAGCGACGCGGAGTCGATGGTCACCTTCTTTCCCATGGACCAGTTGGGATGCTTTAACGCGTCTTCCACCGTCATATCCGCCAGTTCTTCCCTGCTCTTTCCGCGGAAAGGACCGCCCGACGCCGTGAGCAGGATCTTCTCCGCCCGCGCTCGGTTTTCCCCGTGCAGAGACTGGAAAATCGCGCTGTGTTCGCTGTCTACGGGCAGAATCGACACACCCTTTTTCTTTGCCAGCGGCATAATGATATGCCCCGCCGTCACAAGCGTCTCCTTGTTTGCCAGCGCGATATCTTCCCCCGCCTCGATCGCCGCGATGGTCGGTCTGATACCGATCATGCCAACGATACCTGTAACCAGTATCTCCATGCCCTCCGCCGAAGCCGCTTCCAGAAGTCCGTCCATGCCGCTCACAATGCGGACAGGCAGGTCCTTCACCCGCTCGCGCAGATCCGCCGCCGCCTTTTCCTCCCAGAGCGCGGCTAGCTTCGGCTGAAACTCCCTGATCTGCGCCTCCAAAAGCGTTACATTGGAACCTGCCGCCAGAGACACAACTTCCAAGTCCTTTTCTTTCCTTACAATGTCAAGTGTCTGCGTCCCGATAGAACCGGTGGAACCCAGTATTCCTATTCTTTTCATAGCCATATTCCCTCCAGCAGCGCAATCCCGAGGAACACGATCGGCGCCGCTACAATCACACTGTCAAACCGATCCATAATCCCGCCGTGACCGGGAATCAGCTTCCCGTAATCCTTGATCCCATGATCCCTCTTCACCGCGGAAGCCGCCAAATCCCCCACCATGGAGACGAGCGCTCCCACCGCACCCAGAACCGCCGCAAGCGGCAGGGAAAGCGTCATCATCGTATATTGGTTGACAACAAAGTGCGTGTAGAGGACAAACAAAAGCGCCGCTCCCAAAATGCCGCCCACCGCGCCCTCTATAGACTTTTTCGGGCTTAACTTCGGCGTCATCTTGTGCTTCCCGATCAACACGCCCACACAGTAAGCGCACGTATCGCTCCCCCATGAGGCGAGAAAGACGAACCACACCAGATAGATTCCATCCTCAAATCCTTCCCGAAGCAGAAAGAGAAAGGACAGCATCACCGGTCCGTACAGGAAAGAAAACATTGCCGACATAATCTGGTTCGCATGGTACTTCGGAAAGGCAAAGACATAGACGAACAGAAAGGCGAGAAAAGCCGCAACGATCGCCACCACCATCGCCGGAAGAGCCACACTGATATCTCTTGCAAGCGCAAGGCAGAGCATCCCGTAGTACACAAGCGTCATCACCAGCCCCACAATAACCGGAGCACTCGGATTCATCTCTTCCCCGCGCACCTTACATGCCCTCGTCAGCTCCTGATACGCGATTACGGAAACCCCGAAGACCACCACCGCCATAAGCGCGCCGCCGGACAGAAAAACCCCCAGCGCAATCGCCACCAGCGCAATGCCGCTTAATAACCTTGTACGAAACATACAGACGCCCCCTATTCTTTTACCAGACCGTAGCGTCTGTCCCTCTTATTATATGCCGCCACCGCCTTCTCTAATTCTTCTTTTGAAAAATCCGGCCATGCCACCGGTGTAAAATAGAACTCCGTGTATGCCAGCTGCCAGAGCAGGAAATTGGAAATCCGCTGCTCCCCGCAGGTACGGATCAGAAGATCGGGCTCCGGAATGCCCGCCGTGTCGAGCGCATTTCCGAGACTTTCCTGCGTGATCTCCTCCGGTAAAAGCGCGCCATCCTTCACGCGAGCCGCCAGCTTCCTCACCGCGCGGACGATCTCGTCCCTGCCGCCGTAGTTGATGGCGATCTGGAAATGCAGACCTGTATTATTTTTAGTCGCCTCCTCCAGATCCCCGATCCGTTTGCGGATATCCTCGTCGAGCCGGGACTTTTCCCCGATCACACGAACACACATGTTATTTTTTGCCGCCGTCTTTAGACAGGTCTTCATATAATTCCGAAGAAGCCCCATCAGCGCATCCACCTCGTCCGCGGGTCTGTCCCAGTTCTCCGTACTGAAAGCGTACACCGTCAGATACTGGATTCCCATACGGTAAGCCTCTTCACATATCACTTCCACGGTTTTCGCGCCCTGCACATGCCCGTAATTCCGGGGCATTCCCTTGCTTTTCGCCCATCTGCCGTTGCCGTCCAGTATGATCGCCACGTGCTGTGGAACCTTATTTTCTTCCGCCATAATAACCTCACTCCATATTATGTAAACCATTATAAAAGGAAAGGGGCGACAGAATCGTTCATTCTGTAAGCCCCTCACAACCCAATTTGTTAGACAGTCAAAATCTCCTTAGACTTCTCCTCCACCAGTTTATCCACTTCCTTGATAAACTTGTCCGTCAGCTTCTGCAGCTTCTCCTCCAGCTCCTTGATCTCGTCCTCGGAAACCTCGGTTTTCGCCAGCTTTTTCAGCGCGTCGTTGCCGTCCCGTCTGGTATTGCGGATAGCAACCTTATTCTCCTCGCCCCGCTTCTTGATATCCTTCACCAGCTCTTTACGGCGTTCCTCGGTAAGCTCCGGGAATACCAGCCGAATCAGGGAACCGTCGTTGCTTGGCGTGATGCCCACATCCGATGCCATGATTGCCTTCTCGATATCCTTAATCAGTGTCTTCTCCCACGGTGCAATCTGCAAAACCCTCGCCTCGGGAACCGTGATATTGCCCACCTGCTGAATCGGTGTAGGCGTCCCGTAATAGTCCACCTTAATCTTATCAAGGACATGCGGATTGGCGCGCCCTGCACGGATCGTTCCAAGATCGTTTACCAGAAAATCATAAGACTTCTGCATTTTTTCCTCATAAGGCTTCAGTCTCTCATCCATACTGTAATCCTCCCAATACTATACAGTCACCTTAGTGCCGTTAAATTTACCTTTGACGGTATTGACAATGCTATTCTCCTCATTCAGACCGAACACCCACATAGGCATTTTGTTATCACGTGCCAGAATGGATGCCGTCATATCCACCACCTGAAGGTTCTTCGCGATCACTTCTTCAATCGAAACCTCATCGTACTTTTTCGCGTTTGGATTACTGTGCGGGTCGTCATCATAAACGCCGTCCACCGCTTTCGCTAAAAGAATCACATCCGCATCCACCTCGACGGCACGGAGAACAACGCCTGTGTCGGTGGAAAAATAAGGATGCCCTGTACCGCCCGCAAAAAAGACCACCATATTTCTCGAAAAATACTTGTTTGCCCTGTCCTTTGAGAAAAGCTTCGTAAAGGAGCCGCATTCAAAAGGAGTCAGAACCGACGTCATCATCCCTACGGAACGAAAGATTTCCGACACATAGATGCAATTCATAATCGTGGCAAGCATACCTATCTGGTCCGCTTTCGTCCTGTCTATATTCTCGCTGGACCTGCCCCGCCAGAAATTGCCGCCGCCGATAACGATTCCTACCTGAATACCGTCATCCACAAGCTGTTTTACCTGTACGGCTACCCTTCTCACCGTCTCCTCGTCAAAACCCGTCTTTTTCTCGCCCGCAAGAGCTTCTCCGCTTAGCTTCAAGAGTATACGCTTCATATGATATCGATCTCCCCTATATCATCGGATTTACTTTTTCTTCTTGAACTCCTCAAAGAAGGATGTAGGATTCACATCCGCATAGCACTGGGAACACATACCCTCGATCACCGCGCCGTTGTTGATCTGTACGGATTTAGACTTGATATTTCCCATCACGATAGCTGTAGTATCCAGAATTACCGGACCCTGCACATCAATATCGCCTTTGACAGCGCCGGCAACTACCGCGCTGGTGGCAGTGATATTACCGATCACCACGGAACTCTGTCCGATCTTCACGCTGCCCAGACTGTTCACCTCACCGGTGATCTTCGCGCCCTCGGCATAAATCTCAGCCGCCTTGGAATTACCCTGAATTGTACCCGTGATATTCAGCTTACCAAGAATGTCAAGGTTACCGTTTACAGTACCGATCAGTTCCATGGAACCCTCTGATACAATATCACCTGTTATCGTCATGCCCTCTGTCACGACTGCCGTCTCGTCCACTGCTACACGATTTGCCTGTACTTCCATAGTCTTTCCCTTTCCTCCGCTATTCTCATCTTTCTCTTCCACAGGCGTTTCCGCCTCTGTTAAAATTTCTTCTGCCATTACAGGTTCTGCCTCCTCTTCTTCTATTACAGCCTCCACGGCTGCCGGCTCTTCTACCACGGCTTCCGCCGCCGCTGCAGGTTCTGCAGCCACCTCTTCCACCATCGGTTCCGGTGTCAGAATCTCTTCTTCCAAAGGCTCCTCGACGAGCGCCGGTTCCGGCTCAGCCGCCGGCTCGGGTACCGCCTCAAGTTCGGGCGTTCCCATCTCCTCGATTTTATCCAGCATTCCGCTCAAATCCAAAGACTCAAGCGCATCATCTGTAGAGGGCGTCTCTGATGCCGCGGCATCCGCAGATACCTGCTCCCCGGCATATCCTTCCGCTGCCAGAGCCGCTTCCAGCTCTTCTTCCGGCATCAGTTCATTGACAGCCTGGGATAAGTCGTCCTTCAAATCCGAAAAAAATCCCATTCCCTAATCCTCCATTCTTTAATCGTTGCTTATATGATGAATCGCCGCCGTATCATCTGTGATAGGAACGATCTTCGTATCTTCCATCGCCTGTATCTGCTCGATCAGCCCGGGCAATGCCTTCACCGTAGAATCCTTGTCGGACGCGTCATGCATCAATATGATCGCCTCCTGAAACTCCTGCAGCTTTGCCGTCGAGTTTCTGATAATGGACTCCGGGCTGATATAGGCTGACGAGGCGTCCCCCGAGGACACGTTCCAGTCGAAATAGCTCATATCCTGCTCTTCCAGATATGCGATCAGTTCATGCATGTCCACCCGGCTCACCGTATTGCTGCTGCCTCCCGGAAATCTGCAGTACCTGCACCAGACACCGGTCGTATCGTAGAGAAATTCCTGCAGTTTCGTGAGATCCTCCACGTAACTTTCTTTTGACTGATAAATCTCATTGTATTTATGACTGTAGGAATGCATCGCCAGCGTATGCCCTTCCTCCACAATTCTTTTGTATAACGGCTGATATCTTTCTTCCTCTTTCCCGACCACAAAAAAAGTCGCCTTTACATCATACTCCGCCAGTATATCCAGTATCTCTTCGGTATTGCCGCTTGGTCCGTCGTCGAAAGTAAGGTACACCTTTCTGATCCCGTCTTCCGCATCGGAGGTCCCGCTGTCCGAATCGGACGTATCACGCCTGAACTCGTCCACGCCGGATGCCGTGTACAGTTCTCCGCCCTGCGTCTCTGCGCCGGATTCCTGCATCTGCGCCATCGCGGGAACCGTCTGCTCGCGAAGCACGCGCAGTTCCCGTTTCGCCTCATAGAGATTTACGCCAAGAACCACACAGAGAATCGTTAGAATCAGTATCGTGGAAAGCGGAATAATAACGAGCAGCCGTTTCATCAGTTGAAAATGTGCATCCTGTTCCGCATCCATCTTCATCGGCTCCTTTTTCATTCTCTTATTCCACATTCCTTTATACTATATCACATTTGAGAGACTACGAAAAGAAATTTTGAAAAAAAAGCGCAAGAAAAATTCACCAGATAATCACGGCAGCAAAATATTTTAAAATATAGTTGCAACATAAAAACCAAAGTGCTATAATTCGACTCGAAGAAGCACAAAGATGTGAGTTCCACACATCCTTGTGCTTCTTCTTTTTTACAGCACTCCGTGGCTGTGTCAGTGCAGCATCCGCAGTCCCGAGACATAAAACAGTAAAGCCGCGCAGAAAAGAGGGTAAGATGAAAGACATTATGAAAGTATCAACCGTTGCCTTTAACGCCAAGTGGGGTGACAAGGAAACCAATCTGAACCGAATGACCGGCTACATAGAAGCCGCGGCGGCGGAAGGCTCCAACCTGATCGTATTTCCCGAGATGGGACTGACGGGATATGATGACGAGGAGGACAAGCCTCTAAAAGAAAAAATGCAGTACAGACTGGCAGAGACAGTCCCCGGTCCCACCTCCGAAAAAATCGCGGAACTGACGAAAAAGCTCGGCGTTTACGTGGCATACGGCTTTCCCGAGAGAGACGCCGAAAAAAGCGACGTCATCTACAATGCCGCATGTGTATGCGGCCCCGAGGGAATCATCGGTTCCTACAGAAAGATTCACCTCCCGTATCCCGAGCCGCACTGGGCTGCGCGCGGTGACAAACCTTTTCTTTTTGAGACGCCGTGGGGTCCTGTTGCGCTTGGCATCTGCTATGATTCTTACTGTTTTCAGGAACTGATGCGTTACTATGCCGCCAAAGGCTGCCGCTTGTATATCAACTGTACGGCTCTGGCGAAATGCCACGGCATTGCCCTCGGCTCAACCACGTTAGAAGCCGGCGTCATCACCAACCAGATTTATATCGTCTCCTCAAACCTTGCCGGGAAAGACCTCTACAACGTATTTTGGGGCGGCGCCAGCATCATCGGTCCAAGCACCAACTTCTGGGAGGCGGAATACTTCGCAGGCTATCCCTTCACCGACCCGAAGGCGATCCAGAACAAGATGTACACCGCAACGATAGACCTGACATTGGCATCCCGCGAAAAGTTTGAGCCGAATGCCCTGATAAACGGCAAGACCGATTACCGTCCCGCCATTTATAAGGAATTGATGGAAGATTTGCTCAAAGACCCGAAATTTCAGGAATAGACTACGGCACATACGTACGGCGGCGGCTATTACCGCCGCCTGCGTTTGTCCCCGACGTCCGTCCCCCGGTTGGGATAGCTCACAGATAACAATCCCATACCCGCCGCAAGCAGGATTCCCGGCAGAAGCGTGACATGGCATCTGAGATAAGGAAGACTCTCGGAAACCCTGTGGATCGCCGCTATGCTAAAGAATTGCCCCAACAGATACCCCGGTATCACGGCAAGCAGAACCGTATACACATTTTCCAGACGCAGCACTTTCAATAACATCTGTTTCATCATCCCGATCGCCTGCAGGGTGGAAAACTCCTCCTTCCGCTCGGCAATGCTGCTGACTGTGCTGTTTAGGAAATTCACGAGAGCCATCACACCCACCATGAGAGCCAGCCCGTTGCCAAACAGGCTCACCGTCATGCCGACCCGCTCAAGACCCGCCCGGTAAGTCCCCTTGGATCGGCAGGACACTGCCACTTCGCCGGTGGTCTTCTCCAGACATTGCTGCACATACCTTTCCGCCCTCGCAAGCGTCTCCGCGTCCGGCGCGTCCATAGTGACCAAGAACAGATCCGGCATCCTGTCAAAGCTTTCCATCAGCTGCGCAGGCAGAATATATTCAAACCCGGTCGTGTTCTCGTCTCCCCACGCCATCTGGTTGCGGTAGGCGTCGCCCACCACCGCCATCACGGTATACTCCTTCTTTTGCAGCGCATCCACATACGGGAATTTCCCGTCCGCATCCTGCTTGAAACTATACGCCTCCTTCTCCGGAAACTCGTCGGCAAGCTGCACTACGTCGCCCGCATGATACAGGCTGTTGCCGTCCTTATCCAGCGCGACGGCGAGCACATAATCCCCGGACTCAAATTTTTCCCGGTCAAGACTGCCCTCAAAAACCTCGAAGTCCGCAATCCGGTCAAAGTCATAAAAGCGAAAATAATCCATCATGAGGATAAACGGCTTCTTCTTTTCCCGATACGCCTCAGCTGCTCCCACCATACGCTTATTGAGCCACTCGTCGTCCGCCACATTCCTTCGGTAGCTTTCACTGTCAAGCACCGTCCCGCAGTACCGCTCGGCAGCCGCCCCGTAAAATGCCACCGGCGCCTGCAGTTGATAGTGGTACACCGTCTCCACGTCCTCCGGGATCTTTTCCAGCTCGTCACGGACGGTATGAGGAATTGCTATGATCCCATCCGCGTACCCCAGCTCCAAACCGAACAGATAATCGTCCGCGGCGATCTCTATGTCCGCAAACAGATTGAACATGGAGAGAAAGGCGTCCAGATCCAGACTGTTTATGATATTCATGGTCGCCACAAAGAGCAGTACGACAATACTCATAGAGAATGCCACAAGCGCCGTGTTTTTCCTGCGCCTCCTGATATTTCTGCGCGCAAAACGCCCCGGCGTAAACCGTCCGTTCCGGACCTTTCCCATCGAAATTTTCCCGCTGCCCGTAAAGCCTGCCGCGTGGACGGGCGGCGTCTTCGCCAGAATACGCATGGGTCTTCGCACGCCGAAATACACCACGACAGCGGATAAAGCCGCCGCACACAGAAAATATGCCGGTCTGACCGTAAATTCACTCGTTCCCTGCATACCCATGAGGGCTGAGAGAAACGGCATGAGCGCATAGCCGAACACCGCCCCAAGAAGACAGCCTATGGGAAGCCCCGTCAGATACTGCCTGATCGCATGCCGCCTGACGATCGCCCGAATCTGCCGGCTCGTCACGCCGATCAGCTTTAGCTGCCCGTACTGCGCCACATTTTTCACCATGGAAATATAGTAGATGGTGTAAATCATCAGCCCGGCACAGACCCCCGTAAGTCCGATCAGACCTGCAATCAGCTTTAGGCAGCCGGGCTCCGGCTGGTCACCCGCCGACGGATTGACAAAAGCATTGCAGTCCGCGTATGGATTGACTTCACGCAGAAAGCTTTTCAAATCCTCATCCGTATATCTGCCCTTCTCAAAGCGGCAGAAAGCCTGCTGCCCGAACCCGCTCAAATCTTTATCCAGAAACGCTTTGGACACATAAATTCGTGTCTCGTCCAGAGCCTCATTGCACGCACAGATACCGCAGATCACCATATCCTGCCTGTACTCATGAAGCCCCGTTTTCAGAGTGACGGGAAAAGTGTCTCCCACCTTGATCGCGCCGCCGTTCTCCTGTACAAAACGCGCATCCACCACGATCTCATTCAGCTCTTTTGCCCATCTGCCCTCCAACAGCTCGTTAAAATTCCATGAAGCGGTCTCCTCGTCCGTGGAGAGAATCCTGTTCCCATCCCCTGTGGAGGATGCCGTCTCATACCAGCCCAGATGAAACACCATCGCCATCGCGTCAAAATGCCCGCTGTCCCGCAGCGCTTCAAACCAGTTATAGGAGAGAAACGTATACACCCCTTCCGCCTTCGTCCCGATCAGCATCTGCCGCGACCGCCTCATCGCCGCCTCGATGGACAATATGGCGGAGAGCGCCATAATAATCAGCATGGAGGACATCGCGATCGCCGCAATCGCAGTGATATTCCTTCTTCTGTCCGCGTGATACAGGTTGGAGGCAAGCCGCCTCACCATCCCGCCGGACACCTGTTTCTCAGCAATCGTCTTACGCATGGTCTCTCCCTCCCGGATTCTCATCCTCCAGCCTTCCATCCCTCATGCGCAGGATGCGGTCGCATTCCTTCGTCAACGCCTCGTTGTGGGTGATCATAATGACGGTCTGCCCGAAATCCCGAACCGCACATCTGAGAAGTCCCATCACATCCTCCGTAGAAGCCGAATCCAGATTGCCCGTCGGTTCGTCCGCCAAAATGATTGCCGGGGCGGAAATCAGCGCGCGGGCGATCGCTACCCGCTGCTGCTGTCCCCCCGAAAGCTCTGAGGGCAGGCGGTTCTCCAGCCCCGAAAGCCCAAGAGAATCCATGATCCTCTCCAACCGCACCTTATCTTCCAGATGCCCTCCGATCTGCACTGGCAGTACAATGTTCTCATACACCGACATGACCGGCACCAGATTATAGTTCTGGAAGACAAACCCGATTCTCTTCCTGCGAAACTCCGTCAATTCATCATCCGTCAGACTTCCCAGATCCGTCCCCTCTATGTACACGTCCCCGGAAGTCGGTGTATCCAAACCGCCGCACACATTGAGCAGCGTGCTCTTTCCGCTGCCGGAAGCGCCCACGACCGCCACAAACTCTCCTTTGTTGATACGGACATTGACGCGGTCCAGGGCGTCCACCCTGCCCGCACCCTCACCGTACTGCCTGCACACATCCACCAACTCCACGACCGTCTGCCCCCTCTCCTTCTCTCCGTACACATCCAGATAGGACTGCATAATGTCGGTGCACTTTAACATCTGTGCATACCGCATCAGCCTGTCCATATTCCTGTCCTCCCGCTTCAGATAAGCCGACACAATGCTGCCCGCTTCCTCCATGCCGACTTTATCCTGAAAGGAGATAACGTCTAATACCGTCTTTTCCCTGTCATAGATGCGAAAGGAATTGCTTCCCTCGCAGACCGTCTCAAGTCCTGTCTCATAGCGCTTCTGTGCAAAATAGGACACCGCGATCGACGGATATTCCGGCATCGTGGAAACTCTTGCTTTTCTGGGAATTGCCACATCAACCTCTCCCGGACCACAGTCCGTCAGATGGTAATATGCCGCCGCACTCCGCAGACATACCACCCCTTCGGGGGTATATGCCTCAATATAATAGAAAGGGAATTTTTTCCCTCGATAGCAAAGATTCTCATAATATTTTTTATTCAGTTTTCGCAAATGCCCTTCGTCAACCAGCTGGTTGATCTTATAATGGGTAAAACCCATTTCCTTCAATTCCTGAATTGACAGAATCATCTGCTCCTCCGGAATCACCTGTTCATTCGCCATCCCTGCCTCCCCGACTGATACGACACGCGTCTGTGTCACATTGTTTCCCGGCATGTTTTTAATAAAATTCGGCTATGTATTGTCGCCTATTTTCAAAAAAAATTATATACCCGTATTATTGGAGTGTCAATGTTTTTCCATAAAAAGAGCCCCGGCTTCCGCCGGAGCTCTCCCATTTCTTTTATAAATGATGATGTCGAAACTTACATCCCCATCTGCTTTGCGAAATTCCTACTTTTCCGCAATCTGCTCTGCGAAGTATTTCAGCCTAAAGAACCCCAATACCGCCGAAAACATGCGGGTTTTCAGCTTTCTCTGCTTTTTCAAGTCAACCCTCACGCATCTCTTACGATGCTCCGGTTACACAATTTCTTGAGTAGAAGGCTTCTACTATATAATCCCCATCAAAGCCTCATACCCAGTTTCTTCCTTATTATTGTTGTTCTGCAGAAAATCCCCTATACTTAAGGCTTCACGCAGCTTAATGTCGTCTAAGACATGCGTATAAGAAACCGTTGTGTTGTAGTTCGCGTGTCCCATGATCTCCTGCACCGTCCTTGGTGTCATTCCCTTTTCAAAACATCTGGTTGCAAAGGTATGACGTAAAGCGTGTGGATGAATCCGTTCAAAGGTTTTCGGTGCCATAGTCCCATACAGCGCCTCCGTGCGGTACATATCATTGAGCTGTCCCGTTATGCACCTCATATCGCTTTCAACCGCGTAACGCCCAATCGGTGTTCCTCTGGATGTCAGGAATACTAAATTTCCAAACTCCTCCGGCTGCCGCCAGCGTTCACCCAGCTTCTCCCGCCTTGCTCTGATTTTTTCCATCTGTTTTTCAAGGATGCTCTGTGTTTCCCCAAAGAACGGGATTTTTCTGACAGAGTTTTCTGTCTTTGGGGAAGTCAACCGCAGCGTCTTTTTCCCATCTGCATAGTCATAAGACAGCGTCCGCTTCACATAGATGAATTTGCCAGAAAAATCTCCGTTTGTATGAAGGTGATGCTCCATTTTTCAACGTAGGCGCCTTGTACTTTGAATACCATTCCTCAAACCATTCACTCAGGGTAATCTTTCTGCCGTCCATATCGGGCATCAAATTACTCTGTCTGGCTTCATCAATAGCCATAGCGAGATTCCTTTTCAGTTCTTTCAGCTTCCAGTTATACAGAACAATCGACTTTCCTTCCACCTGCGCCCTGCCCATGTATCTTCCGTCTGGTCTTTGGGTCAATCCCCTGCCTAATTCCTTGCCGTTTAAGTCTTTACCCATAATTCTCATACAGGGAATATCCAAATGCGGTATTCCTTAAGACGATCTCCCTCTTTGTGTCCTGCATTTCCAAAAGCGCGGCGGCAAGTTTTTCATCCCCGATCAGCGCAACGGTCCCGCACACGGGAAGGAACGTATCAGCGAGCGGATCGCGGAAAGGGTGCGGAGCCGGGTCAAAACCCTGTCCGGCATTTATACGCCGAAGCGTCTGATCGACACTTCACAGGAAAAATTTAAGGAAAGCGCAGGCTTAAGGCGCTGGGCTGAGATCGAGAACCTAAAGACAGCCGCCAGCGCATACAGTAAAGTAAGTTCCATTGCCGATCTGGAACAAAGAATCGCGGAACAATCCGCCCTGTCAAAAGAATCCCGTGAGAGACGAAATGCACTGGAGCGCAGGATGAAAAGCACGGCTGAAATCATCAAATATGCACAGCAGTACAAAGCAAACCGGGCTTACAATACCGCTTATAGAAAATCCAAAAATTCCGATGAATATTTCCGCAGACACGAGACACAGCTGATACTCTATGACGGTGCAAAAGAAATGCTTCGCCGGACAAAGATCGATCCCCGGACGCTTGACCTTGATAAGCTGCGGGCTGACTTTTCAAAGATGGAACAGCAGAAAAAGGAACTGCTGCAGGCTTGCCAGTCTGCCGAAAAAGAGGTCAGACAGATGGAGCGTGAACAGGAGAAACCGGAGCAGTATCTGTCCGCAGAACAGGCTGACATTTCCAGTCAGAAACGCAGGAAAGAGCCGTCACGCTGATCCGTCATCGGCACAAATTTTTATATTGAGTATCTTTTGAAAAATGGTATACTAAAGATAACAGCAGGAGTTTTTTGCTGTGAATACAGACAAAGGAACAGGCATGAGCAATAAAGCAAAAATACGCGAAGAAGCGAAAAAACTCAATCCCATTGACGACCTGATGTTCCGCACGATGGCTGAGGATAAAGATTTCTGTGAAGAGATTCTGCGGGTGATCCTGTCAGATCCGGTACTTACGGTATTGGAGTCCACGCCCCAATATGCCGGGACGAATCCACAGGGACGCTCCGTGATCCTTGACGCGAAATGTGTCCTTGGGGACGGGCGGAAAATCGACATCGAAGTCCAAAAAGCGAATGACACCGACCACCAGCGCCGCGTCCGCTACAATGGCGCGATCCTTACGACCAACCTCACCGATCCCGGTGTGAAGTTTGAGAATGTCCCCGATGTCTGCGTGGTATTTATCTCCCGCTTTGACATCTTTAACGGGAACCGCTGCCTATACCATGTAGACCGTGTCATAAGGGAAACAGGGAAAGTTGTCGATAATGGATTTGAAGAAGTTTACGTCAATACCAAAGTAAAGGACGGCTCCGAAGTATCCGAGCTGATGGAAGTATTTGTTGACGATGCTGCATACAGCAGCAAATTTCCCGTCACCTCCGGCAGTAAGCGCGGTATAAAACGACAGAGGAGGGACAACAGGTTATGTGTGAAATCATGGAAAAGATTGCAAAAGAAGAACGTAATGAAGGTAGAATCGAAGGCGAAACCCGCATCAATACTCTCAACTCTATTCTGATCAATCTGAACAGGTTTGATGACTTAAAACGTGCTGCTACGGACAAAGACTATCAGATGCAGCTTATGATCGAGCTTCTGCCGGAAGATATGTAACATAATAAAATCCGATGTATTCCATCTTGGGAGCATCGGATTTTTTATTATATCCTGTATTTTATTTTTTCCTCGTCTGTCGGGACCACTTCAATGATGTCACCCGGCTGCAGTCCGCACATCACGCAGATTTTATTTAACGTCTCCAGCGTTATGTTCTTTCCCGCCCTAATGTTCGTGATCGTCTGTCTCGGCAATAAATTTTCTTTCTGTATTCTAGTCTGGTTAAAGCCATGTTTACTGCCGAAGAACTGAAAAACATCGACCGCGCTTATTTCTACATCATAGACGCCGGCTGTTACTGTGTCACGCTGCAGTCCAAAAACACAGACCACTACTGGCAATCATACACCAGCAGTACCCGTCATTTGTTTCCTGCAAGATACAGCATAAGCACAGGCAGGCTGAGACCTGTAATGATTTTACACCTTCTGTATATGATATTTGCAATAGGGAATTTTAAGAAAGAAATGAAATTTCCATATTTTATTGTAAGAAAATAGCGATAACCATGTGGCAATATCCGGCATACTGTGCTATAGTTGTCTTAGTCAGTATAGACAGTATGGGGATAGTTCCTCGGTTGCCCTTTTCGGAAACGGAAAGGGGGTTCTATGGACACGTTAGAAATTTTGACATTGCTCTTAGTGGTATTTGCCGCTTTAGCTTACATAGATAATCACAACAACCGTAAATAGACAGAAAAATGGCTATCCTCTACCGCAAATAGGGGATAGCCTGTGTAGCTTGTAAATCCTGTTGCATAAGTTTCCGTCTGGGGTAATGGGGACGTCCAAAATCTCCGTTACCTTCTATACTGATTATAAACTATCCACTTTTTGTTTTCAAGTGGCAGTTTAAGAAATGGGGATGTTTCGGCATCCCCATTTTTTAGTTCTTATCTCTGTCCTTCCTTCTCCTCCTCTTTCTTCCTGCACCTAAGTATCACAAATATCACGATCGCTATGACCGCTAAGTTAAATGCCAGCCAGATAAAGTAACATATCCCAAGGAAGGTCGGGCAGATATGGCAGAGTCCGCACTTGGCGTCTGTGTCCGTGCCGCCCGTCTCCACGTAGGCGATGGCGTAGCTGGAAAACAGTTCCGTGCTAATGGTGATAGTGTCTGGCGTATCGTCTATATCGTTCATAAAGGTATATTCGCCGTTATGGGCACGGATAATGTAATACTCCCTGCCGTCACTTAACAGTTTCTCCGGGATGTTGATCACTACCTCTATGGGTTCATCCGTTGCGTTGATGGCGTTCCAGTCACCGGCTCCTATTTTAATAAACATGGAGATGTCAACGTACATACCGAGTACGAGTCCGGGTACTTCTTCGCTGTACGCCTCAATACCGCTCTCGATCACTTCCCTGTCCTGTGCGGGGACTTTCTCGGAGATATCGGTCACGTCTATCCGAATCTCTATGGTCTCGCCGCCGTTTACAAGTTCCTGCTGGTCGGGCGTCAGTACTGCCTTTACGACCGCTTCGGTGTCCGCCACTGCCGCGGTGCATTTTTCTTCCTCGCATACCACGGTCACGATGACCGTGCCGTTTCCGAGTTTTACATCCGCCTGTTGTATTGGTGTGCCTTTGGCTGTCCGATGGCTGTGCTTTCCGCTGAGCCGGGCTGTGAATCCGGGCTGTTCGCCGCGGTACACTTTATCTTGGCTGTCAGTTCTTCCTGCTCGCTGTCATACCTTGCCGACAACATTTGGAAACGCTTTTCCGTTATCAGTTCCCTTGTCAAATCCTCGTACAGTTTGGCATACAGGTTTTCTATTTCCGACACTCGCTGTTTACATTGCCTTAGTTCCTTTTTCTGCTGTTCCTTGTCCGCTGACAGTTGGAGATTAAGACGCTCCGCAATTTCCGTTACCATTGCTTTCCTGTCCGTCAGTGCCTGTCCTGCGTGTTTCTGAATATCCGCAAGCACAACTTCGTGTACCGTCCTCGCTTCAATGTTGTGTGATGAACACCCGTCTTTTCCAAACTTACGGTACTTGGTACAGCAGTAGAAAGTCTTGTCTAATACGTTGCTCCGCTTTCTTTTCTGCTCGACTTTGGCAAGCATGGTGTTGTCCGGCAGATTAAAAGGGGATGCTTCCGTCAGATTAAAACTGTGAGGCA
>CAJURQ010000036.1 GCA_910588955.1 uncultured Lachnospiraceae bacterium
ACTAAGTTCTACATAAGAGGTGTATGGGTAGAATTTAAAATTATAATTCACAGATAAATAATTTATAATAAATATTGATTGACTGCTCACTAAATGTATGATAAACTATAAACGGTTTTAGTTTTCATGGGTGGTAACCGATCCAAATTAAAACGAGATGCGAAGGAGATAAGAAATGATAGATGAACCGACATGCTGCCCGCCGAGAGTCGATACATTCTTGGCGGTAACAAAAGTGAAACCACTTGAGCCAGAGAGACCGGAAAAAACAGAGCTAGAAAAAATGGAGATAGAGAGAGAACTAGTTGAGTGTCTTAAATATCCTAGACAGATAGAACTTGAGCTGTGAAAATGTGCGTGTGTATTTTACCACGCTTTTTTCATATAAAAAATAATATGATATTGGGGGGAATTTTAAGCATGGAAAAGTATTCCACGTACATCCTTGAATTAATACGTAACAATGGAATTACAGATGAAAAAACGAGGGAGAGCGGGACAGAGAAACTTATGCCATGCAATTTTCTCCTTTTCGACTATTTTGATGTGCTGAATTGTAGGAAGCTGACTGGAAAAGACAAGAAATATGTAAATTATCTTTCGATTGTAAATGTATTTGAAGGGGAAATAGAGAATAATGTAGATTACAAGGTTGCATATAAAACATTGAGCCTATATTGTAAGCCTGAGGATGAACAGAGGGATTCTGATTTCTTTTCAGTTCAAAGTGAGGGTACAACCCTTTCAGAGACCCCGTTTCTGGGGATTATTCAGATTAGTTTATGTAAGGATAATTATATAGTGAATGATTGGCAGGAAAGCGTAGATTTAGACATTGACGTCTTTTTGAAGGAGCGTGAGGATTGGATTTTAGCGATTGCGGATGACTGCAAGCCGTTAGATGAAGAAATCAAGATGCAAAGAGTATTGTTTCGCAGTTCGACGACAGGGGATTTTTGTCTGGTGATTCGGACAAATTTGATTAAATTAATATATGATGTTGCGATAAGATTGAACGGAACACAAAATGATCCGGATGCAAAATATAAGATGCTGACTTTTACAAATGTGGGAATAGAGTGTAAGTATGTGGAAGGGGATGGATATGTAACTTTAAGCGCAGATATTGTGAAAAGAAATTCCGAAAAGATTGCATTGAGATTTTCGGCGGATGAGTCAATCCGTGGAGAATTGCAGAACTATATCAAAAGTAAGCAAGCAACAGTTGAGGGGCTGTTTGGGCGGTACGAGTATCTTTTGACGATTGGCATGCAGGAATTTGCTTCTCTTTATCCTTTTTTGTGCGAGCGTAAACTGGGAAGAGAGAAGAGCGATAGAAATAAGGATAAGCTGGAAATTATTCTTAGAAAATCGATTGCAAGAAACATAAATGAACGGATATTGATCGGGCTAGGCTCGGACTTAGTGACGGACGCAAGCATATTATCTGATGAGTTAATAGCGGATAAAGCGTGGAAAAAGAAAGAAGAAGAGGACAATGTAAAAGATAGGGTATTCGATTTAAACAATAAATTGCTTCAGAATATAAAGGAAGTGGACAGTTATAAGAAATTTTTTCAGGAAGAACATTTTGCGTTTCAGGACCTCATCAGAGGAATGATTGAGATTTACAAATCTTTTTCATCTGCGGGCATGGACAAGGAATCTTATATTAACTGGCGGGTATTTCATAAGGACATGGATGTTCTTTGCCGGTGTATCCGGGAGATGATGAAAAACTATAAAAAATGGGTGGATGCCGGAGCTAGGAATGAGTCTGATAAAAAAGGGTATAGAGGTACAATTCTGGGTGATTGGAGGGACAATCTGAATGCAATCAATCGCTATACGACACTTGTTCAACATGTAAATTATCAGACTTACCAGTCACCTAGCTATGAAATACAGACGCAGATTGATGCAGAAAAAGAGATGGTGGCATATAGAGAAGCGATGGAATTATATATTACAGATGCAATGGTGGCATTGCAGTCAGAAGGAATGGAGGAGGATGACTCCAGAATTTATCCACTCATATACCCCGATCTATCAAAAGAAAAAGTGTCGATCAGTGCGCCATTTATAGTAAAAAAGCCTTATGCAAAGATACCCGAGCGTGAAATTATATGTACGGTACCGTCTTTTGAATATTTTGCCCGTCTATATGATCTTTTGCCGTGGATTATTCATGAGACGTCGCATCATTTGAGGATTACAAATAGAGAAAACAGAAATAGATTTGTAACGGATTATATTTTATCGTATGTACTTAAAGTAGCGATGCGCGAACCATTAAATAAATTGTCGAATGGCAATTTTTATGATGCAGATGGCAAGGCTGAAAAATATTTAGTTACTTGTATGGTAGAAGTTGCAAAGAAGAATGTGTTTGATTCTGATAAATTTGAAAATTTTAGTTTTGAAACGGTAATTTTCACAATAGAAAAATGGTTGAAAGCCATGTTTCCTCTTCGTGCAGGATATAATACTACGGTTCGCATGGAGGAGGAAGAGCTTCTCAAAAAGCAGGCGTTTGAATACTGGCTGGATGCTTATAGAAAAGAGCAGATGCTGGATCAAGGGAATCTATGCTTAATTTTAAAAGTATGGGATAACAAGGCAAGCCGGGCAGAAAAGCAGGAGTTGGCGAGCAAACTGTTAGAGCGGTATTATGAAAAATTAGAGGCTGCATTGGGAGATAGAGCCCGAGACTTTCGGATATGCCTTAACGATATGAATAAAAGTGTACTTATGGAGAAAAAACGGACACAGTTTGCAAATGCAGTGGATGAAGAGAGGGTGGCTGTACGGGAATACTATGAACAGGTTACCACGGTATACCGAATTATAAAAAGCAAATCAAAAGTTCCGGATGGGAATGAAGGTGATGTGAAGGAATATTTCGAGGCAGTATTTAAACTTTTTAAAGAGAATTATAAGAAAGAAATTGTAGAAAATGACACAATAATTGATACGGTTTCTATGCGTGTTATGAGAAATTTAGGGCTTTTACGTAGGAAATCTGATGTTTTTGTCCAAGAAATGATGAAAATTGCCCGAAATGTGGATTATTTACAGATTATGGAGCATAAAGAGATAAAGAAGACAATCTATCTGGAAGCTTATGCGGATATTGTAATGGCAACATCATTACAGTTCACCGGCTTTGGATACTGCAGACTGGTTTTACAGACGGCTAGTGATGCGAAGCTTTATAATAGAGAATATGAGTATGAGGATATCAATTATGAGCGTTGGCGTACCGTTGCTGCTGCTTTGCTTGTGAAACCGGAGGAATATCAGGAGCGGGAAGAGGAGGAACAGCTGGAGATAGATGCGGGAGCGCTAATTGAGGAGGCGCAGGTTTACTGCGAATATGTGATAAAACATATTTCAAAAAAACTTTCAGAATCGGATAAGCTTAATCTGGAAGGAGCTGACCGTGAAATAAACGAAGCCAGACGGCAGTCTTTGAGAGAACTGCTAACGAAGATTAACTCGCAAATGTATAAGTATTTAGAGAAATATGAAGATGAAATTAACAAGGTGTTGCTGCTGGATATTTTATTGCATGGCGATGAGGGAATTACAAATGAGGAGGTAAGGAAGGAGTGGGATGAATATAAAGAGGTGGCGATGTATTGCGATGATGTTAAGTACAACTTATGGCGGCTCGCCTGCTTTTGCAAAGGTATTATAAATATTGTGAAAGACGGTAAAATCAGCGTGTCAGGGAAATTATTTTATCATATGCTGGAAATACGGCAGATCGCCACCGGAGGAGGGAGTAATTGTATTTGGGAGAGAAATAATAAATTTTTAACCGATCCCAAGCGTGATGTTGGAAATTTTTATAACGATCCTAGACAAGTATTTGAAAAAACGCCAGACAAGAAACTGGAAAACACAATTGATTTTATACAAAATTATTATTACTACAATCGTTTCAGGGTAGTGAACACGATTGATTCAGAAAATAAAAAAGTATGACAGGAATATACAAGGAGATAAAGGATGGAGAGACGGTACGCGGAAAGCTTGGAAGAGATATACCATCATATATACGAAATAGATAAAAAGATAAAAGAAACAGAAGATTCGGGCAGATCTATATTTTGGTTTCGCGGACATGCGGTTGCCTCGTATAATCTTGATCCCAATATTTTCAGAGGAGCAGACTATCAATATAATGAGAATCTGACGTACAGTAATGATCATCTGCGGGAGGAGTACCGCTTCCAGAGCTTCATGGCGAGGAACTTTGATAATGTTGATTATAAAATGCCACAATATGTCATAGAATGGCAGGAAGTGATGCAGCATTTTTTTACTAAAACAAGATTAATGGACTGGAGCGAGTCGCTTACGGTGGCTTTGGAGTTTGCGCTTGAGTCGTTCATTCATCCCGTAAAGGATGAAGAGATAATAAGGCGTTGTAAAATAGCGGAACCGGTTATCTGGATACTGCGCCCGGATATGTTAAACGAGGAAGTTTATCGATCGTTCACAGCCCATGCCGAATTGGTGGATAAAGCTATACCATTAAAGGAAAACGGCTTAAAAAAGAATTTGGGAGAGAAACGACGTCTTGTCACGGAAATTATTCGTGAATTGCAGAAAGAAGAAGAAAAGGGCACATATTATGATATCAAGGGGAAGAACGAGCAAAACATAAACAGGATCATCGGGCTTTCTGCACTGGAGATGGAGAGGGAGGCATATAAGGGAAGAGAGATAGAGGCGGTGGAAAATTTTGAAATTAATCCTTTTTTCTATCTTTTGCTCAGGTATTACTCCGATGGCGTTCCGGTGGAATTGGGGAAATTACCGCCGCTAGCAGTCATACATCCGTACCACAGTCAGAGAATAAGAATGCAGAAAGGCGTATTTACGGTGTTTCCATACTACGTGCCGGATACAGCTATGAATACCATTAAGACGAAGACGGGAAAATATCCGTCTTTTGGTATGGAATATATGCGGGAATGTATTCCCAATCTATATCAGATCTGCATTGTTGATCCCGAGAGGGTTGCAAAAGAATTGATGATGACAGGGGCAAAACGGGGTAATTTGTATCCGGATATGCAGAATATATCATTAGATATGGAGAACGTAGTGTAATTATGCGCAAAAAGATTATCCTAATCGGACCGGTATATCCATACAGGAGCGGGATCTCCCATTACACGGGACTCATGTGCCGGGAGCTATCGAAACGACACGACGTAGAAATGATCTCCTATAAAATGCAATACCCCAAATTCCTGTTTCATAAGGAACAGCGAGACTACAGCAATGACAGCTTCAAGATAGATGGCACAAAGTATATGATCCATACGGCAAATCCTTTTAACATTGTGAGGACGGCGCGCTACATCCGGCGTACACAGCCGGATTTGGTGGTGATCCAGTGGTGGCACCCCTATTTTGCGCCCTGCTATTTTCTACTGACGCATTTTATGGGCAGACAGAACGTTGCTTTCGTCTGCCACAACGTGTTCCCTCACGAGCGGTTTCCGCTGGATAAGATGCTTACCAAGCTGGCGCTTGGCGGCGGCAGCCATTTTATCGTACATGCGGCGGAAGAGGCAAAAGAGCTGAAGAAGATTAAGCCGGATCCGGATTATGTGGTGACGCCGCATCCGACTTATCTTGCTTTTCGGTTTGAGGGCATGAGCAGAGAACGGGCACGGGAGAAGCTCCATATCGGGCGGGAGGAGAGAATCCTGCTGTTTTTTGGTTACGTGAGGGAGTATAAAGGACTGAAATATTTGCTGCGCGCTATGCCGCAAATCTGCCGCGAGGACGACGCGGTGCGGCTATGGGTTGTCGGCGAGTTTGGTTCTGATAAAGACGATTATCTGAGGCTGATCCGCGATTTGGAAATAGAGGATCGTGTGCGGGTGCAGGATGCGTTTACGCCGGACCGTGAGGTTGAAAAGTATTTTGCTGCCGCGGATTTGGTGGCGCTTCCCTATACTTCCGCGACTCAGAGTGGGATCGTACAGATTGCGTACGGATTTACGAAGCCTGTGGTTGTAACTAACGTGGGTGGATTGCCGGATGTAGTGGAGGATGGAAAAACCGGATATATTGTGGAACCGGAGAACCCGAACGCGTTTGCAGAAGCGGTGATCAGTTTCTTTCAAGAGGGACAGGCGCAGAAAATGCAGGAGAATATCGAGAAGGAGGCGTATCGCTTCTCGTGGGAGAGGATGGGGGAAGTTGTGGAGGGGTTTATGCGGGAAAAATAGATAGTTTGGTTATTTGTTCCGTCTCTTCATGCGCCGTTCCAACTTTTCCGTGATCTGATATTTTTCAACAAAAAAGCGGATAACATTGATGAGCTGATTCAGAAAATAGGCGGAGACGATATGTTTCCGGCGAAGCAGCCATATGATAACAGTGTTTCGTACAAAGCCCTTATGAGGCGCGACAACGGTTGCGGATGATTGAATGTGAGAAATGCTCTCACAAGTGCGGAGTTCCCTTATCTCGCGGACGGTTTTGCGGCGCCGCAATGCTGCGAGATTATCCAGTTGCTGCAATGCGTTTCGACATTGCTGGACATAAAGATATTCATTAAGAACAGTGTGTGGGATGTTGTTGTCGGCGAGTTGTTTGCTCACAAAGGATAGCAGGAGGCGCTGTTTGCTCTCCAGATCCGGACGATATTTTGCCGCGCTGCGATAGGTTTCCGATTCGGAATTGGTGTTCCAATAATATAAAATATCTGACAGGGTAGATATCTTTTCTGCATACAAAAAAAGCTGAAGAAGCATAATGAAATCGTCTTCATGGGTAACAAATGTATGGAATTTCATTTTGTTATCATCTATAAGCTGTTTTGAGATAATGCACTTCCAGATGCTCATACAGATACTGACTTCATCGTTGGAATGTGCGGCAAATCCTCGAAAGAGCATGGGAAGAAGCAATTTCTCTGTAATTAGTGGCGTGTCGAATACATAATCGGTATATTGCTCATAAATAACTTTTCCGCCGTTTTTCTTCTGCCGATATGAGCCGCAGACAGCCGCTTGACTCCCATCTACAGCGATTCTTGTCATCATTTTTTGGTACATTTCGTCGGAGATCTCATCGTCCTGATCACAAAAACCGATATAGTCGCCGGAAGCATGCTCAAGACCAAAATTTCTCGCATCGCCGATACCGCCGTTTTCTTTATGGTACACCCGTATGCGCGGGTCTGTCTCCGCCAGCTTTTGGCAGAGCGCTAATGATTCGTCGGTGGATCCGTCGTCGATCAAAAGAAGTTCCAGATTTTGATAGGAAGATTGTAAAAGATTGCGGACGGTATGCGCAATATGTCTCTCTCCATTGTAAACGGGGATGATGATGCTTAATTTGGAATTTGTGGTCATAAGCGGATAAGACCTCCTGAATCATGGAATTACATTGTTTTGAGCAGATTTATCATAGCATGAAATGGCAATCTATGCAATTTCCGCAATAATCGTTTTGGGAGAATCCTTTAATCGGCGAAAGCTTTACACTTTTTATACATTTTGCTATAGTAACATCAAACGCAGCGCTATAGATTATTGTTTGTGGAATATGGCGAGTCAGGACGCATCAGTTATGGAAAAGAAAGCAGAGCAGCAGGGAACAACGAAAACACAGAAAATGCCGTTGATTTCAATTATCGTGCCGGTGTATCAGGTAAAAGACTATATAGGCGAGTGTGTGGAATCACTGTTAGACCAGACTTACACAAATCTGGAGATTCTTTTAGTGGATGACGGCAGCACCGATGGTTCGGGGGAAATATGCGATCAATATGCTGACCGCGACAATAGGGTACGGGTGGTGCATCAGGAGAATCAGGGACCATCAGCCGCCAGAAATGCAGGACTTGACCTTATGAAAGGGGAATATGTGGCGTTTATGGATTCTGATGATGTGGTGCTGCCTAATTTTATAGAGATATTATACGGGCTGCTAAGGAAACATCGTGCGGATATTGCAGCCTGTGCCTATGTAAAGTGCCCGACAGAGAGTTTGAGGGACACTAAAAATGAGTTATTATCGGTAGGTAACAGCATGCAACGTGAACGGATAGGAAATCGGGGAAAAGAGAAAGAGCTGTGCATGACTTCTGAACATATGCTCCGTCAATGGCATGGAAAATACAAAAAGTGGGAGACGAGCGCGTGCAATAAGCTGTATCGAAAGCTTGTACTTGATGGAGGGGGAACAGGCATGATACGGTTTCCTGTTGGCAGGAAACTTGAAGATGTGTTGACAAGCCATTTGATCGTTTCGGGAGCAACGCGGGTTGTATTAACTATGAGTGAGCTATATCTGTATCGCATTAGACCGGGCAGTCGTGCATGCCAATCCAGAACAGTTAAGCTCATGGGGGAAAATCTTCGCGCACAGAGAGAACGCATGGTGTTTTTTAGAGAGAAGCGGTATTGGCGGGCGTATTTGAATTTGCTGGTGGGGTATATGCTGCATTTAGGGTGGTTTGGATGGATGAGACTATGTCAGGGTGTGGATGCAAAATTACTATGAACTGCCATATGAGGTGCGGTTTGTATGGCGGAACGCAGGAACATGAACCATGGTCTGGCTTGGTTGTAAAATCAACAAAATATGATATAATATTAAATATGTTTGAAAGAGGTATAAGGCATAGATACAGATAAGGGGATGTTCCATGAATTTAAAAAGTATCAGAATTGAAAATTTTACTGTGTTTGAAAAATTGGCGATTGATTTTTGCGATGGGATTAATGTATTTATTGGAGAAAACGCAACCGGGAAAACACATTTACTGAAAGTGCTATATTCCGCATGCAGGTCGAACCGTGCTGATACTGACTTTGGGCAGAAGATTGTGCGAACTATGCTTCCGGACGATTTTCGGATAGCTAGGCTTGTTAACAGGAAAAAGGGAAATCATAGTGCCAAAATAAAAGTATGTGCGACTAATGGAAATGATAGGACAGAGACGCAGCTTAGTGTAACATTTGATAAGAAAACCAAAAAAAACTTAGCAGATGTAACAGGAGAAGAAAAGTGGGAAAAAATATTTAAAGATAATTCAAGTATTTTTATTCCGGCAAAAGAAATATTATCTCATAGCTATAAGCTGGCAGCGGCGACCAGTGTGGATAATGTGCGGTTTGATGATACGTATATTGATATTATTAATTCGGCAAAGATAGATATTGCTATGGGCAAAAACCCAGACTCCAGAGCAACTATGTTGAAAAGAATAGAGAAAATGACAAATGGAGGAGTGGTTTATGATGCTGCGAAAGACGAGTTTTACTTAAAGAAAGGAAATTCAAAACAGGAGTTTAACCTTGTAGCAGAGGGGATCAAAAAAATGGGTCTTTTGTGGCAATTGGCGAAGAATGGGACTTTAGAAAAGGGATCCGTTTTATTCTGGGATGAACCGGAAGCTAATATCAATCCTGCGTATCTTGCGGCAATAGCTGAACTATTGTTAGAGTTACAAAGAAATGGTGTACAGATCTTTTTATCAACCCATAATTATTTCCTTGCAAAGTATATTGAAATTAAAAAAGGGGAAGAAGACAGGGTTATGTATTATTCATTTTTTTTCAAGGATGATAAAGATGGTGTTTGCTGTGAAACCTGTGATCAGTTTACATTACTGGAGAATAACCCTATTACTAGAACCTATTTGCAGATATACAGAGATGAAATAGGGGTGAAGCTGTAATGGTTATAGAAGAATCGGGTATGTAATTTGGCGGATTGGAAAAGGAACGATTGTTTTGGATAGAGCATTCTGATATATATAAGCAAGTAGGAGAAGGAATAAAAACGGTTGAATTTATTTATTTGTTAAAAGAAGACAAGATTTTATTTGTGGAAGCAAAAACATCATGTCCAAATATTGAGAATAAGGACAGCAGTGAAGAAAAGAAAAAGAAATATGAAGAATATTTTTCCGACGTGACGGATAAGTTTATTGATTCTATTAATATGTTTGCAACCACTGTTTTAGGTCGGAATGGACAAAGTGAAGACGTTGGCGAAGATATGCTTCACAAAAGTACATATTCAGAGACCGAAATTAGATTTATACTTATTATAGCAGGCGCAGAGGAAAGCTGGCTGACCGGGCCGAAAATGGAACTGGAGTCAAGGTTGTTTCGGTATAGAAAAATATGGAAAGCGGAAGTGCTTGTGTTGAATAAGGAAATGGCGGTAAAGATGAAATTGGTTGAAGGGTGAGGACTTTACATTTTTTATACAGTTTGCTATATTTTTATTGTCCTTTTTAGCGTAAATGAATCTAAAACTTCACTGATTACTATGGAAGCATAGAAAAGGAATCGGAGAATGTGGGTGTGAGTAAGTGGGTAATAAGAAAAAGATGTTGTATATCATGGGGGTTGATTGGGAGTGGATTTACCAGAGACCACATGTGATTGCGGAATATCTGAACGGGGATTATGATGTTACGGTTGCATATTCGGTAAAGATATGGGATCGACATATTGTAAAAAATGCAGAAAGGAAACCAGTAGAGATTCAAAAGTTAAGGATGTGGACCTTTCCTTTTCAGAGAAAGAGCAGACTGATTGGTAAAATTGCAGACTGGTATAAAAAAAATCTGCTAAGAAACTATCAGCAGTATGCATATATTTATATCAGCTATCCGACGGATATTGAATACATTCCGGAAGATTATAAGGGAGGTCTCATTTATGATTGTATAGATGACTACAAGCAAATGTGTAGAGACGCGTACTGGCAAGAAAGGATACAGCGGGATGAGAACATTTTGCTGCAGAGGAGTGACATCGTCTTTGTGACATCGCAAAACCTATGGAAGAAAAAGGTGGATTTCTGCCAAGATTCGCTTCATTTAATTCGGAACGGGACAGGTTTCTCAAAGATTTTCGACGTAAAACAGGAAGAGAAAAAGAAGCGGTATCTTATAGGTTATATAGGCACAATCGCCGAGTGGTTTGATTTTAGTTTGATTAAAACCAGTTCTCGAAAGTACAGGGAATTAGAATATCATTTGATTGGACCAAATCTTACGACGGAATGCCAAGAGGATATGGGAATCATTTATGATGGTATTGTAGAACATGATAAACTACAGGAGCATGTGGAAGAATACGACTGCATGATAATGCCTTTTATTGTCAATGAAATAGTAAAAGCAGTAGATCCGGTTAAATTGTATGAATATATTGCATTTGGAAAGTGTATTATCAGTGTATACTATGAAGAATTAGAGTACTTTAGAGAATTTGTATATTTTTACAGAACCGAGGAAGAATATAGTGATTTGATGGAGCGATTGATCCGGCAAGGATTTCCGCCTAAATATAGTGAAAAGCAACAGGAAGTATTTTTAGCGGAAAATAGCTGGGAGGAGAGGTATCGAAAGATTCGTCAGCTGATTGAGAGATTGAATCCACAGGAGTGATAAAATGTTTGTTCTGAGGCATTGTCGGTTTTGAGTTTTAAGAAAGGAAGACTATATATTATGAAAGTTATGAGTGTGTTTGGCACCAGACCGGAAGCTATAAAAATGTGTCCGCTGGTGAAAGAATTAGGAAAGAATCCGGAGATAGAAAGTGTTGTATGTCTGACAGGGCAACATAGAGAGATGCTTCAGCAGGTCATAGATATATTCGGGATAGATGTAAAGTATAATCTGGACATTATGCAGCCGAAGCAGACTTTAACGACGATTACGACCTCTGTCTTGGAAAAGATGGAAATCGTTTTAAAGGAGGAAAAACCGGATATTGTACTGGTACATGGTGATACAAGCACATCATTTGTGGCTGCGCTGGCGGCTTTTTATCAGCAGATACCAGTAGGTCATGTGGAGGCAGGGCTTCGTACATATGATAAATATTCGCCTTTTCCGGAGGAAATGAACAGATCTTTGACCGGAAGGATAGCAACATTGCATTTCTCGCCAACAGAAAATAACAGGAGAAATCTTGCAAAGGAAAATGTGTCAGAAAATGTTTATGTGACTGGAAATACGGTTATTGATGCATTTCAGACAACGGTAAAAAATGGTTATATTTACAAAGATGAGGATCTAAAAAAGATTGATTTTGACGGTAAGAGATGTATCCTTATGACTGCACACCGACGGGAGAATCTGGGGCAGCCGTTAGAAAATATATGTCATGCGGTGAAAAGGCTGGTTGAGGAGTATCAGGACATTGAAGTGGTGTATCCGGTACACATGAATCCGGCGGTGAGGGATACAGCGACAGCGATACTGGGGGAGCTGGAACGGGTGCACTTGATACATCCATTGGATGTAGAGGATATGCATAATCTCATGTCTAAGAGTTATCTGGTAATGACGGATTCCGGAGGTCTGCAGGAGGAGGCGCCGGCATGTGGCGTACCGGTGCTGGTATTGAGGACGGAAACAGAGAGACCGGAGGCGGTGGAAGCAGGTACGGTTAAAGTAGTGGGCGTGAATGAAGATGAAATTTATCGAAGTGCGGTCATCTTGCTGACGGATCAGAATGCTTATCAGGAAATGGCTCGAGCGGTAAATCCATATGGAGATGGACATGCCAGTGAGAGGATTGTGAAACATATTTTAGAGTGGAAGCTGGGAATACAATGAAGCTGCTAAAAAATGCAATAAAGTTGTTTAAAGATATATATGAGGATAGAAGATTATTAATTGACTTATCGACTAAGGATGTTCAAAGACGTTTCTCGGGAACTTATTTTGGCATGGTGTGGGGGTTTTTACAACCACTGATGACAATAGTGGTATATTGGGCGGTATTTCAATTTGGCTTTCGGAGCGGAGATGTGGGAGAGATCCCTTTTGTGCTTTGGTTTATTACGGGAATTATTTGCTGGCTTTTTATTTCGGAGGCTTTCTCATTCGCAAGTAATAGCCTTCTGGAGTATAGTTATCTGATACAGAAGGTAAAGTTTAACGTTAATATATTGCCGCTGGTAAAAATACTATCCAGTTTTTATATCCATCTCTTTTTTCTGGCGATTGTCCTTATTATTTGTGCAATATTTGGATATTTGCCTACAATACGGATTATCCAGCTTTTGTATTATATGATGGCGACTATTATTTTAGTGTTTGGAATGTCATTATTAAGTTCTTCCATCATGGTTTTTTTTAGGGACTTAAACCAGATCATTAGTATTATTCTTTTGTTAGGAATGTGGGGAACCCCCATAGCATGGGACTTGGATATTTTTGAGCCAAACATTCAGAGAATATTAAAATTGAATCCATTCTATTATTTGGTAGAGGGTTATCGGGATGCTCTTTTGGGGCGGAAATGGTTTACAGACCGACCGGAATTAGGGATATATTTTTGGAGCGTTACAGCAGTGGTTCTTTTAGTTGGGATATATTTTTATACAAAATTGAAACCGCATTTTGCAGATACAGTGTAACGGTGAAAGGATAAAAGGATGAGGGCTGAATATAAAATTGAAGTCAATCATATATCCAAGGTATTTAGGATGTATAATACGCCCATGGATAAAATGAAGGAGGCGCTAAGCGTCTCCGGCAAAGTTTTGCACTCTGATTTTTATGCGATAACGGATTTGAGCTTTTCAGTAGAAAGAGGCGAAATTTTGGGCATAATGGGTAGAAACGGGTCCGGAAAATCTACTCTTTTGAAAATGCTGACAGGAATATATGAGCCGACAGCAGGCGAGATTCGGGTTTCCGGGAAGATATCTTCTTTGCTTGAGCTGGGAACAGGATTTAATATGGAATATACCGGAATTGAAAATATTTTTTTCTACGGGACTCTAATGGGCTTTACAAGAAAACAGATGGAGGAAAAAAAGCAGAGCATTATTGACTTTGCGGAAATAGGTGATTATGTATATCAGCCAGTCAAAACCTACTCGAGTGGTATGTTTGCAAGACTGGCTTTCTCCTGTGCAATTAATGTGGAGCCGGATATTTTGATTGTGGATGAGATACTGAGTGTAGGTGATATGCGGTTTCAGGCAAAATGCTTTAATAAATTTAAGGAGTTTAAAGAAAAGGGAGTAACAATTTTATATGTTGGACATGATGTCAGTATGATGAGGACCTTTTGTGATAGGGCAATGTGGATAAATAAAGGGAAACTGGTCGATATAGGAGATCCGACATTTATAAGTGCAAAATATACGGAATTTATGTATTTGGATGATATTACAGACTTTACGGACTATAAGCTGCTTGGGAGTGAGGAAAAAGGAACCGAGATAGAAAATCCAGAGCTTGAAACAAATATGAAAGAAGCTCAGGAGCCGCAAAAGCAGGAAATGAAGATAGGAAATTCTTTATTTCCTGAAAGTATAGCACATTGGGGATCGCGGACAGGCTTGGTAAAAAGGGCAAAAATTTACGATGCGTCAGGCAAGGAGCAGAAAGCTTTTTCGGCAGACGATACGATGATAATAGAAATTATGCTTGATATAGACGAGGATATCAATGTCAAAAAATTTTCGGTGGCAATTTCCCTTAAAAATACAGAGGGGATAGATCTTATAGTCAAGACAACGTATGATGAGCACATAAAAATGATAGCGGGGAAAGGTCAGACGGTATCGTTTGAACTGAAACCAAGATTAGCAAATGGCGATTACTATTTAGTAGTGGCTTTAGAAAATCGGGAAAATACAACGATTGCATACTATGAATATATTGAGGGCGCCGTTTATTTTAAGTCATATACGGATAAAAAAATATTTGGAATTTATGATGTGCCGACAAAAATAATGTGTCAACGCTAGAATTGGTTACAGAGAAAATGAAAGGAAAGCAAGTGGAAATGGAAGTAAATTCGGTTGAATATTGGAATCAAAGATTTGAGACGGACTGGAGTGAGTGTGGAGGGAATGGTCAAACGATTTTTTTTGCGAATACTTTATGCAATATGATTCCCGATTGGTTTGTTGATGAACTAAAGGAAAATAAGTATTCTATGTGTGATTTGGGATGTGCAGACGGAGATGCAGTTCCGATATGGAGTAATTTCTTTGGTCTTACGGATGTATGTGGTGAAGATTTTTCAGAAAATGCGATTTCAAATGCCAGAAAAAAGTATCCTGAATTTATGTATTTAGTTTCTGATATTATGCAGCCGGAAGGTAAAAGGCAGTATGATGTTGTAATTTCGTCTAATACAGTGGAACATTTTAAAGATGTTAGGGAAGTGTTGGAAAATATTTGCTTACGCTCCAAAAAATATACAGTTATTCTGCTTCCTTATAGAGAGGATGCGTTTCCAACGGAGGAACATGAGCATATTTTTCATACTAACAATATTCCTTGTTGCATTGGCGAGAACTTATTAATATATGCGAAAACTTGCCAATGCAATTCGAAATATTATATTGCCGAGCAGATTTTATTAATTTATTCCAAAGCCCCTAAAGACACTATGCTTTCGGATATAGTTGAACACGTGAATTCTGACGAATATAAAGCGTTAGAAAATATAAATGAGATTGCCGGTAAGAAATATGCAGAGTTAGAAAGCAGAAATTCAGAGATTCTTCAAACAAATGCTGATTTAGAAAATAGTAGAGCAGCATTGGAGAATGAGAAAGCAGCATTAGAGAATGAGAAAGCGGTATTGGAAAATGAGAAAGCAGCATTAGAGAATGAGAAAGCGGTATTGGAAAATGAGAAAGCAGCATTGGAGAATGAGAAGGCTGTATTAGAAAGAGAGAAAATAGTCTTAGTGGATGAAAAGGCTGTTTTAGAGAATGACAAATTAAGTCTGGAAGGGGTCATAGACGGATTAAAAAGTGAGCAGGAAGTGCTGGGAAAAGAACTCAGCAGTATGAAGCAAACAAACGATAAACTTGAAGATGAAAACGCATTGCTGCGTAGGAAACTTGAGGAAAGTGAGCTGAGATTTGAAAATTCTGAAAACAGGAGAGTTGCTTTAGAGTCCAGAATCAATTCCGCAGTGATCATGTGTAGCGAGCTTACTAACTGGGGTCTGTACAAGTTTTCTCACATGTTGCATCGGACAAGGCACCAGTTTTTTAATAGATCCGGTGAGGAGAGAAAAAACTATATTAAATGGATCACCGGTTATTTGAAAGGAAACAGCACTGATTCGGATAACCGGTTTAAGCCTGTTTATAGAATCGTGGAAATACTGAAGGGACAGGATAATGAGATCGACATAGGAACGACAGATTCTGCGTTGGGGAACCATATTAAGAGTGAAGAAGAAAGACTCGACGATGGAAATGTGGATATTGAAGAAATCAGAGCGATTCAAGAGATTTTGGCGACACATGAATATAAAGGAATCCTTGTTTATCCGCATGTTGTATACTGGGAACCTCTACAGACTCCGCAGCAGCTTTTGCGATCTTTTGCAAAACTGGGATGGCTATGTTTCTTTTGTGAACATCCGAATCTGGAGGGAATATTCAGAGAGGTAGAAAAAAATGTCATCATAGTGCATGAGAAAGAATTCCTGAATGCGATAAAAGATCAGGAAGTCACAGTTTTGCTGACGTGGCTTGGTTCGAGTGCGTTTTTAAATAGAATAAAGAATAAAAAAGTTTGGTATCATTTGCTGGATAAGCTTAATCTTTTTCCGTATTTTGATGATTCCTATTTAGAATTGCATCATAAGGTTGTTGATTGGGCAAATCAAGTCAGTTATGTGGCAAAACCGTTAGAAGATTATATACTCGGCAGGAAGGATGCCATTTATTTGCCAAACGGTGTGAATCCGGAAGAATTTTTAAATCTTCACGAGAACTTTGTTCCGCAGGATATGGTGGACATTGTTAATTCAGGACACAAGATTATTGGATATTATGGGTATATTGCGGAATGGATGGATTATGAAATGGTGAGGACGGCGGCTATGGCGCGACCGAATTATGAATTTGTCTTTATTGGCAAAGTAATCCACGATACGTCGTTGTTCGATGATGTACCCAACATTCATTTATTGGGATTGAAGAAATATGAAGAATTGTCTGACTATGCAAAATTGTTTGATGTTGCAATGATTCCGTTTGTAATCAATGAGACAATGGATTGTGTTTCGCCGATCAAGTTTTATGAGTATTGTGCGTTGGGATTGCCGGTGATCACATCCAAAATGAAGGAGATGGAAAAATACGTATGTGAGTATATTGCATGTGTGGATGGTCGTGACGAATTTTTATTCTATTTAGATAAATTGACAGGAAATGAATATAAGGAGTTGGCGGGTCAAAAGGCAAGGCAGATTGCGGAAGATAATACGTGGCTGGCGAGAGCTAGAGTGATAGAAAACAACTTTAATAAGGAATTAGGGATTGTATTAGGAGAAAAATATACCAACTTTGATGTCATAATATTGGGCGTGATTGATTTTGATTTCAGATTTCAACGTCCGCAGCAGCTTGCTGTACGTTATGCACAAAATGGACATAGGGTATTTTATTTTAACGCCAATCATTTTAATGAATTTTCAGTCTGTGAATTAAGAAGGAATCTTTATGTTATAAACATACATAACGATGTCTATTCAGCCATTCATCTGACGGATTGGTGTACTCATGAATATGAACTTAGTGAGCAAATGAATAAAGTTATTGATAGTTATTGTATTAGAGATGCTGTAGTAATTGTTGATTATCCTAATTGGGTTCATCAGGCGGAAACTTTGCGTGCAGAATACGGATTTAAGGTTGTTACAGATTATATGGATGATTATACGGGATTTCTAAATCCGGCGGAAGCGCTTGTAAAGAGAAATTGTGAAAAACTTCTCGCTGTATCTGATATGGTTATTGCCAGTTCCCAATTTTTATATGATATTGCAAAAAAATATAATGAGAATCTAAGGATAATACGCAATGGAACGGAGTTTTCTCATTTTCATTCTGTATTTGGGAAGGTGGAACACGATAGAAAAGTTATAGGGTATTATGGTGCCATAGCGGAATGGTTTCAAATTACAAAAGTGGTTTATTTGGCAAAACATTTTCCGGAATGTGATATTGTGCTTGTGGGGCATGTGTCATGCGGGGAGAATGAACTGCGAAAGTGTTCTAATATTAAGCTTTTGGGAGAAAAGCCATATGATGAATTGCCGAAATATCTGAAAGATTTTGATGTATGTATTATTCCGTTCGATACATCCACAGATTTGATTAAAGCAACAAATCCGGTTAAATTTTATGAATATCTCAGCGCGGGAAAAAAGATTGTATCAACAGAGATACCGGAACTGGAACCATATAGAAATGAATATGTTTATATGGCTAATGAGGATGAAGCATTTGCGGATTATGTGAGAAAATGTCTTTCTGACGAGGACACACTGCGCAGCCCGGAAGAATGTGCTGATTTTGCGCGGATGCACGATTGGCAGGAACGATATGAGAAATTCAAGGAAGCCTCCAAATGTGCCACTCCGAAGATAAGCATTATTGTACTGACTTATAATAATCTGGAAATTAATAAAATTTGCATGAAAAGCATATTGGAAAAGACGGCTTATCCCAATTATGAACTGATTGTGGTGGATAACTGTTCGTCTGACGGGACTAGAGAATATTTGTCAGAGCTGGCGGAAAGGATACCGGGAGTCGAGATCATATTAAACGAAAAGAACCTCGGATTTGCTGCTGGCAATAATGTGGGAATGAAAGCGGCTGATGGTGATTATATTGTTTTGCTAAATAATGATACAGTAGTTACAAGAGGGTGGTTGACTGCTATGGAAAAGCATTTTGAAAGTAATCAATCACTTGGAATGTGCGGACCTGTAACAAACTCTATTGGTAATGAGGCAAAAATCAAAGTGGATTACCACAGTATGAGCGAGCTCGAAAGATTTTCATACAATTACACAACAAAGCATTTAGGTGAAGAATACAGGAATATCAATGTTTTGGCGCTTTTCTGTACAATGATAAAGAGGCAGGTCATAGAGGAATGCGGTTATCTGGATGAAAGCTATGGGATTGGGATGTTTGAGGATGATGATTACGCGGAGGCGGTAAAAGCGCAGGGATATTCATTGGTCATTGCGGAAGATGCATTTGTACATCATTTTGAGGGGATGTCTTTTAAAAAGTTGGAAGATGAGAATTTTATGAAAATTTTTCATGCCAATAAGGAGCTTTTTGAAAGAAAATGGAATATCCAATGGATCAAACATAAAAACAGGGAAGGGGTAGCGCCTGTAACTAATATTGATAATACGATTTTATAAGGGGAGAACAGTTGATGAAAACTTGTGTCAAAAGGTTATTTTGTAAAAAGGAAACAATCTGTATATTGTGTTTTTTTGCATATGTATTTTTCAAGCACTAAGATGTGGTGAATATCCGGGGCTTTATTTTGATGCTGTGAATCCGGATTATTTAGCGGTTCAGTTTTTGTATCCGCAAATAGAAAATCCTCGGTGGACATTACCACATACAGGATTATCGTGGTTAGCTCAATTATATCATGGAACAATGATTGTTTGGTTGCAGAGTTTAGTTATTGGAGTGGTGGGAGAGGCATCTATATTGACATTTCGCATTACAAATGCAATTTATGTAATGGGTATATGTTGGTGTGTCTATCTGATTGCTAGAGTTGGCGGTTGCATGGTGGAGAGGAGACGGCGTAGTGATGAATAAATCATGTAAATTTAGGGAGAGGGGTATTTCCCTTGAGTTGATTATATACTTAATGTTTTTCGTGACGGCTAACATTATAGACTGGATAATGGTTTTATCCGATATTAAAGAATCAGAAAATTATTTGGCAACGTTATTTATCGTTTTTGTAAGTGTAATAGTTTTGATTGGAATTATGCTAAAGAAAAGCGGGATAATTCTTTGGCATATGGTTAGCAAAGCAGATTGCGTTCCTCTGTTCTTATTATTTTTGCTTGCTGTCATTGGAGTGCCTATGCCCGACACGTCATATGATACTTTGAACTATCATGTATTCTGGCAGGATTCCTTTGGGCAGGACATTATAGGGAATCATTTTTTCCCAACCAGAGTCATTAATTCTTTGTTTTTTTGCTTAGGGGATAGAACATATAATATATTTCGGCAGCTGTTAGGGTATAGAGGAGGTACAATTTTAGGAACGCTGGCGTTAATGCTTATATATCTGCAAGGGAAAATTTTCCTGCAAGAAGCATACTTTGTAATTACAGGAAAAGAAACAGGGAAAAGACAAAGGATATTGGCATCGGTTATGTCATTGCTTTGCATATTGGTTGAACAGATTCTTATATCTGCAAATACGTATGGCGTTGACTGGCTTGCAATTCCGTTTTTGGCGGAAGTGATATTAAGAATTTTCTTTGTAGATACACAGAAAAATGAAGATATTTACATATTGGGGCTTATGGCGGGCGTATGTGTATGCATTAAGCCGAGTAATGCGGTATTTGTTTTTTTACTGTTTGCCTTTTATTTTACAAAATTTCATCAAAGTATACGGTGGTGGATTTGGTTGCGCGGAATGGTAGGCGGGTTGCTCATTTGTGTTCCTTATGTGTATATGAGTTATAATATGACGGGGAATCCGGTTTTCCCTTATATGAATAGTCTTTTTAAATCAGAATGGTTTTTCTTGATGGGAGTGGATGAGTGGTCCGGAATGAAGGACTTATTTGGTCCGGCATCTTTAAAAGAATATATTTTTTGGCCATATTTTATGGTATTTCAATCAGATAGTATACATTTTGCGGATTATACACAGTACTGCGGCAGACTATTGGTTGTGTTGGTTGCGGTAGTTGCTAGCATTGTTAGTGCGGTTGTGACAAAGAAAAGAAGCATTATATATGAAGCAAGCGGATTATTTATATGTGTGTATATATTATATTTAACATGTCTGAATGGTCATTTGCGTTATGCGCTTTTTATGGAATGGTTTGCGGGTGTGATTTTGGCAATGATTATTTTGGCTTTGTTGGACAAAAGAGGGTTAAAGAGACATTATAAAGTGATCTGTATAGGTGCTCTTATGCTGCCGACGATACTTTCTGTTGGATGGACGGGAAAATATATAGTCACTTCACAAGCTTTTTCAAATAAGGAGAATTGGGTGCAAAATGTTAAACATCTATTTCACGACTATGGAAAAGTAGATCTACCTATTGCGGATATTGGAGGATTTATTGTTTTTGATACAAATGGGAGTATGATGTCAATGATTAATTGCGATGTTCCCATCGTAAATAGAAAAAGTGGCGCATTAACGGAGGCAGGGAAAGCTCAATGTGAAACTGTATTATCAAATATAACGGGAAGGGGAAAGACATATTCGCTTTCAAAACCAAATGCATTGATACAGTTGGCAAATGAAATAGAAAAGCAAGGGTATAGTATTGAGTCTGTTCGCACAGTTAAGATGCCAACCATCATTAGCGCAAATCAGTTCTGCTACTTAGTAACGGTGAAGAAAGAAAAGAAAGAAATAAAGGTATATGAGGGAAACGAAGTGGGAGAAGTTTCATTTGACGCTTCCTTATCGGGGAAAAGGATTAAAATTCTGATTGGCAGAAAATGGAGAGACATGTGCGATGAGGACACGGATTTAAAAGTTTGTATAGATACCAATGAGCAAATAATAGCAACACCGCTTAATACAAACGGGGAGTTTTCTCAATACGAAGTACAAGTGCCTGATGATATAAATATAGGGGTTATGATTAAGCTGGATACAGACAATTTACAGAATAAATGGATAATAGTTGAATATTCATAATTTGATTTATGCTATGAAAGGTGAGGGGAATATATATGGAAGTGAAGAAGAGGTGGCTGGGAGAATTATCAGAAGTATTGTTGCTGTTGCTGATGGGTATATTGTGTGGAAGCAGTATGCTTTGGCTTGCAACAGGACAATATCCTAACTTAGTGTATTTGGGATATATCAAAAATATAGAGATATTCGTATTAAATATTTTACCGAATGTTGTACTTATATTTTTTTTATATGCAATTATAGGCAGAAGCTGGATTTCATATTTTTTAGGGAGCGTTATTGCATATATAGTTAGCCTTTGTAATTATTTTAAGTTGTTTTTTCGGGATGATCCGCTGATGTTTGAAGATGTGTTGTTGGCGAGAGAAGCAACAAACATGGTTGGTACATATTCCCTTTTTATTGATAGGAAAATAATTGTGGCCAGCTTATGTGTAATTTTGGGCACGATATTGTTTTATATGTTTTTTAGGGAACAGAAAAATCATTGGAAGAAGAGGTTGGTACTTGGATTAGTGGTTTGTATAATAACCTTTGCGCTATGTCCGATTTATAAAAATAGTGAAATATATTCAAAATGTGATAACTATGCGGCGTTAAACAGAAATAGCGCCACACAAATATATGTTGCGCATGGATTTATGTACCCATTTTTGTATAGTGCATTTCAAAGTATTGATTTTGCGCCTGAGGGATATGATGAGAGACAAGTTAAAAATAGGCTGGCAGAGTATGCTGATTCAGATATACCAGAAAGCAGACGTGTGAATGTTATCGCAGTTATGCGGGAGGCGTATGTTGATTTTTCACAGTATAATATTGAAAATCTGGATTGCAGCGGATATGATTGGTACCATCAGTTACAGAAGGAAAGTTATACGGGGGAGCTCTATGTAAATGTTTTTGCAGGAGGGACAGTTCATACGGAGAGGGAGTTTCTTACGGGGAATTATAATGTGGTAAGGGATTTTAGAGGAAATTCCAATTCGTATGTCTGGTATCTCAAAGATCAGGGGTATACCGTGGAGGGAATCCATCCATATCATCAATGGTTTTACAACCGTAGAAATGTTAATCCCTATTTGGGTTTCCAACATTATAGATATTACGAAAACGATTTTGAAAATATAACAAATGCATATTTTCCAGAAGATATGTATTTTTATTCAGAGATATATAATGACTTTAATAAGAATAAAGACACTGGTCAGCCATACTTTTCTTTTAATGTTAATGTACAAAGTCATGGGCCATATTCTACCACAGAGCTTGTGGGAGATTGGGGAAAAAGAGAATATCTTACAGGAAATCAGTATAGCATGGAATGTAAATTTGCCATGAATAATTATATGAATATTATCATGGATAGTGATAAGCAGTTAAAGTATTTCCTTGATAAACTAAGGGGAGAGGACGAGCCTGTTGTTTTTGTAATGTTCAGTGATCATTTGCCGTGGCTAGGAGATGGAAACGCATATTATGAGGAAATGGGGATTGATTTTTCACAGGATTCAGAGGAGGTAAACAGAATACAATATACGACAGAATATTTAATCTGGGCGAATGATGCGGCGAAACGTATTCTAAATAACAACTTTGTGGGTGAAGGACCGACCATTTCGCCATGCTATTTGATGAATCTTATGTTTACACTGTGTTCATGGAAAGGTCCGGCATATATGCAGGCGATGTCTGAGATAATGGAGATAATGCCTGTGGTGAGCAGAAATTGGCGTTTTATTATTGATGGAAACTTTTGTAATGGAATACCAGAAGAACGTATGAACATGTATAATGAGTTCTTGTGGTTACAGTATTATTGGAGAAATAGATTTATGTATAAGTGATATGCATGCTTAAAGTGTTAGAAAAAGTGATTTCGGAGGAAGTATATGGAGCATATAATATCGAATTGGGAAGGATTGTTTGTGAATGAAAATAATAGATATAATAAAAACACAGCAGTGATACTATTCTTTTTTTTGGGGGGGGGGGTGATTTATTTTGCAAAAATAGCAACAGCTTTGCCTAATCCAGATGCAATAGGAATTGTTTTTAAAGACGGTTGTGATTGGGAAATATCGTTAGGTAGATATATGATAGGAGTGCTTCAAAAATTTCGTGCATATACAGTAAATTCAGCGTTTATATCATTAGTATGTATGGCGGTTCTGGCATTTATTTGCATATTTGTTTTAAAAATATTTGATATCAAGCTACTAGGATGGAAATTAATTGTAGGAGCTTTGATTATTATATCGCCCACTGTGGGGAGCACCCTGACATATTATTATTGTTCCGATTTTTATATGCTGAGTTATTTACTGGCAGTTTTGGCAGTATGGTTTATGGTTGGAGAAGGAAAAGGGAGGTTTTTTGCGGCAAGTATATGCTTGATGTTTTCGGCAGCAATTTATCAGGCTTATATTAGTCTGGCTATTCTTATGTGCTTTATCTTTTTAATGAAAATGTTGCTTGATCCTAAACAAGATGGAAAGAAAATCATTAAAAAGGCTGCCAGATGTTTTGTAAGTGGTATTGTTGGTGTTGGGCTGTATCTTATAAGCAATAAATTAGTACAGGGATTATGTAAGATAGATGCCGAAAAAGGTCGAGGATTTTCTGAAATGGGAATGATCCATTTAGACAGTATTTTTGAGCAGATAGGTCAGTGCTATAGTAGCTTTAAGCAGTATTATTTTGAAGATACAATGATAAATAATTCATACTATTTAAGGAGAGAAATTAATATCTTTTTTTTCATTCTTTTAGGATGTTTAATTTTGGGTGTTTTATTAAGGTTTCAAATAGTATTTGCCAGAAAGCTAATATTCATTATTATGTGTTTGCTTTATCCTGTAATATGTTTAAACATCTGCATTTTGGCACCTAAAACAAGTATATTTGATACTACAGGCGTTTTAATGGTTCCGACAATGAATTATATTTATGTTTTGGCAGTGATTTTGTTTCAACTACTAGATATAAGGAAATTTTATGCTAAAATATGTGAGGTAGGAGTTCTTTTAGCATTGGTTTCTGTTTTTATTATGCTGTTACAATTAGAACTGGGCGGACAAGTTTATATGTATCATAATATGGTTACAACATATAATGTTGCACGTCAAATGGAGGAAAAGGCAAGTCAATATGGGTACAGAGCCAAAAAATTATTAGTTGTTGGAAGTATGGAATCAGGAAATTACACGGAGAGTTATCCTAAATTGGCGGAAAGTCAACAGTGGGTGAGTGCAGGTCACAAAACAATTTGGAAAGACTTTGGCGGGGCACAGGCTTGTTGGCACAATTTCATATATCAATATCTGGGGAGATATTACGGTATATGTACAAGGGAACAATATGATGAAATTATAGAGATGTCCGAATATTTAGATATGAGCATATTTCCGCATGAAGGTAGTGTAATATTGATAAATGATACAGTGGTTATTAAATTGAGCGATCCGGCATGGAAGGGTGGCTGAATTGTGGTGTACAGCAATCTTGTGGGAAGTTTTTCAATACACTGACTATCGAAGAGAGAGGTCTGGTGCGATGCACAAACGAAACTATCAAATTGAAAATATAAAGATTATTTTAATGTTTTGTGTCATTTTTGGTCACTTACTGGAAAGCGTGGGAGGGGGGTACAATCTATACAAGGTTATATACTCCTTTCATATGCCAATGTTCCTTTTCCTAAACGGATGGCTTGCACCACGAAATTATGCGTCAAAGAAAACAATGTTTAAATTGATTTATCCATATGTTTTGTTTCAGATATTGTATCAATTGTTTAATACATATGTGATCAATGACGAATATGTGGAATTCAGTGTCCAATTTAGTACCCCGTACTGGTTGCTGTGGTATTTATTGTCACTCATATTCTATTATCTGCTTATCCCGGTGATTACCACTGAGAGCAAAGCATATGCTGGAGTTATGCTGTTTGGAACAATTGCATTAGCCATAGCAATAGGTTTTGATAATTCTATTGGTTATTATATGTCATTATCGAGAACATTCGTTTTTCTTCCTTTTTTTGTGACGGGCTATTATGTAGGGCATGGAGTGTTTGGAATAAATAATGTAATGCAGAGTATTAGAAAAAGGAAATCAATGATATTGCTAGGATTTATATTGACATTTACAATATGTCAGATAATGTATAAACAAAATTTGAGCGCTGGTGCGCTTTTTGGTTCAGTCCCATACCAGCAAGGGGAGCTTATGTGGTATATTAGATTGGAGATGCTAATGGTAGCCTTTATATGGAGTGGTATTTTTATGTTGCTTGTACCTGATTGCAAGTTTTTGGGAAAAATAGAAACATTTCCAATATACGTTATGCATGGATTTGTTATATTATATCTTAAAAAGCATACCCCTTTTTTGTATTCAATGCCATTGAACCTGTTGATTGCATCATTGATTAGTATAATGGTTATTTTGTTATTCGGAAATAAATATGTGGGATGGATAATAGGATTTATCTTCAGAGGAGAATGGGTAGTAAAAATATGGAATAGGGTTGCTGTAAAAAGCAATTAAGGGGATACAATGAAAAGGGTGCTTTTTGTATTTAATCCGGTTGCGGGAACTGCAAAGGTTAAGAAAAATCTGTATGACATAGTAGATTTTTATGATCAGAATAATTGTCTGGTGACGCTATGTCCTGCCCGCAAGATGGTGGAATATGCGGAGGCTCAGGGATTGGATTTGCATGCGTTTGATCTGGTAGTCTGCAGTGGCGGTGACGGAACACTGAATTTGCTCGTCTCCTTTTGCCAGAAAAATAATCTGGATGTTACGATTGCCTATGTACCATCCGGATCTACGAATGATTATGCGTATAGCATAGGGATACCGAGTAACATGGATGCAGCGCTTCGCAATACGCTGTGTGGAACCGAGAGGAGAATAGATATAGGGAATTTTAGCGGTAAATATTTTTTGTATGTAGCAGCATTTGGTATTTTTACGAAGACATCCTATAGTACTCCTCAAAAATCAAAAAATTTGCTTGGACATATGGCGTATATATTGGAGGGGATTAAACAGCTTTCGGAGATTAGGAGCTATCACATGAAAGTTATGGGCGCTAATATAACGTATGAAGGTGATTATATGTTAGGTCTTGTAACAAATACGCTATCCGTGGGCGGTTTTAAAAATTTGTTACCAAAAGATAACATAGCATTAGATGATGGAGAATTTGAGGTTTTATTGATACAAAAGCCGTCAAATCTGGCAGAAATGCACGGAATTATTACCGCATTATTAAAAGAAAAGTTGAATAATGCCGCATATATTACTTTTTTTAAATCGTCCAAGGTGGAAGTACACGCAGAAGAGAGGCTTGCTTGGACTCTCGATGGGGAATATGGCGGGGAAGTGAAGGATGTGGAGATATTAAATATGAAGAATCGTTTGGCAATTGTTTGTGAGGGGTAAGGAAAATATGAAAGAAAAGTCGAAGATTATATATTTGCTTATTTATCTATTTATGGTAATATTTTTTGTGTATGGATTGACGTTGACAAACTCAGGAAAAGAAACAATAAGTACACTAAAGAATTTGGAAAAACAGGGGTATGTTTTGCTGTACGTATGGGGATACATATGTATATTTCTATTATTATTCAAAATGAGAAAAAAGCTTGTAAGCATGGAAAAAAAAGATTTTCTATTTTTCTTAATTATTTTGGCAAGTATTCTTAGGCTCGTTGTAATGTTTCAAAATCACTATATTCCTACAAATGATTTTAAATGGTATTATGATGCGGGAGTTCATTTGGCTGGGGGTGACAAGGCATTTGTACATGAATTTTTAGCCAGATATAATATAGCAAAATTTGGTGGGCTGGCAGTTTTTATGGGCATCATTGCGAAGTTATTTTCTGTAAAGCTGATTGGTTTCCAAACTGCGAATATAGTTATTACAGTGCTTATATGCATATTCATTTATCTTATGATAGAAGACTATAATAAAAAGTCTGCAATAATAGCCAGTATATTGTTTGCTATATATCCGGAAAATATAATTTCTACTCAAATCACAACAAATCATCATGGGGCGATACTTTTTACTTTAATCAGTATTTTTTGCTTAGCAAAAGCAGAGCATCGGCATAAATATATTTTTTGCATTTTAGGGGGTGTTGCGTTGGCGATTAGCGATTTGATTCATCCGTCGATAAGTGTGCCGATAGTTGCAATTTTATGTTATGGAATTGTAGGGGGAGGGGTAAAAAAGTCTGGTTATTTAAGAATTAAAAATTGCTTATTAATATTGTTGTGCTATGTAATAGCAATAAATATGAGCTTTACGATGTTAAAGGCAGGAGGGATTTTAGAGAATAATACGAAGAATCCGTCGCCATCACTGCACCTTGGGAAAATAGTTACCGGGTTTAATCATGAGACGCGAGGCATGTGGTCACAGGAGGATACGACAACGGTGAGCAACTTGACGGGAGAAGAAAAGAGGGCATGGCAGGAAACACAAATTAAAGAAAGGATATTTGATAAGCCATTCAAAGACATTTTGTCACTTATGCGTGATAAAATAGATATAGTATGGTTTCAAAAGGGTTCATATTTTGCTTGGTATTGGGAAGCGTGGTATGGGAATATTGTTTCTGATAAAGATAATGGAGAAGTGTCGAGTGAAGAATTGGGCAAGGAATTGGAAATTTTCTCTATATACACGTCATACCAATTGTTTGATTGGATATTTATTAAAATAATTTATATATTTGCAATTGTGGGTTTTATAACAGTTTCGAAAATCAGGAAGCAAAATACCGGTATTGCATTGGTAACATGGATATTGCTTGGATGGATAATGATACATTTACTTATTGAAGTACAAGAAAGGTACCGATATTTGGGTATGCCATATATTTTTATTTTTGCCGCAATAGGAATGTATGAAAGCTATCGCAGATTGGCGCTTAATGTGCAGGCAAGAGAGAGGATACGACGCGCAAGTAAAACAATTTCTGAATACAAATGAAATATGAGAGATGAATAGGACGGATAAGTTATACATAGTAATACCGGCATATAACAAGGCGGAAAATATAAAGTGTGGAAAAAGGGCACAGGGTGATGCTGAATGCTGTTTCCAAGCCGGAGGAGATTAAGACTGCTTCCTTGAAACAGCTTTATGAGGATGCAGCGGAAGTGCAGGGGCAGATTGTATATGAGCTGCCCCCTGAATCATTCTTTCGGGATGCGTGTACTGCGGTCGACCTTGTTTTTGGGTGCAACGGTTGTACTGCAGAATGGCTTTACCTTTGCGAAGGAAATAGAGACAAATATAGAACAGCACCATTGCACGGCGATGGTCTGTGTTCCGGCATCTATAGAGGTTATTTACCGACAGATGCAGGAGCGGTTTGCGGAGATAATAGGAAGGTTTCGTTATATTGAGTTTGGAGCTGGATCGGCGAGCGTGGATATGAAGAAAAAGCTGCTTGCCCTTCTGCCGCACACACGACTGTTTAATACATGGGCTCTACGGAGACATGTGGCGCTGTGTTCTTAGACATTACTAGCTATCCGGACAAGGCGGCTTCCATCGGAAAACCTTTGGAGGGGATAGAGGTGAAAGCGGTTGACTCTGACGGCAATGAGGTGGCTGCACGGGATATGGATACTGCCGGAAGAATGCTGCTGCGCGGGGAAATGCGGATGGAAGGGTATTGGAATGCGCCAGAACTAACGGCTGAGACGATTCGTGATGATTGGCTGTATACCAATGATCTGATCTATGTGGATTCGGACGGCTTTATCTTTATGCTGGGAAGAGCGGATGATATCATCAATGTGGGAGGAGAGAAGGTGTCCCCCGTAGAGGTGGAGAGTATCGCGCAGGAATATGATGGAATCAGGGAATGTGCGTGCATCGGGGTAGATGATCCGGAAGGAATCGTGGGACAAGTACCGGTGCTGTATGCGGTGGCGGAGAATGGAATGCTTGAGGAGGATGCGCTGCTGAAATATTTGGCGGGTCGTATGGAGAAGTATAAGCTGCCGCAGGAGTTGATTCAGGTGGACGAACTGCCAAGGAATAAAATGCAGAAACTGGATCGCAAGGCATTACAAAGGATGTATGCGGAACGGAGCAGCGTAGATCTGATGAACCCGGTGATCTGTAATCTGCTTGCGAGGAGAAGTGTGCGGAGCTTTACAGACCAGCCGATTGATGATCGGCTTCTGGACATGATTTTGAAAACGGGATACTATGCGCCGTCGGGTCACAATATGCAGACATGGCGCTTTACCGTTTTAAAATCTCAGGAAAAGATAGAGCAGCTAAAGGAGATTACCCGTGCGAAAGCTGCTGAAAAGAAGGTGCACTTTTACGGATTTGAAAACCCTAAGGTGCTGGTATTGGTATCCAATGACCGCAGAAACAAAGATGGAGCGCAGGATGCGTCATGTGCGGCGGAAAATATGATGTAGGCTGCACAGTCATACGGAATCGGATCGGTATGGTTAAACCCGCTTATGACATTGTGTGATGAACCAGAGATCCGGGAATTGTTAGACAGTTACCGGGTGCCGGATCAGCATATCGTGTGGGCGGCTGTGGCGTTGGGGTATCCGAAGGCGCCTGGGAAGCTTTTGGCGAAGAAGGAGGATGTGGTTTATTTTGTGGAAAGCTGAGTTTGTAATAAGCCAATTTTATGTATTTTTCAGAGGGACGGATGAGAATTAAGGAGATATTGAATATGAAGACTAATGCATTATTTGATAAAATAACTAATTCAGAGGATGAAATGATTGCCTGTGCGGGTATACCAAGACGTAAGGCTTGCACATATTTACGGGCATACATTATGACGTCTCTTTGCTTTGAACCTTACTTTGTTATAAGTGATACATCTATAAATTTGAATAAAGCGTTTAGAACATTGGTTGATTATGATGAAAGAGACGAGTATATGACAGACGATCTGCCCCCAAATGCGGATTTTGATTGGCTTATTAGAACGGGACACATTAGATTTGCCGCCAGAGATACATACAAAGGTAACTTTTCAGAGGCATTGCAATTATTTGAAAGAAAACTAAAGAAAAAAGTAGATTTACCGGGGGAAAACTATAAAAAGAAGATTGCCGAGATCTGCTCAGATGAATTTATTTATTGGTATAATCTTGATGAAGTTTCCCATAAGTTTACGTCTAATTTCAGACGTTATATGGACGAAGCATTATATAGAAAAACAGATGTGCTTCCAGAAAATCAAAAATTGGTTCAGGAACTTATACACAGACTGTCGGATGAAGAAACTTTTTCATATAAGGATGTGACGGCGATTCTTGAGGATGAATACGGCTTTAAGGAGGCGGATTCGCGTTATCAGTATATACGTGGGCTTTTGCGCAAGTCATATGATTATAATGTTCCTAATTGTCTTAGATTAGACTACTGTATGCCTTTAAACAATATAAAGCCACTCCCCAAACAGGAATGGAAACTTGAATTAACGCATGAAGAAGTGTTAGACTGCAATTTTGTTTGTGATGTTTACGGTCTGGCAAAGCTTCCCGCGCATGAATTAAAGTATATTTGGGATTCTACGCCGGGACGTGCATGGCAGAAACAAATTGATAATTTTAGGGCGGGCATTTTTGATTTAAATCAGTATGTTGAAGCGCTAAACAATTATTTGTTGGAAATCAACGATGCGGTTACAAACAATTATTCAAGAAAAAATGTTCTTGATTATGCAAATATGAAATCAAACTTATCACGCTTGCCGTTTAAAGTATGCCATTATGTAAAAGCAGATGATACTAAAGTTGTAGTTGCAAAAATTTTAAGAGATCTATGGAATGCCGGCAGATTTTGCACGTCAATGGATCCTCTTATTGTGGGAGATATGTTTTTCAAAATGCTGCCTAACTTGATGCAAAAAAGCAGCAAGTTTCCGGAGCCGCCTTCAGAGATTCAGGATGCCATTGTTATGCAGTGTAAAACAGAAGAAAACGATAGCCGTTAAAGCCCCTAAATATGGTATCAATGATCCAGATGTAGCGATTGTTTTGGAAAACACTTTGTGTTACTATTAGAGTGGTTTTCTGCTTTTTTCAGGGGAATCCTTCTTGTTATGTCAACTTATACTTGCAAAAGACCACTACATGTAGTATGATGGGTATAATGGAATTACATTATTTGGTTGGAGGATTGGACAATGTACTGAGTTATGTAATGTGGCATACATTAAACAGAGGAAATTTATGACAGGAAGAAAAGGGCTTCGTGGTGATGATAATCATTTTCCGGATAAAAAATCAGGCATCCTGTGGGTTGTTCTGCTAGCGCTTGGGTTAGCGGTTCTGTTATTGACGGCAGGAGGTCTTCTTTTATTGGATATAGACAGGAGGCATGACGATTATCAAGCATGGATCACAGGGCACCTCCTTAAGGCGGATAATTACTACGATGGCGAGGTTTGGTTTGCGGCGGCGGCAACGCTGATTGGCGCGGCTATCAGTGCGGTGCCGGGGATAATGTTCGGCATATTGGCTTTGAGGCAGACACGGAAGCTGCATGAATTGGAGTCGCGATATCACCGCCCGAACTTCCATGTAAAGAATATGAAACTTAGCTTTATTTCCATGAAGCTTTACGGAAAGCAAGGAATGGATTTAAATGGGCCTTTGACCTCGCAACAGAATCTTTGCGCGCGTGAAGCTGAGAGACACTCGTGCAATTGGGGGATTATCTTGGAAACTGCCATGTTGGAAACGAATGGGATTGTGGTTAAGAAGATGGAAATAGAATCCGTAATAATTTCTTTTCCGAATGCTAATCCTAAAAAAGTATTTACGCTTCTGTTATCGACACCCGGCAGGAAAGAAAACGAAATGAGGAGCTTTAAGGGAAAGCTGCAAAATGATCATATGGAGTACACTCTCCACTACAGCCTGAATCCGTTTACCTTGAAACGACCTGATGGGAAGAGTGATTTTGAGAAATGTATCGAAGAATTTGTTTTTTGGCGAGAGGGACGGGATCCGGGATATTTGCAGATGGATTTAACAGTCAACATGAATATTAATTTTGAGTATGGAGAAAAACAAGCGACAAAATGCATGTTAAGAGCCGCTTTAAGAGCGGAAAGCTCGATGTATTCAAAGCTGAATAATTTTATCATAGAAAATGAGCAAAACGAGTGCTATTCCACTTACGAGGTATAGGGTATGGACAGAAAAACAATTACAAAAAAGAAGAGGATTTTGTCGCGAATTACGGTTAAGCAATACAGGGAACTGCTCTCCTTTGTGGAGGACTTTTATCTGGCGGATTATTCTTTAAAGATATTGGTTGCGCGAAAAGGTTCCAACCTGTTCAGCGCGCTGATTGATCTGGTGCGGGAAGAAGACGGCGGCAGAGTTCGGCAGTTATATGAAAAGAAGTTTGCCCAAAAGAAGAAGCCGATTATTATATCAGACAGGGCATTAGATTATTATGCCGAAGACATAGAAAATGGCGTATATACGAGCGTATTGATCGGCGATGATACGATAAGACACGGCAGGACAATCTTTGGATTATACGAGAAGGTACATGAGCTGCTGGAACAAACGGCTGACAGTAGGTTGGATTTGTGTGCTTTTGCTGCTTGCCGGGAAGCGATGCCAAAAAGTGAACGCAGCGAAAATGTGAACACCAAAAAGCAGGTTAACTTGGGAGAATATCGGGCAATATCCGATATGGTTATCGATGTTTTGTCTTTGGCGGGACAGCCATATACCTCGTATGTTCCTAATATTACTTTGCAAAAAGAAATGCCGTTATATTCGGTGGTCATAGACATGATAAAGAAAATGGAAGATTGGAGCAAAAACGATCCAGAGCAGGAGAAATTAGAGCTTTGCGCCGCTATATGGATTTCTCCGGAGACACCGAAGTTTGCCATGCTTCAAAGTATCCGGTCCTATCGGTACGACGACTTGGAGCAGTGCACTCTTGTGCCTATGGTCTCTCTTCAGCCGATTTCCGACAATTCGCTCCTAAAGTATGGAGAGATTTTAAGAGACTTTATTCAGGAAGCGTATTATGAAAAGGTGTTTTTCAGATGTCGGGAACTAAGCTATCGGACGATTATTTATGTGATAAGTTCGTTGTATTTGCGGCAGTTTATCCGTGAAGAAACGTCTTATGCGGATGCTTTGCCCGATTTGGAAAATTTGCAGGAAGAAAAATTGAACTTCGGTGAGCAGATACTGAATCAACAAATTCTGAATCAAATGAGCGCTCAGGACATAGCGAAAATTATGGAAAAGCTGGAGGAGGAGTATTGTAAAGTAGATTTACACGAGATGATACAGACAGACAGCAGCGTGAGAGGACTGTATGACGCAATTACATCATGGGTTAATGAACCGTCCTTCAGACAAACAAAGATGGAGGACGTTGTAAAGCAGTTTTTTTCTATCAACAGCGATTGGAACGAGATCGTTTGGAAGGAGAAAGAATCTCAGAAAGAAGCGGGATCGAGATGCCCGTGCGATTATCCGTTTATATGCCTCTCAAATCAGGCGACCGCGGAAGAACGGGATAAAGGCGAGTTTTATGCGCAGATTTTAAAGGCTATTGATTACGGAAGAGGGTCGATTGTCGCAAGAGAGAAAAGGAAAGGCGAAAAAAAATATTATCTGCCTTTTTTATCGGCGGGGGAGAGAAGTTATAAATATAAACAGGAAAAGTACTTTCCCGTTCTTTATGGGCTGCTTGAAATTGAACGGAAGGCAGCCGAAAAGAATATGGATCCCGCGGATAAGAAAAAAGATTTTGTGAAAAAAATTCCCAAGCATGGTGAATATGACGAAAAGGAGTTGGAATCGTTTTGCAATACGGATATAACAACGCAGTATAAACCTGTATTGCTTAAAGATGTATGGTTTTATACGAATGGCGAGGAAGTGGAGCAGGCTTTAGCTTTGGCGCAAAATATAATGCAATAAAAGGATATTGACAGACTATGTGCGAACATAAGATAGAGGATGATACATTTATTTTGTATAATGTTATGTTTTATGATGAAAGTATAACTGAAAACGATAAATGTGATAGTTTAAAGTGTGAAGAGGGGAAATGCATTTGTCTGGATTGCGAACAGAACGGGCTGCTGCGCAAGGTGTTGTCTGAAGAAGATCAAATAGCCATGAATTTTTCGGGTGAACGAATCTTCTTTCAGAATCTGCAGAATCGGTCGTATAAAGATAGTGTTTGCAAACAGGTGACGCCTGATAATGAAATATATTGCAATGGTTTGTTCCGCAACAGATTTTTCCCGGAGTATACAAATACTATAGAGCAGATGCTGAAGACATACGATATTTCCAATTTACGGCTTCTGGAGGTAATTAAATCGATTCCCATTCTGTTTACAACGAATTCTCTGCACAAATTTGAAGAGAGGGATTCCTTGATTTATTTGTGCAGATTTTCGTCATATGCCGAAAGATACATATCTATATTGCTTAGAGCAGTTATTTGCAAAACGCTCGGTTTTTTTCAACAAGAAAACAACCAGAGTGCGAGGGAGGCGTATGTGAATAGAATTGGTCAATTCCTGACGCGTTTGGAGACAGTTTACTCTTTAGATGATAATTTGACCTTGAATCAATGTATTGACTGTGTGGAAAAGTATAGAGATATATGGGATAAAATGAAAGGGACGCGGAGGGCGTCTATAGTGGATGCGCTGGACGAATACGGGAAGCAACTGGAAGACCGGGTGAGTAACTGCGATGAGCCGAGACATCATAAGCTGTATTCCCTGCTGAAGAAGATTTTTGTTACGGCAGACCTTTCGATAACAGCTTTGCCGGAACTGCCGTTTACCGATTATGAGGATGCGCAAGATATAATAACGGATTACGATTGTGTAATGGATATTCTGGAACAAGTAAAACAGGAGGAAGACAAGCTAAAGGAAATATGGGAGATTTTGTCGCGGATTTTTTGGGGTGGAGAGGACATTCCGACAGATGATATGGAGAGGATGAGAAGTATTGCTGCTACCTGTTCATGAAAAATATCATAAGTTTTGCAGCGACACCCGCGAGAATATACCTGCGGGTGTTCTTTATATAAAGGAAAATTGACAATATGTTGGAAAATCAATATAATAAAGACACTTATATGAATAATGTATGTTTCAACCGAATGAAAACGGAGGTTCCAATGAACATAGTCCTTCTATCCGGCGGCTCGGGCAAACGCCTGTGGCCCCTTTCCAATGACACGCGTTCCAAACAGTTTATCAAGATTTTTAAGACGGAGGACGGCAGTTACGAGTCCATGGTGCAGCGGGTCTATCGTCAGATTTTTTCGGTGGATGCGTCCGCAACCGTGACCATTGCCACCTCGAAGTCCCAAGTATCGGCAATCCACAACCAGATCGGGACGGACGTGGGGATCAGCGTAGAGCCATGCCGTAGGGATACTTTTCCGGCGATTGCGCTGGCGGCGGCTTACCTTCATGACGTACAGCGGGTTTCCGAGGAGGAGTCTGTGGTTGTCTGCCCGGTAGACCCCTATGTGGAGCAGGATTATTTTGAGTCCCTGAAAAAACTTGGAGAGCTGGCGGCGGCAAGCGACGCCAATCTGGTTCTGATGGGCATTGAACCCACTTATCCCAGCGCCAAGTACGGATATATCATTCCGGAGGACGGCGGAAACGTCAGCCGGGTAGCCATGTTTAAGGAAAAGCCGGACGAGGATACCGCCAGAACTTATATGGAAAAGGGGGCGCTCTGGAACGGCGGCGTATTCGCTTTCCGTCTGGGATATGTGCTGAAACGCGCCCATGAACTGATTGATTTTCGGGATTACAAGAATCTCCGTGAAAAGTACGACACGCTCACGAAAATCAGTTTTGACTATGCGGTTGTAGAACATGAGCCGCAGATTGAGGTGATGCGTTTCGGCGGCATGTGGAAAGATATGGGCACATGGAATACGCTGACGGAGGCAATGGAAAGCCCTTCCATTGGCAAGGCGATTATGAATGACGCCTGCGACAATGTGCACGTGGTGAATGAACTGGATGTGCCTGTGCTCTGCATGGGGTTAAAAGATGTGGTTGTCTCTGCAAGCCCGGAGGGAATCCTTGTCTCTGACAAAACGCAGTCGAGCTATATCAAGCCTTTTGTAGACGAGATCGATCAGCAGATTATGTTTGCGGAGAAATCATGGGGGAGCTTTCGCGTTATTGATATCGAGGACGGCAGCATGACCATCAAAGTGACGCTGAATGCCGGACACAAGATGAACTATCACAGTCATGAACGGCGCGATGAGGTCTGGACCGTGATTGAGGGAAAAGGGCGAACTATTATAGATGGTGTGGAAAAAGAGGTTACTGCCGGGGACGTGGTTACCATGAAGGCGGGAACGCCCCACACGATTATTGCTGATACGGCACTGCAGGTAATTGAAGTGCAGATTGGAAAGGAGATCAGTGTCAGCGATAAGAGGAAACATATTTATTCCTAAATACATAGTTTTCATTAAATGCGACACACTAATTTGTTGTATAATAAATCTTTTCTCTTCTTTTTGTAGTTCTTGATCTACAACCGTATGTTGTGTGATATTATTAAAAACAACGGAGGTATTAGATTTATCATTATGGGAAGGGAGTTTTTGGGGAAATGAAAGAACTACGCATGCTGATAAGAGAATTGCGGGAAGACAGGGATATTAAGCAAAAAGTAATTGCAGAATATCTGGGGATATCGCAACAGACTTATTCTAACTATGAAAACGGTCATCGCGAGATACCTATTTGGGCGGTGACGAAGCTTGCCGAATATTATAAGGTGAGCACCGATTATTTATTGGGCGCAAATACAGCGTATCTGGGTAATACTAACTTGCGCGAAAAGTATTTGGGAGATGTTACCATTCACGATGTTGTCTTCGATCTCCAGAAGTTGAATACCAAGGACCGCCGCGATTTACTGCGCTATATCCGTAAGCGCCAAATATTCCTGCGGATTTTCTAATTTCCTGAATCCCTCTATAATTG
>CAJURQ010000037.1 GCA_910588955.1 uncultured Lachnospiraceae bacterium
AACCCCTTGATTTTACTGGGTTCCTCTAACTTGTCCCTATTATAACACGGTCATCCACATAATAGTGAGTGTTGTTAAGCGTAATTCGCTGCTGTGTTCCCACAAACATAAAGCCACGTCCCAATTCCTTTTTGGGCAAGTGCCAACACAGTTTCCTGATTATTTTTTCCCTCTGTCAGCAACAGGCGTTCATATAAAACTGCGTTTATCTAAATCAGATATCGAAAGCAGTTCGCAATAATGCGACCATGACAATTTAACAGACATTGTCTGTTGAATTTGGTAATTCTGATAAAAACGACGCATAAACTGTATGTTGGAAACAGAAAATCCTTTCCCAAATTCTTTTGTCAATTCCTTTGAAAGCTGCCGTAGAGTCTGTTTCCCATAAGCGGCTCTTTCCTGACTTTCCTGCTCATGCTCTACGATAATCCGCCCGATATTCCAATAAGCTGTCAATAATTCCATATTTATTTGTACAGCAGTACGTCCGCGCGCATCTGCTAAAACTTTTTTTATTTCGTCTAACATGGAATTAATATTCTTTAAGTCGCCCATGAATATCCACCTTTTAATTATTTGCGTTCCGTACTTTGTATTATAACAAAGATACTACTACTTTACACCCTATTGTTTTACAAACCTTTCGTGATTTCTTATGTTTACAGCAACTTCTTTCGTTTACCTTCTATCCTCCATAAACCTCTTCCCATCCTGCACAAATTTTCTTCCCAATACTGTGATAATACACCAGCAATACAAAGATTGCCGCCAGTGCAAGGTATGTTCTGCATCCGCCGCCCTGCTTCGCCCAGTCGATGATGGCGAAGACAAGTTCCCTCTTCATCTCCTCCGTCATGCCTCCCCTGCGGTCCAGAAGGTACAGGAGCAGATAAGTCAATCCGGCGATCATAGAAAGGGTCGCGCCAAGCGCAAGGGGTGTATGGTCGCCGGTGTCAGGTTCGTCATCCTTCGCGCCTCCCGTTTTCCTGCCGCCGTCACTCTTCACACTCACACGTACGGCGCTGCCGTTTCCACGACCGTCTTGTCCGCCGCGCTGACAGATGCGGTGGCGTCCTTCACGTCAAGGACGAGCTTTATGTCCGTCCCGGCTGCCGCCTGCTGTTTTTCCGTTTCCGTCAGAACGATATCCGAAAGCGCCGAAAGCGGTGTTACGACGGCAGCGTCCAGCGTGCTCTCCCCTGTAACGCTCACCTCTTTCTGGATGTTTCCTTCAGCCATGAGCAAAACTCCACACATCCAGTATTTATGCGGGTTTGCGAGGCATGGCAGCCTCTTTTATCACTCCAAATTTATAGTAACAACCAGCTCCTAATGGTATAATTAAGTTGTCAAAATCAATTTACCGAAAGGAGCTGATTATTATCTACCGTCAAGAAATTATCCAAGACTTTCGTCTTTTTACCTCTCAGCCTGTTGCGAAATTTTATGATTCCCTTTTCTTGAACCTCGATTTGTCCTTTGTTCGGGAATACCCTGAAACCGGACGCAGAGGATTTTCCAATCATGCCATGATTTGTGCTTTTATTGTGATGAAGTGTGAAGGCTTCTCCATGATACCCGACCTTGTCGATTACCTGAACAACAACCTTCTCATCGCTCACTACTGCGGTTTTGATATTTCCCTGCCGCTTCCCCCCTACTGGACTTTTGACCGTTTCCTTAAATACTTTGACCATACAGCCTTGTCTGGCATCATGAAGTCACAGGTTTTGTTCCTTGAAAGCAATGGCATTATTGACACCTCTTTTATTGGTTTGGACTCAACTCCAATTCATGCCAACACTTCGCAAAATAACCCGAAATCTTTTCTGTCACATCAGTTTAAGCCTGACAACCAGCCCAAAGCCGATAAAGACTGTAAACTCGGTGTTCATACCGCATCCAATCAATCTGGCGAAAAAAACTTTGAATTCTATTGGGGATACAAAAACCATGTCCTTGTGGACTGTATATCCGGTCTTCCCATATCTGAACTGACTACCACCGCCCAAGTCGCTGATTCCTCCGTCACTTTGGATATTCTTGCTGACACCCATAACTTCCTGCCTGTTTCGGAATGTTCCTTCCTCGCTGACAAAGGATATGATGTCAAAAGCATTTACAATCAGGTCAGCAGACTTTATGGCGGCGAGTGTATCATCCCGCTTAACAAACCCAATACAAAAGATACAAAACTCCTTCCCGTCGGTGTTCCCGCCTGGGAAGCAGGTCTTGCCATGAACCGGGATGGCAGGTGCTATGATCAAAACCGTGTAAAGCAGAAATACTGCTGTCCTTTTAAGCTTTCTGGCAAATGTCCCATTGACCATGTAAAATTTCACAATGGCAAAAAGAACCGGGGCTGCACAAAATGGGTTACTATTCCAAACGACTTACGCCTTTCCCTCGACCGCAGCTGCAAATATTTTAAAACCAGCTATTCCCTGCGTACGGAATGCGAACGGTACAATTCCTGCTTTAAAAATACCGTTCAGGAACGTATGTGGGTAAGAAATAAATCTTCTGTTACAAACCTGAATACGTTTGCCCACATCAGTCTGCTGGCTGTTGCGGTTGCTGTGACCGCCACATACCCCGGACAGTCTTACCGCAAACTGAAATCCGTCAAACGCTCGGTCTGATACTTCCGAACTGAATACTGACTGTTCTTCGTAGGTTTTTGGACTTACGTCTGTTTTTATGTCATAAATTCCTGTTATTTTAACTCTGAAAAACAAACTGCCAAATTAAAACCTTAAATTAATGCGTTTTGCTCATCTCTTATCCGCAACTGAACTCATTCCTGCTGCTTCCGCAGTTCGTCATAAATCCGCCCCAAAACCTCCTCCGACAGCTCCGCCTCATTGAGCACCGTATATCTGTCCTTTCTGGTATCCGCCGCCCGAAGCCACGCATCCGTAAAGATTTCCTTTGTAATGCCCCAATTCATGGGGTCCATGTCCATGTGGTATGCCTTCAAAACGGTCTCCAGCTTGCCCAAATCCTGCCCCTGCAGGCGGCAGCTCACAAGACTCCCAAGCGCCACAGCCATGCCGTGGGAAATCTGAATCTCCTTGTGGTTTTCTTCCAAAGAATGGCAGAACAGGTGCTCCGAACCGCTGCTCGGTCTGGAATTTCCCGCAATCTCCATCGCCAGCCCGCCAAGCACCAGTGCCTGTGTTAATATCTTGATAAATTCTTTGCTCTTTAACGACTTCTCCTCATTGTAGCACAGGGAGGAAAACGCCATGTCCGACAAAAGATAGGAAAAGTCGTCCACCCGGTCTTTCCTGTGGGCGGCGTCCAGTTTCCAGTCGTAGAGCGCCGTGTATTTGCTGATGGTGTCGCCGATGCCGGACTGCAGGTGCGAAGCGGGCGCGCCCATCACCACGTTTACGTCCACCACGATCCCCGCCGGAATCGCGCACTTTAATGTCTTTCTCGCGTCTCCCTCGGTTCCAAGCACTGACACCGGGGAGGAGAGGCTGTCGTTACTCAGGGTCGTAGGCACGCAGATATAAGGAATTTTCCCCACAAAGCCCGCGTACTTCGCCACGTCCAACACCTTGCCGCCGCCCACGCCGATAATGACCTCCACATCCTTCATGCAGATGTACTTCGCCAGCTCCATCGCCTCATCAAAGCTGTTCTCGTCAATAAGGTAAAGTTCGCTCTCTGGCAGATCCCGCTGCATTTCATCCAGATAAGGCTTCATAATGGGAATCAGCGATTCCTCCGTGGTAATGACAATCTTCTTTTTTTCTATTTCCGGCACACAGTCTGTCATAATCTCATTTAAACGCTCGCAGGCGCCCGGCTCAATAATCAGGCAGCCGGGTAAATTAAATTGGTTCATCTCTATGCTCTCCGTTTCCTGTCAGCTTCTCTGCCTTCTAATCAATATCCCATTCCGCAGTAATGTATTGTCAATATAGTGTCTGGAGAACAGAATCTCCCCCTCTCTGGGTATCTCGATATCTTCCTCCTCGCAGTTGATGATGACCTCCACATAGTTGTCCACCCAGCCCATCTTGTTGAACTCGATGACTCTGGGACGGTTAATCTTATTCGGGAAATGGAAGTCGCGGTTTCTAAGCAGCGGCTCTTCCTTCCTCAGATGCAGAAGACTTCTGATGATATCCATCCGCTCGCTGTAGACGCCACCGTCGATCTCTCCCCAAGGCATACAGCGGCGGCAGTCCGGGTCGTGCCCGCCCTCCATGGCAATCTCCGTGCCATAATAAATGCACGGTGAACCGGGCATGGCAAAGAGCACCGCAAGCTGCTGGAAATACTCGTCCAGATTCTTCACATCGCTGCGAAGACGCTTCGTGTCGTGAGAGTCTAACAGGTTAAAGAGCACGTCGTTGGTCTGCTGCATATAGCGCGTGTAACAGCGGTTGATCGTGTACTCGAAATCCTCGTTGGTGAGGCTCTTGTCAATCCAGAAATCCTTGATGCTCTCCCCCAAGGGATAATTCATCACCGAGTCAAACTCATCCCCGCGAAGCCACGGCATCGCGTCGTGCCAGATTTCTCCGAGAATATAAATATCTGATTTGATGGCTTTCAGACGGCTTCTCAACTCCTTGCAGAAGGTGTGGGAAACCTCGTTCGCCACGTCCAGTCTGATGCCGTCCACGTCATAGTTTCTGACCCAGTTTTCACAGACCCCGATCAGATAATCGCGCACCGCCGGATTGTTGGTATTCAGTTTCGGCATATTGTCAAAAAAGGCAAAGGTGTAGTACCGTTTCGCCCAAGCATTGCCGCCTTCCTCCGCGAAGGGCCACTCATTCACCATAAACCAGTCAAAGTACTGCGACTGCGGACCCTTCTCCTTCACGTCGAGCCACGGCGCAAAATGCTGCCCGGAATGGTTGAACACACCGTCCAGCATCACCCGGATTCCTCTGTTATGCGCCTCCCTGACAAGCGTCTTCATCGTCTCCTCCGAGCCGAAATGAGAATCGATCTTCGTGTAATCCGTGGTGTCGTATTTGTGGGAGGAGGGCGATTCGTTGACCGGCGTCAAGTACACCCCCGACACCCCCAAGTCGCGGATATAGTCAAGCTTATTGACGATGCCCTGCAAGTCGCCGCCGAAAAACTCCTGATTGTTCACAGACCCTCTCTCCCGCCATGGCAGCGTCCCCTCCGGATTGATTGTCGGATCGCCGTTGCAGAACCGCTCCGGGAAAATCTGATACCAGATCGTGTCGTTCACCCACGCGGGCGTTACCGGAATGTCCGCCGGATTCATCCACGGCATGATAAAGCACTGCCTGCTCCTGCCCGCTAGCGCCATCTGCGCCTCGGACACAAAGCCGTCCTCAAAATAAAACCACCGCTCGTCCTCCGTCTGCAGTTCAAAATAATATTTTAACCGCTTAAATTCAGGTCTGATGGTAGTCGTCCACCAGAGCTGGTTTTTTAACCGCTTTTTGAAAGGGATATTCAAAGCCTCACCGTCCCAGCTCTCCCCGCCGCCAAGAATCCCCGACTTAAAAGGATCGCCGTGGATAATGTTCACATACTTAACGTCATATCCTGTCCTGATGTTGATGACAAGCTGCTCCTCGTCCAGCGGATAGCAGTAATTGTCGTTCGCCCTGTGATACACCGCGTTAAAATCCATAAGATACCTTCCTTTCCAGATTCCCGCACCCCCTGTGCAGGAAGAAAACGTTTTCCATTTATTTCATACTACTATCTTCTTTTCCAAAATGCAAGTTCTTTATTTTTTTTCAAGAAAGATTTTCCTTTTAATTAACAATATTATCTAATGTGAAAAGAGAGCAACGTCTCACGACAGACCTTACTCACAATTTCAATGCCGCTTCCCGGCAACCCCGGTGCAATGCCTCCCCGAAATACTGTTTTGCAATCCGGATATCCTTCGCTACGCCAAGCCCCTGTTCATATAGGAGCCCCATACGATAGTATGCCAGTCCGAGTCCCTGTCTTGCGGACAGCTCATAAAAGCAGCGCGCCTTTTCATAATCAATTTTTGTTCCGTATCCGTACTGATAACACATCCCAAGAGAGCATTCCGCCGCCGCGTTTCCCGACAGGTCAGCCGCTTTCTGATACCACTCAAATGCCTTGTCGTAGTCTTTCGCAACGCCTTTTCCGTGCAGATAAAAATTGCCGATATTGTTCATCGCCCCGGTTGAGCCGTTTTCCGCCGCCATAAGATAATATTCCAACGCTTTCCGCTCATCCTGTCCGACAAAAGTTCCTTCTTCATACAGGATTCCCATGTTCACCTGCGCGCGCCAGTCGCCCTTTTCATGGGCAAGCTCAGAAAGCCGAGATAACGCTTTTTGCCGCTGTTCCATGGAGCAGTCTTCTTTTCCGATCAGCTCCACGCAGGCAGCGGATTCGCAATGCATTCTTTTATGATCCACGTCCCCCAACAGCGATTCATAATAGTTTCTGTCCGTTTCCGGCAATTCTCCTTCTAACCGCAGCCTGCAGCTGCGCTCCGCCCGTGTCAACCATTCCAACGATTTCTCAAAATTGACATCCACACCTTTTCCGTTTTCATACTGATAGGCTGTCAAAATCATCGCTTCCGGATTATCCTGTTCCGCCGCCTTTTCAAAATAATACAAAGATTTCTGATAATCGGTAGGAACACCAATTCCATTCATATAGGCGCGCCCGACCTTGACAATGCCGTCCACGTCACCGAGATCCGCCGCTTTCTCGTAATAGGAGAACGCCTTTTTCTCATTTTTCTCCGTCCCCACACCGTAACGGTACATTTCTCCCACCACTATGAGCCAGTACGGACTGTTTTGCGCGGCGCCAAGCAGAGCCGCTTTCAGCGCTTTCTGCCGTATTTTGGACGATTCTTTCGGTGTCTTTGCCTCTGTCACGCATTTCTCATAATATTCATTCAACGCTGCCAGCGCATTTAAATCTCCCTTTTTCGCCAGTTTATAAAGTTGTTTTTCCACCTTTTCAGGATTTGTGTTCATCCGATCACCCCCCTGCGATCCGCAAAATCTGATACACCACAAAAGCGGCAAGCCACGCAACCCCACACTGCATACAAACCACGCCGAAGGTCTTTAGCGCAGATCCAAGCTCCCTCTTAATGGTCGCCACCGCCGCCACACAGGGCGTATAAAGCAGGGTGAACACGAGAAAACTGACCGTCGAAACCGGGGTAAAAATCTGTCCCAGCGTCTCGCTTAAGCTCGCCATCGTGGAGCCGGTCAGAACGCCGAGCGTGCTCACCACCGCCTCCTTCGCCGTGAAGCCGCCGATCAGCGCGGTTGCCGCCCGCCAGTCGCCGAACCCAAGTGGAATAAAGAGGGGCGCAATCAGCTTTCCAATCATGGCGAGCAGGCTCTGCCCGGAGTCCGTCACCACATTGAGTCTCGTGTCAAAGGTCTGTAAAAACCAGATGATTAACGTCGCCACAAAAATGACCGTGAAGGCGCGCTGCACGAAATCCTTCGCCTTGTCCCACATCAAGAGCAGCACACTTTTCGCGGAGGGAAACCGGTAATTCGGCAGCTCCATCATAAAAGGCATGGAACTTCCCCGAAACACCGTTTTATTTAAAACCACGGCACACAACAGCCCCACCAGAATACCAAAGGCGTAAAGCCCCAACATCACAAGCGCCGCTTTCATCTCAAAAAACGCCGCCGCAAACAGTGCGTAGATCGGTATCTTCGCCGAACAGCTGATAAAAGGAATCAGCATGATCGTCATTTTCTTATCCCGCTCCGAAGAGAGCGTCCGCGTGGACATGACCGCCGGCACACTGCAGCCGAACCCGATCAGCATGGACACAAAACTCTTTCCCGACAGACCGATCTTTCTTAACGGTCTGTCCATCACAAAGGCGATCCGCGCCATATAGCCCGAATCCTCCAGAATGGATAAGAAGAAAAACAGTATTACAATGATCGGCAGGAAACTCAGCACGCTTCCCACACCCGTGAAGATGCCGTCTATCACCAGACTCTCCACCACCGGGTTGATGCCGTAATCGGTTAACGCCCGCTCCGTCACTCCCGAAAGAGCGTCGATGCCCATACTCAGAAGATCGCTCAAAAAGCTGCCGATCAGCCCGAAAGTCAGATAAAACACCACCAGCATAATCAGCAGAAACATAGGAATCGCGAAATACTTGTGGGTGAGCACGCTGTCGATTTTCATGCTCCGCACATGCTCCCTGCTCTCCCTGCATTTGATCACCGCCGACACGCATATCCGCTCGATAAAATCATAGCGCATGGCGGCGAGCGCGGCGTTTCTGTCCATCCCGCTGTCCTGCTCCATCTCCACGATGCTGTGCTCCATCAGAGCCAATTCGTTTTCCGACAGCGCCAGCCTGTCTATGATCTCCGCATCCCCCTCCACAATTTTCGTCGCCGCAAAACGGGGCGACATGCCGATCCGCTCCGCATGATCCTCCACCTGATGGCTGACCGCATGGATGCAGCGGTGCACCGGACCTTTCTCGCAAAAGTCCGTCACCTTCGAGTAAATGCGCCGCGACGCCACCTCCCGGATTGCCCTGATCAGATCTTCAATTCCCTCGTTCTTCGCCGCGCTGATCGCCACCACGGGAACGCCCAGCGACTCTTCCATCTTTCCGATATCAATGGTTCCGCCGTTGCCCCGCACCTCGTCCATCATATTGAGGGCGATCACCATGGGAATATGTAATTCCAAAAGCTGCAGCGTCAGGTAGAGATTTCTCTCGATATTGGTGGCGTCCACGATATTGATGATCCCGTCCGGCTTCTCCTGCAGAATAAAGCTGCGGGTCACGATCTCCTCGTTTGTATACGGTCTGATCGAATAGATACCCGGCAGATCCACCACCGCGTTTCCCTTCTCGCCCCGTATCTCTCCCATTTTGGAGTCCACCGTCACACCCGGAAAATTGCCCACATGCTGATTGGAACCTGTGAGCTGGTTAAAGAGCGTTGTCTTGCCGCTATTCTGATTGCCTGCCAATGCATATATCATATCTGTGTCACCTCGATCCGCGCCGCGTCCTCCTTGCGGATGGTCAGTTCATACCCCCGCAGGTGAATCTCGATGGGGTCGCCCATAGGCGCCACCTTCTGCACTCTGACCACAGTCTTCGGAATCAGCCCCATGTCGAGAAGCCTGACGCGAAGCTGTCCCTCGCCGCCTACCGCTATGATCTTTACTTCCGTTCCCACCGCAATCTGGTCTAAAGTCATTTGTTTCGCTCCGTTCTGCTGTTGCTGCGTCGTCGTTTTCTTTCCACCGTTAATCTACGCTAACTCTCGTTGTTTGTCAATCTCCCGCCGGATATCTTTAACAATCATACCTAAAATCAAAAGCGGGAGAGCTTTTAGGTTCACGTCAAATACACATTCCGAAACGCTCGATATGTCCGCCGCATTCCCTCCTCAAACTCCGTGTAAACTAACCCAAGCTCCGCCTTCCCCTTCGCATTATCGCACAGGTGCGTCTCTGCCTCCGTCGCCGGAAACGGCACAGGCACGCCCTGAGACACCGCCTGCGACACCGTAAGCGGCACCTCCGAAAGCCCCTCCAAATCCTCCGGCTGCGCCGCCTTCTTTAACGTCTCGAAAAAACTTTCATAAGTGATCATTTCCTCGCCGCATACATTGTAAGCCTGCCCATAAGCCCTCTCATTTCCAAGACAGGCAAGGATCGCCTGCGCCGCGTCCTTCACATAGACGAACTGAAAGCGCCCCTGCGCGTCCGTAAACCTGGGCAGCGCATGATTCTGTAACAGCATCTGGATGTAGACCGACTCCCTCGGCGCATAGTTGTAAGGTCCATAGAGAATCGCCGGGCGAAGCACCGTGCTGGGAATCCCCCGCGCGCCGCACTCCTTAACGAGTTCTCGCTCCAACGCCACCTTCCCCGCAATATAGGCGCCCGCCTCCCCGGCAATCGCCCGCTCCTCCAGCGGCGTGTCCTCGCCTTTCACCACAGCCGGATCGCGCTCGTAAACGTCCACCGTGCTGATAAAAACATACTGCCCGATGTTCCCCGTAAGCAGAGTAAGCGTGTCCCTCACATCACACGGCGCGTAGGCGCAAAAATCAATCACCGCGTCGTAGTCCTCCTCACAGCCCGCGATCCGCTCATGTCTGTCGCCCGTTATCTGCCTGACGCCGAAGGACTCCATCGAGTACGTGCCCCTGTTCCACACCGTAATCTCGTGCTCCTTCGCCGCCTCCATCACAAAAACTCTGCCGTAAAAATAACTGCCGCCGATTACAAGAAGTTTCATCTTAGCCCCCATCATCTACAGGAACGGATTATAGTACCGGCTCCCGTCCCAGAAAGTCACCGTCAGATCGATCACAAGAATCAGTACCGCAAATCCGATCGCCAGCCAATCGTTTCGCTTCAGGCTGCGGTATGTATACCATGTCCGCTTTTTCTCCTTGCCAAAGCCTCTAAGTTCCATGGCGTTACTCACCGTCTCAATGCGGTTTAAGCTGGACATCACAAGGGGCAGAAGAATCGCCACCGAATTTTTAAGTCTCGTAAAAAACTTGTCCTTGCCCGACAGATCGATGCCTCTCGCCTGCTGCGCCTGACTGATATTCGTGTACTCACGCTGCACGTCCGGGATATAGCGGAGCGCCAGACTCACCGCGTAGCCCGCCCGGTAACTCACCCCGATGCGGGATAACGACGCCGCAAACTCGCTCGGGTCCGTACAGGCGATAAAGAGCAGCGCCACCGGCACCACACAGATCACCTTGAGCGTCACATTCAGATGATAGAACAACTGCTGCGCCGTGACTGTATATCTGCCAATACCGGTAAGGAGCACCGTCCTGCTCTCATAGAGTTCCACCCCATACTCCGGCGTAAACAGATAGATAAAAATATTGTTGAGCAGAAGAAAGACCGCCGCCAGCCCGAGCACCACGCTGATATCCCTGATCTTAATACGGCTAATCTTAAAGATCACCGCGCCGATCACAAGCATACAGACAAGAATCCGGGTGTCGAAGGTCACCATGGACGCCACGCTCCAAGCAAGGAAAAAAACCAGCTTCGCGGTGCCCGTCAGCTCGTGAACCGGGCTCGGTCGTTTGATATAGTTTAATATCGCTGCTCTCGCCATCTCACCCCTCCTCCTTCCTCCTGTGCGCCTCCTCGTAGGCGATAAACCGTTCTGTAAATTTCTGCGGATTCTCCACGCCGCACGCCATACACAGCGTGTAGAGACTTGTCTCCTTCAAATTCGCCCGCGTCACCAGTTCCGGGTCGTTCAGCACATGCGCCGCCGTCGTGTCCGCGAGAAGCTCTCCCTCGCAAAATACAATTGCCCTCGGCGTGTACTCCAGCATCAGGTGCATGTCGTGGGTGATCATCACGATCGTAAAGCCCTGCGCGTTCAGTTCCTTCAAAAACTCCATGATCTCCGTGTAATGATGATAGTCCTGCCCCGCCGTCGGCTCATCCAGAATGATCATCTGTGGACGCTGCACGAGAATACCCGCGATCGTCACCCTCTTTTTCTGCCCGTAGGAAAGCGCCGACACAGGCCACTTGCGGAAAGGATAAAGCCCGCAGATTTTCAGGGTTTCCTCCACCCGCTCCTTTCTCTCCTCCGCGCTCATATTTCCTGCCAAAAGCGCCATCTCCACCTCGTCCCAAATCAGAGGTTTTGAGATCATCTGGTTGGGATTCTGCATCACGTAACCGATTCTCTGCGCCCGCTCCTTGATAGTGTCACCCGAAATATCCCTGCCGGACAGGCAGATCCTGCCCGCCGTAGGTTTCTCAAAACCGCAGATCAGCTTTGCCAGCGTACTCTTGCCCGCGCCGTTTTTCCCCACAATGCTGACCATCTCGCCCTCCCTGACGGAAAAGCTCACATCCCTGAGATTCGTCTTCTCCGGAGTATATCCAAAGGTGAGGTTCTCCACACTGAGAAGAACCGGATTTTCCTTTCCCTTTTCCGCATGTCCGCTGTTTTCCTGATACCAGTTTCGCACCTGCTCTTTCTGCGACCCGGAAAGCCGCAGGCTGTCCACATGCTGCGGTTCGATCTCCTCCGTGATCGGCACGCCCGCATAGCGAAGCGCCGTCAGATAGAGCGGCTCCCTGATGCCATGCTCCAAAAGCATACGCCCCGACAGAAACACTTTGGTCGGCATATCCGCCACGATTCTACCCTCGTCCATCAGCACAATCCGATCCATCCTGCGCCAGAGCACATCCTCCAGACGGTGCTCGATGATGATCACAGCCGCCCCGGTGCGCTCCTGTATGCGGTCGATCAGTTCGATGGTCGCCCTGCCCGCCGCCGGGTCTAAGTTTGCCAGCGGTTCGTCGAAAAGAAGCGCCTGTACCTTCTCCACCATAACGCCCGCCAGACTGACACGCTGTTTCTGTCCGCCGGAAAGCTCGTGGGGCGCATACTCCAGATGGTGGTCGATATCCACCAGCTTTGCCACCTCCTGCACCGTCTCCTTCATGTCGTCCTGCGGCACGCAGTCGTTTTCCAGCGAAAAGGCAATATCCTCACCCACCGTCAGCCCGATAAACTGCCCGTCCGTGTCCTGCAGGACCGTGCCCACGATCTGGCTCAGCGTAAATATGCTCTCCTTTGCCGGGTCCTTTCCGCCCACCAGAAGCGACCCTGTGCTCTCCCCGGGATAGGCGTAGGGAATCAAACCGTTAATACAGCTCCCGACAGTACTTTTGCCGCTGCCGGACGCGCCAGCGATCAGCACCTTCTCCCCCGGATAGATATCCAGATTGATGTTGTAAAGCGTGGGGCTTGCCTGCGCCAAATACTGAAATCCGTAGTCCTTAAAAGAAATGAGAGGCTCCGCCATGTCGTTTCTCCTTATAGTATTTTTTCTGACTCTGCTTATACGCGCAAAAACAGATTCGAGAGAAGTTCCCCCGAATCTGTCTTATGTTTTCCCTTAGTCCTCTTTCTCCAAAGACCCCTTCTTCACCACGGTCTTCGCATAGCCGAGCAGAAGCAGCGTTCCCACTATGCCAGTGGTAATAATATTAGACACCGCAGCCATCAGTCCCTGCGCAAACAGCTTCTCAACCGGCTCCGCATAAATCAGGATATCCAGAACGGGCGCTACCAGTCCCCACGCAAGAACATGGGCGATCACCTGCGCCACATTAAAGCGGATCAGCTTCCCTTTGTCAATCCCTTCCTCCACGTTCATCTTCATGGTCAAAAGACCAATCACCAGACCTACGAACGCGGAAGCAATGATCCAGCTCCACCACGGACCGTAGCTCGTCGCGTCAATCAGCGTGTGACCGATAAAACCGATGACAACGCCTGCAATGGGTCCGAAGAGTGTTGCAAACACCGCCTCAATCGCATATTGTAAGCTGATGTTCGTGTTCGGCACGGGCGACGGAATCGCAACCTTGCCGAGAACAAAGAACAGTGCCGCGCCGATACCGATCGCAACGACGCTCTTTACAGATAATTTTTTCATAAAGAGTCCTCCCTCATATGTATTTGTTTTGGTTTTCAAAACCACCTCTATTATAGACTTCGAGAGGATGGAATGTCAACCGCCGTGATTCCAGTTGCCACGTTCAGCCACGCTCATTCGCAAAACGCGCTTTTGGGGCTGAACTAATTTTTAAAGCTATGGATCGGCGCGGGAATCCTTCCCCCGCGGTTCACAAACGCCTCACAGGAAAAACCGTTTACCGGCATCACGGGCGCATAGCCGAAGAGCCCGCCGAACTCCACCTTGTCCCCAACCTTCTTGCCGATGGCGGGAATAATGCGCACCGCCGTGGTCTTCTGGTTCACCATGCCAATCGCCATCTCGTCCGCAATGATACCCGCGATCGTGGTGTTCGGCGTATCGCCGGGAATCGCCAGCATGTCAAGCCCCACGGAACAGACACAGGTCATCGCCTCCAGCTTCTCTATGGTGAGCGCCCCTGCCGTCACCGCGTCGATCATGCCCTGATCCTCGCTGACGGGGATAAACGCGCCGCTCAAGCCGCCCACGTAGGAGGACGCCATCACGCCGCCCTTTTTCACCTGATCGTTTAAGAGCGCAAGCGCCGCCGTCGTTCCCGGCGCACCCGCATATTCCAATCCGATCTCGCACAGGATATCCGCTACGCTGTCGCCGATCGCCGGCGTGGGCGCCAAAGACAGATCCACAATACCGAAGGGAATGTTTAACATCCGGGACGCCTCCTGCGCCACAAGCTGTCCCACTCTCGTCACCTTGAAGGCGGTCTTCTTGATCGTCTCGCAGAGCACCTCAAAGTTCTCGCCGCGCACCCGCTGCAATGCGGTCTTTACCACGCCCGGACCGCTGACGCCCACGTTGATCACCGCGTCCGCCTCCGTCACGCCGTGGAACGCCCCCGCCATAAAGGGATTGTCGTCCGGCGCGTTACAGAACACCACCAGCTTCATGCAGTCGGCGCTGTCCTGCGCCTCGCTGATAAGCGCCGTCTCTTTGATGATATCCCCCATCAGCCGCACGGCGTCCATATTGATGCCCGTCTTGGTAGAGCCCAGATTCACGGAGCTGCAGACCCGCTCCGTTGCGTGCAGTGCCTGCGGAATCGAACGGATCAGCAGCTCGTCCGCCCTCGTCATCCCCTTTGACACAAGCGCGGAATAACCTCCGATCAGGTTGACCCCTACCGCCTGTGCCGCCCGATCCATTGTTTTCGCCAGCGTCACGAAATCCTCGCTCCGTCTGCACGCCGCGCCTCCCACAAGCGCCATCGGCGTGACGGAGATTCTCTTATTGACAATGGGAATGCCGAACTCCTTCTCGATCGCCTCACCCGTTTTGACCAGAGCCTTCGCCGTCTCGGTGATCTTCTCGTAAACCTGCCCGTTCACCTTGTTCAGATCGCCGTCAATACAGTCTAAAAGGCTGATTCCCAATGTGATTGTACGCACATCCAGATTTTCCTTGGCGATCATTTCATTTGTTTCAGCCACCTCAAATAAATTTATCATGATTGATATGCCTCCCTTAGACTCGCAAACCCGTGCTTCGCACTTCCTGTCCGATTTCATCGGACGTTTGCTCGTTATCGGTGCAAGAAAAGCAAATGCCGCTTCGCGTCGCTTGCTTTTCTTTTGCACCTTCTAGATCCTGTGCATCTGGTCAAATATCTCTTCCTTCTGGCACTTGATGACGACGCCGATCTCCTCACCCAGCGCGTTCAGTTCATCCACGATCACCCCGAAATCCTTGTCCGTCAGGTTCGTGTCCACGATCATCATCATGTTAAAAAAGCCCTGCACAATGGTCTGGGAGATATCCAGAATATTGATCCGGTTTTCCGCCAGATAAGTGCATACCCGCGCAATAATGCCTACTGTGTCCTTGCCCACTACCGTGATAATTGTCTTTTTCATGTCGTCCTCTTTTCTTTCACCTTCTCAGCCGCCTTTTTCGCGGCAGTTATTTTGTCCCGAATATTCTGTCCCCGGCATCCCCCACGCCCGGGCAGATATAAGCATTCTCATTCAGACAGCGGTCGATATGTCCCACATAGATCTGCACGTCCGGGTGATCCTTCCTCATCCGCTCCACACCCTCCGGCGCGGCGATAATGCACATAAACTTGATATTTCTGCCCCCGTGTTCCTTGATGAAACGGACTGCCTGCGAGCCGGAACCGCCCGTGGCAAGCATGGGATCCAACACAATGATTGTCCTCTGCTCGATCGGCTCGGGGAGCTTACAGTAATACTCGTGGGGCTCGTGCGTCTCCGGATCTCTGTACAGTCCGATATGCCCCACCTTGGCGCTCGGCACCAGCGCAAGAATGCCGTTTACCATGCCAAGTCCCGCGCGCAGAATCGGCACGACCGCCAGCTTTTTACCCGCGATTCTCGGAGACATACAGGTCTCAATCGGCGTCTCCACCTCCACGTCCTTAAGCGGCAGATCCCTGAGTGCTTCGTAGCCCATCAGCATAGCGATCTCCTCAATGCATTTCCTGAATTCGTTTGTGCCCGTGTTAATGTCCCTGATCTGTGAAATCTTGTGCTGAATCAGCGGATGTTCCATCACAAATACGTTTTCCATTTTCTCCTCCGTCTGTGTCGTCCTGTGCCAAAATTTTATTTCTACCCTCCCATAGATCGTAGCGATTTCCTTGCCGTATGTCAATCATAGATTTGCAATCCGTTTTCCTTCCCTGCTGCTACCGACAACTCCTTAAGCATCCCACGCACTTCCTCCTCCGTGACCCTGCCCTCTATCGGCGCATAATCCCCCATATCATAGGCGTCGTAGACGGCATCCACTTCTTCCGGCGACGCCTGCTCACCATTGATATAAACCGGGCCCTCCCCAAACTCCTCGTCCTCGTCGAGCATGCCGTTGCCGTTTTTGTCAATATAGTTGACGCTTTCGATCCACATGGGTGTCTCCATCTCACCACGCTCATTGATCCGCATATAATAGGTGTTCATAATTGCCCCTGCCTGATCCGCATTATAGTTTCTCATGTTGTTTTTCCGGGGCGCATAGTCATACCCGCTATTCCCCATAGCGCCGTATGCCCAGTGGGTCATCAGCATGGACAAGCTGCCGTCCTTATAAGTATACAGATTGACAAAGTAACCGTTCCTGCCCGAGACTAGCTCCGGGATCTCATCCTCGTCCACATAAATCAGATCATATAAAAATTTACCGCCGTACTCCGTCTCCGAAGCCGCCCATCCCTCCATGACTGACAGGTCCAGCGCCGCCTCATATGACTCCGCCCAACTCTCAAATTCCCCGTTTTTCTTTCCTCCCGTGAGCAGGTCGCGGATACCGGCAATGCTCATCGGCGCTTTTGCCTGCTCGGACAAATAATCCGAGAGCTCCTCCTCGCTGAAAAAGCTCCAGTATTCTTTCTCATAGCCAAACATATCGCCATAATAAACGACTGCAAACTGTGTGTTCCCGTAAGTTACGATGGTCACGATATCCGTAAAGCCGTCGAAATTGACGTCCCAGAAAGACACCGCGTCCAGACTTTGAAAAGATTTCCCCGCTGCCTTCGCCGGTACATAGGGCTTAATGCCGCACAAAACTTCCCCGTTTCGCATCACCTCCATCCGAAACTCCGGCTGCGTCACAGAAGGCGCGTAGGGAACGAACCAGACCATTCCCTCGCATCTGTTCAACTCCACCTCAAAACACTGCCCGGCAATACAATCCTCCCCGAACATCTCCTTCTTTTCCCTGTTCTCGGGGCTGTCCGTATCCGTATTCGCATCGGCATCCGCAGACTCTTCCGCCCCTGCCGTCTGTGCCTCGTCTGGCGTTTGGCTTTCTTCCGTCTCCTCCGCCGTCGTCTCATCGGCATTATCCGTCTTTCCATTGTCTGCTGCCGCCGCTTCTTCCGCCGCATGGTCTCCGCCCGCCGCCTGTTCCCGCGTCCCTGTGATCTGGTTTCCGCAGCCGCCGAGAAGCATTGCCATCATAACAGCTATAACCATCCTTTTCGTATGTGTTCTTTTCATCCTAACCACCTGCATTTTCCAGCTGCACAATGAAACCAAAAAATTTCCTTCATCCGCCGCACACATTGCTCAGGCATATAATTCCTGCAAATCAATCAAAATCAGTTCCGGGCGCTCCTCACACAGAAAACCGCTCCTTGAAATAAATCCGTAACGGTAACTAGCAAGTCCGCTCTCCCTGATCTGCTCGATTTCCCTTTCAATCATCTGCTCTGTCAGCGGCTCCTTCCGAAACTTAGCCTCGTAAAAAATATAGCCATTTTCATCTTTTGTCACAATGTCAAACTCTCCGTTTTTCTTATGAACCGGGTCGTCATAATAAAATTTCCCTATCTTTTCAAAGGGAGCTTCCGTTTTCCCCGCCAGATTCATCCTGATCAGATACTGTCTGCCAATATCTTCAAACACCCGCGGTACATGTCTGGTCTCAAAATCCTCTTCAATATATTTGTCATAAAACACCTCCGGATCCATAACGCCCATGCGGGAAGCGTTGCGAAAAATATATTTGTAATAAAAGAGTGACAGGTTGTCACTGATATAATATCCCGCCTTTCTCCGATTGTCCTCATCATTGATCGGCGCTTCCTTTCTCACTACCTCCATCCGCATCAATTTATCCAGCACATCCACCAGAGTCGGACCGCTGGAAACATGAGACTGGTCATAAATATCCTTATACTTGCAAAATCCCTTTGCAAGCGCCTCAAACACCTCATTGGCATTTGTTATTTTTGAAATTTCTGAACTCAGATACATGGAAACCTCATTTTCCAGTCTTGCTCCCGGAGAGGCAATCAGCTCAATCACGTTTTCCCTGACCGTTCTGTTCCCGTCAATCAGGCGGTTGTAGTATGGGATACCGCCGAATACGCTGTACAGTCTTACCTTATCCTCCTCAGAAAAATTTTCGTAGAAAAAAGCCGATTCATAATAATCCATCGGTTTTAATTCAATGGTCAAGTCCACCCTGCCATAAAGCGGATTCTGTCTGGACAGTAATTCCTTCATTGTGTCCACATAAGAGCCGCAGATAATAAGCTTCATACCAGATGTGTCCCGATTCTCATCCGCCAACACCTGCAAAATGCTGTCCAATCCCTTTATGGCTTCGCGGATATAAGGATACTCATCCAGAACCAGAATCATCTTTTCCTGCCGTGACTTCACAAACAAAAACTTCAACACTTCTTCCATGCTCTCAAATGCCGGTTTCGGATAGTCAAAGGTTTCGGAAATGATTTCCGCCAGACTATCCACATTGTTTTTTTCCGTCGTCTGTTTACACTCATAATAAATGCTCCTGACCTCCGATTCCCTCAAGCACTGTTTGATCAGCTCGCTCTTACCGATACGCCGCCTTCCATAAATCAGGGCAACCATCTGATCGTCAGACGCTATCATTTTGTGTATCTGCTTTCTCTGTTTTTCACGTCCATAAAATTTCATTCGGTCACCTCCGACTCGGTTTGTATCGAATTAAATATATTGTAATAAAGAATTTTTTTTTTGTCAAACACAAAGAAACACCCCCGACCCGTCTCAGATCGGAGATGTCCCTCTTGCGCTGTCTATCTTTTATTTATTTCCCCTCCATTGCCTCGCGGAACTTATCTCCCGCCACCGGCTCTCCCGCCTTTTCGCCAAACCGGAACATAATACCGCCCTTTCCGTCAGACTTATATTCGACGATCCATGTCTCCCAGCTATATCTGCTCTGCGCCCGGATGCCCACCGGTCGTCCCGAAGGCTTGATCAGACCTGCCTCCTGCATCGCGTACCACGCGTAATCGTCAACTCTCGTATTATTTATTTTGCTTCTTGTACTCCGAGGGCGACTGCCCCTTCACTTTCTTAAACACTTTGGAAAAATATTTTTCATCCCGAAAACCCACCTTATAGGCAATCTCGTAAGTTTTCAGATAGTTTTGCCGCAGGTAAGTGCAGGCATGTTCCACGCGAATTTCATTCAGATAATCAACGAAGCCTTTTGACATCTTTCTCTGAAAAAGGGTGGAGAGATATCCCGCGGATATGCCGACCTTCTGCGCCACATCCGAGAGCATCAGGTTCCGGATACAATCCAAACAAAAAACCGATCAGCAGCGCCAGAGGCGCAAAAATAATTGTATCGCTCAGATCCTTCCAGCCTACCCGGCGCACCACTTCGTAGACAACAGTCCCCGTCTCTTCGTCCTGACACCGATAGATATGATAATTTCCCAGAACGGTCTTTTTAACCTTCTCCCGCTCCACCATTGTCAAACTTGTCTCCGCAATGATTCCGGAAAGCTGTTCGCCCTCTATATCCCCGCAGCGTACAAGCTCTGCCCCGTACTCGCTCATCACCACCACGGATTCCTCCGCATGACTCAGGGAATTTTGACAGATCTCATCAAAAATTTCCGCGGAAGAACCGATCACGAGATATCCCAGTTTATTTTTCCTCGCCATATCATAAATCTCACGGTACATCACTATTTTTTCATTCTGATTCACCTGATAGGTGTCGCTCTGTCCGTTTTGACAATGTCCCACCCTCTGCCAGAGAAACTTTCCCTTTTCCTGCACGGCAAGCGCATAGATATCCTTCCGCCTCACCTGTCCGATATCCCCCAGATAGGAGGAGGAGCGGTCGATACAGTTTAAATAGGGATTGATACCGTTTTCCGGATACAGGGCAACGCTTTTGATCTGTCCGTCGATTGCCACCATATCCTGAATGATTTTCATCGGAGCACGGTTTTGCCAAAGTCTGGCATCCCGGTTCAGTTCCCCCGGCTCATCCGATGTCAGTATCTGCTTAATTTCATCATTGATACTGATATAGGTTCCCATCTCCATAATGTTTTTCTGTAACACGCTGATACTGTCCGATAGGTTCTGCACATTTTGAACACAACGGTTTTCTTCACTTTTCACCGCTGACCGGTAATTATGCGCAAGCAAAAGAATGCTGATCAGGAGCAAAATAGGCGTAATGATGACATAACTGTAAAAAACCAGCTTCCGCCTTATACTCAGTTTCGCCACCCAATTTTTGATCCGTCTCATAACGTTCTCCCGCTTTGCTGAGATAAAATTTGATTTATTTTATCCCTTCACCGCCCCATTGCAACCCCCTTTGTAATATGCTTATTTAAGATCACATACACAATAACCGCCGGTGCCGCTGTCAGCGCCATCACTGCAAACTGCACCGCGTAATTGGAAGAATACTCACCGGTAAACTCCAGTACGGAGAAAGGCAGCGTTTTCCAAGTCGGTGTGCTAAGATAAGTGCTTGCCATCATAAATTCATTCCAGTTATTTAAAAATGTCATAATTGCCACCGTTGCAATCGATGGCTTTAAAAGAGGGGTGACGATCTGAAATACGATTCTGTATATCCCGCACCCGTCCATCACTGCGGCTTCCTCCAACTCCTTCGGCAGAGACTGGATGAATCCCGTCATCAAAAACATGCCCTGCGGAAGAGAAAATGCCACATAGGGAATCAGAAGCGCCCAGAGCGTGTCCGTCAAATGCAGAGTGCTGTATATCTTATAATTGGGAAGCAGGGTTGCGTGAATCGGAATCATCATTCCCATAACAAGCAGCGTGCTCACCAGACCGCTCAGTTTCCATTTCATCCGCTGACATGCAAATGCCGCCATAATGGATATGATGACAACGAGAACCACCGCCATCGTGTTGATCAACACACTGTTTCTCAAGTAGTGAAGAAAGTTGCCGTCCACAAACGCCTTCACGTAATTGTCCCATCGTATCTTTTCGGGGATAATAAGCAATCCGTTTGTGAACATCTCGTTGCTGCTGCCCAGCGAAAAATCAACGAGCCAGATGAGGGGAAACAGCTGAATGACCGCAACCAGCACCAATACAATCCATAAAATAATCTTACCGATTTTCATATTGTTTTCTTTCATGCCATCACCCCCTATGCTTCCTGCTTATCCCGGAATATGGTGTTAAGCGCCACTGTCGCCAGCACACAAATAATGATAAACACTACGCCAATCGCATTGCCGTACCCGTATTTAAACGCTTTGAACGCCTGCTGGTACAGATAGTTTGCCGCGAACTGCGTGCTGTTGTTCGGACCTCCGTTTGTCAAAAGATATACCGTCTCCATCTGTTTCAATGCGGAAATGACCGCCATTGTCACATTGATCTGAATCACCGGCTTCATTAACGGCAGCGTAATCCGAAAAAAGGTTGTCCACCAGCTCGCCCCGTCGATGGACGCCGCCTCATACAGCACCGGGTCGATATTTTTAATGCCCGTATAATAAATCAGCATTCCCCAGCCAAACCCGTGCCAGATTAATACAAGCAGCACAGACCAAATGGCGTTCTGCTGGGAGAGCCAGTTGATTTTTCCCGGATGCCTGAAAGCCTTAGCAATATTGTTCAACAGACCAAAATCCGGATTATAGATGAATTTCCAGAGATAGGCAATAACCGCTACCGAAATGACATTCGGTATAAAATAGATACACCGGAATATCCCCTCCGCCTTTCCCTGCAGCTTATCGAGCACCGCTGCGACAATAATTGCCAGCGGATGCTGAATGCATATAAACCCTACAGCGAGCAGAAGCGAATTCTGCAAAGATTTGCCAAATGCGCTGTCATGGAATAGATCTATATAGTTGCTAAAACCGATCAGCCGCGCCTCCCCCATACCCGAATAATCCGTAAATCCGTAATAGACGCTCAGACAGATCGGCGCCAGCACCGCAAACAGAAACACCAGAATCCCCGGCAGTACCAGACTGAAAATCACAGGCTTGTTACTGTACAATTTTTTCATAGGAATCTCCTTTCCCACAGATATAAAAATTGTCTCACTCTGCGGCAATAAAGAGGATGCCGCAAAATTATTTCCTTTTGAGACATCCTCTTCTAAAATTACTCAATGCATCCGCATTTATTTACATGCCGCACCGATTGCCGCAAGGAAGTCGTCCACGGATGTAGAACCGTTGGACACGCCCTGAATCTCACTCTCAATCGCCGTCTTGAATGCGGAAGGACCGCAGTCGTTAATCGGGGTGCCGGAAACGCTGGTTGCATTCTTCAGGATATCCATAATCTGTTTCTGCAGCTCAGTCTCACTGCCGGTCAGATATGGCGTCTGATCCTGTGCAGACATACCCACGCCATTCTCCCAGCCATATTTGGAGAGCTTATCCGGCTGATACATATAGTTCAGGAACTTAATTGCTTCCTCCCTTACCTCAGAGCTTGCGGATACCGCATAACCGCCGCCGTTCCATGCCGCGATATCGTTTGCGCCGCCTTTGCCGCCGCTTACTGTCGGCATCGTGAATGCACGGATGTTATCACGGATTTCAGGTGCGATATCCTCATTCAGTGCCATGGAAGCGTCCCAGCTGCCCATGCAGTACATAGCCGCCTGCCCGTTGGTGAAAAGGTTCATTGTCGTACCGTAATCCTGAGAATCATATCCCACCTGGAACATACCGGCATCCGCAAATTTTACCAGAATCTCTGTCGCCTGCTTAATCTCCGGCGCGGTAAAATCACCTGTGGCAATCGCATTGCTGACAATATCCGCGTAGCTGATTCCGGAAACCTTCACCAAAATATCTGTCAGGAAACATGCCATCGGCCAGCCGTCTCCGCCATCCATTGCCACTGGCGTGATGCCTGCCGCCTGAATATCTTCACAGAGACTCAGCAGATCGTCCGTAGTCGCGGGCACCTTCCAGCCGTTGTCATCAAACATTTTCTGGTTGTAGTAGAAAAGCATGATATCCGTATTTCTCGGCAGTCCGTACAGCTTGCCATCCTTTTTAAAGCCTTCCAGAGAGCCTGCAATAAAGCCGTAGTCCACGTAATCCTCTTCATTCAACTCCGCCAGCACCCCGGCATCCAGAACTTCGTCAAGGAAGGCAGGCTGTCCCCAGATGCTGACCACATCCGGCATACCGTTCATGGCATACGCCTTGAATTTTGTCTTGTATGCCTCCTCGTCAAGCGCCTCCACTTCAATCGTAACATTTGCATTTTCCGCCATGTACTCATCAATGATCGTCTGCTCCACAAGCCCCTGTCCGTTCTTGCGGTCGGGCAGATTGGAAAACAACTTGATGGTAACATCTCCGCCTGCGCTCCCCGCATCTGCTGCCGCATCGTCCTTTGCCGCGCCGCTGTCGTCTGTCTTGCTGTCTGCCTCTTCCTCTGCCACACTCGACGTGTCCGCCGAGGCAGGCGCACTGCCTTTGTCACCGCCGCAGCCCGCAAACATTGACGCCGTCATCGCCGCCGTCAGTAAAGTTGCCAACACTTTTTTCTTCATGATTGCATCCTCCCGTTTTCTGTTGTGTTTTGATGGTTTCATCCTACCATCCCGGAAAACGGGTTTACAGATATCTATTTTTCAAAATGGTGGAATATTTTCATTTTGACGCCTCACGACAACCCGGCATTTTAGGCAAAGAAAAAAGGGAGACGGTCCTCATCTCCCTCAGGTGTTTCCCCTGAAACAACAATCGAAACATATAATACTTCTACCGCACCTCAATCACTTCCGACACCTCGCTTCGTTTCGCCACATACAGCGGAAAATCATTGCCGTTATAATCCGTATCCGACATGGTGACCTCCACCCGCACCGACTCGTATGCCAGCTCCGGCAGGTTGTTTTCCTTGCTCAGGTGCCCCAGCACAATCGCCTGCATATTGTCATGCAAAAGACGGCTCAGGAGCTTTCCCGCCGACTCGTTGGACAGATGCCCCCTCTCCCCCAGAATCCGCTGCTTCAGATAATAGGGATAAGGACCTACCTGCAGCATGTGCACGTCGTGGTTTGCCTCCAGATACAAAAGGTCAAGACCGCGCAGACACTCCACCGTATAATCATTGTAACAGCCAAGGTCGGTGAGAATCCCGATCCGCCGCCCGTCGTAATCGATCCGGTACGCCACCGGATCCGCCGCGTCATGGGATGTACGTACGGGATAGAGAGATATATCCTTGATGGTGCATCTCTCATCCGGCGTGACGACCCGAAAGAGCGACTCGTCAATCTGCCCCAGAGAGGAGGTATTTTTGATTGCCTCCAACGTCCCCCGCGTCGCGTAAACCGGCACCCCGTATTTTCTGGAAAGCACCCCCAGCCCGCTTATGTGATCGGCGTGCTCATGGGTGATACAGATCGCGTCGATATCCTTCATGGTCAGTCCCAGCTCGGCAAGCCCGGTTTCCGTCCGTTTGCCGCTGATTCCCACATCCATCAGAAGATGGGTGGTATCGCTGCCCACATAGACGCAGTTTCCACTGCTGCCGCTGGCAATACTGCATAGTCTCATAATTATGTAAACCTATTGCGGCTACGGACAAGTTCCATAGCCGCCTTTCCTTTTTTCGTTATTTTTTCCAATAAATCTCGATCACGTCGCCGCTCTTGATGCTCTCCATATACTGTGCGCCCCTGCCGTTTAGGTTGGTCACGATGCCGCTCCCCTCAGGCTTCGACAGGTCAAAATCAATATGCTCGAACACATCCACAAACACATAATTCTTTTTGCCGGTCAGTTTGATCTGCTCGCCATTCACCGTCACGATCATGGAAACCGGCACGTGCTTGTTTAATGCCTCTTCCCTGCGCCGTTCCTCCTCCGCCTTCGCCCGGGCGGCAGCCTCCTCCTTCGCTCTCGCCTTTGCCTTCGCTTCCTCCTCGGCGCGCTTCACGCCGGGACCCATCACGATCCTTGCTCCCTTAGGCTTCTGCGGCTCTGCCGTCTGCCCGTCTGCCGGGGTCCGGTTCTTTGCACCGCCCTCAGAGGCATCCCCATCCCGGTCTGCCGTTGTCTCTTCCGAAGATCCGTCCCGCTCCTCTTCCCCGGCTTCCGTCCGTGCCGTCTTTGCCATGGAGAATCCCGCCGTCCCTGCGGGTCTGTCATCATCCGCAGTTCTTTCCTCCGTCTTCGTCTGCTCATAGAACTCCACATCGGAAAGCTGCAGCTCCTCCATCGTCCAGATCACCGAAAAGTTTTCATATACCTTCGTGTCCATATCCGCGATCTTATTGTTGACATAGATGTTCATATTCCAGTCGATTGTCACATCCATGAACTCGGAAATCTGGCGCACCGTATAGTAGCCGAGAATCTCGATCTCGTCGTTTTCCTGAATCTCATAATACTCTGACTGCAGCTCCCCGTTGACGCTGGCAAACTTGGGCAGATCCACCTTTTTCTCATTCACCTCAACCCACATCTTGGAGCCAAATTCCGGCAGTTGTCCGAGAGTCATCTGCGCCGGATCACCGGCAGTTGATTCCACCACCCGTATCTGGTCGTTGGCGTGAATCTGCGTGTAAATATCCGCCTCGTTTCCGTTGACGGTAATCCGCGCCGCCTCTCCCGGCTCTCCTCTGGCAATACGGGGTTTCCCGTTCACCGTAAAGTTCAGTTCCTTTCCGCGCTTCGGGAACAGTCCGTCGCTGGCAAACTCCGCCTGCATCGCCGCATCCACCACAGCCGCCTTACTGTTGTCATAAATTTTGACGCGCTGGTCATTGAAATAGACGAAGATAAAGTTATTGCTCTGCTCGTAAAAGCTTAAGCAGATACCGATGGGCGTTACCATCAGGGAGTCCTTTCTGGCGTCTTCCTCCAGAAACTCTATGCCCATCATCACTTCCTCGCCTCTGACCGCCACGCGCTCGTTCTGGAGCTCCAGCTTCGCCGCCAGAGCCTGCGTGTAACCCGGCAGCCTGCCGCCGCCGCCCACCACGAACACTGCGCTGACAGATTTATCGCCGTTGAGCTCCTTAATCTTTGCCGCCACCTGACTTGTCATGTTCTCAATCACATCAGACACCACGCGCTCCACTTCCTCTTTGGTGATGGTCTGCTTCAGCCCCATGATATCCTTATACTCGATCACATCCTTCACGCCGGTATCCCGCTTGATCTGCTCCGCCGTGGCAAAGTCCACCAGACAGTGCTTCGCCACCACTTCCGTGAGGGAATCTCCCGCAATGGGAATCATGCCGTAAGCGATGATGCTGCCGTCCCTCGTGACGGAAATATCGGAAGTGCCCGCACCCACATCCACCAGCGCAATATTTAACATGCGGTACATCTCAGGGATCGCCACCTGAATCGCCGCAATCGGCTCCAGCGTCAGATTCACCACCTCAAGCCCTGCCACGGACACCGCCTTATAGAGACCGTCCACCACGTCTTCCGGCAGGAAGGTGGCTATCAGATCCGCGCCTATGGTCTTCGCCTTGTGTCCCTCCAGATTTCCTATCGTGTAGCCGTTCATATAGTAGCGCACGACCGAATACCCGACACAGTAGAATTTCATATCCATGTCGTTCTTTTCCAAGAACTCCTGATAGGCACGCTCCACGCCCATAGAATCCAGCGCGTAAATATCCTCTCCCGTGATTTCCCGTTCGTTCTCCATCTCCTGATCGACACGCAGCGTCACCGTCTGCAGGACACGACCCGCCGCCGCGATACAGACGTCCTTGAGGGGTCTGCCGATCCGCTCCTCCAGTTCCGCCTTGACTTCATTTATGGTACCGCCCACTTTGTAGATATCGTGGATCTGCCCGTCCAGCATTGCCCTCGTCCCGTGCTCTCTGATGCTCTGCGTCACCACATGAAATTTACCGCCCGTGCGGTAACCCACCGTACCTACGATACTCCTTGTCCCGATATCCAGACCAAACACCAACTGTCCCGGAATTTTCATTGCTTCTGCCACTGGTATTCCCCCAATTCTTTCTCTATTTGTGTATAAACTTCCTCAAGTGTCCCGTTGTTCTCTATCACCACATCACAGTGTTTCCGAAAATCCTGCTCCGAAAGCTGCTTTTTTAATATGGCATCTATCTTCCCGTCCGTATAGCCCCGGCTCTCTTTTAGCCTTCGCCGCCTGACTTCCTCCGCCGCGTGGATGTACCACAGCTCGTCCACAACCTCGGCGTAGCCCTCCTCAATCAGAAGAGCCGCCTCTATAAACAGCAGCGACAGCTTACCCGCCGCCCGCTCTTTTTCGATCTGCGCAAGCAGATACGCTCTCACCGCCGGGTGCACGATCCCGTTTACCTTCCGCAGCAATTCGCCGTCCCCGAAAATCCGCGCCGCCATCTTCTGCCTGTCAATCCGACCCGATGCGTCCAGAATCTCCGTTCCCAAAAGTGCTGTCAACGGCTCATAACATGCCTCTCCCGGCTCCTCCAGCCGGTGCGCCGCCCGGTCCGCCATAATGACGCGGCAGCCGGGACATCTCTCCAGATATGCCAGCACTTCCGATTTTCCGGCTCCCACGCCGCCCGTGATGCCTATGACCTTCATATGTTCACTTTTCACGCTGTTATTTTGCCTCATACCAATCCGTTCCCGTGTGCAGATCGATTTCAAGCCGCACGGAAAGTTCCGCCGCCTGCTGCATCTGTTCCGTCAGAATCCGGCGAACCTGTTCTTCCTCTCCCGCCTCCGTCTCGATCAGTAGCTCGTCGTGCACCTGCAAAATCAATCGGGATTTCAGGTTTTCCCTGTACAGACATTCCCACACACGGATCATGGCGATCTTCATAATATCCGCCGCCGTTCCCTGAATCGGGGAGTTCATTGCCACCCGCTCGCCGAAGGAACGCTGCATAAAGTTGTTAGAAGACAGTTCCGGAATGGGACGTCTGCGCCCGTACATCGTTGTGACATAGCCCTTTTCCTTCGCCTCCGCCACCATATGATCCAGAAACCGCTTGACCCCCGGATAGGTCTCGAAATATTGCTCGATATATGCCGCCGCCTCTTTCTTGGAGATGCTAAGGTCCTGACTTAAGCCAAAGGAGCTGATGCCGTAGACAATGCCAAAATTCACCGCCTTGGCGTTGCGCCTTTGCAGATCCGTCACTTCCTCAAAGGGCGTGTGGAACACCTTGGAAGCGGTAATCCGGTGAATGTCCTCCTCCATCCGGTACGCCTCAATCAACTGTTCGTCCTCGGACATATGCGCCAGAATCCGCAGCTCGATCTGGGAGTAATCCGCATCCATGAAAAGATACCCCTCCCGCGGCACAAACACCTTCCGAATCCGCCGTCCCAGTTCCATACGCATAGGGATGTTCTGTAAGTTCGGCTCCGTGGAGCTGATCCGCCCCGTGGCGGTAATGGTCTGGTTAAAGGTGGAATGAATCCTGCCGTCCGGGGCAATGCACGAGGAAAGCCCTTCCGCGTAAGTCGACTTTAATTTCATCAGTCCCCTGTATTCCAGTATATCAGATACAATCGGATAATTCGGCGCTAGCTTCTCCAGCACGTCCGCTGCCGTGGAATACCCGGTCTTCGTCTTTTTCCCGCCCTTGATGCCCATCTTGTCAAAGAGAATCTCCGCGAGCTGCTTGGGAGAATTGATATTGAACGTGCAGTCCGCCTGTTTATAGATCGCCTGTTCTAACTCGACGATCCGCCCGGTCAACGCCTCGCCGTAAGCTTTAAGCTCCGCCGGCTGCACCGACACGCCGTACTGCTCCATGTCATAGAGCACCCGGGACAGTGGCATCTCTATCTCGTAAAACAGCCCGTCCATGCCCTGCTCGGTCAGCTTTTCGTCAAGAATCCGCGCCGCCGCCAGACAGACATACGCCTGATAGCAGGCGTACTGCGCAAATTCCTCCGGGCTCTTCTCATAAGCCTGCGCATAAGTTCCCTTCCCGCAAACCTGCGTCCTGTCCGGAATCGTCAGCGACAGATACTCGCCCGCGATATCCTCCGTCTGGTAGTCGCTCTTAAGCGGATTGATCAGGTACGCCGCAATCAAGATATCAAAATATCTTCGTTCCCGATAAGGCTGCAGCACGTCCTGCGCACCCGCCTCATCCCGCCACATGCTCTCCCCGACGGGTTCCTCAATCATATCATAAACCGATTTCACATCGAAGACACATAGTTTACATAACTTTTCCCTGTTAAGAGCCGTCAGCCTCTCCCGCAGCCAGTCTTCCGTGACCTCTCCCTGACAGGGGATAAACGCCACCTTGTCTTCCGCCGGTGCAAGGGCGATACCCATACAGCCGCCCGGCTCTTTCCCTTCCCGGAAAACCGCAAGTCCGATCTCCCGACCGCTCTCCGCACCATTTTCCCTCTCCCCGCAGGCGAGGAAAATCGCCTCCGCATCCTCCTGTTTCGTCACGGTTTGAAAATAAGTTTCCTGCCTGTTGGACACCGCCACGTCCTTAGAAAAGCGGGACAATATATTTTTAAACTCGAGCTGTTTGCACAGCACGTAAGCCTCTTCCGTATAGAAGTCGCCAATCTTTGCCTGCTCGAAATCAAAGGCAATCTCCGCGTTCACGTTAATCGTGGCAAGCACCTTGCTCAAGTCCGCCAGTTCCCTGTTCGCAAGCAGGGACTCACGAATCGACTTCTTGGAAATCTCCTCCGCGTGGGCGTAGATATTTTCAAGCGACCCGTAGGTCACCATCAGCTCTGTCGCCGTCTTCTCCCCCACCTTCGGCACGCCGGGAATGTTGTCCGACGCATCCCCCATCAGTGCCTTTAAATCAATAAACTGAATCGGGTTTACCTGATATGCCTCCTCCACGTCCTTCGCGTAATAATCCTCCACCTGCGTCCTGCCGCCCTTGGTCTTGGGAATGCGGATGCGGATATGGTCTGTCGCCACCTGCAGCAGATCCCGGTCGCCTGACACGAGGGAAACTTCCATCCCTTCCCGCTCCGCCCGCTTGGCGATCGTGCCAAGAATGTCGTCCGCCTCCAGACCTGCCTGTTCCACCACACAGATTCCCATGGCATGAAGCAGCTCCTTCATCACCGGAACCTGTTCCCGCAGCTCCGTAGGCATGGGTTTTCTCGTGCCCTTGTACTCCTTATAAATCTCGTGCCGGAAAGTGGGCGCGTGGACATCGAAAGCCACCGCCAGATAGTCCGCCTGCTCCTCCTCCAGAATCTTAAACATAATATTTAAAAAACCAAAAATCGCGTTCGTGTGGAGTCCCTGCCCGTTGGTCAGTTCCGGCACCCCGTAAAACGCCCTGTGCAATATGCTGTGTCCGTCTATCAAAACCAGTTTCAAAGCCATATATTTGTAAGCCTCACTCTTTGCCCTTCACAATTCTCATTACACTAACCGCCATGTCACAGCCCTGCTGCTGCGCTTTAGAAGCAGCGTTTTCAGACCGATACAATAACTAACGCCGCGATGATCACCACCACAACCGCCGCCTCCAATACCAGAAGAATACGCCGCAGGGCACGATTGATGCGAATCCTGTCATCCGCGTCCTCCAGCTTCCATGTAAGCGCCTTCTGCAGATTAAAATTATTGCCCAGCTCAAGCTGTTCCAAACCCTCGGCTACCAGAAACTGAATGGATAACTCTTCCATACATTCCGGGCATTCCTCGATATGCTCAACAAACTCCGCCAGACCCCTTCCGTCCAATTCATCATCTAGGAAGGACGGTATTTTTTTCTCTGCCTCTTTACAGTTCATTGCCCACGCCTTTCCACTCTGCCCATACAGATTTTATTATATACCATTGTAGGTGTCTTGGAAAGAGATTTTTCTCAACATGAACCGTCGCCCTCATGCACACCATACGCAAACAGAAGGACCCCGGTATTCACCGGCATCCTTCTGTCCTATGTCCTTTTCAATTTTATTCTATGCTGCCGCCTCATGCGCTTTTCCCGCCGCATCTCCGCTTTCTGCACCCTTTCCGTAAGTCTTCTGTGCCGCCGCCCTTACTGTGCCGGAGCGACTTCCGTCTGCGCGCCTTCTGCCGGAGCCGATTCCTGCGCTGCACCGTCTGCCGTTTCCGCAGGCGCCGCCTCGGGTGCCGGTTCCGCCGGCGGCGCTGCCACAGCCGCAATGCCGTTTCCGTCCACCGTGTAATCCGTGCCGTCCACATTTACCGTCACGTTTCTCTGCAATGCGCCCGTCGCCGGATCGTAATAATATACGTTGCCATCGGGTCTGGTCACCAGTCCCCTCTGCATCACCGCATTCTCGTCAAAGTAATAATCCTGCCCCTCGATCGTCACGTCCTCGCGCAGCGCGTGTCCGTCCTTCGTGGCGAGGAAATATCTGCCCGTCTCGTCCTCAAACCAACAGCCCTTCTGCACAAAGCCGTTCTCGTCCAGATGATACTTCTTATCCTCCCAGCCGACCCAGCCATTGCGCTGCATCCGGTATCCCGCATAAAATACCGTCTGGTCGCCGCGGGGCGCAAAGCCGTCCGCCACGATCAGGGACGCGTAATCCTTAAACTGATAATTCATATCCACTCTCGTAGGAATCCCCGCCACCTTGCCGTGGGAAGTGTTCTGCCAGAACGCCGCGCCGCCGTCGTACTCAAGAGCGTCCGCGTACTGTGCGATCCACTTGTCATAGCCGATATTGCCGATCTTATCCCGGAACATATTCCGGCTGGAATAAACCACCGGGTAATAACCGTTCGCCTCAATGATCGAGCAGAACGCGTTGATCAGCTCCTGTAACTGCGCCTGCGACATATTTTTGTGACAGGGCGCCTCCACGTCAAAGACCACCGGATAATTTACCGTGTAATTGCCGATCCACTGTATGAGCTGGTTCGCCTCGGCTCTCGCCTGATCCGCGTTCGCCGCGTAGGAGTACAGATATACACCTGTCCGCAGCCCCGCCGCGTTCGCGCCCCGCATATTCACGTCAAAGTAAGGGTCAACGCCCGAGTTCGTGCTACCCGCCTTGACAAAGACAAAGGATACCCCCGAAGAGGGGACCTGACTCCAGTCGATACCCAGATTGTGCTTGGACACGTCGATCCCTCTGGCAATGGAACTGCCCGCTCCCACAGCCTCCGCCTTCAACCCCGGCGCAAGCGTCAGCGCGCCCGCCAGACAAAGCGCGGTCACCTGCCTGATTCCCCGTTTGAATCTATGTAATAATGCTTTATTCGATTTTATCATTTGTACTTTTTATCCGGCTGCTCCGTTCCGAATATTTCCCTTTCGTTTTTTATCATTCCTGTTTTCTTTTGTTTCTTTCCTGAGGACTGATCCGCCATGCGCAAATTTGTAACAATTATATTGCATTTTATTACAATTTGTCACATTTTGTAACAATCCTTAACAACTATATCATGTTTTAGGGGGATTGTATAGGGATATTTGCGAAATTTTGGAGGGAATTTTTGGAATTTAAAAGCAAGACAGCACACAAGAACAAAAACATCTCCGACATAAAGAAAACTGCGAAATCTCTCCCGCAGCTTCCTTTCACGTATGAATGGGGTTTCATACGTGTTCCCCTTTTACAGGTTACATAATATCACATTTTTCGTGGTTTGACTAGTGTATGTCATCGCGCAACTACCGCGCAATCATCGCGTAATCGCAATATTTATAAGTTAACATAATATTTCCCCATCTTCCTAGGCACGGGATGACACCAGACTGACGATTCCCACGATGATCAAAATCGGAAATGCGATGTAAACCAGTCCCGAAACCAATAGAATTATCAAAAACAACGGCGCAAATACGAAGCAGACGATAACCTTCGTAACGCCCCATGCTGCACGGAAAGCAAACACCGCCAGTTTGCCGAATATTGCCAACATTAACATGCAGAATAAAAATGTAATCATCTTCTCTCCTCCTTCAAGATAACTTTCATCGCTAAACTTATTTTTCGTCGTTTTCTGTGTCCCCGGTACGCTGCGCCAACTCCCTTCCGTGGAATTTTGACACGTCCCGCACGCCTATGGCGGCGCAGTAGACTTCCTGTTCTTCGATTTTTTCTAGGAAGCGGCATAGGGAAATTCTTTCGGTTATGGTCATGTTCACTCACCCTTCCATATTTCCGTTCACGACTGTTATAACTATATTTTAATAAACGTGCACTATAACATAAACCCTCTTAAAAGCAGAAAACCTGCGCCTATTTCATCCGTTTTTGCGAAATAACCATTGCCTTCTCTCCGGCGTAATTCTCCTTGCTTCCCATGACACCTTTCGCTATAATAATCATATACATTTTCGCTTGGAAAGGAACTCATTTCATGGGTAAAAAATCTACAAAAGAGAACAAAAATATATACTTTCAGAGCAGGGAAAACGCCGGGCTGACACGCGCACAGGCAAGCGAACTCATCGGCTGCATTTCCGAGAGCAAAATCGAGAAAATAGAAAATGGCACGACCTCTCCCCAGCCGGAAGATGTCGTTCTCATGGCAGATGCATATAAAAATCCCCGCCTCTGCAATTATTACTGCACCCACGAGTGCCGCATCGGGCAGGATTATGTTCCGGAAGTACAAATCAAAGGGCTGCCCGAAATTGCCCTTGGGCTGCTCTCTTCTTTAAATGCGCTGGATAAATGTAAAGAACGGTTGATTGAGATTACGGAGGATGGTGAAATCACATCGGACGAGTACAGCGATTTTAAGAAAATCCAGGAGCAGCTTGAGAAAATTTCTGTTACTGTGGAGTCGTTGAAGATGTGGGTGAGGGATAATGAGGTGGGGGAAAACTAAATGAAAATAGGAACAGAGCCACCCCTCCACGGAAATGCCTCTGTCCATTATCCACCTTTATGTATTTTTCACTTAACTGCTACTTCGATACTCTATTCTCATTTACCCCATGCTCAATGTAGTGATTATAATACTTAATCAAATCATCACCAAAGGCATCTTCCAAATCTTGATTATTGTTTTTATAAACCGTAATGCAAAACTGTGCAGACGATTGCCGTCCCTCCTTGATACCATCTTTTATAAAATGATTATATAATGCTTTCGCATTGTCGCCGCATGTCTCATAAACATCGGAGTTATTAGTAGCATAATAAGATGCATTAAAAGCAGCATTATCGTATGAGGTATCAGAGATTATCACCGTCTTCTTTGCGCCGGCAGTTGCTGTCTGTGTACTCACCTTTGCCGCAGTAGTCGCAGAAGCAACCGATGTTGCGCTCGCATTATTGCTCTTACCAGTATCCGCTGCAGGCTGCGTACTTGTCTTAGGCACTTCCATGTTAACACTTGTATTAGCATATGGACAAACGCCATTCTCATGTAAGTGTGCCGGATATCCACCACAATGATAATGATACGCTCCCAAACCACTCACATTCTTGTTGTCCTTGTGACCGCCATTAGCATCCGTCCTGCCACTATGCGCCTCAGCCACTATGACCATCATGCAATCCGTACTCGGAATAGCCATCACAATTGTTACAGCTACAAGGAACATCGCCACCATTTTTTTAATCACTTTCATAATTTCATTTCCTCCTGTCTCTGCCATCATAGTCAGGTATACTGCCTGTCCTTCTTATGATTACGTATTGTATTCTATTATAGTATACTCTGACATTGTAATATAAGCAAGAAATATTAGGCAAACGAAAAAATGCAACCAGCCCCCAATTCCATTTGCTTCTCACCCAATCTCTGCTATAATAACACCCATGATGGCACGTAAAACATATCAAAAAACGCTATGTCTTTTTTACATACTGACCCTGCTCCTCTGGAGCGTCTGCTCCGGCGCGTCTTCCGTCTCGGAGATCACGGATGCGGTATGCGGTATGTAGGGTTGTTATGTAAACCACTCGTCTGCCATCACTTCCACATCCAGGCATCTGCCTGCCCAGAAATATCTTTCCGCGCGGGCTTCCGGTACGACGGAAACACTGTCCACCGCCAGAAACCGCAGCGCGAGAACGCTGTCACGCGCCGTAAGGCATCTCTCGGCACATCTTTTCTCCGGCAGTCCGTCTGCAAATCAGTACGCCCTTTCTGGGCTGTTTTTGGCGCATAAAATACCATCGCATAATCTTTGCGGTATCATCATCGCAGATTATATTCACAGACAAGACGGTCAAAAATAATTATCTTTTTTCACACGTTTTACCAATGACATAACACACAAAGAAATATCCGTTCAGGCACGTTCTGTCCAAGATCGCGCTGTTTTTTGCCATGCGCTTTTCAAGGGTTTCAATCTGCCTGAATTAATGAAACATATCAAATAGGAAAAATTGTGAAAAAGGAGATTATATAGATATGAATATAGGAGTTTTACTGTTGGTTATCGTTGGCTGATCCGCCGGCGCACTGTCAACGCTTTACATTGTGTTTTCCCTCTTCGGTACGCTCGGTTTTAAGATTTTTAGAAAGGTGAAATACGGAACTTCTCTCTTCAATTAGAGTGAGCTGTAAACAACGTATACCCCATAAATAGCTGCATATACTATTTATGGGGTATTAGTGTGAAAGAAAGTAGAGGACAGCCGATAAATGGCACACTTAAACAAACTATCATAGGGTAGCTTTGCAAAAGAATATATGTTTGGATAAAAATCAGGAAACTAATTGCGATTCGGAAATAATTCCTTCTCGCAGCAAAAGTTTTTTAGCCTGTTTGATGGTCTTAACCTTTTGCTTCTCAGCAAGGGCTTGCGGCATATCGATTTTGTATAAGTCAGAGAGTTGAAATACTTTCATTGCTATTTGTGCCGCCAGCCAAAGGCGGCGGAATGGAGATTTTTATGAAACATTTAAGACACTATACAATAATCGGTATCATTTTTGTTCTGGTGACAGGCACGCTGTCCCACTTCCTGTACGACTGGTCCGGGCAAAATCCTGTTGTCGGTCTTTTCACGCCGGTTAACGAGTCCGTCTGGGAACATATGAAATTACTGTTCTTTCCCATGCTGCTTTATTCCCTCATTATAATTTTGAAATACAGACGGCAATATCCTCATATCGCTTCCGCGCTGTTCTTCGGCATATTGACGGGCACGGTTCTCATCCCGATTTTTTACTATGCCTACACATCCGTCCTCGGCACAAATTATCTTGCTCTGGATATCGGGGTCTTTATCCTGAGCATTGTCATCAGCTTTTGGCTCACTTACAAGCTTACACTGTCACACAGGCTTGAAAACCACACTTTTGTCTTAGGACTCTTGGTGTGCGTGCTACTGCTCTGTTTTCTGCGGTTTTCCTACCATGCGCCGCATACGGTCATTTTTCAGGATCCTACAGTGGATAGTTATTTAGAAAACGCCCATGCCGGGCAAACAAAAATAAGACATTAGTATAATCTAATGTCTCATTCCAAATATTACTGCTGGTGGTGGGACTTGAACCCACACGTGGTTGCCCACAACAGATTTTGAGTCTGCCTCGT
>CAJURQ010000038.1 GCA_910588955.1 uncultured Lachnospiraceae bacterium
ACAGGCAGTTGGAAAGCATCACGAAAGGTCAGGCTTTTGGTGATGCTTTTCCTTTACGGAAAATAAATATTTGTGACAAAAACAAACGATTAGGCGCTTGTAGGCTAAGTAAATTGATGATAAAATGAGTTCAAATAACAGATTAGATACAAATAATGTTCAAGTGTAGAAGCATTTTGGAAAGGTGTTGGATTATGTTTATTTCTAAAATACAGGTAGAGAACTTTAGAAGTTTTGAAAGAACAGAAGTGGAGTTTCATGAAGGAATAAATGTTTTAATAGGTCATAATAATTGCGGTAAATCAAATCTGCTTACAGCAATGGCACTAATTTTTGATAATTCAATTAGCAAGCAATTAGAAGTAGATGATTTTTATAATGGAATAAGTTTGGAAAAATTAAAAGAATCTGCTCCTAAAATAAAAATAATAATAACTATAACACAATCAAACGATGAAGATTTAATGAGTGACGAACTGGTTACAGTCAGTAATTGGTTGGTTTCGTTGGAAACCCCATATCAGGCACAGGTTCAGTATGAATACTTTCTGTCATCAGGGGAAGAAGAAAATTACAAGAAGCGTGTTAGCGGAATAGACAGTGCAAAAGAGATTTGGAAGGTAATTAAAAGTGAATATATACGTCTTTATGTTTATAAAATATGGGCAGGGAATCCAGATAACCGAGTGGTGGCAGACAGTGATAGTTTGAGGAAATTCGATTATCAGTTTTTGAATGCAATCAGAGATGTAGAAAGGGATATGTTTAGTGGAAGAAATACACTTTTAAAAAGAGTGATTGACTTTTTTATGGATTATGAAATCAAGTCGGATGGAAAGTTGGATGAAATCCAAAAGTCTGAAAAAATTAAAGAGAGGAAGGATGACTTTGCTGAAAATGCAGATGAGATCATTAGTAAGTTGCACATACGATTAGAAGAGGGAAATCAGGAAATATTATCTTATGCGAAAGATATTGGGGCTTCATTTGATAAGTCAGAACCTGGTTTTGAAGGTGAATTAACGGAAAGCGAATTATATTCTGTATTAAAATTAATAATTAAACAAGAAACGGGAATGACACTTCCTGTAGATAAAAATGGGCTTGGATATAATAATTTAATATTTATGTCATTGTTATTAGCGAAAATGCAGGCAGATTCCGATGGAAAATATATGGGAAGTAACGCAAAGATATTCCCCATGCTGGTCATTGAAGAACCCGAAGCTCATTTGCACCCAACAATGCAGGACAAATTTATAAAATTTCTAAATAAAAATATAGAACGTAAGAAGGTTAAGCAGGTATTTATTACAACACATTCAACTTTTATTACTGCGGCGGTTCAGCTAGATGATTTAATCTGTCTGTACAGAGATGGTATGAAAACTTGTATAGCTTATCCAGGAAGGACATTTTGGGAAAATGAAGATGGGACAAAGATAAATGCTGTCAGTAAAAAGTATGTACAAAGATTTTTGGATGCAACTAAATCGAATATGTTATTTGCTGAAAGAATAATAATGGTTGAAGGGATAGCCGAGCAATTATTAATACCTGTTTTAGCTGAATATAATGGAAACTCATTAGCGGATAACCATGTAATTGTTTTGCAGGTTGGAGGGCGATATTTTGAGCATTTTCTACGGTTGTTTGATCGGAAGAACCCTACTGCAATTAACAGAAAGATTGCTTGTATTACGGATATAGATCCTGTGAGAAAAAAGAAAAATATTAAAGGGGCAACTTTTGAAAAATGCTATCCGTATGAATGTGGGATTGAAGAAGCGGTATATGAATATAAGTATAACACTGCATTAGCAGAAATGTATCCTGATAAACAAGAAAGTAATATCAGAGTTTTTTCTCAAAATAAGGAGTCTGGGAAAACTTTAGAATATCAGTTGGCATGGAATAACCCGTCAAATGAGCTGCTCCTTACAGAGAGCATATCCAATGCTGAAGAATTAAGAGATTTAATGAGTATGATAAGTGAAAAAAACATTGATGATATGCTTAAAAGAATGCATGACAGTGAAGAAAGACAACGAATTATGGAGGCGATACAAAAGTCTATATGGGATGATGCTGAAAAGAAAAAAGCAATTGTTTCGTCCAGATATCTAAATTCAGTTGGTAAGGGAGAAAATGCACTAGAGTTGGCATCTGTGCTGAAAGATAATCTGTTGTCAAAAGGAACTGATAGATTTAAGGAATTTATAGTTCCAGAATACATTAAAAATGCAATAAAGTGGGTGTGCGAATGAAAGAGATAACTGCAAATACAGATTTAGACATAGAGAAAGAATTCAAGATTGAAGCTGGACCAGGGGCAGGAAAAACACGTTTTTTAATTCATCATATTAACAATGTCATTAAGAAGTCTCATAGATTATATTCTGCTAGAAAAGTTGCATGTATAACATTTACGAATACTGCGGTTGATACAATTCGTCAGCGGTTAGGGCATGGAGCAATTGAAAAAACAGAGGTATCTACTATTCATAGCTTTCTGTATAATAATATAGTTAAGCCATATGGAAGATGCTTATTAGAAGAGTACGGATTAAGAATAGAAAAGGTCGATGGACATGAAGAGGCTGTTGTAAATAGAAAAATTTTGAATCAATGGCTTGAAATGGATGTGCTTTCTGGATTGCGGCATCCAAACTCCCAGAAACAGTTAAAAACAAGAGCTGGTTTGACGGCTGTATTAAAAAAATGGTTACTTTCAGAAAAGTGTATTGTTAGGAAAGGAAATATTGAGTGGATTTTTAATGACAACGTAGTAGCGTATACTTTGGAAGGGAGATTTGCACTTGATAGAAGCAGTTTTAAGGTATTGAAAAGTGGATTTATGGAATACAAAAAGCTGTATTGGGAGAAAGGGATAGTTGATCACGAAGATGTGCTATTCTTTTCCGGAATTCTCATTCAAAAGTGTCCATTTATACTTACCATTTTAAGAGCAAAGTATCCATATATTTTTGTGGATGAATTTCAGGATACAAATCCTATTCAAGCATACATTCTTACAGAAATAAAGAAGGAAGAGAGTGTTGTAGGAGTAATTGGTGATGCTGCACAGGCAATATATGGGTTTCAGGGTGCGGATATTCAATTGTTTCGGAAGTATAAGGTAAAAAAAGAAAACGAATACTCTCTTAACGAAAATCACAGAAGCGATAAATGTATTGTTGATTTTCTGAGTATTCTTCGAGAGAATTTTGAGCAAATACCTTGTGAGAAATATGAAGATTCATGTATAAAGTTTTATGTTGGTGATAGAACTAAAGCATTTTTAAAAGCTAGAGATATTTGTGGTCTGGAAGAATTGGTATCTCTTTCAAGAGACAACGTAACATCAAATGCAATGAAAAGTTTATTAGAGAACGAAGCTTATGATGGTAAGATAATGAAAAAATTTGAAGAGATAGAAAAAAGCAATCCTAAAAGAATGAATTATGTAATTGCATATAGTAATGCAATAGAATTGGCGAGAAACAGCAAGTTTAAGGAGGCAATTAAAAAAATAGAGTGGTTATATAGGGAACAGGCTGAATCGAAAAAGATAGCATTGAATATGTTATCATTAATGTTAAAAAGCTATTCTGATTATAGTAATATGTCACTGATGAATTTCTATTTATTACTAAAGGGACTAGAAAAAAATGTTCAACTATCAAATTTTAAAACGGGTTCTATTAAGTCATTTTATGAAAATACTTTATATATCAATTTGGCAGTTAGTGTAAATATTGTTGAGGATATCAGTAATCATATTACAATACATAAAGCGAAAGGAGCTGAATATGAGAATGTTTTTGTTGTAGGTAATAATAATATGTTGGATTTTCTTATGAATACAGATATTGTTGGAAATGAGGAACATAGGGTTTTCTATGTTGCATTAAGCAGAGCAAAAAAGCGATTGTTTATGTATTTAGATGAATTGAGTCTTTCAGAGGAGAACTATATTAGAGAAAAGTATTCTGTTGAAATTGAGAGAATAGGTTAATGATACAATTGTTTGTTTTGGAATAATAAACTTGAACTGCAATATACAGTATGTATTAGTTGGCAGTTGGGAGGGCACTAGGGAGCTTAGTTCTGTGGTGCCTTTTCTGTTGTAAAAAAATATTTTTTTAGTTTTTACTTGACAAAAGCAGAATTGATACGTTAAAGATTGCACGGAAATATTTGAAGGATTTGGAGAGCCGCAGTCTGGGAGCGCTCTGCAAATATTATGAAATCCCCCACAGCGCGCACCGGGCATTGGGTGACGCCCGCGCTACGGCAGTCCTGTATAAGAAACTTGCGGAAGAATTTTATGAGAAGGAAGAGGCGGCGGGGGAAAAGAGTTTGTTTCTGCCAAAACCGCTCTTGTATCAGGCGAAGCGCGATACGCCGCTCACGATTGCACAAAAAGAACAGTTATATAAATTGTTGGACAGGCATAAACTGGTAGTAGACTATAAGGTCGAAAGTCTGACACGCAGCGAAGCTAGTCGGAAGATTGACCAAATTCTTGCAGAATACGGACGATAGGCTTCTGCATGGCGGAGGTCAGGGACTGCGCCACGGGGACGAGCGCCTCGATCTTTTCGGGTGTGCCGTTCTCCTGATAAATGCGGCACAGAAGGCGGTACGTTGCGCTCACGTCCGTATGCGTGGACACGGCAAATTCCAGAAGTTGACAAGCTTCTTTGGGGAAGCCGTTGTCGTAGAGCGCCTGCGCCCACTGCTGCAGGGTGCGAGCCAGAAGCGTGTAATTCTGGTCGTAGGAGGTCAGCTTGGTGATATTGGGCGCGCCGTAGCGCAGCTTCAGCTCCGTGTTGGTAAGCCCTGTGAAATTGACGATGGGCTGGTCTTTCAGGGAGAGCACGATCTGCCTGTAATCTTCGACCTTGGGGACGTCCTGCAAAAGCTCCATGGGAAAAATTTCCATCGGCAGTTCAATATAGTCCAGATCGTCCAGCGGTTTGCGCCGGGTGTTGTTGGCGGCGCGTTCCCTCTGCCAAAATTCCTGCTCCATGGCGGCGGCGTTTTTCCGGCTTTTGGAGGATGCCATGGCGATAGCCAGGGCTAATATCAGAGTGCTTGCAATAATTAAAAAATTCATATATAATTCCTTTATGCCAAAAGAAGGCATTCCTTACTTATTAATTATAGTGTAGCAAAAAAGTATTTGAGGTGGTATTATGAAGTTCAACAGGAAAACCAGAAAAATCATTTCATCTATTATTATCATTATCGTCGTGCTGGCGATGGTCGTTCCGATGCTGGCATCCGCGTATTATTCATTTTAGCACAGGAAACGCGATTTGTGAATGGCATGGATCTGACAGGGGGAGAGCGGGTAATCGTTATGAGAAAGTTATCTGTGATGGTTCTGGCGGCGTTTGTCACGGCGGGGTTTGCCGTGATGCCGGCGCAGGCAAAAGAAGGAAAAATTGAGACGGGAATCTATGTGGATGATATAGATATCTCGGGAATGACGCAGAGCGAGGCGGGCGAGGCGATAGAGACTTATGTCGCTGGCTTTGGCGACGCGCAGATCACCCTGCATGCTCCGGAAGAGGGAGAAATTACGGCTTCCGCCGCGGATTTGGGCTTAAAGTGGGGAAACCGTGAGATTCTGGAGGAAGCGGCTAACTTTGGCAGGGACGGAGATATTTTGCAGTGCTATAAGGAACTGCGGGATCTGGAATACAAAAATAAGGTTTACCGGGTAAGCTTCGACTTTGACAAGGAGAAGATCCGCGCGCTGATTGAGGAGAACGCCGGGCAGTATGATCAGGAGGCAATGAACGCGAGCCTGCACAAGACGGAGGACGGGTTCGAGGTCACGGAGGGTCAGACAGGTCGAGTGGTAGACCGGGACGGCACGACGGACAGCGTATACGAGTATCTGACCGGCGAGTGGACGGGCGGCGCCTGCGATCTGGATATGCAGGTTGAGACGGAAGAACCGCAGAGCAAGGCGGAAGATTTGGAGAAAGTGAAAGACGTGCTGGGCACATTTACCACCAGCTTTTCCACTTCCGGCGAGGCGAGAAGCAAAAATGTGGCTAACGGCTGCAGGCTGTTAAGCGACATTACCCTGTATCCGGGAGACGAGATTTCTACACTGGAAACTATCACGCCGTTCTCGGAGGACAACGGCTATTATATGGCGGCATCCTATCTGAACGGACAGGTGGTTGACAGTCTGGGCGGCGGTATCTGCCAGGTATCGACCACGCTCTACAATGCGGTGCTGCAGGCGGAGCTTGAGGTGACGGAGCGCTACAATCATTCCATGATCGTCACATATGTAGATCCTTCCGCGGATGCGGCAATTGCGGAGTCATCCGGAAAGGACTTTAAATTTAAGAATAATTTGGATTATCCCGTTTATATAGACGGCTATACGACGCCCGAGAAACAGATTACCTTTACCATTTACGGGCTGGAGACGAGGGACAGCGGCAGGGAAGTGATTTACGAGAGCGAAGTCCTTGAGAGAAGCGAGCCGGACACGGAAGTGATTTACACGGATGAATCTATGCCGGTGGGTTATTGCAGCGTGCAGTCCGCCCATGTGGGTTATAAGGCGAGGCTGTGGAAGATTGTGAAAGAGAACGGCGAGGAAGTGAGCCGTGAACAGGTCAACAGCAGCAGTTATATGAAAGCGCCCAGAAGCGCGACAGTGGGTGTGGCGACCGAAGATCCGGGCGCGTACAACGCCATTATGGCGGCGGTGGCTTCGGGCAGTGTGGATCAGGTAAAGGCAGTATCCGGCGCGTACCGCGGCGGCGATCCCGGGCAGATACAGGCGGCGGCAGCGGCGGCGCAGCAGGCGGCAGCGGCAAAAGCAGCGGCGGATCAGGCGGCAGCAGCGCAGGCGGCGGCAGAACAGGCGGCGGCAGAACAGGCGGCAGCGGAGCAGGCAGCACAGCAGCAGCCGGAAGCACCGCCCCCGGCGGAGTAACCAATCCTACGAAGAATAAGGCATACGGCATGAGACAGGAAAAAATATCGGGGAACATGTCAGGGCGTTCCCCGTTGGAAAAACCAAAACCGGATAGGCTGGAAGTGAAAGATGGCGCAGGACTGGGGAAAGACTGCGCCGTTTCGACGCAGACGGCGGGTGCGGATCAGGATATTGTGGTGAGCAAATGGATTGGTCTGGAGGGGACGGCAAGACTCGCCGGAGAAAATTATGAGAGACTGCGAAAACGATTCCCGGCGCGCATAATCGAGGAGGCGGCGGCTTTTGACAGGTATCTTTCAGTGATACCGGAGGCAGCCACCGCCATGAAGTCCGGCGTCTGCGGCATACATGCCGTTTCCCAAGGCGGTTTTTTTGCCGGGCTGTGGGAGATGGCGGAGGAAGCCGGCGTCGGACTGGAAGCGGATTTGAGAAAGATACCTGTCAGACAGGAAACCATAGAGATCTGTGAGGTTTTCGGGGAAAATCCTTATGAACTTCCGTCGGAAGGATGCCTCATTATGACGGCGGAAAATGGAAACGCGCTGGTGGATGCGTTGCTGCGTGAAGGGATTCCGGCAGTGGTGGTCGGGCGCACGACAGGAGGAAATGACAGGGTGCTCTACAATGAAGGAAGAAAGCAGTTTCTGAACAAACCGAGACTGCGAACATGCGAAAAATAATTTAAAATGTTTTTTGCATGAGACATATACAGAAATAAACAGAAACAAGCATGGAGGAGGCAAATAGAATGAGAGAAGAATTGCTGAAAATTATAGAGAGGAACAGCCGCATAGACTTGAAAGAACTGGCGGTGATACTCGGGACTCAGGAGATTGACGTGGTGAACGAGCTGCAAGCGCTTGAGGACGAGGGAATTATCTGTGGGTACCACACCATGATCGACTGGGAGAAGACTTCCATCGAGAAGGTTTCCGCGCTGATCGAGGTACGGGTGACGCCCCAGAGAGGGCAGGGCTTTGACAATATTGCGGAGCGGATTTACAAATATCCGGAGGTGACTTCCGTGTATCTGATCTCCGGCGGCTACGACCTGCTCGTCACGCTGGAAGGGAAGTCCTTAAAGGAGATTTCCGGTTTTGTGTCAGATAAGCTTTCCACGCTGGACTCTGTCCTTAGCACGGCAACTCATTTTATTCTGAAAAAATATAAGGATCATGGTACGATTCTGACGAAGAAATATGAAGATACGAGAGAGAAGGTGTCACCGTGAGAGATATGTTATCCAAACAGGCTGTAGGGCTGAAACCTTCGGGCATTCGGAAATTTTTTGACATTGTGAGCGAGATGGAGGACGCTATCTCTCTCGGCGTGGGCGAGCCGGATTTCGATACGCCGTGGCATATCCGGGACGAAGGCATTTACTCGCTGGAAAAAGGGCGCACATTCTATACTTCCAACAGCGGGCTGATGGAGCTGCGTCAGGAAATCTGTAATTATATCAAGAGAAAGCAGGGCGTGGATTACGATCCCAAGCATGAGGTGCTGATTACTGTGGGCGGGTCAGAGGCGATCGATATCGGACTGCGCGCCGTGATCAATCCGGGGGATGAGGTGCTGATTCCCCAGCCCAGCTTCGTGTCCTATGAGCCGTGCGCAATCATGGCGGGCGGCGTGCCGGTCATTATCGAATTGAAAGCGGAAAACGAGTTCCGCCTGACCGCAAAAGAGCTGGAAGAAGCCATTACGGAAAAGACAAAGATATTAATTCTGCCGTTCCCGAACAACCCGACGGGCGCGATTATGGAGCGGAAAGATCTGGAGGAGATCGCGGAAGTGATCAGGAAACATGACATCCTTGTCATGTCTGATGAAATTTATGCGGAATTGACTTACAAGGAAAAGCATGTGTCCATCATAGAGATGGAAGGTATGCGGGAGAGAACGATCCTGATCAACGGATTTTCCAAGGCGTACGCGATGACGGGCTGGCGGCTCGGCTATGCCTGCGGTCCGCGGGAGATTCTGGAGCAGATGACGAAGCTCCATCAGTTTGCCATCATGTGTGCGCCGACGACAAGCCAGTACGCGGCGGTGGAGGCGCTTCGCAACGGGGATGACGATGTGCGGGAGATGTGCATTGCCTACAACCAGAGAAGACGGTATCTGATGAACGCTTTCCGCGAGATGAAACTGTCCTGTTTCGAGCCCTTTGGCGCGTTCTACGTGTTCCCGTGCATCAAGGAGTTCGGCATGACCAGCGAGGAGTTTGCGGAGCGTTTTCTGGCGGAGGAGAAGGTGGCTGTTGTGCCGGGGACGGCGTTCGGCGACTGCGGCGAGGGATATCTGAGAATATCCTACGCCTACTCTATGGACAACCTGAAGCTGGCGATTGGGAAATTGGCGGATTTTGTGGAAAAACTTCGCCGGGAGAAGGCATAAAATATATGAATATTATTTTACATCAGCCGGAGATTCCGGCAAATACGGGGAATATCGGCCGTACCTGTGTAGCGACAGGTACGGCGCTCCATTTGATTGAGCCTTTGGGATTCCGTCTGGATGAGAAATCCATCAAACGGGCGGGCATGGATTACTGGGCGCATCTGGATGTGACCCGCTATATCAATTTTCAGGAATTTCAGGAAAAACATCCCGGCGCAAAGATCTGGTACGCCACCACCAAGGCAAAACGCCTCTACACAGAAGCGAATTTCGGGCAGGATGACTATATCATGTTCGGCAAAGAGAGCGCCGGGATTCCCGAGGAACTTCTCGTAGAAAACGAGGAAACCTGCATCCGTATCCCCATGATGGAGGAGATACGGTCTTTGAATTTGTCTAATTCAGTTGCGATTGTGTTATATGAAGCACTGCGGCAGAACGGGTTTGCGGGGATGCAGACGGCGGGAGAATTACATAGATTGTCTTGGAGTTGATACGGTTTTAGTCATCATCCTCCACCTCCGACTTCGGCAGCGAGAAAATAAACTCCGTCCCAACGCCCTCCGTACTGATGACGTTGATGTTCTCCCCGTGCGCCTGTATGATCTCTTTCGTGATGGACAAGCCAAGCCCGGTCCCCTTTTTGTCTTTGCCGCGGGACAGATCGGACTTGTAGAAGCGATCCCAGATCAGCTTCAGATCGTCTTTCGGAATGCCGATTCCGGCGTCTTTCACGCTGATAAAAATTTTATTATGCTTTTCTGTCGTCTCGATTTTAATCAGGGAGTCGTGATGACTGAATTTGATGGCGTTATCCAGCAGGTTATAGAGAACCTGCTGGATTTTATCCATGTCCGCGACCACATACATCTCGTCGCCCGTGAGCACAAGCTCAATGCCGATCATCTTCTGGCGGCAGGTGCCCTCGAATGTGGCGGCGACATTGCGGATCACGGCGTTGATTTCAAAGTCTGTTTTGTTTAACATCATCCCCTTGGTATTCAAATTGTTGAGGGTCAGGAGGCTGTTTGTCAGCTTCGTCAGACGGCTTGTCTCATTCAGCACAATATTTAAGTATTTTTCGTGCATTTCCGGGGGAATCGTGCCGTCCAGCATTGCCTTTAAATAGCCGTCGATGGAAGTCAGGGGAGAGCGGAAATCGTGGGAAACGTTCGCCACAAACTTTTTTTGGTCGTCCTCCGAGCGCGCGATTTCGCTTGCCATATAAGAGAGGGTAGCGGCGAGATAACCCATTTCGTCCTCGCTTTCCACGCTAAATTCGTAATGCATATTGCCGCTGGCATACTGCTCTGTTGCCTCAGTAATTTTGCGCAGGGGAATATAAACCATCTCTGTGAAAAAGATCAGGATAATCAGGGACAGTAAAAAGAGAATCAGCAGCATAATGTAGGAAATATTTAGCAGCTGGTTGGAGGCAGTCTGTATACTGCTCAAGGAGGCGTGGATCACCACATAGCCCTTCACCTTGTAGCCGGAGGTGATGGGTGCCAGAACACTCAGCATCTCCTCGTCAAAAGATTGAAAAAAGCTGCCGATCGTATAGTAAGAGCCGGCGGTGACGGTGGGATCGAAATTTTCCACGACGATCTCATTTTCCACATCCACCGGGGCGGAGGAGTCCAGAACCATACGCCCGGAAGGGTTGATGATCCAGATCGTTGCGTTTAGGTAAGTGTCCAGCGCGTCCAGCTGTGTTTTCACCGTTTCCAGAGACACTTCGGTATTGTACAGGTCGGTTGCGTATGTGTTGGCGATCAGCGTTGCTTCCCGGTAGAGGGCGTCCGCCTTCTCCTTGGTGAGGTGGTTGAATGTCATATCGGACACAAAAGTGGCGACCACCACAAAACCAAATAACCCGAAGATGATGTATGCCAATATTAATTTTAAATAAAGTGTTTTCCGCATGGCAATGTCTCCGTACTCAAGACTTCTTTTCGCGCACCTCAAACTTATAACCGACGCCCCAGATGGTTGCAATGCGCCAGTTTTCATGGTCATTGATCTTTTCGCGAAGCCGTTTGACATGTACGTCCACCGTGCGGCTGTCGCCGATATATTCATAGCCCCAGATCTGATCCAAAAGCTGCTCTCTGGAGAAAACATGGTTCGGCGAGGACGCTAAGAAATAGAGGAGTTCCAGTTCCTTAGGCGGCATCTCAACGGTTTTTCCCATGTAAATAACGGAATAGTTGGTCTGATTGATGATCAGATCCGGGTATTCCACACTCTTGACGTCGGAGTTTTTCGGTTCTGCTACGGCGGGTTTATAGCGGCGCAGCACTGCCTTGACGCGCGCCACAAGCTCTTTCGAGTCAAAAGGCTTCTCCATGTAGTCGTCCGCTCCTAATTCCAATCCGAGCACCTTGTCGAAAACTTCCCCTTTCGCGGAGAGCATAATAATAGGGAGCGTGGATTTAGAACGAATCTCGCGGCAGACCTGATAACCGTCAATCCCCGGCAGCATCAGGTCCAAAAGCATCAGGTTCGGCTCAAAGCTGTCCACTGCCGAAAGGGCAGACTCTCCATCGTTTACGATCATGGTCTCAAAGCACTCCTTTGTGAGATAGAGGGAGATCAGCTCCGCAATGTTGTTATCGTCGTCCACAATCAATATTTTCTGTTTGTTTACCATGATTACCTCCGTTTTCAATTCAAAATAGTTCAGCTCGCGCCATTCGCAAAGGCGCTTTCAGCGCTTTTTCGCTGCTGACGCAGCTAACTTTGCTCATAATCGGGCGCTCCCTCAGAGCATCATCTTCTGTTCAAACTCGTGCGAGCACGGTTTGCCCCAAAGAAGATGCTCTGGCTGAACTGTTAATCCCTAAACTCCGCGATCGTAACGCCCGCGTCGCCCTCTCCGAACTCACCCAGCCGGAAACTTTTGATCACCCGGTTTTTGCGCAGATATCCGTGCACGGCTTTCCGCAGCGCCCCCGTTCCCTTGCCGTGCACAATGCGGACGCTCGGCAGATGTGCCAGATAGGCGTCGTCCAGATATTTGTCCAGCTCTGAAAGCGCCTCGTCCACCGTCTTGCCGAGAAGGTTGATCTCCGTGGAGACAGAGTAGGACTTGGACATTTTCAGCTTGCCGGAAGAGCTGCGCTGCATCTTTTCGGTTTTCACCGTCTCCTCCTCGAGCAGCACCAGATCCGACAGGGTAACCTGTGAGCGGATGATGCCGCACTGTACGAAAAGTTTTCCGTTTTTGTCGGGAAGGGAGCTGACACTGCCTTTTAACCCCATGGAGACGACCTTTACGCTGTCGCCCAGCCGAATCTGGTTCGGCTTGAGTACCTTGTGGGTGGGCTGCTCCTTTTTCAGCGCAAGCTTTTCATTTTTCTCCGAAATTTTGTCGTGCACCTTGCGGCGTGATTTCTCCAGATCCTTGATGGAAGAGGCGGCGCCTGCTTTCTGGAATGTGCGGATGGTTTCGTCCGCCAGTTCTTTCGCATTTTGTAAAATTTCGCGAGCTTCCTCGTTTGCCTCCCTTATGATGCGGTCGCGGGACTGGTCGATCTTTTCCTGCTTGGATTCCAGCCGCTCCTTTAATGCCTGTACTTCCCGCTTGTAGGATTCAATTTCCGCCTGTTCCTTTTCGATTGTCAGACGGCTGTTTTCCAGATTCGCGAGCAGATCCTCGAAACTTTCCTTGTCCTGCGTAATGTGCCGCTTGGCATCCTCTATGATATGATCCGGCAGTCCCAGACGGGAAGAGATGGCAAAGGCGTTGCTCTTGCCGGGAATGCCAATCAGGAGACGATAAGTGGGTCGGAGTGTCTCCACATTAAATTCACAGCAGGCATTCTCCACAAAGGGCGTGGAGAGCGCGTAGACCTTTAATTCACTGTAGTGCGTGGTCGCCATAGTGCGAATACCCCTGTTGTGCAGATAATCCAAAACCGAGATGGCGAGAGCCGCGCCCTCGGTGGGATCGGTTCCCGCTCCCAGCTCGTCGAAGAGACAGAGAGAATCCGCGTCCGCGTCCTGCAAAATGGACACAATGCTCGTCATGTGGGAAGAAAACGTGGAGAGACTCTGCTCAATGCTCTGTTCGTCGCCGATATCCGCGTAGACTTCCCGGAAAACGGAAAGCTCCGAGCGGTCGAGTGCGGGAATGTGCAGCCCCGCCTGTCCCATCAGGGTCAAAAGCCCGACTGTCTTTAACGCCACAGTTTTACCGCCTGTGTTTGGTCCTGTAATGATCAGCAGATCAAAGTCGATTCCAAGAAGAATGTCCACAGGCACGACTGTCTTTTTATCAATCAAAGGATGCCGCCCCTTGCGGATGCGGATCTGGTGTTCCGTGTTAAAGAGCGGCATGGTGGCGTTCTGCTCCATAGCAAGGGAAGCCTTGGCGAAGATAAAGTCCAACATCGTCATGGACTTCTGGTTCTGGGCAAGCGCCTCCGTGTGGGACGCAGCCAGCGCGCTCAAGGAGGCGAGAACCGCCTCGATCTCTTCCTGCTCTTTTATGGATAATTCCTTCAACTCGTTGTTCAGGTTGACTACTGCCGCGGGCTCGATGAAAAAAGTCGAGCCGGTGGAGGACTGGTCGTGCACCATGCCCGGCACCTGTCCCTTGTACTCGGATTTCACGGGGATGCAGTAGCGGTTGTCGCGCATGGTCACCACGGCGTCCTGCAGATAGGTGCGCAGGGAGCCGTTTATCATGGAACTTAACTGCGAGTGAATCCGGTCGTTGGTGACTGCCATACTGCGGCGGATGCGTTTCAGCGCAGGGCTTGCGTCGTCCGCGATCTCCTCCTCGGAGAGAATGCAGCGGTTGATCTCGTTTGCCAGAGGCGTGAGCGGTTCCAGACTGTCAAAATAGACGTCCAGCGAGTCACCGGGAATGTCGTCCCGGTCTTTGCGCCCGTAAGTTTTAATGCGGTTCACATTCTCCAGAAAAGAGGCGATGCGCAGAAGCTCGGCGATGGAAAGCACACTTCCCACCTCCAGAGATTTCAGACTCATTCCCAGATCTTTGTTGCTGCCAAAGGACGTGGAACCCTTGGCAAAAAGACGCCCAAGAGCATCCGCAGTCTCGGTCTGCGCCGCTTTGATTTCTTCCAAATCTGTCATGGGAACAAGCGCCGCCGCAAGACGCTTGCCCGGTTCGGAGGACGCCTTCTCCGTCAGCCTGTCAATCATTTTATGATATTCTAAAACCCGTAATACTTTGCTGTTCATAATTACCTCATTGCCATCCAATATTGTTTCTAAGCACTATCCTACCACAAATACAGGGAAATTACTATCGCGAATGCCCGCCGGTATGCCGCGGTTTTCTTGTCATGCCGTAAGGGGTGTGCTATAATCAATCATATTCGGAGGGCAGTTATATGTCTGAACAGGAAAAAGAGCAAAATAAAACTGAAGAACCCGTCAAGGAGCAGGCGCAGTACACCCCCTCCGTGCAGGCGGAATTTATGCGGGAAAAGATCAAGCAAAAGCCCGTCAACAAGAAAAAGCTTCTCCGCAGGACAGTCATTACCGCAGTTATGGCGGTGGTATTCGGTCTGGTGGCGTGTTTTACCTTTTTGGTGTTGGAGCCGGTGATCAGCAACCGCCTCTATCCCGAGGAAGAGCCGAAGGAAGTGGCGTTTCCCGAGGAGACGCCGATCGAGGAGATGAAGCCGGAGGACATGCTTGTTACGGAGGAGGATGCAGAGACGCAGATGCCGGATCAGGTAGATTTGGAGATGGTGGATGAGCAAATTCAGGAAGTGCTGTCTCAGGTGGACCGGGAGTTTACGCTGGAGGATTATCAGTCGATTTACGGGGAACTGCGGACTTTGGCGGACGACGCGTGCCGCGCGGTGGTCACTGTGGCGGGTGTTACTTCGGATGTGGACTGGTTCAACAATATCTATGAAAATGTTGCCTCCGCTTCCGGTGTGATCGTGGCAAACAACGAGAAAGCCCTGCTCATTTTAGTCAGTGCGGGGAATCTGAACGGGGCGGACAGCATAGAGGTAACCTTCTGTGACCAGACACAGGTGGAGGCGGAGCTGGTGCAGAAGGACGAAAACACGGGGCTTGCGATTTTGTCGGTGCCACTTTCCGCTGTGGGCAGTGAGACGATGGAGAAGATCAACATTGCGGAGCTGGGAAGTTCCAATACGAATCTTCTGGGAATGCCTGTGGTGGCGCTGGGAAGCCCGCTGGGGACCGGCGGATCCATCAGCTACGGCATGGTGACTTCCACGGGGACGGTGATTGACCGCCCGGATTCCGAATACAAGCGGATTACCACAGATATTTACGGGAGCCGCAACGCGACGGGCATACTGATTAACTTAAAAGGTATGGTGATCGGCATTATTGATAATGTCAATACCGGAAACGATATGAGCAATCTGCTCACCGCGTACGGTATCACAGAGCTGAAACGCACGATCGAGCAGATGTCCAACGATAAAGAGCGCGCGTATCTGGGCGTGCATGGAGCGGATGTGCCGAAGGAAGCCATCGAGGATACGCAGATTGATACTCCTGCGGGCACATATGTCAGAGAGATTGAAATTGATTCGCCTGCTATGGCGGCGGGTATCCAGAGCGGCGACGTGGTGACCCGGGTGGGGAATACGGAGATTACGACTTATCATGAACTCTTGGATGTTCTGCAGTCGTCGAAACCCGACGACGTGCTGACAGTCACCCTGACAAGACAGGGACATGAAATGAGCGTGGACGTGACGCTGGGGAGCTGGTAAGAGGCGGCGGAATTTGGATGATGGCAGAGTGGGAAGTGTCCGAGTGCACAGCTTACTGAAAACAGGAAAGGATGGACGGAGAAAATGAAATATATCAAGGACTACAAGGAAAGCGACAAAATGTTTGATGTTTACCTGTGTAAGCATAAGCAGTCGGCGGTGACCAAAAACGGAAAACCTTATGACAATGTGATTTTGCAGGACAAGACCGGCACTATCGACGCAAAGATCTGGGATCCGAACAACGCGGGGATAGAAGACTTTGACAGCATGGATTACATAGAGGTGCACGGTGATGTGACCAGCTTTCAGGGTGCGCTGCAGGTGAATGTGAAGCGCGTGCGCAAATGCAAGGAGGGCGAGTACGACCCCGCGGAGTATCTTCCCGTCAGCAAATTTAAGACCGAGGATATGATGAAGGAACTTCTGGGCTTTGTGGCAAGCGTGAAAAACCCGTATCTGCATCAGCTGTTGGAAATGTTTTTCGTGAAGGATGCGGTTTTTATCAAAGCGTTCCGGCAGTCATCGGCGGCGAAGACCGTACATCACGGATTTGTGGGCGGTCTGTTACAGCATACGCTGGCGGTGACAAAGCTGTGCGACTATTTTTGCACCCAGTATCCGGTGCTCAACAGGGATCTGCTGATCACGGCGGCGATCTGCCACGATATCGGCAAGACGAAAGAACTGTCCCTTTTCCCGCAGAATGATTATACGGACGACGGGCAGTTTCTCGGTCATATCGTGATCGGAAGTGAGATGATCGGGGAAAAAGTCAGGGCAATAGACGGATTTCCCGCACTTCTTGCCAATGAACTGAAACACTGTATTCTTTCCCACCACGGGGAGTTTGAGTTCGGTTCGCCCAAGAAGCCAGCGATTGTTGAGGCGGTGGCGTTAAACTTTGCGGATAATGTGGACGCCAAGATGGAGACCTTTGCGGAAATTCTGGCAAATACGACCGAGACGGGATGGCTTGGGTATAACAGGCTGTTTGAGTCCAATCTGCGCGGAACGAAAGTAGAGTGAGAAGTACGAAGTCTCGCGTGGAATACTGTTGTAGAAAAGGCGTCGTACAGACCGAAGACCATAAGGCAGGGCAATAGATGGAACAGAGAAGTTATAAAAAGAATGATATTGTGACGGTTACGATAGAAGATATCGGGAATGACGGCGAGGGCATCGGCAGGGCGGACGGTTATACCTTGTTTGTAAAAGACGCCGTGATTGGGGATGTCATTGAAGCGCGAATTACCAAATGTAAGAAAAACTATGGCTATGCGAGAGTAGAGAAGGTGGTGACACCTTCTCCTTTTCGTGTGGAGCCGAAATGCCCTTTTCATAGACAGTGCGGCGGCTGTCAGATTCAAGCGATGAGCTATGAGAGACAGCTTGCCTATAAAGAGAATAAAGTGCGTAACCACCTGCAGCGAATCGGCGGTTTTTCTTCCGAGAAGATCGATGCGGTTATGGAGCCGATCGTCGGGATGGAAGAGCCGTGGCATTATCGCAATAAGGCGCAGTACCCCGTGGGATATGACAAGGCGGGAAACCTTGTTGCCGGCTTTTATGCGGGCAGAACCCACGATATCATTGCTAATACGGACTGCCCGTTAGGACCGCCGGAGAACCGGGTGATTCTGGAAACAGTGCTCTCCTATATGCAGGAAAACGGCGTGACCGCTTACCGGGAAAGCGCGGGCGAGGGGCTGGTGAGACACGTGCTGATCCGTTCGGGCTTTGCCTCCGGGGAGATTATGGTGTGCCTCGTGATTAACGGGAAAAGACTGCCTGCAGAGGATAAGCTGGTGGAGAAGCTGACCGGGATAAGCCTAAAAGAGTCTGATAACGCGTGTGTGCAGACTGCGCGGGAGGAACAGCGGAGAACGCCGCGCAAGAGGATCGTCAGCATTTCAGTCAGCATAAACAGGGAAAAGACGAATGTAATTATGGGGCAGGAATTACGGGTGCTCTGGGGCAGCGGTTGGATTGAGGACAGCCTCCGCATGCTTGGTTCGACAGATTTTGCGTTGAATGTGAGTGCGAATGATGGAGACGCAGAAAACGAAGAACGGATTTCGTTTCGGATTTCGCCCCTGTCCTTTTATCAGGTAAATCCCCGGCAGACCGAAAAGCTTTACAGCCTTGCGCTGGAATACGCGGGACTGACCGGGCGGGAGACTGTGTGGGATCTGTACTGCGGTATCGGCACGATCTCCCTCTTTATGGCAAAACGTGCGAATAAAGTTTACGGGGTGGAAGTCATTCCGCAGGCAATAGAGGACGCGAAAGAGAACGCCCGCAGGAACGGGATAACGAATGCGGAATTTTTTGTGGGCAAGGCGGAGGAAGTGCTGCTGGAGTTTTATAAGGACGACAGGGCAGAAGATACAGAGATTTTGGCGCGTACACAGATGCGCCATCCGGATGTGATCGTGGTCGATCCGCCCCGCAAGGGCTGCGATGAGAAGTGTCTGGAAACCATGCTGGCAATGAAGCCAAAACGGATTGTCTATGTGAGCTGCGACCCGGCGACGCTGGCGCGGGATTTGAAGGTGCTGTGCGGGGGCGGGTATGAGTTGAAGAAGGTCAGGGCTGTGGACCAGTTTGGGCATACGGGGCACGTTGAGGTAGTAATAATGATGCAGTATTGTGGAAAAGAGAAGAATTAGGGGGTTTAAACCACAAGATGTTGTGCTCCCCGGGCAAAAACAGGAGTGAAATTCGACCAGTTTTTGCCCTATTTTATGGGTCGGATAGACCCTGTTGAGCGCATTAGAGTTTCTCAGCAGAGAAACGGAAATGTGCTCAACGTTAAACCACCCGCTATGCGGGTGCGCGACGATTGTTATACAAAAATCACCTTTCCATTATAATAGGGGTGTTCAGGCCACTATTAGAGAAAGGAAAGGTGATTTTATGGCAAAGCAAACAAATTCGCTCGCACATACGAAGTGGATGTGTAAATATCACATCATCTTCACCCCAAAGTATAGACGAAAAATTGTCTATAATCAATATAAAACAGATTTGCGTGATATTTTAAAGCAGTTGTGCAGTTACAAGGGAGTGGAGATCATAGAAGGGCATCTTATGCCTGACCATGTGCATATGCTTGTAAGTATACCGCCGAAGATAAGCGTTTCATCATTTATGGGATATCTGAGGGGAAAAAGTGCCCTGATGATGTTTGACAGGCATGCAAACCTGAAGTATAAGTTTGGAAACCGTCACTTTTGGTCAAAAGGGTATTATGTTAGTACCGTAGGATTGAATGAAGCCACGATAAAGAAGTATATTCAGGATCAGGAGAGAGCGGATATCATGCAGGATAAGCTCAGCGTGAAAGAATATGAAGACCCTTTTAAGGGTCAGGGCTGAGTAGTACAAACTCCCCTTTAGGGGCAGCAACGAGGTGGGGGCGACTTGTCTGTTGTCTAGGCAGTATATCGGCACGGATGTCTGTATTCTATAACGAAAAAAGCGTGCGGAAAGAAACGGCACACTTGTGTAGCTGTTATTTTTAGTCTGAGAATTTAATCTGCAGGAAAGCTGTAGTAGATGGGTACTTTATTTCGCCGCGTTACAAGAGGTTGCCATGCCTCGCAAACCCGTATAAATACTGGATGTGTGGAGTTTTGCTCATGGCTAAAAAGGAAAAGTGTTATGGAGTGATGGATGGAACCGGATAAGTCGGGAACGGCTGCAAAGGTTCTTTGCTTTTGAGGGTGATTAATAAAATTCATACTTGACAACAAAAATAGAATCTGTTAATATAACACTGTTATTTAAATAACGGTGTTATATTTTCCGCGTATAAGCAGAGCCGTAAAGTTGCCAATGCAGACATTATGCTCGCATGAATGGCAACTTTACGGCGAGCAACGCGAATGCAAGATGCGAAGCATCTTGAGTCTGCTTATGCAGGAGCAGAAGGAGGGACTTATTGAAACAGGAAGAACAAAGCACGCAGGATAAAATTTTATCTTCCGCAAAGCAGGAGTTTCTTGAAAAGGGATTCTTAAACGCGTCCTTGCGGAATATTGTCAAGAATGCCGGTGCGACTACTGGGGCTTTTTACGGATATTATGACAGTAAGGAAGCGCTCTTTGCCGCGCTGGTGGAGGAACATGCAGCCTATATTCTTGCCCTTTTTAACCGGACGATCGACGACTTTGAAAAGCTGCCGGGGGAGACGCAGACGGAGCGCATGGTGGATACGTCCGAGGAGTGTCTTGCGAAGATGCTGGATTATATCTATGAGCATTACGATGCCTTTAAGCTGCTTGTCGGATGCGCGCAGGGGACGCCCTACGAGAATTTTTCGCACCAGCTTGCGGTCAGGGAGGAGGATTCCACCTATACCTACATAGAAACCCTTGCGGGCATGGGGCATCCGGTGGAAAAGATTCATAAGAACCTGATCCACATTATCTCCAGCAGTCTGTTTGCGGGGATTTTTGAGGTAGTGGTGCATAATATGCCAAAAGAAGAGGCGAAGGAGTATCTGGAGCAATTCCACAGGTTCCATGCGGCGGGCTGGTCGGAGCTTATGGGAATCCGGTTCGGGACGTAAGACAGGTTGATTCCTGTGCCAGAAAGACTTGCGGCTGTAAGGCGTTCGTTTGAGAGAAATCCAAGTGGTTTCTCTTAAAAATAGTCCACGAGTTAGTCAAAACTAATTAAAATCAACAGGAAAGGAATGATGATTTATGAAACAAAAACAGAAATCAGTAATAAGCTGGCTTACCGAATTTGCGGGGACGCATAAAAGGTTTTACACAGCCAGCGTGTTGCTTGCCGTATGTGGCGTTGCGTGCAGCATCGCACCCTACATTCTTATGGGCGACATTGTGACGGAGCTGGTGGGCGGTGTACAACAGTGGGAGGGGTATCGAAATGCGTGTATTCTGATGGCGCTGTTTTGGGTGCTGCGCGTGGTATTCCATGCATTGTCTACGACCTGTTCCCACAAGGCAACTTTTCATGTGCTTGGGAACATTCGCAAGAGCGTCTGCGGGAAACTGGCGCGGGTGCCGCTCGGACGGGTGCTGGAAACGCCGTCGGGCAGTCTGAAAAACATTATTGTGGAGCGGATTGACAGCATTGAGACGACGCTTGCCCATGTGCTGCCAGAGTTTACGGCAAACCTCCTTGCGCCGCTTGCGATTTTTATTTATTTGTGCATAATCGACTGGCGCATGGCGCTGGCGTCCTTAATCAGTCTTTTTCTAGGGCTGTTCGCCTACATGGGCATGATGGTGGGATATGAGGAGAGCTTTAAGAATACGGTGGAAAAGACCAAAATCCTGAACGATACGGCGGTGGAGTATATCAACGGTATCGAGGTCATCAAAGCGTTTGGCAGGGCGCAGAATTCTTATGAGAAATTTAAGAAGGCGGCAAAGGAGGGCGCGGACTGCTACGTGGAGTGGATGCGCCGGTGCAACGTGTTTTTCAGTATCGCCATGGTGGTGTTTCCCTGTACGGCAATTTCTATTCTGCCTATCGGTGGATTGCTTGTGAAAAATGGGAGTCTGGCGGTCTCAGATTTTATCCTCTGCATCATTCTGTCACTTGGACTGATCACGCCACTGATTACGGTGATGTCCTACTCGGACGATATTGGCAAGCTGCGGACGATTTTGGGGGAAGTGACGGAAGTGCTCTGTTGGGAAGAATTAAAACGCCCGGAATGCGGCAGGAAGAAGCCAGCGGATTATTCCATCAGTTTACATAACGTGACATTCGGCTATGAAGAAAAGGAAGTATTGCATGGAATCAACATGGACATCCGCGAAGGAACTGTAAATGCGCTGGTGGGACCTTCCGGCAGCGGAAAGTCCACCATTGCCAAGCTGATTGCATCCCTGTGGGACGTGGGCGGCGGCAGCATTCTAATCGGCGGCGTGGATATCCGGGAGCTGTCATTGGAGGAATACAACCGCAGGGTGGCTTATGTTTCACAGGACAATTATCTGTTTGACGACACCATCCGCGAAAATATCCGTATGGGGCGCATGGACGCCACGGACGCGGAGGTGGAGGAAGTGGCAAAAAAGAGCGGATGCCACGAGTTTATCATGGGACTCGAAAAGGGATATGACACGGTGGCAGGCGGCGCGGGAGGGCATCTTTCCGGCGGGGAAAGACAGCGTATCGCCATTGCACGGGCGATGTTAAAGGATGCGCCGATTGTCATTTTAGACGAGGCGACCGCTTACACCGATCCGGAAAATGAGGCGGTGATTCAGGCGGGCGTGGCAAGGCTGGTGCAGGGAAAGACGCTGATCGTGATTGCCCACCGACTGTCCACCATTGCCGGCGCGGATAAAATCTTTGTGGTGAACGGCGGCAGGATCGTGGAGGAGGGCACACACGGGGAGCTGCTGGCAAAAGGGAAACTGTATGCGAAGATGTGGGAATCGCACATCGAAATAAAAGATAATATAGAAAATAGCGGAAAGGAAGGTGCTGTCTATGCTTAAAATATACCGGAAATTTTTCTCCTTCTGTGGGGAGAACAGCAGGAAATTTTATATCTCGCTTGTGTACGGCGTGATACTTGCCTTTATGGAGGCGATAAAGATACCGGCGATCATGCTGATGCTGCAGGGAGCCATCAGCGGGAATATCACGGGGAAACTGATTCTACAGTGCATGGGGATTCTGGTCGGTTCTCTGGCGGTGGGTTCTTTTGTCAAATACCGTGCCACGATTTTGCAGTGTGAGGCGGGTTACGGGACGGCGGCAAACAAGCGCATTGAGATCGCGGAGCATCTGCGTTATCTCCCGATGGGATATTTCAATGAAAACAGTCTGGGGTATATCACTTCCGTGACGACAAACACGATGGAACATTTGGCAGATGTGGCGACGCGGGTGGTCATGCTGACAACGCAGGGCGTGCTGACAACGGCTCTGATTGCGCTGATGCTTTTTCTCTACGACTGGCGCATCGGGTTGGTGCTGTGTAGCGGTATGGTATTGTTTTTTGCCGTAAACAGCTGGATGCAGCAGAAGGCAAAAACAATCGCCCCGCGAAAGACGAAAAGTGATTCCGTCCTTGTGGAAAAGGTCATTGAGTATGTACAGGGCATTGCGGAGGTAAAGGGTTACAATCTAACGGGAAAGACGGCGAAAAAGCTGGAGGCGGCAATAGATAACAATACGGAGGTCAATATCGCAATGGAGTTGATTTTTGTGCCGTTTATGGCGTTGCAGAATGGCGTGATCAAGCTGACGGGCGTTGCTATGACGCTGCTTTCCATCTGGTTTTATCTGCAGGGCAGTATGGCGCGTCTGACCTGTATCGGAATGACGATCTGTTCCTTTATGGTCTTTGCAAGCTTGGAGCAGGCGGGGAATTATTCGACGCTGCTGCGGGTAATCGGGCTGACCGTGGATAAGGCGCAGGATATCTTAAACCTTCCGGCAATGGATATCGAGGGGAAAAACATCGTGCCGGAGAATCATAACGTGGAGCTGTCAAATGTGGATTTCAGCTATGAGAAAAAGAAGATTATTAACAATGTTTCCCTGCGGATTCCGGAAAAGACCACCACGGCGATCGTGGGGCCCTCCGGTGGCGGAAAGACGACACTGTGCCATCTGATTGCACGCTTTTGGGACGCGGACAGGGGTAGTGTGCTGTTTGGCGGCAGGAATGTAAAGGAGTACAGCTATGACAGCCTGATGCGCAATTTCAGTTTTGTGTTCCAGAATGTCTATCTGTTTCAGGACACCATAGCCAACAATATTCGTTTCGGGCAGGAGGACGCGCCCATGGAACGGGTCGTGGAGGCGGCGAAAAAGGCGTGCTGCCACGATTTCATCATGGCGCTGCCTGACGGGTATGACACGGTGATCGGCGAGGGCGGCGCAAGCCTTTCCGGCGGGGAGAAACAGCGCATCAGCATTGCCCGCGCTATTATGAAGGACGCGCCAGTCATCATTCTGGACGAGGCGACGGCAAACGTTGACCCGGAGAACGAGCAGGAGCTGATGGCTGCAATCGACGCCCTGACAAGGGAGAAGACGATCTTTATGATTGCTCACAGGTTAAAGACCGTGCGGAATGCGGACAGAATCCTTGTGGTGGACAGCGGGAGGATTGTCCAGCAGGGAAAGCATGAGGAGCTGATGCGGGAAGAAGGCATTTATAAGCGGTTCGTGCAGTCGAGGGAACTGGCTGCAGGGTGGAAGCTGTAGGAAGGCGGGCAGGAACGGTTTTATAGAACGGGATATTCTGGGGCTGTTTCTGCCAAATGTTTTGGTTCATATATTTTTGTGACCGGTTTGACAGTTTTGAAAATGGTATTGACAGGACATCCCTTATCATGCTATTCTGTATAAGGTTAGAAATAACTAACCAAAAAAGGATGATACAGGATGCCAAAGGGCATTTTTATTTACCTCATAAGTTAGGAAAGACTAACCGGAAAGGAAGAGAATAAATGGAAGCTGTGGATACAGAAAATATATCGGAGGAGCTGGTGATATTCCACTGTTCGCCGACAATGGCAGGGCTGAAAACGGGCAGTCTGTTTAATTGTCCCGTTAAGAACAACAGGACATTCTTGGAAAATATCCGGGAGATGAACAGGCGTCTGCTTCCACGGGGCGTGCGGATTGTCCCTCTGAAGAACATGGGGAAAAGCGTGCTGGTTTATATGTACCGCCCTGACAGGCTGCGGGAGGATCTTGGCGACAGCAGGGCACGGAAGATTCTGGCGGAGCGGGATTATCCCGTGGAGGAAACGGAGAAATGCATTGTGGAACTGGTGCGCCGCTTAGATGACGGGGAAGCATTTCCGCATGAGATTGGGTTGTTCCTCGGCTATCCGCCGGAGGACGTGGACGGGTTTATCAGAAACGGCGCTGCGGGGGCAAAGTGTATCGGGACATGGAAGGTGTACGGAAACGTGGAAACCGCACAGCGCAAGTTTGCGCAGTACAAAAAATGCACAAGGCTGTACTGGGAGGCATTCCAGAAACATCGTTCGTTTGACAGGCTTGTTGTGAGGTGTTCGTAAATGTTGTTTTTACGGGAAACAGTTTTATGATTGGTACAGAACAATATACAGACAAATACATAATGGAAAGGATGGAGATTATGAGTAAAGTAGCAGTGGTTTATTGGAGCGGTACGGGAAACACGGCGGCGATGGCGACCGCAGTGGCAGAGGGCGCGCAGGAGAAGGGGGCGGAGGTTTCCCTGATGTTCTGCGGCGAGTTCGGTGCGGAGCGGATGGACGATTTTGAGGCGGTGGCGTTCGGCTGTCCGTCCATGGGCTCGGAACAGCTTGAGGAAGGGGATTTTGAACCGATGTTTACCGCCTGCGAGGGAAAACTCGCCGGAAAGAAGATTGCGCTGTTTGGCTCTTACGGCTGGGGCGACGGGGAATGGATGCGAAGCTGGGAGGATACCTGCCGGTCGGACGGCGCGGTATTTGCCTGTGACAGCGTTATCTGCAGGGAAGCGCCGGATGAAGATGCCCTGTCCGATTGTAAGACCTTGGGCGCGGCGCTGGCGTAAGGAGGCGGTGTGTTATGCGGAAGATTACGGATTTGAAAAACGGGCAGAAAGTGCGGATTACGGCGGTGGACGGCGACAGGCGTTATCTTTCGAGGATTACCTCTATCGGGCTTACGCCGGGATGTAACATTGAGGTGCTGCAGAATGGAAAAAACCGTCCGCTCCTTATATATGGAAGGGATACAATGATTGCGTTAAACCGCGGGGAGTCGGAACGGATTATGGTGGAGGTGACGTGATACGGTGAAAGGATTTGCGTAGACTAAAATGGTTCGCGTATCATTTGGGGAGAAAAGTTATAAATTTTGCACAAAACAACGGGTTAGCATTACCTAACATATTGGTTAGTATGATGAAACTGAGGTTAGTGATAAAAATTGCGTTGACAAAGACCTTTAAGCGTCATATTATAATATATGGTTAGCCAGTGCTAACTTCTGTTTAACACATAAGGTTAGTAAAAACTAATACATATTCAGAAGAAGGTGATAGATTGAATAAATTACTTGATAGCAATTTATTCAATCGCGAATTTGTGCCGAAACGTCACAAATTCTATTGATCGCAGAGCAGAATTTGAGATTCTGCTCGCGTTCCTCAACGTAAAACGTTTCGGAATGGAGGAACACATGATGCCGCTTACATTAGCAGAAGCAGGAGAGGAAAACATCATCAGAAAAATCGGAGGGAAGCAGGAGGTCAAGGCACACCTGGAGAACCTCGGTTTTGTTGTGGGAGGGACGGTCACGGTGGTAAACGCTATCGGAGGCAATGTGATCGTGAACGTGAAGGACTCCCGCGTTGCGGTCAGCAAAGAGATGGCACAGAAGATTATGGTCTGAGCAAAGCATTCAGAAACCCTGTGGTAGTAAAGAACACTGCAAGGGGTTACTAAATGTTTTAATACCATAGAATCCAGCAAAGGATTCTATGGTCAAAAGTCTATTATGAAACGAGGAGGACAGGTTGAAAATGAAAACACTGAAAGAATCAAAGGTCGGCGATACCGTCCGGGTGGTGAAGCTCCACGGGGAAGGCGCGGTCAAACGCCGGATCATGGACATGGGACTGACAAAGGGCGTGGATGTGCAGATCCGCAAAGTGGCGCCTCTGGGCGATCCCATTGAGGTGACTGTCCGCGGCTATGAACTTTCCATCAGGAAAGCGGACGCGGAAATGATTGAGGTTGACTGACAGGGGGTTATCCCCTTTATTTTCGGACAGATAGTTAGCGAAAACTAATATAAAGAAGGAGAGGAAAACTATGAGTATGCGAATTGCCCTTGCGGGCAACCCGAACTGCGGGAAAACGACATTATTCAATGCCCTGACGGGCTCCAACCAGTTTGTCGGGAACTGGCCGGGCGTTACGGTGGAAAAGAAGGAAGGAAAGTTAAAAAAGCATGACGGCGTGACCATCACCGACCTTCCTGGTATTTATTCCCTTTCACCCTATACACTGGAGGAAGTGGTGGCAAGAAATTATCTCATCAGTGAGCGCCCAGATGCGATTCTGAATCTGGTTGACGGTACAAATTTGGAGAGAAACCTTTATCTGACGACACAGCTTACCGAGCTTGGCATCCCTGTGGTTGTAGCTGTCAACATGATGGATGTGGTGGAGAAAAACGGTGACAAAATTAATACCGGGGAATTATCGAGGGCGTTAGGGTGTAAGGTAGTCGAAATTTCCGCCTTAAAAGGAAACGGAATCATGGAAGCTGCAGAGGCCGCAATCAATGCGGCAAAGAACGGCAAGACTGTTCCGATGCATACTTTTGCAGGAACCGTAGAACATGCCCTTGCCCATATTGAGGAGGCGGCGGTACACGGACTGCCGGAGGAACAGCAGCGCTGGTATGCCATCAAGCTGTTTGAGCGGGATGATAAAGTTTTGGAGCAGCTGAACCTGAGTGAGTCTGTTCTTTCCCATATCGAAACGGATATTAAGGCTGCCGAGGAGGAGATGGATGACGACGCGGAATCCATCATCACCAATGAGCGGTATATTTATATCGGAAGCATTATCAAGGGATGTCTGAAAAAGAAGTCGGCGGGAAAGATGACAAATTCGGACAAAATTGACAGGATTGTGACAAACCGTTTTCTTGGGCTTCCGATTTTTGCGGCGATTATGTTTCTCGTGTATTACATCTCTATGGTGACGGTGGGAGCAAACGCTACGGACTGGGCAAATGACGGACTGTTCGGCGACGGTTGGCATCTGCTTGGCATCGGATCTTCCGCTTATGAAGATGCGGCGGGAGAATATGGCGACGCAGCGCTGATCGTGGATGGTTATGATGCTTATGTGGAAGAAAACGGCACCGCGCCCACGGGCGATTTCCCTTATGAGGTGGCGGATGATGAAACGCTGGAAGTGACGGTGGAGACGGCTTCCCTTGCGGATTACGAAGCTGCGCTTGCAGTGATGGAGCAGTACGGTGACGAGCCTGATCCGGCGGCTTACGGCGTATGGGTTCCGGGCATTCCGGTTCTTGTAGGAAATGCGTTGGAAGCGGCAGGTGCGGCAGACTGGCTTGCAGGGCTGATCAATGACGGTATTGTAGCCGGCGTGGGCGCGGTGCTTGGTTTTGTGCCGCAGATGCTTGTTCTGTTCCTGCTTCTTGCCTTTTTGGAGGCGTGCGGCTATATGGCGCGTATCGCATTTGTACTGGATCGGATCTTTCGCAAGTTTGGATTGTCCGGCAAGTCCTTTATCCCGATGCTCATTGGTACCGGCTGCGGCATTCCGGGTATCATGGCGTCGAGGACAATTGAAAACGAGCGTGACCGCAGAATGACAATCATGACAACTACCTTTATCCCCTGTGGTGCGAAGGTTCCCTTTATCGCCATGGTGGCGGGCGCAATCTTCGGCGGCTCTGCATGGGTGGCAACGAGCGCGTACTTTGTAGGCATGGCGGCAATCATTATTTCCGGTATCATGTTAAAGAAAACGAAAATGTTTTCCGGCGACCCGGCTCCTTTCGTTATGGAGCTTCCGGCTTACCATATGCCCACGGTGGGCAATGTGCTGCGCTCCATGTGGGAACGCGGGTGGTCCTTCATCAAGAAGGCGGGTACGATTATTCTGCTTTCCACTATCGTTATCTGGTTTACGACATACTTTGGATTTACTGCGGAAGGCTTCCGTATGCTTGGCGAGGAGGAAATGGATCAGTCACTTCTTGCGGCGGTCGGCAGTGCGATTGCATGGATTTTCATACCGCTTGGATGGGGCAACTGGCAGGCGGCAGTGGCGTCCATCACGGGTCTTGTGGCGAAGGAAAATATCGTTGGTACAATGGGTATCCTTTATCCCGGCGGATGGTCTGAGATTGGCGCAAACTTCAGTCAGATTGCGGGATACTCCTTCCTGGTGTTCAATCTTCTGTGTGCGCCCTGCTTTGCGGCGATTGGCGCCATCAAGCGGGAGATGAACAATGCGAAATGGACGTGGTTTGCTATCGGATACCAGTGCGGATTGGCTTATGCGGTGGCGCTGATGGTTTATCAGATTGGTTCGGCATTTACAGGAAACCTGAATGTCATTGGTCTGCTTGCGGCCATCGTAATTCTTGGCGGCATGATCTATATGCTGTTCAGACCGTATAAAGAGGCGACAAAACTGACAACAAATATGAAACTGAAAATGGCGAAGTAACGGCGCGAAAAGCGTTTTTAATGGCGTCCCGCTATAATACGGGGCGTCAGGTTTCGTCTTTAGATTTGTAACAGGGAAACAGGAGGAATTTCAATGCTGACATGGCTTATGGAAAATATGGCGACAATCATCATCAGTGCGGTTTTAGTTCTTGTGGTGGCGGCGATTATTGTCAGTATGGTACGCAGTAAGAGAAAAGGAAAATCATCCTGTGGCTGCGGGTGCGCGGGCTGCGCCATGAATGGCGCCTGCCATCCCGCAAAGCCGGAAACTATGGGAAAATAAGAACTTAAAGATAGAGGAAGGTTATAAATTATGAAGAAACACCGATTTTGGGCATGGGCGATGATCGCCTGCCTTTTTATGACGTTATATACCGGTTATAAACACCAGTAATAGCACGAGAAGAGCTTCTAAAGACGTCCCGCCATTGGGCGGGACGCCAAGAAGCCCTATATCTCGTGCGGGAGAATGCCTAAAAAGCGGCATTCTCCGTAATAAAGTGGAGGAGACTAATATGTTTGGATTTTTGGATAAAATAGACAGGAAACACATGGGCATTTTTGCGGCGGGCGTTCTGTTCGGTACGGCGGGGATTAAAATCCTTTCCGGCAAGGATGCTGAATGAAGCGTATAAAGAAAAGCTGATTGGCAAAGTCATCCTCAGATATGGCAGCATGGCAGTTATCCCCTATCCCGTCAGGGCGGGGATTGCTGCAGTGAGGTCACTGCGCTATATCGGGCTTGGGATCAAAACGCTCTGCCGAGGAAAACTGGAGGTACCGGTCCTGGACGCAACCGCAATCGGCGTTTCGGTACTGCGTGGCGACATGAAAACGGCAGGCTCCATCATGTTCTTGCTTGGGATTGGCGAGCTTCTGGAAGAATGGACGCATAAAAAATCGGTAGGCGATCTGGCAAGGAGCATGTCCCTCAATATCAGTAAGGTATGGCTGCGCAGGGACGGGCAGGAGATACTGGCGCCGGTGTCCGATATCGCAGTCGGTGATGAAATCGTGGTGCGCATGGGCAATGTGATTCCTTTTGACGGCGTGGTGCTTTCGGGAGAAGGGATGGTCAATCAGGCGTCCCTGACGGGGGAATCCGCGGCGGTCTTTAAGCAGGCGCATGGATATGTGTATGCGGGAACCGTGCTGGAGGAAGGCGAGCTGTCCGTCCGCGTGGAAACCGTGGGCGGGGCAAGCCGTTTTGAGCGGATTGTCACGATGATTGAGGAGTCGGAGAAGTTAAAATCTTCTTTGGAAGGGAAGGCTGCACATCTGGCAGACCGGCTGGTGCCATTTATGCTGCTTGGAACTGGCGGCGTTTATGCCCTTACCCGGAATATCACAAAGGCGCTGGCGGTGCTGATGGTGGACTTTTCCTGCGCATTAAAGCTGGCGATGCCGATTTCTGTGCTTTCGGCGATACGGGAGGCAAACGAACACCGCATTACGGTCAAGGGCGGGAAGTTTCTGGAGGCGCTTGCCGAGGCGGACACGATTGTTTTTGACAAGACAGGAACGCTGACGGAGGCGAAGCCGGTGGTGGCGGAGGTGGTGCCTTTTCTGGGGGACGAACCGGATGAACTGTTAAGGACCGCAGCTTGTTTGGAGGAGCATTTTCCTCATTCGATGGCGCATGCCGTGGTGGAGGCTGCAGGGCAGAAGGATTTGGAACACAGCGAGATGCATTCCAGGGTGGAGTACATTGTGGCGCACGGGATTTCTTCCCGCATCGGGGAGCAGAAAGTCATCATCGGGAGCTATCATTTTGTCTTTCAGGACGAACAGTGCACCATTCCCGAAGGGATGCAGGAGCGGTTTGACTCCCTGCCGGCGGAATATTCCCACCTGTATATGGCGGTCGATTCCGTACTGGCGGCGGTGATCTGTATTGAAGATCCCCTGCGGGAAGAAGCGGCGGATATGGTCAGCGCACTACGCGAGTGCGGGATAAAAAAGATTGTGATGATGACGGGCGACAGCGAGCGGACAGCCCGCGCCATTGCGGAAAAAATCGGTGTTGTCGAGTATTATTCGGAAGTGCTGCCAGAGGACAAGGCGCGCTTTGTGGATTCGGAAAAAAGAGCCGGAAGAAAGGTTGTCATGGTCGGGGACGGCATCAACGATTCCCCGGCGTTGTCGGCGGCGGATGTGGGCATTGCGGTCAGCGACGGGGCGGAAATTGCAAGGGAGATTGCGGACATTATGATCGGTGCAAATGATTTATACGGACTTGTGAAGCTGAAAAAGCTGAGCAATGCACTGGTCGGGAGGATTCACGGGAATTACAGGGTGATTGTCGGTTTCAATACGGCGCTGATCCTGCTTGGTGTTGGTGGATTTTTGCAGCCCGCATCCTCGGCGCTTTTGCACAACACTTCGACGCTGGCAATCAGCCTGAAAAGTATGCAGGACCTATTGTAACAGGTGCGGTTTTGCGAATGGCGCGGCTGAACAGAAAGGATGCGTTTCAGTCCCGCCCCAAAATGGAGAGGATGCATTTTTTCATTGCCTCATAGCTTTCCGGGGTGATGTCATGCTCCATTTTACAGGCATCGCCCGCCGCAATCACGGGGTCAACGCCAAGATGGACCAGCCAGTCCGTCAGCAGGGTGTGGCGTTCATAGACGCTTTCTGCGATTTTTCGCCCTTCGTCCGTCAGATGGAGAAAACCTTCTTCCGAAACGGTGATGTATCCGCGATTTTTCAGGTTTTTCACGGCAACGCTCACGCTTGGCTTTGAAAAATCCAGCTCGGTCGCCACATCAATGGAGCGCACCACGGAGAGGCGGCGGCTTAAGATTAATATTGTTTCAAGGTAATCCTCAAGAGATTCCTCGGCTTTGTGTCGTATATAACTCATGGTATCACTGTACTCCTTTCCGGGTTTAGAACCTGCCCGTAAGTTAATCCTAACACTTTAGGGAGGGCGGCGCAAGGTCTGACGGCAAAAAAGGATGTCATTAAATTTTTATGACAGAGGAATGAATTGGAAATATTTGCGGCATTGAAGAGTGTGCCGCATTTTTGAAAAACACGGGTTAGATTTTACTAACTATAAAGGAAAGAGAGGGATTGTTTATGGTTAAGATTACAGTGGGTATTGACAGTATGGCGTGCGGGATGTGCGAGGCGCATATTAACGAGGCGGTGCGTAACGCCTTTCCGGTAAAGAAAGTGACCAGTTCGCACACAAGGAAAGAAACCGTCATCCTGGCGGAGAGGGAGATACCCGAACCGGCGCTTCGCAAAGTCATTGCGGAGGCAGGGTATGATGTAATGAGCGTGAACTGGGCGCCGTATGAGAAAAAGAGGCTGTTTGCAAGACGGGAGAAGATTGAAAATTAAAATTTGAGATGCGCAAAAAGCCGCGCAGAAATGGGGAAAATTATGAAAGACAATAAAGGATAAAATTTTTCGACGGCACCCCGAAACTGACCTATGCCGAAGCGGTAAGGGGACAGGGATGAAAAGCTGCAGCGAAATACATTGTGGAAAATAACGGGTTCTGAACGGATGATAACGTTACAGTCCGGCAAGGCTGAACTGCAACATAATAACATGGGAGAAAGAAAATAATTTTGACATAGAGAAAACAGGACAGAAGGAGGTGCAGGCTTGAAACAGAAAAAATCGGTGGAGGATTATCTGAAAACAATCTATATCCTTTCCAGGGAAAAGGACGTGCACGGGGCGGATATTGCAAGGACGATTGGCGTTTCGCGGCCGACTGTCTGCGTGTCCTTAAAGGCGTTGGAGGAGGAAGGATACATTCTCATGGATGATACCCGTGAAGTCCATCTGACGGAAAAAGGTATGCGGATCGCGGAACAAATCTATGAACGGCACAATACGCTCTGCTGTAACGCGGCACTTTGTAGTAGACGGAAAAAGCATTTTATTTTCGACAGTAT
>CAJURQ010000039.1 GCA_910588955.1 uncultured Lachnospiraceae bacterium
AGCTTGACACGGTGGAGGAAAACCTCGAAGTCTTGCGGCAGCAGGGCAAGAACGTATCGAGGGCGATGCTGAAAGGTCTGGAAAAGCGCAAGCACAACCTTGAAGCGAAGCTGGAGAAGGTGGAACACGCCATCAAGTCGCGCACGGACGACGTGGTGGACTTCAAGCAGATGGGCATCGACCATATTTTTATTGACGAATCGCATCAATTTAAGAACTTGACTTTCAACACGCGGCATGACCGTGTGGCTGGTTTGGGCAACTCGGAAGGAAGCCAGAAAGCCCTGAATATGCTTTTTGCCATCCGCACCATACAAGAGCGCACGGGTAAGGACTTGGGGGCGACGTTCCTATCCGGCACGACCATCAGCAACTCGCTGACGGAACTGTACCTGCTCTTCAAGTACCTGCGCCCGAAGGAACTGGAACGGCAGGATATCCGGTGCTTTGACGCATGGGCGGCTATCTTCGCCAAGAAGACGACCGATTTCGAGTTCAACGTGACGAACAACGTGGTGCAGAAGGAGCGTTTCCGCTACTTCATCAAAGTGCCGGAGCTTGCCGCCTTCTACAACGAGATAACCGACTACCGCACGGCGGAGGACGTGGGTGTGGACCGTCCGCACAAGAACGAGATACTGCACCATATACCGCCCACGCCGGAGCAGGAGGACTTCATTCAAAAACTGATGCAGTTCGCCAAGACGGGCGACGCCACGCTGCTCGGTAGACCGCCCCTGTCGGAAACGGAAGAGAAGGCAAAGATGCTGATCGCCACCGATTACGCACGGAAGATGGCTCTCGATATGCGCATGATAGACCCGAACTACGAAGACCACCCCGACAACAAGGCTTCCCACTGTGCCAAGACGATTGCGGAGTATTACCATAAATACGACGCGCAGAAAGGCACGCAGTTCGTGTTCTCGGATCTGGGGACGTACCAGCCGGGCGACGGGTGGAACGTGTACAGTGAGATAAAGCGGAAGCTGACGGAGGACTACGGCATACCGGCAAGCGAGGTGCGCTTCATTCAGGAGTGCAAGACCGACAAGGCGCGCAAGGCGGTGATAGACGCCATGAACGCCGGAACGGTGCGCGTGCTGTTCGGTTCCACCTCCATGCTCGGAACGGGCGTGAATGCGCAAAAAAGGTGTGTCGCCATCCATCATTTGGATACGCCTTGGCGACCGTCCGACCTGCAACAGCGTGACGGACGGGGAGTCAGGGCAGGCAACGAGATTGCCAAGCATTTTGCCGGGAACAATGTGGATGTCATCATCTACGCGGTGGAAAAGTCGCTGGACAGCTACAAGTTCAACCTGCTGCACTGCAAGCAGACGTTCATCTCGCAGCTTAAAAGCGGGGCGATGGGCGCGCGTACCATCGACGAGGGGGCGATGGACGAGAAATCGGGCATGAATTTCTCGGAGTACATGGCGTTGCTCTCCGGCAATACCGACCTTTTGGACAAGGCGAAACTGGAGAAGCGTATCGCATCGCTTGAAGGGGAACGCAAGTCGTTCAACAAGGGCAAGCGCGATTCGGAGTTCAAGCTGGAAGCCAAGACGGGGGAACTGCGTAACAACACGGCTGTCATCGAAGCCATGACGGAAGATTGGAACCGCTTTCTTTCCGTTGTGCAGACGGACAAGGAGGGCAACCGCCTGAATGCGGTCAAGGTGGACGGCGTGGATTCTACCGATGAAAAGGTTATCGGAAAGCGTTTGCAGGAGATAGCCAAGAACGCCACGACGGGTGGATTGTACAAGCCTGTCGGGGAACTTTACGGATTCCCGATAAAGGTGGTCAGCGAAAGGATGCTCAAAGAGGGGCTGGAGTTTACCGACAACCGCTTCGTGGTGGAGGGAAACTACAAGTACACCTACAACAACGGGCATCTGGCGATGGCTGATTCGGTAGCCGCCGCACGTAATTTCCTGAACGCATTGGAGCGGATTCCGTCCATAATCGACCAGTACAAGGGAAAGAACGAGGTGCTGGAAAAGGAAGTTCCGCAGTTGCAGGAGATAGCGGGCAAGGTATGGAAAAAGGAGGACGAACTGAAACAGCTTAAGTCCGAACTTGCCGCACTTGACCGAAAGATACAGCTGGAACTTGCGCCGCCTACGCAGGAAGCCGACGAAAAAGAAAAGGATGGACAGGAGGTCAAGCCTGTTTCGGAAGGTGTACGGAGCATATCGCCACAACAAACTGATGATGCACCGCAGATACGCAGCCCGGTGAATGAGCGAAATCCAACGGGCAACATCATTGGCGACCATGTCATCATCGGACGACCGGGTTTTCAGTTAAAGAATAAAAACCGATCGAAAGGGATAAAAATTTAAAATTAGGAATTTTATATAAAATATTAATAGGGGCTATCCAAAAGGTCTAAAAGTAAATCATATCCCCTCTGCAAGTATCTGTAGGAGAGTGATTGCAAGACTTTCTTTCTTTTTGGGCAGCCTCTATTAAATTTATTTGCTCTTTCTTGATTTATGTTTATAAACATTATACCAAAAACATTCCAACTAACCTTGTTTATGTTTTGTCAGCCACCATTTGCACAACCATATTTGACTCCCAAAGAGAATGAATTCGATAAGATAACTTGCTGCATACCCACAATAAGGGGCTAAATAGAATACGAATGGGAAATAGATAACAGCACCGACAACAGATTGCGTTATGTAGTTGGTTAAACTCATTTTACCATAAAGCTGTAATGTGGAAACCGCTTTATTTGACACATTCCTTATGACACAATAATATGAACGAGAATATTTCTACAGAATCATCAGTAAAACAGAAAAAAATACTAATTTTGTTTTTGATGATCCTTCCAAAAGGAATTAGAAAAAATGTCTAATTCTAACTTATAGAGGAAAAAGCAACAATTAAATATTAAAGAATAAAAGATACGAAAAATATGACGCCAAAAGAGATACTACAAAAATGGATTGACTGCTTCAACGCCGCCGATGCAGTCGCTTTGGCAAACTTATACGCTCAGGATGCCATAAACCATCAAGTCGCAAACACCCCAGTTATAGGAAAAACAGCTATCCATGAAATGTTTGTAAATGAATTTGCAACCTCAAAAATGGTTTGTATTGTTGAGCATATATTCGAGGATGGAGAATGGGCTATCATGGAATGGAAAGATCCGCTCGGGTTGCGAGGATGCGGATTCTTTCATGTGCAAAACGATAAAATAGTTTTCCAAAGAGGTTATTGGGATAAGCTCAGCTTTCTCAAACAGCACGGTTTACCCGTAGAGAATAGTGATGAAAATCCAAACACATAACACCGTCCGATATGGGAATCATCATTCATTCTTTAGAGTCCGTTTCTTTCAAAGATTTGTATGCGGCATTCTCATCTGCATTCAAAGATTATGATTTCTCTTTGAATGCGGATGAATTGCGACGCATGCTCGACCGACGAGGATACAATCCACAACTATCTTTCGGAGTATTTTTCGAAGGACGGCTGATTTCTTTTGTGCTTAACGGAACAGGCATGTACAACAACATCTTGACTGCCTATGACACAGGGACGGGAACCGTACCTTCATTCCGGGGATTACACCTAACCCAAAAAATATTCACTTTCAGCCTCGAATTGATATGTCAACAAGGAGTTCGGCAATATGTACTGGAAGTTTTGCAACACAATCACAAAGCAATAAAAATATATCGCAAATTAGGCTTTGAAACACAGAGAAATTTCAACTACTACTCTGCCAAACTGAGCGATATTGTTCCTGTATTGCAAGTAAACCATACCGCATGTCGCATACTCCCATCGGATTTAAAAAACTGCCTTAACCAAACGGCCTGGTTCGATTTTCATCCTTCATGGCAAAATGACAGGGCTTCACTGGAACGCGGAATCGACAATTTGGACATATTGGGAGCTTATGAAAGAGAAGAACTTGTCGGATTTGTTATCTTTGAACCGGCATCTGGCGATATTTCATCCCTCGCAGTTGCAAAAGATTACCGGCGTAAAGGAATAGGCAAGTCTTTGCTTAAAAGTGCTGTCAGTCATTTTCAAAGCGATGTACTCAAATTTACTAATGTTGATTGCGATTGTGAATCAGTCACTGGTTTCTTGTCATCATTAGGACTTACCCCAAAAGGACAACAGTTTGAAATGGTCAGAAAAATTTAACCTACATTTATATGAATAGCCCTCATCATCAAATAACAAATTAATAATACCAAATAAAAATACGTATAGATTAAAAAAGTTCTTTGTGCTTTTGTCAGGGAACTTTTTTTTCGTAAATTTGCGTTCAATTATGCGGCAGTAATAATATACATATTAATACGAGTTAAGAATCCTGTAGTTTTCTACATGCTACGAGGAGGTATTAAAAGGTGCGTTTCGGCAATGCATCTATTGTAGTATATTATTGCTTAATCAAATGAACATTATAAATTTAGGAATTCTTGCTCACATTGATGCAGGAAAAACTTCCGTAACCGAGAATCTGCTGTTTGCCAGTGGAGCAACGGAAAAGTGCGGCCGTGTGGATAATGGTGACACCATAACAGACTCTATGGATATAGAGAAACGTAGAGGAATTACTGTCCGGGCTTCTACGACATCTATTATCTGGAATGGTGTGAAATGCAATATCATTGACACTCCGGGACACATGGATTTTATTGCGGAAGTGGAGCGGACATTCAAAATGCTTGATGGAGCAGTCCTCATCTTATCCGCAAAGGAAGGCATACAAGCGCAGACAAAGTTGCTGTTCAATACTTTACAAAAGCTGCAAATCCCGACAATTATATTTATCAATAAGATTGACCGTGCCGGTGTGAATTTGGAGCGTTTGTATCTGGATATAAAAGCAAATCTGTCTCAAGATGTCCTGTTTATGCAAACTGTTACCGATGGATCGGTTTATCCGGTTTGCTCCCAAACATATATAAAGGAAGAATACAAAGAATTTGTATGCAACCATGACGACGATATATTAGAACGATATTTGGCGGATAGCGAAATTTCACCGGCTGATTATTGGAATACGATAATCGCTCTTGTGGCAAAAGCCAAAGTCTATCCGGTGCTACATGGATCAGCAATGTTCAATATCGGTATCAATGAGTTGTTGGACGCCATTACTTCTTTTATACTTCCTCCGGCATCAGTCTCAAACAGACTTTCAGCTTATCTCTATAAGATAGAGCATGACCCCAAAGGACATAAAAGAAGTTTTCTAAAAATAATTGACGGAAGTCTGAGACTTCGAGACGTCGTAAGAATCAACGATTCGGAAAAATTCATCAAGATTAAAAATCTGAAAACTATTTATCAGGGCAGAGAGATAAATGTTGATGAAGTGGGTGCCAATGATATCGCGATTGTAGAAGATATGGAAGATTTTCGAATCGGAGATTATTTAGGGGCTGAACCTTGTTTGATTCAAGGATTATCCCATCAGCATCCCGCTCTCAAATCCTCCGTCCGACCGGACAAGCCCGAAGAGAGAAGCAAGGTGATATCCGCTCTGAATACATTGTGGATTGAGGACCCGTCTTTGTCCTTTTCCATAAACTCTTATAGTGATGAATTGGAAATCTCGTTATATGGTTTGACCCAAAAGGAAATCATACAGACATTGCTGGAAGAACGATTTTCCGTAAAGGTTCATTTTCATGAGATCAAGACTATCTACAAAGAACGACCTGTAAAAAAGGTCAATAAGATTATTCAGATCGAAGTACCACCCAACCCTTACTGGGCCACAATAGGGCTGACTCTCGAACCCTTACCGTTAGGGACAGGGTTGCAAATCGAAAGTGACATCTCCTATGGTTATCTGAACCATTCTTTTCAAAATGCCGTTTTTGAAGGGATTCGTATGTCTTGCCAATCAGGGTTACATGGATGGGAAGTGACAGATCTGAAAGTAACTTTTACTCAAGCCGAGTATTATAGCCCGGTAAGTACACCTGCTGATTTCAGACAGCTGACCCCTTATGTCTTCAGGCTGGCTTTGCAACAGTCAGGTGTGGACATTCTCGAACCGATGCTCTGTTTTGAGTTGCAGATACCCCAGGAGGCGAGTTCCAAAGCTATTACAGATTTGCAAAAAATGATGTCTGAGATTGAAGACATCAGTTGCAATAATGAGTGGTGTCATATTAAAGGGAAAGTTCCATTAAATACAAGTAAAGACTATGCCTCAGAAGTAAGTTCATACACTAAAGGCTTAGGCACTTTTATGGTTAAGCCGTGTGGGTATCAAATAACAAAAGGCGGTTATTCTGATAATACCCGTATGGAAGAAAAGGATAAACTTTTATTCATGTTTGAAAAATCAGTATCATCAAAATAATGGAACGATCCAGGAATTTCTATAAGACAATACGGTTGGGGTATATACTTATCTCCGTTCTTATCGGATGTATAGCATATAATAGCTTCTATGAATGGCAGGAGATAGAAGCATTAGAACTTGACAATAAAAAAATAGACGAGTTCCGAAAAGAGATAAACAATATCAATATTCAAATGATAAAATTCTCTCTATTTGGTGAAACAATACTGGAATGGAACGATAAAGATATCGAACATTACCATGCACAGCGTATGGCAATGGACAGTATGCTCTGCCGTTTCAAAGCTACCTATCCGGCAGAGCGTATAGACAGCGTACGCCATCTTCTCGAAGATAAGGAACGGCAGATGTGCCAAATCGTGCAGATACTTGAACAGCAACAAGCCATCAACGATAAGATACCCCGTCAAGTACCCGTAATCGCGCAGAAAAGTGTGCAAGAACAACCCAAGAAACCTAAACGAAAAGGATTCTTGGGCATCTTCGGCAAAAAGGAAGAAGCGAAACCAACTGTGACTACCACGATGCACCGTTCCTTTAACCGGAATATGAGAACCGAACAACAGGCGCAAAGCCGTCGCTTATCGGTTCATGCCGATAGCCTTGCCGCACGAAATGCGGAACTTAACAGGCAACTGCAAGGACTGGTTGTTCAAATAGACGGGAAAGTACAAACTGACCTACAAAAGCGGGAAGCCGAGATAACAGCCATGCGGGAACGGTCGTTCATTCAGATTGGGGGCTTGACAGGGTTCGTTATACTGCTACTGGTCATATCATATATCATCATACACCGAAATGCCAACCGCATCAAGCGATATAAACAGGAAACCGCAGATTTAATTGAGCGACTGCAACAAATGGCAAAGCGAAACGAGGCACTGATAGCCTCTCGCAAGAAAGCCGTTCATACCATTACCCATGAATTACGTACACCACTGACGGCAATAACGGGTTATGCCGGACTGATGCGGAAAGACTGCAATACGGATAAAACCGGGACGTATATCCGAAACATTCAGGAATCTTCTGACCGCATGCGTGAAATGCTGAACACCCTGCTGAATTTTTTCCGGCTGGACAACGGCAAGGAACAGCCTAATTTCTCCGCATGTAGGATTTCCGCAATCACACATACGCTCGAAACGGAGTTTATGCCAATCGCCATAAACAAAGGACTGACTCTGACAATACATTGCCACAAGGATGCCTTTGTATGTACAGATAAGGAACGCATCTTGCAAATCGGGAACAACCTGCTGTCCAACGCTATCAAGTTCACGGAGAACGGCAGTGTTTCTTTGCGGGCAGATTATGATAACGGTCTGCTGAAACTTATCGTCGAAGATACGGGTACAGGTATGACCGAAGAGGAACAGCAACGGGTATTCGGGGCGTTTGAACGTCTGTCAAACGCTGCCGCAAAGGATGGCTTCGGATTAGGTCTTTCCATTGTTCAGCGTATTGTGACAATGCTCGGCGGCACAATCCGTCTGGAGAGCGATAAAGGCAAAGGTAGCCGTTTCACGGTGGAAATCCCCATGCAGACAGCCGAGGAACTACCGGAACGGATAAATCAAACACAGGTTCATCATAACCATACATTCCACGATGTGGTTGCCATCGACAATGACGAAGTGCTGCTCCTGATGCTGAAAGAAATGTATGCACAGGAAGGGATACACTGCGATACCTGCACCAATGCTGCGGAGCTGATGGAACTGATACGAAAAAAGGAATACAGCCTTCTTCTGACGGATCTGAATATGCCGGATATAAACGGTTTCGAGTTGCTGGAACTGTTGCGCACTTCCAACGTTGGCAATTCAAGGGATATCCCGGTAGTCGTGACAACCGCTTCGGGCAGTTGCGGCAAAGAGGAACTTATAGAACATGGATTCACAGAATGCCTGTTCAAGCCGTTCTCCATATCTGAACTGATGGAGATTTCAAATAAATGCGCCATGAATGCGGCACAAAATGAAAAGCCGGGTTTCACCTCCCTGCTATCCTACGGCAATGAAGCCGTCATGCTGGAGAAATTGATAACGGAAACAGAAAAGGAAATGCAGTCGCTCAGGTATGCGGAACAACGGAAAGACCTTCCGGAACTGGACGCCCTAACACACCACCTGCGCAGCTCTTGGGAGATACTCCGTGCCGACAGACCGTTGAGGGAACTTTATAAACTGATTCATCACAATGGCACACCTGACGACAAAGCAATAGGCAATGCCGTAAGAGCTGTGCTGGATAAGGGTTCGGAGATAATCCGGCTGGCAAAAGAAGAAAGGAAGAAATATAACAATGGATAAGACAAAAATCATCGTGGTGGAGGACAACATCGTGTATTGCGAGTTTGTCTGTAACCTGCTGGCACGTGAGGGATTCCGTACCGTGCAGGCTTTCCACCTCTCGACAGCGAGGAAACTTCTGCAACAAGCCGCTGACGGGGACATCGTGGTTTCAGACCTGCGCCTACCTGACGGCAATGGTATCGACCTGTTGCGTTGGATGCGCAAAGAGGGTATGACGCAGCCGTTCATCATCATGACCGACTATGCCGAAGTGCATACGGCGGTTGAAAGTATGAAACTCGGCTCGCTGGACTACATACCCAAACAACTCGTGGAGGACAAACTCGTGCCTCTTCTCCGTACCATACTGAAAGAGCGGAATATCGGGCGGAGCCGTATGCCCGTGTTTGCCCGTGACGGTTCCGCCTTCCGGAAAATCATGCACCGGATAAGGCTGGTAGCACCAACCGACATGAGCGTACTGATATTCGGAGAGAACGGCACGGGCAAGGAGCATATCGCCCACCATCTGCATGATAAAAGCAAACGTTCCGGCAAGCCGTTCGTGGCTGTGGACTGCGGATCGTTAAACAAAGAGCTTGCTCCATCGGCATTTTTCGGACACGTCAAAGGCGCATTCACCGGTGCGGACAGTGCCAAGAAAGGATATTTCCATGAAGCCGAAGGCGGCACGCTGTTTTTGGACGAAGTGGGCAACCTCGCACCGGAAACCCAACAGATGCTTCTGCGTGCCATACAGGAGCGGCGATACCGCCCCGTTGGTGACAGGACGGATAGAAGTTTCAATGTCCGTATTATCGCTGCCACCAACGAGAATCTGGAAAAGGCGGTCAATGAAAAGCGTTTCCGGCAGGACTTGCTGTACCGTCTGCACGACTTCGAGATAACCGTTCCGCCGCTGCGTGATTGTCAGGAAGACATCATGCCGCTGGCAGAGTTTTTCCGCGAGATTGCCAATAATGAATTGGAGTGCAAGGTTAGCGGATTCAGCTCCGAAGCACGGAAAGCGTTGCTGACCCATTCATGGCCGGGCAACGTGCGCGAGCTTCGGCAGAAAATCATGGGCGCGGTGTTGCAGGCACAGACGGGACTTGTCACGAAAGAGCATCTGGAACTTGGGATAACCGAAACAACCTCTATTACCGGCTTCTCCCTACGCAACGATGAGGAAGATAAAGAGCGGATTCTGCGTGCTTTGAAGCAGGCTGACGGGAACCGGAAGGTCGCTGCCGAATTGCTTGGAATAGGCAGGACAACACTCTATAATAAACTGGAAGAATATGGATTGAAGTATAAATTTGAGCAACCATAGCCCGCAATTCGCTGAAAATGGCTATCTTTGCATGACATATTAGAAGGTAACGGCGATTGGCAGAGCCTTTTGCCGCCTATATATAACATAAGACCGCAAGGCGTTTCGAGCGAAAATCTGGTAAATTGACACTACGGAGACGATTGCGTGATGCTTATGCTATGCCTACGCATAGCGTGCATTCACGTACTCTCCGTAAAAGGCTTTACCAGAGCCGTCGCTCGAAAGTAGTGTGATTTGCACGCTACTTTTTTGTCCTTGCCCAACGAAAGGAAACGATAATGGGTAAAGTACAGATTCTTGCCGTCCTCACGATGGACGGTTGTCAAAGCTCCGAGTTATATTGCAAAGCGTATAAGGAACTGCGCCTTGAAGATTGCGGTATCAACGAGATAAGGGAAAACGCCCTTTATCATATCACACCGGATTATTCCATATCTATGCTTGACGAATGGCGGAAATCCACAACAGACATCTGCTATCTGGCAGAAGTCACTCCTGAAAAGGCGGACTACATCAACGGGCTGCTGCGTATGCGTGTGGTGGATGAAATCATACTTTACACGATTCCTTTCATTGCCGGAACGGGAAAGCGTTTCTTCCAGTCCGCCTTGCCACAGGGACAATGGACGCTGACCTCACAGAAGGTGTACCGCAACGGAGTGGTCCGCCATATCTATAAAGCGTGCGTTTGATGTCCGGAAAGTGGACGAATGTTCAGTAAATGAACACTTTAAGCTGAATACAATTCCTGTCGGATAAATAAATTGAGAAATTATCACACTGAAATCCAGCACCTTGCAGAGAGCGTGCCGGATTTTTTCTTTTATGTACACGCTTTTTGCCAATCATATTCATGTGCGCATACCGAAAAACAGAGTGTAAAATTTCAAAATTGACAGGACATGAATTATTTCTTATTGGCGGAAACCGAGTTCTTCCGCCGTATAAACGAAGCCGGGGACTGCAATATGGAAACGGCATACACGGCTTTCGCCACGCAAGTGATCGAACTATGCAGCGGCAATGTGGACACCAACCGCACCATCATTGCGCTGGCTTACATTGAAATCGAGTTGCAGCACCATCCCGTGCGCAATCTTCCCGAAGAAAAGAGGGAGGTTGCAGCCTACATCAGCAAGGCACTCTCTTTCGTGAGGAAGATGCAGAAGTTCCTTGCCGCTCCCCAAGTGCCACCACTAATCCCCATCCGTACATCCTCCGACAACACAACCGAAAATCCCGCCTCACCCCTGCAATGGACGGGCAACGCCATCGACCTCGTGGAACTTATCTACGGCATCAACGAGATGGGCTGCATCAACAACGGCAACATGCCGCTCAAACAGCTGGCCCCGCTTCTCTACAAGATTTTCGGGGTTGAATCAAAGGACTGCTACCGCTTCTATATAGACATCAAACGCCGGAAGAACGAAAGCCGCACCTATTTCCTTAACAGAATGCAGGAGAAACTGAACGAGAGAATGCTCCGCGGCGAAGAAATGGAGCGCATGAGAAGATAAAAAATATCCATTATAAATAAAAAGACAGGATGCATGTATTCCTGTCTTTTTAGTTTATATTTGATTACATACTAATTAGTTCTATATGAAACCTTTCAATCCGATAAAGATAAACTGCAAAACATTATGTCTGGGAAATAATAGAACAATTAGTGCTATTAGCATTTATAATTACTACGAACGATGAAACAACTACTTTAAGATTGATCTATAAAAATCGCCACTTTGCAGTTTGTTTTTTGTGTAAAATTCGCCAATTAAAAAATTATGATTATCTTTGCACTATAATTCATAAAGGTATGGAAACAGTAAATAGAATACTTCAAGAGAAGATTACTGCACGAATCGCGCCCAATAAAGCAGTATTAATTTTTGGTGCCCGCCGTGTTGGTAAAACGGTAATGATGCGTAAAATTGTGGACAACTATTCAGGTAGGACGATGATGCTCAACGGCGAAGACTACGACACATTAGCACTATTGGAGAATCGCTCAATAGCCAATTATCGGCATTTATTGGATGGTATTGATTTGCTGGCTATTGATGAGGCACAGAACATACCACAAATCGGTAGTATTCTGAAGTTGATAGTTGATGAAATACCGGGAATAAGCGTCTTGGCAAGTGGTTCTTCATCATTCGATTTACTGAATAAGACTGGTGAACCGTTGGTAGGTCGCAGTACGCAATTTTTACTTACTCCTTTTTCGCAACGGGAAATAGCACAAATAGAAACCCCTTTTGAAACTCGTCAGAATCTTGAAGCCCGTTTAATTTACGGTTCATATCCTGAAGTAGTAATGATGGAGAACTATGAACGTAAAACAGACTATTTACGCGATATTGTAGGTGCATACCTGCTTAAAGATATCTTAGCAATTGACGGCTTAAAAAATTCGAGCAAGATGCGCGATCTGCTTCGATTGATAGCTTTTCAGTTGGGCAGTGAAGTTTCTTACGATGAGTTAGGTAAACAGCTCAGCATGAGCAAAACAACAGTTGAAAAATATCTTGACCTCTTGGAGAAAGTATTCGTTATATATCGTCTTGGGGCTTACTCGCGCAATCTTCGCAAGGAGGTGACGAAAGCTGGGAAGTGGTATTTCTATGATAATGGCATTCGAAATGCTATTATAGGTGCTTTTTCACCATTGGCTATTCGGCAGGATGTTGGTGCATTGTGGGAGAACTATATCATCGGAGAGCGTCGTAAGGCGAATTTCAACGAAGGGCTGCATAAGGAGTTCTATTTTTGGCGTACTTACGATAAACAAGAGATTGATCTTATCGAAGAGAATCCTAATAATCTGACCGCATTGGAATTTAAATGGGGGAACAAGATGCCGACTGTTCCAAAAGTATTTCAAGAAGCATATCCACACGTAGAGTTTCATGTGGTGAACAGGGAAAATTATTTAGAATTTGTGTAATGTAAAAATTTATAAGAGTATGTATTTAAGCCGGTTGCATATTAGTAAGTTTAGAGTATTCGATGATATCACCTTGTATTTCAAGAATGGTATAAATATACTGATTGGAGAAAATAATTCGGGAAAAACCGCAATTATAGATGCCTTACGTATATGTCTCGGATGCGGTAAACCAGATAACTTTATTTATGTGCAAGACGGAGATTTACATGTTAATCCGGAAAATCCTTCAGAAATCAACACAGTCATACAATTTGACTTGATATTTGAATTTGGAGATGCGTCAATTGAAAGGGAATGTTTCTATGATTTCATATCACAAGATAAAGACAATCCTGACAAGCAAACGATACAGTTGCATTTGAAATTCATCCAAGAAAATAATGGGAAGAAAAAATATTTCAAACGAATAATATGGGGTGGAGACAACGAAGGGCAGCAAGTACCTTATGAATCTTTACAAGAAATCTTTTATACCTATTTAAGTCCACTAAGAGATGCCGTAAGTTGTCTGCGACCTTATTCATATGACAATAAAACATCGCAGTTATTCAACCAACTTACAAAATATGACAAAGGCAACGAAAGCATACCTCTGAATGAAGAAAAGAAAAAATCACTTGCAAAAAATCTATACCAAATCTTCGAGAATGATGCTTATGATTGGAAACATATTTTAACTACAGGAAAGAGCAAAGTTAATGAGCATCTTGAAGGTACAGGAATAACTCTAAAACATCCTGATATAGAAATGCGCTATGTAGGCCGAGAGTTCTCGGATGTTGTACGTGGTATCGAATTAAAATGTCCGGTTTATAAAACAGTCGAAGCCGGACAAGAACAGAAATACTTTACCCTATCTCAAAATGGTTTAGGTGAAAACAATCTTATTTTCACATCCGTTGTCTTAGGAGATCTTATCAACAGATGCGAAGACCATGCTTTGGAAATCTACAACGCTTTACTTGTGGAAGAGCCCGAAGCACACTTGCATCCACAGTATCAGAATACTTTCTTCGAGTATCTAAATGAATTACAAAGCAAAGGACTTCAAGTATTTGTAACATCGCACTCACCGACAATTACGGCTAAATCGGATGTCAATAATATTTCCATTTTGCAACGTAAACAAAGTATTATACAGTCATTTTCATTTGATGAATTATCGGAAGATGATTATCCGAAAGAAAGTAAACGACATTTGCGAAAATTCTTGGACACGACAAAAGCTCAATTATTTTTTGCTAACGGAGTGTTGTTGGTAGAAGGTGTCGCAGAAGCGATTATTATACCCATTCTCGCAAAGAAATTCTTGACCGAAAAAATCGACTTGTGTAAAAGTGGCATTGAATTAGTCAATATCGGAGGTGTCGCATTCAATCATTTTGGGTTATTATTTAACAATGATGATGAGAGAAAGCGACTATTGTCGAAATGTGCGATCATTACAGACAGCGATCCCAAAGACAATGGAGATATATCTGACAGAGCGCAAAAAGCAAAGGATTTAGAGAAACATAACCTGAAAGTATGTTTGGCTACACACACTCTTGAGCATGATTTATTCGAACAATCTGAGCGTAACAAAGCTATAATGCGAGATGTATATCGAAAAATACATGCTCAAACAGATGATTTAAGTGGTGATTTTAATGTCTCTACTTTAATGAAAAAACTCAAATCTAATAAAGATAAAGCGGAATTTGCATTACAACTTTGTGATAGATTAGAAACCGAAGTAGCGTTCGATGTACCTGATTATATAAAGGATGCTATTTTGTTCATAGCCCCTTCAGAATAAAAGTATGGATATTCAATTATCAGCACAACAACAAGCTGTTGTAGGTTGCAACGAGCCGAGAATTGTCGTGAAAGCCTGTCCGGGAAGTGGAAAGACTTTCTCTGTGGCTGCGCGTATGGCAAAACTTTTACGAGAGAATAATTTATCGAGACACCGAGGAATTGCAGCCATATCTTTTACCAACACTGCATGTGAGGTTATACAAAAAGAACTTAAAGAGACATTCGGTTGTCGAAATATAGGTTATCCTTCATTTATAGGGACGATTGATAGTTTTATAAATACTTACATATTTCTGCCTTATGCCCATTTAGTTATGGGATGTGATTGTCGTCCTGAAATAGTAGGAACCGCATTTAATAAATGGTTTGATTATGATCCGACCCAAACAAGATATATTAGGGGTAAGCACGGTGAACGAATAATTACATCTCGTGATACCAACTACTATTTCGATCTCATATCATTTGGGCTTAATGACCAATTATTGCGATTAGCCCCATATCAGTCATATCATTTCGGAAAAGCGGATTGGGATAATCCCAATAAGAAAGATGGTTCACCTAAAAAGATTATATCTGAATTGAAAGAGATGAAATGGAAACATTTCAATGCAGGCAAGTTCAATCAGGCAGATGCGATATATTTTACATTCAGAATATTAGATAAATATCCTTCAATAACACAAAATCTTGTCCGTAGATTTCCTATATTGATAATTGATGAAGCTCAAGACACAACAGAGTTGCAAATGGCTATAATTGATAAATTATCTCAATATGGAGCGGAATCTATTATGTTGATTGGGGATCCTGACCAAGCAATTTTTGAATGGAATACTGCCAGTCCACATTTATTTATGGAAAAATACAATAATCCAGATTGGCATTCATTGGATTTGTCGGAAAATAGACGTAGCTCCGAAAAAATATGTCAATTAGCTAATCGTTTCTCAGGAAATGAAATGTGTTCAATAGCAAGTGACAAGGATTACACAGACGAGCCATGTATTAAAGGGCATCTCGACACGCCGGAATCTGTCAATCAAATTACGAATCATTTCATCGAAAAATGCAATGAGATGGGATTGGATGAATCTGAATATGCAGTTGTATTTCGAGGACAAAAGTTTGGCGAAACAAACTTTGGATTAGTAAACAATGATAGCTCATCAAGACAGAATAGTCCGTGGATAAACGGACACTACGGCGTTAGAGATATTGTATATGGAAAATATTTGATTGATCATGGAAAATATACTGACGGACTATCTCTTATAGAAAAAGGTTGCTATAAAATAACAAAGCGAGTACGGTATGTTCCCGCAAGTACAATACGAAAAGAAATAGGGGAAGTAGGGTTTAGAAGACATAGAGCAGAAATGGTTGAGTTTATTCAAAAATTACCTTCAACGAATAATACACTGTCTAATTGGATTACGGAACTTCAACAAACGGGCATAAATCTAACTGTTGATTTGGGCAAGGCGAATGTCCGTATTGAATCGCTTTTTAGAACAGTAAATCATCTCTTTCGGCAAGAGCGACCTTACCTGAAAACAATTCATTCGGTAAAAGGCATGACATTGGAGGCTATTTTAGTATTTCTATCTAAAAAAGCTGTCAGCACGAACTATGCAACGATTTTGAATAATCCTGCAAAGTATTCTGTTGACAATAATGAAGAACTCCGCATTGTGTATGTTGCATGTACACGACCTAAAAAAATGTTATGGATAGCCGTTCCATCAGACGATATCGATTGTTGGAGAAATAAATTGTTCTAAGCAAAAACAGATGATGCGATATTGTTTGCCATCATCTGTTTTTTGCTTTATATTTAACTACTTGGTAATAATATGCTTATAACGGGGCAGAACAAGGTATCAAACTTGTCCCGCCCGTTTCCGTTACCGACTGCCTCCTGTCGGCTATTTCTGCTGCAACAGATGTTTCAGATTTTCGTCATTAGCGATGCGTTCCAACTCTTCCTGAACAATCTGTTTCACCTCCTCCTTGATGCGCCTGTAATTCGCCTGCACTGTTTCCTTCATGCAGTCTTTGCCATCCTCGTCCGTGAAGTCGGTAATGATGGGTATCGGCTTGTAGGCTTTCTCCTCGCGTTTCACCTTCTCGGCATCCACGACAATCTCACAGTGGAAAATCTTCTGCTCGATACGCTCGTTGAAGTTGTCGGACACCGAACCGACAAACATGCCCTGCGTCAATCCGGAAATCTTGCTCGGCGGGATAAGCGCGTCCATCTGCGTGTTGATGGATGTAGAAACGTCCTGCCGGTTGATAGAGATAGACTGCCGTTTTTGCAACACCTTTCCGAACCGCTCCGAAAGCGTCTTGGCGGTTTCGCCCACCACCTGACCGGAGAAGATATTTCCGACAGTATTCATCACGACTTTGGCTTCTTTATCGCCATAGTCGCGCACCAACTGGCTGAAATCCTGAAAGCCCAGACACACGGCAACCTTGTTGCTTCGCGCGGTGGCGATAAGGTTGTCCAGCCCCTTGAAATATATCGTCGGAAGCTCGTCGATGATAACTGACGACTTCAACATCCCTTTCTTGTTGATGAGCTTCACGATACGGGAATTATACAGACCGAGAGCCGCCCCGTAAATGTTCTGACGGTCCGGATTGTTGCCCACACAGAGGATTTTCGGCTCTTCGGGATTGTTGATGTCCAGCGTGAACTCGCTGTCCGACATCACCCAATAGAGCTGCGGGGAAATCATGCGTGACAGTGGAATTTTCGCCGATGCGATCTGCCCCATCAACTGCTCGGCAGCCCCTCCGAGCCATGCGTCCATGAACGGTGAGAGATAGTTCTCCAGTTCGGGATAAGAGGTCAGAATCGGGAAAATATCCTCATAGCGGCGGTTCAGGAACTCGATGGCATGGGGGAACGTGCAATACTTGCCGTTCTGAAAAATTTTAAGATACCAGATGATAGCCGCGAAAAGGATGATGGGCGATTCCACAAAGAAGTCGCCCTGCTTCTGCACCCAACTTTTATTTAAGTTGAGCATGATGGTGTACGCGCTCTCGTAAGCGTCCGTGATGTCCTCCATGAAGTCCGGGTGAATGGGATTGCAACGGTGCGAGCGTCGCGGGTCGTCGAAGTTTATCACATAAAACTTCGGCTTCACCTTGTACCCCTCCGGGTGGTTGAGCAGATGATTATAGGCAATCGTGGACAAGTCACTGAATTTGAAATCATAGACATACATCGAGAAGCCCTTCTCAATCTGCTGCTTGATGAAATTGTTTACTACCGCGTATGACTTTCCGCTGCCCGGCGTACCCAACACGATGGACGCACGAAACGGATTCACGACATTGATCCAGCCGTTGTTCCAACGTTTCCTGTAATAAAAGCGTGTGGGCAGATTGACCGAATACTCGCTTTCGATAAGCCGTGTTTCCTGCATGAAGCTCTCGTTCTCGTTGTTGAACACGTCATCCATGAGGTTATGCTTCAACAGGCGGCTCATCCACAGACCGCCCATCAGCAGGCATACATAGCCCGTGCCTACGGTCAGCACGTAAAGCCCCGTCACCGCTTCAACCGGCAGCGGCAATGCCAGTATCCACCAATTGAGGAAGAACAGCACGAACCCTGCGGCAAGTGCCGTCCAGATTCTTCCCCAAGTGATTTTCTCTCCCTTCACACCCTTTGTCCCCAGACAGGACAGGGCAAGCAGGAGAACGGCAAACAGTTTCGTGTAGAGGATGGAACGGAACAGCCCCGCCGTGCGGTCGAAGTTCATCAGGATTCTGTCCACCACGCCGATGTCCACGCCCCAGAGCCGTATGGCTTCATAGCAGAACCAGTACACGTTCATGACCACTAAAATAATACTCACGGCACGCAGAAAATCCATGATTTTCGCCAATGCCCTCAAATCGTCTTCTTGTTGTGACATAGATTGAAAATTTTTGATTGTTGATACCTCGATTACATTCCCAAGCCCTTGCGCCTTTTCTTTTTCTTCTTGCGCTGCATCGCCCGGATAAAGGCTTCCTCCTCGGCATCCACTGCCGGACCTTCGGGAGTGAGCAGACCGACACCGCCCACCGTGTCCTCGTGGTCGGATGCGGTCTGTCTGCGCATATCCTCTCCTGTTTCCACCGGAACGGACAGCGGAATCGGCGGCTGTCCGGCATAAGGCAGCGTGAAGTGTTCCTGCAAGGCGTTGGCGGAAAGCTCCTTGCCCATGCGCGAGCCATTCAGCACGCAGCCCGTGCGGTGGTCGATGAACGTGGCTCCGTAGATGCGTCCTTCCTCCGTATAGCGCAGCACGGTGTCGATACCCTTCTCCCTGAGCCGCGAAACGAACTTCTCCTTGTCATACGTGCCTTCAAGCACGGAAAGGACGGCGCGTTTTGTCATGTCGGCGAGTTTCCGGTCCTTAATCTCCTGCTTGGAACGGGCAAACTTCTTCTGCACGGCTTCATAGCCGGCGGACTTCCCGAAAAGCGAGGACTTGAACGGGTTGCCCGTCTTATTCCCGGCATCATCGGTGACGGAATAGACCAGCCCGTGATACTCGCGTCCGCGCACGTTTCCCCGCGCTTCCTCCACCGTCATATTATATAAGGAAAGGAGGGCGCGGTATTCACCCATCGTCTGGAAACGGTACTGTCCGTTCAGAGCCTTGACGGTATTCCCGATCTGCCTCTTCACGTCGCCCGCCGAAGCGTCCACCTTGCGCAGCGGGTTCTCTATCCGTTGATTCTTACGTTCCGCCGGGTGCAGCCCGTACTTTTGTTCCAGTTCCCGCCGGATGCGGTCGCTGCGACGGAAAAGGAAATCCTGATTGAGCCGCCTGCCTTTCTCATCCACATTGATTGTCACGATATGCAGATGGTGGCGGTCTATGTCCTCGTGCTTGACAACAAGGTACGGCTGGTTGCCGTAGCCGAGTTTCTCCAGATACTCGCGTGCGATGTCCTGCAATTCCGTGTCGGTCAGCACGTCGTCGGGATGCGGGTTGAGAGAGATATGGAGTACCGGTTTCTCCACCCTCGTATGCTCCGGCATACAGGCAAGAAAGCCCTCCATCGCCTTGCGTATGTCCACCGTCCCCGTGCCGTCATTGTAGATGCGGTTGGTGGTGAGCAGACGCCCTTTCGCCTCGTTGATCTTTTCCCCGTTGTAGGCAAGCGCGCCGTACAACGACTTTCCTACACTGATTTTTGCGACCATTTCGCCTCCATTTCCCTTGAAAGTTCCACAATCCGGCGGCTCAGTTTCACGAGTTCGACGGTCTGTTGCTCCAGCTTGTAGAGCAACGCCATCGCCTTTTTCTCGGAAAAATGCAGCCTGAGTTCCTTCACGACTTGGTTGTAGTTCGTGCCTACCGCGCGGAACTGCGCATGGAAATCGGACAGTCTGGTGTAGTAATCCACCAGCGTCCTGTCCACTTTCAGCACCCTGAACGGCTGCCCGAAGAAGTGCGCCTTGATGAAAACCGACTTGGCGTAAACGCCCGACTTCTCGAACATGGCGAGGAAACGGTTGTGTTCCTCCTCGTTGAAACGGACGGTGTAGCGGAACACCGCCGGATCAAGTTTGGGATTTCTCCCGGTCTTGTTTCTTTTCTCTTTCATATAAACTTTGGATTTAGCGGATGGACGGCATAAGCCGCCGCTTCTTGGCACAGACACCGCAGGTTTGAAAGGCTTCCCGACTTCGGAGAGGAAGCCCGCCCCCTGCAAGGGCAAGTGCTTTTCGTGGCTGCTCAAAACGTTTTGAGCGGCTGAAAAGACATCTTGCTATGTTCAGACGAACATAAAAATCCGTCGGGGACGGATTGGGGGAATACCTTTCAAACTCCGGGCTGCGCCACCTGCGGCGAACCCTGCCGTTCGGGTGCAAAGTTACGCCCTTAAAGCGGTATCGGACAGAGGCTTGCCCCGGACAATCAGTGCCAACCGGCGCAACATGCCGCCACTTGCCGGGGAAGTGGTGCGGATTCAAAAATATCCTTGTTTATTTGCAGCATGATTCAAGAAACGAACGATTTGAAGATATGAAAAATGAGGCTTTCAAATACCCGGCAAACCGCTTCGGCGGCTATTTGCCAGACCGGATACCCGAACCTTCGGATGCCCGGCTTTCCAATGACGCGGTGATTCACGGATTCAATGACTTCATGACGCAATGTCGTCATTCACCAGTTATCCGAATCCCTGCCTCACCGTTGAAGCGGATACGTGACGAACCGGACAGGCGGAGATTCGCGGACGCGGATATACATGTCACCGATTCCGTATCGGAGCAGGAAAACAATTCATCAACCATTAAAACCAACAGAACCATGAGTAATGAAACATTCGTTGCATTCGCAACACAGAAAGGGGGCATCGGCAAATCCACCGTCACGGCACTTGCCGCCAACTACCTCCACAACGTGAAAGGACACAATGTCGCCGTCATAGACTGCGACGCCCCGCAGCACAGCATACACGGGTTGCGTGAGCGTGAAACGGGACTTATCGGCGGGAGCCTCTATTTCAAGGCACTCGCGTGTGACCACTTCCGCAAGATAAGGAAGAACGCCTACCCGGTCATCGCAAGCGACGCCCTTAACGCCCTCGATGATGCCGAAAGGATGCTTGCCGAAGAAAAGGTGAAACCCGACGTCGTGTTCTTCGACATGCCGGGAACCCTGAAAAGCAACGGCGTGGTCAAGACCCTCTCGCAGATGGACTACATCTTCGCGCCCATGAGTGCCGACCGTTTTGTCGTGGAAAGCACCCTGCAATTCGCCGTGATGTTCCGCGACAACCTCATGACGACGGGACAGGCGAAAACAAAAGGGCTGTACCTCTTCTGGACGATGGTGGACGGCAGGGAGAAGAACGGGCTTTACGACCTGTATGGGGATGTGATAGCCGAGATGGGGCTGCCGGTGCTGTCCACCCGCCTGCCCGACAGCAAGAAGTTCCGGCGCGACCTCTCGGAAGAGCGCAAGAGCGTGTTCCGCTCTACCATCTTCCCGATGGATGCGTCCCTGCTGAAAGGGAGCGGCATCCGTGAGTTCTCGGAAGAGATAAGCCGTATCATCAGACCTCAATAATCATGGGCAGCAGGAAAGTGAACACCGAAGGCATTGACGAGGAACTGTTGATAGCCTCCATCGGCAGACGCAGGCAGGACGGGACCCTGTACCACGCGCAGGAGCCGCCCGCACCTGCTCCCGAAGAAGAAAGCGTCCCTGAAACGGAACCGCCGCCCGTGCAATACACGGCAAAGGAAAAACCGCAGAGGGACACCGTCCGCCGCAAACGGCAGGAGGACGACTATTCCGGGCTGTTCCTCCGCCGCAACGAGATAAAGACGCGCCAGTGCGTCTATATCAGCCGCGACGTCCACAGCAAGATTCTCAAAATCGTGAACGACATCGCCGGGCGTGAAATCTCGGTAGGCGGCTACGTGGACACCGTGCTGCGCCAACATCTGGAACAGCACAAGGAGAAAATAAACGAACTGTACAAGAAACAACGTGAAGACTTGATTTGAATATGGAAAAGAACCAGAAAAACAGAAGTCCGCAGCATGACGGCGGCGGTATGCTTGCCCAAGTGCAGGCGAGTGTGGAAATCCTGTCCCCCGTGCCGTTATGCGGCAAATGCGGTGAGAAGGACTATGAACGGCTGTTCATCCGTGAAGCCGAAGTGAAGGCACGCGAGGGAAAGATGGCGTATGTGCGCCCGGAGTACCACGACCGCATCATGCGCATCACCCGTGTGATCGGGCATGACCGGCTGTCGCTGTCCGCCTACATCGACCATGTGCTTACGCACCACTTCAACCAGTGCGAGGAGGCGATAAAAAGCCTTTACGCCCGGAATTACGACGCAGTATTTTAACCCTCAAAAAAGAGAACGTGCATGAGTGAAACAATAAGCATGACTGATATTCTGCTGACCGTATCGGTCGGCTGCAACCTGTGGTTCCTGTTCCTGCTCCTTTATGACAGGATCATGGAAACCAGACTTGTCCGCTTCCTCAGAAGCATAGCCGGAGTGTGGCGGTCGTTGGGCGGCACGGCGGCAAAGCCCGAAGCGGTAAGGGAAATACCGCCCGCAGACACCCCGGACATCATCGGCAAGAGCCGTTTCAGGATGGCATCGACCCGGACAACCGCTGCCATACCGACGCAAGAAGCCGCCACTTCGGAAAAAGGCATTGAGCTGACGGAGGAAGAGGCTACTTTTGACGACGGAAACACGGAAACCGTGTCCCGTCCCGCCCAAATCCCGGAGGATAAACTCGACGAAACCTTCACGAGCCTCACGCCTTCGGAACTGGAGTTCGGGGAGGACGAGCCGGAGGAAGAAACGCCCGACGCGCCGAGGGCATCCGGAAGCAGCTTCGACGAGATAGACGATGCGGTCAGAACCGCCAAGAACCCGGAAGCGACAACGACGGAACGGGAGCGGGCGGCAAAGGTCTTCACCGACATGGAAGGGACGGAGCTGTACGAGAAGCTGATGACCGGCTCGTCTGAAATGAGCATCCGCATCAAGGGGCTTATCGAAATCCGGCTGAAGAAACCGAAAAAGGATTTTGTCGTCCCGGACAATATTGAGGACTTCGACATCCGCAACTATGTATAACGACTAAAAAAGAATGAAAATGAAAACGTAAGACGGCATCACCCACGCGCACGGCGGTACAAGGTACAGCCGGTCCGCAACGGACACACCCAAGTCCGTAGAAACAAACGGGCAACCCACTAAACCAAAGAAAAGTAACCGAGTATCAACCGCCCGACAAAGGACCATCCACCCTTTTGACGGCACAAAACAAGAACAGTTTATGAACAAGAACAACAGACAGAAACTTATCCTCTCAGCGGCACTTCTGGTTGCCGCAACCGCCTCCGCCTTCGCGCAGGGAAACGGCATCGCGGGCATCAACGAAGCCACCTCTATGGTGAGTTCGTACTTCGACCCCGGCACGAAACTCATCTACGCCATCGGCGCGGTAGTCGGGCTTATCGGGGGCGTGAAAGTGTACGGGAAATTCTCGTCCGGCGATCCCGATACCTCCAAAACAGCGGCAAGCTGGTTCGGAGCGTGCATCTTCCTGATTGTCGCCGCCACCATCCTGCGCTCATTCTTCCTTTAATAAACCAATGTATGGCTGAATACCCGATAAACAAGGGTATCGGCCGTCCGGTAGAATTCAAGGGCTTGAAGGCTCAGTACCTCTTCATCTTCTGCGGAGGTCTGCTGGCTCTCTTCGTCCTGTTCGTCATCCTCTACATGGTCGGCATCGACCAGTGGGTATGTATCGGCTTCGGCGCGGCATCGTCCTCCGTCCTCGTGTGGCAGACCTTCGCGCTGAACGCCCGGTACGGCGAACACGGACTGATGAAATTAGGGGCAACAAGGAGCCATCCCCGATACCTTATCAACCGGCGGCGGATCACCCGATTATTCAAACGGAAACGAAAGGAAGAAACGACATGAGGAATACATCCAAAATGACAACACTGGAAAACAAGTTCCCGCTATTAGCGGTGGAGCAAGGCTGCATCATCTCCAAAGACGCCGACATCACGGTGGCTTTCGAGGTGGAGCTGCCGGAGCTTTACACCGTGACGGGCGCGGAGTACGAGGCGATACACGGCTGCTGGTGCAAGGCGATCAAGGTGCTGCCGGACTTCTCCGTCGTCCACAAGCAGGACTGGTTCATCAAGGAGAAGTACACGCCGGAATTGCAGAAGGACGACATGAGCTTTTTAAGCCGCTCTTTCGAGCGTCACTTCAACGAGCGTCCGTACCTGAAACACACCTGCTACCTCTACCTGACCAAGACGACAAAGGAGCGTAACCGGATGCAGAGCAATTTCAGCACGCTGTGCCGGGGGCATATCATCCCGAAGGAGCTGGACAAGGAAACCGCCGCGAAGTTCATGGAGGCTGCGGAACAGTTCGAGCGCATCATCAACGACAGCGGCTTTGTCAGGCTGCGCCGCCTCTCCACCGACGAGATTGTGGGGACGGAAGGCAAAACCGGACTGATAGAGCGTTATTTCTCGCTCATGCCCGAAGGCGATGCCACGTTGCAGGACATAGACCTCTCGGCACGGGAGATGCGCATCGGCGACAACCGCCTGTGCCTGCACACCCTGTCCGACGCGGAAGACCTGCCCGGCACGGTGGCTACCGACACCCGGTATGAGAAACTCTCCACCGACCGCTCGGACTGCCGCCTCTCCTTTGCATCCCCGGTGGGGCTGCTGCTCTCCTGCAACCACATCTACAACCAGTACGTGATTATCGACAACAGCGAGGAGAACCTTCAAAAATTCGAGAAGTCCGCGAGGAATATGCAGTCGTTATCCCGATACAGCCGGAGCAACAGCATCAACCGCGAGTGGATAGACCGATACTTGAACGAGGCGCACTCCTACGGTCTGACCTCGGTGCGGGCGCACTTCAACGTCATGGTGTGGAGCGACGACGCGGAAGAGCTGAAGCACATAAAGAACGACGTGGGCAGCCAGCTGGCAAGCATGGAGTGCGTGCCGCGCCACAACACCATCGACTGCCCGACGCTCTACTGGGCGGCGATGCCCGGCAATGCGGCGGACTTTCCTGCCGAGGAAAGTTTCCATACGTTCATCGAGCAGGCTGTGTGCCTCTTCACGGAGGAAACCAACTACCGCAGCTCGCTCTCGCCCTTCGGCATCAAGATGGTGGACAGGCTCACGGGAAAACCGCTGCACCTCGACATCAGTGACCTGCCGATGAAGCGGGGCATCACCACGAACAGGAACAAGTTCGTATTAGGTCCTTCGGGTAGCGGCAAGTCGTTCTTCATGAACCATTTGGTGCGCCAATATTACGAGCAGGGCGCGCATGTGGTATTGGTGGACACGGGAAACTCCTATCAGGGATTGTGCGAGATGATACGGCGCAAGACGGGCGGCACGGACGGCGTGTATTTCACCTACACGGAGGAGAAGCCCATCAGCTTCAACCCGTTCTACACCGACGACTACGTGTTCGACGTGGAGAAGAAGGACAGCATCAAGACGCTGCTGCTGACGCTCTGGAAGTCGGAGGACGACAAGGTGACGAAAACCGAAAGCGGGGAATTGGGCAGTGCCGTGAGTGCCTACATCGAGCGCATCAGGGCAGACCGGAGCATCGTGCCGTCGTTCAACACTTTCTACGAGTACATGCGCGACGACTACCGCAGGGAACTGGCGGAGCGTGACATCAAGGTGGAGAAGGAGGACTTCAACATCGACAACATGCTCACCACCATGCGGCAGTATTACCGGGGCGGACGCTACGACTTCCTGCTCAACTCGGCGGAGAACATCGACCTGCTGGGCAAACGGTTCATCGTCTTCGAGATTGATTCCATCAAGGACAACCGCGAACTGTTCCCGGTAGTGACCATCATCATCATGGAAGCCTTCATCAACAAGATGCGGCGTCTGAAAGGTGTGAGAAAGCAGCTTATCGTGGAAGAGGCTTGGAAGGCTCTCTCTTCGGCAAATATGGCTGACTACCTGCGCTATATGTACAAGACGGTGCGCAAGTATTTCGGTGAGGCAATCGTGGTGACGCAGGAGGTGGACGACATCATTTCCTCACCCGTTGTCAAGGAGAGCATCATCAACAACTCGGACTGTAAAATCCTGCTCGACCAGCGCAAGTACATGAACAAGTTCGACCAGATTCAGGCGTTGCTCGGACTGACGGAGAAGGAGAAGTCGCAGATACTCTCCATCAACATGGCGAACAACCCCTCACGGCTCTACAAGGAGGTGTGGATAGGCTTGGGCGGCACGCAGTCGGCGGTCTATGCCACCGAGGTGAGCGCGGAGGAATATCTGGCGTACACCACCGAGGAAACGGAAAAGGTGGAGGTGTACCGTCTGGCGGAGCAATTGGGCGGCGACATCGAAGCCGCCATCCGGCAGCTTGCCGAAAGGCGGAGAAACAAGAACAATCAATAAACCAATCATCAACAAAAAAAGAAAAGCGTATGAGCATATCAAAAATTAAAATGCTGCAAGTCAGCAAGTGTTTAATCGGACTGGCGGTCATGGTGCTGCAATCCTGCGACGTGGCGGAGAACCGCCGCGACTTGCTGTGCGGGAAATGGGAAAGCGTGGAGGGCAAGCCCGACGTGCTTATCTACAAGGAGGGCGAAGCCTACAAGGTGACGGTATTCAAACGGAGCGGCATCCGCCGCAGGCTGAAACCGGAAACCTATCTCTTGCAGGAGGAGAACGGCAACCTGTTCATGAACACCGGCTTCCGCATCGACGTGGCGTATAACGAAGCCACCGACGTGCTGACCTTCTCACCCAACGGGGACTACGTGCGTGTGAAGCCGCAGCCGGAAACTCCGGCAGAAAAATAAGAACCGCTAAAATCCAAAGAAACATGAGAACAAGAATAACATTCGTCATCTGCCTGTGCCTGCTTTTCGCGGGCAGGGCTTCCGCCCAATGGGTCGTGAGCGATCCGGGCAATCTGGCGCAAGGCATCATCAACGCCTCGAAGAACATCATCCACACCTCGAAGACCGCCACGAACATGGTGAACAACTTTCAGGAAACGGTGAAAATATACGAGCAGGGCAAGAAGTATTACGACGCCCTCAAATCGGTGAACAATCTGGTCAAGGACGCCCGCAAGGTGCAGCAGACCATCCTGATGGTGGGCGACATCACGGACATCTACGTGACCAGCTTCCAGAAGATGCTGCGCGACGACAACTTCACGGTGGAGGAACTCGGAGCCATCGCCTTCGGGTACACGAAGCTGCTGGAGGAATCCAACGACGTGCTGACGGAGCTGAAGAACGTGGTGAACATCACCACGCTCTCCATGACGGACAAGGAGCGCATGGACGTGGTGGAACGCTGCCACTCCAAGATGAAACGTTACCGCAACCTCGTGAGCTACTACACCAACAAGAACATCAGCGTGAGCTACCTGCGTGCGAAGAAGAAAAACGACCTTGACCGCATCATGGGGCTGTACGGCAGTATGAACGAAAGATACTGGTAGCCTATGGAGTTCGACAACCTTCACCAGATTCTCCGCTCGCTCTACGAGCAGATGATGCCGCTGTGCGCCGACATGGCGGGCGTGGCGAAAGGCATCGCCGGGCTGGGCGCGCTCTTCTATGTCGCCTACCGGGTATGGCAGTCGCTGGCGAGAGCCGAACCGATAGACGTCTTCCCGATGCTCCGTCCCTTTGCCGTCGGTCTGTGCATCATGTTCTTCCCTACGGTGGTGCTTGGCACGATAAACAGCGTCCTCTCGCCCGTCGTGCAGGGTACGGCGAAACTGCTCGAAACGCAGACTTTGGACATGAACAAGTACCGTGAGCAGAAGGACAGGCTGGAATACGAGGCGATGGTGCGCAATCCCGAAACCGCCTACCTCGTGTCCAACGAGGAGTTTGACAAGCAACTGGAGGAATTGGGCTGGTCGCCCTCCGACATGGTGACGATGGCGGGGATGTATATCGACCGGGGGATGTACAAGATGAAGAAGGGCATCCGCGACTTCTTCCGCGAGATACTGGAACTGATGTTCCAAGCCGCCGCCCTCGTGATAGACACCATCCGCACGTTCTTCCTCGTGGTGCTGGCGATACTCGGTCCGATAGCCTTCGCCATATCGGTGTGGGACGGCTTCCAAAGCACGCTCACGCAGTGGATATGCCGCTACATTCAGGTCTATCTGTGGCTGCCCGTGTCGGACATATTCAGCACCATACTCGCCAAGATTCAGGTGTTGATGCTCCAGAGCGACATCGAGCGCATGCAGACCGACCCCAACTTCTCGCTGGATTCCAGCGACGGGGTGTATATCGTGTTCATGATAATCGGCATCATCGGCTACTTCACCATTCCGACGGTGGCGGGCTGGATCATTCAAGCCGGGGGCATGGGCGGCTACGGGCGCAACGTGAACCAGATGGCGGGACGCGCCGGAAGCATGGCGGGCAGCGTGGCGGGTGCTACCGCAGGCAACATGGTCGGACGTGCCGGGAAACTGCTGAAATAATCAATGTGCAATTATAAACGGAAAAAGTAAAATGGAATTCAAGTCACTCAAAAACATCGAATCATCGTTCAGGCAGATACGCCTGTTCGGTATCGTCTTCCTCTCGCTGTGCGCCGTGATAACGGTATGGAGCGTGTGGAGTTCCTACCGCTTCGCGGAGCGGCAGCGTGAAAAGATCTATGTGCTGGATAACGGCAAGTCGCTGATGCTGGCACTCTCGCAGGACCTCTCGCAGAACCGTCCGGCGGAAGCGAGGGAGCATGTGCGCCGCTTCCACGAGCTGTTTTTCACGCTCTCGCCCGAAAAGAGCGCGATAGAACACAACGTGAAGCGTGCGTTGCTGCTGGCGGACAAGAGCGTGTACAACTACTATTCGGACTTCGCCGAGAAGGGGTACTACAACCGCATCATCGCCGGGAACATCAACCAAGTGCTGAAGGTGGACAGCGTGGTGTGCGACTTCAACGGCTATCCCTACCGTGCCGTGACCTACGCCACGCAGAAGATCATCCGGCAGAGCAACGTCACAGAGCGCAGCCTCGTGACCACTTGTCGCCTCTTGAACTCGTCTCGTTCGGACGACAACCCCAACGGGTTCACCATCGAGGGATTCACCATCATCGAGAACAAGGATTTACAAACCATCAAAAGGTAAACGGATATGAAGAAAATCAAGAAATCATTTTGGGGCGCATATTGGAAACTCCATGACAAAAAGAAAATGCTGGTGGCAAGGCTCAAGGGCTATCTGGACGGCTTGCCGCCGAAGACACGCAGGCGCATCGTGCTGGCAATGCTCGCCGCATTCGCCACGCTTGCCCTCTACACTTTCGGTAAAGCCGTCTATGACATCGGCAGGAATGACGGTAGCCGGATGGTGACAGACCATGCCGGACAGGTGGAACTGTCCGTACAGCAAAAAACGGAAAATCACTTAATACCTTATTTATATGGAACAGACAAAGAACGAAACGAAGATTGAGAACAAGACGGAGAGCAAGCCCGAAAACAAGACGGCTCCCGGCAACGACAAGCCGAAGAAGGAGCGCAAGCCGCTGACCGAAGCCCAACGGCTGAAACGTCAGAAAATGATAGTGCTTCCCGCTATGGTGCTGGTATTCATCGGGGCGATGTGGCTGATATTCGCCCCGTCCTCCGGCAAGGAGCAGGAACCGGGAACAAGCGGCTACAACATCGAGATGCCCGACGCGGACAAGGAGAACCGCCGGATTATCGGTGACAAGGCGAAAGCCTACGAGCAGGGGGCAATGGAGGAACGGCAGGAGAACCGCAGCCGCGCCATGCAGCAGTTGGGCGACCTGTTCGACCGCGAAACGGCGGCAGCGGATGGGGACAGCGACTTCGACCTTGCCAATCCCGGCGGAACGGAAGAGGCGGTGAAGCCCGCGCCGAAAACCATCCAGTCCTCGGCAGCTGCCTACCGTGACCTCAATGCCACACTCGGCAACTTCTACGAGCAGCCGAAGAACGACAATGCGGAGATGGACGAACTGCTGGAACGCATCGCCACGCTCGAATCCGAACTGGAAAGCGGAAAAGAGAGAAGCTCCACGATGGACGAGCAGGTGGCACTCATGGAAAAATCCTACGAGCTGGCGGCGAAGTACATGGGCGGTCAGAACGGCACGCAGGCGGCGGGACAGACCACAGAGCCGTCCCCCGTGCAGAAAGCCGGAAAGAATACGGCAAAACCCGTCAGGCAGGTGACGCATCAGGTGGTGTCCTCGCTCGGACAGCCCGTGAGCAATGCCGAATTTGTCGCTTCCTTCTCGCAGGAACGCAACCGCAGTTTCAACACGGCGGTGGGCATTACAACCGTATCGGACAGGAACACCATACCGGCATGTGTCTATGGGGCGCAGAGCGTGACGGACGGGCAGGCGGTCAGGTTGCGCTTGCTGGAGCCGATGGCGGTAGCAGACCGGATCATTCCCCGTAATGCGGTGGTGGTCGGCGCAGCCAAGATTCAGGGCGAACGGCTCGCTATCGAAATCACCTCGCTGGAACACGACGGTACGGTTATCCCGGTGGAGTTGGAGGTCTATGACACGGACGGACAGCCCGGCATATTCATCCCCAACTCGATGGAGATGAACGCTGTCCGGGAGGTTGCCGCCAACATGGGCGGCTCGCTGGGGAGCAGCATCAACATCTCCACCAATGCCGGGGCGCAGCTCGCCTCCGACTTGGGCAAGGGGCTGATACAAGGCACGAGCCAGTATATAGCCAAGAAGATGCGCACCGTCAAAGTGCATCTGAAAGCCGGGTACAGGGTCATGCTCTATCAAGGAGTGAATTAAGGAAATAATCAAATTTTTATTTACCACTAAAAATCCAAAGTAAAATGAAAAAAGTAATCATGATGTTTGCCCTCGCTATGGGCATCGCAACTGCCAACGCGCAGGAAAACGTAACCGTTGGGCAAAGCAACGGAAGTGACCAACCGACCTTGACAAAGGAGGTCTATCCGCAGAAGGAGGCGGACGGCGACCTGTATCACGGTCTGACGAGAAAGCTGGGCTTTGACCGCATGGTTCCCCCGCACGGCTTGGAAGTGACCTACGACAAGACCGTGCATGTCATCTTCCCGGCGGAGGTGCGCTATGTCGATTTAGGCTCACCCGATTTAATTGCGGGCAAAGCCGACGGTGCGGAGAACGTCATCCGTGTGAAGGCTACCGTGAGGAACTTCCCGAACGAAACCAACATGTCCGTAATCACGGAGGACGGGAGTTTCTACACCTTCAACGTGAAGTACGCCGCCGAACCGCTGCTGCTCAACGTGGAGATGT
>CAJURQ010000040.1 GCA_910588955.1 uncultured Lachnospiraceae bacterium
GATATTAAAAAGAAAGGAAGTTATGGTGTTTTTGCTTCTATAAACATCATACAAGGGAAAAATGGCAGATAATTTTGAAGAAATGAATAACAGTGAATACGGTGCGGATCAAATACAAATTTTAGAAGGTCTTGAAGCAGTCAGAAAAAGACCCGGTATGTATATCGGCAGCACTTCCCTGAGAGGTCTTCATCATCTTGTCTATGAAATCGTTGACAACTCCGTGGATGAGGCGCTTGCCGGTTTCTGTACGGAAATTTATGTGACGATCAATCAAGATAATTCTATCACTGTGGAAGATAACGGGCGTGGCATTCCGGTAGGAATCAATCACAAAGCGGGTATTCCCGCTGTGGAAGTAGTGTTTACTGTTCTTCATGCGGGCGGAAAATTCGGCGGCGGCGGATACAAAGTATCCGGTGGTTTGCACGGCGTAGGCGCTTCTGTGGTAAATGCGCTCTCCGACTGGCTGGAAGTAGATATCTGTCATGAAGGTAAAGTGTATCATCAGCGTTATGAGAGAGGACATGCCTGCAATAAACTGAAAATAATCGGGGATTGTGCGCCGGACAAGACAGGCACAAGAGTGCAGTTCAAACCTGATGGCACGATTTTTGAAGATACGGTATTTGAATACGATACCTTGAAAACGAGACTTCGCGAGACGGCTTTTTTGACAAAAGGCTTAAAAATTGTCTTAAAGGACGCCAGAGGCGGACAGGAACAGGAAAAAACATTCCATTATGAGGGCGGTATCAAGGAATTTGTTACATACCTGAATAGAAGTAAGGAATTTTTGTACGAGCATATTATGTATTTTGAGGGAATGAAGAACGGTGTCTATGTGGAGGTCGCACTGCAGCACAACGATTCTTACAATGAGAGCGTTTATACCTTCGTAAACAATATTAATACACCGGAAGGCGGCACGCATCTGGTCGGTTTCAGAAACGCTTTGACAAAAACCTTCAATGATTATGCGAGAAACAATAAACTTTTGAAAGACAGCGAGCCGAATCTTTCCGGCGAGGATATCAGAGAAGGTCTGACGGCGATTATCAGTGTTAAGATTGAAGATCCGCAGTTTGAGGGACAGACAAAGCAGAAACTCGGAAATTCCGAAGCGAGGGGCGCAGTGGATAATGTTGTGAGCGAGCAGCTTACCTACTTTTTAGAGCAGAATCCTTCTGTGGCGAAGATAATCTGCGAGAAATCCATCTTGGCACAGAGGGCGAGAGAAGCGGCGAGAAAAGCAAGAGATTTGACCCGCCGTAAGACAGCTTTGGAGGGAACGGCTCTTCCCGGAAAATTAGCGGACTGTTCCGATAAAGACCCGAAAAATTGTGAAATTTATATCGTTGAGGGAGATTCCGCAGGCGGATCTGCAAAAACGGCAAGAAGCCGTGCGACACAGGCGATCCTTCCCCTCCGCGGTAAAATTTTGAATGTGGAAAAAGCGCGTCTTGACAAAATATATGCCAATGCGGAAATCAAAGCGATGATAACGGCTTTCGGCACGGGAATCCATGAGGATTTTGATATTTCCAAACTTCGTTATGATAAGATTATCATTATGACGGATGCGGATGTGGACGGCGCCCATATCGCAACTTTGATGCTTACGTTTATTTATCGTTTTATGCCGGAACTGATCAAGCAGGGACATGTATATCTGGCAAAACCGCCTTTATATAAGCTGGAGAAGAACAGACAGGTTTGGTATGCCTACAGTGATGATGAGCTGGACGCTATCTTAGCTGAAGTAGGGCGTGACCAGAACAATAAGATTCAGCGTTATAAAGGTCTGGGTGAGATGGATGCGGATCAGCTCTGGGAGACGACGATGGATCCCGAAAGAAGAATTCTTCTCCGTGTGAATTTTAATGAGGAGGAGGAGTCTGAGGTAGATCTTACCTTTAACACGCTGATGGGAGACAAGGTAGAACCTCGCAGAATTTTCATTGAAGAGAATGCGAAATTTGTTAAGAATTTAGACATCTAAACAGAAAGGCATTAAAAAATGGATGATAAGATTTTTGATAAGATAGAGGACGTCGATCTTAAGAAAAAGATGGAAGATTCTTATATCGATTATGCCATGAGCGTCATTGCCGCTCGTGCGTTGCCGGATGTGAGAGACGGTTTGAAACCTGTACAGCGCCGCGTCCTTTATTCCATGATCGAATTGAATAACGGTCCGGATAAGCCTCACAGAAAGAGCGCCCGTATCGTCGGTGATACCATGGGTAAATATCATCCTCACGGCGACAGCTCCATTTATGGCGCGCTGGTAAATATGGCGCAGGACTGGTCCACCAGATATCCGCTTGTGGACGGACATGGGAATTTCGGTTCCATGGACGGCGACGGCGCGGCGGCAATGCGTTACACGGAGGCGCGTCTCAGCAAAATTTCCATGGAACTTCTCGCCGATATCAATAAAAATACCGTGGATTTCGTGCCGAACTTTGACGATACGGAGAAAGAACCTGTGGTTCTGCCGAGCCGTTACCCGAACCTTCTCGTAAACGGTACGACAGGTATTGCGGTCGGTATGGCTACCAACATTCCGCCTCACAATCTGCGTGAAGTGACGAATGCCGTTGTCAAAATTATTGATAATCAGGTTAATGAGAGCAGACAGACGGATTTGGATGAACTGCTGCAGGTTGTCAAAGCGCCCGATTTTCCCACCGGCGGTATTATTTTAGGTACAAAAGGCGCGGAGGAAGCGTACCGTACGGGACGCGGCAAGGTCAGAGTCCGCGCGGTCACGGAAATTGAGACAATGGACAACGGAAAGAGCCGTATTATCGTGACGGAGCTTCCCTATATGGTAAATAAGGCAAACTTGATTTTGAAGATTGCCGATCTGGTAAAGTTGAAAAAAATCGACGGTATCACAGACCTGCGGGATGAGACAAACCGCGAAGGTATGAGAATCGTTATCGAGCTGAGGAAGGACGCCAACGCGAATGTAATCTTAAATCAGCTTTACAAGCATACGCAGCTTCAGGATTCCTTTGGCGTAATTATGCTTGCACTTGTCAATAACGAGCCGAAGGTGATGAATCTTCTGGATATGTTGACTTATTATCTCGATCACCAGAAAGATGTGGTGACGAGAAGAACGAAATACGATCTCGATAAAGCGGAGGAGAGGGATCACATTTTACAGGGTTTGCTCATTGCTCTGGATAACATTGATGAAGTCATCCAGATTATGAGAAGCAGCCGCACCACCCCCATAGCGAAAGAGAGATTGATGGAACGTTTCGGACTTTCCGATGCACAGGCACAGGCGATTGCGGATATGCGTCTGCGTGCGTTGACAGGACTGGAAAGGGAAAAGCTTGAGAACGAGCATGAAGAACTCCTCAAAAAGATTCAGGAGTTAAAGGCGATTCTGGCAGATGAGAAGCTTCTGCTTGGCGTGATCAAGGAGGAGATGTTGATCACTGCTGAAAAGTACGGCGACGACAGAAGAAGTAAGATCGGATATGACGTTTACGATATCAATATGGAGGATTTGATTCCGAGAGACAATACCGTAATCGCCATGACCAGCCTCGGTTATATCAAGCGCATGACGGTGGACAATTTCAAGTCCCAGAACCGCGGCGGTAAGGGAATCAAGGGAATGCAGACCATTGAAGAAGATTACATCGAGGATCTTCTCATGACGACAACCCACCATTACCTCATGTTCTTTACGAACTACGGCAGGGTGTACCGTCTGAAAGCATATGAGATTCCCGAGGCAAGCCGTACCGCAAGAGGTATTGCAATTGTCAATATTTTACAGTTAAATCCGGGTGAAAAAATTTCGGCTATGATTCCGATCAAAGACTACGAAGAGAACAAAAATCTCTTTATGGTGACAAAACGCGGCATTGTGAAAAAAACTTCCATCATGGAATTTTCCAATGTCAGGAAAAACGGTTTAGCAGCTATTAATCTGAGGGATGATGATGAACTGATTGAGGTAAAAACGACTTCCAGCGAGACAGATATTTTCCTTGTCACGAAACATGGCATGTGCATCCGTTTTAAAGAGACGGACGTAAGACCTACCGGCAGATCTTCCATGGGTGTGATTGGTATGAACTTGTCAGACAGAGACGAAATTGTCGGTATGCAGTTAGACCATCAGGGAGATTCTCTTCTGATCGTGTCAGAAAACGGCATGGGTAAGCGGACGTATCTGGAAGAGTTTACCGTGCAGAAACGCGGCGGCAAGGGCTTAAAGTGCTATAAGATTACGGAAAAAACAGGTAATGTGGTCGGCGTAAAAGCTGTCAATGACGATCACGAAATTATGATGATTACCACGGAAGGAATCATCATCCAGCTCCGTATGGAAGATATCTCAACCCTCGGCAGAATCACTTCCGGCGTGAAGATGATCAATCTGGACGATAATGTGAAAGTGGCGAAAATTGCCAAGGTTCGGGAAAAGATCAGCAACGGTGAGGAAGAGTTTGAGAATATCGACGATGCCATGGAGGAAATACCTGAGGAGGAGAAGTATAATATCCCTGAGGATTATGATGACGGGAAAGAATTAAACTTACCTAAAGAAGAAGAGAACGAATAATACACTTAGGAGAATGCCTTAAAAACAGGCATTCTCTGCATTTATGAGGAAAAGTATGAGTGATTATAAAATAGCTGTCATAGGAGATATTCACAGTAATTATGTGGGGCTTGAGAGGTGTATCGAACATGCCTTAAAGCAAGATCCCGATGAGTTTTTGTTTCTCGGGGATTATATCAGCGACTGTCCCTATCCGCAGAAAACAATGAAGATTGTCTATGAGATGGATCGCGATTATAAGTGCCGTTTTATCCGGGGAAACCGGGAAGATTATATGCTGAACCACAGGAAAAATCCGGAGGAACGGTGGACGTATTCTTCTGCCAGTGGCAATCTGCTTTACACTTATGAAAATCTGACAGAACGGGATTTTCAATTTTTTGAAAGTCTTGCTATTAATGGTTATTATGAGAGAGAGGGATATCAGCCTTTTCGTTATTGTCATGGTTCCTTAGTTCGTTCCAATGAGATATTGGAACCGAACGGTGAAAATACCATCCAGATTATGAAAGGTCTTGATGTGAATTTACTGATATCCGGACATGTACATTTTCAGGAAGAAAAGGTATACGATGGCAAGAAGATACTGCATCCGGGCTCGGTGGGTGTTCCCTGGTATTTTGACGGAAGAACGCAGTATATGATGCTTCACGGGTCGAAAAGAGGATGGGAAGCGGAATTTTTTCAACTGGATTATGATGTGGAAAAATTGGTAAAGGATTTTGAAACTTCCGGGTTAAATGAAAAATCGCTGGCATGGTCGAAAATCACAATTCACACGCTTCGTACAGGTACCGACCATAATTTGGCATGTCTGACACGGGCAAAAGAGTTGTGTAGGGAGGTAGAAGAGGGTGTTATCTGGCCGGATATTCCTGAAAAATACTGGCAGCAGGCATTACAGGAATTTGGAATAGAAAATTAGAATAGAAGGTTAGGACAGAGAAAGATGGTTGTTGTCAGCCATCTTTTTTTAATTGACCATTCTGTAACGGATATCATGCAATCTATACCGCAAAACGTGCAAACTGTGCCAGATGGGTTGTTATTATAGGTTGGTTTGGTAAGATGAATACACAAGATAAAACGGCACATAAGAAACATAAAAAGGTGCAGAATGGAGGAATCATTACAATGAGAAAAAGGAAAGGAAATCTGTTGCAAAGAATCATGGCGTCGATGCTTTCGGCGGTGCTGATTGCGGGTATGGTACTGGATGCGGTTCCTCTAACCGTCCTTGCACAGGAAAATTCGGGTGGGGGGTATAACGAGGCGGAGGAAAGAGTCGTAGAGAATCCAGTGACAGAGGAAGCAGCAGAACCGGAATCAGGGGAAAAAGAAAGCATACCAGGATCCGGAGAAGGCGCGCAGGAATCTGACGGAGAAAAAAATGCAGTAGATCCTGCGGTCAAGAAAACCGAAGACACAGAAGAACCGGGAGAAATGAAAAAGCCTGTGGAGAATCCGGCGGAGGAAGGACAGGACGATGTATCGGGACAGGAATCGGCTGCGGCGGAAGAAGGAGCAGGCAATACCAGCAGTAACGATGTACAGTCGGATAAACCGACAGCGCCGCAGAAAGTGGTGCGGGCTGTAAGTGCAGCGGTACAGGAAGAAGAGATTACGCCTGTTACGGGCGAGGGCTGGGTGATTGACAGTGCCGGAAAGCTGACGATTGAGTCGGAGGCCGGGATGAAACACTGGAGAGAATATACGGAAGGCTTAACCAATCCACATAAGATCAATGTAAAAGCAGTGGAGTTTAATGCGGCCGTGACATATTTAGAGGACAATGTGTTTAACGGGTGCAAAAATCTTACCAGTATAACAATACCAGAGAGCGTGAAAAGCATAGAGGATGGTGCGTTTTATGCATGCAGAAGTCTGGAAAACATAACGATTCCGGAAGGGGTGACAAGTATTGGAGCTGCTGCATTTCAGGAGTGCGAAAAACTTACAAGTATAGCGATTCCAAACAGCGTGACAAACATATATCCTTCTACGTTTCAGAGCTGCACCAGTCTTACAAGTATAGCAATTCCGGACAGTGTGACAGACATATGGGAGCTTGCGTTTTATGAATGCATAAGTCTGAAAAACATAACGATTCCGAAGAATGCGAAAAGCATAGGGATGGGCGCGTTTAGTGCATGTAGCGGTCTGACAGAAATAACGATTCCAGACAGCATGACAAGTATAGGAGTGGCTGCATTCAGGGAATGCAGCAATCTGGAAAGCGTAATCATGGAGGGAAGCAAGCCGCCAGTGCTGGAAGAAATGCAAGAGATTACAGCGCAGTTTACAGGCTGTAAGTTCGTGACGGAAAACGCGAAGGGCATAAAAGTGCCGGCGGGAACTGCGAATGCATATAAAGCCGAATGGGAGGAATGGGCAGAATTTATTACAGACGGGACAGACGATACGGAGGACGATCTCATTGTCTCTGGCAAGGGTTGGAGGATTGACAGTACCGGAAAGCTGACGATTGATTCCGATGCCGGGATGGATGACTGGTCGCAGAATGGATCGCCGAGTCATGCTGACAATATAAACAGCGTAGAAATGAATACCGATGGTTCTGTGACGCGCATAGGAAAGTATGCATTTTATCGAAGTAAGATAACAAGCATAATAATTCCGGACAGTGTGATTTCCATAGGAGGGAACGCGTTTGGGAAATGCAGTAACCTGACAAGTATCACCATTCCAGATAGTGTGACGACCATAGGTGGTTATCTGTTTGTAGAGTGCAGTAGTCTGAACGAAGTAACGCTTCCGTCGGGCATGACAAGCATAGCGAGTGGTATGTTTAAGAACTGCAACCTTCTGAAAGGCATAACAATCCCGGAAAGTGTGACGGAAATCGAAGATGAAGCTTTTCAAAGCTGCACAGGTCTGACAGCCATAACAATCCCGGAAAGTGTGACAAGCATCGGGGGATCGGCGTTTTATGGATGTAGCAAGCTGAGCGGAATTACCATTCCTTCCAGTGTTGAAATCATCCAAAGTCGGGCGTTTCAAAACTGCAGCAGTCTGGAAACCGTAACTATGAAGGGAGACACACCGCCGACGCTTGCCGCATCAGGAAGCGGGAATACAGCGCATTTTGAAGGCTGTAAGTTCGTGACGGAAAACGCGAAGGGCATAAAAGTGCCGGCGGGAACTGCGAATGCATATAAAGCCGAATGGGAGGAATGGGCAGAATTTATTACAGACGGGACAGACGATACGGAGGACGATCTCATTGTCTCTGGCAAGGGTTGGAGGATTGACAGTACCGGAAAGCTGACGATTGAGTCGGCTGAAGGGATGACAAACTGGGTGAATGAGGGACGGGGAGATCATAAGAAAGACGTAATAAGCGCAGAAATAGAAATGAATAACGCGAACCCCATAACGACCATAGGTAGTTATGCGTTTGCAGATTGTTCTCAGTTAGCAAGTATAACAATTGCGGATAGTGTGGAAAGCATTGGGACATGGGCGTTTAATAAGTGTACAAGTCTGAACGATGTCAAGCTATCAAACCAGCTGCAAAGCATAGGAGAGTATACATTTTCTGAATGTGGTGCATTGGAAGAGATCACGATTCCAGATAACGTGACAAGCATCGGGGGATGGGCGTTTGAGAAGTGCAGCAGTCTGACAGCTATCACGATTCCAGATAGCGTGACGACCATGGGTATTCGTCTGTTTTTCAATTGCACAAGTCTGAGAGATGTAACGCTCCCATCGGGCATGGAAAGCATACAGAACGAGATGTTTAGCGGCTGCAGCCAGTTGGCAGGCATAATAATCCCGGATGGTGTGACAAGCATCGGGGCATGGGCGTTTAGAGAGTGCGGTCTGGAAGGTATAACGTTCCCGTCTGGCGTGACGGAAATTAAATATGGAGCTTTTCGAGACTGCAAAGCTTTGACAGCCATAACGATTCCGGCCAATGTGACAAGTATAGGGCATTGGGCATTTGACGGCTGCAGCAGTCTGGAAACCGTAACTATGAAGGGAGACACACCGCCGACGCTTGCCGCATCAGGAAGCGGGAATACAGCGCATTTTACAGGCTGTAAGTTTGTGACAGATAACACGGAGGGCATAAAAGTGCCGGCGGGAACTGCGAATGCATATAAAAAGGCATGGTCGGAATGGGAGAACTATATCGCTGGCGGCAGTGAGCCGGATACACCATCCGATAAAGAGAAGCTGGATGCGGCGAAGAAAGCAGTGGAGGAAGCGCTGGCAGATATTACAGTATCCAACGCCACCACAAAGGAAAGCTTGGAGACAGCCATCAGAGAAGCGGTAGAAACCGCATTGGAAGAGGCAGGCATAGACAGCAAGGACATAACTGTGTCAGTGGAGAATTTTGCGAAGACAGAAGCAACCACGGATTCTGAAGGCAGTATCAGTGCGGCGATCAAAATCACCAGCGGTACGGAAACAGCTAGCGTGTCGGTGAATAAGCCGATCCAAAAGCTGCCAGGCACGCCCGCCGATCAGGTGGCAGCAGTCAAAAAAGCAGTGGAAGAGGCCCTACAGAATGCCATAGACAAGGCGCTGGCAGACACGGAAGTGACCAATGACAATGCGGAAGAAATCGCGGCGCAGATCGCAGGACTCATTCCGGATGCTGTTGCCGAAGCGTTAGAGGCAGCAGGAGTCGGCGTCGATGCTGTTGGCATCGGTGAAGTGGACATCCAGATAGAACAGGCGTCTGCAGACAAGGAAGGCAGCATAAAAGTGACCATACCGGTTACAAGCAAAGAGGATGCCGGACTATCAGAGAGTGCCTCGGTTCAGGTGCCAGTCAAGAGACCCGGCGGGGAAGAAGATCCCGACAAGGAGGCGGAAGAGGCAAAGAATGCGGTGGAAGACGCCTTAAAGAATATTACGATTACCAATGAAACGACACCAGAAGACATTCTTGCCGCGCTGAAGGAAAAACTGGGTGACAAGGCTTCGGTGGAAGACATAGAGAAATTTGATAAGACGGATGCCACGGAAGAGGCACCCGGAAAGATCAGCTTAAGTATCCGCATCATAATAAACGGGAAGACAGTAATTGTGAACGTGGATGCCTCCATAGCGCAGCTCACCAGAAAAACCGGCGTGTACGTGCGCTTCACGGACGCTTATAAGATGGACGGCACCACACCTGTTTACAAGTATACCGGGCTGGCAGTCAAGCCTGCGGTGGAAGTCTATAACAATGAAACGATTCTGACTCTGGGGAAGGATTATACCATCGGATATAAGAACAACACAAAACCCGGTACTGCAGCGGCACTAACCGTAAAGGGAAAGGGCAGTTTCTCAGGGACGTCCAATGCGGTCAACTTCAAGATCATTAATGCGGACATTGACTGGGATACAGACCATCCCACAGAGATGACGGTAGTGGTGAAGACAAAAGTGTCTCCGGTTATCATGAACGGCACGAAGAAGCTGACTACGAAAGACTACGAACTGGAAGGGGAAGGGCTTGCCAACGGAAAATATGCGGCGGCCACAGCCGAAGGGGAAACGAAGACTCTGACGGTAAAAGGAAAAGGCAATTATGAGGGAAGCAGTTTTGAGATCAAAGTGAAGGTCATTGAGAAAAGTGCTGCAGGGAAGCTGTCGATAAAGATTGACAAGAATTTCAAGCCTGTTTATGATGGCACTGCTCTGAATCTGAGCAGCCTGTTCCAGCAGCCGCAGGACGGTGAAGGCGCAGACACAGCAGCAGATCCGCAGGAGCCGGCAGCAGGCGTGATCACGGTAACGGACGCTAAAGACAAAACAAAGATCCTGAAAGAAGGGATTGACTTTACTGTCGTATGCACATCAAACCTGACGAACGCCGGGACTGTCAAGTTTACGCTCACAGGCATGGGAGCCTATACTGGAAGCGTGAGCAAGAGCTTCAAGATCAGCCCACACAAGGTCACGGACAATAGTAGGTTCTCAGTCACTTTTGATGAAGAGAAGACATATGAATACAGAGCAGCCGGAACGGAGGTAGACAACCTTGTGGTGAAATACCTTGGGGAGACAGATGCAGATACGGATGATAAGACCCTGATACCCGGTGTGGACTATAAGGTCACCTACAGCAGAAACAAAAAAGTGAGCGGGACAAAGGACGCCGAGCTGAAGGTTACATTCCTGAATAACTACAAGGGAAGCAGAGCGGTACAGAAGACCTTTAAGATCGCACCCGCGAAACTGTCATCCGCCAACGCGGCAGTCACAGTTCCGGATAAGGTATACAGCAAAGCAAATCGGGCATACAAATCAGTGCCTATTGTAACTGTTGACGGGGCGACGATCAAAGCCTCCAATTATACGGTATCCTACGCATGGGCGACAGCCTCGCAGGCGGCGGACGACACGAAGTATGTGGAAGACAACAAAGTAAAGATCACCATAGCGGAAGGCGATAGCTGGGCAAAGGTCAGAGTGACAGTTACGCCGAAGGCGACAGGCAGTTACGGTCTTGCGGAAGGGGCAGTTCTTAAAGGGGAATACTATGTGCGTAAAGCGGACAGTGCAGTAAACCTGACCAAAGCAAAGGTAACCTTTTTCAATAAAGAGGGCACACGGCTCAAGTCGCTTGAGTATAACGGCAATACATTCTATACTCCGCAAGGCAATAACGCTGAAGCAGACAATGCTCCCGATGACCCGAATGCGGTATATGTGAGAGTGGAGGTAAGCAATACGGTGGTTGACCCGGCTTTGTATGATGTGATCTGGACGAATGCCAGAGCCAAGGGCAAAGCAACGGTAGTCATCCGCGGCACAGGTACAGCCACAGACAAAGGCATGGCAGTGGGCAGCAAGAACCAGTCTGTCACTGTCAAGGCTATGGCATTAAAGGGGAAGACCCTGAAGTCCTATGTGGATGGCGTAGCAGATATGATGAACAGCTTTAAGAACCTGTTTTTTAGGAAGCAATAAGAAAAGAATTGGGAAAATGCAAATGACTTAAATTAAATGAGGGAAAGGGGCTGTCGGAAATGAATCGGCAGTCCCTTTCTTTTTGGAATCTCTGAAAGCTGTCTGGCAGCGTTTTTAGTTTTCTTCCTCATTATTACGGTTAATAACCATAGATACGATACCGCAGGCAATACCGAAAATGGGATAGACCACCCATGCACTGTGCCACAAATTTCCGAGAAAACCGCATCCGAGAAAGATCATAGTTGCCACCATCATAATGCTGCCGCAGATGATACCGATTTTTTTACCGTTTTTGTAGGTCTGCGAACTGTGGTCATGCATCAGATTGTATTGTTCAATATTGTATTTGCTGTCCTGTGTGCCTGCGTAGGTAAACAATATGACGGCTATGGTTACAAGGAACATAAACAGGGTGCCGCTCAACATGTCGATATCAATGCTGTCCCGTATGATGTGATAGGGAGAGATGACAGCATCAATTGTCGTCGCTAAAATCATGCCGAAAATAATAAGAACGACCCCGGCTGTGATAAATTGTATCAGTTTTTTGTGAAACGCTTCTTTTTCTTCATCCGAATAAAAGTTTTCTATGTATGGATATTTCTTTTCAAAGTAACTTCTCTGTAAGCCGGAAACGATAAAAATCGCTACAGCCACAATTACGAAGAAAAGAAATATAATGCCGGAAAGCTCTTCCATATCAATACCGTGTACTTTAGAAATAAACGTATCTAAGAGCAGCATAAGGGTAACTCCGCCTAAGATCAGTCCCACGCCTGTCGTGATTCTTCTGCTGAATTGATTCATAAACTGATCATAGTTGCATTTGTCCTCCACATACTGCGAGCTGATATCTTTCTGTACCAGATCATCCAGACTGCAGTTAAAAAGACTGGCAAGCTGCAAAAGTTTATCCATTTCCGGGTAGGTCGTATCCGACTCCCATTTGGAGACGGATTGTCTTGATACTTCTAAAGATTCCGCCAATTGTTCCTGTGTGATGTTGTCCCGTTTTCTTAAAAATTGTAAATTTTGTCCTAAGCTCATAATTATAATCTCCTGTTCTTTTTTGTGCCGGCTATGGTCATATTGTAGGATGGCATGGATGTAAAGACCATCAATTTCATGTTGCTTTTAAATATTTTCATGTAAAGTTTCGGTTGCATCCGCGTAAATACGGCGTTTTTTGCGATAGCGGCACAAAGAAAGAATTTACCACAGGATTTCTCATTCTGTTATAAAGTCAGACAATTTTTTCAAAATCTTCGATACCGTGTTTGCACCAAGGGCAGATAAAATCGGGCGGCAGTTCCTCTCCCTCATAGACATAGCCGCAGACTATGCAGCGCCATCCCTTTGCGGAGGAAGCTTCCGGCTTCGGTTTTACAAATTCATGGTAGAAGGAATAGGTCATTGCCTTTTCGTCGGAAATGATATCACAGTCGTTTACCGAGCAGATAAAGAGCATATGTGTTCCCAGATCGATCGTATTGGTCACTTTACAGTCGATAAAAGCCGTGGTGTGCTCTTTGAGGTAAGGGAGTTCCTGCCCTGTCATTGCGAAGGGATAGTCTACGAATTTATCAGTTTCGCGTCCGCTCTGAAAGCCGAAATGCTGAAAGAGGGAAAAAGGCGCTGTCTCGGAGAGCACGGACAGAGAGAGCATTTTTGATTTCTGTATGATATCGCAGGTCAGATTCTCTTTGTTGACCGTCACCGCGATCTGCAGGGGGTTGCTCGTCACCTGCATCACCGTGTTTACGATACAGCCGTTCATCTTTGTATCAAACTTGGATGCCGCCACGTAAAGACCGTAGGATAATTGAAATAAAGCATTGGTATTCATAATTTAGTTTCCTCCTGTTTTACTGTCTCTTATTATATGAAGAGACAGATATATTATTCATTTTATACTTGTCAGCATCTATTATAGTGGGAGCAAAGGATAATGACAAGCGAAAATCCCATTGTTGTTTATGCAGATGAAACAGGTATAGTTGAAGAAAATGTAACATAATTATAGTACATTACAAATAAATTAAAAATAAAGGTGCAAAGTATACTGAATTTGCAAATCCGAAAAAAAGAGGATAAAATAGGAGATATTGTAATATGAAGGACGAAAACAATATTTCAAAAGCGATAGAGGAAAGACAAGAAAAAGATATGAAATTTGAGAGTGCGGAACAAAAGAGACATTATATGTTGGAAGAACCGGTGGAAAAACTGGTCTGCCGTCTGGCAATGCCTACCATATTAAGTATGCTTGTCACTTCGTTTTATAATATGGCGGACACTTTTTTTGTGGGAAAGCTCGACACCCAGTCCACAGCGGCGGTAGGGATTGTCTTTTCCCTGATGGCGATCATTCAGGCGATCGGATTTCTGTTTGGGCACGGTTCCGGCAATTTTATTTCCCGGAAACTGGGTGCAGGTGAGATCGAGGAGGCGGAAAAAATGTCTGCCGTCGGCTTTTTTACTTCTTTTTTTGCCGGCGTGGTGATTATGGCAGGGTGTATGTTTTTTATCGAACCGCTCTCCTATCTGCTCGGTTCTACAGAGACGATTCAGCCCTACACGGTGGCTTATCTGCGGATTATTTTGATCGGCGCGCCCGCCATGACGGCATCTTTGGTGTTAAATAACCAGATGCGTTTTCAGGGCAGCGCTTTTTATGCCATGATCGGTATCGTGTCGGGCGCGGTGATCAATATCGTTCTGGACCCGGTTCTGATTTTCTGGTGCGGCATGGGCGTTGCCGGTGCGGCGCTTGCCACGACCGTAAGCCAGTATTTAAGTTTCTTTTTCCTGCTGATTATGATAAGACGGGGCGGAAATATTCAGATCCGTTTTCAGAATTTTAAGCCGAGCCTGCATTTTTTTATCGAAGTGATCCGGGGCGGGATTCCTTCTCTGTTTCGGCAGGGGCTTGCCAGTGTTGCCACGATCTGCTTAAATCACGCGGCGGGCGTGTACGGCGATGCGGCGATCGCGGGAATGTCTATTGTGTCCCGTATTATGATGTTTGCAAACTCCGCGCTGATCGGTTTCGGTCAAGGCTTTCAGCCTGTGTGCGGTTTCAATTACGGGGCGAAGCGGTATGAGCGGGTGCTTAAGGCGTTTGGTTTTTGTGTGAAGGTGGCATTCGTGTGCCTTCTGGGAATGGCGGTTGTGGTGTATATCTTTGCGCCCCAGCTTGTGACCATTTTCAGAAAGGATGATCCTGATGTCATTATGGTAGGGACGGCGGCGCTGCGCTATTCCGTGATTGCATTTCCTCTGAGCGCGTGGATTATTATGTGTAATATGATGCTACAGTCCATCGGCAAGGGATTGAAGGCGTCCATCGTTGCTTCCGCCAGACAGGGCATTTTTTTCCTGCCGCTCATTGTGATTCTTCCGCATTTTTTCGAGCTTGCGGGAGTGGAGGCATGTCAGGCAGTGTCGGATTTCTGTGCGCTCACGGTGTCGATTCCGCTTGGGGTGAGTGTGATTAGGGAGATGAAGAGGGAGGAAAGGGAAGAAAACGATAGTGATTTGTAAATGGGTGGATTATAGTTTTAGTATATTATGATTTAGTAGTTTATGTTTTAGTAATTTATACTTTAGTAAATTGTAATTGACTAAAATAAAATGATATGGTATATTATTGAGTAACAGGAGGGGTACAAGCTATGTTTATTGGCAGAGAGCGGGAACTGGCATCCTTGAATCAATTATACCAGTCTGATAAATTTGAGTTTGCAGTCGTTTATGGTCGCCGTCGTGTAGGAAAATCGGCGCTGATCAATCAGTTTATCCGGGATAAAAAAAGCATTTATTTTATGGGCGTTGAGAGCAATGCCGCGCAGAATCTGGGAAATTTTAGTAAAAGTATTATGGAATTTGGGACGGGCATTCCTGCGGAGATGGCTTTTGTATCCTTTCAGGCGGCGCTAGAATATGTCTTTAAAATAGCTGAAAAAGAAAGGCTTATCCTTGCCATTGACGAATATCCTTATGTGGCTCGTTCTTCCAAGAGTCTTGCTTCCACTTTACAGCTTTTGATTGACCAGTATAAAGACAGTTCTAAGCTGATGTTGATTCTCTGCGGCTCCTCCATGTCTTATATGGAAGATCATGTGCTGGCTTACAAATCGCCGCTCTATGGCAGACGGACAGCACAGATGAAGATACTGCCTTTTGATTTTGAGGACGTCTGTCGCTACTATAAAAATTTTTCGGATCAGGATAAAGCGCTGGCTTATGGCATCGTAGGAGGGACACCGCAGTATCTGTTACAGATGGACGACAGAAAAAGCATAGAAGAAAATATAAAGAATACATTTTTGAATCCTATTTCTTTTTTGTTTGAGGAGCCGGAAAATCTGTTAAAGCAGGAAGTGAGAGAACCCGCTCTGTATAATGCCATTATTACCGCTATAGCGACGGGTGCGTCACGGATGGCGGAGATTTCCACAAAAGTAGGAGAAGACACGAGCGTCTGTGTGACTTATCTGAAAAATTTGGTGGCGCTTGGGCTGATCCGAAAGGAAACGCCTTACGGTGAAAAAGCTTCCAGAAAATCAATTTATTTTATTGATGACAATATGTTTCGGTTCTGGTACCGATTTATACCGGAAAACAGTTCCATGATTGTCCGCGGGGCGATTGATGTGGTTTATAAGCGGATGGAACCGCATCTGTCTGATTATATGGGAAAGGTATTTGAAGAGATTTGTAAGCAGTATCTTTGGAAACTTCTGCTTACGGGGAAATCGCCCGTAGAATTTAAAGAGCTTGGCCGCTGGTGGGGTACGGATTCATCTACCAGAAGTCAGGCAGAGATTGATATCATGGGGGAAGAAGATCAAGATACTGCACTATTTGCCGAGTGTAAATGGACAAACGAAAAAGTAGATGCGGGTGTTTTGGAAAAACTGGCGGAAAAAAGCAGGCTGTTCCATTACCGTAATACCCATCTCTATCTTTTTGCCAAAAATGGATTTACGAGAGGATGCGAAGAAAAGGCGGGTGAGATGGGGAATGTGAAGATGGTTTCCTATAGCGATATTATAAAGTTGTTAGGGTGAATGTTCCATATATTATAGATTGTAGTGTGAAGAAAAAAATTGAAGTGTTTGAAGGCTGTTTTTGTAGAAAAAAAGTTATATATGATAAATTAGGAAGAATGGGGGGAGAAAGTATGAGAAGAAAAATGCAGGCATTATTTCAAAACGGAGACAAGGACACTTTTGCCCATGCAGAATAGCGGGCATATAGAACTCTGCATGGGCGGCTGAAACTATATGTTCTGCTGTTTCTGCACTTTATTTATGCAAAGATCGTCAACCCCGCAGTAAGCTGCAAGGTTGACTCGTAAATAAGGAGCGGTGAAAATGAAATATATAAATGCAGCAGAGATATTGCCGGATCAGCTATTGAAGGATCTTCAAAGATATATCGATGGTGAGGTACTCTATATTCCAAAGGCGTCAGACAAAAAGGAATGGGGAACTGCCAACGGTTCGCGCCTGTTTTATCAGAAGCGGAATGAGGAAATAAAAAGGCTTTATAAAGCCGGGTATTCTCTGGATATATTAGTGGAACGCTATCATCTGGCATATAGCACGATCAGGAAAATAGTATACGGATAATTGCAAGGCGCTTGCCCGAAAGGCAGGCGTCTTTTGTGGTGATTTTATTTATAGTCATTCTCATCCCTGCCAGTATTGTTTCCTGTCTGTTACAATGAAGACGTATCATAAGTTTTGTAAATTAATTTCTTAAAAATAGAAAAATACAAGGAAAGTGAGGGATCAGAGGTATGAAAAACATAACGACGAAGCAGTTTCAGTTATTATCGGACAATCAGACGGTATGGGATTTACTGGTCGAGAATTACCCGGAAAATGGAGTAGAAGCGCCATTTTTTGAATACGCGCTTACCTCAAGCTGGTTGGATAAACGTTATCTTTATCTAAACAGACTTTGGTTTGATAAAGGGAAGGCAGTTGCCATTGTTTTCTATGAACAGCCGTGTACAGATATATACTTTAGCTTGCATCAGGGATATGAAGCGTTGGCGGAGGAGATGATAGCATATGCGGAAAAGTACATGCCGGGAAATGGGAAAGAAAAGACATTCTTTTTTTGCCCGGGGCAGCAGGCGCTGATGGATGCTGCAGAAAAAAAGGGGTACAGACAGGAATTTACCATCGAGAATTATGTCATTGATTTTGATACGGCACAATTAAATTACCCATTGCCGGAGGGGTTTCATTTTGTAAAACACGATAAGGTGGATCCGGTAAAACATGCGATTTGCTGTTGGAAAGGATTTGACCATGAGGATAAGGGTCCGTTTGAAAACTGGGAAGGGGAAGATCCGGGAACGCCATGGAATCCCCAAAAAGCATATCAGGGTACCATTAGCGATATTATGGCTCCGCCCCCGCATTCAACATATGAGTATAATGTTATAATTGCAAATGAGAGAGAAGAATATGTTTGCTTTTCGGGAATGTGGTGGGTGCCGGAAAATAAGCTCGCATATATGGAGCCGCTTTGTACGATACCCGAATATCGTCATAAAGGTCTGGCTGCAGCGGCGCTTTCTGTGCATTATCGAAAAATGAAGGAGCTGGGGGCTGTGTGTATGACCGGCGGAGGAAACGAGTTTTACCGCAGAATAGGATACAATCGCAAAAATCAGACATACGGCTGGAAAAAGTAAGAGAAGGGGGAATAAATGAATGATAAATTTGGAAGACAGAAATAGGAAGATCATAGACGCTGTGATCAGTAAAGCAAATGCTGTGTGCCCGGGGTCCCTTGCCTTGATTGGAATAAACGGCTCTTTTATGACTGGTGACTATTATGAAAAGTCAGATCTGGATTTACTTATTCTGATCAATGATGACAGGGGCTGGCAGCTTGGATGCAGCATGATACAAGACGATCTGCAGGTCGGACATGATATTTACTGTACCAGATGGGAAGATTTACAGTATGATGCCAATTATGAACATCCCAATATTTCTAAACTGATGGATTCGAAAATTGTGTATTGTGCGGATGAGAAATATAAAGAAAAATTACTTGCGTTGCGGCAAAAAGCAAAGGATATTCTGGAGGCTACTTTTTCTGGGGAAGATTATAAGAAGGCAGAAAAAGGGTTAAGAGAAGCGGAACATTGTTATGCGATGGCAATGCTTTCTGACGAGAGTTCCAGAGTGTCACAATGGGCGGGCGGTGTCGTTTATTATGTCGAAAATGCGATAGCAATGTTAAATAAGCAATATTTTCGTTATGGCGTAAAGCGAGCATATGAAGAACTGAACGCAATGAAGAAGAGACCGGAAAAACTTTGCGATTTGATAGAAGATGTGGTATCGGCAGTTTCTGCCGCATCTGTCAAAGAGCATTTGACCATGTTGATGAAGGAAACAAAAGCCGTGTTTCATCAGGTAAAGGAGACGATTTCCGCAGAGAAGAAACCTATAGCTGCGGATACAATCGGCGGCACTTATGAGGAAATGTATTCAAACTGGCGAAATAAAATGTATCTTGCCGCCTCCACAGGAAATAAACACCTTGCGTTTATGAGTTTAATCAGCGCAAATGTAATGTTCGCTGAGATCAGCAGTCAAGTGGATATAGGTGAATATGATGTTTTGGGCTGTTATGATCCGGAGGATTTGCAGCAGACAGCACATGCGTATGACCATATTTTAAATGCATATCTGGGAGAGTACAGAAAAGGCGGTGTATTGGAGAGGCGGTATTCGGATATTGATGCGTTTGTAACGGATTATCTGATGAATCGACAATAAGTATGGGAATTAGTTAAATTTTAGCTGTATTTTTTAAAGAAAGCTATTTATATAAGTTATGGTGCTATAAAATTTAGGATAAAATAAAGTATACTTTATTTTATCCTAAATTTTTGGATTGGATGGCATGACGAGTTTTCTACTTCACATATTTCCCCGCTCGGTACAGTGAAAAATTGAAGTCCCGGATGCCCATATCTTTTGTATTGTTTTCCATCTTACAATAATAGCTTTTCATCCAGTAAAGATCATAATAGGTATCGACGTTATAATTTCCGTTTTCGTCAACAGACGTCTTTTCCAGCATATCTTCCACACTGATCAGATAAGGATTGACTAATGGATCCAGAATCGCGGGCGCGGCGTCCGCTGAGAGCCCGCCCAGATAATCATAGTCTGCACCGTTCGCCAGATTATAGCGGGTAATCAGATAATCCGGTTTGGAAAAAGACAGGAAAATATAACATATCCCTACAACTGCCAATCCATATAGAAATAACGGAAACCGCCTATAAAAAATGAACACGGTAACGCCAGCCATCAGAAGAAAGATGACGGCGAGAGCCCACAGGACAAACAATCGCAAAAAGGTAAGAGCATAACTGTCAATGTACATAATCATCCGCAGGGCGCTGGAGAAAACCATAATAAAAGTACAGCCACAGATTACCGCCAGTATTGCCCGTAAAGGTTTGCTTTCCCGAAAAAGGTAAAGGCAGATCAGCACGAGCAGCAGATTGATGACGCAGACAACGAGAAGCTGGAAAAATCCTTCTCTGGCGTATCTTGCATAAGTGTAATTTTCCGGCAGTTTCATGTTGCCGATAAACAGGAAAAGGATTTGTACCATGCTGAAAACCAGATAAAGAATGCTGAGCAGGGAAGTAAAGACAATGGCGATGACAGGATCAAACCCAGCCTTTTCCTCTGTCTTTTCTTTGATATCCTTTCTGCAGAGCGCTGCCAGCAGGGCATAGGAAGAGAAAAAAACCACTGTTATCACGACAAGAATCTTGATGACTTCCAATATATTCAAAGTTTTTATCAAGCGAAACAGCATGTTTTCAAAAACGGCGTCCGCACCGACTAACAGCAAAGTCATACAGAACAACAGGGGAATAGCAATGAAAATTCCTATGAGCGCAGGGAGAAAATAACTCTTTTTCTCAGGGGTTTCCTGCTTTTGGGCATCAAAATAAGAAACCATGTCGCTAAAAGGGCTGATCAGACAGCAGAAGAAGGAACCAATTGTCTGAAAAACGGCGGTAAAGTAGCGCGGAAAATTCCATGCTCTATCATTGTATATTGTATGCAGCATAAGAATCAGAGAAAGAAGCAAAATGCCGCATTTGTTCATAAAAAGGATAGGCAGGGAAGCGGTCAGACAGTTAGAAATGCCTAACAATGTGATTCCCGCGATGTAAAATACGCTGTCTTTTTTGAAGGGAACCCCTAACTTTTTCATAGAGAAGAAGAAACAGCAGAGGGTTCCGATGACGAAAAAAGGGTAGGTGATCCCCGACGTGTTTTTGTAGAGGCAGAAGGCGTAAAACGCCGAGTAGATCAGGCATCCGATACCAAAGGATGGGAACTGCCGTCTCATGCTGCGGGTTTGTTCGGTTTCCGCATGTTCTATTATTTTTTCCGCGGGTTGTAAGTAAGTGGTAGCTGTAGGTTCCATAAATTCCTCCATTTCCTGCGCGGCTGCGCAAAGTTGACTGTTGTTATATCTAAAAATCCGGCTTTTAAATTGTATTCATGTAAGTGATTTTGCTTATACAAAGCTCTGAACGGTGATATAACAGAGTTCTATGTTCCCTTCATATCGGAGCTGTCTTCTTCTGTGGAAGTTTCCTCATCCTCCACATACTGCAGCAGGTCGCCGGGTTGGCAGTTTAACGCCTTGCAGATTTCGTTTAAGGTGGAGAGGCGGATTGCTTTCGCCTTATTATTTTTTAAGATGGACAGATTCGCGAGGGTGATGTCGATTTCGCCGGCAAGTTCGGTCAGCCCTTTTTTGCGCATTGCCATCATAACGTCCAGATTTATGATAATCGCCATGATATTCTCTCTTTCTATAGTGTTAGACTCGAAAGCTCGTATTGCGCACTCTCTGTTTGACTCCGTCAAACGCTTTCTCGTTAATGGCACAAGAAAAACGAATGCCTGCTTCGCAGTCGCTTGTTTTTCTTCAGCGCCTATTATATGGTCAGATCATTTTCTTCCTTGTAGGTGATGGCTTTGTCAAAAACACCCGCCAGAACCTTGCTGAACAACCCGGCGATCACAAAGACCAGAATTACGACAAACACCGCAGGGGTCAGATAGAGAAAAAGGCGGCATGCCGTTATTACTGCAATGAAAAAGCTGTAAATGCTCATTTTCTCAAGGCTCACCACGTTCTCCCGGATAAAGCAGTCATCGTCCAGCACGGAGCGGAACATTTTCCGAAGCTGCTGTAAAATCAGCACCGCGAAAATGCCGGAGAGGAAGAACAGCAGGCAGAGAGAATAGTAGTTTTCTGCAAAATAGCTGTTGAACCTGCCGTAAAATTTAATGCTTATGGGAAGTGTGGCGGTCACAACGATTCCCGCGTAAAATAACAGGTCCAGTAAATATTTGGTGAATCGTGTCAATCTGTCTTTCATAGAACTCATCCTTTCTCTACCGCATTCTCAGTATTTGTCAGCTTTCTTTCAGAGGTTTTGCTGCCCTGTTTTGCCTTTTATAAGTTTAAAATAACACCGTAAAAAGCGATTGTCAATAAAAATTTATCGTTTTTCGATAAAATATTATTTTTGCTCAATAATATAGGCAGTATATAGATAAAAAGCATAACACGATATGCAAAATAAGAATTTGCTATTTATGTGCAGATATTTTAAGATAAAGTTATCTCAATAGCTGTCTGTCAGAAATTGGATTTTGCGCAGTTACACAATGATTAAGAAGACATAAAAATTCAGATGGGAGGGTTTGTATGGTTTATCGTGATTTTCAGGGAATACAGTTATCCGCGCTCGGCATGGGCGCAATGCGTCTGCCTACAGTGAACGGCAATGACTCGGAGATTGACAGCGCGGCGACGGAAGAAATGGTTGCCTATGCGATGGAGCAAGGGGTCAATTATTATGACACCGCATGGGGATACCACAATGGAAATTCGGAACTGGTGATGGGAAAGGCGCTTGCGAAATACCCGCGCGACAGCTTTTATCTGGCAACCAAATTTCCGGGGTATGATTTGTCCAATATGCCGAAGGTAAAGGAGATTTTCGAGAAGCAGCTTGAGAAGTGCGGCGTGGATTATTTTGATTTCTATCTTTTCCACAATGTGTGCGAGATGAATATCGACGCCTATCTGGATGAAAAATACGGTATTTATGCGTATCTGATGGAACAGAAAAAGAATGGGCGTATTAAGCATCTCGGTTTTTCCGCTCACGGAAATTATGATGTGATGAAGCGGTTTCTGGAGGCATACGGAAAAGATATGGAGTTTTGCCAGATCCAGTTAAATTACCTTGACTGGTCATTTCAGGATGCGAAGGGCAAAGTGGAGCTGCTAGAATCTTACCATATTCCCGTCTGGGTGATGGAACCGCTGCGCGGCGGACGGCTGGCAAAACTTGCTGAGAAGGAAGAGGCGGTATTAAAAGGTTTACGCCCGGAGGAAGGTATTCCGGCATGGGCATTTCGATTTTTACAGAGCATCCCCGGTGTGGTTGTCACGCTCTCGGGCATGTCTGATTTGGAGCAGTTAAAAGAGAATATTCGGACGTTTGAGACGGAAAAACCGCTCGCAAAAGAGGAGATGGACACGCTTCTTTCCATTGCGGACGGCATGTTAAACGAAACGCTGCCCTGCACGTCATGCCGCTATTGTACAAGCCATTGTCCGCAGGGGCTTGATATTCCTATGCTCTTAAACCTTTACAATGAACACAGCTTTACGGGCGGCGGATTTATCGCGCCGATGGCGCTTTCCGCAGTACCGCAGGAAAAGCATCCTTCCGCCTGTGTCGGATGCCGGAGCTGCGAAAAAGTCTGCCCACAGCAGATTAAGATTTCCGAGGCAATGTCAAATTTCAGCGAGAAACTGAAAGGATAATGAGAAAAGGCGGAGGGAAAAGGATGAAAGCATTATTTATCGGCGGTACGGGCATTATCAGCACGGCGATTGTAAAGCAGCTGGCGCAGATACCTTTGTGGGTCATATGGCTTTTAAACCGCGGCAGCAGGAAGGACGTGGTGCCGGGGAATGTGCACCAGATTATAGCGGATATCAATGACGAGACGACGGTTGCGGAGCAGATTGCGGATCTTTTCTTTGATGTAGTCTGCGAGTTTATCGGATTTCGTGTGGAGGATGTGGAGCGGGATTACCGTCTGTTCCGGGACAAAACAAAGCAGTATATTTATACCAGTTCCGCTTCGGCATACCACAAACCGGCAGCAGGATATGTGGTGAACGAGGGGACGACCCTTGCAAACCCGCACTGGCAATATTCCAGAGACAAAATTGCCTGTGAGGATTTTCTGATGAAAAAATACCGGGAAGAGGGATTTCCCGTCACGATTGTGCGCCCCAGCCATACTTACGACGAGCGCCATATTCCTCTCGGCGTACACGGGAAAAACGGGTTCTGGCAGGTCATTAAACGGATGATGGAGGGAAAGCCTGTTATCATTCAAGGCGACGGTACTTCACTCTGGACGCTCACCTTCAACACGGATTTTGCTGTCGGCTATATCAGTCTGATGGGAAACCGTCACGCCATTGGCGAGGCTTTCCAGATTACGGGGGACGAGACGCTTACTTGGAACCAAATTTACGCAACGATCGCGGATGCGCTTAATGTGGAGTTGAAGCCCTATTATGTCTCTTCCGCATATTTGGCGGCGGTGGGAGACAAGTATGGCTATGACTTTGAGGGCAGTCTGATCGGGGACAAGTCGGTTTCCGTTGTCTTCGATAATAGCAAGCTGAAAAGACTGGCGCCGGATATGCGGACGCAGGTGCGCTTCGATCAGGGCGTCAGGATTGCGCTTAATTATGTTATGTCCCATCCGGAGGAGTGCCAGAAGGAAGATCCCGAGTTTGACGACTGGTGCGACCGCGTGATCGCAGCGGTGGAGAAGTCGAAGGGAGAGGTTTGATTTCAGATACAATTTATATGTGACCATAATCATATGAAAAAGGGTGTTGCAAAATCATCAAATCTGGTGATGGAGCGACGCCCTTGTTTTATTTCTGATAAAATAATTAAAAATATCTGTAAGATTTCTTTCTTCATGAAGTCTTATGGTTGAAAGGGAGTGGTAACGCAATGGAGTTTGAACAGATATACAGCACTTATTTTAAATCGGTATACCGCTATATCTGGAGGCTTTCAGGGGATGAACATATAGCAGAGGAGATTACAAGTGAGACATTTTTAAAAGTAATGAAATCCATTGAGAATTTTCGCGGCGATTGCGATATGCGCGTATGGATTTGCCAGATTGCAAAAAACACGTACTACTCCTATTTGAAGAAAAATCACAGAACGGTAAGTATGGATGAAACAAAACTGCAAAGCATCACAGACCCGAAGGCTTTCATTGAGGAACGGATTGGAATACAGGACGAGGCGGAGCAGATACGAAAGATTCTGCATACTTTGCCGGACCCCTACAAGGAAGTTTTTATGTGGCGTGTGTTTGGAGAATTGTCTTTTAAAGAAATAGGCACCCTGCATGGCAAGACGGGTAATTGGGCTTGCGTTACCTACCACCGGGCAAGAAAAATGATACAGGACAGATTGGAGGAGATCGATGATGAAAAAAGAGTGTAGCGTTGTCCGTGATGTGCTGCCACTGTACCTTGAAAATATGGTAAGTGAAGGCACAACGGTATTTGTAAAGGAACATCTTGAAAATTGCGCCGATTGTGCCGCAGAATGGGAACGTTTGAAATCGGGAAGGCAGATTGATGTGGTGGAAGCGCCGCAAAGGAAACACGACGCTGAGGCTATAATGGCGGTCAAAAAGAAAATAGCCAAAATAATTTTGAAAGCGGTGGCTGTGGTATGTCTTGTATTTGCTGTCCTACTTTGTGCGGTATTGATTTATACGGGTATTAGCTATCCTGTTACGAAAAACGACATTTCATTATCAACGAAGACGACAGCGGGAGAAGCGGAACCTAATTTACCTGTTACGGAGGAAGATATTTCATTATCAACAGAAACAGATGGCGGATATTCTTATATTATTATGGAAATTAATGCAGGAAAATCGGTATATTTTGATTCCAAAACGGAAGAAGTTTTGAATAGTCAAAATGAAGTATGCGGTCAAAAAATCACTTTATATAATTTACAATACCATAAAGATTTTTCGCAAAACGCTGGTTATATGAGTTGGGGATGTCCCAAAGACAGCTATCTGGAAATGGTGGTTGAATTGGAGGATGATACGCTGAGAATTTCTAATTAGGAATAAAGGAGGCGGCTTTCAGCAATCTATTGCAGTTAATTGATTTACCAAAGGGAGATAAACTGTGGCGCAATTATGGGAATATATCAAAATCGCTCTGATGAATATCAAAAGCAACAAAGGGCGTTCCATCCTCACCATGCTAGGTATCATTATCGGAATTTCTTCCGTCATTATGATTATCTCCATCGGTAATGGGGTGCGAAGTTCTGTCAACGATGAACTGGAAAACATATTCGGCGGCAAGATTACCATTTATGCCAATGGTGGAGTAGAAGGAAATGACGTGAGATTTACGGAAGATGATTTTAAACTGGTGAAAGAGAAAGTGACACATGTGAAAGGCGCGACGACGCAATACAGCTATTGGGGAGCCACAGCCAGAGCACGCAAGGGCAGTTTTTCGGCGAACCTTGAGGGCGGCAGTACGGCGTTGCAGTATGCGGTTGGCAATGAGCCGATCATCAGGGGCAGGTACTTTTCACAGAATGAGTGTGATGCGGCGAGTATGGTCTGCGTAATTACAGAAAGCTCGGCGAGGTCTTTGTTTGGCACCTCAGATGTGGTAGGCATGACATTTGAACTGGGTCTTGGGGATGTGACGCAGGTGGCGGCAGATACAATCCGGCTGATGGAAAACCGTTATAACGTGCGGGGAGAAAACAAGATCATGATGGAGAAGTTTGCAGATTACACGGCGGAGTATGACGAAGTTCTAAGTACACTGACGCTTTTTATCTCTTTTGTCGCGGCGATTTCCCTGCTTGTGGGCGGCATTGGCGTAATGAACATTATGCTCATGTCCGTGACGGAGCGAACACGGGAGATCGGTATACGCAAGTCACTTGGCGCAAGAACGAAGTCAATCCTTATACAATTTCTGGCGGAGGCGGGCATCATCACCTTCATTGGCGGTCTGATCGGGATTGCGCTTGGTGTACTGGGAGGTATTGTGGTCTGTGGTGCGTTGGGTTATACGACAAAAGTCAATGTACCTACGGTGATTATTGCTGCAGTTTTCTCTGCGGGTGTAGGTATCTTCTTCGGTATTTACCCGGCAAGAAAGGCGGCATATTTAAGCCCGATTGAGGCGCTGCGGCATGAGTAGGGTATTAATTTTAATGGGTTATTTTAATGTTAATTTTATTGTAAAGACAGGAGCTTTTTTGTATAATTAAAGTGTAGTTGGAGTAGGATATTGTTAGGGTCGGGCAGAATTGACCACCCAGAGTCGCTTAGAATTGACCAT
>CAJURQ010000041.1 GCA_910588955.1 uncultured Lachnospiraceae bacterium
TTATAGCCAGACCTGTAGAAAAGGTAAAGAATGGCTATGTCTATATAATACGAGGCGGAAACAGGTAGATATAGAAACAGAGTGGAATTTAAAGGAAATTTCTGCGACAATGCATGAAATTGTTATAGGTAGATATAGAAACAGAGTGGAATTTAAAGAATGATGAATGAGTTTAAGCGATTCCGCCAGGAGATGGTAGATATAGAAACAGAGTGGAATTTAAAGTACAAAGGAACTGATTGCGATTCCGGCGGTTCTCACGGTAGATATAGAAACAGAGTGGAATTTAAAGGATGATATGTCAGAAATGCTGAAAAACACTGAAACGTAGATATAGAAACAGAGTGGAATTTAAAGTGCTGGCGTTAGACGATTACCGCTTCGCGCTGCTGAGTAGATATAGAAACAGAGTGGAATTTAAAGATATGCCAATGTTCACTAATATCAATTTCTCCAGCGTAGATATAGAAACAGAGTGGAATTTGAATGAAGATATTTAGGGACGAGAACAGAATCCATTTTGCGGAAAGATATGCAGCATCTGATTATGGAGATTCCTATGAAACGGGGGTATTTGAAATATGAGCGAAAAGCAGTTGACAGCGGATCAGATAGAGAGGATTAACAAGTTAAAACAGAAAGCGATAGAAGAAATTGACAAAATACCGGAAGGTCCGAACAGAAGAGTTCTTGATGGAGGACGTTCAGAACCATACTATTCGATAGGGAAGAAACTCATGGAGGATATAAGGACCGTCATGGAAGAGTAGGGTGTAGATATTTATCATCGAAATAATAAATGGCACTAAACAAGAAATGTCATGTGGCTTGACAAAAGAACAAAAAAACTGATATGATTGTACCGAACAAGGGCGTTCTTACAGGGATAGAGCGCCCTTTTTTCGCGCATAAGCAGAGTTGGAAAGAGAAGGAAAGGCGGTATCGCATGAGAAAAAACTATAGCAGGGAAGATATTATAAAATTGGTTGAGGAGGAGGACGTGGAGTTTATCAGGCTCCAGTTCACGGATATTTTCGGTAACTTAAAGAATCTGGCAATTACGGCGGGACAGCTTGAGAAGGCGCTCAACAACGACTGTATGTTTGACGGTTCTTCCATCGAAGGATTTGCCAGCGTGGAGGAGTCGGACATGTATCTGCATCCGGATTTAGGCACGTTGGAAATTTTCCCGTGGAGACCCCAGCAGGGAAAGGTGGCGCGTCTGATCTGTGATGTGTATCGTCCTGACAGAAAGCCTTTTGCGGGCGATCCCCGCTATGTCCTGAAGCGGGCGATTCAGGAGGCGGAAGAGATGGGCTTTACATTCCGGGTGGGAGCGGAGTGCGAGTTTTTCCTGTTCCATCTGGATGACAACGGTATGCCGACCACGCTCACCCACGAAAAAGCAGGCTATTTTGACGTCGGTCCGGTAGACCTTGGAGAGAACGCAAGGCGCGATATGGTGCTCACGCTTGAGGACATGGGCTTTGTGGTGGAGGCGTCCCACCACGACGTAGCGTCGGCACAGCATGAGATCAGTTTCTGCTATGACGACGCGCTGACGACGGCGGACAATATTATGACGTTTAAACTGGCAGTCAGGACGATTGCAAAGAGACACGGGCTTCACGCCAGTTTTATGCCAAAGCCCAAATATGGGGTCAACGGTTCTGGTATGCATATCAATATGTCGCTTTTGAAGGATGGGAAAAATATTTTTGCGGATGAAGCGGGCGCCCATGGGTTAAGCCGTGATGCATACGCCTTTCTGGGCGGTGTTATGGAGCATATGCGGGGCATGACGGCAATTATGAATCCGATTGTCAATTCTTATAAAAGGCTTGTGCCGGGCTTTGAGGCGCCGGTATATATCGCGTGGAGCGCGACGAACCGGAGCCCGCTCATCCGTATTCCGGCGGCAGCGGGGGACGCGGTGCGGATGGAGCTTCGCAGTCCTGATCCGACGGCAAATCCGTATCTGGCGCTGGCGGCAGTCTTGCGTGCCGGGCTTGACGGAATGAAGAGGCAGACAGCCGTGCCGGAGAGCGTGGACTGCAATATTTTCCGCATGAGCGAGCAGGAGCGGAGAGAGCGGAAGATTGAGGAACTGCCGGGAACGCTGGCGGAGGCGGTCTCCTGCATGGAGCAAGATGCGTTTATGAGGGAGACGCTGGGAGATCATGTGTTTGAGAAGTATATTGCCCTGAAAAAGGAGGAGTGGAACCGCTACCGCAGTCAGGTTACGGATTGGGAACTCAACGAGTACTTGAATCAATTCTGATTGCCAGTGAGGGCAGTCGGGCAAGCCAATTTAAATAACATATGTTTTCACATAAAGGGAAGGGGGTGAGCGTGTGTTTAACATCATAGTGGTACTGCCAAAGCCCGAGGACGCCAAAGGCATCCGAAACCTTCTGATGAAAAACGGATTTCGGGTAGACAGCGTATGTACGACAGGTTCCCAGGCGCTTAGCAGAATGGATGAGTTGAACGACGGGCTTGTGATCTGCAGCTACCGAATGTCCGACATGATGTACCATGAACTGCACGCCTGCCTTCCGAAAGGATTCGAGATGCTGCTGCTTGCCTCCGCGAACGTGCTGCAGGAGTGCGATCTTCGCGATATTATGAGCCTTGCCATGCCGCTTAAGGTGCATGATCTGATCAACACGGTGGATATGATGGGGCAGGCGATTGAGCGGCGAAAGAGGCGGGAAAGGCAGCGTCCCAGAGAGCGCAGCGCGCAGGAGGAAGGACTGATCAAGGAGGCGAAGGCGCTTTTGATGAACCGGAATCATATGACAGAGGAGGAGGCGCACCGTTATCTGCAGAAATGCAGTATGGACAGCGGCACCAATCTGGTTGAGGAGGCGCAGATGGTGCTTGTCATGATGCGGATGTGATACACGGCGGAAAATATGTGATTCGGTGTATTTTGCACGACGATATGGCATTTTCGACGGAATGAATGTATACTGAAAAGAAGACTGGCAAATGTCATTGTAGAGAATCGGTTTCATCAAATAGGAACCATCAAATTATTAGAGGGGCGGAGTTTGATATGAAATTCACAAAAATGCATGGCTGCGGTAACGATTATGTCTATGTGGACAGAAGCCGCGAGCAGATACCGCAGGAGGAAAAGCCGGAACTGGTGCGCCGCTTAAGCGACAGGCATTTCGGTATCGGCGGGGACGGGGTGATTTTTATCAATCCCTCCGATGAGGCGGACTTTGAGATGGAGATGTACAATGCGGACGGCACCCGGGCGGAAATGTGCGGCAACGGCATCCGCTGCGTGGGAAAATTTGTCTACGACAAGGGGCTCACCGATAAAACTGACATAACCGTCATAAGCGCGGGGAGTGTAAAGTATCTGACGCTTATTGTAAAAGATGGAAAGGCGGAACAGGTAAAGGTCAATATGGGCGCGCCGGAGCTTAAGGCGGCGCTGGTGCCTGTTATCAGTGAGAATGAGAGGGCGATCGACGAGCCGATTTGTGTGCAGGGGAAAGACTATAAAATGACATGTGTGTCAATGGGGAATCCTCATGCGGTGGTGTATTTGGACGACGTGGATTCCCTTGACATAGAAGAAATAGGTCCTTATTTTGAGAACCACGAGCGGTTTCCGAGGCGGACCAACACGGAGTTTGTGAAAGTGATTGACAGAAATACCGTACAGATGCGGGTGTGGGAGCGCGGCACGGGAGAGACCCTCGCCTGTGGTACGGGGGCATGCGCGGTGGCGGTATCCTGTGTTTTAAACGGGCTGACGGAGGAGACGGTCACGGTAAGGCTTCTCGGCGGCGACCTTGTCATTACGTGGAACAGGGAGGAAAATGTGGTCTATATGACGGGACCTGCGGCGACGGTGTTTGAAGGTGAGATATAAAAGGACGCGAGGCAGGAAGCAAGAGTTTACATAATATTAAATTGTAGAAGAGAGAAAGGATCAGACACTTATGGTTAAGGTGAATGACAATTACTTGAAATTACCCGGGAGCTATCTTTTTTCCACCATCGGCAAAAAAGTGAACGCTTACGTATCGGCTAACCCGGACAAAAAAATTATCAGACTGGGAATCGGCGACGTGACAAAGCCGCTCACTCCCGCCATTATCAGCGCGCTTCACGGGGCGGTGGATGAGATGGCGGACGAGAAGACGTTCCGCGGGTATGCGCCCGACTTGGGCTACGAGTTTTTGCGCGCGGCGATTGCGGAGAATGATTACAGGGCGAGGGGCTGTCAGATTGATGCGGACGAGATTTTTGTCTCCGATGGGGCGAAGTGCGACTCCGGCAACATTCAGGAGATTTTTGCTACGGACAATAAGATTGCGGTCTGCGATCCCGTCTACCCGGTGTATGTGGACACGAATGTGATGGCGGGCAGAACAGGCGTTTATGATGAAAGCACGGGCAACTGGAGCGATGTGATTTACATGCCCTGCACGGCGGAGAATGGCTTTGCACCGGAACTGCCGAAGACCGTTCCCGATTTGATTTACCTCTGTTTCCCGAACAATCCGACCGGATCTACCATCACGAAAGCGCAGCTGCAAGAGTGGGTGGATTACGCCAACAAAAACGGCTCCGTCATTATTTACGATGCGGCTTACGAGGCATATATTTCCGAGGCGGACGTGCCCCACACCATCTACGAGTGCGAGGGGGCGAGAACTTGTGCGATTGAACTTCGCTCTTTCTCCAAAAACGCGGGCTTTACCGGTGTGCGTCTGGGATTTACCGTGGTTCCGAAGGAACTGAAAGCAGGGGATGTGGCGATCCACGGCCTCTGGGCAAGGCGGCATGGCACGAAGTACAACGGTGCGCCCTATATCATCCAGCGGGCGGGCGAGGCGGTCTACAGCGAGGCTGGAAAGAGAGAGACGAAAGAGCTGGTTGCCTATTATATGAAGAACGCGGCTTATATTCTGGACGGTTTGAAAGCGGCGGGTTATCAGGTTTCCGGCGGCGTCAATGCGCCTTATATCTGGTTGAAGGCGCCGAACGGCATGACGAGCTGGGAGTTCTTCGACTACCTGCTTGAGACGGCAAATGTGGTCGGCACGCCCGGGTCGGGCTTCGGACCGAGCGGCGAGACGTATTTTAGACTGACGGCGTTCGGCAGTTATGAGAATACCGTGGAGGCGGTAGACCGAATCAAGAGGCTGGGAGTGTAAGGCAGTGCGGTTTCGAGCGGAAAGCACATGCCTGTGTCATTCGGCTGCCGCAGGAAAGTAGGGACATTAGAAGAGAATTTTTGTCTAAAAAAAGTTTTTGATGGCAAAAGAGAGGAATCGGAACATGGACATATATTTGCTCCGGCACGGGGAGACGGACTGGAATAAAAAGCGGCTCCTGCAGGGACACACGGATATTCCGTTGAATGAAAAAGGAAGAGCGCAGGTGGACGACACGGTGCGAATCTTAAGTGCGCTTGACGTACGGATGGACGTCATCGTTTCAAGCCCCTTGAAGAGAGCGCGCGAAACCGCGGAGATTGCGGCGAGGAGGCTGAATTATCCGAGAGAGAAGATAGCAGTGGAGGACTTTCTCATCGAGCGCGGCTTTGGCGAGGGGGAGGGCATGTCGCTTGATGAGATGAAAGCAAAGTATCAAGGCAGCGACTGCCCCGGCATGGAATCGAGAGAGGCGTTGGTAAAGCGCGCGGGACAGGCTTTTCAAAAAATAACGGAAGATTTTTGTGAGGCGGAGCGGATTCTTCTGACGGCGCACGGGGCGGTTTTGTTTGCGCTGCTCGAGGCGGTCTGTGAGGAGCCGATTCCCTATGAAGGACATGCGGCATGTATCACGCAGGGCAGTATTTACCGGATTCGCACGGAGAACGGCAGGATTTCCTTTGCCGGGTATGATGAAAAAACGGGCGGATTTGTGGAGTTGGACGCAGCGGGGCTTGGGCGGTCGGCGAGAATTTATCTGTAATGCCGTCCTGTGATGTCATGTGTGGCGAGGCAGGATGGTTCCTGTCATTTGTTTCTTAAAGTATAGTTGTACTTTTTTGCGTACATAGTGTATTTTTTAGCATAAAATACTTGCATATAGGAAAGAATTATGTTATACATGTATACAAATAATTAAATGCTATGAAGGAGACTCACCTTGAGGGAAGCGACAGGAATACGGCGTCACCGACTGAGAGCGCTGTTTGTGGAAGGCAGGGACGGGAACACTCCGGAGCAGATTGTCTGAATTTCAAGACATCATGTCATGACAGAAAGTTGACACGGATGTCAGTGACATAAGCGTCATAAATGAAACTAGGGCAGTACGTTACACGCGTTAAGTGTTTGAGAGGGTAAGGCGAATCACATCTTCTATGGAGATGGCAGCTTATCAATGCGGGTGGTACCGCGGATAATGAAAATATCCGTCCCGGAATACAGTAATGTGTTCCGGGACGTTTTGCGCGTATAAGCAGAGTCAGAAGGCTTATGGAACATGAGCCATGCTTGCATGAGCGAATGTTTCGGAAGGCTTCTGACGAGCAACGCGAATGAGAGATGCGGAGCATCTCGAATCTGCCTATACAAGACGTATTTATGAAAAGGAGAGACCGTTATGACAATCAAAAATCAGTACAGGGACGTAACTTTAAAGGAAATCAACGAGGGCGACATTGGCAGGGAGCTGCGCGTGGCGGGCTGGATTGAGAATATCAGGGATCACGGCGGCGTATCTTTTGTGGATTTGCGTGATATGTACGGCGTGCTGCAGGTGGTGATGCGGGACACTTCTCTTTTGGAGGGGCTGTCCAAGGAGATGAGCGTTTCCATTGAAGGGCTGATTGAAAAGCGGGACGAGGAGACATACAACCCCCGGATTCCCACGGGAACAATTGAGATGGAGGCGCATCAGGTGGATGTGCTCGGCAAAGTCTATAAGCAGCTTCCCTTTGAGATTATGACTTCCAAGGAGACGAGGGAGGATGTGCGGCTGAAATACCGCTACCTTGACCTGCGCAACCAGAAGGTGAAGGACAACATTATTTTCCGCTCCCAGGTGATTGCCTATCTGCGGGAAAAGATGACGGAGATGGGCTTTTTGGAGATTCAGACGCCGATTCTGTGCGCGTCTTCACCGGAGGGTGCAAGAGACTATATTGTGCCTTCGAGGAAATATAAGGGCAAGTTTTACGCCTTGCCGCAGGCGCCCCAGCAGTTCAAACAGCTTCTGATGGTGTCGGGATTTGACAAGTATTTCCAGATTGCACCATGTTTCCGGGATGAGGACGCGAGGGCGGACCGTTCCCCCGGCGAATTTTACCAGTTGGACTTCGAGATGAGCTTCGCGACGCAGGAGGACGTGTTCGCGGTGGGCGAGGAAGTGCTCTCCGCCGTTTTTGAGAAATTTGCGCCGGAAGGGGCGGCCGTGACGAAAGCGCCCTATCCGATCATCAGCTATAAACAGGCAATGCTGGAGTTCGGAACGGATAAGCCGGACTTGAGAAACCCTTTGCGTATTATCGACCTGACAGACTTCTTTCAGGTATGTACCTTCAAGCCGTTTCAGGGCAGGACTGTCCGTGCCATCAAGGTGCACGCGGATATGTCGAAGGGCTTTCACGAGAAGCTGCTAAAGTTTGCTACCGATATGGGCATGGGCGGTCTCGGATATCTGGAAGTGGCGGAGGACTTGAGCTACAAGGGTCCCATCGACAAGTTTATTCCGGAGGAGAAAAAAGGAGAACTTCGCGAACTGGCGGGACTTTCCGTGGGTGATACGATTTTCTTTATCGCAGACAGGGAGGAGCGTGCCGCCTTTTATGCGGGGCAGCTTCGCACGGAACTCGGGCAGAAGCTGGATTTGATGGAAAAGAATGCATACCGGTTCTGCTATATCAACGATTTTCCCATGTTTGAGCGCGACCCGGAAACGAAACAGATCGGATTTACCCACAATCCTTTTTCCATGCCGCAGGGCGGTTTGGAGGCGTTAAATACGAAGGACCCGCTGGAAGTGCTTGCTTACCAGTATGATATCGTCTGCAACGGTGTGGAACTTTCTTCCGGCGCGGTGCGCAACCACGACATGGAGATTATGGAGAAGGCATTTGCCATTGCGGGTTATGACGAGGAGACGTTGAAGACCAAATTCGGCGCGCTGTACAACGCGTTCCAGTTTGGGGCGCCGCCTCACGCGGGCATGGCGCCGGGCGTTGACCGTATGATTATGCTGCTCAGAAACGAGGAGAACATCCGGGAGGTGATCGCCTTCCCCATGAGCGGTTCTGCGCAGGATCTTATGTGCGGCGCGCCGGGGGATGTGACGGAGCAGCAGCTTAGGGAGGTTCATATTAAGGTGAGAGCGTAAAGTTGTGGCAGATGAAAGTTCATTTCTACGTCGCCGCGCTTGCGCTCTGGTCGCAACGCAGCAGACGCTAAGCTCGTGAAATACCTCGCTAAGCGCTGGCGTCGCTTTAAGGGCTCCTTAAGAAATGAACTTTCATCTGTATGAACACTTTGCGATGCTCACAATAATATGAACTCGCAGATAGGAGAGAAAAATATGGCAAATGTTATAAACGACGAGACTATAGAATATGTGGGGATTCTTGCAAAATTAGAATTGTCCGCGGAAGAGAAGGAGCGGGCGAAGGCGGATATGGGGCGGATGCTTGACTATATTGACAAGTTGGGCGAGCTTGACACGACGGATGTGGAGCCCATGTCCCATGTGTTCCCGGTGGAAAATGTGTTCCGGGAGGATGTGGTGACAAACGGGGATGAGCGGGAACAGCTGTTGTCCAATGCGCCGCAGGAGAAGGACGGGATGTTTGTGGTGCCGCGGACATTCGAATAACAGAACCTCCGAGTATACGGGAAAGGAAAAGTGTTACATGAATATAGTAGAAATGACCGCGACACAACTCTCGGCGGCGATAAAGGCGGGGGAGACCACCGCAGTTGAAGCCGCAGAGGCTGTGCTTGCGCAGATAGAGAAAGAGGATAAAAATTACAACTGTTATGTTACGGTAGACCGGGACGGCGCACTGGCGCAGGCGCGGGCGGTGCAGAAAAAAATCGAGGCGGGAGAGCTGACGGGACCGCTGGCGGGCGTACCGGTGGCGGTGAAGGACAACATCTGTACAGAAGGGCTGCTCACCACCTGTTCCTCGAAAATTCTGCATAACTTTGTGCCCACCTACACAGCGGAGGCTGTGAAGAATCTGCAGAAGGCGGGGGCGGTGATTCTCGGCAAGACCAATATGGACGAGTTCGCCATGGGTTCCACCACGGAAACGTCTGCTTACGGTCCCACAAAGAATCCGAGAAATACGGATCATGTGCCGGGCGGTTCCTCGGGGGGCTCTGCGGCGGCGGTTTCGGCACAGGAGTGCATTTTTGCCATCGGTTCCGACACGGGCGGATCCATCAGACAGCCGGCGTCCTACTGCGGTGTGGTAGGCATGAAGCCCACTTACGGCACGGTTTCCCGGTACGGTCTGATTGCCTACGGTTCCTCATTGGATCAGATCGGACCGCTGACCAAGGATGTGACGGACTGTGCGGCGGTGCTTGAGGCATTGGCATCCCACGATACAAAGGATTCCACTTCCGTTTCCAGAGACGGCACCGACTTTACGGCGGCGCTTGTGGAGGATGTGAAGGGGATGCGCATCGGTATTCCCAACGATTATCTTGGGGAAGGGCTTGACGAGGAGGTGCGGACAGCCGTTTTGCAGGCGGCGGAAGTGTTGGAGAAAAAAGGCGCGGTTGTGGAGCGGTTTGATTTAAGTCTGGTGGAATACGCGATTCCGGCTTACTATACCATCGCGGCGGCAGAGGCGAGCTCCAATTTGGAGCGGTTCGACGGCATCAAGTACGGCTACCGTACCGAGGAGTACGCGGGGCTTCACAATATGTATAAAAAATCCCGATCCGAGGGATTCGGGGAGGAAGTGAAACGCCGCATTATGCTCGGTTCCTTTGTTCTCAGCTCCGGCTACTATGATGCCTATTATCTGAAGGCATTGAAAGTAAAGGCATTGATTAAAAAGGCGTTCGATGACGCGTTTGCCAAGTATGACCTGATTCTCGGTCCTGTGGCGCCCACCACCGCGCCGAAGCTGGGGGCGAGTCTGGCGGATCCGATACAAATGTATCTGGGCGATATTTACACGATTGCCGTGAATCTGGCGGGACTGCCGGGCATCAGCGTTCCCTGCGGGCAGGACGGTAAAGGGCTGCCGATTGGTCTGCAGTTGATCGGGGACTGTTTTCAGGAGAAAAAGCTGATCAGGGCGGCGTATACTTACGAACAACGCGAAAAGAAGTTCTAATGGGGGTAAATATGAGTAAACAATACGAAACCGTAATTGGCTTGGAAGTTCATGTGGAGCTTGCAACGAAGACAAAAATATTCTGCGGCTGTTCCACCGCTTTCGGGGCGGAGCCGAACACCCAGACCTGCCCGGTCTGCACGGGAATGCCCGGCTCTCTGCCTGTCCTGAACAGACAGGTTTTGGAGTACGCGATAGCTGTGGGGCTGGCGACAAACTGTGATATCACCCGCTACGCAAAGTTTGACAGAAAAAATTATTTTTACCCGGACAATCCGCAGAACTACCAGATTTCCCAACTTTATCTCCCCATCTGCAGAAACGGCGGCGTGGAGATCGAGACGGAGGAAGGCGGAAAAAAGACCGTCGGCATTCACGAGATCCACATGGAGGAGGACGCGGGCAAGCTGATTCATGACGAGTGGGAGGACTGCTCGCTGGTGGATTACAACCGTTCCGGTGTGCCGCTCATAGAGATTGTGTCCGAGCCGGATATGCGGAGTGCGGCGGAGGTCATCGCCTATCTGGAAAAGCTTCGTCAGGTGATTCAGTATCTGGGCGCGTCGGACTGCAAGCTGCAGGAAGGCTCCATGCGTGCGGACGTAAACCTCTCCGTTAGGGAGGCGGGAGCGGAAACATTCGGCACCCGGACGGAGATGAAGAATTTGAACAGCTTTAAGGCGATCACGAGGGCGATCGAGGGGGAGAAGGAGCGGCAGATCGACCTGATCGAAGCAGGAGAAAGCGTTGTGCAGGAGACGAGACGATGGGACGACGCCAGGGAAAAGTCCTACGCCATGCGGAGCAAGGAGGACGCGCAGGATTACCGTTACTTCCCCGACCCTGACCTGACCCCGATCAGCGTAAGCGAAACGATGCTGCAGGAAATCCGCGCGAGACAGCCGGAGTTTCGCACGGAAAAGATGGCGCGCTATCGGGAAGAGTTTGACATTCCCGACTATGATATCGAGATCATTACGGGTGAAAAGCCGCTGGCGGATTTGTTTGAGGCAGCGGTGGCGCTGGGGGCGCAGCCCAAGAAAGTTTCCAACTGGATTATGGGCGAGACGCTGCGTCTGATGAAGGAGCGGGAAGTGGACGCTTCCGACCTTCGCTTCTCACCGGAAAATCTGGCGAAATTGATTGCCCTTACCGACACAAAGCAGATCAACAGCTCGGTGGCGAAAGAAGTGTTTGAGGTCATGTTTGAGGAGAACGTGGATCCCGAACAGTATGTGGAGGAGAAGGGTCTAAAGACCGTCAATGACGAGGGCGCTTTGAAGAAGACCATAGAGGAAGTGATCGCGGCGAACCCGCAGTCCGTGGAGGATTACCGGAACGGCAAGGAGAAGGCGATTGGTTTCCTCGTGGGACAGACCATGAAGGCAATGAAGGGGAAGGCTGACCCGGGGGCGGTGAACCAGATGTTGCGGGAATTGCTATAAAATGACACATATGTCACGGGGATTCTTGCGAAACACGGCACGACAGCGTGTGAAAGTAAAAAATGAGCGCCAGAGTAAGTACTTGAAACTCTGGCGCAAATTATATTGTAATGGAATATTGTCAGGATAATAAAAGGGATTAGATTCACGTTCAAGGCATATCCTCGAACAGATAATTCAAAAATTGCAGCGTCATCTTGGGATCCTCCACCGACACCGGAATCCCGATCACAACCTCGGAAGGATACCCCTGAAAGGTGTAATCGCGTTCAGATATATAGTCGTAGTACCCGGAATCCCCCAGCTTGTTTCCCGTCTGCGGGATGCGGATGCCAACAGCCACGGGCTTTTCCATGTCGGAGGGATCGCTGTGGTCGAGCGTCTGATTGTAGACAGCTTCCTGCGCCGCCTCCAATTCTCCCAGCGTGTCGCCTGTTTCCACGTCAAAGGCGGCGCCATCCGTGTAGTAGAGCAGGTCTGCGTAGGGAGCCAGTTCTTCCTCGGTGAAGGCGGTGTTTAAGTCATAGAAGTATTCGAGGCGGGCGTAGCCCTCAAAGGTTTCCGTGTCCGCCACGATCGCGTGGATATCCCCCGCGTGCATCATAGCCATCATTTTCTGCCGACTGGCGACTTCGTACTGGTCGCCCGTGCCGGAGGATATGCCGATAGACGTGTCGATATTTACCTGATAAGCCTCCGGGTCAATACCGGCGTATTCCATGAACCCCTCGTTCCAAGCGTTGGCGGCAGCGGCGTTGTCGTCGTAGGTGTCCGCGTTTAGCAGGACCGCGTAGAAAGCGGTGGGCTTGCTGGAACGGTAGGAATTGATGAAGCTAACTACAAAGACTATCACGGCGATCGCCACGATTGTGTGTATTTTATAGTAATCCCAGAAGTAGGCGAGCTTTTCTTTGGGCGTCATGGTTGCAAACGCCTTTTTCTGCTGTTCTCTGATTTCTTCAACGACTGAATTTTGAGATGACATATTGAAGTCATTCCTTTCCCTGATAATTCTACATCACTTCATATTGCTTTAGCTTCCCGATGGAAATAATGGGGAGTGAGAATTTCCCATATATATGTTATAATGATAAATATTCTGGAAATAGATGTCAATGACGGGAATCTATTGTTTGTGTAAAATTTTTATAAACAGAGAAAATGCGAATATTCATTAACGGATTGACGAATTTTTGCTTGATTGCTATAATCATGATATAAATTCGGCGTTTGGGAGGCTGTTATGGCGAGAACGGTAGGTATCGGGATTCAGGATTTTGGCAAGATAATCGAGAATGGTTATTTTTATGTGGATAAAACACCTTTTATCAAGGAATGGTGGGAAAGCGGAGATGAGGTAACGCTGATCACCAGACCGCGCCGTTTCGGGAAAACTCTTACCATGAGCATGACGGAAAAGTTTTTCTCGGTCAAATATGCGGGGAGGGGCGATCTGTTTGAAGGACTTGCCATCTGGCAGGAAGAAAAATTCCGCGCCCTGCAGGGGACTTACCCGGTGATCAGCCTTTCTTTTGCCAATATCAAGGAAACAACATATCAGAATACTCGTGGGAAGATATGTCAGATGCTGGCGGAACTTTACGCAAGCTGTGAGTTTTTGCTTGATGGGAATACGATGGCGGAAAATGATAGGGTATTTTTCAAAAGTGTGTCCGTGGAGATGGATGACGTAACGGCAACGCTGGCGATTCATTACCTCTCGAAATATTTATCCGATTACTACGGGAAAAAGGTTATCATTCTGTTGGACGAATACGACACCCCCATGCAGGAGGCATATGTTCACGGCTATTGGGAAGAGCTGGTGGCGTTTACCAGAAGTATGTTCAATGCCGCTTTTAAGACGAACCCGTGGCTGGAGCGGGCGATTATGACAGGGATTACCAGAGCCAGCAAGGAATCCATCTTTTCGGATTTGAACAATATTGAAGTGATCACCACTACGGCTTGTAAGTACGAGACGGCTTTTGGATTTACGGAAAAGGAAGTGTTCGAGGCTCTGGACGAATTTGGAATGGGCGGGGAAAAACAGCGTGTCAAGTGGTGGTACGATGGTTTTATTTTTGGTGAATCGAGGGATATTTATAATCCGTGGTCAATTCTTAACCTGTTGGATAAAGGAAAGTTTACGACGTATTGGGCGAATACAAGCTCTAACAGTCTGGTCGGGAAGCTGCTCCGGGAGGGCAGCAGGGATGTGAAGGAGTCCTTTGAGGGGCTGTTGAAAGGAGAACATTTCTGGTGTCCCATTGACGAACAGATCGTTTATAATCAGCTGGACGATAACGAGTACGCGATTTGGAGCCTGCTTGTGGCGAGCGGCTACTTGAAAATATTAGACTATGAAAAGTATGAGGTGGACGATTTCGTAGGTGAGCCCAAATATGAGCTGACGCTGACAAACCACGAAGTGGAGATCATGTTTAAAAATATGATCAGGAACTGGTTTGCGAAAGATGTGTCGAATTATAATGCGTTTATCAAGGCGCTTTTATCTAACGATCTGGAAGCCATGAATGAATATATGAACCAGATTGCATATAAGACTTTCAGCTATTTTGATACCGGGAAACGGACGTCGGAGAAAGCGGAGCCGGAACGGTTTTATCACGGCTTTGTCCTTGGGCTGATGGTGGATCTGGCGGACAGGTATGCGATTACCTCTAATCGGGAGAGCGGATTCGGCAGATATGATATTATGCTGGAGCCGAAGAAGGAAGGGCTTGATGCGGTTATAATCGAGTTTAAGGTATTTAATGCCAGAAGAGATAGCACCCTTGCGGACACCGTGCAGTCAGCGCTCTCCCAGATCGAGGAGAAACAGTACGAGCAGACGCTTGTCGCGAAAGGGATCCCGGAGGAGAGAATACGGAAGTATGGGTTTGCGTTTGAGGGGAAGGAAGTGTTGATCGGGTAGTATAAAGTTTTTGAGACTAACAGCCGATATTAATAACACGTAAAGTGTATATATCTTATTTATTGTTGACATGGAAGGTCGGGTTATATATCATGGAGGATAATGGCAGAACAGTCGATGGCAAATCTATGAGAAAATCACAGAAAAAGCAAATTGAACATATCCTCGGGCTGCTTGACCAAGCGCATACTGCAATCAGAAAGGCATTGGAAACGAAAAATACGGAGATTGCATTAACTTTGCTGGAGCAATCTCAGGATTTGGCAATTCAAGCGGGTGGGATGATCGAGGAAGTTCTGGGAGAGAATTTTGTCACGGTAGGTTTTCTGGAAAACTACTGTGAACTGCTTTACCAGACCTATGAGCAGATTAGGCAGCAGCAGCCCGTCAATATAGGGAAAGTCTGCAAAAATCTCCGCCGGGAGCTGATTCGGATAGAGAACAGCGTGAAGAATGATATTCCGGTCAGAACAAGCGTGGTATTTCTGCCCTACAAGGCTTCCATGTGGGACAGTCTGGAAAGTGTCTGGAAGGCAGCGGATGCCGATCCGGATTGTGACGCATATGTTGTGCCGATTCCTTATTTTGATAAAAATCCTGACGGTAGTTTCAGCAGGATGCATTATGAAGGGCATCAATACCCTGATTATGTGCCGGTGGTGTCATGGGAAGAGTTTGATTTGGAGACAGAGCGTCCGGATGTTATTTATATACATAATCCTTACGATGAATGTAATCATGTGACAAGTGTGCATCCGGCTTTTTTTGCAAGAGAGCTAATAAAATTTACAAGCATGTTAGTATATATACCTTATTTTATATTGAACGAGATTGACCCGGACGATCAGAGCGCGGTTGATGGTATGAAGCATTTTTGTTTTACGCCGGGGACGATTTATGCAAACCGGGTGATCGTTCAGTCGGAGGACATGCGTAAAATTTACATCAATGAATATTTGAAGGCGGCAAAGGAAATGGGACTGCCGGGGGAACATGTGGACAGGAAGTTTCAGGAAAAGAAGTTTCTCGGGCTTGGGTCGCCAAAGATTGATAAGGTGCTGAGCGCAAGAAAGGAAGATTACATCTAGCGGAGGAATGTATGGGACAGAGAGTATTGCTGATCTGTAATTATTTTGCGCCGGATCATGCCATTGCAGCCGTGCGGACGAGCAAACTGGCAAAATATCTGAGAGTAAACGGATATGAGGTGGAAGTTCTTGCGGAAAAGAGAGACGGAGGGGAAGACGAGCTGTTAAAAAAGGGTGTTGAGGATATTCGGGTATCCTATGCAGTAAACTCTTCGCTTTATGTCCGTTTTCGCGAGCTTTATGAAAAATTGATCGAGCCGCATAAAAAGAAACGATTCGATAATCTGGAAAACAGAAAGAGGATGAATCCGAAGACGGGGAACATAGAATTTTACACCTTCGAGATGGCATATCCGCTTCTTGGAAGTTTGGATTATATCGTAGGGCAGCTCAAACAGATTGATTTATACAGAAGCGTAAAGCAGCAGTTGAGGGAAGAAAAATATTTTGATTATGTAATTACATCTTATGGGGATTCATTCAGTTATTTTGCCGGGAAATATTTCCATAAATATCATAAGGATACGAAATGGCTCTTTGATATCAGGGACGCCGTTTACCGTTATAAATTTACACCGAATTATGTAGGGTTTATTGCGAAAATGTATGAACGCTATATCTGGAAGCATGTCGATTGCATAACGGGAATATCAAAGGGCATTTGCAGAAGAGTGCCGCGAAAATACCGCGGAAAAGTGCATTGCTTGACAAACGGGTTTGACCGGGCGGACATGGAAGGGGTGAAAGGGGATCGGTTCTGTCCTTCCGAAATGACGTTTACTTACACCGGCTCCATGTATGGCGGCATACGCGATCTGACGGTGCTTTTTCAGGCGGTGCGTGAGCTGGTTCAGGACGGACAGATGGAGGAAGAGCGTGTTTCCTTCCACTATGCGGGAAACGCCCCCGCTTATGAGATATTTAAAAGTCAGGCGGAGCAGTTTGGGCTCGACGGCAGATGTGTGATGCACGGGAAGCTGCCGAGACGGGATACGCTTGAAATGCAACGGGGTTCGGATATTCTTATGGTGGCTTCCTATGATTATAAGGAGCAGGAAGGCGGCGTCATTACAGGGAAGGTTTACGAATATATGGCAGCGCAGCGCCCTGTTATTTCTATTATGATGGGAGACATCGAACACAGCGAGTTGACAGAAATTGTGGAAAAGACAAATATCGGGGTGGCGTATGAAGCGTCTAACCACGAAGTTGATTATATAAAACTGAGGGAATACATAAAAAGACAGTATCAGTCTTTTATGGAGACGGGACATACCCGATACGAACCGAATGAGAAGGAGCTGCGCAGATATGATTACAGGTATTTGTGCAAGCGGTTGATAAAACTTATGAATCAGACAGAGAGGGGATAAAAGGAGTATGAAATACGCATTAATCGGCTGCGGCAGAATATCACCAAATCACATTGCGGCAGCAAAAAATAATGAGCTTGAGATTGTGGCAATCTGTGATATCGATCCGGCATGTATGGAGGACAAGGCTCTGAAGTTCGGGCTGGGGGAAGAAGTGAAGAAATATACAGATTATATTGAGATGATTGAGACAGAAAAGCCAGAGCTTGTTGCAATCTGTACGGAGAGCGGCAAACATGCACAGATTGCGTTGGAGTGCATTGCGCATGGGATTAACTGTATCATAGAAAAACCGATTGCTCTGTCGATCAAAGATGCGGATGCGATTATTGCTGCGGCAGTTAAGCACCATGTGAAGGTAAGCGCGTGTCATCAGAACCGCTTCAATAAATCAGTACAAATTATTCGAGAAGCGGTAGATATGAAACGGTTTGGACGACTGTTTTATGGAACGGCACACATCAGATGGTGTCGGGACCACGAATATTACAGCAGGGCTCCCTGGCGTGGCACATGGGAACAGGATGGCGGCGCACTGATGAACCAATGCATTCACAATATCGACCTGCTTCGATGGATGATGGGTAATGAAATCGAAGAGGTAGTCGGCATGACGGATAAACTGAACCATGACTATATTGAGGCGGAAGATATGGGGATTGCCTTGATCAAGTTTAAAAACGGCAGCTATGGGATTGTGGAGGGAACCACCGATATCTATCCCAAAAATTTGGAGGAGACGTTGTATCTGTTCGGGGAAAAAGGGACAGTAAAGGCGGGCGGACAGTCTGTGAATGTGATTGAGGAGTGGCGGTTTTCCGATTTGCTGGATGATCCGGATGCGGTGAAGGAAAGATTCCATGAGAATCCGCCGAATGTCTACGGATACGGACATACGCCGCTTTATGCGGATGTGATAAACGCCGTAAAGAATGACAGACAGCCCTATGTTACGGCTATGGACGGGAAACGTGCATTGGAACTGGTGCTGGCAATCTACAAGTCGGCGGCGGAGAACAGCGTGGTGAAGCTGCCGCTTACCGACTGTGCGACGACAGACTTTATCGGGAGATTTCAGTAGAAAAGAGGAAGATATCCATGGAGTTTCGTGATCTGAAAAGGCAGTACAGCTATTTAAAAGACGAAATGGATGCATCTATGCAGAAGGTTCTTGCAGATGCGAACTTTATTCAGGGGAAACAGGTGGCAGAACTGGAAAAAGCGTTGGCGGATTATACAGGGATGAAGCATTGTGTAGCCTGCGCCAACGGAACAGACGCGCTGCAGCTTGCGCTGATGGCGTGGCAGATTGGACCGGGGGACGCCGTTTTTGTGCCCGACTTCACATTCTTTTCCAGCGGGGAAGTGGTCTCGGCGGTGGGAGCGGCGCCTGTGTTTGTGGATGTGGATGCAGATACATTTAATATAGACTGCGCTTCGCTCGCACACATGATAGAAAAGACGGAAGCGGAGGGGAAGTGGACACCGAAGGCTGTCGTGACGGTTGACCTGTTTGGTCAGCCGGCGGAATATGAAAAAATCAGATTGATTGCAGAGAAATATCATCTGTTGATTCTGGAAGACGCAGCGCAGGGATTTGGCGGAAGGATTGGGGAAAAGCGCGCCTGCTCCTTTGGTGATATCGCGACGACCAGTTTTTTCCCGGCGAAACCGCTTGGCTGTTATGGTGACGGCGGCGCTGTTTTTACGGACAATGATGAGTGGGCGGAGCTGTTAAAGTCATACCGGGTACACGGAAAAGGCAGTTCCAAATATGACAATATCAGAATCGGTATGAATTCCCGTCTGGATACTTTGCAGGCGGCGGTGCTTTTGACGAAATTTCCTGTTTTTGCGAAGGAAGAGCTGGAGCGGGAACAGGAGATTGCGGCATGTTACACGGAGCATCTGAAGGATTTTGTGAAAACGCCCGTGGTGAGGGATGGTTTCTATTCCAGCTGGGCGCAGTATACGATTCAGTTGGAGGACAGGGAAGAGCGGAACGGTCTGCAGTCTTATCTAAAAGAGCAGGGCATTCCAAGCGCTGTGTATTATCAGAAACCAATGCACCGGCAGCAGGCGTTTGCGAATATGAGTTACGAGGATACAGAGTATCCGGTCACGAACAGGCTGTCGGAAATTGTGCTGTCCCTGCCGTTTCATCCTTATATGAAGGAAGAAGAGATTGCGCTGGTGGCGGATGCGATAAAACAATATGTGAGCAGGTAAAGACGGATGGAAGAAAATAGGATTTTCCCGGACAACTGGAAAGAGGTCGTTCGGGGGAAAAAGGTAATTCTCTATAATACGGGAGTCAGCAGTCTCCTCGGGGGACGGGAAAAACGGATAGAAAAGATGAAGTGGGTGTTTCAGACTTTTAAGGAGCACCCGGAGGTTGTGCTATGGTGGCGACCCCATCCGTTGGAGCTGAGCACACTGCAGTCTATGCTCCCGGAGCTGGAAGAGCAGTATATGGCGGTAAAACAGCAGTATATAGAGGAAAATATCGGTGCTCTGGATGAGAGTGCGGATCTGAACAGGGCGATTGCGATTTCAGATGCCTATTATGGGGCGTGGAGTTCTGTGACGGAGCTGTATAGAGCAGCAGGGAAACCGGTGCTTTTTGAAAACAACAGAATAAAAAGAGCAGATGACACAGTTTTTTTACCGATTGCACCTTGTATCAAGGGTGAAGATATCTGGTTTATTCAGTATAGAAGCAATAAGCTGGTTCAGATGGATAGAAATACGTATGAAGTAACGAGAATTGTCACGATTCCCGGCGAACCGCCTTATCGGGAACGCGGGCATAATTATTATGTGATAGATTGTGGTGATAGTTTTAGGGTATTGTTGGGAAATAGCTGGCAGAACTATGAATATGAAATTGAGACAGCTGCGATAAGAGCATATTCATTTGAAATACAGGATTTTAAGTTCTGCAGTGGACCGATTATAGGGAAGAATCATCAGCTGTTTATGTTTCCGTTTAGAAGTAATGACCTTTTGGAGTATGACTGTTATACGAATGTAATACAGAAAAGGAAGCTGGGGAAGGAAAAGATAAATGCGGCAAGATGTTATGAAGGGGACGGAACGAAGATTTATGTAGCAGATTACAACAGTAGTATAGTGCACCAGTACGATCTTGCAGACCAATCCTGTACTGCAATAAAGATGGGAGAGGAGAAAGATAAATACTGGGGAGTTAAAAAGGTAGGCAAATATTTGGTGGCACTACACTTACATAAAAGAGAAATTGCATTGTGGAATCAAGAAACAGGAAAGACGACAAAGCTTACAGAATTTCCGGAGAATTATACATGCCGGAAAGGCGATGCCTATATTAATATGTTTGAGAAAAATAATATGTTATATATTTTCCCCTATTTTTCCAATATGATTTTGAAAGTAGATGTTGAAAGAAAGGTAGTCGAGCAGGCATTTAAAGAAATTTATTATGATGCGGATTATGATGAAAATTCAGAAAGTTTCAGCAGTGAAATGTATTTGTGTGCAGTGCAGGATCAGGATCGGGTTTATGCCTATGCGGTTTATGAAAAATGCTGGGATGTTTTTGATTTAGGGACGGAAACGTTACAAAGCAGGACTTCATTTGGAATAAAAGAAGAAAAATATAAACGGGAACTTGAATGTATTCTAGACAGTAATGTATATGAAGAATCATTTTGTGAAGGCGAAAAACCTGTAATTTGTACATTAGAAAACTACATCAGAAATATACAGAACTGTAATATAGGAAATAGGTTTGGGGATAACAACAAGAATAATATAGGAGCTGATATTCATAAATCAATCATGAATGGATGATATAAATGAAAAATGCCATAAGACATCTAATGTATAAAAAATAAAGGAGAATGTTTCGTATGAAGATTATATGCTATGGATTGAGTAACCTTTGCAAAGAATTTTTATCCAGAGATAAATATCATGTTGACTATGTGGTGGATAAAAATGCAACAACACAGGGTGAATATTTTGTGGGGGGGGGGTTAAAGGTTATACAGGTATTCCCTCCGGAAAAATTGAGAGAGGAGGAGGGTGACTATATTGTTTTGATAATGACATTAAATCCTCAAAATTACAGAGAAATTAAGGAAAATCTCAAATTATTAGGTGTTCCTGAAGATAAATGTGTTTATATAGAAAACTCCGAATATGATGGGGACTATCTGTATTGGAATTCGTTTTTGCATGATAGCACTTTTATCAACGGAAAGTATTTTCCTAAAATATTACATTTAGAGCTTACAGATGTTTGTAATCTAAGATGTAAATTTTGCTGGAGTCATGGTATGCGACCTATGCGTGAAGATTTAAATCACTTTATGACAATGGAGACAGCAAAAGAAATTGCAAAGCAGGCAGCGCAAATTCCTACACTGGAAACCTTATATATTACACATGATGGAGAGGATTTTATACATAACCAGTGGTTTGAGATATGTTCATATATACTTGAGCATACCAGGATAAGAAAGTTTTCGGTATATACAAATGGTATGCTGTTAAATGATGAGAATGTCAAAAAGCTTGAATTGCTTCCATGTGATTATACGGAGATAGTCATTTCGATTGATGGAAAAACTCCGGAAGAAAATGACAGTATTCGGATTGGGAGCAAATATGAAGTTATTAAGAGTAATATAAAAAATGCAATAAATAGACTTTCTGATAAGAAGTACAGTTTCTTTATCAATAATAATTATATTATTGATGAAGAAGAGGTTAAGAAAATAGATTATTGCTTTTCGCTGAGGGAAGCTTTCAAAAATGATACACCGGAGTATTTAAAAAATGATTTTCCGGATATTAAAATCTTGTCAATGCCTACTCTTTTTACAGTTCCAATTGATATGGGGCTTCCCGAAGGTTACAAAGGCGTTAAAGTAAGAAAATCTGACAGAATTGCCGGCTGTTTTAATTTATTTAATAACCTTTCCGTAACTACCGATGGTTCAGTATTGTTTTGCGGCTGCTGCGTAACTCAGGAAAAGTTGGGTAACATTTTTGATAAACAAAATGAAACTTGTAATTTATTAGATTTGTGGCAAAATCACCCGACAATGATAGATGCCAGACGAAAAATTCAATATGAAAGAATCACACCCGATTTATGCAAATATTGCCATTGCAAAATTGAGGGCGATTTTTACATAATTTGCAGAGATGAATAGCGAATGTACAAAAAATGATTACTAAAAATATTATGGAGGAAGATGGGATGAAGGTATTAGTGACAGGCGGAGCAGGACATATTGGCTCACATATTGTTGAGAGATTATTGGCGAGAGGAGATGAAGTGCTGGTAATAGACAATTATCAGACAGGCAGGCGGGATAATCTGCAAGAGCATGAAAACTTAAAAATTGTGGAGGACAGCATCGCAAATACGGAAAAGGTATTTGAAGTATTTGAAGAGTTCCAGCCGGAAATTTTGGTACATGCGGCAGCTTCCTATAAAAATCCTGAAAACTGGATTGAGGATGCAACAACAAACGTGGTCGGAGCGGCTAATCTGGTAAAGGCGGCGAAAAAGGTGGGCGTCAGGAGAATCATTTACTTCCAGACGGCGCTTTGCTATGGATTAAAGCCGATTGAACAGCCGATTACGCTGAAGCATCCGTATTTTTCCGGTGGATATGCGGGAGGCAGCAGCTATGCAATCAGCAAAACAGGCGGCGAATTATATATTGAATTGTCAGGAATTGAGTTCCTTTCATTCAGACTTGCCAACTCTTATGGTCCAAGGAATTTGAGCGGTCCTCTTCCCACATTCTATAATAGACTGACGAATGGTAAGGAATGCTTTGTTATGGATACCAGAAGAGATTTCGTGTTTGTGGATGATGTGGTAAACGTTATTATCAAGGCAATCGACGGGATGGGAAGCTGTGGTTATTATCATATTTCCAGTGGAAAAGATTATGCGATTAAAGAATTGTTTGATGCAACATTAAAAGCGATGGACATTACTTTGGAAAAACCGGTTGAAGTGCGTCAGCGGGGAGAGGATGATGTCTACACGATTCTTCTTGATCCTTCTAAAGTAAAAGCCGATTTTGACTGGGATGTACAGACGCCGTTGGAAGAAGGAATCAAAAAGACGATTGAATGGTATAAACAGTATGGAATTACTCAGACCTATACGCATTTAAAAGGAGAGATCAGATAGTGACGCGGGAAGAATATGGTTTATTTGAGGACAAGTCTATTTTAGTAGTTGGCGGAGCAGGATTCGTTGGAAGCAATCTGGTCAGGCTTTTGTTAAGTAATGTGCGGAATATTAAAATCTTAATTGTGGACAATCTGCTGTCTGCAGAGATTGTAAATGTGCCGAAGGATGAGCGAGTTACATTTGTAGAGAAGTCTGTTACGGATTTTCGGGTTCTTGCGCAGCTTCAGGACAATATAGACTATGTATTTCATTTAGCTACTTACCATGGCAATCAGAGTTCCATTTTTGATCCAATTGTCGACAATGAAAATAATACCCAGACAACGTTAAAGCTGTTTGAACGGCTGAAGGATTTTCATAATCTGAAAAAGGTTGTGTATTCTTCTGCGGGATGCTCTGTAGCTAAAAAAACGTTTGATGCGGCAGTGGCAACGACAGAGGAGAGTCCGATTGAGCTTCATCAGGACAGCCCGTACTCCATTTCAAAGATAATTGGAGAGTTTTATTCCGCCTATTATCATAAGCAATATGGGCTGCCCGTTGTCAGAGCGCGTTTCCAGAATGTGTATGGTCCGGGAGAAATTCTGGGAGCAGGCAATTGGAGAGGAACCTATGCCACAATTTGGAGAAATGTCACGCCGACCTTTATTTACAGGGCACTGACGAATCAGGAGATTTTGTTGGAAAACGGAGGGATTGCGACCAGGGACTTCATTTTTGTGGAAGATATTTGCCGTGGGCTGATGCTATGCGCTTTAAAGGGAGAGACAGGGGATGTATATAATATAGGCTCGGGGATTGAAACGTCAATTTCCGAACTGGCTCAAAGAATTATGCAAGTCACCGGCAGCAGATCGGAACTGAAAATTATGCCTAAGCGAGAGTGGGATACATCGGGAAAAAGATTTGCATCCACAGAGAAATCGCGGGAGAAGCTTGGATTTTCGGCAAAGGTCTTATTACAGGATGGAATCGAGGAAACCGTCGCGTGGACTAAGGAAAATATGGATGTCATACAAGGCTGCATAGAAAAGCATAGAAAACATTTAGAATTTTACCAATAAAAATAAGGATATTACATATGTGCTCAATAGCTGGAATGATCAATATTAGGGATGAAAAAATACAAGATATTTCGCATAAGCTTTATGTAATGAATGATTTGCAAAAGCATAGAGGTCCGGATGATACGGGTATTTGGAGTAATCAGCATGAGTACATAGGATTAGCCCATAATCGGCTGAGTATTTTGGATCTGACGGACTGCGGACACCAGCCCATGCAGGATGGGCAGACAGGAAATGTAATATGCTTCAACGGAGAAATATATAATTACCTTGAGCTTAGGGAAGAAATAAGCGGAGAGTTTAGAACAGACACAGACACGGAGGTAATACTGAGGGCATACGCAAAATGGGGAGAGGACTGTGTCAAACACTTTAAGGGAATGTTTGCCTTTGCAATTTGGGATACCAAAAAACATTTGCTGTTTTGTGCCCGGGATAGATTTGGCATCAAGCCGTTTTACTATGCTGTTGTCGACAATATTTTTTATTTTGCATCGGAGATGAAGGCGCTGCTCCCGTTTCTGCCCGATATTGAAACGGATATAGAAGGATTTAGGGATTATCTGACGTTTCAGTTCTGTTTGGGCAGTCATACGCTTTTCAAAGGGATTAAAGAGTTAGAACCGGCACATAGCCTGACAATCCAGAACGGGAATATTAATTTCAAACGGTACTGGCAGGTATTTTATGATTTGGACTGGAATCACACGGAAAAATATTTTGTTGAAAAATTGGATGAGCTATTGCATCAATCAATTAAATATCATATCAGAAGCGATGTGCCCATAGGAGGATATGTCAGCGGCGGCGTGGACTCATCCGTTATATCTGCGATGGCAGCGGACATGGTAGGCGGGGAAAAGTATGCAGGCTTTACGGGCAAGTTTGGTATCGGCAGACTCTATGATGAGAGTATGTATGCAGAGGATGTAGCTGAGGAGCACCATTTCCCGCTATATCAGATTGATATGACTTGCGAGGACTTTTTAAATAATATTGAGAATGTCATTTATCATCTGGATACCCCTGTTGCAGGACCGGGATCTTTTTGCCAATATATGGTTTCCGGGCTGTCGGCTAAGCACAGAAAGGTAGTTCTTGGCGGACAGGGAGGAGATGAAATATTCGGCGGATACACGCGTTACCTGGTTGCGTATTTTGAACAGTGCATTAAGGGTGCGATAGAAGGAACGACGGACAACCAGAAATATATTGTAACATACGAATCTATTATTCCTAACTTGACGGCGCTCAGAAATTATAAACCTATGTTAAAGGATTTTTGGAGTTCCGGGTTGTTTGAAGATAGCGCTAGGAGATACTTTAAACTGATTAACAGGGCACCAATTCTTTATGACTGCATCCATCAGGAAATGCTGAGTGATTATGATCCGTATGAGACATTCTATAAAATATTTTACGCGGAGAACTTGAAAAATACCTGTTACTTTGATAACATGACACATTTTGATTTTAAAACGCTGCTGCCGGCTTTGCTGCAGGTGGAAGACAGGATGAGCATGGCACATGGGCTGGAGTCGAGGGTGCCCCTTCTGGATGACGAACTGATAGAATTTGTTGCGACTATTCCGGCAAACTTTAAATTGAAAGCCGGAGATATGAAACATATTTTCAAGAAGTCTATGAACAGGTACTTGCCAGACAGCATACGAAAACGGACAGATAAGATGGGCTTTCCGATTCCGTTTAATCAGTGGGTTAAAAATGAAGCGAAGGATTTTGTATATGATGTTCTTACTTCAGAGAAGGCGCGTAACAGGCAGTTTATAGATAACAAAAAGGTTATTAAGAAAATGGAATCAGAAAGTGACTTCGGCAGAAGCATATGGGGCGTGCTCTGTATAGAATTATGGCAGCAGATTTTTCATGATAAAAAGTCTGAGTACAGGCGTAAACTGATTGTAACTTAAAACTTTGAGACAGGATTGGATGTATATATTGTGCAGAAAGGATTTATAGAGTAATGTATTTATATTTTTTTGGGGATTCCATCAGTTTTGGACAAGGAATATCTGTGGATTTGACATGGGTCAACAGAATAGCACAGGAGCTGCATCAGCAGTACGGAAGAGATAAAATCACGGTTATAAACACTTCCATTAACGGAAACACGACCCGGATGGCTTTGGAGCGAATGCCCTATGATATTCAGAGCCATGATGTGGATGTCTTATTAGTGGGTTTTGGAATGAATGACTGCAATTACTGGGTTACAGATAAAGGAGTGCCAAGGGTTTCCCCAAATGCGTTTCGGGCTAATCTGGAAGAAATTGTAAATCGCGCTTTTCATTTTGGGGCGAAAAAGGTGGTTCTTCGAACCAACCATCCTTCTCCCCGAACAGATTATATGACGAATACAGATATTACATATGGGGAGAGCAACCACTTTTATAATGAAATAATCAGAGAGGTTGTAGGTAATTGTTAAATGTTTTTCTCTTTAGCTGTGGATAACTTTCTGCTATATAA
>CAJURQ010000042.1 GCA_910588955.1 uncultured Lachnospiraceae bacterium
TTATACTGTCGAAAATAAAATGCTTTTTCCGTCTACTACAAAGTGCCGCGTTACATTCAGATCGTCCGTAAACCATTCATCATTGACAGCAAGAAAACGGAAAAATGTGGACTTTCCTGCACCCTGACCACCCACAAGGCAGACCATAATCTCAAACTTGCAGCCCGGCTCATAAATCCGGCGGACTGCCGCCAGCATCAAAAGACGCATGATTTCTCTTGTATATTCGTTGTCATCCGCACCAAGAAAACGCGGGAGCAGACCTGCAATCCTGCTTTTCCCATCCCACTGCAGATTTTCAAGAAATTCCTTAATAGGGTGATAACTTCTCTCACTGGTTGCAATACTGACAGCTTTGTTAATCGCTTTATCATTGGAAATACCATAATGTGTTTCTATGTATCGCTGAATCTGGTACATATCCACATCGGTGACACAGCTTCCGTTCCGTTTCCACAATAACTGTTTTACAATATCAGTTTTGTTTGTCAGCTCATTTTTGCATATGGCGTCTTTCAGAACCGGATCTCTGTATAAAATAGTCATGCAGTTTTCAATGGAGGATTTCACATTCCCCTTCTGTGTTCTTGCAAGCGATTCCAAAACGTCCTCTACGGTACTCATTTCCGTATCAAGCACTTCCCCGACTGCATTCCATAATTCGTTTTCTGTCTGTGCAGACTGTTCCTGCAATTTCCTCCACCTTCTTCCTATCCTTCAAAAACAGTTCCTGCTTTTCCGAAACATCTCCCATACACAAAATATCCAGCCAGTAATTGATAAGCGGCTCTGCGTGGAGCATCTGTGCATAATCCTCTGAAAAAGTAATGTCAGGCGGTTTACCAATGAGAAAACGATTTACATCGTCAATCTCCAAGATACAATTCTTCAATATATCAATCGTCTGACTGCACCATTTTTCAAATCGTTCCTGAATGCGTGTTATCCTTTCGCGCTCTGTCTTTTCCCTGCGGATGCGCTCTTTCTCCTGCACACTCAACTCTGCACTTCCTTTCGCATCAACAGGCAGAGTAAAATCCCCTATCAGCTTTAGTGCTGCATCATACTGTGACAACCCAAACATACGGGAAACATAATCAATCGCATCTCCACCCACACCACAGGCAAAACAATGATAATTTTTATCAATCTTCATACTTGGGTGCTTATCATCATGGAACGGACAACAGGCTAAGCCATTCCTTTTAACCTGCAAACCATAGTATTCTGCCGCCTGCCTTGCCGTCAGATGTTCTTTTACCTCTAAAAAAATATTCAATTTTACAGCTTTCCCTCCTTTTCAGCCGGAAAAGCCTCTGCTATAATAAATCTGCAAAATATATATAAAGAGGCTTGTCCTTTTTGCACTCAGATTAAGCTGCGTCAACAGCCTAATCTGTTTCTGGAATGCTCCTGTTACCAGCAGGGGCATTTCTATTCTGTCTGATTTCCAACAACTGCTTTATCAGTTCCAGCAACAATTCTTCATCTTCTGTATTTCCATTTTTCAGATGCTCCAATATCTGCTCCAAAACCTTTGCAACCCTGTTAGACATATAATTTCCGGTATTTACCGCCACTTCCTGTCCTAATATGGCTTTGCGGTAATAATCTCCTTTGGGAAGTCCTGATAATATAATCCTCGCTTCCACTTGTACTTTTTCCTCATCACTCAGCCAAAATGCGATTGTATTTCGCCGAAACCTTGCTTCACGCTTACACGCCACTTTCCTCACCCCTCTCCACTTTTCCAAGCCTGTCCGCAATTTTTATCTGTGCGTCCATAGACTGGTGACAGTAGGTTTCAATCGTAGTTGTAACTTTTCCATGCCCTAATCTTTTTGCAATCTCAACAGGGCTGAATCCCATCTGTACGAGCATACTCGCATGGCTGTGTCTGGTACAATGGACAGTGATCTTTTTTACTCCAGACAGCTTAATCCCCTTCTCCATTTCATGCTCAAAGAAGCTCTTTGTCCGTCCTGCAAAAAGACGTGTTCCTGCCCTTGCCCGATAGAGTGTTGAAATATACTCTTTGATTACCTCCTGCAATTCCTTATGTATCGTAATTACCCTTATGGAGCTTTCTGTTTTCGGTGCGGTTATCAAATCCTCTCCGTCAATCCTCGCAAGGGATTCATCAACGGTAATCGTGCCTTCCTCAAAATTTATGTCCTTTACCTGAAGGGCAAGTAATTCTCCCAGACGCATTCCTGTCCAGAATAAAATCTGAAATGCAACCCACGAATCCTGTTTATCCATAATTGCATCCGAAAACTTCTGAAATTCCTCCAACGTCCAGTATGGTCTTTCATCCGCCCTGCTCTTTCCCATGCTTCCTGCTTTCCGGCATGGATTGGAGCGCAAATCATAAAAATTAACTGCATAATTCAGAATTGCGCTGAGCTGGTTATGTATGGTTTTCAGATAAGTTGGCTTGAAGCCTTTTTCCATCATTTCACCCTGCCATTTCCTTATCATAGGTGCAGTGATTTCATTGATTGGTGTCTTGCCAAAGTAAGGCAGGACTTTATCATTCATCACATACTCTTTCTGTTTCATGGTCGTTTTCCGCAGGCGCTTTTCCATATCCGCTTTGTAAATTTCCCAAAAATCAGCCAGCGTCATTGTTGGGTCAGAAGATTGCTGCAATAAGAAATGCGCATACCATTCTTCCGCTTCTTTCTTTGTTTTAAACCCTCTTTTCTGCGACTTCTTTTTCGCTCCTGTCCAATCCGTCCAGCGGTATTGTATCCGCCAAGTGCCGTTTGGGTCTTTCTTTGCATTACAGCTCATACAACCGCCTCCTTTGCTGCCCCATACCATTTTTCTTTGAAATAGGCTACGGGGATTTTCCCTGCGATTGTGAGAAAGCCTTTGGAAGATAATTCGCTGTTCATTTCCCGCAGAATCTTGTAAGACTTTCCCATGCTGATGCCGAGCATCGCCGCAATATCTGCGGCATTGTAATAAAGTTTTTCGTTCATTTCATTTCCTCCTGTTATACCATTTGATTTCTATGTGTATCATTTTGATACGTTTATATATTAGCGTATCTTTTGATGCGTGTCAATAGTTTTTTTTAATATCTCTTTATTTATTCCGTATCTTATGATATGATTAAGTTGCATTTGATATTTGCTTGTATTGATGAAAAATTCCATAACACAGGGGGCGTAATAATTATGACAGTTGGCGAAAATATTCGACGCATACGTCAAGAACGAGGTCTGACATTAAAGCAATTAGGAGAAATGGTTGGCGTCAGCGAAGCCTACATTAGAGCATATGAGAGCGGGCGCAGAAACCCCAAATTAAAATCATTAGAAGCTTTAGCACAGGCGCTCGCTGTCAACGTAGAAGTATTAACCAACTCTGATTTTGACGGCATCAAAGCTATGCACAGGCTTTTTCAAGTGTTCCGCCAGTATGACGGGCATTTGTTTGAATATCAGGATCAGGACGGCAATGATATGGTTGCTGTCAGTTTTGGCACACTTACTTTAATGCGCTCATGGTGTGATCGCTACGAAGAATATATGGAAGAAGTGGAAAAATGTAATTCTATTAAGGATGTGAAGAAACGCGGGGAAGCACTATTAAAGGCTGAAGCAGATTTCAATTTGTGGATGGATATTTATCCGGAATCGGAACCTTTTGATTTGAATTTAAAGATACAGAAGGCGCATGATGTGGCTATGGATGAGATTGGACTAAACGTAAAAGATTAATATTATTAAAATAATTGTACTATTGACATAAATTGACAAAAAAACTATTATTATAAGTGAGATACGTACTCCATATGAAACAGGATTCATATGTGATTGCAAATGACTTTGTATGCACTACAACTTAGCCATCGAATCTAAACACCTAGTGTTATTTGATTTTACATAGCATTATTTATTTTGCTAGGTTAATACAAAGGGAGGTGTTTGCAATCGATTTTTATAGGCTACTAAGGGATTTTTGTCTGTTTATTCTTGGTATATATGGAGCAGACATATTTAAAAAATTGCGTATCTTGGTAAAAAAGCCCAAAGTACAAGATTTTATATTCTTTGTGGTATCATATTGGATGATACATACGCTTTTTTCCTACCTCTAAGAGAATAGACAAACCCGGCAACCTCAACATTTCTGTTGAGGTTTTTGCTATAAAAGATACTGTATCAATACATGGTATCAAAATATTATAAAACAAACCTATAATTTTTTATAAATAAAAATTTTGTACCCAAATCGTACCCACCGCCACATAAAAAATCCCTACAAAGCCCACAACTACAAGCTTTGTAGGAATTTACCCTCTCACTCGAACTCGTCTCATATGACTGTCTTTTTCTTATAAATTCAGTCTTTTTCCGCCTCATTTATCTCTAAAATCTACTGATATACGCAGTTTCTATATCGTTTCTACTGCTTTTAGAACCAGCATAGAACCAAGCAGGTATAATAGAACCAGAATATTTTATGAATCATTCCCATCAGCTAAACTTATTTGTTCTTCGCAATACTTTTCAACAAGTTTTATAAATTCGCCAGCCACCATTACTTGACGCTCAGACTCTTCCTTGCTGGCAATATAAAAATCATCATAATCACTTGCATGACGGATTTCTTCCGCTTCGCCAATTCTTCTTCCAATATCTCTTGAGAAAATCTCCGATTTCACATAATTCTTATTAAAATTTCCAATCGCATCTTTGTGACGTTTATATGCATTTCCGTTTAAGCCATGAACTGCATTTATTGCATGGAAAATCGCATAATAGGAACGGTTATTTGCACTTTTGTACTCCCCCGCTTCCAATAATATTTTTGCCGATTTTAAATTATCCTTTGCCGTTTGAATTCGATATAAACATAAGTCTTTTCGCGTTCCTATATCATCTTTAGGCTGCTCCATATAAAACCACTCCTTCTTTAGCGATATTTGCATAGAACGGATAATTTATAACCCATTTATTAAAATGCGCTTCGCTCTTAGCAATCGGCTTTATATCAAGGTCATTATCCAAGTTAAAATCATAAGTCATATAAGAAAGCTTTTGGCTGTATGCCTTTAAATCCAGATCCGATAGATCAAGCAATATCATTATATCCACATCTGATTCAGCCTTGAAATCCCCTCTGGCATAAGAACCATACAAAATCACTTTTCGCAGATGAGAACTATATATTTTTTTTATCTCCCGAACATACTGTTCCATCAGACTTTGCATTGTTTGTGGCATACGCCATAACTCCTCTCCAAGTATTCAACTACATAGTTGGCATAATAAATTAAAGGAAATCAAATAATAATCTGAGCAAACCCCTTCTCACACCGCGCTATATTTATACGAATCAGCAAGCCAACTTGTTTTTCATAAATTCAAAAATATATTCCACTTCGTTCAAATCAATAAATTGTTGCGTATAAAGTAAACTTTCAATTTCTATAACTTGAAAACTACAACTTGGTTTCCACAAACATTTATTATCTTGTCCCACTTTACAATATTCACACTGAGGAATTTGCGTTCCACACATTAAAGATAATTCTTTGGCTCTTCTCATCAAATAGTCACACCAAGTTGCAAGAAACCATTTCCCTTTTGCGATATATTTTAGGTCATTTTTTGAAATACTATGTAATGATGCAAACTCATCCAAATCATTAATTTTCCCTTCAATTAATCCCCATCTGTATTTTTTCGCGCCACCTATTACAACGCCTCCATCTAAACCATAATTCATATTAGCCTGATAAGTACTGTCTAGCATTTTTTTCAAAGCTTCAAGTGAAAAATAATATAGTTCTGCTGCATAATTTTCAAAATCCTGCTTAAGCCAATCTACAACTTCCTGTGTTATCAGTGAGCCAGGAGCCTTTGTTAATTGTTCAATTATTCTTTTGATTGTCACATCAGTAATCAAATGGGTCTCATAAGAATAATATTTGAGTACTAATAAATTATCTTTCGTCGGTACAGTATTTAAGTATTGTCTAACATCCCTATCTATTATACCAATAATATAACTCTTTAATCTTATATCATTTTGAATCAAAGACGCAACCTGATCCATTGCATTACATACTTGCTCACATCCTTCTGAAAAGCCCTCTATTGTTTCAATTGCTTGTACTTCTACCGATATACTCTTCAATGTTGCTATATTATCATAAAATTTTATATCATCTTGACCTTCCACCAAAATCACTGGCTGTTTGCACATATATGCTGCTATTACGGTTTCCTCCAAATCATTTTTCATAATCTACCTCAATTCTACCAAAAAATTAGAATTTGCTTTTGCTATCGACGGACTATGAGATGCCACTATAATTTCTGCATTGGGTGCCAATTCACTTAATAATGGTAATAATTTGCGTTGCCATAGCATATTAAGAGATATTTCAGGTTCATCAACCATAAATAAATGCCTTCGATTACCTTCAATAACAAATATTGTTAACAGAACCAGAAGATGCCGTTCTCCACTTGATAAGGCTCCAATTTTATGAGTTTCCTCCGAACCATGGAATTTCACAATAGCCTTTTCCTCCGAAATTTTCAAATATTTTTCCGGACCTATATAATCATTAAAGATTTCCTCTAATCTATTTACAGCCTGTATATATTCTGATTCCTTATTCAATTCGTTTGACATATTAACTATAAGTTTTTTTAATAACGGATTTTCACCAGTTTCAGAAACCATTCCCTGTTCATCAACAGCCCGTAATATTTCGACAATCCGTTCACTAAGTGTATTAGTAGATCCTGCTGTTAATGCCAAAATTAACCTATCTTTATTTTTTAATAACAATTTATGATAGTCCACCTCTGAAATATCTATATCATCTAATGAATCGCATGCGTCTGCTAAAGTATCAAATAAAGCCTTTTGCACCTTATCATTTGTTATCATTTTTGCTTTACGAAACCTTTCAACTAATAATTCCTCAATAACATCCATAGAAACAGAATCTATATTCAAAACTGGTGAAGATAAATCTAAACTACTTTTTATTCTTCTTCCCATTCTTCTCTTTTGATTCATATTTAAGTTTCGACTTAAATTATGGCAAAACATTACCAAATCACTGCCCATATCAAATTTATCCCTATATTTTGTTCGCATTATACTATCATAAATCTCCTCTTCGGATATATGCGAATTATTAGCAATCCCTCTATTAACTCCAAACAAAATACTTGACATCACCACCAACTCAGATTTTCTGTATTCACTCCAATCATAATACATTGATATCTGCTCAATAGCATTACCTTTTTCATCCTTTATATTTTCTGCCTGCTCTTTTTTGTCAACACGAATTTTCTTTTCCCTCCCATTAGATTGAAATTTCATTGACATCCACATTACTTTTTCTTGACTAAGTACACTATCATTTTGCGATAAAAACGCATTAATTAATCTTAAAATCGTTGTTTTTCCACACCCGTTTTCCCCATAAATCACAGATATATTATAACAGGAAAAATCAACTTTCAATATACTATTTAATGAATAATCTCTTTTCACTTCAACCGCCTTTAATTTAATATCCAGCTTGCTTTCTTCCAAATTTGCTAACTCTGTAACCATTTGCCACCTCCATGTCATTCCTATTATTTATTAAAATATACCCGGTCTACTTTATATATACACTGCTTCATATCATCCCCACTCATTAGGGCAATCTCAGGATTCACTATATCAAAATTGTGCTCATCAAAAATGCTGTCCTATTGTAATATCAATCCTTTTGACACTCTCTTTAATTTTTCCTGCCGTATCTTTTCCCATCCTAAGACTATAAAACATTTATCTAGCTATCCATTCTAAATTCTATGCTTCTTTATAACTGCGCTATTTTATTAATCATAATTTATGTCAGCTGCAACCCCGTCAGATCCCTCACCACTTCAATCAGCAAATCAGCATCTTCTGCAATTTCTTCAACTGTCTGTTTTCCTCTCGCAACCAAGCGGCGGGCAAACGCCATTTTCTCCTCCATAACCCTTATTTCCACTAAATCTTCAAATAACTGGCACATAATACCTTGGTTTCCCTACCTCTCTTTGAAATTTCTATCCAAATTCGATAATTTTGCACAAGCCATTTCCCATACTGTTCCAAATAAAGTTTTGCCTTTTCCAAGGACAAACCAGTCTTTTCCTGCATCTGTTTCAAAATCACTTCATCATCAAGTCCATCCTCCTGCCCCAGTTCAACAACCATCTTTGCAGCTCCCATACACATCAATCTTTCGGATTCCGTTTCAATAACACTTCCACCCATTATATTCACCAGTTTTTTCACGCCAACTGCAAACCAGCCAACTCCCTCACCACCTCAATCGGCAAATCAGCATCCTCCGCAATTTCCTCGACTGTCTGTTTCCCCCTTGCAATCAATCGACGGGCAAACGCCTTCTTTTCTTCTATTCGTGCTTCCTCTGCTCTCTTCTCTGCTCTTTTTTCCGCTAAATCATCAAACACCTGACACATAATGTCCTGACCTCCTTCCGTCTCCTTGAAATACCTTACCTGTTTTGCCAATGCCGGATAGAACATGTCTACCGAACTCAAACATCTAAAGTCATGCATCAGCTTTCCAATCGGATCGCTGTCATCTTTATAACTGCCATTAACATATATGATATGGGAGCCATCGCCAAAATATGCGCCTGTTTCCTTAATCACCCTGTCAATATGGTACAGTGAGCACCCGGCTCCCATAACATCGCCTGCCGTTATGAAAATCACATAAGAATCATGGATTTCGTTAAATTCCTGTCCAGCCTTCAACATTTTTGTATCAATCATGCTGCTATGGAATCTCGCTCTGTGGACATCTGCTCCAGCCGAAGCACGTTGCACTTCAATGTCATAGACCTTATCTTTCCCGTCTTTTGCGTAAATATCTATCGTAATAGATCGTCCACCCGGCATTGGATTCTTATACTCTCTCTGTGCTACCACTTCCAACACCTTTAAATCACTGCGCTGGAGGATAACATTCAGCAATAATTCCGTAGCCTCGATATTTCTATCGAATACTAACGTCATTAGATTATCGTCTAAAAGATTTAATTTTCCTATTGCTTCTAATGTTTCCTGCCTCTCTAATTGCTTCTGATTATCCGCTCCCATCATATCACCTGCCTTTTCATTAAGTATCATATCATGGATTCCTCCCTTTTTCAATTACGCTTACCATCTGCATTCCATTTACAGAAAGGCTGAAATATTTTGCTTTCTTCTTTCTGCACTATATAATTCTGGATTTCAGAAATCCATCGAATCCATGAAAATAGTATTTTCATACCTTCACACTCCCTGCCTAAAATTTTACTTATCCCGTCTCCCCTCCATTTCCAGCACATGACGGTACTGCTCTAATTCCAATTCCGCTTTCCTGTTTCTCCGCTCTGCCGGACTCTCCTTCTCAAACAGATAAGCGGCTCCGTCCACAATATCAACAACTGTCAGCACCAGTGCGAGATAGTCATTTTTCAATTCCCGATACCCTTCATCTGACAGTGAAAAATCGCCGGACTGAATCTGTCCGGCGATCTCCTTCATGGTCATCTGCATTTCCTGTAAAGCATCCACAATCCGCTGTATATTTTCCTTCTTTCCTACTACAGTAATATGAGAATACACACAACTCCTCGTAATAAAATCTTTCTTATAAATGCCGCTTAATGCGGCTCTCTGCTCTATAACCGCCCTCGCCCACGCACTAGGGCGGAACGCTATCGTTGGTTCCTTATGCTTTCCCGGCATTGTTTTCTCCTCCCTCCTCATCCCATCCATCTACAAGACCGTTCAACTGATCCGCAAGGTTCCGCGACTGATCCGGGTACAGATGGGAATATGTATCAAGTGTTGTCTGGATTTTCTCGTGCCCAAGTCGTTCTGACACAAGTTTTGGCTGTACACCTAACTTTGAAATCAACAGGGAAGCGTGGCTGTGTCTGAGATCATGCAGCCGTATCTTCTTTACGCCGGACAATTCTGTCCCCCTTTTCATTTCTTTCTCCAAGTACGACTTCGTTATCATAAACAGCCTGTCATCTGCCATCATGCCATAGAGCCTGCTTACATATTCCTCCAGTTCTGACACCAGAAAATCCGGCAGCGAAATTACTCTTTTACCCTTCGCTGTCTTAGGTTCTGTGATCACATCCCTGCCGTTAATCCGCTGATAAGACTTCGTGATGGATAACGTCTTTTTCTCCGCATCAAAATCAGCAAGGGAAAGCGCCAGCAGTTCTCCCAAGCGGACTCCCGTCCAATACAAAGTCATAAAAGCGTAATAAGAGACCGGCTTGCCTTTAAGGGCATCAATAAAAGTTTCAAACTCTTCCTGTGTCCAGAACTGCATTTCTTCCGCTCTCCCTTTGCCCATAGAACCCGCCTTTTGGCAAGGATTACTCGGCAAGTCATAATATCTTACAGCATAATTAAACAGGGCGCTAAGCTGGTTATTGATTGTCTTTAAATAAGTAGGAGAATACCCCTCTTTCATAAGACTGTTCTGCCAGCGGCGTATATCTGCTGTCGAAATTTGCGTTATTTTTTTGTCACCAAAATAGGGCAGCACCTTCAATTCCATGATATAATCTTTGGTGCGGACAGTGTTTTCCCGCAGGCGCTCCTTCATATCCTCCCTGTACAACTGCCAGAAAGACGAAAAATCCATATCCAGATTATGAGACTGCTGGTCTATATATTTATTTGCCCACTCGACAGCTTCCTTTTTAGTTCTGAAATTGCGTTTATGTTTTTTGGTATTTTTTCCTCTGTAATCTTTGTAATAAAACTGGACATCCCACAGACCCTTGTCATTTTTTGAAACGGTCAAATTATCACTTCCTTCCTAAAGCAGAATCCCCAAGAGACATCTATCCCCCGGGGATTCCTTAAATTATACGGTCATCCCGTAAAGCCGCTCTGCCAGAAACTTCTTGGGGACTTTACCCGCCGTAACAATATAGCCTTTTGCCGCCAGCTCCTCGTTGAGTTCCCTAACCACCTTATATGCCTTTGCACGCGATACACCTAAAATTTCCATAACCTCATTTGCCGTGTAATAGAGACATCCTTGTGCCACAATGTTTCCCTCCTATTCTTTATAAAGTGTTTTACTGTTCATAAATGCCTTGCGTAATTTATAGATTTCACTTTCCTCCAGCTTCTTCCCGTCTCTATCACAGATCAGTTCTACGCCCCGAAGGATTTTCTCTGATTCCGCATCCTCAAATCGTTCCATTAAAAAATCTAAATAAGGATGCTCTGCATTTAGTTGAACTGTCGGTTTATAGACAACTATACATCTTGTTTCCATTTCTTTTTCTCCCTCATAGTATTTTCCATCCCATTCTTCCTTTACTTCGCAGCATGGGTATTTAACAGCAGTTCTTCCCCAGTTTCCATCCGTGCGGCGCTGTTTGTAGATAAGCTGCATTTTCTTTAAAAGTCTCGGCAAGTGGCTGACTACTTCATCCGCAGAAATACATGTGACTGGATAATCCCTAAGCACCTCCCTTATAGACTCGTTCAAAAGATTTATCAGTTTCTCTTCCCGAATAATCAGACAAGGTTTTATGTCATATTGATCATGTTGTCCCTGCGTATTCTTTACTAGCGATTCTTCATAGTCGTCGATGAGCAGAATATCATCATCCGATTGCAACATAAAATAATCCTGACGATATTTGAATCCGCTGTCCGAATATCTGGAATTAAGTTGAAAACGAGCCTTGCGTATACGGCATGTTCTCAGCAAATTAGAAACCGCCTTTTGGATAATCATCTCCTCTCCACCCAGCAGAGCAAACGTATTGCTACACAGTGATTCTATACTTAGTTCTGCCGCTCTTTTAAACCTGCCGATAAATTCTTCGGTTAGACCGCCTTCCCGCAAATACCGTTCCAACAAAATACAGACCATCTCAACCATATGTCGATTTTCATTTAACCGTACTGCATTGTTGATGCCCCCATATCCCCTTTTTTCGTCACGCATTTCATCAATCTTACTTTTTACAAAAGATCGAAAAGCGTCACTTTCAACTTTTGTAAGAAGCCAGCGAATGTAGTCGCAACAAACCGTTGTGATCCACAGTGGATTCTGTTGCAAAATACGCAGTGTCTCAGAATTTTTTTCATCCTTCAAGAAGCCGTCTGCATTTAGATACAGAAGGCGGGCATTCTGAGACTCCTCGGTTTGCATAAACTCGCCCGTAATGAGTGCGCAGACATCAATTAACGGTGGTGTTGGCTGCCCACTAACCACATCTGTCAGCCTTCCATTAAATACGCTTCTCAAAATATCGTCGACTTTATTTTTGACACTGTTTTTCCTCTCGCGAACAGTTTCCTGCTTTACATCGTCGAAGAAAAATACGCATCCAGAAGAATGCCCTAAATTTTCCAAGACATAGTTACGTCTAGCTGTTGCACTCACAGCATTGCAATTCAGATCGCTGTCTGCAAATACATAAGTCCCCACCGCCTTCGCTAGCTCTGTTTTCCCCGAACCGCTGGCGCCCGCCAACCAGAGGGTTATTTTCATAAATTGCTTTTCTCCAAACAATCTGAGATATCCATTTGTAATCGCCATTATGTTTAGCAGAAATAGCGGATAGAAAACTTTTGGATTATGGTTAAGCTCCCGGAAAAGACTTTTGATTATTCCTTTCACTTCTTCTGAATCCACCATCGCCTCTGACGGTATGTAGTATCCCTCAATTCCTGAATAGACTCTTTGAGTAAAACCAGCGTCATAGATACCGCCATTAGAAAAGACAAACATCCATTCCTCGTTGACTTTTTGTAACCCATTCTGGTCAGTACGATACCTAATGTCCTCGTCTGTAAATCGTATATCTGCTATCTGCCGGCGAATTTGCTTATATAATTCCGGCTCACCCATGTCACCAAATGGAATATTCCGCAAAAATTTGGTACGGTAAAGGTCTGTTTCCGACACCCTAACGCAATAATCCACGCCTTCCCGTTGTAATGTGATATTATACTCAGCCATATTATTTCGCACGCACACAGTCTTTTGAATCGTCGCAAATATGCCATCGCATACACGAAAACAATTGCTTGTTTTACATTGATTATCCAAGTAATCCATACATCGCTCCTTTCTGCGTACCCATGTCATACCTTACGCATAAACAAATTTTAGTTGATAAAGTTTTGTGCCTCTGCTATTTTCATCGAGTGTGCACCCTGTCCGAAAACACCAGCTTTTTTGTTACTTCCATTTGTACTCTCTGCAAATTTCCTAATTAAAGGATATAATTTTTAAGCTCTAACTTCACCAACAAATCTATACGCAAAACAATCATATTTTTTCATAAAAACAACTTTTTTATAAATTTTTGCGTAAAAAATCGGAGAAGCTGTTATTCCTTCTCCGATCATCATTCATTCTTTAATTGTTTTACCATTAAAATCTTTCAGTATGTCTTTTGCATACGGCAAGTAATCTGTTATCAAACCTTCATTTTCATACTTTAGATCAAAAATACACTCCAGACATTCTCTGCTAACGGGGGCTGTCCCTTTGTATTTATTATAATCAGCCACAAATTTTTCTCTGTCGCCTTTATCTTCCTCGTCTGTTATAGTTTCATTATTATCCTCATTCTCTATATTAGCGGCATCACTTTGTATAAATTCTATTATCATATCCAATTCACGTAATGCTTCTACCTTCATGCTTGTCACATCTTCTTTACAACTTCCTCCATCCTTCCATTGTCCTACACTTTGAACAAACGCATTACACTCCTCAAGATAATTCAACGAATTACTAAATTCCTTCTTCAATATTTCTTTTCTCGAAGAATCACGTATCATTTCGACCAATTTTTCTTTATAATGTCTCAAGTAATATTCTGGGAATAGCATTATTGGCAATTTCTGAAACTTGGCGTAAGCCTCCCCCATTTTGCCTTCCATTTCCTTCTGTTTACGGAAAAGTTGTTTCTTATAATTTTCATCTTTCCTATAATAGTCTAAAAGTTTGCAGATATTATAAAAGTCCTCTGCTTTCCGTAAATCATCAATGTTCTCAAAAAGATATATCCACACTGCACACCAGTTTTTGATCATCCGATAAAATTCTTCTTTTGATGCAATCTTCATGTCCGAAAAATAGGTATTATTCATCTTTTTCAAGAAAGAAGCAACTACAATTTCGTGAACCTTTCTTGTTCTATCGTTATAATCCTCAAACTCTTTTCTCGCAGATACCTTTTTCAAATTTTCTATATTTTTAGTTTTCGATTTATTAATATTAACAGTAATTTTCGCAATTTTACCAAGTTCACCTTTTATTCTGACATTCCCTTTGTATTCATTATATGTTTTCAGTTCACATATTTCATCAACTAAAGAAATGAGTTTCGTAATTTCGCTCATTTGCTCATTGGGTAAATTCCGAAGCCAAGATTCATTCTTTGTAAAAGGTAATAAGTCTTTAAGATTATTGATTACAGCACACATATTCTCATATGTAGGTCTCTGATCTGCTTTCTCAAAAACTTCATCCAATTTTTCCTGCACTTCCTCCTTATCCCCGCCAGCAAAAATGAAATATCCCGACCGACCGCTTTGTACGTCATTCTGTCCACTTCTAAACCAATCAATCATTTCTGTTGTAAATCCAAGTTGTTCAAGTATACGTCTAAATGTTCTTACCAGTTCATCCTTTTTGGCTTTTCTTTGCTCTTCGTTCAGTTGCCCATCCTTTTTTACTAAATCATCCGCAGTATAGTAGTATTTTCTCACTCCCATAGTAGTCCTCCATATATTCGCCACATATTTCATCCGTGCATAAAACCACACAAACCATAAATTGTGTATTTGTCTCAAGTCCCAAATACGATGTTGGCTTACCCGCCTAATCATCATATGATGACCACTGTATTTTACCATTGTAATCTATTTATCCCGATAAATACAATCCCATAAAATATTTCGTAGCAAAAATTGGCATAGCCAAACTATATTCTCAGCTATGCCATTTTGCTTAATGAACTACCATATACTACAAATATTGTTTCGGCGGACTCCCTCAATCCATAAAAACCAGAAAATGCTATTTATATATGTACATCTGTCACCTTTCCCCAACCTTATTCAACGCCGCCACTATCGTTGAAAAAATCCCGATCAAAACCGCCTTTAATACCTCATTCATCCGTACCACCTTCTTCCTTATATATATGCTGTCTGAATACCCACCTCAATATATTCAAGCACACATCCTGATCTCATCCGCCGCCCCGTCGTAGAAATACGCATGGTCTGTAAGCCGCTCCTCCTCGTCAACATCCATCTCGTTCACCATCTTTACCATACCGCTATAGATTTCCATGCCGCTTCCATCTCCTGCCGGGACAAAAATGGTTTCATTGACGGAGGACGGCAGGATAAAGAAATTCTTCCCGCCAGCAAATTCCCGCACCAGCTTCCTGTCCAGAATCCCAGCCGCCCCGTAAAACTTCACTGCATTGGTAAGGATATACGCCTTTTCCGTCTTCTCCGCTTTTCCTGCCTCCTCCAGCTCCAGCTTCTCCGGCTCAGGGTAGCCCTGCTCCACGACAAACCTGTAGATGTCCCGGAACTGGTAGCCGTCATTCATCAGATTTTCCATCGCCTGTTTATGTAACCGCTCCGCACTGATTCCGTAGATTTCTAACATCCTGCGGTCGATCTTGATCCCGACACAGCGCCCTCCAATCTCCCCACGGGCAATGTAAACCACCGACATGTCCAGCACCGGCTTGGAAACCACCCGTTCCAGCATTTCCCGGTTCTCTTTTGTGGAGAGAAGGACGGGGTATATATCTCCTTTGATCCGTTCCCAGCACACCATCTTCTGCAGCAGTTCCCTAACACAGTCCGTCTCCCAGTGCTCTTCACAGACCTTTGCTATGATCTGGATGCATCCCTCCATATCCGTATTCCCGCCATCATACAGTCTGTAAAACCATTCCAGCGGGATAAACATACCTGTGCTCCCTTTCCCTCCGCCCAGTTCCACCACAATGCCGTCATGGTGTTTTCCATTATTTTTCAGTATCTTTTCAACTCTGGCTGTGGCATGACCGCCATATTTTTCCTGCAACCCCTTTAATACACTTTCCTTAAACGCTTCATATTCCATTTTTTCCTCCATTCCGAAGCGCTTTGCGCTGAGGACGCGAGCAGAATTTCAGATTCTGCTCTGCGATCAAGGAGTTTGTGACGCTTCAGCACAAACTCTTGGTTGAATAAATTGCTCCTCAGAGAATTTATTCAACCTATCTCCTTTATCTATCTCTCCGTTTCCTTACAGACATCCATCATCACGCAACGATCTTTAATGTCTCCTCGTCCCTGCTGTACGCGTACACATGGTAGGATAACCGCTCTTCCACATCCACCTGTGTATCATTGACCTCCCGCACCATATCTGCCAGCCGTTCATATTCTGATTCAGCCTTTGGCGGCAGTACGATCGTCTCATGCAGGGAGCTTGGCAGTACAATAAACCCATCGCCGACCCTGTCCGCGATCATCCGCAGGGTTTTCTTATCAAGGATCTCCGCCGCCCCGAAACGCTTACGGCGGTTTGTCAGTATGTACATTCCCGTATCCCACGGAAGATCACGGGGTGCAGCAGGAAGTGTGATCTCCGGCATGACGCGCTTTATGATATCTTCAAGCGTAGTAAAATCCGCTCCGCCTTCGGCACGCATATTCGTCACCGCTGTCTGGTAAAGGATTTTCTCTTCCTGCCCCCATATTTCCATATGTTCCCTGCGGATAAGGACCGTCCCTGTCTCCTCCTGTGTCTGGTCCCTGACCACGGCATAGTAGACCACCGCCAGATCAAGGAACATCCTGTGGGGTATTTTTTCAAGCAGTTCCTTATTCTGTTCCGCATTGATCAATTTCGCCCTGACATTTCCTCTGACAGTTTCCCATTCCTGGAAGCCCGATACATCGACATAAGGCGCACCCTCCGTATGTTTCAGGGCCAGCCTGTATACCTCATCCACGATCTCATCAGACCGCATCCCGCCGGTTTCATATTCCCGATAAAACGCATCCAGATATACACACGGCCCGATATCCGCTTCTTCCTTCATTACAGTAATCCCTGTCCACTTCACATTATTATTTTTAGTCACATCATGCCTTTTGATCTGGTATGCACCGCCCGCCTTCACACGGACTGCTTCTGAAACATGCTCTGTAAATTCCTCAAAACCCATCATTTTTCCTCACCTTCCCTTCTCCATTCCATCTGTCCGTTTTTTCTTCGGTTTTCCCGTCTTATGCCGCCTCTGTTGATTTCGTCCGTTTCAGCGCAGACATCACCCTGCCGTAGAGTTCTGCGCTCATCGCTCCCGGCTCCTTGATCTGGTATCTGCTCTGCACCGTTTCCATAGTCACACCCGTCCTGTCAAGTTCCGCCTGCAGGGAATCCATCTGCGCCTTGGAAATCGCCGCAGAATCTTTTGGCGTTTTCCCCGCTGCTTTTTTCTGCCCCGGCTTTTGCGCTGGTTCCGCTTTGCTTCCAGTTCCCGAAGCGGCTTTCCCTTTACGGGCAGCCGTCGTCCCTGCTCCCTTTTCTTTCAGTTCATATACAGGCTCTCCTCTTTCGTTTACGATCACAAGAGCACTGATCTCCCGGTCATCACTGTACTGGATCGAAGAAACCGAGAAACGGTCATTGCAGGTAAACCGTTTCACCTTATTCTGATCTTCTTTGTACATGATCGAAGCCTTTCCCGCCGGTATCCAGATAAAAGGCGCGGTATAGAGTTCCCTTCCGATCCCCCAGTTGAAGCACGCCCGCTTGAAGCTGTCTGAAGCCTGTCCCTTCTCTTTCTCCGAATAACTCATTGTTCCCACATCCTGCTTCGCCACCCATTCGCCTGTTTCTTTGTTATGGATCTCCACCGTGCAGTAAAGGTTCCCCTCTATGCTCTGGTGGCTCCGCTTCCATCCAAATGGCCCGAAAGTCTCATCAAGGATACGCTGGTCTACCCTCGCATCCTTATAGAGTAACAGGCTTAAGCCGTTTTCTTTGATCACGGACCCCCTGCACTCTATCTCATCCGCTTTAAGCAGCCTAATCAAGTTTTGTTCCATCTTTTCTCCTTTCCGATGCGCTCTGCGCTGAGGATGCGGGCAGAATTTCAGATTCTGCCCTGCAATCATTAGAATTTGTGACGCTTCGGCGCAAATTCTCGGTTGCATAAATTGCTCTTCAGAGAATTTACGCAACCTTGTCCTCCTCTTCCGCATACGGGTCTGCCTTTTTCGGAATCGCTTCCAGTCCGTAGCACGCATACTCCTACAGTTCCTTTACGTCCATAACCCCCTCCTATGCTGCCTTCACCTCAAACCGTCTGGAATGGGACACTTTACCATAATCGGCATAAAACTCTGGACGTTCCTCCTTAATGCGCTTCGTATCGAGCTTTGTGGCGTCGATATTTTTCCATGAAACGCAGAAGCTGTCACTGCTCGCCAGTTCATTATCCTGCATAAAGAGCTTCACTTCCTGCTCGATCTGCTTCTGTTCCGCCTGCAGTTCGGAGATAAAACCGAGGATTTCTTCGCGCCTCCGCAGCTTTTCGTCAAACCCGACAAGTGCAATGGCGCTGGCTTTCTTCGCCGTATGGAAATACTGTTCCAGAACCTCGTCACAGGCTTTACTGCCGTCCGGCGGCGGCATGATGCCTTTTGCCACGCGGTTATTCCAGAAATCCGTTTCTATGGAAATGAGTCGTTGGATTAAATCATCGTCCCACTCTAATCTGCGGTAGGTAAACTCCCTGCCAAGGATAACCGCCGCGATATACCATACCCTTTTCCCTGTGACCGCCATGTAATGGTAGCACTGCATAATGTAGTGGAGCGGGATATTCCCGTCCGCCCATTTGTCCGCATTGTAGGCGCTGGCTGTCTTACATTCCAGTCCCGCATCTTCGCCAATGATGACGCGGTCAATATCCGCGATCATAAAGGGATTTTCTACGCTCCGGTACATATAATTGGAACGGCGCACCTTTAATCCTGTCGCCTCCGTAAACCGCTGTGCCACATACTCCTCCAGATCATGCCCGATGCGGATTGCTTCGCTGTCCTGCTCCTCCACTTCTTCACTTGTCTTGTCCCGGAATACCTTCATGGCGCTGCTGTAGGGGTTCACGCCGCAGATTGCCCCTGCGTCGGAGCCGCCGATCCCCGATTTCCTTAATCTGAGCCATTCCGCGTTACTGACTCCTGCTAATGGTATTTTGTCAAACATGTTACTCCTCCTCTCCTGCCCGGTATGTGTCCCGGACACTGCCAAAAGCATAAGGACAGCCGGAACACAATGCCCGACCACCCTTATCCATTCCTTATTTTTCCCGTGATATACTGTTTCCCTTAATCCCTTAAGACCAAAAGGTTATTTCTTCTCCCTGTTTACGCCGCCTTTACAAGCTGGTATGCCCTGTCGATCATGGGGTTGCCGTCCATCGTGCGCATAAAGAGATTCTCATTATAGTTTGCTGTCCGGCGAAGCGGCTTTGCGTGGGTGGCAAAATCGGACACCGCGTTAACAAAGCGGTAAGCGTTATTCCCCACGCCCCGCAGGTCGGGCGCGTCATAATAACGGCGCAGCATATCCTCCCGCAGTTTCATGGTATTTTTCTCCTGCATGGGCGTCGCGTCCTTCTCCAGCGGGAGTAACTGCTCCACATACTCCTTTAACTGGCTGTCGGTCACCTTCTGCCTCCGCAGGCGTTCAAACGCTTCCCCCAGGCTGTCCATGTATGTCTCCGCCATAAAGAGGGTATCTTTTGCCTCCTGCATCTTGCCGCTGATGTTGCCCGTGTGGATCATGGACCATGACCGCCGTGCCGTGTCCAGCGCAAGGTTCAGCGTATTGTTGCAGACTACCCGGATCGGGGTCAGCGCCACCCGCACAGCTCCGCTCCCGTCATGGGAGTTACTGAATACCAGATAGGGTGAAATGCGCTCCCCGGCAATGATGTACTCCCTCGGCAGCCTTGCTAAAAGCCACACCCGCTTTCCCTCCTGCAAGGAGCCAGCCGTCTCATAGCGCACGCCGTTGCCAAGTAAGGCGTCCGTAAAGGAGAACGCCTCCCTGTTCTGGACGATCCTGTAACGGTCGCTTACCACGCCAAGTACCTTCCTGTCGCTGTCACGGACATTGACCTTATATCCGGCAATGGCGTCTCCCCCTTCTGTAAAGATCGGTTCCTGCGCAACCTCCCAATCCAGTCCTGCAAAGCGCAGCGCGTCCGCTGATGTGGGCGCCTCCTCCACTCTGACACCCAATCCGTGCCACGGTTTCTCCCTTGTGTAAAACATGCTTTCTACATTTGATGACATTTGTTTTCCTCCATTCTTTTTAATTTGGCAAAAATTTAGACCAGCGGATCGGCTCCGCTGGTCTGGTTATGGGAATAATATATATTTTGATATTAGGCAGTTCTTATAAGTGCTATGATATATCGAAATCATATTCACTGCCCCTGATCTGTGCAAAAAATTCCTGTTCTATAAACTCCCGCTTTACCTGTCTGATAAATTTAGCATCCGTAACAATCCTATAGAGCGTCACTGCCAGTCCACCTATATCCAGGCGCTTCCATGCACTTTCATTTCCAAGTGAAATATTGGCGCCTACATAGATTAGATTACTTACACTTACAATAAAATTGGAATAACTCAATATTTTTCTGGTCCTTACCTCATATACCCTTCTACTGTATTCCACACTCTCATCATAAAACAGTCCATGCAACATAGAAATCATCGTGTTGATAAAAACAGAAAAGGTCATCTGCCTTCCCACCGTAACAATATTCGCCATGTCCAGCCCTCTCTGTGCCAGTTCTGCCGCCAGTCCTGCGTCAATCACTGTCACAATGGGTAATGGAAGGCTGTTCATTGTATATATATCAGAACGTAAATGTATGATCTCTTTAAGCAGTGATGCCCCTACCTTTTCCTTTCCCTCCAACCCTTCATGCAGAAGTTTATCCTTAGTCTTGGAGAGCACAAGTCCCGTATTCGCTTTGTTTCTAAAATAATCACGCCCCATATCATTTGTATAAATATGATAAGACTGTAAATCCTTATTCGTCAATGTGGAAGTCGCAATATTGGCAGTTCCAAAAACCAATCCCAGAATAGGATCATGCCCGATTGCAGTTACACGATGTCCCATCTGTTTACCACCTCTTAATGCTCCATTAGCTCCAATATTAGCGTCAAACGGAACCGGGCAAGGTGGTATTTTTAGTTTTTTGGAGCCACAAATTTCTATCAAGGATGGATTATAATATTTGTGTTTTCGGTTAGAATGCTCCTCTCCATGTCCTATTGTGTTATTCGCCGCCGTCTGGTCATCCAGTCTCTCCGGAAATTTTGTAAGCGTATACTGGCGCACCACCTGTAAAGCAACTGCCAGAAACAAGAATGAAACATCCAGTTTGTTTAATCCGGTATATTTTTCAAACTTCTCGTCGATTTCATCCAGAATCTGCTCTGCGTTAGCCGCCACCTCCGCTACACGGGCTGACTCATCTGCTATCATCTGCATATGCCCTATAATCGTTTCTGCATCTTTCAGTGTGGAATCCATATCATCCAAGAGTGCCTGTCTTTCCTGTAAAGAAGCCGCCGACCGCCTCCGCATTTCCATACTCCGTTTTAGGAAGTCTTCGTATCCCATATTTTTCACACTTTCTGAACTTAACCAAATGCTGAAACAAAATTTCTGGCATCACATATGTATTCTGACACCCATGCAGTCGTACTACTATCCTCCCCGCTGAGTTCTTCCTCCAACTTCTTAATATACTCAAGCAGCTCCAATTCATATTGATCTCTTTCTCTGATTTCTTCTTCTGTCAACTCCGACTCTTCCTTATAGCTGGCTAACTGCTCTTTTAATCCATTGATTTTATCCATATATTCTTTGATTTTCGCTTTAAAAACTTTCTCCTGTTTCTGATATTTTTCTTCATACTCTTTGGAAGCCGACACATTGCCATCACGTCTCCCCTTATCGTATGCCTCCTCCCGTTTCTTTTCCTGCGCTGCTCCTACTGCCACTCCGGCAGCTCCCGCCGCCGCAGCAGCCGTTCCCGCCGACACTCCCATCAATGCGCTTCCAACGGACAATCCAATAGCACCAGTTGCTGGAGCTGCTGCAATAGCCAAGCCTGCTGCCGGCAATACCACCGGCGCAGCCACAACTGCCCCTACCGCGCATACACCACCTAAAACCCATTTCCCGAATCCCATACCTATATCCTCCTATCATTTTTAGTGAAGTTCCAGCAAAGCTTCGCCACGCTTATTCCATTCCACACCTTCCCGCGCCCATTCCTCAACCTCTCTCAATGCTTCTTCCGAGATATCAATTTGCTGGCATATATTACGCAATTCTTTCTGTTCTGCTTCCGAGTAATTATTATCTACCCAGCATAATTGCACCGCCTGTATCAAGAAAAACATCTTTTCCCTGTCTGTTCCAAATGCGAGCGTAATTTCTTGCCCTTCACTCTTTACTTTTTCCAAAGCTAATATTTCTTCCTCGCCCAATTCTAATGCGACAGCCGCCTGCCTGTAAAAAGCGAACTCACTTTCATCAACAATACCATCTGCATTCGCCAGCCGGATTAAGCCCTTTAAAAAGCTGACCCTTCCTTCTTTTGTTTGTAAAATCTCCTTGACATCCATCTCCAGTACCTCATTCCTTTCTCCATGATTTCTTTTTATTATTCTTCTCTGTAACCAGAAAAGCATGTATCGTTTATTGTCTGAGTAAAGAATCATCTGTCACCCTATTAAAACTGACCGGATTATCATTTGAATAATAATCCTCTTCTACTCCGATTTCTCCACTCATTATCGTTTCAACCTGTAGCTGATTGCCATTTTTCGTAATCTGATCTATATTCTGGTACTCCATACCACCAGACACCGCATACAGCCCGTTGCCATCCTCTGCCACATAAAGCATTACCAAACCGTAAAAATCTCCAATCATTGATACATAGCCATCTTCCAGTGTATACACAACATTTGACCAGTCTGCATCACAAGTTCCCACTGACGTGATCAATTCTTTGATCCCATCCCCATCCAAGTCATATAAGGTATATTCGCAATATTCACCATACGACGCTACAACATCTTCTATTATCGATGAATATGCTCCTAAGTAATCATTATTTCCGTTTGGCTGGTATGAAAAACCTTGTACTTCACTGTCAAAGTCTCCTTCGCTCGACATGGCGCTTTGTTCAGGTTGTTTATCATTTTCAATCGTCTCATACACTGCCTGAATATTGTCTGTCCATTCATAATGCCCTGTGAACATATCCTCAATCTCAGAAACCTCTGACTCTACCACATCGATTCCTTCTTCTCTGGGATTTGGGCTATAATACACTGTCAATCCTTCTGGATTGGCACTATGATTGATAAACTCTATCCTATCGCTATGTAATTCAAAAACCCAACTGTTATAATCGTAGTCATAATCATAGTCATTTCCAAAATCTATATGTTGTCTTGCCGATATCGCTAACCCGTCATTATTATACACTTCTCTGTATAACTTGATCTCATCAACAACAATATTACCGTCCTCTTCATATTGACGATAATATGTACCAAGCATTGCATCAACAGCGCTTGTATCTCTTAATAAAAAAATCACGTCTCCGCATTCGATCTCCAATCTTTTCACTTTATCTAAAAGCATATTAGGGTATAACGTCCCACTTACTTTTCTCCCTACAGATATGGTTTCTTCATATATAGTGTTTGCTCCAAAGTTTAACTCAGCTGCATAGTCATTTGCATATACGCTGAACATGGATTCACCGACCGTTACGGCAGTATTGCCTATATTTTCTATTTCATAGTGGATATATGCAGTATCTTCTTTCTCCCCATACTTTGTAAACGTAACGCTTATCTGCCCTCCATTCTTTAGCTCAAACGAAACAGCTTCATTGAGTCCATAAAACAAATCATTCTGAACATACTCAGTATCCTTATTTATATTTTCCTCCCCCAAATCGGCTTCAAACTGCCCTTCTCTATCATCTTCCAACTCAAGCGATTCTTCATCTGATAAAGTTGCCAGCCAGTATCCCCCAGCCAAAACTACAAAGGCAACTATAGCAATCGCAACAAATACTCCCGTATGTTTTCTTTTATCCTGTATATTTGCCCGTGCATATCCCACATAGGGATTTTGATTCATTTGCACGGCATTCATTTCATTAGCGGCTATATTTTCTTGTTCTGGAATGTTCTGACCGTTATTTGAATTATCACTGCGGATTGGAGGATTTCCCTGCACATCTGATGCAAAGCCTGACTGTGTATTGTTTTGCAAATTCTGCTGCCCGACACCAAACGCATTCTCACAGCAAATTGTCTGCACTGCATAGCCAATGATTCCCATATCCGCTACCGTGTTTCTATAATGGTAAATCGACGTCTTGAAGTCAAAAACCGCATTAACAAGAGATTTTCTCCAATAAATAGTGAATGTATTATCTTCGCCGTATTCAATATCGTATATCATTTTCTTACGAGTCAATACGGGACTTCCATCCGCTCCCTTCTCGACTTGAAAATTTAATGATGATAGCTGCGTTATCAAATGATGGATCAAAAAGTCATAAGGCACTCTTTTCTCAAGTAAAAATTTTTGCTGTCTGAGTCCTTTCCATTTGAAGTCAAGTATGCTATTTTTTATCACCAATGCGACAATTAACGCCATTAAAGTTGCAACTACGATGCTTGTTATTCCATTGCCAGCGAAAATACCGAGCAATATGCCGACTACGACAGCAATAAAATATATAATATTGTACTTTCTTCCCCCATCATCTAACGGAGCCATAGATGTCAGCTTTAATGCATCCCGATCTTTTGTACCCATATTTCCCTCCCCATTCGTCATTTGTTTCTATCTAGCATATGTATGAATACTCATACATATCTTTGCATATTATACTCGGATATTCATACATAGTCAAGCAGATTCCCCCCTCATACAATGAAAGAAAATCCAGTAAAGGAGATTTTTGCATTGATAAGCTACGCTCCTCTGTTTAAGACAATGAAAGAACGAAAAATATCCTCGTACAGACTTGAAAAGATGGGATTTTCACGAGCCACTTATTACTCGATCCAAAAAGGGAATAGTGTTTCTACCAACACAATCAATCAATTATGTAAACTTTTAAAATGCGATGTATCAGATGTAATACAGTACATTGATGAAGAAGAATAATTATCTGATCCCTTTTATTCCTCCCACAATTTGCCGATAATCTTTTGAACCCCTGTCGTAACTGCTAAATACACTTCTCGGTATCTTCCAGCGCCGTCCGAACTTAGTTGCCGGAATCATCCCGCTCTTAATCATCCGATATACTGTTGATGAACTAATTTGCAGCCTCTCACAAAATTCTTTGCTTGTCATGTAATAATCTTCCATAATTTTCTTGTATGATGTTTATAGAAGCAAAAACACCATAACTTCCTTT
>CAJURQ010000043.1 GCA_910588955.1 uncultured Lachnospiraceae bacterium
AATTATAGGTGATACTTGAGGATCAGGAAATCCGCAGGAATATTTGGCGCTTACGAACTTCTCATATAATGCAAAAACATCCTGCCTGTTTTGTGTTGTCTGGAATGTAATAAAATTCTCCTCTAATAAATCCAATATTCTCTGAATGCTGATTTCTTTCTCATTTTTCAGCAGATACCTGACAATCCTCTGGATGATATACTCATTCATATAAAAATTCTTCCATAACTTTCTTTCAGTGATTTTAACAGATGATACATTTTGACTTGGCTTTGATTCATATTTTGATTTTACATATTTAGATAGGACATAGATTTTAGTTCCAGTTGCAGTTGCTTCTTTCTCCAACAAAAGCCCTGTTCCACACATATTGATGAGCTTTCTTGTGATTGATTTCTCGCTCAAATCATAAATTGCTTTTCCGTAAGCATATATGTGGTCTGATAACATAAAACCTGTTCCTAGAAAATATATAATGTCAAGTAAATCTCTGTTAGTGTCAAAAATCTCCTGTTTCATTGATGGTTTAATGATGCCACTGTTTACATTCGGCATATTTAACCTCCTTCCCCCATTTTGGGCTATTTAAAGTTTTCCTTAATTTTAAGGTACTCTGATTATACAAGAATCCTGACATTATATAATTCCTGGGTGCTCGGTAGGATGCTATTATGCAAAAAGCAATCTGCCTAAGTAACAGATTGCCACAATAAAATTTTATAAAGGTAAAAATTAGTTCTGCATTTTAAATTTGATATCAAAGTTAAAATGGCCTTTCCAGCTTCCTGCAAAGTTGCTTCTATCTACTTGAATACTGCCATTTGCACTTGTTCCGCTTGCCACTCCATCCTCTTTCATAAAAACTGTCTTCTGCTGCGAAATATCCGCTTGCATAGAAGAAATTTTACTTCTATCGGTAAGCGTTAAGCTACTTTCAGGAATCACTGTCAATGTATCATTGTAATAGAATGTACCGTTTACTGAAACAGCATAATCTGCATTTCCTGTATTTCTATCCAGAACAATTGTTTTAGGAATTGTTACACTGAAATTTGTAGGTAAATAATCCTCTACAATCAGATTACCATCCTCATCAAAGACTATTTGATAGCGATTGCTTGCATCTACATCAAAGGTATATTTGTAAGCATTTCCATTAGAATCATATTTTGGCAGATTAGGGAATGTATAATTTGTTTCATCAGAAGATAATTCTATTTCATCTATTACCTTACCATTCTGTTTTAGTTTTAATTTATACTTATCTGGTCTGAAACCATCTGCATTATTGTTATCATTCCATTGGAGATTGGCCTTTGCTTTTGTTTCACAAAATTCAAATACTCGATAAACAACTGCTCCATCTGTAGTAACTTTTGCACTTGTATCAGAAACATATCTATATTGAGGATAATAAGCATTGTCTGTTTTATCATCTCCAATATCAGAGCCTTTTACAAGTGTATCATAATCTACTAAATGGGTTGTTCTTCCTATTTCATTACCATTGATATCTTTATCAATATATATAACTGTATATTGATTTGCTTCCCAATTTGCTGTATAGTTTCTGTTTCCATAAGAGCCACTTGGAATAATAGCATTTGTACAATAAGTATTTAAATCAGTTCCTGTCCACCCTAGAAATCTATAACCTGTTTTAGAGGGATTCTTTAAGATAATATCTTCACTATCTTCATAATAGTTTAATGGATTTTTTTCTATTAAATTCCCACCATTTAAGTTATAAGAAATATTATACTTATAATGGTATATTTCATATTCCGAATCAATTGATATTCCATGACCTGCAGATACAGAACAACCATATGCTACTCCTATAGCAGAAGCTGTATAATATCCTGTTTCATTAATCCTATAATAATAAGTATTCATATCTGCATAGAAAGCTCCATTTCCCTTTTTAATTTCTAATATTCCAATATTATTAGTTTGGTTTGAAGAGTTATAAGGGATTTCTGTCTTTGAAACATTAGATAATTTCACAACAGCATAGGAACCTATATGACTACACGAAGAACCATATATTTGAAATTTTATAATGCTGCCTTTAGGTAGATAAGCATTCATAAATAATGGTACTTGTTCCTCATTAATAGAACCCCAATTTTTATAATCATCAATTGTAATAATTGGCTTATATTTTTCAGGATTGGCATATGCATCTTTTAAAATGTTGGAAATAATATTTTCATATCCATAATTCTGACTCCAGTAATGGTTATTTTCATCCTTTTTTGTGAAAGAAGTATAGGAATTTCCAACAATTGTTTTTACATATTCCAAAGTTCCTTCTTCTATATTTATTGCCTTAGGAAAGTTATATAGCAAAAATTTTGTTTCAGTGATTTCTTCTTTTGAGAATTCAATATCTTCAGATAAAATATTAGAATCCACCTCAAAATTTAAAGAATCTGTTTCAGCAATTTCTTCAAATTCAATGGAAACAGCATTTGCAAAAACAGTTCCAACTAATAAAGAACATCCAAGTAAAACAGATAAAATTCTTTTTTTCATTTCGCCATCTTTCTAAAAATACCACAAGAAAATTATGAGTAATAATTTCTGCGATATAAGTTTGCCATAATCAAATTAGTGGTACCCCCCCCCCCGAAAAATTTGCACTTTTTTGTGTTTAATCGAAATAAGTCATCTATTATCTGCAAAAAGGAAAAATTTTCAAGAAGTGACAAATTTCGCTTTCCATGCTATAATATGTAAAAACGGAGGTGTAATTTGACAAACGAAGAAAGACAACTATTAGGAAAAGCACAACGAATCAATGCATGGGATTCAAAAAAGCTGTATTATTGTGTTGGGAAAAGGCATCAGCGAAGCTGGACTGTCAAAAGAGGCGAAGTATTTTTTGTTGATTTGGGAGAGAATGTCGGAAGTGAAGAGAACAAAATACGTCCTGTTGTCATCATACAGTCCAATTCTTATAATATTTCCTCTCCAGTATTTACCTGCGCCATTATATCAACAAGTCCTGCAACAATACCAGATATCCAGATTCCTATTACTGGTACTTATACCTATACTGATCCAAACGGAAAACTTGCAACCCTTTCAGGAACAATAGACTTGGGGCAAATTAAAACAATCGGCAAAGAGCGAATTATCTCTGCAAAAATATGTAAACTATCTGCCGAAATGTCAGAATTGGATACAAAATTGCTGAATATTTTAGGTTTATCTTACATTGTAAAGAAAAAAGATAATGTCATCAGTTCTTTAAGCGGAAAAATTGATTACCTGAAAAAACAACTGAAAGACAAGGCATAAAACAGTTGACATTGCATATAGTATAGTGGTACACTTGATTTAGTTAAAGGTACAGTTATGAATGGCTTGGCGGTCATTCGGATTTTTTTATCAGTTATAATGGGCTTGGCGGCTCATTGGAATCTCCCATCTTAATGATGGGAGTATTTTTTATGCACTGACATAGCTTACAGGCACATTTATAATTTCTGAACAAATTTCTTTCCCTGCCATGTCGCTATCTGAATAACTGTTTGTTGTAACTTCGATTCCAGATTCAACGCCTTGCATATTTATATATGTAAAATCTATTGCAGATAATTGCTGTTCCCTTAACATCTCCATATACTCATCATATTTCTCTAACTCCCCTTGATCTCGGAGGTGTTCAATTGCTTCTTTCATTTGGTCTCTTATTTCCCACTCTGGTTTGATTGTATCAATTTCCCTCTTTTGCAGAGAACAAATTGTTTCAGCCACCTTGCAGTTATGCTTGATTGCTGCTGGCGATTGCGTTCTGTTTATTCCATACTTTTTGTTTATAAACTGCTTTCCCTTGTTGGTAAAACAGTAGCTTTTACAGCTTTCCACTTCTTTGTGTTTTGGATTCACATAGCTTATTTCTTTTATCAGATGGTCTTTGACCATATTTTTAAGCCTTGTATCCGAAATATTAATCTTGTTTGCATCTATACCCCTGATATTTCCAGCGGTAGCAAGTACCTTGAAGAATCTCTCATCCTTCGGATAAAATTTCTTAATGTGCATAAAATCATCCCTTTCGTTTCTGCCATTTTAGATAAAAATATTCTCTTCTAATCGTTGTGGGTATTCAGTAAGAAAATATTTTTAATGTTATTCTTACGGACTTGTGCTATATTATTACTATCATTTCTTTCTTGCTTTCAGGATTGAAAAGATAATCAATAGGGAAGCTCCCTCACAATTAAGAGGTATTTATGACAAAACAGAAAATCTTACAAGAACTTCATGGTATCAATACAGATGCTGCAAATTATATATACACCGAAAATTATGCTGACTTAAATTCACTCGTTAATACAATATATAAGATAGGTCTTAATAAGGAAGAGTGCTTTTATGATGTCTTGAGAGCCTTTAGGTTGGCAAATATGCCGTTTTCTATTGCAGGTTACAATTATCTATGTGAAGACCTGAGAGACGAAATTTGGGGCAAATATGAGCCTCTTATCCATGACCTTGTTATCCACAATATGAGTCTTGATGAATTTCTTTCTGCTTATGGTTACGACAATGAATATGATGCCCTGAATGCTTCCGACAATAAAAGAAAAATATATATCAACACCATTAAAAAGAGAATTGAGCTTATCGAAGATTATACAAAGAAATACAATAATCTCGTTAAACTGTATGATACTGCCAATGTAACACAGATTCACAGTTCTACTTCTAACACAGATGCCTTACAGAACAGTTTTACAAATGCAGTAGTGGATCTTGTTAAAGCAAGAGAGAAATTCTATTACTATATCAATTATGATCTTGTAGGATATGATACAAAAGATTTGAATAAAACCTTAAAACAACAAAAAACAAATAAAGAACGTTTCCGCATATTAAAGGATATCACTGACAATATATTTACTACTCTGCAAAAGGATAGCACTCTGAATTTCAGGGATTTCTTCATTATTAAGGATAACAGGCGAGTTACATTTACATCTTATTTAACAGCAAAAGGACTAACAGGTAGTTCTTGGTTTGACTACAAGAAAACAACCAAGAAGAAATTTGTAAAGGAACGACACTTTTATTTACAAATGGCTTTCTTCTTAGGATTGCCAACATCCAATGAAATAGAGAACTTCCTGAATTTCAATGGATATACCATAAAAAGCCCATTTAAACTGTTTCCAAATTCAGATATTTATGATTATGATGTGTGCCGATACATAGATGCAGGTATTGATTACAACTTAATCAATGTGATGCTTGGCTATGAATTTATATAAAGGGGAGATTTATTGTGTTTGATTGGATGAAAAAACATAAAAAGCTGATTGCATTTATTATTTTTATGATTATTTTTGGAGTACCCTTAATCATACATATTCTGTTTAAACTTCATCCCAATGTTGACTTCTTCGTTGCTGAATGGTCTGCAGGAGAATTATTGAGTTACTATGGTTCAATTCTTGCATTTTTAGGAACAGTTATTTTGGGTGCCTTATCCTTATATCAAAATCAAATCATCAAGCAAGAATCAGACAAAAGAGCTGAACTATTGGAGCAAAGAGAACGTGAAAGCAATATGCCAAGATTCAGATTAAGACATGTTGGAAGTCAGGGAAACATACAAAAAATGCAACTAGATATAGAAAATATTTCGGAAAACATTGCTAACGATATTGTATTATTTGATGTGAAAATCCTCTCAAACAGCAAAGAAGTTTTGTGGGACAAAAAATCAGCCATTCATCTTGATACAATTCAGGCAAACGATAAGGCTACTATCTATTTGGGCAATCCTGCTCTTACAGAAGATAATTGCTGTTTTAAAATGAAGATGAACTGCAACGATAAATATGGTGATATTCATTTATATAAAATATGGGCTTTTTGCAAAACAATTTCATCCATACCTCATTTCCAAATAGAAGAAATCAAAAATACTGAAACTCCCTGAACCTTGCCATTCAGGGAGTTTGCGATCTACTCTTTATTTATCATACCAAAATATTCCAGTGCTTCTATAATCATCCTCTCTTTCTCTGGTGGACAGTTTGGAACTTTGTTTCCCTCTGTCTTGGGTTTATTGAAATTCTCGCCTACATCAAGACCACACTTTTTCTTGATTTGTGCTATGTACAAATGAGAAACTTTCGTTTGATAATGCTCCCAAATGTAGTCCTTAATCTCTTGATAGGTAGCGGTGCCAATGCATTCCCGCCTATCCGCTTCACTTAAATCAATTTCTATCTCAATTTTAGTGGATTTGCCTCCTGATTTTTTACGCGACAAAAGGACACATGTTTCCACCCCCGCCGTCCAAGGAAACTGGTCGATCGCAACACACCTCTTGGTCCTATACCCCCTCGCCAAAAAGACCTCCAGATCCCGCGCGAGACTGCTCGCCTTACAGGAAATATACAGAATATGCTCCACGCCGTAATCTATGATTTTCGTGAGCGCCTTCGGGTGCACGCCGTCCCGGGGCGGGTCCAAAATGATCACATCCGGCTTTTCCTCGATCCCGTCCAGCACCTTCAGCACATCCCCGGCAATAAATTCACAGTTATGTAAACCATTGAGTTCCGCATTCTTCCTTGCCGCCTCCACGGCTTCCTCCACAATCTCCACGCCGATCACCTTCTTAGCCACGGGTGCCATGAGCTGGGCGATCGTGCCGGTACCGCTGTAGAGGTCGTACACGATCTTGTCCGGCGCGTGTCCTTCCACATACTCCCGCGCCGTGCTGTAGAGTAGCTCCGCCCCGAGACTGTTCGTCTGGAAAAACGAAAACAGCGAAATCTTGAAGCGCAGCCCCAGAAGTTCCTCGTAAAAATAATCCCGCCCGTACAGAACCGTCGTCTCATCGCTATGCACCACATCCGCCGCGGAATCGTTTCTCACATGCAGAATACCCACAATCTCCCCGTCGAGGGGCAGCGCCAGCAGACGTTTCTTCAAACCATGCAGAATCTCGTTTTCAATCCCGTTCTTCTCTGATAAGACGCTCTGATCCGCCCGCACAACCTGTCCGCATGTACCGCTCTCCCGCATCCCTGCCAGCGCGCCCGATCCTTCTTCCGCAGTCTGCCCGGGCACCTGCGACGTCGTCACAAGCGCCGCCAGAATCTCTCCTGTCCTCGTCGCCCGTCGCACCACAAGATGCCGCAGATATCCGGTATGCCGCAGCCTGTGATAGAAGGACACGTCCACGCCCTGCTGCCGCAGTTTCTCAAAATAATCCCTGACGCAGCGCAGAATTTTCCGATAATCCTCGTCCACAATCTGACAGTCCGTCACGGACACGATGTCATAAAAGCTTCCCCGCTTATGCATTCCGAGAGAAAGCGGTCCGTCTTTCACCTCATCCCCGAAGGTAAACTCCATCTTATTACGATAGCCAAAAACCTCCGGGGACGCCTTTGCCGTCTCAAACAAGCATTCCCCTTCCTGCTTTTGAAGCACCGGCGCAAGCAGCCGCCGCACCTGTCCCTCCTTAATTTTCAGACTTTCCTCATAGGGAAAAGACAGGTAAGTACAGCCGCCGCAGCTCCCAAAATGAGGGCAGGGGCTTCCCGTCTCCAAATGGGAAGGCTCCATCACTTCTAAAAGTCTTCCCTCATATCTCCCGTTTCTCGCCTTATTGACGGCGGCACGAACCTTCTGCCCCGGCAGGGCGTTCTTTACGGTGCAGACGCCCTCCTCGCAGACTACGATCCCCCTGTTCGGGAAATCCATGCGCTCCACGACGCCCTCTATGATCTGTCCTTTTTTCATCGTACCCTCCTGTCTCTGCCGCTTTCTGACTCTCTCCTCGCATGCGCGTATAAGCAGCAGTTCGAGATGCTTCGCATCTCTCACTCGCGTTGCTCGTCATAAATCGTCACAGACAGTCTCGCATGCAAGCATGCATCCTGTCTCTGCCGCTTTCTGACTCTGCTTATACGCGCAAATAGGACCGCCGGGAAACTTTCATCTCCCGCCGGTCCCACAATTTTCTCAACGAAAAATTTTATACGCCCGTGTCCTCGTCGTCATCCTCATCCTCGAAAAAGTCGTCGTCGAAATCATCATCGAAATCGTCCTCAAAATCTTCCAGATAGTCGGGCGTCAGGTAACGGTAAACGGCGTACGCAATCGCAGCCACCGCCGCAATAGCGCCGATCACGGCGAATATCCATAAAATGCTGTTTTTCTTCTCCTCCTCATGTTTCCTGCCGAAAAACTCGTTCACACCGGCATTGTCCATGATCTCATCCAATTTATTCAAAATCTCTTTCTTGCTCATCCTGTAGCCCTCTCTTTCCCATAAATCTGAGCCGTGCGCACGGCTCATTGCCATCGCGTATAGTATACCACGTCTTTTCAGATTTTACTATATCTGAATATCTTATTTTATGAAAATTCTGTAAATTTTATACCAACAGACAAAAATATCTTTTCGGACTCAGACCTTCTGCAGCTTGGCGAATCCCGCGTACATAATCTTCTGTCCCGCCTCGTCAAAAACGACCGTCACCTGAGAGTCCCTTGGACCGGGTTCAATCTTTAAGACCGTGCCCTCGCCATAGCGGGCGTGGCGCACTCTGTCGCCTTCCCCGTAGCCGATCCTGCCGGGAACCGCTGGCTCTGCCGCCCTGCCGGATGGCGCATTCCCCGATCCGAAGGGATTGCCGCCCACCGTAACCGGAGCTTTTCCGACACCCCGTTTTTTCGGCGCCGCGTAAGCCTTCTTTCTCTCCGTGTACGCGCTCGGCGCAGCGGCATAAGGCTTGACGGGTTCCGTGAAAGATTTTGCCGCCCCGTAAGGCTTCGTCCTCAGAAGGCTACGCTCCTGCGAGTCCTCCTCATAGACTTCATCCATCCGCTTCTTAACCGGCGCTGGCGTGCCGTCCAGAAGCATCGGCGGGATTTCCCGCACAAAGCGACTGATCGGATTGTACTGCGTCTCCCCCCGGATCATGCGCTGTTTCGCGTAGGTGAGTGTCAATTCCTCCTTTGCCCTGGTGATGCCCACGTAGGCAAGCCGCCTCTCCTCCTCGATCTCCATGGGGTCGTCCGAGGTGATCGTCATGTAGCTCGGGAACACGCCGTCCTCCATGCCCGCCAGATAGACATGCCCGAACTCCAGTCCCTTCGCGCTGTGCAGGGTCATCAGAAGCACCCGATCGCCGTCGCCGTCCACCCGGTCGATATCCGCCACCAGCGCCACTTCTTCCAGAAACCCGCTCAAAGTCGGCTCGTCATTTTCCTCCTCATATGCCACCACTTTGCTGACCAGTTCCTCTATATTCTCCACGCGGTCCTCCGCGTCCTCCTCATCGGACTCCTCCAGTTCCTTCAGATAGCCCGTCAGATCAAGCACATCCTTCACCAATTCTTCCAAACTGTAAAATTCCTGCTTGCTGCGAAAACTCTGTATCATGGTCACAAAAGGCTTCAGCTTCCCCGCGCTCCTGCCGATCGTCATAATCTGGTCCGCCTCCGTGAGCGCGTCAAAGAAACTGATATTTCTCTCATCCGCATACTCCTGCACCCGCACGATGGTTGCCGCGCCGATGCCGCGTCTGGGCACATTGATGATGCGCTTCACCGCCACGTCGTCCCTGCCGTTGTCGATGGTTTTCAAATAGGCGAGCACATCCTTGATCTCCCGTCTGGAATAGAAGTTTGTGCCGCCGACCACATCGTATGGTATGCCTTCCATAATAAACCGCTCTTCCAGAAGACGCGCCTGCGCATTGGTGCGGTAGAGCACGGCGCACTCCCCGTAGGAGAACTGTCCCTTTCTCTTCTTTCTCGCCACATCCCCGGCAATGTATTCCGCCTCCTCATAGGCAGTGTCAAACTGCCGGAAACCGATGCGCGCTCCCTCGCCCTGATCCGTCCAGAGCGCCTTTTCCTTTCGCCGCGTGTTATTTTTGATCACGGCATTGGCGGCGTCAAGCACCGTCTGGGTGGATCGGTAATTCTGTTCCAGCCTGACCACAAAGGCATCTGGGTATACCTTCTCAAAATCGAGAATGTTGCGGATATTCGCCCCTCTGAACTTGTAGATCGACTGGTCGTCGTCTCCCACCACGCACAGGTTCCTGTGCCCCGCCGCCAAAAGCCTTATCAGCTCAAACTGGGCGGTGTTGGTGTCCTGATACTCGTCCACCATAATATAGCGGAATCTGTCCTGATAGGAAGAAAGCACCTCGGCGTCCGCCTTGAAAAGTTCCACCGTCTTCATGATGAGATCGTCGAAATCCAGCGCATTATTTTTTTTCAAAGTCGCCTGATACTCCCGGTACGCCTTGGCGATTTTGCCGCCGTTGTAGTCGTAACCATTCTGCATCTCGTACTCCTGCGGGTCGATCAGTTCGTCCTTTGCGGAGGAGATGGCGCTCATGATCGTGCGCTCCTTGAGCATCTTCGTGTCGATCTGCAGCTTCTTGCAGACTTCCTTCATAATGCCTTTCTGGTCGTCGGTATCGTAAATCGTAAAATGATTGTCGTACCCGAGACGGTCTATGTAGCGGCGCAAAATCCGCACGCAGGTGGAGTGGAACGTGGAAACCCAGATCTGCTCCGCGCCGAAGCCCACGATCTTGTCCACGCGTTCCCGCATCTCCCCCGCCGCCTTGTTGGTGAATGTGATCGCCAAAATATGATAGGGCGCCACACCCGCCCTGTCGATCAGGTATGCCACCCTATGCGTCAAAACTCTGGTCTTGCCGGAACCCGCGCCCGCCAGAATCAGGACAGGACCTTCGGTCTGCATGACCGCCTGCCTCTGCCGCTCGTTCAAAGTGTCGTATATACTCATACTCTATATTGCCCTCAATTTCTCCATATGTTTATCCGGCTTTATATCCTCCGTCTTTCCTGCAGCCAGGAACATGTCATGCATACTCCTGTCGTGTCCACCGCGAGCGGCTGAAAATATCTCTTTGCAGAATCATAAAAGCTGCGTGCCGCAGTTGCCACAGAATTTAGACCCTGTAGTCGGCGTGCCGCAGTTCGGGCAGAATTTCGGTCCCTGTCCGTTCTGCGCCGAGGGCTGTCCCTGCGTCTGAGGCGCCCCGTTCTGACCGCCCATATTCATCTGGTTCACCATCTGCTGACCGATCGCCATGCCCATCTGCAGACCGACCATATCGGACGCCATGCCCGCGCCGCTGCCGCCGCCTTTGCCCATGGAATCCGCCGCCGCCATCTGGGTGTACTTGTTCATATCGCCCACCATGGACTGCGCCGCCGCCTTCTCCTGCATCTTCCGGATCTCTTCCGGGTAGGAGAAGCTTTCAATCGTAAAGCCTGAAATTGCAATGCCGAGCGTCCGCATATCCGCGTCCAGTTCGCCCTCAATGCCCTTGGCAATATTTCTCGCATCCGCCTGCAGGTTGAACATATCCCTGCCTTCCTTGCTGATCCAGCTCATAAGAAGCTGGTCAAGACTCGCAATGATACGCTCCTTCACGTCCCCAACGGTATACGTCTGTCTGATGCCGGCAAGCTTTTCAATCAGCACATCATGCGCCGCCACACGACAGTTGAACGCGCCGAAAGCGCGAATCGGCATACCGCCGGGAAGCCCGGGCGCGGGCAGATTGATCGCGTTTTTCGTACCCCATTTCACCAGAAGCTCCTTCGTGTTGATGAAGAGCACCTCCGCGCGAAGCGGCGTACTGAAACCGAACTTGAAACTCTTTAATGTAGTGAGGAAAGGAATGATGTCGGACTCGATATCGTAATCGCCGTCCTCCACGAAAATACCTTCCACCCTGCCGTTATACAGGAAAATCGCATCCTGCCCCGGACGAATAATCAGACGGGAGCCTTTCTTGATCTCCTGATTCTGAAACTTATAAAACAAAACGCCCGCACCGTTCTCATTCCACTCGATAACACTTGAAAACTGATTCTTCAAAAATCCCATTTTACCCTCCGTTTTTCTATCATTCATCTTATCAGTATATCTAGTATATCTTAAAATCCATGAAGTTTCAATGTAACAGTTCAGGACTTTTCACTTGCTGTAAAATTCAATTCCTGCTCTGGTTAAGCTGCTTTGCCTGATCGCTCAGACCCTCCACCAGTCTGTCCACTTCTCCCACAATCTTCGTATTGTTCTCGCTCACCCGGAATGTCTCCTGCGAATGCGCGGACACTTCCTGCATAATCGCAGAAATCGTCTGAATGCTCTCCACGATCACCCGGTTAGCCTCTGCCAGCTGCTTCACGGAACTGTCAAGCCGCCTGCTCTGCTCATCCACCTGCTCGGTGTCCGTCGCAATCTTCTCAAAGCTGTCAGCCGCATGTACGGCGGACTCGCTCTGCCTGCGGTTGCTCTCCATCAGCTCTTCCACCGTGCCGGCAGCAATCTTCAGTTTATCCGAAACACTGCGGATCACATCCGTGATATCCACCGTCGCGCTCTGAGTCTGATTCGCCAGGTTGGAAATCTCCGTCGCCACGACGGCAAAGCCCTTTCCTGCCTCACCGGCGCGCGCCGCCTCGATACTTGCGTTCAGGGAAAGCAGGCTGGTCTGGCTCGCCACGTTTGTGATCATATCTATAATGGTCTGCATATTGGCGGTATGCTCCGCCAGCTCCTTCATCTCCTCCACGGCACGGGTTCCCGACTTCTCGGAATGCTCCATCTGTGTTGTCAGCGTCTGCAAGTTCTCCCTGCCGATCCGCACACTGTCCTTCGTCTCCGCCATGTGCTGCGTGATCGCCTCCATCACGTCCGCCATCTGACCAATATGGTTCTGAATCTCCTCTGTCTTTCCGAGCTGGTTCTGAATAGATTCCGCCGTCTCATTGGTGCCGGAGGAAAGTTCCTGCATAGCGTTTCTCGTCTCCGACACCGCGCTCCCCAGCTCGCGCATCTGTCCCGCCACGTCGAGAATCCCGTCGGACATCTGCCCGGAGATCCGCATCACCTTGTCGAGCAGGTCGGAAACATTATCCTTCTCCCGATCCAGTTCCTCCAACTTTCCAGTATTGATTTTTTCCAGTGTCTTTGTGGAAAGACAGAGGAAAATCGCCACAAGCAACAGAAGCGCCACCCGGATCTCATAGCTTGCCATATCCGCTCCGTCCAGGGTCCCCATCGCTCCCTGCCATCCCAGAAACACCAGATTAGAAACAAGACCGAAACCTGACACCCACGCGCAAAGCTTCACGTCCGAATAGAGAACCAGCACCATATAGAGCGGTATGATATAGGTGAACGCCACCATACTCACCGTGGTAAACACTACAAAAACATAAAACAGACTGTACATCACACCGATCAAATATTTCAGACGCGTATCCTCCGGTTTTCGCCGATAAAGGATAAATTCAACCGCCACCGGCAAAACCGCAATCATAGAAAACACCGCATAATATCCGATGGTTCTGCTGCCCTTTAACACCTCGACCAGATATGCGGCTTCCAGCACCGCCACGATCACCGTATGACAGGCTATCGCTATCTTGTTCATTGCCTTTGCACCATTAAATACACCATTTTTTTCCATCTTCCGTCCCTCCGTATGTACGCAGTATTTAGTAGTATTATGTATGTATAAAAATGCAAAATTATGGCTTAGTATACCATATGAAATCATGGTACTACAATACCCATATGCCCATCCGGAGCCTTTGTGGCATACATTGTCGTTTTTATGGTATACTTTGTTTGACTTTGGTTTACATAATCCGACTATCTGGAACATGCCGGGCATTGTTTCCGCTCTGCTATCTCACCCCGATCACAATTCCTACTATGATAATGACGGCGCAGACCAGCTTGTGCGTCGTGTTCTTTTCCTTAAATAAAAACCGCCCGGCGAGGATCGTCACCACGCAGCCTGCCTGCTTTAAGAGCGTCATCATGGTAACGCGGCTTCCCTCCATGCCGTTCGCCACAAACAGCGCCCGATCCGCAATGACGATCAGCAGGCTTAAGAGCCACACCCACTTATTGCAGACCGCCCGTTTCCAGTTCATGGGCGTACGGGAAATGAGAATGAAAAGCAGATAAAACAAGGTTAAAAACAGCAGATACCAAAACTGCAGCTGGGAGCTGGTGATATCCTTCATCAGAATTTTGTCAAGCAGCCCCGAGACCGCGTTCAACAGGCAGGAGACAAACGCCATCACCACATACTTGATCTCCACGGACTCCCCCGCGCTTCTCGCCGCTTCCCTCACGCTTTTCGGGTGGTATTTTAATAGAAGAAGTCCCGCCGACACGAAAAGCAGACCGACTATCTGAAAGGTTCCCAGTGTCTCCTGCAATACAATCACGCCAAGCATGGTGGCAAAGAGTACCCGGGACAGGTCGAGCACGCCGTACAGGCTGATAGGCATTCTCTTGATCGCCCGAAAACTGCACATCCATGCGAGAAAAATGACGAAAGACTTCATTGCCACATAAAAATAAAAGCGTGGCTCCACACCCATTGACACCCCTGCCGACGGCAAAACCATAACAAAAGACAGGAAAGTGTACATAAACAGTACCTCTATGGTAGAGTTTTTCTCCAAAGCCTTTTTCTTGACGATCTCACGCACGCCCTTTAGGACTCCGTACAATAAAACCAGCCAGATCCACATTTCTCTTGTACCCTCCCGCCTTCCGGCTCTGCTCACTTGCATAAGCAGACTCGAAACGCTTCGCGTTTCTCGTTCGCGTTGCTCGCCGTAAGTCTCCCGAACCATCTGCTCATGCAAGCATGGCATCTGTTTCGTGCGCCTTCCGGCTCTGCTCACTTGCATAAGCAGACTCGAAACGCTTCGCGTTTCTCGTTCGCGTTGCTCGCCGTAAGTCTCCCGAACCATCTGCTCATGCAAGCATGGCATCTGTTTCGTGCGCCTTCCGGCTCTGCTTATCGCGCAAAAAAATAAGGCATTTCCACGCCTTATTTTGTGAGAGCAGGCGAGGGGAATCGAACCCCCCTCCCAAGCTTGGGAAGCTTGTATTCTACCGATGAACTACGCCTGCATACTTACGACTTAACCAGTATACCATTTTATCCCGAAAAAGAAAAGCACTTTTTTCTCTTCCGCATAGACTATAGTAAAATGTCTTTTATGGATTGCACGAAGAATGCGGCAATCCGAGGAGGAACATGAAAAAAACAGGCAGTATCATACTTTCGGCGCTCCTGCTTGCGGGCGTCCTCTGGGGCTGCGGAAATGCGCCCGGCGAGAGCGCTCCCGCATCTTCCGGCAAAACGCCCGTGGTATTGAACGAGGTGGCGCACTCCATCTTCTATGCGCCCATGTACGTCGCGATCGAGGAAGGATATTTCGCTGACGAGGGAATTGACTTGACACTGATCACCGGCTTCGGCGCCGACAAGACAATGACCGCGCTCTTAACGGGGGAGGCGGATATCGGCTTTATGGGAAGCGAGAGCACGATCTACACCTACAAGGAAGGCGCATCCGACTACGCGGTGAACTTTGCGCAGCTGACCCAGCGCGCCGGCAACTTCCTCGTCTCCAGAGAACCCATTGAAAACTTCACATGGGATATGCTAATCGGCAAAGACGTGCTGGGCGGTCGTGCTGGCGGTATGCCTGAAATGGTATTCGAGTACATTTTAAAGAAGAACGGCATCGATCCTGCAAACGACCTTTCCATCGACCAGAGTATCGACTTCGGTTCCACCGCAGCCGCATTTTCGGGCGGGCAGGGGGATTTTTCTGTTGAGTTCGAGCCCCACGCCACCTCCCTTGAGGCGAAGGGCGACGGCTACGTCGTTGCCTCCCTCGGCGAAGATTCCGGCTATGTGCCCTACACCGCCTTCTCCGCCAGAAAGAGCTATATCGAGAAAAACCCCGCTGTGATCGAGTCCTTCACCCGCGCCCTGCAGAAAGGCATGGACTATGTACAGACCCACACGCCCGCGGAGATCGCCAAGGTGATCGCTCCTCAGTTCGCGGAGACGGATCTTACCACCATAGAGACGATCGTCAGCCGCTATGCCGCGCAGGACACATGGAAATCAGATCTTGTTTTCTCGGAAGACAGTTTCACCCTGTTGGAAAATATTTTGGAGGAAGCGGGAGAACTGGACGGCAGAGTCCCCTACGCCGACCTGGTTGACACCTCCTTCGCAAAGAAAGTCTTGCAGTAACACTCAGTAAAGACATGTAAGTAAGAGACGCCCGGCTGCTCCGCCGGGCGTTGAATGTGTTATGTAAACCTCATTGTGTAAATTACGATTCTCCCAAAAGCTCTTTCAAGGCGTCCACCACAAACTGATACTGGGTCAGCATCTCCTCCACCCCTACTTTCATCACCGAGTAGTTCTCCACCTTCACCGCAGCTTCCTGTTCCGCGGCAAGCTGGGACAGATAGGTGGCTCCGATGGATTTCATGGCATTTTTCAGCCCGTGCACCTCGATACGGTAACGCTCCCAGTCCTTCGCATCGTAAACGCTGCGGATCAGAGGAATTTTCTCCTTTCCCTCCTCCATTGCCGCCCAGAGCACTTCCATGTAGATTTCCTCGTCGTCCCCGCACAGCCTGATGCCTTCCTTCACATCGAAACCTTTGATCGTCAGATCCTCAAATGTCTGAATCATTCCCATTTTACTCTTCCTCCTGCGCCTTTCTCTTTTTTCTTGTATCTTTGCCGCGTATGTCCGCAAAGCCGTCGATCATCTTTTCAATCAACAGCTTCTTGACATAAACATCAAAGCTTAACATGCAGATAAAGGAGAAAAATTTCAGAAAGTCCCGATCTTCTGCGGGCGCATCATCAAAGGTTTTCTGGGCAATCCTGAACTTCTCATCCACATCTGCCTTTAATACATCCGTCTGCTCCCGCTCCAATCCAAAGACCTCTTCGTAGACACGGGAAAGATCATACGCCTCTCCGTTCTGAAAAAAGCGATTTGTAATCGGCTCTAAAAGCTCCTGAATATCGCTAATTGATAATATCCCCTTATAATAGTAGATAAAAATTAAAAGAAGCACATGATCCTTTGAGTATTTCTTTTTTACAGGCGGCGGAAGAAGGTTGTTCTTTGCGTAATTATTAATCATCGTCTTGGTCAGAATCTTGTCGGAAGCCGGATCCCTCGTCGTATTTTTCAAATGAGACTGGATAAACGTCGTCACCTGATCCATATAGAGATCAATATCGGGAATATCCTCCGCCTTGATATATTCGATCCTGTCCAGACTACCCTGAATACTGTTCAACAAATCCTCTATATTGATCGTCATCTTCCGCACCTTCCGCCTTCCTTTGACTCCTATTATATATTTTTCACATGTGCATGACAAGTATTTTATCTCGTTCAAAATCTGTGAAACGGTTTACAAAATTGCGTAACCGTGGTATATTCATACATAAAGATCGTAAAGTTTTAACGTATGAAAGCGTTTTGCAGATACAGATTGGAGGATCTATGAATAAAAAACTCAAAACCGACGCTGTTGACCATCTTTTTCAAGCTGTCCTCTGCCTGCAGACACAGGATGAATGTTATGATTTCTTTGAGGATCTGTGCACCGTCAACGAGCTTTTATCCCTATCCCAGCGCTTTGAGGTGGCGTCTATGCTGAAGCAGCATCGGACATATCTCGAAATTGCGGAGAAAACCGGCGCGTCAACCGCCACCATCAGCCGGGTCAACCGCTCCCTGAACTACGGAAACGACGGCTACGATCTGATCTTTGACCGCTTAGGATCCAAATAACCGATATTTTTGCAAATACGAAATTTTCTTCAAACCCTTTCCCATATTGACACAAATTTGCAGGCTTGTTAGAATGAAAATAACCAACAAAATTTACATGGGCAGAGGGAAACAGATATGTATACTTGCAGTCTCCATATTTATTTCGCAGGGCATCCCTGCCACGCTTTTGACGTGATCAAGAAGATGCCCGCTCTTGAGCATTTTACCCATATTTTTTCCGAAAGTGACGAGGCGGAGGCTTCCCTGTCCGCAAAGGCGGACGTCATCATAGCCGATCTGTCTCGTATGAACATGCCGTCCGCGCTGCAGATTTTACTGCAAAACCGCCGCGAAGACGCGCAGGTTATTTTTCTTGCGGACAAAAAACAGATGCAGTCTCTCTGTGCAGAACCGGCGTTAAAGGATATCAACGACGTCTGGATCATGCCTATGTCCGACGAGGAACTCCGCTTCCGTTTCCTGAGATGGCAGGAGACGTGCAAAATGAGCAAAGATCTCTGGGAGAGCAGCCACTTTCTGGAGGCAACGATCAACAACGTGCCTAATCTGGTTTGGTATAAAGATAAAGACGGCGTCCATGAGAAGGTGAACAACAGCTTCTGTCATGCCGTCAACAAGACCAAGGAACAGGTGCAGGGACGCCGGCACGCCTATATCTGGGATGTGGAGGAGGACGATCCCGCCTGCATCGAATCGGAGCACCAGGTCATGAGCACGAAGCAGACCTTTGTGTCCGAGGAGACCATCATGGCTGGGGATGAAACGAGGACTCTGATGTGTTACAAGTCCCCCCTCTACAACTGTGACGGCACCGTTATGGGAACCGTCGGCGTGGGTGTCGATGTGACGCAGGAGCGCGCCTACGAGCAGGAAATCATCCGGAAGAACAAGACCCTTGAGACCATCCTTGCCACCATAGACTGCGGCGTTATGAACCACAGCTTGAACGATTCGCGCATTTTGAACATAAACCGTGCCGCGCTCAAAATTCTTGGCTATGAGACACTGGATGAGATGATGGCAGATGGCTTCGACCTGATTGCCGCCTCCGTGATGGATGCAGATAAGCCGCGTCTTCGGGACAGCATCCGGAATCTGAAAAAAGCCGGCGACACGATCAATGTAGAATACCGTGTGCAGCACAAAAACGGGGAGATTCTCCACGTGATGGGGAACATCAAGCTCTACGAGGAAAACGGGGAGGTTTTCTGCCAGCGTTTCCTTTTAGACGTCACCGAGCAGAAGCTGCAGGAAAAGAAGAACGAGAGACGGCAGATGGAGCTGGTACAGGCTTTGAGTCTCGACTTCACGCTCGTATGCTTTGTAGAGCCGGATACCGGTCTGCTTGTCCCTGTCCGTACGGACAAGCGCGAACTTTACAGTATTTTCGAGACAAAAATTTCCCTGCTGGAAAGCATGGAGCAGTACATAAAAGAATGGGTATATGAGGAGGACAGGGAGACTCTGCGGCACGCCGTCTCTCTTGACACGCTGAAAGAAGAACTGCGCGAAAAACAGGTATACTCCGTAAACTACCGCAAGCAGCAGGACGGTCAGATCATCTATTTCCAAATGAAGGCGGTGAGCACGAACACGGAGGACGGCGGTCGCGGCATCGTTCTCGGTTTCCGCAGCGTGGACGCGGAAATGCGTCGGGAGATGGAGCAAAACACGCTGCTTGAAAACGCACTCTCTCAGGCAAACCGTGCCAGCAAGGCAAAGAGCGTATTCCTGTCGAATATGTCCCACGACATCCGCACTCCGATGAACGCCATTGTAGGCTTTACAAATTTGGCAATCATGCATATCGACCAGGCGGAACTGGTTTCAGAATACCTGAAAAAGATACAGACCTCGGGCAACCATCTTCTGAGTCTGATCAACGACATACTGGATATGAGCCATATCGAGAGCGGGAAGATCCATCTGGAAGAAAAGCTCTGCAGTCTTCCCGAAATTCTGCACGGTGTGCGCAATATTTTACAGGCGGATATCCATGCCAAGCAGCTCGAGCTGCATATCGATACGGTGGACGTTGTGGACGAGGCGATTTACTGTGACAAGCTGCGGCTCAATCAGGTACTTTTAAATCTGCTTAGCAACGCCGTAAAATATACGAGCGCAGGCGGTCATGTCAGCATGCGCATCACGGAAAAATCGGGTGCGCCAGCAGGGTACGCCAACTATATCTTTACGATCAAGGACACCGGCATCGGCATGAGCCCGGAGTTTGTGGCGCGTATCTTTGAACCCTTTGAGCGCGAGCGCAACAGCACCATCAGCAAAATCCAGGGAACCGGGCTCGGCATGGCGATCACGAAAAACATTGTGGATATGATGAACGGTTCCATTTCCGTGACAAGTGAGCCTGACGTGGGAAGCGAATTTACGGTTTCTTTCACCTTCCGCCTTCACGAGGAAAAGAAAGAGCCGATTCTCCTGCCGGAGTTAAAGGACTGCAAGGCTCTGGTGGTGGACGACGATTTCAACACATGCGACAGCGTCTCCTACATGCTGGGGCAGCTCGGTATGCAGGCGGAATGGACGCTTTCCGGCAAGGAGGCGGTGCTTCGCAGCCATCAGGCAGTCATGCGGAACACCAGCTATTCGGTCTACATTGTGGACTGGCTGCTGCCCGACATGAACGGTGTCGAAGTGACAAGGCGCATCCGGAAGGAGACCGGCGGGAACGTGCCTGTCATCATCCTGACCGCCTACGACTGGTCGGATATCGAGATGGAGGCAAAGGAGGCGGGCGTCACGGCATTCTGCAACAAGCCGCTGTTCTTATCGGAGTTGAGTTCCTGTCTCCAGTCCGTGCTGCGCCCGGCTTCTGAGTCGGAAACCGCAGAAAAGGAGCTTCTGCCCCGCCGCACCGGGCGGATTCTGCTGGCGGAGGACGTGGAGATGAATCAGGAGCTCGCCGTTGCGATTCTGGAGAACGCAGGTTTTTCCGTGGACGTTGCGGATAACGGGCAGATCGCCTTTGAGATGCTGAAAAAATCGGAGCCGGGGTACTATCAGGCAATCCTGATGGACATCCAGATGCCGGTGATGGACGGCTACGAGGCGACCAGACGGATCCGAAGGCTGGAGAACCCTGCGCTTGCCTCTATTCCGATTGTCGCGATGACTGCCAACGCCTTTACCGAAGACCGGGAAGAAGCGCTGAAAAGCGGCATGAACAGCCATATTGCCAAACCGATTGACGTGCAGGTGCTGTTCAAAACACTGGACGATATGCTTTAGGTTGAATATTAACGAAAAATCGAAAAAAATGCTTTACATTTTATAAAAGGTATGCTATTCTATTGGTGTTGTCATTCAACGTAATTTTTTATATTTTTGGAGGTATGTACAATGAACAAAGGTACAGTAAAGTGGTTTAATAACCAGAAGGGCTACGGCTTCATCTCCGACGAGCAGGGTAACGACGTATTCGTTCACTACTCCGGACTTAACATGGAAGGCTTCAAGTCTCTTGAGGAGGGCGCTGAGGTTGAGTATGAAGTAGTAAACGGCGAGAAAGGTCCTCAGGCCGTAAACGTAACAAAGTTATAAGAGCTTCCGCTCCTATAACATCGATAATCAGTATCACGATGTGCCTGTTCTTAAATATATAATGTTCTTAACATGATGTTACTAAGACTTTGTTATTTAGAATCAGCTATTGTTGTAACGGATTAGAGAAGAAGGAAAACCTGTCTGCGCGACAGGTTTTTTTCTTTTACGCTTTATCCATATAGGAAATCACTTCCTCGAAAGCCATCCGCCCGCCGAACAGATCGAGCGCGCTCCCGATGGTCACGTCCACTCTTCCTTTCCCCAGCTCTTTCAACCGGTCGAGATCCGCAAAGCTGTGCACGCCGCCGGCGTAGGTAATCGGTATTTTTCCCCAGTCTCCCAAAATTTTTGCGACAGGTTTTTCAATTCCCCCGCTTTTTCCCTCCACATCCACCGCGTGGACCAGAAATTCATCACAATATTCGGAAAGCTCGTCGAACGCCTGGGCTGTCAGTTCCACGGACGTATATTTCTGCCATCTGTCGGTCACAATATAGTATCTGCCGTCGCGGTTTCGCACACTTAAGTCCAAAACGAGATGTTCCTTTCCAACTTCCTTTACCAGAGCGCGGAGTCTGTCATACTGTATCTGTCCCCCGGAAAAAACATAGGAAGTCACGATCACATGGCTGGCACCCGCTTCCAGAAATGCCGCCGCGTTTTCCGGCGTGATGCCGCCGCCCGCCTGCAGCCCCTTCGGGTATGCCTTAAGCGCCGAAAGCGCCTGCCTTTTCGTCTCCTCATAGTAAGGGGAAGACACCGGGTTTAAGAGAATGATATGTCCCCCGCTTATACCCCGTTCCCGGTAAAGCCGGGCGTAGAAAGCGGCGTCCTGTTCCGAAATAAAATTTTCCAGCGCGCTGTCCCCCGCGTCCTTTAGGCTTCCCCCGACGATCTGCTTGACACTGCCGTTATGAATATCAATACAAGGTCGAAATTTCATAAATTTTCCTTTCCCAAAAATCAGAATAAATTCATTTCTATCTGACATAATAACATAAGAACAGGAAGTTTATCAAACATTCTGTTTATAGTATAGAAGATTCAGCAATCGAGCAAAGGAGTGAAATCATGAAAAGAATAAAAACTTTACTTTTTGTCTCTCTCATGGTTCTGAGCATGGCTGCCCTGACCGCCTGCGGTAACAGAGACGCCGCCGGAGACGCGGGCAACGGCACAGGCACACAGAACGGAACCGGTACCGTCGGCACGGACAACGGTGCAGGTACAGATAACGGAACCGGCATGGGCACCACCGACAACGGTACGGGCACAGGCGCCACAGGCACAACTGACAACGGTACGGGCACGGATATGAACGGCACCGATACGGACAACACAGGCATGGGCGGCACCGGCACAGACGGCGCACTGGACGATAACGACAACGTAAACGATGCGACCGCGGGTACAAGCGGCACGGACAACGGCTCCATCGCGGATGATGTAGGCAACGCCATCGGCGACGCCGGAAACGCGGCATCCGACATCATTGACGACGCGGCGACAGGCGTGGAAAACATGGTTGACGACGTGACCGGCAACAACAACACCGGCGCTTCCTCCAAGGTGCGCTAACAGGAAATCCCGTTATTTCCTGACAAACGAAAAGAGTTCCCGAGACAATGTCCCCGAGAACTCTTTCTTTTTGGTGATTTTAACCTTTTTCTATCAGTATGCCGTCCCGATACGCCTGCAGAAGTTCCTCCAGCTGGTGAATCATCTCCCGAAGCTCCGCACCGGTCTCCGTATCCGAAATTTTCTGTCTGGACGCGGTCGTCTCCAGAATAAAGGAATCCGAAAAGATATCCGACTCATGGAGAATCGCCGACTCCGTAGACTCAAATGGCTCGTGCGCCACAAGCCGCATTCCGTGGGAATTGACGACCAGCGTATATCCGGCTATGCCGGTCTTATCCTGATAAGCCTTGGAGAAACCGCCGTCGATGACCAGCAGCTTTCCGCCGCACCGAATCGGCGTCTCGCCCTTTTTCCGCTCCACGGGCACATGCCCGTTCACGATGTGGGAGCATGACTCGTCCAGACCGAACTCCTGCAGGATCCGGTTCACCACCATCTCGCTGTCGAGAAGCCTGTAATAGGCATTCTTCGTCTCCTTGTGAAGTTCCTTGTCCTCCACCAGATACCGCTCGAAGGTCGCCATCTTATCTTTGCCGAACACCGGGGAATTGGGTCCCGCCCAGATATACCATATAATATCCTGCCCTTTCAGCTTCTCCTTCAGATCATGGGAATAGTACCCTTTTCTGGCATAATGTTCCAGAACGTCGTAAAGCTCCTTGCCGCTGTACTCCTCCCCGAAAACGTTGACTTTGTTAAAGTTTCCCTCCTCATCCATGGGCACGCAGCCGTGATAGAGGAGGTTGGAGTTATATACCTTGTAAAGCCCGCCCTTGGAAAAGAGGAAACGCACATGCTTCTGCAGCTTTTCGCATTTCACAAACGCCTGCCTGAGCCTCTCCATCACCTGCTCCTCCTCCGCCGTCAGCTCATACGGGCGGTCTCTGTTTATGGTGGGGAACTCCACGTCCTTCATCGGATAGGAAACCCCGTCCAGAACAAGCGCCTTATTCTCATAGTCAATGTATTGAAGGAGCAGTCTGTCCTGCATGGCAAACTCGGGGCGCCTCATGATCAGCTGCCCTTCCAGCTTAAACTGCAGCACGGCGATCGCCTTGTGCATCTTCATGTCCAGACTTAAATCTTTCGTGTCGTAGTCCGTATTGTACTTGATGGCAAATGCCTCGCAGTCGACGTCCTTGTAAGTGTCCAGCGCAAACGTTGCCAACGGGATCAGGTTGATGCCGTAGCCCTCCTCCAGCGTGTCCAGATTACCGTATCTCGCCGCCATGCGGATCACGTTAGCGATACATGCCAGATGACCGCTCGCCGCCCCCATCCACACAATATCGTGGTTTCCCCACTGCACATCCACTGAGTGATACTGGCAAAGCGTGTCCAGAATGATATGCGGTCCCGGTCCCCTGTCGTAAATATCGCCCACGATATGCAGGTGATCTATGACAAGGCGCTGGATTAGATTGCTCAGCGCGACAATAAATTCCGGCGCCCTGCCGATGCGGATAATGGTGTGGATAATTTCATTATAATACGCCTCTTTATCCTGCACCTCCGCCTTCTCCGTGATCAGTTCCTCAATGATGTAGGAAAAGTCCTTCGGCAGCGCCTTTCTCACCTTGGATCGGGTGTACTTGGAGGAAACCCGCTTCGTGATCTGCACCAGCCTGTGCAGGGTGATCTTGTACCAGTCCTCGATCGAAGCTTCGTCCTCCTCCCGCATGACAATATCCAGTTTCTCCTCGGGATAATAGATCAGCGTCGCCAGACTCTTTTTGTCCTTGATACTCAGCGTGTTGCCGAACTCCTCGTCAATTTTTCTGCGCACCGAACCGGAACCGTTCTTCAGAATGTGGTTAAACTGCTCATATTCCCCGTGAATATCCGTCATAAAATGTTCCGTGCCTTTAGGCAGATTCAAGATCGCCTGTAAATTGATGATCTCCGTAGAAGCCGCCGCAATCGTCGGATACTGCTTGGCAAAGCTTTTCAGGTATTTTAACTCTAAATCGTCCATTTAATTCTTGTATGATGTTTATAGAAGCAAAAACACCATAACTTCCTTTCTTTTTAATA
>CAJURQ010000044.1 GCA_910588955.1 uncultured Lachnospiraceae bacterium
GACTAAGTTCTACATAAGAGGTGTATGGGTAGAATTTAAAATTATAATTCACAATGATATTTGGAGAAAATTTTAGGGCTTGCACAATGCCCTGTTCTGTGGTATTATGAAATCTGCTTGATTGACAGAAGAAGTTTTTGCGCTTTTGGAATGGAGGATAAACATGGGTGTACTGAGAATCATACTGACAGTAATCTATATACTGATATGTGTAGCGTTGGTGGTATTGGTGCTGATGCAGGAGGGAAAGGCAGCCGGTCTTGGCGCGATCAGCGGCGCGGCTGAAACCTACTGGGGCAAGAACAAGGGCCGCTCGATGGAAGGAAAGCTCGTCAAGATCACGACGGGGCTTGCGGTTGGGTTCATGCTGCTTGCGGTTGTTTTAAACCTGACTTTGTTCTAAAGGATTCTAAAGCGTAAAGAACGAAAAGCACTCTTGCACACAGTGGTGAGGGTGCTTTCTTACGCGTATAAGCAGAGTCAGAAGCTCCCGTGCATAGCCGTCATGCTTGCATGTAAGGCTGTGTATGGGAGCTTATGACGAGCAACGCGAACGAGAGATGCGAAGCATCTCGAGTCTGCTTATACGCAAAGACGGCAAAGACAGCGGAAATGGAAGGCGAATGGACACACAATTTGAAAAACGCAAAAATTTAATATGCGAGCTGGTGGCGGATGAGCAGTATGTGCCGATGAAGGAGAAGGAGCTGGCGGCATTTATGCAGGTGTCACCGGAGGACAGGGGTGTGTTTCGTGAAGTGCTCGGAGCGCTTTTGTCCGAGGGGAAGATACAGCTCACGAAGCAGGGCAGGTATGTGAAGCCGGACGAAAACCGCCCCGTTGGTACTTTTACCGGCAACGCCAAAGGGTTCGGCTTTGTGGAGGTCGAGGGGTACGAGGAGGACTTCTATATTCCCGAGGAAAAGACGAACGGCGCCTTTCACATGGACAGGGTGCAGATCGCCTTCCTGCCGGGGCGGCGGGGCTTAAGGCGCGAGGCGGAGGTCGTGCGGATTTTGGATCGGGGGACGAAACAGCTTGTGGGCACATACGAGCAGTCCCAGAGTTTCGGTTTCGTCATCCCGGATAATGGCAGGATTGGCACGGATATCTTTGTGCCGAAGGAGCGCTCCAAGGGGGCGGTCACGGGGCACAAGGTTGTGGTGGAGCTGACCTCCTACGGCGATGAGCGGCACAAGCCGGAGGGCAGGGTGGTTGAGGTTATCGGTCATATCAATGACCCCGGCGTGGACATCATGTCCATTGTGCGAGGCTATGATCTTCCCACGGAATTTGGCGAGAAGGTGATGAATCAGGCGAACCGGACGCCGGATGAGGTGTCGGAGGCGGACATGGCGGGACGCATGGATCTGCGCGAACTGCAGATGGTGACCATAGACGGGGAGGACGCAAAGGATCTGGATGACGCGGTCAGCCTTTACCGGGATGAAGCCGGGATTTACCATCTGGGCGTCCACATCGCGGATGTGACCAACTATGTGCAGGAAAATTCCGCCCTCGACTGGGAGGCTTTGGAGCGGGGTACAAGCGTTTACCTTGTGGACAGGGTGATTCCCATGCTGCCCCACAAGCTCTCCAACGGCATCTGCTCCCTGAATCAGGGTATGGACAGGCTGGCGCTTAGCTGTCTGATGACGATCAACGGGAAGGGCGATGTGGCGGATTACCGGATCGCGGAGACTGTGATCCGGGTGGACCGCAGGATGTCCTACACCTGTGTCAAAAAGATTCTGGAGGACAGGGACGAGGCAGAGCGGCAGGAATATGAGGCGCTTGTCCCTATGTTTGAGGAGATGGAGGAACTGGCGGCGCTTCTTCGCAAGAAGAGGCATAAGCGCGGTTCTATTGACTTTGATTTTGCGGAGAGCAAGATTATTCTGGACGAAAAGGGCTATCCCGTGGAGATCAAGCCTTACGAGCGAAACGTGGCGACGAAAATCATTGAAGACTTTATGTTGATCGCCAACGAGACGGTGGCGCAGCACTTTTTCTGGCTTGAGACGCCCTTTGTATATCGGACTCACGAGAAGCCCGACCCGGATAAGATAAAGAAACTTTCAACCTTTATCAGAAATTTCGGTCACCACATCAAGCAGACGGGGGAGGAAATTCACCCGAAGGAGCTGCAGAAGCTCCTCGACAAGATCGCGGACACGGACGAGGAGACGCTGATTAGCCGCCTGACGCTGCGGAGCATGAAACAGGCGAAATACACGGTAGAGTGCACAGGACATTTTGGCTTGGCGTGTCAGTATTACTGCCACTTTACCTCACCCATCAGGCGTTATCCGGATTTGCAGATCCACCGCATCATCAAGGAGCAGCTTAGGGGAAAGCTTTCCGAGGAGCGCGTCAGCCATTACGAGGAAAAGCTGCCGGAGGTGGCAAAGCACGCCTCGAAGATGGAGCGGCGCGCCGCGGAGGCGGAGCGGGAGACCGACAAGCTGAAAAAAGCGGAGTATATGGAGGAGCGCATCGGGGGAGTTTACGACGGTGTGATCTGCGGCATTACCCAGTGGGGGATTTATGTGGAACTGCCAAATACGGTGGAGGGCTTGATTCATGTATCCTCCCTTGCGGGCGACTATTTTTATTACGACGAGGAGGCATACGAGATGGTCGGCAAGGAAACAGGCGTCTCGTACAAGCTTGGACAGCGCGTCACCGTACAGGTAAAGGGCGTGGACCGTCTGGCGCGGACGGTGGACTTTGTATTTCCAGTTCAGCCCGACCGAATTTGACAGGCAAATCAAAGGGGGAGAGAGTATGCCAAAGGAAGCAATGAAATTAGTTGCGAACAATAAAAAAGCTTACCACGATTATTTTATAGAGGAAAAATACGAGGCGGGGCTTGCGCTCCACGGCACGGAAGTGAAGTCCCTGCGTATGGGCAAGTGCAGCATCAAGGAGGCGTATATCCGCATTGAGAACGGGGAGGCGTATGTCTACGGCATGAACGTGAGCCCTTATGAGAAGGGGAATATCTTCAACAAGGATCCGCTTCGCACAAGAAAACTTTTGCTGCACAAGATGGAGATTCGGAAACTTGCGGGAAGAATGGCGGAGCAGGGCTACACGATTGTTCCCTTGCAGGTCTACTTTAAGGACGGCAGGGCGAAGATAGAGATCGGGTTGGCAAAAGGTAAAAAGCTCTATGACAAACGGCAGGATATCGCGAAGAAGGACATGCGCAGGGAGCATGAGCGGGAATTTAAAATCAAGAACCTGTAGATTGCATAGAAGCATAGTAATGTGCTATAATCTATATAGCAGAATAAATAAGGGCCAGTCAAGGTTTCGACAGGGGTCTTGCAGCTGGAGAAGCTATCCGCAGGCGATGCGTCAAATCGCAAATCTAAATATAAACGCTGAAGATAATTTAGCATACGCTGCCTAATGGCAGCTGTCCGCCTTAGTGCACCTACACATTAAGAACCGGGCATCGACTATGTAGGAAACGACGCGGGGGACGCCTCTTACCCGCGGGCGTATCAGAGGCTACTGAATCCACGGGGGTGTCGGTCTCCTTGTGGAGGAGGGAATGAGGAGCAATCCGCAATGAGCGACTATGATAGTAGAAGGACAGGGAATGGGCTTTTGGACACGGGTTCGACTCCCGTCTGGTCCACTTTTTGAAAAGTTCTTAAATACTCGTTGTATACGGGTGTTTGAGGACTTTTCTTTTACAATTCACTGGACATAGCTTCTGTTTGGCTGTAAAATAAAAAGAAATATGGTTTACTTTTACCAAGGGGAGAGAGGGGCTTATTATGACGGAAGAAAAAAGGGGTACGAAAAGCAGGGATAAGGGGAATGTCCTGCAGTCTTTGAGGACGAAGATAGTCGGGGTTATGATACTGGCGATGGTGATTCTGTCGGTATGCCTCTCTGTCGTGCTGATCAGGAATCTGCGGATTCCGCTGATGAATCTGAACCAGAGCTATCTTTACGATCTGGCTCTGGCATATGGGGATAAGTTGCAGACGCAGATCGAGGTGCAGGGATATAACACGGCGACCCATTATAATAATCTGGCGGATTCCCTCGGCGAGGTTGGACTCAAAGGCACGGAATCCAGTTACGCCTATCTGGTTTCATCGGAGGGGATGATGCTCTATCACCCCACTAAGGATAAAGTCGGACAGCCGGTAGAGAACGAGGTGGTGAAGTCTGTGGTTGCGGAGATCGCCACAGGTGTTGTTCCGGAGCCGAATGTTGTGGAGTATGAATATAAGGGAGCCATGAAGTATGCGGCTTACTATGTGACGGAGCGGGGACACTGTATACTGGTGATCTCGGTGGATGAGGATGAACTGATGAGCACCGTGCACCGTGTTACGCTCACGGGAACATGCTGCACGGTTGTCATGGTGATTATTGCAAGCATTATCGGTTTCTTCTTTGTGAGTAAGATTGTGAATCCGATCGCGAAGGTGACCGATGTGGTGGGACAGCTTGCGCATATGGATTTCTCCGAGGTTGATGGGCAGGAGAAGCTGACGGCGCGGACGGATGAGACGGGGCAGATGAGCCGCGCGGTGATGGAGCTGAGAAGGCAGCTCGTGGAGGTCATATCGGATCTGCGGGAACAGAGCGAAAGGCTTTACGAGTCGTCCGAAGTTCTGAACGGGAACGCCTCCGAGACGGCGACCACGGTGGAACAGGTGGAGAAGGCGGTTACGGAAATATCCGACGGCGCGTCCTCACAGGCGGATGAGACACAGAAAGCGACTGAGAACGTGATTCTGATGGGCAGTATGGTGGAGGAGACGACCAGACAGGTAGAGGAGCTGACCGACAACGCCAACGACATGAGAAAATCCAGCGACGAGGCGTTCGAGACGCTGCAGAATCTCGGCAGAATCAACGATCAGGCGAGGGCGGCAATCGATGTGATTTACGAGCAGACCAACACGACGAATGAATCCGCCATGAAGATCAGGGAGGCGACGACGCTAATCACGTCCATTGCGGAGGAGACGAATCTGCTTTCCCTGAACGCGAGCATAGAGGCGGCGAGAGCCGGTGATCAGGGAAGGGGCTTTGCAGTGGTGGCGAGCCAGATCCAGAAGCTGGCGGAGCAGTCCAATGAGTCAGCGAGACAGATTGAGAATATTATTGATTCCCTGATCGAAGACTCCCAGAAATCCGTGGCGACGATGGAGGATGTGAAGAAGATCATGGAGAGCCAGAGCGAGAGCGTAGGCAGGACGAACGAGCGCTTTACGCAGGTGAGAAACGGCATTACACAGTCCCTTGACGGCGTGAATCAGATCGCGGATAAGACGAAGAGACTGGACGAGGCGAGAGTGAATGTGGTTGACGTGGTGCAGAATCTGACGGCGATTGCCGAGGAGAATGCGGCAAGCACGGAGGAGACATCCGCTTCCGTCACGGAGGTGAGTACCATCGTGTACAGCATTTCCGAGAATGCGACGAAGCTCAAAGAGGTGGCGGAGCATCTGGAGCAGAGCATGAGTATTTTCAAAATCTGACGGACGTCTTTGAGGGGTATTTATGGAAAAGCGCGAAGATGATTTTGTCGTCGGCGGCTACCGCTTTGCCACGATAGCGGACGCGGAGACGGCGAGAATGGAAGTAAAAAAGGTGGAGAATCTGGAAGAGCGGCTTGATTACCGCCGACCCCAGAATGTACTGCTTGTCTATAACCGGGCGGTGGAAAATCAGGTGTTCCTGACGCCCGTCGGGTTGAGTTATCTGCAGAAGATGCAGAAGGAAATGATAAAATGGGGCGTGCCGGCGGATAAGATACAGCCGGTGCCCCTGCGAGGGACATTCAGCAATAAGACGGCGAACAGCCGCTCGATCAAAATGAGCGTTGCAAAGAGGCATCCGGAGTATCAGGGACGGTTTGTGACGTCGGTGTTGATCAATGTGGTGCTCGTGTTCCTTGTGGCGGCAATGCTTGTGATTGCATGGAACAGTGAGACGCCCAATATTATAAATTACAGGCAGGCTGTGGTGAACGAATATTCCGAGTGGGAGCAGGAGCTTACCAGACGGGAGAATGCCGTCCGGGAGGCGCAGCGCAAGCTGGAGACCGGGCAGTTAAATGAACAATGACGTAACAATTCAGGACTTTGCACTTGCTGCAAAGTCCGTGAGAATGTGTAGAGGTTGAGAAGAATCCGGTCTCTTTGCCGAAGGCAAAACTGGAATAGACCGGATTCCGTAACTAGAAGCCGAAGGCTGAATAGTTACAGAGAGGCAGGGCGGTATATGGATAAATCGAAGATCCTTGTGGTGGACGATGAGAGCCGTATGCGTAAGCTGGTTCGGGATTTTCTGGTAAAGAATAATTATGAGGTCGTGGAGGCGGCTGACGGGGAGGAAGCGCTCGACCTTTTTTTTGAAAAGAACGATATAGACTTGGTGATTTTGGACGTGATGATGCCCAAGATGGACGGCTGGCAGGTGTGCCGGGAAATCCGCGCGTACTCCAAGGCCCCCATCATCATGCTCACGGCAAAATCGGACGAGAGAGACGAGCTTTTGGGGTTTGAACTGGGGGTGGACGAATATATATCCAAACCGTTCAGTCCGAAAATCCTTGTGGCACGGGTGGAGGCGATCCTCAGAAGAACCGTGCCGGCTGCGGAGTCGATTGTGGAGGCGGGCGGCATCCGTCTCGACAAGCAGGCGCACAGCGTGACGGTGGAGGGAACGCCTGTCGATTTAAGCTACAAGGAGTTTGAACTGCTCGCCTATTTTATGGAAAATAAAGGGATTGCCCTATCAAGGGAAAAGATTTTAAACAGCGTCTGGAATTACGATTATTTTGGGGACGCCAGAACCATTGATACCCATGTGAAAAAGCTTCGCAGCAAAATGGGCGACAAAGGCGAGCTGATCAAGACGATCTGGGGCATGGGATATAAATTTGAAGAAGACTAGAGTGAGAAAACTCGGTTGTCGGGAGGTTTGGAATGTCCAAGCGCTGGTTTTATAAAGAAGAATTGTTTTTTACAACGGAAGAGACATGTCTCAGAGATGAGAATCAGGATAAAATCATAGAGCTGTTAGGCAAAAATGTGGCGGTCGGTGTAGTCGGCGGGTTTTATGAGGAAGGCTATCCCGTTTATTTTATCAGCTCATTTGCGCTCAACAATATGGGGATGACCTATAAGCAGTTTATGGAAAATACCGGCGGCAATTATTTAAATGCCGTCTATGAGCCTGACAGACCTATTTTTACGCAGGTTTTTCTTCCGGGCGAGGAGGAAAAGCGGGAGTACCGCGTGGTCAACGGACAGGGTGAGCCGGTCTGGGTGAGATCGATCAGAATGGAATCCACGTCTGAGGACGGCAGAAGAATCTGGATTTCTGCGATCAGACTGATCGATGAGCAGTACCGGGTCAGCCAGTTGTCCCATGAGGCGTTCCGGATGCTGCAGGACTCTTACTTCAGAATCAGCGCCATTGATCTGAACAAAAATATGATTTCGGATCTCAAGTTTGTGGAGAGCGAAGCGCTGGAACTGGAGCGGCTGAACGGTGACTACCGGATGACGGTCGCGTCCTGCGCCAAGAACTATGTGGATGAAAAGGACAGAGAAAACTTTAAGAACATCATGGCGGCGGAGAACCTGAAAAAAGTCTTTATGGACGGCGGCGCGCCGATCCATTTCAGCTATCTGCGTCTGGTGGAGGGAGAGTGGAAATGGGTACGGACGGATCTGGTGCCCGTGGAAAATTTCAGTGAAGAGAACGCAAGGGTCATGTGGTATGTGAAAAACATTACCGAAGAGAAGGCAAAAGAGACGGAGATGACCGACCGGATGCTGCGGACCAATGCGGAGCTCGTACAGGCGCAAAAGGAGTTAAAGGAGGCAAACCTGAAAATCAAGGAGTCGAACCGGATGCTGCGCCGTACATTGAGCGCGGAGGAACAGTACCGGCAGGCGATTGTGTCCGAGGCAGTTTTTGTGTTCAATGTCAATGTGTCAAAGAATCTGATCGAGGAAGAATTTTTTGAGATCGTGGACGGACAGATGGAGCCGGTGCTCTCCCGGATGGGATTGGAGGTGCCGTGCAACGCGGACGATTTCTTTCTTCAGTGGAGTAAGGAACGCGTTTTCCCAGAGGACAGGGAAGTTTTTGTACAGACGCTCAATACCCATTATCTGTTGGAGGCTTACGAGCGGGGTGAGAGCGAGCTAATTATAGAAGTGGAGACTTCGGGAACGGAGGAACAGCCTCTGGTTCTGCGGCATACGATTCTGCTCACGAAGGACGGCATCAGCGGCGATATTCTGGCGCTCAATAACGCGAAGGATATCACGGATATCCGCCAGAAGGACAGGGAGACCAAGCGGGCGCTTTTGGACGCCTACGAGGCGGCAGACCGTGCCAACTGCGCGAAGACGGACTTCCTCTCCAAAATGTCGCACGATATCAGGACGCCCATGAACGCAATTATCGGCATGACTGCCATCGCAGGGACCAAGCTGCACGATCCCGACGGGATGGAAGAATGTCTTGCAAAGGTTTCCACCGCGAGCAAACACCTGCTCTCGCTCATAAACGAGGTGCTTGACATGAGCAGGATTGAGTCGGGTGCGCTGACTCTCGACGAGGAGGAGTTTAACCTTCTGAATATCATTGACAGCATGGTGAATATGCTTTCTGATGCCGCGCGGGAGAAAAAGCAGAAGATAGAATTTCGCGCCCATGGCGTTCAGAATACCAATGTGCGGGGAGACGCGAGACGGCTGCAGCAGATATTTGCGAACGTGATAAGCAATTCCATCAAATATACGGAAGAGGGCGGGGCAATCAGCATAGAAATTACAGAAAAGCCCTCGCAGCAGGAGCATGTCGGATGTTATGAGTTTATGTTTAAGGATAACGGAATCGGCATGTCAGAGGAGTTTCTGCAGCATATTTTTGATCCCTTTGAGCGGGCGGACGATGTGCGCACCAGCAAGATTCAGGGTACCGGGCTGGGTATGACCATCAGCCGGAATATTGTACAGATGATGGGCGGTGACATCCGGATCGAGAGCGAGCTGGGGATCGGAACGATTGTGACGGTTACCGTGCCCTTAAAATATCAGGTGCCGGGCGTAGTGAACAGGAAGGATCTCGTAGGGAGAACGGTTCTTGTGGTGGATGACTCGCCCTTTGCCGGAGAGACAACCAACGTCCTTTTAAGCAATCTGGGGATGCGCGGGGAGTGGGTGCAGTCCGGCGAGGAAGCGTTAGACTATATGAAGGAAAAACGGCGGAAAGGGGAAGATGTTTTTGCTATCCTGTTGGATGTGAACATGCCGGGCATGAACGGTATGGAGACAGCGAAGGCGATACGCAGACAGGAAGGTGTGGAAATTCCCATTATTCTCGTCTCTGCCCACGAATGGGTGGATATTGAAGTGGAGGCGCGGATGGCAGGCGTCAACGCGTTTATCAGAAAACCCTTTGATAAGACCAGAATGTTGACGGCGTTCCGCAATTTTATTCCCAGAGAGGTTGTAAAACAAGCGGAAGAGACGCTGGAGCAGATCGGGGAGGCGGATTATTCCGACAAACGGATTCTTGTGGTGGAGGACAATGACCTGAACAGGGAAATTGCCACGGAAATCCTCTCCATGACGGGGGCAATGATTGATACGGCGGAGAACGGAAAGGAAGCCGTGGACATGGTGATTGCCTCTGACGAAGGCTACTATGACCTGATTCTCATGGATTTACAGATGCCCGTGATGAACGGGTATGAGGCGACGACGGCGCTTCGTGCCATGGAGCGGGAGGATGCCAGAAAATGCCTATTGTGGCGATGACGGCAAACGCTTTTTTGGAAGACATACAGCAGTCGAAGGCATGCGGCATGAACGAACATATGTCAAAGCCACTGGATATTGACCAGCTTCAGCGAATGCTGGCGAGATGGCTGACAAAGCAGAACAGAAACACATAAGACGGTGTCGGTTCCTTGGAAACAGGGAACCGGCATTTTTTACTATATTTAAGAAAGATAAAAAAAGTCTTAAATGTGGGACAATACTCTTTACTTTTACGGACAAATAGTTGTATTCTAAAAAACGGATATCGGGTGAAGAAATTCGGAGGAGAGATAATGAAAAGAAGATACATAAAATCCGGACGAAGCGCTGTTTCGGTTTTGCTCGCTGCGGTATGTGTTTCCGCAATGCTCGCGGGATGCGGGGATGCGGCGGCGACAGAAGAGGAGGAGACACTTAGCGAGGTGCTCCCCGTGGAGGCGCAGATGCCGGAGGCAGGGACATTGACGCTGAAAAATGAATTTGTGGGGACAGTCAGCCCGGAGGAGTCGGTGTATGTGATTCCCATGGTGACGGCGGAGGTGCTAAACACTGATATCAGCGTGGGCGACTCTGTGACAGCAGGGCAGGAGTTATGTAAACTTGATACCGAGGCGGCGGAGCTACAGCTTGCCAGCGCGCAGGCGCAGTACAACAGCGCGGCGGCGGGCGTGCAGGCGGCGGAAGTGGGCTATGAGATCGCGCAGGCGCAGTACGACAGCACGGTGGCGCAGCTTGACGTGCAGAATGAGCAGACCCAGAGGCAGAAAGATCTGACCATGTACCAGATGCAGATGCAAATCGACGGGATAATCGACGGGATCGACGATATCAATGAGCAGATCTATAAGCTGGATGAAGACAGAGAGGACGCCAAGGAGCAGAAAGATGATTTGAAGAAGGCAAGCGACAAGGCAAATAAGTCTTTGAAACAGGCGGCACAGGCATATGCGGCGGCACAGGCGGCAGTGACAGCTTTGGAGCCACAGGACTATACGGAATTACAGAATGTAAAGGGGCAGTTTCCCAGCGAGGAGGCTTATGAGTATGCTTTAAAACAAGCCAAAGAACAGCTCGCGGCGGCGAAGACAGCTTATGAAGGTGCGCAGGCTGCGGTCTCTCAGCTTGATGCGGCGTACGAGCAGGTAAAAGCAGGTATCGAATCTATAGATGACGGGAAGGAAAAGTTGGAAGATTCCCTCTCCGATACCTATAAGACAAAGGAACAGACAGAGACAGTAAAAAATCTGACGGAAGCGCAGCTTAATGTCGACACCCAGAGGGTGCAGGATATCGGCAAGAGGACGGCGGCTCTTGGCGTGGATTCCGCGGCGGCGCAGGTAAACAGCGCGAAAGTTGGCGCGGCTGGCGCCAAAGTAGGCATTGACAGCGCAGAGTACCAGCTTGACATGTACACGCTGACAGCGCCGATCGATGGCATCGTAGAAGCGGTAAATGTGAAGGAGCATGATTTTGCGTCCCCGCAGACACCCGCTTTTGTCATTTCCAATAAGAATACGATGACGGTCACCTTCGGTGTGAGTGAGGGCATTCGCAGTACACTGCGGGTGGGACAGAAACTAAAGGTGGACAGGAACGGTAAACTCTATGACGCGGCGATCACGGAGATAGGCAGCATGGTGGATCAGAATACAGGGCTTTTTATGATTAAGTCCTGCGTGAGCACGCCGGACGACAGTCTGTTAACAGGCAGTAGCGTGAAGGTGACGGCGGATACTTACAGTCAGGCGGACGCCCTGCTGATTCCCTATGACGCGGTGTATTACGACGACAGCCAGCCCTATGTCTATGTGGCGGAAAACGGTCTGGCGCGACGCAAGGATGTGGAGACAGGTATTTTTGATATGGACACGATCACAGTGCTCTCGGGGCTTTCCACGGAGGATGTGCTGATCACGAGCTGGTCTGCAAACCTGAGGGAAGGCGCAGAGGTGTCTGTGCAGATGAAGACGGCGGATGCGGCGGACGGGGAGCAGGAGACAGCCGGAGAGGAAACAGACGGCGCAATGACTGCGGGCGGAGAGTAGGAGGCAGCGACATGGGATTGACAAAGTTAGCTCTTAAGCGTCCCGTTTCGATGGCGCTTGTTGTTCTGGCTCTGGTGGTTTTCGGGCTTTCTTCCATAACGGGTTTCCGGCTGGAGCTGACACCCGATATGGAACTGCCGATGCTGCTTGTCTACACGGTTTATCCGGGAGCGGATCCGGAGAGTGTGGAGGAGCTGGTGACGAAGGAGATAGAGGCGGCAGGCTCCGAGCAGAGCGGCGTATCTACTTATACTTCACAGTCGGCGGAAAATATGTCCATGGTCATGTTTCAGTATGACTACGGAACCGATCTGGACGACGCCTATATGGATTTAAAGACGGCGCTTGACGCAGCGAAGGCATCCATGCCGGACGACGTGCAAGAGCCGACCGTGATAGAAATGGCAATGGACCAGATGGAAACCATGGATATTTCAGTTACGGCGGTGGGCGACAGCGATGTGTTGAGCTACGTGAACGACACTATGGTGACCGAGCTTGAGACGATCTCCGGTGTGGCGGATGTGCAGGTATACGGCGGCAGGGAAAACTATATCCGCGTACTGCTCGATTCGCAGGCGATGAGGGAGTACGGGGTGACTATGAGCGGCATTGCGCAGACCATCGGGGCGATGGACTTTACCGTACCTGTGGGCAGCGTGAATCAGGGCTCTCAGGATATCGCTGTGTCCAGCAGTGCGGATATTTCCGGCGTGGTACAGATTCAGAACATTCCCATCACCACGGCAAGAGGGCAGGTGATTCCGCTCTCGGAGGTGGCGCAGGTCGGCGAGAGCCAGAAAACGGCTTCCAGTTTAAGTCGTTATAACGGGCAGGACAATGTGACGATAGCCATCACAAAAAAGAAAAGCTACGGCACTGTGGAAGTGACAAGAGACGTAGACCGTATGCTGGAGGTGCTGCAGGCGGATAATGATGTGGTTGTGATAGACACGATATATAACGCCAGCGATATGATTATTTCTGCGCTCTCCTCCGTGGGAAGCACGCTGGCGCTCGGCGTAGTGCTCTCCATGCTGGTGCTGTTCCTCTTCTTCGGGGATTTTCGTGCCAGCCTGATTGTTGGAAGCGCCATGCCGATTTCCCTGTTTGCAACGATGATCGGCATGAATATGCTTGGATTTACCTTCAATGTGGTGACTATGGGCGCGCTTGTCATTGCCATCGGCATGATGGTGGACAGCTCGATAGTGGTGCTGGAGAGCTGTTTTCGGCTGAAAGATCAGACGGGCGAATACTATGACGCGGCGCTCAAAGGAACCGGGGTGGTGACGGCTTCGATCATTGCTTCTACGATCACAACGGTGGTCGTATATGCGCCTCTTGCCACAATGAAGGGTCTGTCGGGGCAGCTGTTCTCGGAACTTGGCATGACGATCATTATGGCAATGCTGGCTTCGCTGATTATGGCGATGACCATCATTCCTCTGCTTTTCCGCAAATTTAAGCCGGTGGAGAAAAAGAACCTGCCGATCAACAAGCTGTTGCGCAAAATCAATGCTGGATATGACAGAGTGCTGCGCAAAATTCTGCCGAAGAAGGCGCTGGTGGTCGTGATATCGGTGTTTCTTCTGATTGCGGCGTTTATGCTAGTCAGCCATATCCACACGGAGCTGATGCCCAGTATGGATGAGGGAGCCTTTTCTGTCACGGCAAGTTTCCGCTCCGGCACGAAAATGGAACTGATTGAGGAGCAGACAAAGTTTCTGGAAAAAATGGCGGAGGAGGATGAATATGTAGATCATTATTCTTTCAGTGTCTCGGGAGACACGGCGACGCTGACCGGATATCTTCCGGACGACTGTGAATTGTCCACGGGACAGGTAATTGAGCGGTACGCGAAAGAACTGGACGGTCTGACGAACATGGATATCAGTATCAGCGCCACCGGCGCAAGCATGACCAGCATGATGAGCAGCGGGCTTGAAATTGATCTGGAAGGTCGTGATCTGGATGATTTGAGAGAGACGGCAAGACAGGTACAGCAGATGTTACAGGAAATTCCGGGTGTGCTGCAGACCTCATCCAATCTGGCGGAGGCGTCCACGCAGGCGAAGATCATGATCGATTCGTTAAAGAGTATGGCAGTCGGACTTCCGCCAGTGCAGGTGGCGGGAGAGATGTACAACACTCTGAGCGGCATCAAAGCGGCTACGCTTAAGAGAAGCGGCGAAGAGTATGAAGTGCGTGTGGAATATCCCAAAGGCGAGTATGAGGGGATGAACGATCTGATTAACATGACGCTGAGCACGGCTTACGGTACACAGATTCCATTGTCAGAGATCGCGACGGTGGAATATCAGGATTCCCCGGTAACGCTGACTCGTGTGGACGGTATCTATCAGGTGGCGGTGACGGCGAACACCACGGAGGAGACAAGATTTACGGCGCAGGATGCGGCGGATGCGGCGATGGAGCAGATGGTGCTGCCCAGAGGCGTTTCCCGTGCCACAAGTATGATGGACGATATGATGATCGACGAGTTCAAGGCGATTATCACGGCTATTTTTGTGGCGGTATTTCTGATTTTCCTCGTTATGGCAATGCAGTTTGAGTCACCCCGGTTTTCGCTGATGGTTATGATGAGCATTCCCTTCGCGTTGATCGGTTCCTTCGGTCTCTTGTATATAACAGGATCGACTTTAAGCATGGTGTCCCTGATGGGCGTGCTGATGCTTGTAGGTATTGTGGTAAATAACGGCATCCTATATGTGGATACGGCGAACCGCCTGCGTGAGGAAATGCCGTTGGAGGAGGCATTGATTCAGAGCGGACAGCTCAGACTCCGCCCGATTCTGATGACCACGCTGACCACGATTCTTTCCATGATGCCGATGACCCTCGGAATCGGGGAAGGCTCCGTCATGATGGAAGGCATGGCGATGATCATTATCGGTGGTCTGGTCGCTTCCACCGTGCTGATCCTTTTGCTGATGCCCACCTTCTATCTGATTATAGACAAGCGGAGCAGGAAGGCGAAGAGACTGGTTAAGAAAGAGGAGAGAAAGAACAGGAAGGAAGAAAGAAAAGCGGAAAAACGCGCCAAGAAGGGAGAGAAAGACCGAGAAAATAAATAGTTTTATATAGACCGGTTTCGGATCATCTGATCTGGAACCGGTCTTTTCCGTTCCACTTTGCGTCATAGAGCGCTTTGTCGGCGTTCTGGTAGAGCAGTTCATAAGAGTCGCTCTTGGCGGCAAGACCGACGCCGATACTGGTTGAGAGCTTCTGATCGGGATATTCGCTGTCAAAATTTTGGTGTACGATGGAGATAAATTTTTTCAGCATCCCTTCCGTCTCCGAGGTGGAGATGTCGCGCCCCACGAAAACGGCAAACTCGTCGCCGCCCAGACGTCCCACGATATCTTTGTTGCGGTTGAAATAGTTTTCCAGAATGGAGGAAAACTTTCTCAGGACTTTGTCGCCTACGGGATGCCCGAGCTGATCATTGATCAGTTTGAAATTATCCATATCCATGATTATCAACAATCCCTGTTCCGGACGCTCTGCCAATGCCAGCCGGACAAGCTCTTCAAAGCCTTCCCGGTTGAGAAGCTTGGTCAGGGGATCCATCCTCGCTTTCGTGCGGATGGAACTCATTTCTTTTGAGTACAGGGACGTCAGGAAGAAGAGAAGGACGGAGGCGATCACGGCGATCAGCAGCATAGGGAACTCAATCCCCCATAAATCCTTTAACACTTCGTTGCGGTTCATGCACGTAATAAAGTACCAGTCGGTGTCCGGAATGGTAGTAATATTTACAAAATAGATACTCTCGTCGCCGAGGATATTGTGTTGCCCGGTTTTCTCCGCGTCCAACAGCCGGTTCACATTCTGGTACAGCATGGATTCATTTTCGGCGGAGAGGGTCTGACCGATCATGGAAGCGTCAGAGTCGGCAATGATCAGCCGGCTGTCCCTGGTAACGAAAAAGGCATGCTTGACTTGACCCGAGGTAACTTCCTGAGCCAGCCGTGAGGCATAGTCCAGATATACGTCCGCGGACAGAATCGTGACGGCAGAGTCGGTTTTCAGGCGGCTGCTTATACTCACACAGGTGCTGCCTGTCATGGCATCCACATAAGGTTCGCCGAAAGCAAACTGGTCGTGTCCCAGCCCTTCTATGTACCAGTCGCGCTCCGTCACTACGAAATCATCCCCGGGTTCCCAGCCAGAGGCATCGAAGTAATTTCCAAGCTCGTCCCCCATGTACAGACCATAGGGATACGCCTCGTGCGAGTCCACGCTCGTGTACATCAGCTCGTAGGTGGCATCGTTTTCAAGCCCCAGTTTTTCGATCATATCTTTGTAGATGGTCGCTTCATTTAAAACAGACTGTGCCCATGCGCTGATCTCTTCCACATAGTAGTTGGATTCCAGAACCAGTTTTTCCTTAGAAAGAGACAGTATTTCACGCCTGACAAGCATGAAATAGGTGATAATCATCACGAGAACGATAGGTACGATGGTGCAGACCAGCTTTATATTCGTCCAGATATAACGGTGTTTTGCCTTCACTTGAAGTCCTCCCCCGGAAAGAATAGTGCCACTCGGTTTCCCACAAAAATACTTGTCATAATTTTATCACATGCACCCGGAAAGTCAAGGCAGCGTCTATTGACAAACAGGACTGGAAATGCTAACGTTGTGGAAAAACAATAACCGGGCAAGGGGCATATTTTGAAGCTATGAAGTATTCCATGAAGAGGCAGTTCGCTTTCATTTTCATAACGCTGATCACGGGCACGATTCTTTTATGCCTGTTCCTTAATTCGACCCTGCTTGGGAAATACTATCTTAATAAGAAGCAGAACGCGTTGGTGAGCGCCTACTACAGCATCAACGAGGCATCGAGCGCGGGCGATATTACCGGTGAGGAATACGATATTGAGCTGAAAAAGATCTGCGAGAAATACAATATTCAAGTGCTGGTGGCGGACGGGGAATCGGAGGCTGTCAAGTATTCCATGAACGATCCCCGCACTGTCCTTAAGCAGCTTCTGGATCACATTTTTCTTGGCGTGGATGAAGAGGGGCTGCTCTTAAACACGGACGAATATAAAATGCAGGTGGTGGAGGACTACAGAACCCAGACGGAATATATCGAAATGTGGGGTATGCTCGATAACGGGTATCTTTTTATGCTGCGAAGCGCTTTGGAGGGAATACGGGAAAGTGTGTCTATCTCGAACCGATTCCTTGCCTATGTGGGTTCCGGGGCTGTTCTGGTCAGCGTCCTTCTGGTGATCTGGCTTTCCAACCGCGTCACGAAACCGATTATGGAGCTGGCAAAGATTTCGGAGCGGATGAAGGGGCTGGATTTCGAGGCAAAGTATACGGGAAACGATAAGACGGAAATTGCCATACTGGGCAATAATATCAATGAATTGTCGGAGGCGTTGCAGGAGACGATCTCCGAGCTGCGGACGGCAAATAATGAATTGCTGAAGGATATAGAGAGAAAGGATCGGGTGGATGAGAGGAGAAGGGAATTTCTCTCCAACGTCTCCCACGAGTTGAAGACGCCGCTGGCGCTCATTCAGGGTTATGCGGAGGGACTGAAGGAGGGGATCAACGACGACGCCGAGAGCAGGGAATTTTACTGCGACGTCATTATGGACGAGGCGGCGAAAATGAACGCCATGGTAAAGAATCTACTCACCCTCAACCAGCTGGAGGCGGGTAACGAGATTGTCAATATGGAGCGCTTTGACGTGACGGCTCTGATTAAAAATTATATTGCCTCCGCGGATATTCTGATTCGGCAGAAGGAGATATCCGTCCGCATGGAAGACTATGAGCCGGTATACGTCTGGGGCGACGAGTTCCGGGTGGAGGAGGTGTTTATGAACTATTTCACAAACGCTATCAATTACGCCGGGGACGAAAAGATCATAGACGTTAAGATACGCAGGGCTGACGGGCGGGTGCGCGTGTCGGTGTTTAATACCGGAAACCCCATTCCGGAGGAGAGCGTGGCACACTTGTGGGAGAAGTTTTATAAAGTAGATAAAGCGAGGACAAGAGAGTACGGCGGCAGCGGCATCGGTCTTTCCATTGTAAAGGCGATCATGGAATCAATGAATCAGGAATACGGCGTGAACAACTACGACAACGGCGTGGAGTTCTGGTTCCAGTTAGACATGGCGTAAAGACTTGTAAGAAGAAGAAATGTGGGGTATAATGTAATAGCCGCACAATAAAAACAAGCGACGCATAGCGGCATTTGTTTTTATTGCGGCATTAACGAGCAAACGTCCGATGCAATCGGACATAAAGTGCGAAGCACGAGTTTGCGAGTTTTCATGTAAAATAACTCGAACAGGGAGATACAGACGTGAAGAAGGCGAATATTCTTTTGTGCAGCATGGCAGCGGCTCTTCTGATGACGGGGTGCGCTACGGTGCCGGATCTGACACAGAGCGAGACAGAATTGATATCGGAATACGCGGTGGGCGTGCTGTTAAAATATGACAAGGGGCACGGCAGAAGGCTGGTGGATACTACGGGTTATGAGCTGGCGGAGGAGACGGAGGAACCGGAACCGGAGACGCCTGAAGAAGAGATACCGGAAGAACCGGAACCCGAGTTGGAAGAAACATCCGAGGTGGTGGACGTGAGTCAGGATGAGGAAGAAGCAGAGCCTTCGGTGTCCTCCGTGGAAGCGTATTACGGCATTCCGAATATCACGATAAGCTACACGGGATGGGAGATGGCTGATTCCTACCCGCCGCAGGCGGAAGGCGAAGTCCCGTATTTCACTATGGACGCGTCGAGCGGAATGCAGCTTTTGGTATTAAAATTTAATGTCCAGAATCTGACAGGTGAGGACCAGCCGATGAATATGATGGGATATCAGGCGACGTTCCGGGTGTCTGTAAACGGGGAAGCAAGCAAAGGGGCGCTTGCCACAATGCTTGTGAACGATATGCAGACGTTTAACGGTATGATTCCCGCAAGTTCTTCTTTAGATATGGTGAGCATCGTAGAAGTGCCGCAGGGGACAAATCCGAACACGATAGACTTTATTCTCCGGGGCGGCGAGCAGGACGGAACGCTCCATCTACAGTAAGGACGGCGGCTGCTCAAACCGCGAAAAATCAGCTTACCTGTAGGAGAAAAAAGAAATTTGTAAGAAATTTGAAATTGCCGTTGACAGAGGAGAAATCTTCTGCTATTATATGAAAGTCGTCTGCGTGAGATAGTTTTGAGCATGACGACAACGCGAAGAATGCGGAGCATTCTTCAGGAGTTAATTCCGAAGGAATTTACTCTGGTGTACCTTGACAAAT
>CAJURQ010000045.1 GCA_910588955.1 uncultured Lachnospiraceae bacterium
CACAGGTCATGTAGAATTTACCGTTTCATATGGAAGTTAGTTTTACAATTCAGGACTAAAAATATTGTAGCAAATTTTAAAAGGCAATTACTTGAAATATGTAAATATATAAGAAATCAAGGGCTTCTTATTGTTGTAGGTGCGGCAGATACAAGTGATAAATATAAAGACATTTATAGTTCTATAGATAAAGTAGTAAATCGAAAATTCAGAAATCGAAACTTTTTTGGGTGGTGGGGAAAAGTGTTTGAGAATACATTCTCTTATAACTATACAGATGAATATGGTGATTTGCTGAGACAATATAACTGTAAATTAGAAGGTTTTATTAAAGGCAAAAATTTATGGGGAACCGTTCCTCAAAAAGCAAAGGATAAGCTGGAGAATACAATTAAGCAAACGAAAGAGAAGACACTTGCAGAAAATTGGGAAGGGATTCATTGGAAAGTAGTAGTGTATCAGAAACATAGTTTTTTTATAGGGAAAAATGGTAGAAAAAATGTACATAGTAATTTTAAGAAACAAGATGATTCTGGATGGATGCAAGCAATAGAGTATACAAAATAATAGGAGGAAACTGAATCATGAAAAGAGTTTTAAAATTCTTAAAGGAAGCGCAAGTCTATTATCTAGCAACAATAGAGGGCGATCAACCGAGGGTACGCCCATTCGGTACAGCACACATTTTTGAAGGCAGACTGTATATCCAGACCGGCAAGGTAAAGGATGTATCTAAGCAGATACATAGCAATCCCAAAGTAGAAATATGCGCATTTAAAGCCGGTGAGTGGCTTCGTGTAGCAGGAGAGCTTGTGGAAGACGACCGCAGGGAGGCGAGACAGTCCATGCTGGACGCATATCCCTCTTTGCAGAATATGTATTCTGCAGATGACGGCAATACAGAGGTATTCTATTTCAAGGATGCGACGGCGACATTTTCAGCCTTTACGCATGAGCCGGAAGTAGTTAAGTTATAATTTTAAAAGTGCCCTGCCCGGGAGTGTTTCAAGCATGATGATTCGCTGCCCGTGGTGGGGTCTTTGATCAGAACCCATACGGATTCTGGTAATCCGGGCACAGAAACTGTTCGCTCCACGCCATCATAGTCTGCAGCACGGGAATAAAACTCTCTCCCAGCGCGGTCAGACTGTATTCCACCTTGGGCGGGATTTCACTGTAGACTTCCCGGTGGAGGAAGCCGTCGCTCTCCAGTTCGCGGAGCTGTCTGGTCAGGGTGGACTGGGTGATGCCGTCGAGGCGGCGCAGCAGTTCCCCGAACCGTTGTACTTTATAGAAAGAGACATACCATAAAATCAGAATTTTCCATTTGCCGCCGATCACGGACTGCAGCGTGCTCATAGGAACGCAGCGTGCCAATGTCTCTTCATTGCTAAATTTATTCTCAGCCATATCTCTGTACCTTCTTTTACTTGCGGCATATACGCCGTTTTTTCCAGTATATTTTACCAGCGAAGAAAAAACAAGACACTGTCATAAAGAATACATAGGTTCAAAAATGGTACTATCACACAAAAAAGTCCGTACTTGAATCCTCTGAAAAGCAGAAGTAATGTAACCGTAAAAGAGCGAAACAAAAAGGAGGAACGGACAATGCACTACACAGGAACGATATGGAGACCGCCTTACGAGGCGTCATCCCTGCTTTTGGAAGTCACGGCGGGATGTACCCACCATAGATGCAAGTTTTGCACCCTTTACAACGATCTGCCCTTTCCGTTTCGGATGTCGCCCCTTGCGGATATTGAGGCGGACTTGGAGGAGGCGCGGAGAAGATACCGTCATTTTCCGAATGGTCGTGTAAAACGGGTCTTTTTGACGGGGGCAAATCCCTTTGTGTTGAAATTTGACAAGCTTATGGAGATTGCGCGTCTGGTGCGAAAATACTTCCCGGAAGTGGAATCCATTGGCGGTTTTGCCAGAGTGACGGACGTGATGCCGAAGTCGGAGGCGGATCTTTTGGCGTTACATGAGGCGGGCTATGACGGGCTGACGATCGGCATGGAGACGGCGGACGACGAGGCACTTGCGTTTATGGATAAAGGGTATCTCGCGGCGGACATTCTGGAACAGTGCGGCAGGCTTGACCGGGCGGGCATTCATTATCATTTCTTTTATCTGACGGGCATATCCGGCGCAGGGCGCGGGGAGGAGGGTGCCAGACTTACCGCCGCCGTGTGCAACAGCCTTCACCCGGGCATTGTGGGGGCGAATATGCTGACCGTTTACCCGGATTCTAAGCTGTACGAGGAGATAAGGCGAGGGAATTGGAGGGAGGAGAGCGAGACGGAGAAATACAGGGAGGTGCGGACGCTTGCAGCGGAACTTACCATTCCCACGGTCTTTGCGGCGATGGGAGCGTCCAACGCGTACCAGATGTGGGAAGAACTGCCAGAGGATCGGGAAAAGCTGCTGTCTTTTCTGGATGGGGTGATTGCGAACGTGGGAGAGGACGAACTGCGGCGTTACCGCAAAAGCGTCCATCATCTGTGAGGAGGCAGCGTATGCATTTTACGGGAAGGACATGGAGACCGCCCTACGAGGCATACTCCGTCATTATGCAGGCGACTGCCGGCTGTACTTACAGGAAATGCCGCTTTTGCAATTTATACAAGGACGAGTGTTTCCGCATGTCCCCGATGGAGGAGTTTGAGGAGGACTTGGCGGAGATTAAGAGGTATCAGCCCTATGCCAGGCGGCTTTTCTGGACGGGGGCGAACCCGTTTGCCATGAGTTATGAAAATTTAAAGCTCCGTGCTCTGACAGTGCGGGATTACCTCATCAAATGCCAGAGCATTGCCATGTTTGCCAGCATCAGGGACATCATGGACAAGGAGGTGTGGCAGCTTAAGAAACTGCGCGCTATGGGAATTAATGGGTTGAGCATCGGGACGGAAAGCGGGGATGATGAGACGTTAGTCTTGGCGGGAAAAGGATATACAGCCGCCGATATTTTGGAACAGTGCCGGAAATTGGACGAAGCGGGGATCGAGTATTATTTTGTCTATATGACCGGACTTGCTGAGCAAGGCGCGGGGCAGCGCAATGCGGTCAACAGCGCGGCGCTTTTCAGTCAGCTCAATCCGTATTTCATTTCTGTGGATTCCTTGACGCTCTTTCCGGACACGGAACTGTACCGGATGGCGCAGGCGGGAGCGTTCGTACCGGCGGGGGAAAAGGAGCGCCTTGCGGAATTACAGACGTTTATCCGGAACTTGCAGATCAGGACGCATCTGTTTGCAAACTCGGTCTCCAACTTTTACCCGGTCACGGCGTATCTGCCGAAGGAGAGAGAAAAGGTGGTGAGCGAATTGCAGTATATCATGGACAAGGTGGACGAGGCGGAGATGATGGCTTATCGCAGGAATCTCAAGGAGTTGGGGTAATAATGGATGCAAAAGCATTCTGTAAATATACATTGCGGGCGGCAGGCAAACATTTTATAATGTTAAAAACGGGACAGGGAGGGTATGGTTATGTCTGAATTTATACTAGAATGCTGTGTGGACAGTGTGGAATCCGCTCTTGCGGCGGCGGAGGGCGGGGCGGATCGTCTGGAGCTTTGCTCTGCCCTTGTGCTCGGCGGTATCTCGCCGGGACTGGCGCTCTTTGAACAGGTGAGCGCCTGTTGTGACCTGCCGATCCGGGTGCTGCTCAGGCCGCGCTTCGGGGATTTTCTGTACACCGACTATGAGTTTCAGATTTTGAAGAGAGAGGTGGCACTTTTCAGGGAGGCGGGCGCAGAGGGTGTGGTAATCGGCTGTCTGGATGCGGACGGCAGCCTCCATATGGAGCAGATGCGGGATCTGATCGCGGAGGCGGGCAGGATGAAGGTGACGCTGCACCGCGCGTTTGATGTGTGCGCCAACCCTGTCAAAGCCTATGAGCAGGCAAGAGTGCTTGGAATCGATACGATTCTGACATCCGGGCAGGAAAAGGACTGTCTGACGGGATTGCCGCTGTTAAAACAGTTGGGCATAATGCAGAAGGAGACAGGAACGCCGCGCATTATGGCGGGGGCGGGCGTGACGCCCGATGTGATAAGGCAGTTTTGCGCGCAGACGGAGATCACCAGCTACCATTTGTCTGCAAAGAAGGTGGTGGACAGCGGGATGCAGTACCGGAAAGAGGGCGTTCCGATGGGACTGCCCGTGATGGACGAGTACAGCATTTTCAGGACGGACAGCCAGATTGTGGCGGAGGCGAAACGGGTGATTTTGGAGCAGATAAACGAACCCGATTAATTCTCGTAAGACGAAACTTTCTGCCCCTGTGATTCGTATTATCAGTAGATGACAGGAAGAAAGGCAGAGACGGCAGTTGGAGAGGACAGACTTTATATTACACACAGACAGAGTGCCAATTCTGAATGACAGGGGTGTACAGATTGACGAGGTAGCGCTGCCTGAGAAAATTACGCCGGTTCCACGGAGAAGGTGCGGCGTTTCCGAGGGGCACACCTATTATAAGGGCGCGGGCATTATCTATCAGGGGCACTATGCAAATGAGTGCGACAGGCATGTGCTGCGGCTGTCTGAGAATCCGGTCGCTTACCAGCGGTACACGGTGATTTATCCTGAGCTGTATCAGCAATACGGCATTTTTACTTTTCCCCATCAGCCCATTTTCTCGGATTATGAGGGCGGGTGTGGGAAAAAGGAAGAAAATCTGCCTGTCATGCAGAAGAAATTTGAACGGTCGGCAATTCAGGAAATTGTGGATATGCTTGAAACGCCGATAAAAGGGCACAGGATTTATGCATTCCGCTTAAAGGAATTGCAGGGTTCCTATAAAGATACGATTCTTCTGATTACCTATATTCTCAGTGAAAATTTTAACAGCGCATGGGACAAAAATCTCTGGGCGGATATTATGTGCTACGGCTATGTGCGGGATTTGGCGGACTGGTTTGTCTCCGATCAATCGGCGCATAAGCTGGGCACCATTTACGCGCTGCTGCATTCGATTATGAAAGCGGACAAATGTCTGTACGAAGAGATTGTGCATGAAACGGTGGGGCTGGAGCAGATGGGGATATCTATTTGCCCTATGTTGCTGCCCGGATTGTAGAGCGGTATGTACCGGGCAGTCTGGGTGGGCTTTCGGAGGAAGAGCCATCCCCGGATCTGATGGGGCGGCTGTGGGAGATGATTTACAGCGGAAAGGCGTGCTGCCACTTGGAAAAGGAGAAAGAGTGGGCGCATATCAGGGCGGATTTCATGCGGGAAATTCCAAGGCAGACGGCTATGGTGAGGCATGATCTGGCGTTATGTGACCATAAATAAATGGAGGAGAAAAACATGGCAATCGACAGGGTAAAAACATATTTTAAACAGTACAACATGGAAGAACGGATTCAGGAGTTCGACGTGTCCAGCGCCACGGTGGATCTGGCGGCGCAGGCTCTCTCCTGTGAGCCGGCAAGAATAGCGAAAACATTATCATTCATGGTTGACGGGCACGCGATGCTGATTGTGGCGGCGGGGGACGTAAAGATTGACAATCACAAGTACAAGGAGCAGTTTCACACGAAGGCGAAGATGCTTACGCCGGAGGAAGCGGAGACGCTGGTGGGACATGCCGTGGGCGGCGTCTGTCCCTTTGCGGTGAATGAGGACGTCACGGTTTACCTCGACGAGTCGCTGAAACGGTTTGAGACGGTGTTTCCCGCCTGCGGCAGTTCCAACAGTGCGATCGAGCTGACGATTCCGGAACTGGAGAAATATTCTCAGTGTGCGGGCTGGGTGGACGTGGGCAAAGGCTGCTGATGGTTGTGCCATATGCAGCGGATATGCGGCATTTCATATCCGAGCAGGCAGACGCCGATACCAATGGCTGTACCAGAAATGAAACGTGCCAAGCGGCGTTCCCTCGATTCCCATGAAAACGGGAGCGAAACCGAATGCCCATGTCCATGCGAGCGTGATGACAAAAAACAGAGTTAACATTCTTTGCGTCTCCTTTCCAACTGCGCATTGATATAGGCAATGTCCCTGTTGACAATCGCCATATCAAGGAAATAGGCGGGAACATAAACCAGTGCAACGTATACAAACGCCATCCACCAGTTTGAGCGGGAAAACCACTGTACAAAATAGCCGTACAAGAAAACAAAAATAGAGACGGCAAGGTATTCTATGATGATATTTAGTATCAAATGACTGCATATGATTTGCTTTACCATTTGCTGAATGACAGTGACAAAAAAGGATAAAAGAAAAATCTCAAATACAAGCGCGATTTCCGGCGTCATGCCAACTGACAGGAGGGACACGGAAAATACGGCAAGAATGATGATTGCCGCTAAGATAAGTGTTCTTTTTATCATGTCTTTTAGCATCACATGTCCTCCTTTAACCTGTTTTTAATCTGCTTCAGATAGGTTCTGGCGACGATCAGTTTTTCGCCGTTTTGCAGGGTCGCTTCAAGCTGGCTGTTCGTTAGTCGTTTTACGCTGTCAAGCATGTCCACGTTCATCAGACACGATTTACTGATCCGTATGATTCCGGTTTCTCTTAGCAGTTCTTCCAGTTCATATATTTTTTTATTTGTCAGATAGACGTCTTTTTCCGCGTACAGAAATGTTTTCCGTTCCAAGGATTCCGCATAGTAGATATCCGATACCGGTATTTGGAAAACGGTTCCATTGCTGGTTCCGCTGACTTTAAAATCAAGAGACTTGATTTTCTGAATCAGCTTTTGTGTCCGGGTGTCTAATTTAGGATATTCAATAATGACAGTCAAAGGTTTGTCATTCGTCTGTCTTGTCTCTATTTTCATTGTCGTCCCTCCAAATGGTATTTTAGCATAAAAAGGAGTGATAGAAAGGGTAAGGCGCATGACCTGCAAATATAGTAACATGAATTACATTTGTTACGGCTTGCACCTACGCCGGATTTTGCATTCATTTATGTTTATTCTGTGTGAAGGGCAACGATTTGTTTTACCGGAAACATGCTATTGCTATCAGGCATCGGCACGGATATAATAGCAGTATGATTCGTAAAATAAGTTTTTCACCTGCATGTAAAGGAGATGAAGCAAATGAAATACATCAAAATAAATGAAAACGGCATTCATATTGTGTTTGGCATCACGGGAAAAAGGCAGTTAAAGCTCCTTCACTTTTCAAAGAATGAATTTTGTGAAGATGATTTGTGCAAAGTGGGATCGGACTGCAAAGCCGAGGATCAGGTGAGAAGGGAGCAGTTCATCGACGAGGCGTTCCAGCTTGTGCAGGTCAGCTTATCCGGCTATAACCGCCCTTACGAAAAACACGGAAACAAGCATATCGTGACGGCGCCGGGGTATCTGCTGACTTATGTGGGTATGGAGGACAGCGTGGGCGCGATCGGGCGCAGGCTTGTCATCACGCAGGAGGATAAGGAAGTGACGCACGTCCGTGTGGAGACGGTGATGCAGTTTTACAACGGAACCTCCGTCGTCCGCATGTGGAGCAAGGTGACGAATATAGGGGAGGAGATGCAGTGTCTGGAATACCTGTCATCCTTCTGCTATACGGGTATTGAGAAGGAGGGGGACAAAAACTCCGACGCCAAGATGAAGCTGCGCGTTCCCTACAACGGCTGGCAGAAGGAGATGAGCATTAAGGAATATACCTTTGGCGATGTGGGGCTGGCACAGACACAGCCCGGAGTGTATCAGCGCACGTCGCAGGTGTTTGAGGTGACCAACACGGGCAACTGGTCGTCCAAGAAATATCTGCCCTTGGGCTATATCGAGAACACGCAGGCACATACAAGTCTGTTCTGGCAGATCGAGCACAACGGCTCGTGGCATTATGAGATTGGCGACCAGAACACCCATTTTTATCTCTGCGTCAGCGGACCGACAGAGGTGCAGTCCCACTGGTTTAAGAATCTTTTGCCGGGAGAGGCTTTTACATCTGTGCCGGTGGCGGTGGGCGTGGCGGAGGACAGCTTTGAGAAGGCAGTGGGCGAACTGACGAAGTACCGCCGTCTGATCCGCAGACCCAACAAGGACAACGAAAATCTGCCAGTGATATTTAACGACTATATGAACTGTCTGTTCGGCGATCCCACCACGGAAAAGGAACTGCCGCTCATCGACGCGGCGGCAGCGTGCGGCTGTGAGTACTATGTGATCGACGCGGGCTGGTATGCGCCCGGCGAGTGGTGGGACAGCGTTGGCGAATGGCAGGAGTGCAGGGAGCGGTTTCCGAACGGCATCAAGGAAGTGACAGACTATATTCGCAGTAAGGGTATGGTTCCCGGCGTCTGGCTGGAGCTTGAGGTTATGGGAATCAACTGTGAGAAGGCGAAACAAGCGCCGGACGACTGGTTTTTCGTGCGCCACGGGCGACGTGTGTTTGACAGGAGCCGGTATCAGCTCGACTTTCGCAATCCGGCGGTCATCGACCATGTCAACGAGGTGATAGACCGTGTGGTGAACGAGTACGGCGTAGGTTATATCAAGATGGACTACAATATCGAGCCGGGGATGGGCACGGAACTCGGTGCGGAAAGCGTGGGACAGGGGATGCTTCTGCATGAAAAGGCGTACCTTGCATGGCTGGACGACGTGTTTTTGAGGTACCCTGATCTGGTGATCGAGAACTGTTCCAGCGGAGGGCTGCGGATCGACTATGCCCTGCTTTCCCGCTACAGCATTCAGTCTACCTCAGATCAGGAAGATTACCGAAACTATGCCACCATTGCGGCGAACGCGGGTGTCGGGGTGACGCCGGAACAGGCGGCGGTCTGGTCCTATCCGCAGCGGGCGGGCGACAAGGAGGAAGTTATCTACAACATGATAAACGCCATGCTTGCCCGGATACACCAGAGCGGTCATTTGGCGGAGCTTTCCGCAGAGCGGATGGAACTGGTGAAGGAGGGTATTGCCTGCTATAAAAACCTGCGCGCGGATATCAAAAGAGCGGTGCCCTTTTATCCGCTTGATGTGACGGACAACGAGGATCTGTGGGCGTGCGGCGGTCTGCAGACGGAAGATAAGGCGTATCTGGCTGTCTGGAAGCGGCAGATGGAGGGAAAAAACAACGACAGGCGCTTGCGGGCAGGCACGGTCTGCACGGAGATGACGCTGTCTATCCCGCTTGGGAGTATGCCCTTTGCAAAGGACGGGGTACGGGTTTCATGTCTCTACCCGGAGAAAGAGCCGGTCAGCTTTGCGGTGGAAGAAAATGTGCTGACGGTTACCTTTGAAAAGCCGGTGATGGCAAGGTTGTTTTTAGTGGAAGGGTAATTGCCGGGCATAAGTTTTGACGCGGACAATATGCAAAAATTGTCATAACGTAAATTAACTCTCTATATATAGAATAAAATGCGATAGCGGTATCTTATTATGAATTTTAATCGAAAAAGATACCGCTATTTTTATTTTTTTTGTATTGACCATACAGTAACTGTACGGTTTATGATGGGGTTAACAAACAAGAAGGGAGAAATTACTATGAAAAAAACAAGTGTAATTGCAGTTGGCGCAGCAGCAGCGGTCGGAGTGATGGGCGTTTCTTTGGGGAAAAAGGTAAAAGTGCTCTGCCGGTCGTTGAGCAGCTTTAAGGACGAGAATCTGGCGCACACGTTTCAGCACACACCGGAAATACAGCCGACGAAGAAGATTGGCAGGGGAGAACAGGTCTTTTCTTTCGGAAAGGAAGGGAACGCGGCACTGGTGGAAGAATTTACGTTCCGGGACGCGGCTTATCCTTGTGAAAAGTTTATGGAAGATACGAAAACCTCCGCGATGCTTGTGGTCAAAGACGACGTGATCAAGTACGAAAAATATTTTTTCGGCGGCGGCGAGGGCACCTTGTTTTCCTCTAATTCTATGGGGAAATCCTTTGTGGCTGCCCTGATGGGGATTGCCGTCGCGGAAGGGTATGTGGGCAGTATAGAAGAGCCGATTGGAAAATATATTCCGGAATTTGTGAGTACAGAGTTGGAAAACATACCCATTCGCGCCTGCCTAAAAATGGCTTCGGGTATCAACTTTGATGAGGAGAAAGACATGAGTGGATTTTCCATGCGCACACTGCTGGGATTTCCGGCAATGAAGGTGATTGCAAAATATGGTGTACAGGAGCCGCCGTACACATATCGAAGATATCTGAGTATCAATACGGAAATTTTGGGGCAGGTGATCGTAAATGCAACGGGATGTTCCCTTGCAGCGTATATGGAGAACAGACTGTGGAAACGGATCGGTTCGGCACATGATGCGTATTGGACGTTGAGCAACGGGAAAGAGCTTGCTATGGGAGGGCTCAGCGTCAGTCTTCGGGATTACGCCCGCTTTGCAAGGCTGTATTTAAATGAGGGAAATTATAACGGAGAGCAGATTTTGCCCAAAGAATGGGTGCGAGACAGCCTGGATATCAGCGAGGCATACGCAAAACCGGGGTCAAATTTTGACACCTACAACGCCATAGGGTACGGCTATCAGTGGTGGGTTCCGGAAGGGGATCAGGGCGAGTTTATGGCGATCGGTGTTTACGGGCAGTGGATCTATGTCAATCCGCCGAAACGGGTGATTATTGTGAAAACCAGTGCGGACCCGAATTTCATGGAAAAGGGATATGAGTTGAAACACGTAGAGTTTTTCCGGGCGGTTGCGGACAGCATCTCGTAAGAACGGAAAAAAGGGGATGGAAGGAGAAAAAAGATGGAAAACAAAAATGTATATGAAAAGCCCGTAACCTTAAAAAACATTCTGAAATTTGCAGTGCCGACCATTGCTATGACAGTGTTCATGTCCTTTTACACGATGGTGGATGGTCTGTTTGTGTCAAACCTGATTGGCACGAACGCTCTCTCGGCGATCAATCTGACCGCGCCGATCATCCAGCTCGTGACGGCGATATCTACCATGCTGGCAACCGGTGGCAGCGCGGTCATTATGAAAAAAATGGGAGAGCACAAGGCGGAGGAGGCGAAGGAAGATTTTACATTTCTGATTTTAGTGAATGTCATTGTGGGGATGATTATGTGCGCGGTGGGTTATCTGGCAATGGACCATATTTTTGCGGGGATGCATCTTTCTTCGGACGTGGAAGGGTACTGTGTGGAGTATTTAAGCCGGTATCTCGTATTTACCGTGCCAATTCTTTTGATGAACAATTTTACCCTTTACATGATTGCCAGTGAGAAGGCAACCCTTTCTCTCATCTGCTCTGTGACGGGCGGCGTCTTAAATATGGCGCTTGACTATGTGTTTATCGCTGTGTTTGACATGGGGATCAGCGGGGCGGCGATCGCCACGGGGCTTGGCTATTCCGTGACGGCTGTTGTGGGACTGTTTGTGTTTGGACGGAAAAAGAGCCTGCTGCATTTCAAGAAACCTGTGTGCCGGTTTAAAGTATTGGCAAACGCGGCGACAAACGGCTGCTCGGAAATGGCGACAGCCCTTGTCACCGGCATTATCACCATGATGTTCAACTGGACGATGCTGCATTACGTGGGTGAGGACGGTGTGGCGGCGGTCACAATCATCATGTATGTGCTGATGTTTGCAAGCTCCCTGTACACCGGCTATTCTTACGGCGTGGCGCCCATGATCAGCTATTATTACGGGGAGCAGAACCACGGAAAGCTGAAAAAACTGGTGGCGGTCAGCATGAGGGTGATCGCTGAGATTTCTCTGGTGACGGTGGCGGCGTCCTTCCTGCTCACAAGACCGCTTGTGTCCGTGTTTGCCCGCCCGGACAATCCGGTGTACGATCTGGCGGTGACGGGAAACCGAATCTGTACCATCGCGCTTTTGTTTATCGGCTTTAATATTTTTGCAAGCGGTATGTTCACCGCCCTGTCAAACGGCGTGGTTTCTGCTGTGCTCGCTTTCTCAAGGTCCTTTGTGTTCATGCTGATTACCATGATCGTGCTGCCATTGATTTTGGGCGTAAACGGTATCTGGCTCGCCACGCCAGCAGCGGAGCTGATGGCGCTCGCCTTGTCGGCGTTTATGTTCTTTAAATATAAAAAGAGGTATCGGTACTGATAAAGGAAAACAATGCGAGAGAGGAATTTTGTTTTTACTTATTCTGGCATGGATGGTATAATAACGGCATAGGGAAACAGGAAAGGAGAATGCGGGAATGAACAAACTGTTTGGCTATGCGAATCGGTATTTGGAGAAGAGCGATTGGAGAGATATCGCTATGCTCAAGTTCTGTCTTTTTTCTATGGGGATTTTGGCTGGGATAAGGATACCGGAAAAGAACAGGAAACAGGCAGGCTGTGTTGCAGCGGCTGTCTTTGTGGCGACCTATATTCCGCTGATGGCAAAGTTTATTTCCGTGATTTTGGAGAAGGAAAAATAAATCGGAAAGTTGCGGCGGGAGTGATTTGAGACATGGCATTTTTAAAGCAGACGGGAAAGAAAAAGAAGAAGGAACAGAAAAACTATGCGGCAGAGTCTCTGGCGGAGCTGGAACAGATGACGTCAAAGAGGGGCGAACAGGAAAAAACGATGTTTCTTTCACCGGAGGACAGAACTCTTTCCGGGGCGCGGGGCGTGAAGCGTAAAACCAAGGAAGACGGCGGAGAGTCCGATTACTCCAAGGTTAAAATCGTCCATGGCAATCCGATTATCATAAACGGGGAAGACTATCTCATTCGTATCAGCGAGACGCGCATGGAGGCGTTTATCACTTTATACCGCCGCTTTTCGGTGAAAGAGCTCAGTGAACTGCTGAAGGAAAACGGGATTGTCTACGGCGTAAGGGAGGAGGCGCTTAAGGAGCTTGCGCAGGGAAACCTAAATTACGAGGAAGTCTTTGTGGCGCAGGGGACGGCGAAAAGAGATGGAAGGGATGGTTATTTTGAGTACCATTTTAACCCGGAGCCAGAGACAAAGCCGATCATTCTGCCGGACGGTTCGGTGGACTATAATGTGCTTGGAAAAATGGAGCTTGTGACCAAGGGGCAGCTCCTTGTCACCTACCATGCCGTTCTTCCGGCTGTCGTCGGCAGGGACATACAGGGAAATATCATGGAGGCATATGAGGGGAAGGATTTGCCGCCCCTGCAGTGCAAACGCTGTGAATTGGATGAAAAGGGCTGTCAATATTTTGCAAGCACGGAGGGAAATGTCACACTGGAGGGAAGATGCCTGATGGTCACACCGATCTACGCTATAGACGGTAATCTGGATGCCGCTACGGGAGACGTGGACTTTCACGGGGATGTGTTGGTGCAGGGTAACGTGTTCGCCGGCGTGACGCTGAAAACAACCGGGACGATTACCGTAAACGGGCATGTGGAAACGGCACATCTCTATGCGGGAAAAGACGTGATTTTGAAAAACGGTATGCAGGGTTCGGGAAACGGTGTTATCCGCGCAGGGCGTAATGTGATGGCGCGCTTTTTGGAACAGACGCAGGTCTATGCCGGAAATGAGGTAAATACGGGCGCCATTTTAAACTGTGAGGTGGAATCGGGGCAGAATGTGGTGATCGCCGGAAACCGGGGCACGATCATCGGCGGCAGCGTGACGGCGGTGGAGCAGATCACAGCCGCGTCCATCGGCAACCGCGCCGGAGTCACGACCCAGCTTGTGATCGGTCTGGACTGTGAGTTTAAGGAAAAGATGGGGGAGATCGACCGTCTGACGGACGAGTACGAGGCGAATGTAAAGGACGCGGAGAACGCCCTTGACCGTATTTCCTACCAGTTGAAGTCGCAGCCCGTCACGCCCGAGATCAACCAGCAGAAGGCGGAGCAGATGCGCAGGAAGATCAATTATCAGCTCAAATTGAAGGAGACCACCGCGAGGCGGGAGCAGTTGATCGATATCAACAGACGATCGGCGGACGGGAAAATTGTGGTGAGCGGTACCTCCAACGTGGGATGTATTATCGTCATCAACGGCGTGCGTGAGGTGCTGCATTCGGAGTACCGGGATGTGACATACAAGAAGGGGCGTCAGGAAGTGCGGATTATATCGAATAAGCAATAGTGTCGATATCGGCTCAAACAATGCATGCGAAAGGAATCACTTATTATGTTGGTGCTCGTCAAGACATCCGCGGCATGTCTTTTAATGACAATATATATGGCAGGATTTTACTATCGGAAACCCCATATCCCGGTCAAGTCCACCAGAATTTTTCAGTGGCTTATTTCCGTCGCGATTGTAAGTTCCACCTTTGACCTGATTACGATCTGCATGGTAAACCGCAGGGATGTAGTTCCGGATTGGTTGAATCTCATTGCCCACATCATTTATCTGCTGTCCATACTGGCATTTATCTATCTCTTGTTTGTCTATATGAGAAGCTATCTGGAGGCGGAACTGAAATTTTCAAAGAACATTAGAATATTCCACAGCCTGCCCGCCGTGGTATCGACTGTGGGTATTTTTGTGCTGCCGATCACGTATGTGCAGGGGATAACGACCGACTATTCTTTAGGACCAAAAGCGTATGCATTATACGGGAGTCTGGTAATCTATCTCGTTCTCATTTTATATTACTGTCTCCGTTACTGGAAGATTATGGACAGGGATAAAAGGCTCGCCATTGTGCTTGCTGTGCCGCTCTATATTGTCACAGCTTTCATCCAGATGCTGATTCCGGAAACGCTTGTGGTCGTGGTCTGCTCCACGCTGATTCTACTCGGTCTGATCTTGAGCAATGAGAATACGGAAAAATATGTGGATGAAAAGACTATGCTGTTTAATCAGTACTCTTTTGAGAAAGTGTTGGAGGAGTTTGACTTCGAGAAACAGAAACTTGTGGCGGGTGTTTTATGCTTTTACAAGACAGAAAATAATTTGGACTGGAAACAGGACGTATTGATTTTGAATGATATCTACAAAGAGCTCAGACAGTACCGCCTGTATGGGTATCGTGTCGGTGAGAACAGCGTGGTATTTATCGGTAATGCACAGGAAAAAGCCGGGGCAGCGCTTGAGGGGATAAGGCGCAGAATGGAAGAACTGTACGACAAAGAAACGATCGTGATTGAGACAAAAATTCTGGCGCAGGAGAGCACGGCTGACCGCTATACCTGTATGCGGCATATCATCTCTTTCTGTACGGAAGTGGGAAGTCGGTTTGCCTATATTGATTATCTGACAAATATTTATAACCGAAACGCCTTGGAGCGGGATTTGGACAAACAGGAGGAAGCGGGAAACACTTACTATTTCATTGCCGATTTGAACGATCTTAAATTGGTCAACGATACCCTCGGTCATTCGGCGGGGGATAAGCTGCTGCAGGGGTTTGCCCGTCTGTTAGCCGATGCGGTGGGAGAGGAAGAGAGAGCCTACAGGCAGGGCGGGGATGAGTTTGCCGTGCTTTGCGGTAGAGAGCCGCGGATTTTTATACAGGATCTGGAAAAACGGTGCAGGGCATATAATCAGTCGATCGCAGTTCCGATCAGCTATGCCATTGGTTACTGTCGGCTGGAAGACGAGAAATTCCGTGATGTGGCGGATCAGATGATGTATGAGGATAAGTGGAGAAAGAAACAGGCGGCGTCTGCGGGGTGATAGGTTCTGCATTGCGAATGCCATTGTTTGAGGAAACGGAAATCGGGGCGTGAAAGGCTATGGACAATTTGTGTCTGTGGCTTTTTTGTTATTGGGAAAGATTTTGTTCCTTTTCAAATAGGGTTTCGTTCCCAAACGGTTGACCACGCACGCTTTTTGCCGATATAATAGAAAGGAATTTATCAAATTATGGTGAATTGGGTTATATAAACTTTGGCGTACCGGGATATGACAATATTGCCCCATATTGATTTTATTCAGAGTGAAACTTTTTTGCAGGCTGGTTCGTATTACTGATAGAAGAACGGTAATTGGCATCAAGGAGGGCTTGCAAATGAGTATTAACGGTATAGGGGCGGCGGGATATCCGGCGTGGTATGGAGCAAGGAAGGCAGAAAACAGTGAGAAGAGCGATTTCGGGGCAAATGTGAAATCGGCAGGAAATGTGGTGCATATTGAACCGGACGCATTATTTGCAATCCACGACGTGAAGACAGGTGAGAGCGCCTATGTATTCAGAGCGGATGACTATTCAAAGGACAATCCGATTTATCTTGTGAAAGGTACCGACCGAAACGGGAATGCGTATGAACAGACTGTGGATGTGAGTAAGGTGAACCCGAATAGCTGCTCTTATACAGAGCTGCTTGCATTAAACGCGCATACGGGTGATAAGTCGGCTAGCAATTTTATGACCATGGCGCTTTTGAAGGATAAGACGGACGGCGCTTCCTACCACGAAAAGACGGATTATATGGCGATGGCGCACGAGCTTATGAATGACATGAAAACGCTTGGAAATTGGGGCGGGTATCTGCGTTATGGAAAATGGATTCAGGACATTCTGACTTTTTGTAAGGCAAGGGAAAAAGGAAGCTAAACATGCGGAATATGAGAAATTTGAGAATTTGAAAAATGAGCATAAACGGAATCGGCGTAGGTTATCCCACATGGCGTGAAGCGGGGAAAACACAGAAAAATCAGACAGGAACAGGTTTTGCAGCCATCCTGCATGGCGTGGAGGAAGGGTCAGGTGATATTACAATCTTTTCAGGGGCAGAGCTTGCGAGCGGTTCCTCTTATTCCGTGTATAAAGTGAAGATATGGGATAAATCGGGGAATGTGACGGAGCGGATGGTAGATGTGTCGAAGGTAGACCCGAAAAACTGCAATATGGCGGAAATGTATGCCTACACTGCCGATCTGAAAGAAAGCGGGAGGGGAAGCTTTGAGGACACGGTGCTGAAAGCCGCAGTCGCAAAAGCCGTAAAAAACGCGGAACAGAAAAGTTCTCAAGAAATTTTGTAAAAAGCCCCCTGAAAACGCCTTCTTCCATCCATACGTTTATGATATTAAAGGCAATGCATATCAGCACAAAAAGTATGCCTGTCTGCTTTTCCGTTCCGCCATTCAGCGAAAAGCCGCTTGCGTAAAATTCCAGTTTTACATTTTGGTTTGCAATGTATAATATCAAACACTCCATTCCGTATGCAACAGTAAAACAAACGCTGCCTAATAAAATTCCTTTTCCGCAATTCCAAGCTGCATGCTCATTTACAAATCCAATGTCTTTCCACTTCATTTTTGAAATAGAAAGAATAACAAATAGAAGAAAAATCCCGAATAATTTATGGATAGAGTTTTCTGCCAGAAACGATTCGTCAGTTTTGATAAAAAAGTATTCCATGATTCTTGCCGCAGCACATATCATAAAAATTAACCAGCAAGCTATTACGGGATGTTTTCTGATTTTATCCACAAGGCGCCTCCTCATTGTTTTTGCAAATAACTAAATTCCGATTTGTCTCTTTGTTGATCAGCTCTGTGTTTTTGCTTCAAACCTTTTAATCACTTATGTTACATTATAGCTCTGGTAAGAATTATATTCTATAAAAAAATGAAGATATTTTACAAGACGCAGGCAAGAATAAGCGGTAAAATGGCTTTGGCAGGCAGGGAGGAAACCACACTGCATTATTTGGGCATTGCTGTCTGCGGCGCGAAGAAGAAGGTCAATACGCTGACGGGGAGTATGGCGTTTTTGCGGTAATGGATTCTTCTGTCATGTCCAGTCACTACCGTCAGGCGCCCGAACGCAACAATCCTTCTTTCTTTCCTGGTATTTTTGCCGATAAAATAAGTATACGGAAAATAAAACGCAAGACTTGGAGAGAGAAAAATTGAATATTGCGATTTGCGATGATGAAGAAAAGGTACGATGTCTGATAAAAAATTTAATAGAAAAAAGGACAAGGGAATGTCATATCATGGAGTTTTCTTCCGGAGAGGAGTTGCTGCGGTTCTGGCGGCAAGAGGATAGAGAACAGATAGACATTCTCTTTCTTGATATTTCCATGGATGGAACGGACGGGATGGAAACGGCGGAACAGATCAGGGCATGGCAGAAAGAACGCAACGAACCGTTGTGGGGCAGCCTGCCGCTGCTGATTTTTGTGACGGGTCATCCGGAGTATATGGCGAAGGCGTTTTCTGTCAACGCGTTCCATTATCTGATCAAGCCCATAGACGAAAAGGAATTTGTGGATGTATTCACGCAGGCTGTGCGGGAGTGCCGGCATCTGGACGGGAAGAAGAGCGCGGAGATGAGGGAAATACTCGTCAGGGACGGAAATATCACAAGAAGCATCCCGGCGGATGATATTTATTATATTGAGAGCAATAACCGGAAAATCATCATTGCCATGCGGGATGAAAAAATAGAGTGTTACGGAAAGATAAGCGGGATGGAACGGGAGCTGCGGGAAGGCTTTTTTCGGACGCACAGGGGATATCTTGTGAACATGAAATATGTGGAGAGATACAGCCGGACGGAGGTGCAGATGAAGAACGGCAGCCGCCTTCTGATATCCAAATACAAGTATCAGGATTTTGTCAAGGCGTATTTGGAGTATCTTGCGGAGGAGGGGAGATGAAGCTGAGTTGAGAACTTCTGGGTGAGCGGGGAAACGTTGTGTTTATAAAAAATTATAAAAAATTCCTGAATTGTAAAACTAACTTCCATATGAAACGGTAAATTCTACATGACCTGT
>CAJURQ010000046.1 GCA_910588955.1 uncultured Lachnospiraceae bacterium
AACAACGAGAAAACCCAGTAAAATCAATGGGTTATGGCATTTAACAAATGCCTAAGAGAGGTTGCAAAAGGAGATTCCCGGATTACGTTTGTTGATGTGGAACAGGAATTTGACAGATACATAAAGGAACACCATGTCAGATTGGAGGAATTAACATTGCCGGACGGCGTGCATTTAAGTTTGCTGGGACATGATGTGTATTTTGAGTGTATGTATCCTGTAATCGCAAGAATAGTAGAAGAGGAGCATTAGAATGCTGAGAATTATATTTCTTGGTCAGAAACCCATAGGAGAGATGTGCTTTGAGCAGCTGTTGAAGGGACAAAATGACAATTATAAGGTCGTGGCGGCTGTTTCAAACATGGATAAATCAAAAACATGGTGGAACGGGAATAAGATATATGAAAGGTGCACAGAGGAGAATATTGTTTTTGCAGATAATTCAAAAAGAAATGAAGAGCAGATAAAAGAAATAATTATTCGGGGAAATGTTAATTATATTGTCTCGGTGGGGCATGGATGGATATTAAGTAATGAGGTGCTCAGATTAGTGGATGACAGGGCGGTTAATCTGCATCTGGCGAAGCTGCCGGAATATAAGGGAAATTTCACCTATAATCACGCTATTTTGAATGGAGAAAAAACATATGGTATTACTTTCCATTGGATGTCAGCATCTGTAGATCAAGGTGACTGTATTTTCACAAAAGAATTTCCTATCAGTGAAGAGGATACGGCATATTCACTTTATCTAAAATCTATTGATGAGGGCGTGCTGCTGTTCGGACAGTTTATTGATTTTATCAGTACGGGGAAGGGGCTGCCGCGAAAGCCCATGGAGGGAGAGGAGCACTTTTATAGCAGGAAGTCTTTAGAGGGATTGAGAGAGATAGAACCGGATGCAACCCCGGAGGATATTGTACGGAAAAGCAGGGCGTTTTATTTTCCGCCTTATGAGAATGCCTATTTTAAGATTAATGGAAAAAAGTATTTTGTGTATCCGGAGGAAGGGAATAGTGATTCAGAATAACAGGAGGGAAGGGACAAGAAGGTGCGAATACTGATATTGTGGCGGCGTGGAACAACTGATATGAGAAACACAATTGTTGACCATGCATTAAGTTTTCAAAAATATGATACAAATAATGAATATTTTTATTTTAATGTTTATAACGGAAGATTTATAGAGGATTATAGCTGGATAGATAAAACAATGTTTGATATGGTAATTTTTCACTATTCAGCGACTGCATTAAGAGGCGCGGAAGGGCACTGGGGTAATTTTTTACAGCTTATGGTGTCTATTTGGAAAGACTATCCTTGTAAAAAAATAATTATACAACAGGATGATTATACGCTTACCGGAAGAATTTGGGATTTAGCACTGGGAGTAAACGCAGACAAAATATATACTATAATGCGTGAATGTGATTACTCTGTTTTGTATCCAAAAAGTAAAATTGGGAATATAAAAATAAAAACGGTTTTAACTGGGTATGTAGAAGAAGATTATCTTGACAGCCTGTTTCTACAAAACCATAGGAATAGAAAACGTGATGTTGTTTACAGGGCATGTAAATTGCCATATGAGTATGGAAAACATGGTTTATTGAAAGCTGAATTGGCTAGTTGTTTTCAAGATAAATTAAAGAATTCTGATTTGGTCTGTGATCTGGCCAGTACAAATGATGATAATGGAGCAATTTTGGGAAATAGCTGGTTTGACTTTCTGGCATCTTCACGAACAGTAATTGGTTGTCTGGGTGGCTCAGGATACGCGGATATAACTGGAGAATACGGGAATAAGGTAAGAGAATATACCAAGCTGCATCCGGATGCTACATATGAGGAGACAAAGGCGGTATGTTTTCCCGACGCAGAAGAAAACCTTACGGGTATGATATCTCCAAGAATTTTTGATGCTGCTATTACAAAAACCTGCCAAATACTGGTCGGCGAGGATTATCAGGGGATTTTGATTCCAAATGTTGACTATATTGTTTTGAACAGGGATTTTAGCAATATTGATCAAGTAGTAACTAAAATGAAAGATGTTGATTACTGTGAAGAAATTGCAAACACCTGTTATGAGCATGTTATAAAATCACAGAAATATACATATAAAAAATTCATAGAGTGGATAATGAAGGATATTGGGAATGTAGACCATGCTAAAGGGTTTTCTAGTGATTTAAGTAAGTATATAGAGAAAATGTGCAAAAAAAATAATGATAAGGTATGGACGGAAATATTAATGAAAGAAGGAAAACTTTAAAACGATATATTTTTGTAAAATAGCAATGGGGAATAGACAAGGTGGAAAAAATATTAGTTTTCAAGACAGCTGTGGATGTAACCATAAAAAGGCTTTTTGATGAATTAGGCGAAACAAACATAGATTGTCTGATTCCCAAAAGTCAGTTTGATAGATACAGGCAAGAATATCCAGCCATACATTTTATTGATATTTGCCGGGAAGGATTTTATGAACTGCCAGTCGAGGTGATCAATGCGATATCCCGGCAGGCATATGATGAGGTTTTTATAACCTTTTCCGGCAGGGAGGGCTATAGCTATGGCAATGTTCTGGAACTGCTTGGACAGATAAGCTACAAACGCGCTTTTTTCTATAACTGTAACGGGGAGAGGATAGAAATCCCCAAGGGAAATATGATAAAGGATACGCTGTGCAGAATTTATATTGCGTTTACGGGCTTTTTATATGACATGAAGGAGAGATTGGCAGGATGTGCGGGATAGCCGGTTATATTGATAAATCGAACAGATACAGACCGGATTGGGAGCTCTTAAAGAAAATGACGGACAGCATGATCCATCGTGGACCGGATGCGGAGGGACAGTGGACGGATGAACGTGTGGCGCTGGGGCATCGGAGACTGTCTATAATCGATTTGGATGAACAAAGCAATCAGCCGCTTGCCAGCCATGATGAAAAATATATTATTGCTTTCAATGGAGAAATTTATAATTATTTGGAATTAAAACAGGAGTTAATTGAGAGAGGAGCGGTTTTCAAGACAAAAAGTGACACGGAAGTGATCATAGAGGCATACAGAGCGTATGGCGCGGAATGCTTTAATCGTTTTAACGGGATGTGGGCATTTGCTCTTTATGACAGAGAGGAACAGAAACTGGTTTTATGCAGGGATCGTTTTGCCATTAAACCACTGTATGTAGTTGACAATGAGGATGTATTTATATTTGCATCGGAGAGCAAAGCAATCATAGCGGCATTTCCGGAAGAGAACGTTCCCAATGAAACGTACATATACAGGTATCTGTCATATTCTTCAAATGAAGACACTGATGAGCAGTGTTTTTATAAGAATGTAAAAGTTTTTTCTCCGGCATACTATATGATCTATGATCTCCGGAAGCATACGAAGGAATATAAACCTTATTGGCGTGTAGATGAGCAGCTGTTTTATGAGAAATGGATTCGGGGAAGAAATGTGATTCGTACTTTTAGAAAATTATTTGAAAGTGCGGTAGAGTTAAGGCTTCGCGCAGATGTGGAAGTTGGCGCCTGCCTTTCGGGAGGTCTGGACTCCAGCGCTATCGTTGGCTGTGCGTCCAAAAAATTTGGCAGAAAAATGCACACCTTTTCTTCTATCTATACGGATAAAGAATGTAATGAGGAACTGTATATCCGAAAGGTAAATGAGAAGTGGAATACCATACCGCATTACATCAGACCAGATGATTATGCGGCTGATTTTACAAAGTATATAGAGGATTTGACGTATCATCATGACCAGCCAACGGGCGGTGCGTCTCTTTACAGTCAGTACATGGTTATGAAAGGTGTGCAGGGAAATGTAAAGGTTGTGCTGGACGGGCAGGGAGCGGACGAGCTGTTTGCAGGCTATATTCCCTATTATACCTATTATGTGGAAGATTTGATAAGAAGTAAAAGTTTTTGGAATAAATGCAAAGCAATTAAAATGCTCGTTATTGTAAATAAAGCGTGGCCGGAGGAGAGCGGCTGTTTTAGTACAAATAAAATAGTTAATTTAGTGGGATTGAAAAACAGTTTTCTGTTCCGGAATGACGGGCAGATACAAGGATTAAAGGTAAAGAGAAATACAAAACTGTTTACGGACGAGTTTCTGGATAAAGTACATGACGATTATCAAATCAAAGAAATAAAATGCTCGTCCGCTTTAAATACAGAATTGTGTAACGCTGTGCTTAACCGGTCCATTCCATCGCTATTGCACAATGAGGATGGAAATTCCATGGCGTTTTCCATTGAGTCAAGAGTGCCGTTTTTAGACTATCGCATCGTTGAATTTGCGATTGCTCTTGATGGGAAATATAAGATTAAGAATCAGTGGACGAAATGGATTATCAGAAAGGCATGTAAGGAATATCTGCCCAAAGAGATTGCGAAGAGGAAGAACAAAATGGGATTCCCTGCTCCATTTGACAGATGGCTGCGGGAGGGAAGCAGCAAAGAGGAGATAAAAGAAGTCATATATGCGTTTGGCGACAGAAATATTGTTCCTATAGAGACGATTGATCAGTATTACAGGGCGCATATCAATCGGGAAGCGGATTTCAGCAGTATTCTCTTCCGGCTTTACAGTATGGAATTGTGGCTGAGAAGATGTGATGCAGTAAAAAATACAGCTTAGGCGGGTGGCGTATTATGAAAAACTATTGGGATGAATTTGAATACAGTAAGTTAAAACTATTATTGAATAACGAGAAGGTGAACTCCATTCTCGATGTGCGCAACGGCATTAAGAAGATGGATGAGCGTTTCCCGCTCAGCGTTGAATTGCATCTGACGGATATCTGCAACCTGAAATGTGAATGGTGCACAGATAAGGAGCTGAGGAAAAACGGCGCCGTGATGGAGCTGGACGTGGTCAGCAGGCTGTTTCGGGAGTTCTGGCGGCATGGAACCGGGGTAACGCTGGAAGGCGGCGGGGAACCAACGATGCATCCGGAATTTCATCGTGTGGCAGAGATTGGGCAGAGCAACAGTCTGGATATGGGACTGATTACGAACGGTACAGTCGATATCTCCGAATCGATTTCTAAGATGCGCTGGGCGCGGATTTCATTGGATTCCAGTACGAGGGAGGAATATAAGCGGGAAAAGGGCGTTGACTGTTTTGACCGTGTTCTTATGAATCTTGAAAAAATGTCCGCAGCAAGAGACCCAGAGCAGACATTTTTGGGGGTAGGGTATGTGCTTACTACCAGAAACCAGAGCAATCTGCTGGAGCTGATAAAGCAGTTGGACAGGATTGGCGTTGACTATATTTATTTAAGACCGGTCGAGGAGGCTGAAGATATTGCGCCATCGCTGGAGAATCTGCTTGATTTACGCAAAAAGCTGGCGGATCTGACGGCAGGGACAAGAATTAAGTATATGCTGGCAATTTCCGACAGGGTTGTTGATAAGAACGCGGGTCTTCCCTGCATCGCTCATTCTCTGACGTCGGTTATACATGCGAATGGAGAGGTGGCGCTGTGTGAAAAGCGGAGGGAGGATGGAATCATACTAGGAAATGTCAAGGACAGTTCTTTTGAGGAGATCTGGATTTCACCGTATCGGGAACAGGTCAGCCAGAAGCTCTTAAAGCCGGAATGTCAGAACGGCTGCAGTGCATGCAGGGTGACAGGCTTTAATATGATTTTTGAACAGTTGGAAAGAGTGCATTCAAAACATTTTATTTAATGGAGGGATGAAAGATGGTACTGCCGTTTGAGAAAGAATACAGGGAGAGATATTACAAGCTGTTAGATGAGGTTTTTGAGTCGAATTTCTGGTCTGACGGAAAAATGACAAGAGTTTTTGAGGAAAAATTCGAGGAGTTTACAGGACTGCATTCCTGTGCAGTAACAAGCGGAGGAGCAGGACTTTTGTCTATATTAGAGTATGTTGATGTAAGAGGAAAAGAGGTTATCGTGCCTGCCAATACCTTTTGGGCGACAGCGCAGGCGGCGAAAAAGGCAGGAGCGAAGGTGGTATATGCGGACTGCAACAGAGAAGATCTCTGTATGAGCTTTCAGGATATGGTGAGTAAAGTCACGCCGGAAACGAAGGCGGTTATAGTGGTGCATATCGGAGGTCATATTGCGTTTGAAATAGAAAAAATCGCAAAATTCTGCGAGGAGCATAAGATCGCACTGATTGAGGACTGCGCGCATGCACATGGAGCTTCGTGGAACGGGAGAACTGCGGGAAGCTACGGGCTGGCAGGAAGCTACAGTTTTTATGCGACGAAAACTATGCCGCTTGGAGAGGGAGGCATGATTGTCAGCAGGGATAAAGAGCTGATTTCGTGGATGAAGAAATTCAGAAATTACGGAAAAGAAGTGCTTAACGGAAATATTGTCACTTATCCGATGAAAGAAGGATTCAACTACAGGATCAATGAGTTTACGGCAGCATTGGGGATTGTGCAGATGGAGCATCTGCCGGTTATTCTGGAATGGAAGCGCAGACTGGCGCAGAAGTTTGACCGGATTTTTGAGCGCAGGGTCATTTTGCCGGAGGGAATGCAGTCGGGATACTATAAATATATTGTGTTTGACCAGGAGCTGAGTGAGCAGACCGGAAAAGTATTTAACGATACGGATTTCGGAAACGAAATAGAGGGCATAAAACTTGAATTGCCAAACAGTTATTGGGTGGCGGCACACCATAAATGCGCGCCGATTTATTACGGATGGGAAAAGGCGGAGCTGTCGGTGGAGGAAATACGGGATATCCTGTTAGTGGAAAGGTAAAACAGATGGAAGAAACGCAATATTATAAAACGGTTTACAGCAAATTTTGGAAGAATCAGACAAAAAAGTATGGATATTCGGTATATGAGCGGAATCTGGTCAGGTTGATAGCGGACTCTGCACCTGCGCGGGTTTTTGAGGTGGGGATTGGCACAGGCTGGCCGATCGGCGCGGCATTAAAGGAAAAAGGAATACGGGTTGACGGGTGTGATATCGCAGAGAGTTCTGTTGCGCTGGCACAGAAGGAGTTAGAGAATGCGGAAGGAATCTGGACCGGAGATGTGATGGAGTACAGCGGGGAAAAAGGGGTATATGATGTAGTTTACTGTGTGAGGGCGAGCTGGTATATTCCTGATTTCTATCAGACGGTCAGGCAGATGGCGTCCATGACCAGACCGGGTGGAACCATTATTTTTGATGTGATGGATAAATACAGCACGCATTGTCTAAATGTACAAAAAGAAGCAATAAAAGAAAAATATTTCAGATTTTTAGGGATTCATGTGGAAGAGAACTATGGGCAGCACTTTATATGCCTTTGGCGGATGAAGCGGTTTTTAAGACAGAACGGTCTTTCCTATGAATGCTGGAATGAGAGGGAGATTACCGGCAGCAGCGATCGGAAGCATACGCCGAAGGTGGTGTTTTGCTGCAGGAAGGAGTGTTGACGGATGGGAAAGAAGGGTGCGGTATTGACCGGGGTCATATCATTTGTGGCGGGTTTTTTCTTTGGCGGCAAGGCTCTGGTAAGAATGATTAACAGTGATAAAATGCGGGCTGAGCGCAATTTATCAAATATGATGCTGCTCAATGACTGGATGGAGTTTCAGTATGCGGGAGGCAGGATTGAACGGTATTTTCATGAGCGCGGTTATAAGAAGATTATGATATACGGAAACGGTTATGTCGGGCAGAGGCTGTTTCAGGCATTAAAACAGACGGATGTAGATGTGGTGGCTGTTATGGACCGGATGAATCCTTCCGACTTCGATGCGGAAGGAATATTGATTGGGACAGACAGCGAGATTCCGGATGTTGACTGTGTGGTTATTACGCCGGTATTTTATTTCGATGAAATATATCAGGCGCTGCGCGGGAAGACGGAGCAGCCGATCATTTCGATAGAAGAGCTGTGGCAGACCGGGACGTGACACATAAGCATATGGGAGACGAACGGAGTGTCTGAAAATGAAGGATAAGAAAGAACAGGTAGTGCTTTACGGGTTAGGGAACGCCGGAAAAAGTATGCTGCCGTACCTCAGAGAAAATTTTGACATTTTGTTTTGGGTTGATGGAAATGAGGGGTTGTGGGGAAGCGAGTACGAGGGGATTCCAATCCGTTCCCCGGAGAGTGTTTCGGAGCATAACGGCAAGATAATCGTCACAACTACGGATACATATTTTGTGGAGATTTCGGAGTTCCTTATAAGGTTGGGATTTACAAAAGATGAGATTTTCAGAGGGCAGTATCATGTATACGACCAGCGGGAGGAAATAGTACCTTATGAGCTTGCCATGCTGGAACCAATCAACGTGGATTTGAGAAATTGTGACCTCTTGAAAAGAGAAGAGGAGGAGAAGGAACGCCGAGTAATGGTTTTTTGCGGATTTTATTCCGCGTATGTCGGTCAGGTGGTACGCAATTGTAAAAAGAGAATGCCGGAAATCCATTTTTCTCTCATGGTCAACGCAGAGTCGTATCTGGAGGAACTGGCAGAGTATACAGAGCACATATATGTCTATCATTCCTACACGGAACTATATGGCATATTGCGTGCGCTGCCCAGATATGATGTATTCCAGATGCTGTGGATAGAAAATATATGGGTGTATTTCGAGAATTTAATCCGGGAAAAGTGCAGACGGCTGAATCTGTGTGTGGGGGGCAGCGATTTATACAGGGCGAGGGATGCCGAGCGGATTTATAAGAAAAGCCTGATAGATATGGCGGATACGATCAGCGCGGAGACCGATGCGACCATTTCCGCATTCGTGTCGGCGTATCCGTCCGCCGCAGAGAAAATCCGGTGGGTTAATTTTGGAATCGAAACACTGGAATATCTGGATCCGGATTGCATGGTAAAGGCGCAGGAAAAGAAAAAAAGCATGGATATTTCGGATGACAGGATTGTGATCATGTGTGGGTATAATGCCGGTGAGGCACACCAACATCTGAAAATGATTCGGGCGCTGAAGAAAATGGAAGAGTCTGTGAAAAACAGGGCGGTATTGATTGTTCCGATGACATATCCGAAAGGGCAGGATTTATATATAGAAAGTGTGGCGGCAGAATTGAAAGATTGCGGAATCTCCTATCGGATTTTGACAGACTATATGAATCCAAAAGCTATGGCTGAAATGGAGATGATGGCAGATGTTCTGATTACGGTACAGAAAACGGATCAGCTGAGCTCTACAATGCTGGAAAATATGTATGCCGGCAAAGTGGTTATAGCCGGAAGATGGCTGCCATACGAAAACCTGCGGGAAAAAGGGCTTTTTTTCCTGTCAGTGGATGAGATAGAGGAACTTGCAGAGTCTGTGCCGGAGGTTGTGACGAATTATCAGGCATATCGTGACAAATGTCTGTCCAATAAGTGCATTGTCCATGAGATGTCATCATGGGATATGGCTGTGGAGAGATGGCGCGGTCTTTGGACAGAGTGAGAATAGGAGGAGGAAGGGTATGCCGGGATTTCTTGTTTCCAATAAAAAAACGGATGTGGATCTGCGCAATATTTTTGATGATAAATGTATAAAAAATGAGATGGTGTGCGGCGCGTATTATGCAAAGCAAAATACATTAAATAAATTCCTGAAGGACAAAGCGTTTTCGCAGGATGACGATGTGGCAGTCATTGTAGAGGGCTGTATATTAAACCGGTTGGAGCTGCTTCATAAATATGATGGCGGTACGATGTTTGAACTTTGTAAAAAGATGTACGGTATTCTCGGAGAGACATTTTTTCAGGAGTTTCGAGGATCGTTCTCCGGGATGTTATATGACAGAAGGAGAGACTTACTGCTTGCTTTTACGAATCATGTGGGAGACCGACCTCTGTTTTACATGAGCCGGGAAGATGCGTTGGTTATCGGTTCTCAGGTTAATTATGTGATTGATGCGTGCAGAGAGATGGGGCTTCGCCTGACTTTGGATGAAAATGCGGCATATCATATGCTGACATTTGCGTTTATGGAGGACAATTCCACTTATGCCAATGAAATAAAGAGACTTTTGGCAGGAGAATACCTTCGGGTTGACAAAGGAGAGGTTACGCTGCACAGATACCACAGGTTCCGGAAGAATACGGAGCGGTTTAAGAATTGTTCAGAAACGGAGATATTGGCTGAAATTGACGCTTGTTTCCGGAAGGCGGTGGAGCTGGAATACAGCAAAGATGAAGAGTATGGCTTCGAGCACCGAGCGGATATGAGCGGCGGGCTTGATTCGAGGATGGCTATGTGGGTGGCACATTCCCTGAAGGACAGGCATATCCAGTTAAACACCGTGTGTAAATCGAATGATCTGGAAGAACTGATTGCGAAGCAGATAGCTTATTACTGGAAAGATGAAATCTGTGTTAGGGCGGATGACAGCCTTGCTTTTTTGTATGATGTGGATGTGATGGTGCAGATGCTGGGAGGATTGTCGCTCTATATGGGACCAACAAATGAGTATCGAATGCTGCTTGGAGAAAATACAGAGCGATTTGGACTGAAGCATACAGGACAGGTGGGAGATGCTGTCTTAGGAAGTTTTAGAAGCGGAGGAGAGGAAAAACGGTGGCCGACGGGAAGATACTCTGAGAGACTGGCACATAGAGTGCAGCAGTATGCTGAGTGTATAATGCAGAAGTATGAGGATAAAGAAATATATCTGCTGTACGTGAGGGCGTTTCTGGGTGCAATTAATACACATCAGTTTATACAGAATTTTACGGAAGTATCGTCTCCGTTTTTGGATGTTGCGTTTTTCCAGCTGTGTATGGATATCCCTGTAGAATTAAGGGCGGGGCATTATATTTATAAAGAATGGATCATGAAATATTATCCGGATGCCGCCCGGTATAAGTGGGAGCGTATTGATGACATCATAACAAACAATGAAAAGGAAATAAAAATATGGAGGGCAAAACGGGATTTAAGACGAAAAATCGGAAAGCTGATTGCGAAGGATGATCGGCGCTCCCCGCTAGATATGTTATATGAATCTGACAAAAAAGCGCAGGCTTTTGTGAAAAAATATGTCAGGAAGAATTATCCCTATTTCATGACTATGGCGTCAGAGCAGTTGTGCAAGGATATGAAGGAATTGTATTATCAGGGGGGGATTATCGAGAAAAGCATGGTGTTGACGGTTCTTTCCAGCGCGAAACTTTATTTTCAGGAGGACTGAGATAGTGACAGAAACAGAACGCAGTATATTTGATTCACATGTCAGGAGGGAGGAGCTCCTTCAGATTAAATTTGAATTGATGGGACAGATGCTAAACCCTGACACGGTGAAGAGAATCATTGAGGAACATGCATGGCAGTCGGTCTATATATATGGAGGTGCCTATCTGGGAATACAGGCATGCTGCGCGTTTCGCAAGTTTATAGATGTGGCGGGCATCATTGACCGTGCCGGGGAGCTGATAATGCCAAGGGATGATATAGAGGTGATTTTGCCGGAGGAACTGGCAAAGATAGATAATGATCTGCCGATTATCATAACACCGCTTGAACATGCCCGTGTGATTCGCGACACTCTTTTAAAATACAGAGAGGAAGAAAGGATATTTTACTTAAATGAATTATTCTGATTCTATGTTTTATGTTGTAAATGAAGATATCAATGTGCGTGGGAATATTGGTGTCAAAAAGAAGATTTTTGCACAGCTGCGCGTATTTGGAAAGCATTTCCCTAGATGCCTGATGGTATATTATGCGCATGGTATGGCTTATCTTTTGGAAGACGGATGTGTAATTGAAAAGGAAGTGGCTTTGTCGCGGGTGGAGTGCTTTAAGTGGTATTGCGAGTGGATGAAAAAATATCATTGCCGCTGGGTTTATATGCGTTGCATCATTCCAGCGACTTACAGTTATCTTTTGTTTCTGCGGGAAATGAAGGAGATGGGGATATGTGTGGTATTGGAGTATCCGACTTACCCGTATGATGATGAAGTAAAAAATGAGGACATTTTGCGTGAGGATCGGGAATATCGGGGAGAGATTGGAAAATATATTTCCTGTGTAACTACATATGCAAGGGATACAACTGTATATGGCATTCACACAATTGCTTTGCAGAATGGAGTCGAACTGCAGGAAAATCCTGTTCGCCGTATGCGGAAGAGGGGAACGAATATTCATTTGCTGGCGGTAGCCGGTTTCTATTTTCATCACGGCTTTGAAAGGGTTTTAGAAGGCTTATACAGATATTATCAGCATCCCGGCGTATATGATTTCTACTTTTACATGGTCGGAGAAGGCTCTGAAAAGAGAAACTATATACAGTTAGTGAAACGGTATGGATTGGAGCGGTTTGTAGAATTTTGCGGGGTTAAAACAGGGGCGGAATTGGATTGCTATTATGATAACGCAGATATAGGAATCGCGCCAATTGGTTTATATAAAATGGGTGCGGTGTCATCAGCACCTATAAAAACGAGAGAATATTGCAGCAGAGGACTGCCATTTGTTTATGGTTATGAGGATTTGGGATTTACAGGGGAAGAAGCCTATGTGAGGAAAATATCTAATTCACCGGATCCTGTGGATATGAATGAGATTATAGGCTTGTATGAAGCAACGGCAGAAAATAGAGACATAATAAATGATATGCGCAATAATTCGGAAAAGAACTTTTCGTGGGATATCTTATTAAAAGATGTTCTGGAATATATGAAAGACAGCTAGATTGCTTTGTGACCGGATATACAGAAGATAGGTTAAACCTGAAAACAGAGCAGGATAGGTGAAGAATAAATGAAATTTACATATGACGCATACAAAAATCTGATTTTACTCCTGAAAGAGCATAACTATGTTTTCTGCAGTTATGCAGACTATGGCAAATATGATAAGAGCGTGATCATGCGGCATGATGTCGACCGGGATTTGGAAAAGGCGCTGGTGTTTTCTGAAATAGAGCGGGATTTGGGAATTTCAGCAACGTATTCCATCTTGGTGACGAGCGAATTTTATAATGTTTTTTCGCGTAGAAACAGGGAGCTGCTAAATGCCATCTATGAGAACGGGCAATATATCGGGCTGCATTTTGATGAAGCGCAGTATGATAAGACAGAGCGTGACTGGTGGAAAAAAGCGATTGATGATGAGCTTTCTCTTTTAGAGAAATGTGTGGGGAGGAAAATTGACAATGTGTCCATGCACCGTGTATCAAAAGAAGCGCTGGAGGAGGACTGGAAAATACAGGGCGGGAAAGTGATAAATAATTACGGAAAAGAATTTATGCAGAATCATAAATATGTTTCCGATTCCCGCAGAAACTGGCGGGAGGATGTGATAGAGCTGGTCAAAAAAGGGCAGTATAACAGGTTTCATATGCTGATACATCCGGGTTGGTATGATGAGAAGGAAAGAACGACGAAAGAAATTTTGCGTTCTTTCTGCAGGGGACAGGTATATAAATGCTATGACGAGTTGGACAAGAATATACGCGATTTAAGTGAACTGCTGGACAGGTCCGAGCTTTCGGATGGCGGAGAAGCGGAATGAGGAAAATAACGGCGGAAGAGTTATTTGTGTATGTAAGGGAGCAGAACAGCGATGTAGAAATATATGGTGACCCCAAAGTGGAAATTAACGGTTTCTCATCCCTGCAATATTATAAACAAGGAAGCATCACGTGGGTAAAGGGACAAGCGAATGTGAGGTCGGGCATGGAGAAGCTGAAAGCAGTTGTATGCCCGCCGGATGTAGAGATAGAGTCCGAGGTAAAGCTGGTGACGAATCATCCCAAAGATATCTTCTTTACGGCAGTGACATATCTGGATGATAGGGAGGAGACTTCTGGGATAGCGGAAACGGCTGTGCTGGGAAAAAATGTACAGATTGGAGCGCGTGTTTCTATCGGGGCATATTGCTGCATCGGGGATAATGTGAGCATTGGGGATGATACAAAGATAGAGCCGCACGTTGTCATTTACAGGAATGTGAAAATTGGAAAACAATGTACGGTAAAAGCGGGAGCTGTGATCGGAGGACAAGGCTGCGGATATTTTAAGCGAGACTATAGATATCATAAAGTTTCCCACCATGGAGGAGTTTTTATTGGCGACAATGTGGATATAGGAAGTAATACTTGCATTGATTGCGGAACCATAGATGATACGGTGATAGAGGACGGCGTCAAGATAGATAATTTATGCTATATCGCTCACAATGTGACGATAGGGGAAAATGCGTGCATTATGGCAAACTGTGCAATCTGTGGAAGTGCCATTATCGGGCGTGAAGTGTACCTTGCACCGGGTTCTGTTGTCAGGAACCAGATACAGTTGGAGGATGGAGCAATCCTTGGCATGGGGGCTGTGGCGGTAGGAGATATATCCGAAGATACGGTTAATGTCGGAATTCCGGCAAGGGCGGTTCGGACAAGAACGGAAGAGGACTGGGAGAAGTATTGATTCCCGCAGCAGATGAAATTGGGAATTGTTGAGCGGAGAAGTGGGGAGATTAATGATACTAAAATGCACATCCTTTGAAGAGATGCAAAAGGAAATAATAGAACGGAACATGTCGATTGTAATCTGGGGAGCTGGGGTGGTCGGTACGGTCACAACGCCGGAAATTTTGGAGCAGTACGACTTGATACAAAAGGTTGCGTTTTATGTTGATAACAATCCTGAAATGCAGGGACGAAGCATTACGGTCGGTAATAGATTGGTAGAAATAAAAGCGGCTGATGCACTGAATATAACAGAGAAAAGAATAGTCCTTATCATTGCGGTCAGCAGATATGCGGAAATATTGAAGCAGCTCGGGCAGATGGTGTATACGCAGGATGTACCGTGCTATATTATGCCGATGATGTGTATCCATAATTTCAGCAAGAGTACTTCCGATGGTGTGCCAACCTTGTCGGACAAGCCGCTGATTCCGAAAAAAATTCATTATATGTGGCTTGGGAGAAAAGAAATTCCGTCCAAGTTGCAAAGGTGTATTGACAGTTGGAAAAAGTATTGTGCGGATTATGAAATCATACAATGGAATGAGGATAATTATGATGTCAATAAACATCCGTATATGAGAGATGCTTATGAAAAGGGTGCCTATGGATTTGTGCCGGATTATGCGCGGTTAGATATTTTATATAAGCATGGCGGCTTTTATATGGATACGGATGTGGAGGTTGTGAAGAGCCTTGACTCGCTTTTATATCAAGAAGCGTTTTGCGGGGTGGAGAAGTGGCAGGTTGTCAATTTTGGCGGCTGCAGCGGCGCAGTAAAAGGGCATCCGATGATAAAAAAATTTTTGGAAGCCAGAGCGGATATTCCTTTTTTGAATGAAGACGGCAGCCGGAATACTCTTACTTGCGGGTATTATGATACAAGCGTGGCTCTTGAGAACGGCTATTGTATCAACGGAAAAACGCAGTGTATTCATGGGATGAATATTTATGCTTCCGATTATTTTCATCCTTATGATTATATGTCGGGACATAAGAATATGACGGAGCATACATATGCTGTTCACTGGTTCAACGGCGGATGGCTGGATGAGGGAATGAAACGGGCGAACGAGGAGACGATGGACCGGTTTGACAAGGTATATGACATGGCGATCAAGGGGGCAAGGAGCTGAGTATGAAGGGTACTAAGGAAATTTTATCGTATTTCGAGGACGAACAGTCCAGATTTATTTATGAAAACAGAGTGGAATACAATGAGACGGGAGATTTTAAGACCATAAACGCAATCGTTGAGCGGTATGTTCCCAAGCTGCACGGCAGGTCTTATTATCCCGGTATGGAAGATAAGCTGCCGGAAACGTTGAAGGATAAAAGAAATATCGTTGTTTTCGGATGTGGTATCAACGGGAAAGCATTGGTGCGTTCTCTGTCGGCATATGGAATCAGACCGCTCTGCTTTGCGGACAACGCAAAGGATATGTGGGGAACCCACGTGGAGGGACTTGAGGTGAAGTCTCCTCTGGAAATTGACTTTAAAGATGTGGATGCGGCGGTGATCACTCCGTTTAAGCCGGAGACAGCGGATGCTATGCGTAAGCAGCTGACGGGGCTGGGTGTCAAGGATGAGGTTTTGGTGAACTATAGGGATTTTTATGCTACGGTATTGGAATGGGATTTGTATTTTGACCCGGATATTATCAGGCTTCGTGAGGGTGAGGTGTTTGTGGACGGCGGTTCCCTGAACCTGGAGACAAGCCTGAGATTCATGGAGGCGTGCCGGAACAGTCACGTTAAGGATTATAAGATTCATGCGTTTGAGCCGGATGTAACATCCTATGCGCGGTGCATGGATATACTGAAAAATATGCCGGAAGCCAATATCAGGATGCACAATGCCGGTTTGTGGAGCGAGAATACGACGCTGTATTTTGAGGAAATGGGAAATGCGGCGAGCCGGATTTCAAAGGAGAAAACGGGGACGTCGATCAAGACGGTTGCGCTGGACAGCTGTGTTTCAGAGCCGGTTACCTTCATAAAGATGGATATAGAGGGGGCGGAGCTGGAGGCGCTTAAAGGAAGCAGGGAGATTATTAAAAAGTATAAGCCAAGACTGGCAATTTCCGCTTATCATAAAAAGGAAGATTTGGTGGAGCTTCCGCTATACATAAAAGAACTGGTTCCGGAATATAAGCTTTATATCCGCCATTACAGCAATGCTGCCATAGAAACAGTGCTGTACGCGGTGTAACGGCATACAGCTGGCGGGAAATCTTGTCCGGCAGGGGAATTATAGCGGGAGGTATCTGATGCGCGTTATTGACAATAAAGAAGAACTGTTGAAGGTTCTATCGGAACAGGAAGAAATAAAAGTATACGGGGCGAGGTATAATCTGCGGTTATTTTTGGAGATGCTTAAAATACTGGGATATTCTTCTGACTGTATAAAAGAAATTCTCGTTTCGGATATGACGGGTAATCCTGAATATGTCGATAATATTCCGGTGCATGTTTACCGGAAAGATAATTTCAAAGAGGGAGAAAAATTCTTTCTTACTTTAGCGGACGATTATATACATGAAGTATCGAAAAAACTGGAGGAGGACGGCTTTGAAGCTATCAAGATTACGGAGCGGCTGATCAACTATGAGATAGTGGATTATGATTACATATATCATGATGTGTACCATATGATGGCAGACTTTATAGATGCTTTTCCCGACAATGTCACAGACTTGAATGAACCGGTTTATGACGGGAAAAAGTATGCATGGAGCTGCTGGTGGCAGGGGATGGAGAAGGCGCCGGATTTAATCAGAGCGTGCATAAACAGTATGAAAAGATACCTTCCCGATACGGTGGAGCTGGTAATCATCACGCGGGATAATTATCGCGATTATGTAGATTTTCCTCAATGGCTCATTGATAAAGTGGAAGAAGGACGGGTAACGCTTACTACATTTTCAGATGTAATCCGTGCAAGCCTGCTATACAAATATGGAGGTATCTGGCTGGATTCCACTATACTTTTGACGGAACCGGCGCCGGTGAATATATGGGACTATGATATATTTACAATAAGAGAATTACGGTATTGTCTGCCGTTTATAGGCGGGAAACCCGGGCAGAAATTTTACCGGTTTTTGATGGAGGGATTTTTCTACTATTATAACCCTAAAGTCGTGAAATAGTTACTCAAAACATATTTTGTACAGATAACCCATG
>CAJURQ010000047.1 GCA_910588955.1 uncultured Lachnospiraceae bacterium
TATCGGAGTGACAAGACTTGAACTTGCGGCCTCTACTTCCCTAAAGTAGCGCTCTACCACCTGAGCCACACCCCGAAAAACCTTTACTATTATATCTAATTCCATCCAGAAATGCAAGCCCTATTCCAGAACTTTTTCACGAACTTTTTTATCCATCATTCTTACCCGATCAGATTCTCAAAAACCGCCTGCGGAATCGGTCTGGAAAAATAAAATCCCTGCTGCATCTGGCATCCCACTTCCTTCAGGTAATTACTCTGCTCCTGCGTTTCCACTCCCTCGCAAAGGGAAGTGATTTTCAGCTTTTTCGCCATATCCACCACACAGGAGATAATGATCCTGTCGCTCTCCTGCATCTCGCCCTCTTTCAGGAAAACCCTATCCAGCTTAATGATATCGATGGGCAGTTTACTGAGCAGATTTAAGGAAGAGTAACCGGATCCGAAATCATCCATGGACACTTTGATTCCCAAATTATGTAAACCTTTAATCAGTTCCAACGCCTGTTCCGTATTGTCCAGATAAATGCTTTCCGTCAGTTCAAACTCCACCAGTGAACAGGGAATCTGAAACTCCTCAAGCAGCTCCTTTACATACTGCAAAATATGCATCTTCTGCAGATGTACCCTGGATACATTCAAGGAAATCGGCACTACTTTTTTCCCTTCCTTCAGACGGTTCGCAAGGAAACGGAATACCTCCCTGTATACATAGTAATCCACATCCACAACCTGTCCGCTGCGCTCGATCAGCGGGATGAACTCATCCGGGTAGACAAAGCTGCCATCCGGTTTCTGCCATCGCACCAGCGCCTCCGCCCCGATCAGTTCCAGTGTATCCGTGTCAATCTTCGGCTGGAAATAAACTTTAAATTCTTTCTGCGCCAGCGCTTTTGGTATGGAAGACGTGATCTCCACTTCCCGTCTGATCCCCTCCATCATGCTCTGGTCAAAGAGCACGCAGCTGTCGTTCTCCATATCCTTTGCCACTTTTCTCGCCAGATTGGCATTGGAAACGGCGGTCTCGGCGTCCAGACTGCGGCTGTTTTTATCCGTCACGCTGATCCCCGTACAAAACTGCAGTCTGCTGTTCAGGTATTTTTCACGAAACTGTGTCTCACGCTCCTGATTCACCCGATGGATTAATTCACGAAATTCTTCGTTGGTCGAACCGTCTGCAGAGAGTCTGCCCGCCACGACAAAATTGTCGGAGTAAACTCTGGCGGCACAGAGAATAAACTCTTTACGTTCCATAAAACTGGCGACAAAATCTCTTAACAGCGCGTCACCCACTTTATAACCGTAGGTGTCATTTATATACTTGAAATGTTTAATATCCGTATATACAATGACAATCCGATCTTCACCGATCTGCTCTAGTTCCTTCTCCAGTTTCTCCAAAAAAACTTCATACTGGTCTAACCCCGTCAACGTATCTTTCATAACCGCTCTCACCCTACATTATAATTTCCCGCAAAATACCCCAACACCTATACTCTACGATTTTATCCGGCGTCTGTCAATATCTGACTGCAATAAGGTGAAAAGAAGTTCTAGCCGCTCACAGCAATAGCTGTTTCGCGGAGAACTTCTAAGTTTCACCTAAGAGAATGCCTGAAAAGAGGCATTCTCCGCATCGACTTATAAAACTGCCAAGAGAAGGTCCCACACCCGCCCCACGGACTCGATATCCATGCTCTCCTCCGCTGTGTGCACGTTCTGCAGATTCGGACCGATGCTGACGCAGTCCAGATCCGAAATCTTACCCGCCAAAATACCGCACTCTAATCCTGCGTGAATCGCTTCCAGCACCGGCTTTTTCCCGTACATTTCCTCATAGACCCGCACCATCTGCTCCCGCAGGGGCGAATCCTTGCGGTAAGCCCACCCGGGATAGGCATTTCTGACAGTCGCCTTCGCGCCCGCGCGCTCCGAAATCTCCATCATATGTCTGCAAAGATTTTCCCTCGCCTGATCCACGCTGCTCCTGACTGCATAGGACAGGCGCATACCGTCTCCCTGCAAAGACATAATGCCCAGATTTAAAGATGTCTCCACCAGCCCTTCCACATCCTCGCTCATGGCAACAACGCCGTTTGGCAGCTTACAAATGCATGACAGTGCCTCCGCCGTTGCCTTTTTTGTATATGCCGGGGCAGAAACTATGACATTATGGCAGACTTTTTCCAGTTTGAATCCGGAATCCTTTTCCCCCAGCGTATCCCGCACCTTCTGTTCCTCCGCCTCCGCATAGGATAAAATTTCCGGCAGATCCGCTTCGCGCACATAAACCGCCGCCTCCGCCTCCCGGGGAATGGCGTTGTCCGCAAGTCCCCCTTTCATCTGCGACAGCCGGATATCGTAACGCAGGGAAAGCCCACAGAGAAGAGAACCCAGAAGCCAGTTTGCATTACCGAGTCCTTTTCCGATCTCCATGCCGGAGTGACCGCCCGCAAGCCCTGTGATCCGAAACTCTATAAACCGGTATTCCTTTCCCGGCGCAGCCCCGCACTCCATTGGTATCTCCACATCCACTCTGGCGCCGCCGGCACAGCTTGTAATAAAGACGCCTTCCTCCTCCTGATCCAAATTGATCATACGTCTGCCGCGAAGCATGGAAAGGTCAATGCCTGTCGCGCCCTCCATGCCTGTCTCCTCGTCCACCGTCAGTATCACTTCCAGCCGGGGCAAGGAAAGCGAGTCCTCATCCAGAAGCGCCAGACAGTACGCAACGCCGATCCCGTCGTCGCCGCCGAGACTGGTGCCCTCGGCAAAGACTCTGCCGTCCCGCACCTGCAGTCTGAGCGGTTCGGTCTTCATGTCAATCTGCGCGCCCGGTGCGCTCACCGCCACCATGTCCATATGCGCCTGCAGGATATATGGCTCTTCCCCCTCCCTTGCAGGCGACGCATCCTTAACGATAATGACATTGCCCAGCTCGTCCTGTCTGCAAAAAAGCCCTCTCTCCCCGGCAAAGTCTCTCAGATAATTGCTGATCGCCCCGGTATTTCCGGAACCGTGGGGGATGCGGCTGATCTCCTCAAAAAAATGAAATACGCGTTCCGGCTGTAATCCGTCCAATGCTCCCATAAGTGCCTCCTGTTTTCATTATTACTACACGTATAAGCAGACTCGAAATGCTACGCATTTCTCGTTCGCGTTGCTCGTCATAAAATATCAAAGACAGTCTTGCATGCCAGCATGCATCCTGTCTTTGGCATTTTCTGACTCTGCTTATACGCGGAAAAGGACACGGCGTATACGCCATGCCCTCATTTTTTATTTATTTCAAGTTTGCTTTCGCAAGCTCCGCCAGACTGGTAAAACCTGCCGCATCATTGACTGCCATCTCCGCAAGCATCTTTCTGTTCATGTCAACGCCCGCATTCTTGAGACCGTACATAAATTTGCTGTAGGACAGACCGTTCATTCTTGCCGCCGCATTGATACGCGCGATCCAGAGCTGTCTGAACTGGCGCTTTCTCTCTTTTCTACCGGCGTAGGATGAAGCCAGCGCTCTCATTACGGACTGTTTAGCCACTCTGTACTGCTTGGATCTTGCGCCTCTGTAACCCTTCGCAAGTTTTAACACTCGGTTATGTTTCTTTTTGGCGTTCATGCCGCCCTTTATTCTTGCCATGTCTTTTCCCTCCTAAATTTCAAACTCCCTCGTCTATGCCGCTCTTACAGATAAGGCAGAATCTTCTTCATATTCTTTACGTTCGTCTTATCGGTCATCGCAGGCTTTCTGAGATTTCTCTTGTTCTTCGTCGTCTTCTTGGTCAAGATATGGCGTTTGTACGCTTTATTTCTCTTTAACTTACCCGTTCCGGTCACCTTGAAACGTTTTGCAGCAGCTCTGCTGGTTTTCATTTTCGGCATTTTACTGTTCCTCCTGTATTTTTATTCCTGTTACAAGATATCATTCCGAGATATCATCTATTTTAACCGATCGCTTAACGCTTCTCAGCTAAAAACATGGTCATGCTTCTGCCTTCCACCTTCGGTGCCTTATCCATCACCGCAATGTCGGAGAGCGCTTCCGCGAAGTCGTCCAGTATATGTTTGCTGGTATTCATGTGCGCCATCTCACGCCCGCGGAAACGCAGGGTAACCTTCACCCTGTCGCCCTTGGAGATAAATTTTCTCGCCGCGTTCACTTTCGTGTTCAAATCATTGGTATCAATATTGGGAGAAAGGCGGATTTCCTTAATCTCAACGATCTTCTGCTTTTTCTTCGCTTCCTTGTCCTTTCTCGCCTGTTCATACTTGAACTTGCCGTAGTCCACGATCTTACAGACAGGCGGTTTCGCCGTAGGCGCAATCTTCACCAGATCCACACCTGCTTCCTCCGCAAGTCTCATCGCCTCTTTCGTCGGCATCACGCCGAGCTGTTCCCCGTCTACACCAATTACTCGTACTTCTCTGTCTCTGATCTGCTCATTGATAAATAAGTCGCTAATTGTTTTACCCTCCCATTAAGAAACTATCTTCTCCTAAGCAGACTCGAAATGCTCTGCTTATGTGCGAAAAAAAGAGCGGACAACCTATGCTATCCACCCGCTCATAAATACCCGTGAAAACACCGCCAGAAGACGGTGAAAAGGCTATGAACGCTTGCGAACTGTAATCGTTGCAAGGTGAGAGCGGATGCTCTGCTTGGTTGTCTGTGCTCTCGCACATTTGAAACTATATCACATGATACAGGCATATGTCAACTTCTTTTTTTATTATTAAAAATTCAGAAAAAATGAACCGATCCCGAAAGACCGGTCCATATGTCCACACTTGTCATTAATATGAATATGTTATAGTTGATATTTCTGTTTCCTTATTTGATAACAGTGTAGATGCCCTGAGACTCAAACTTGATAGTAACAGTGTTCTCAGCTACTGCTACAACGTCTACTGCTACCCACTCGCCCTTTACGCACTCGAATACGGAAACGGCATCGCCAGCTGCAACGCCTTCGATGGTCAGTGCAACCTGCGCGTCAACAAGGTTAACGCCGGGTGCGGAAAGCTCTGCAACTGCCAGCATAGCGCCGCCAACCTGCTCAGCCTTCTGCTGTGCATATCTGATTGCTGCTACGTCTACCTTGTCCACAACACAGGTAGCGTTGGTCTCTTTGCCCTCGGTTACCACATTGCTTGCGGAAGCAATAGCGGGAAGGTCACGAACGCCGTCCATCTCGGAAACTGCGTTGGATGTATACTCGGGAAGAGCCTTCTCAACATTAGTGGACAGTGTGTCCATTCTCGTGAAATCTTTGGTCGGTACTACTGTCTCTGCAGCACATACGGTAGTAGAGAAAGTGAGTGCCAGTGCAAAGCTTAATGCTAAAAATTTCTTCATTCCTTAAATCCTCCTTCAATTTTCAAGTGTGGTGTATATCAACACAAACGTGCCGATATTTTTAAAGTCTCAAAGGTCAAAACCTTTATGACCTCATGTAAGATTGTAAAATTTACCATCCTTATTGTCAATAGGCTTTTTGATCGAGTTGTAAAAAAAGTGAGCCGGTCTTTTCAAACCAGCTCACTTACCCACACTTGTCATTCCTATTATCATATGATCCGTGTCGTCAATTATTTAATAAACGTGTAGATACCCTTCTGCGGGAAGTCGATGGTAACGCTGTCGTCAGCTACTGCTACAACATTAACAGCAACCCACTCGCCGCTAACGCTTCTGTAAGCGGTAACAGCATCGCCAGCCTTAACGCCTTCGATTCTCAGTGCAACCTGAGCGTTCTCAAGATGTACGCCGGGAGCGGAAAGCTCAACAACTGTCAGCATGGTGCCGCCAACCTCAGCCGCCTTATTCTGCGCATATCTGATCGCGCCTACGCCTACCTTATCTACAACGCAGGTAGCGTTGGTCTCTGCACCCTCCGTAACCATATTGCTGCCGGAAGCAATCTTCGCCAGATCGCGAACACCGTCCATCTCAGCTACCGCGTTAGAAGTATATTCGGGAAGAGACTTCTCTGCACACTCAGCTAAGGTGTCCAGTCTGGAATAATCCTTGGTGGGAACTACTGTCTCAGCAGCACATACAGTGCTGGAGAATGTAAGCGCCAGTGCAAGACTTAATGCAAAAAATTTTTTCATTTCTAAGATCCTCCTTATTTTCAAGTGTGGTTTATATCAACACAAATGTACCGATATTCATAAAACAGGTATACCATTAATTCCGATAACCTTACTTACGATTCTATATTTTACTATTCTCTATGTCAATAGCATTTAGTGAAACTACCAAAATATGCCACTAAAATTCCAGATGAATCGTCTCCGCGCTCGCCTCATATTCTTCCATTCGGTCATAATCGGAAGTCTGGGAATATGTAATCACATAACTCTTGTCCGCATTGATCGCGTATTCCAACTGGGATATCTGCGTATCTCCCACCTGATAATGGCACAGAATACGAAAAGCCGGACAGCCGTCAATGCGGATGCTCTCAAAGCTGTCGATGATAACCTCGATCTCCTCCCCGTACTCCTTGCGGAAATTTTCTTCCGCCTGTGTCTTGAATGTTTCCTCCGTCATAAGCTGCAGCGCCACATCCCTGCCAAGCGCCACATAATATATAGTGGACGCGTCGATCGGATATCGTCTTGTCACATACATGCCTTCGATATCCTCCGACTCCGCAAATGCTTCCGGCAGGGTAAAACTGCATCCCTTCGTGACGGGCGCGCTCTCCACCACGGAGGTATCCATCTCATTTTCTTCCAGCATTTCCTCCGCCAGTTGGTTTTTCAAATTTTCATCCATCTCCACCGGCGCCATAAAACTTGCTTCGGGAAAGGGTTCCGCGCTCCCCTCCGAATCCGGCGTTTCTCCTTCTTCCGTTTCTTCCCCTTCCGCCGTCGAAGCTTCCGTCTCTGTCTCCTCATCCGCCGCAGCATCGTCCGCCGGCAGCACCGTCTCCGTCTCCGCAGGCTCTGCGCTCGTATGTACAGCCTCCCCGCCCCCGCAGCCAACAAGAGCGGCGGTGCACATTGCCAGAAGGAGACCCTTTATTCTTTTTCCATACATATTCCTATCTGCCTTTCCAATATAGTCAGAGGACGCAAGCCAAACGGCTCGCGCCCAACAAATCCATTGTAATATAAAATTTCAAAACTGGCAAGTTTACGCTTCGCGGAAGGTCGCGCACTGGGTCTGCCGGCAGTCGCACGCACCGCATCCCCTGATATCCACATGTTCCGCATGACACTTGTAATTGGAATTGTACACGCACTTTTCCGCCTCACAGTCAATGCTGATCGTACGGCAGGGATGCTCCAGCGAACTCACATAAGCGTCATCCCGCCTCTGGGAAAAGCTCTCACAGCAAGTGCCATCACAGTCGCAGGCATGGGTGCCTCCCACCATGATATCGCCCTTGCAGCAATAATTTTCCTGATTGTAACTACAATTTTCCACGCCACATTTTAATTCCGCCATACCTAAATAATACCTCCTTTTTTATTATCCGGTAATCAGGTAACTGCGAAACTCATCTCAACACTGTAATAATTGTGCAAATGGTATAATCATAAGCAGACCCTTGGAAGACGCTGGTACTTAGCGAGGTTTTTCGAGTTTAGTACCATTGCGTCTGGAACGGAGCGAAAGCGCGTCTGCATTGATTATGCCATTTGTACATTTTCAACAATTTTACAAGAGTTTCGCAATCACCTATTCTCAGATAGTATGGACGGCTTTATGATATTTTATACAGGTTAAACCAGTACCGTTCCAACAAAAAGCTTCCCACCTCTTCCACCTCAAATCCATCCTCTCGCCACTCGGCAGCAATGTCCTCCCGGCTGTTAAAACTGCCGATAAACCATAAATTTTTTCCCCTGTCTTCCTCTCCCGCCGTATCAAGCATTTCCCTGAGTTCTTCCGTCTCTTCCACCGTGCCGCAGGGCGAGGTGATTTCCTGAATCAGTTTCTCCCCTTCCACGCGCCATAAAAAGCGCGCCGTCGTCTCCGGCAGATAATAACCCGTCACCGCCTGCACCTGATCAAAGTTATAGACAACGCTGTCCTGCGGACCGATCAGCGCAAGCGCCTCTTCCGTCTCCGTCATCAGTCGGATTTTGTACTCCTCCTCGCCCATAAACGCGCGGTAGTCGCGCAGACCGACTATGACAACGAAAATTGTGAGGGCGATTCCCGCAGCGCGGGGAAATGTATTTCTTCCTATATTATGTCTACCTATATTATCAGCTTTTTTAGCAAGCTGCGCGGAATTGAGTTTACATAACTCTTTACTCGCATCACCACCACCGCAAAAGTCATTCTGCTCGGCTTTCGGTTTACATAATGCATCATTCAGACAGAGTGCGAATCCCAGCCAGAAGCATCCCGCCGCGGGTATCATATACCGGTACACAAAAATCGGACGGATCAAAAACGACGCCGCAAACCCGAATGCCACCAGTCCTGCCAAAACGCCGACGCCTGCCGTGGCAAGCCAGAATCTCACCGTCGCTTCATCTACAAGATTCTTACGGCATTCCCTTTTTATTGTATTCACGCAAATTTTGTCGTTTTCTCTCCCTTTATGGAAGAGTTTTAGCGCCCACTGACACCACAAACCGAGGTATGCCACAAACAAAACCACCGCCAGAACCGTATTCACCCTTTCGTCCGCAAAGGCAGGCTTCATCAAGAATTTCACGCACCCGCCCAGAGACCGCCACGTCAGCGGAAGAATCCAGTAATTCTCACTGACCGCCTCAAGCTGCCCTGCCAGCGCAAAAAGCCACGGCACATAACCAATCACAGATACCGCCGCATAAAAGAGCCACTCTCTGATCCGCCGCCTGTCGAGAAACCAGAAGGCGAGCAGCAGGCACAGGTAAACCATCACCACCGCCACACAGGCAAAATACTGGATGTATGCCGCCGCCAGCCCGTAGAGGACGAATGCCGCGCCGTGGAGGTATGAGCCTTCAAATGTCAATGCATAGCCATGCAGAAACGCCGCCGTCACAAACAGCAGCGCCCAGCCGTACATCCGCATCTCCACCGTGTAGGCGGAAAGCTGAGGCATTGCCGTCACGCAGAATAAAAACAGCCCGCCCGTAAACATACCGAACCGCTTTCTGATAAAGGCAGCCACATAGATCAACAAGATAAAGTACGGCAGCACCGACACGATCTTCGCCAGAACGATCGTCCCTGCTCCCGGCGCAATTAGTTTACATAAGTCCGCAAACAACTTGACAATACAATAATACAGCGGCGGATGCACGTCTGCCGCTGTAAGGCGAACCAATTCACCGTAGGAATGTTCCGCAAGCCCCACGGTGAACAGTTCATCATACCAGATATCGTTGCTAAAGCACAGCATCACGCTTTTGCCAAGCATGATAAGGCTCAGTCCGAGCAGGAGAAATCCTGCGATATCCCTGCCCTGATATTTTTGTTTCTTCCCCATACATCTTCCTTTTATTATTACCGCATAGTCTACCGCAATAGATATTTACGCCAATCTGCTCATTTTGTACCGAACATGCGTATTTATTTCTTTGGTTCTGCTTTTGCAAGCTTGAAAATATCGCTTTATTTCTTCTGCTCTTCCTGCACTATTTCCTGCCTGATTTCCTTCGTGCGGATCTCCTTGCAGATCTGATCGATAAAGTCGCCCAGCGGTTTCACGCCCTCGTCGCCCGCATAACGGCTTCTGACGGACACGGTCTTATCCTCCGCCTCCTGCGCGCCCACCACGAGCATATAAGGCACCTTTTGCAGTCTCGCCTCGCGAATCTTAAATCCGATCTTCTCGGAGCGGTTATCCACCGTCACGTCGATATCGTTTCTCGCAAGCTCTTTCCTGATCTCCTCCGCGTAATCGTCATACTTTTCGGAGATCGTGAGGACGCGCACCTGCTCCGGACAGAGCCATGTCGGGAACTTGCCCGCATACTTCTCAATCAGCCACGCCAGCGTCCGTTCGTAACAGCCAAGCGACGTCCTGTGAATGATGCCCGGGCGCACCTTGTCGCCGTTCTGATCAATATAGTACATGTCGAACTGCTCCGCCAGAAGGGCGTCCCACTGTACCGTGATCATGGTGTCCTCTTTGCCGTACACGTTCTTCGCGTTGATATCCACCTTCGGTCCGTAGAAAGCCGCCTCGCCCACATCCTCTGTGAAGGGAAGCTCCAGCTCCTCAAGAATGCTGCGGATATGCGCCTCCGTCTCGTTCCAAACCTCCGGCTCGCCGATATATTTCTCCGGATTTTCCGGATCCCACTTGGACAGATGCCATGTGATATCGTCCAGCAGCCCCAAAGTTGACATAACATATTTTGCCAACGCGATACAGTTTTTAAACTCCTCCACCATCTGATCGGGGCGCATAATCAAGTGCCCCTCGGAGATCGTAAACTGACGCACACGGGTCAACCCGTGCATTTCGCCGGAATCCTCGTTTCTGAAAAGGGTGGACGTCTCGCCGTAACGGATGGGCAGATCCCGGTAGGAATGCTGCGTGTTCTTGTAACAGTAATACTGGAACGGGCAGGTCATGGGACGAAGCGCAAACACTTCCTTATCCTTCTCCTCGTCCCCCAGCACAAACATGCCGTCCTTATAGTGATCCCAATGCCCGGACATTTTGTAGAGATCGCTCTTTGCCATGAGAGGGGTCTTTGTCCTGACATAGCCCCACTCCTTATCCTCCAAATCCTCTATCCAGCGCTGCAGCTTCATCACCATCTTCGTGCCCTTTGGCAGAAGCAGCGGCAGTCCCTGTCCGATCACATCCACAGTGGTGAACAGCTCCATCTCCCGCCCCAGCTTATTGTGATCGCGGCGTTTGATATCTTCCAGATGCGCAAGGTGCGCCTCCAGTTCCTCCTTCTTCTGGAAAGCCGTGCCATAGATACGCTGTAACTGCGCCTTATTAGAGTCGCCCCGCCAGTACGCCATGGAGGAGGAAATCAGCTTGTACGCCTTGATGTTTTTCGTGCTCATCAAATGGGGTCCTGCACACAGATCGACAAAACCGCCCTGATCGTAGAAAGAAATCTCCGCGTCCTCCGGCAGATCCTGAATCAGCTCCACCTTGTAGGGCTCGTTCCTCTCCTCCATGTACTTGATGGCTTTGTCTCTCGGAAGGGTGAACCGCTCAAGCTTGTGTCCTTCCTTGATGATCTTCTTCATCTCCGCTTCCAGCTTATCCAGATCTTCTCTGGAAAAAGGCGCGGCATCAAAATCGTAGTAAAACCCCTCCTCGATCGCCGGACCGATGGTCACCTTCGCCTCCGGAAACAGGCGCTTCACCGCCTCCGCCAGCACATGGGAAGTCGTATGTCTGACCACCTTAAGTCCCTCTGGGTCGTTCGCCGTAAGAATATTTAAGCTGCAGTCCCTGTCGATAACCGTGCGCAGATCCTCCACCTTGCCGTCCACTTCCCCGGCGCACGCAGCGCGCGCCAGCCCCTCGGAGATATCAAGCGCAATATCGTAAATGCTCATCGCCTGCGCGTATTCTTTACATGAGCCGTCTTTCAATGTAATTTTCATGTCTTTCCTTCCTTTCTGAAGCAGAAAATTCTCATACCTCTTCCTGTTTCATCCTCTCATTTTTGTTTGTCCTCTTTGCCCTGATTTCTAAATAATACATTCATCAAGTATGACTTTCATTATTTCCGTTCTCACTGCCGTTATGACAGCCGTTTCCCGTATTATTACTGCCGTTATCGCTGCCTATTTTGATTCCGACGCCATGCGTGAGCGGCGCGGTCAACAGCCCGATGCAGATTCCCGCCAGAAAGCAGATCGCCCCGATCAAGCAGAAATCCAGTTTTGTGAGCGTAAACTCACCGTTTATGGTGTCAAGCACCCGGTTCTTCGCCTCCACTGGCGTTTCCTTCCATTCCGTCATTTCCATGCCTTTTCCCTCCTTTTTCGTTTCTGTCTTCGATTGCGCGAATAAGCAGACTCGAGATGCTTCGCATCTCTCGTTCGCGTTGCTCGCCGTAAGTCTCACAAAACATCCATTCATGCAAGCATGATGTCTGCTTTGTAAGCCTTCCGTCTCTGCTTATTCGCGCAAAAAGTCCCCTGCACTGTCAGTCAGACTGTGCAGAGGACGTATGTTTACGCGGTTCCACCTCGCTTGTTCCGTGCGCCTTTTCGGCAACGGAACCTCTCATTCGACTGTAACGCAAGTCAGCGGGTCGTATTAAGACCACTCAGAGTCGGTTTTCAAATGTTTCCCGCAAAAGCGCTTTCAGCCCAAGGCGCTTCTCTCTGCTGCGTTTCGCATCCTACTCTTCTCGTCAACGTGTTGTTCCTGTTTTCTTATAAATTATATCCCTATTCTATGCCAGACATGTTTAAATGTAAAGTGCTAATTTTTTCTTTTATCAACAAATGCCCGGCACATAGTTTACATAACTTCTGTCACCCGCCAGCCTACGCATTCTTCCCGCAGCACTTCTTATATTTCTTCCCGCTGCCGCAGGGACAGGGATCGTTGGGATAAATCTTCTTATCCTTATGAATGGTAGTGGATTCCTTCTGCTCCCTGTAGAGCGCTTTTCTCGTATCCTCGTCGAAGATATCGTTCCACTCTTCCAGATTGTAGAGCCAGTCTGCGCCCGCCGCCACCATGTTCTTGTAAAGCAGCTCCTTGTCGAAGTCAAGGCTCACCTTCGTGTCCTCCTCCATCTCCTCGATGGGGTTCGCCTTCTTCAAGCTGTCGTTGATGCCGTCCAGAAAGCCTGTCATGGTCATCAGATCCACTTCATATTTATCCGCCAGCTCCTTGACCGTGCCCTTTACCGCCTTGTCCGGGGTCTTCAAAAGCTGTGCGTAGATCTCCTTCTCCTTCTGGAAATAGTCGGACCAGAGTCTCTGTAAATCCCCCTTGTTCGCTGTCTCCGAATACGCCATATCGCGCCACTGTTGTAATAATGCCATTGTACCGTACCACCTTTATCCTGTATTCCGGGTCTGCGTCTGTCATGCCGCCGCAGCCCGTCCATGCGTCACCGCATTCGTCAATTAAGTATATAACAATTTGCGGGAAATGTAAATTTATATTTCCTTAAAAAAGTCAATTGTGAATTATAATTTTAAATTCTACCCATACACCTCTTATGTAGAACTTAGT
>CAJURQ010000048.1 GCA_910588955.1 uncultured Lachnospiraceae bacterium
CATGGGTTATCTGTACAAAATATGTTTTGAGTAACTATTTCACGACTTTAGGGCTGAAAACGCATACTCTAATTGGAATTATACTTTAGACGATACCAATAACATTATCACACTGAATTACTACAAAGGATCTGAGACGGATGTTATTGTGTATGCGAACTATGTGATTGGTGGAAAAACTTATAAAACACAATTGAAAAGTAACAAACAGGGTTATTATGAATCAAGAACCTATGCATTTATGTTTAATGCAGATTCCCATCCTAATACGGCAACTGAAGATACCAAATTTACTAATAACGAAAAAATTATATCTATAAAATTTAGTAAAGATATTGATACAAGTAATGTAACTGGTATGGGTGCTATGTTTTATAACTGTAAATCCCTGACAACGATAGAAGGACTCGACAGCTTTGACACAAGTAATGTTACTGATATGACTTTTATGTTTGCAGGCTGCGAATCTTTAGTCAATCTTGATCTAAGTGGTTTTGATACAAGCAATGTAATAAATATGAAAAGTATGTTTAGCGGATGCAGGTCTTTAACCAGTTTGGATATAAGTCATTTTAATACAAGTAATGTGACGGATATGAGCTATATGTTTTCTGGCTGCTCTGCGTTAAGCAATTTGGATGTAAGCCATTTTGATACGGGTAAAGTGACGAAGATGAGCGGGATGTTTTCTGGCTGTACTGCGTTAAACAATTTGGATGTAAGCCATTTTGATACAAGTAATGTGACGGATATGGGGTATATGTTTTCTAACTGTACTGCTTTAATCACTCTTGATTTATGTAGCTTTGACACAAAAAATGCTACAGTAATGCGTGATATGTTTAATGGTTGTAGTACCCTGACAGCTATATATGCTACAGAAGGGAAATGGTCAACTTCACAGGCATCAACGGCGTGGATGTTCAATAACTGTGGAACATCATCTGTAACATACAAATAAATATAGCAATTCCCAAAAGAACTTAGAGCCTTCATTCTAGGTTCTTTTTCATACAGAATAGCTGAAAATAAGAATCGTGCCACGAAAGCACGAAAGTAAAATGCAAAATATTGAATCGAAATTTTTACCATGTAAACTGGAAAGTGTAGGCAGAAGTATTTTATCTTGGCATTGCCATTGATACAGAGATAGCAATGTGCAGCCTTAGAAAGATATTAGGCACTAAGGTACTATTTTGATGAGAATCCAATGGACTCGGTATGTATTACTATTATTAATCCGAATAATCAGAGGATGAAATTTGAATAACATCCTTAAGTGGTGAAAAAGAAAGGCTATTGGCGATACAGGGCAAATGGTCAGTATAAAAGTTTATTTCTAATCTTACGTCGGAGGAAGTCTCTATTTTCTGTATTAGAGCAAATAATTTTAGGACGGTGGTTAGAAAATGATGGAGGATGAAAGACTGAAATTATTGCTTGCGGAAAAAGATTTTGATATCTGTATGGAGTTTTTAGCGAGAATGATTGAAAAGTATGGCAGCAGGATTGAGACTGAGGATTTTTCTGAAGAAAAATAGACAAGAAAGCCAGGGTATTATGCCTTGGCTTTCTTCGGAAAGACCTTGAGTGGGGTACGGTTTTACGTTACAATATAGATATAAACGGAGAAGGGAAGGAAGGGCAAATATGGAAAAATACAATAACAGTAAAGCAGGAACACAGTGTTATTTATATACAAGAGTATCAACGGAAATGCAGGTGGATGGATACAGTCTGGACGCACAGAATGAAAAACTTAAGAGATATGCTGATTATGAGGGGATGCTGATTGCAGGTACTTACAGTGACGAGGGAAGAAGCGGGAAAAGCGTAGAAGGAAGACCACAATTCCGTGAGATGCTGGAGGATATTAAAAGCGGAAAAGATAATGTGAAATACGTCCTTGTGTTCAAACTTTCGAGATTTGGGAGAAATGCAGCGGATGTATTAAGCTCTTTACAGCTTATGCAGGATTACGGAGTAAACCTGATCTGTGTGGAAGACGGTATTGATTCATCAAAAGATGCTGGAAAACTTATGATTTCCGTCCTGTCTGCGGTAGCGGAGATTGAGAGGGAAAATATTTTGGTGCAGACAATGGAGGGCAGAAAGCAGAAGGCGCGGGAAGGCAGATGGAATGGGGGATTTGCCCCATATGGCTATAAGCTGACAGACGGGAAACTGGAAATAGAAGAAGAGGAAGCGGAGGTCATTCGGATCATTTTCGATAAATATATTGATACAAACATGGGTGCAACGGGTGTGGCAAAATACCTCAACCAGAATGGCATAGCAAAAAAGCCAAGGGCAAATGGAATCTTGACAAAGTTTTCAGTCGGATTTATCAGGGGTGTGCTGGATAATCCAGTATATTGTGGGAAGATTGCATTTGGAAGACGGACAACGGAAAAAGTGCAGGGGAGAAGGAATGAGACACATCAGGTAAAAGCAGAGGACTATATTCTGGTGGACGGGATACATGAAGCTATTGTGGATGAATCCAGATGGGAGATTGCCAAAAGTAAACGGGATATGACAGGGGGAAGGAGGGAGAAGAAATACAGCATCGGCAGAAGACATTTGTTGTCGGGTATCCTGAAATGCCCTGTATGCGGTTCTGGTATGGTCGGCAATGTGAGCCGAAAGAAGCGGAAGGACGGGACACATTATAAGGATTATTTCTATTATGCCTGCAAGCACAGACGGGTGCTTGATGGGCATACCTGTACTTATAATAAACAGTGGAAAGAAGAAATGGTTAATGATGCCGTTGTGGAAGTAATAAGGAAGGTAGTAAGGAATGAGAGATTTGCGGAGGTGTTGAAAGACAAAATTGGAGGAAAAGTAGATACAACGGAAATAGAGAAAGAGATAGAAAATTACGGGCATCAGTTGAAGCTGGCAAATGGGAGCAAGAGGAATCTTGAAAGGCAGATAGACAGCTTATCAGTTGAGGACAGGCATTATGAAAGAAAGTTAAGCGACCTGCAGGACAGGCTGAATAATATGTACGATGAAATCGCAGATTTAGAGGAACTTATGGAAGAGCTGAAAATCAGAAAGAAAAATATTGAAATGGAGAAGATTTCGGTTGATAATATTTACAGGTATCTGCTAAACTTTAATAAGCTGTATGATGAATTCAACGATGACGAGAGAAGGGAGCTGCTTGGCAGTTTTATAGATGAAGTCCTGATATACGAGGACAAACAGGAGAATGGGCAACTGCTGAAACAGATTCATTTTAGGTTCCCTGTGTTTTATAACGGTCAGGATATAGATACGATTGGTTGGGACAAAGAAGGAACCGTCGAGGCGGTGTGTCTGCTGGGTGATTAAAAGACCTAAGAAAGAATTCTATATTTGTTAATAAGGGAGACTTAAAAATGGCTGAAACGCTAAAGAAAGGTGTCATCCATGCGGAGGGCATTGATATAGGGATTTACACGACGGATTTTAAAAATGATTTTATTTCACTGACTGATATTGCGAAAAGGCGTGAAGGAGAATATCCCGGATATATGATTCAGAACTGGATGAGGTCAAGAAGTACGATTTCTTTTATTGGTCTTTGGGAAGTTTTGCATAATTCAAACTTTAATTGCCTCGAATTCGAGGCAATTAAAAATGAAGCGGGCGATAATAGTTTTGTCATGACACCGAAACGTTGGATTGAATCAACGGGAGCAATTGGCATCGTAAGCAAACAGGGACGATATGCAGCAACTTATGCGCATAGGGATATAGCTTTTGAATTTGCATCATGGATATCTCCGGAATTTAAACTGTATATTATAGAGGATTATCAGAGACTTAAACAGGATGAAAACAGCCGTCTTTCCCTTAACTGGAATCTCAAACGCGAGATAGCGAAGTTAAACTACCGCATACATACCGATGCAATCAAAGAGAACCTGATCCACCCGGAATTGACCGCAGAGCAGATTTCATATAAATATGCCAATAAAGCTGATCTTTTAAATGTTGCATTGTTTGGAAAAATAGCGAAACAATGGCGTGACAGCAATCCGGGTAAGAAAGGTAATATGCGTGACGAGGCGAATTTGAATCAGCTTCTTGTTCTTGCAAATATGGAAAGCTACAATGCAATATTGATTGAACAGGGCAAGGGGATGTCAGAACGGTTGATTTTACTCAGAGAGCTTGCAGTCATGCAGATGGAGACGCTTGCTATGGTCAGTATGGATGGATTGAAGCAGCTTCCGGGAGGTGTCTGAAAATGGAATCCTACTCTGAGGAATGGAATGAAGACCACGAAGCCCGCCTCCGCTACGAGAGGCGGCAGCGTATGCGGCGGGAGAGACAGCGGCGCATGAGAAGGCGCCAGATGATGCAGCGTGCTCTGTTTTTTGTCATAGTCGGCGTGATAGCGGTTTTGATTGCGGCGACGGTGAAACATAACAAAGAAGCGGATGGGGAAGGCGCACAGGATGAGACTCTGGAAACCGTGGAACAGCCGGACCAGCTTGAGATAGAAAAAACCAGGGAGAGCATAAGAGAAGAGGAGCCGGGGGAAACTGAGGCAGAGGACCCGGAAAAAGAAGGGGAGTCTGTGGCTTACCGGTTTGAGGAGACGGAGGACACCGTGTTTATCGGTGCGGAGGAAGTTATCAGCACGAACGCCATTCTGGTAGACGAGGGCGTCGATCAGATTATTGCGTCAAAGGGAGCGAAAGAGAGAATCATGCCCGCTTCCATGACGAAGGTTTTGACGGTGCTTGTGGCGGTGGAACACATTCCGGAGGAGAAGCTTGACGATACCTTTGAGATGACACTGGAGATTACGGATTACGCCTATGTGAACGACTGCAGCTCGGTCGGATTTCTGGACGGGGAAAAGGTGCCGGTTTGTGATCTGTTTTACGGGACGGCGATGCACTCCGGCGGGGACGCTGCGCTGGGGCTTGCCTTCTATGTGGCGGGTTCCCACGAGGCTTTTGTGGAACTGATGAACGAGAAGCTGAAGGATCTTGGAATAGCGGACAGCACGCATTTTACCAACTGTGTCGGAATTTATGACGAGTCGCATTACAGCACGGTCTACGATATGGCTGTCATTATGAAGGCGGCAATGCAGAACGACTTTTGCAGGGAAGTGATGTCGAAGCATATTTACACCACAAAGCCTACAACGGAGCATCCCGAGGGCATCGAGATTTCCAACTGGTTTCTGCGAAAGATTGAGGACAAGGATACGGGCGGCGAGGTGCTCTGCGCCAAGACCGGGTATATTGTCCAGTCGAAAAACTGCGCCGTGAGCTATGAGATTTACGCGGACAAGACGCCGTACATCTGTGTGACAGCTGGCTCCACGAGCAACTGGCGGTGTATTTACGACCATGTGGAAATCTATAACAGGTATATTCCGTCGGAATAAAAAGGGCGGAAGAGGAAGGCGGGGCAATGCTGAAACTCTTAAAGATTGCCGTCGGAAGTGCGGCAGCTATTTTTCTCGCCGATTTGCTGGGATTAAGCTACAGCACGTCGGCGGGCATCATAACGCTTCTGACGATACAGGACACGAGCCGGGAGACGATCGTGATTTCCGCGAAGAGAATCGGCGCTTTTCTTGTGGCGACGGTTCTTTCCTATGTGGTTTTTCCTCTTTTCGGATATCACGTATTTTCTTACGGGATTTTTCTATTCCTCTTTATCGCCGGCTGCAGTCCGCTCCGTCTCGCGAACGCCGTCTCCACCAATGCGGTGCTCGTCACGCATTATCTTCTGGAGCAGGATATGACACCTGCGTTTATCGGAAACGAGGTGCTGCTTTTGCTGATTGGGGCGGGGATCGGCACGCTGTTAAACTTGTATATGCCGGGGAAGGGAAAGGAGATCCGCGTGATGCAGTACCGGTTGGAGGAGGATTTGCGGGCAGTGCTTTTGCGGATGTCGGAATATATCGAGAGGGAGGACAGGTCAGATTACACGGGAAGCTGTTTTGACAAACTGCAAACGGATATTGAGGCGTGCAAAAAGCAGGCGTTTGCCTATATGAACAACACATTTTTTCAGGAATCAAAGTACTTCATCGACTATATGAACATGCGGGAACAACAGACGGCTGTCCTGCGTGATATTTATAAGAAGATTGTTAGTATGCGAACCGTTCTGCCGCAGACCGGGCAGGTGGCGGCGCTGCTTCGGGAAACAGCGGTGACCTTCGGGGAGTCCAACAATGCAAAGGACTTGCTTGCGAAGCGGGAGGAGGCGCTTATGCGGATGAAGGATTCCGAACTGCCTGTCACAAGGCAGGAATTTGAGGACCGGGCGGTGCTTTACGGTATCATGACGGATCTGGAATATTTTTTGCAGTTGAAGAGGGAGTTTGCCGATTCGCTGACACAGGAGCAGATTGAGAGGTACTGGGATGGAGCATAAGGCAGCAGGCGGTAAAGCTTGTAAGCGTGGTATGTGTGCGTTATAATAGACATATCTGAGGTCAGAGTGTTGAAGGATGAAAATGAGGAGGGCAGCATATGGCGACGACAAAGGAGTTCCATGATTATGTGGTGGGCAATTTGCAGAGAGTAGGCGACGTGACCACCAGAAAGATGATGGGGGAGTATTGCGTCTATTTTCAGGGAAAGCTTGTTGGCGATATCTGTGACAACTGCCTGTTTTTAAAACCGACAGAATCGGTGATGCGGCTGCTGCCTAACGCGGACAGGGATTATCCCTACGAGGGTTCCAAAACGCAGATGGTCATCGTGGAGGATGTGGAGAACGAGGCGCTGATGACGGAAATCTTACAGGAGATGTACAAGGAACTGCCGGAGCCGAAGAAGAAGGCGAAGAGAGTTTAGAAATTTTTAACAAGGAGAAAGCTATGCCGAATACCAATACGACGAAAGCCGCGCTTGGGGAGTCCCTCAAAAAGCAGGTTTTGACAAAACGGCTGGAGAAGATAACGATCAACGATCTCACGACAGACTGCGGCATCAGCAGAATGGCGTTTTACTATCATTTCAAAGATATTTACGATCTGGTGGAGTGGGTCTGCGTGGAGGATGGGAAGAAAGTCTTGCAGGGAAAAAAGACTTATGAGACATGGCAGGAGGGCATGAGCCAGATTTTTGAGGCAGTTCTGGAAAACAAGACGTTTGTTTTGAATGTGTACCGCAGCATCGGCAGGGAAAAGGTGGAAGGATATCTCTACAAGCTTACCTACGAAATGCTCAAGGAAGTGGTTGATGACAGGTGCCGGGGTGTGGAGCTTTCGGCGGCGCACAAAGATTTTATCGCTGACTTTTATAAGTATGGATTTGTGGGAATTATGCTCGATTGGGTCGGTCACGGTATGAAGGAAGATTATGAAGAAATCGTAGAAAACATGGGCGTTATGCTGCACGGAAATATTGCCCGTTCCATTGAAAATTTCGAGAAGGCGGATAACGGCGGATGAATAGTTTACATAAAATATAGGATGAGATGTAATTGGTTTACATAACATATTTGCAGACACTTTTTTCTAAACACGTAGGGCGGAATGATAAGTTTTTTATCATTTCGCCTTTTTTGTAAATTGGTAAAAACGGCAAGAGTGGGTATGATAGCTTTAGTAATCAAAAAGAGAACAGCGGCGGAATGAAAAACGCCGGAAACAGGAAAGGTGGAACATATATGGCAAACAAAAAAAGTATCGGACTTGGCGTGGCGGCTGTTGCGGCAGCAGGAGCGGGCGCGGCGTTGGCGGCAAAAAACTTACAGAAAAAGGCGCATGTGGGATTGGAGTCGGGAGAGATGGCTGATGGCGCGTGTGACGAGGAAAAGGTGACGGCAAAGAGCAGGCGGAAATACACGGAGTTAGACTACTGCAATACCGAGCTTGGACGGTACGATAAAAACAGCAAGGGCATTTATTACAGCAACGGCAACTACGAGGCGTTCGCGACACCGAGAAAGCCTGAGGGGGTCGATGAGAAAAATGCTTACATCGTAGGCAGCGGTCTCGCGTCTTTGGCGGCGGCATGTTTCCTTGTCCGCGACGGACAGATGCCCGGCAGCCATATCCATATTTTAGAGTCAATGGACATTGCGGGCGGCGCCTGCGACGGCATCAACGACCCCAACAGAGGTTATGTGATGCGCGGCGGCAGAGAGATGGAAAACCATTTCGAGTGCCTGTGGGATTTGTTCCGCAGCATTCCTTCCATCGAGACGCCGGGCGTGTCGGTGCTTGACGAGTATTACTGGCTGAACAAAGAGGATCCGAACTATTCCCTCTGCCGTGCAACGATAAACCGGGGGCAGGACGCCCACACGGACGGCAAATTCAATCTGAGCCAGAAGGGCTGCATGGAGATTATGAAGCTCTTTATGACGAAGGACGAGGACCTCTACGACAAGACCATCGAGGACGTGTTCGACGAGGAAGTGTTTGATTCCACGTTCTGGCTGTACTGGCGCACCATGTTTGCTTTCGAGAATTGGCACAGCGCGTTGGAGATGAAGCTGTACTTCCAGCGGTTTATCCATCATATCGCGGGACTGCCGGATTTCAGCGCGTTGAAATTTACGAAATATAACCAGTATGAATCCTTGATTCTGCCCATGCAGAAGTATCTGGAGGCAGCGGGGGTTGACTTCCAGTTCAACACCGAAGTGACCAACGTCATCTTCGGGTTCGAGGGAGATAAAAAGATAGCAAAGGCGATCGAGTGCAAGGTGAAGGGTGTGGAGAAAGGTATTATGTTAACCGAGAACGACCTTGTATTCGTGACCAACGGAAGCTGCACCGAGGGAACCATCTACGGCGACCAGAACCATGCGCCCAACGGGGATGCAGAGGTGCGCACAAGCGGCTGCTGGAGCCTCTGGAAAAATATTGCGAAGCAGGATCCTTCCTTCGGACGTCCTGAGAAGTTCTGCTCCGACGTGGCGAAGACAAACTGGGAGTCCGCTACCGTCACCACACTGGATGATAAGATTCTCCCTTATATCGAGGCGATCTGCAAGCGCGACCCGAGAAGCGGCAAGGTGGTGACCGGCGGCATTGTGAGCTGCCAGGATTCCTCATGGCTCTTAAGCTGGACCATCAACAGACAGGGACAGTTTAAAGAGCAGGATAAGAAGAAAGTCTGTGTCTGGGTGTACGGTCTGTTCACCGACGTGGAAGGCGATTATGTGAAAAAGCCCATGAAAGACTGTACCGGCAAGGAGATTACGCAGGAGTGGCTCTACCATCTGGGTGTGCCCGTGGAAGAGATTGATGAGCTTGCCGAGAAGAGCGCAGTCTGCGTACCGACCATGATGCCTTACATCACCGCATTCTTCATGCCGAGAACAGCGGGCGACAGACCTGACGTGATTCCCGACGGCTGCGTGAATTTCGCATTCCTCGGTCAGTTTGCGCAGACCCCGAGAGACACCGTGTTCACCACAGAGTATTCCGTCAGAACCGCTATGGAAGCCGTTTACGGGCTGCTTGGCGTGGACAGAGGCGTGCCGGAAGTGTGGGGCAGCGTTTACGATATCAGAGAGCTTCTTTCCAGCACCGTGAAGCTGATGGACGGCAAGTCCCCGCTTGAGATCAATCTGGGACCGCTCAATCCGATGAAGAAACTGCTGCTCAAACTGGTGAAGGGCACGGTGGTTGAGAAAGCGATGCGAGATCAGGGCGTTTTAAAGGAATGGATGTAAAACTATACTATAATAGGAGAGTTTTTGCAAAAAGAATGGAAACAGGCGGCGCGGTTACGCTGCCTGTTTCGCTTTATATGGCTTATTTTCTGTTGAGGAAAATGCACTTGAATCGCTCGGACTGCGGTCGCTGTTATTTACTTTTGCAAGGGTGCAATAAAAATATAGATAATATATTAGCTAAAACTTGTATTTTAGACAAAATGGGATAAAATATTATCTATGAATATTGAGTATTCCTTTCTGTCAAAGACACCGGGAGAGATACAGGAGATGATAGCAGGGCGTTTGCGGACAATCCGCAGAAAGCGCAATATTTCACAGAAAAAACTGAGCGAGTTATCGGGAGTAAGCTTGGGTTCTGTGAAGCGGTTTGAGCAAAGCGGCGAAATCTCCTTTCTTTCCCTGATTAAAATTGCATACGCGCTGGGACTGGATGGCGAGCTGGAGCATTTGTTTGAGGAGACGCCGCCGTTGTCGATAGAGGAGATACTTTGTGGACAGAGTTGAACATTTGGACGTGTTTTACCATAAGAGGAAAGTCGGCACCCTGAACAGGCTTGCCATTGTGGGGGATTCCGGGATGGGCGCGCTTTCCTATCGCCCGGCGATTCCTTTGCATGAGGATGTTTAGGTCGTGGAGCTGGATCGGATTGCCGGAGAGTGTGAGAAATTACTTAAGACAGAATATACAGAGGATTTAGACCAGCTGTTTCGGCTGGGCGGGTCTTCTGGGGGAGTGCACCCCAAGATATTGACGGAAATAGGCGTGCGGTATTGAAATGGCGGAGACAAGACTGTTTCCGTCGGAGAGATGTGCAGGTTTCTTTGGCACGAAACGTTTCGACCGCAGGAAGAATGCTGATGGCAGGAGCGTAAAATCCATACATGCGACTACGGTTAACGGAAACGGGGTGAATCCGGGGATGGAGGATATTCTGGCGGTAGCGGAGCAGACTGGAATCGGGAAGGCTTAGGCGGGAAAGATTGCGCGGGAAGTCAGGGATTGTGTGTGGGAGATGCTGGCACATTATCTGTGAGGGAAACATTTTTTGAAGCGGAAGAGGAGCGTATGAGAAAATCAAGTAATATTATTTGGAGTTGTATTTTAACGGTTCTATTTTTATGTTTGACCGGATGCGCAAAAGAGAGTGATACGATGATTGATAATCAGCAAATCGAAATGCCGCTATCAGAAGACTCTCCCAAAATGGAGGAATCATCAACGGAGGATGCTTTACAGGAGGAGGTCATAGAAATAGAGGAAAGTCCTGCGGATGAGGTGCAGGAATTAATGGTGGAGCCGGTGATGGAAGATGTGGATTGGTCAGATTATTTTGACGGAATAAATGGCGCTGCCGTTATTTATGAGCCGATCGAAAACTGCTATCAGATATATAATCAGGAATTGGCGTGTACAAGGCGTTCTCCCTGTTCAACCTTTAAGATTATTACCTCTTTGATTGCGCTGGAAAACGGTATCATTAAGACGGACGATTCTACCCATACATGGAGTGGGGAGATATTCTGGAATGAGGAGTGGAACAGGGATATTGATTTTCCTGAGGCATTCCGCGCTTCATGTGTCTGGTATTTTCGGGAGATTATCGATGAAATCGGAAAAGATACGATGCAGGAAAAACTAGACGAACTTGTATATGGAAATTGTGATATTTCTGATTGGGAAGGATGGCTAAATACAAATAATAACAACCCGGTTCTGACAGGCTTCTGGATTGAATCCTCTCTGCTGATTTCGCCCAAAGAACAGGTGGAAGTGATGGAACGCATTTTTGGCGGTGATACAGCATATTCAGAAACAACACGGGAGCAGTTAATGCAGGTTATGCTGTTATCAGAGCAGAGTAACGCAGACATTTCCATTTATGGGAAAACGGGAATGGGCAAGGCGCAGGGGGTTGTTGTCGATTCATGGTATACGGGTTTTGCAGATACCGCCGATCAAAGGATTTACTTTTGTGTGTATTTAGGTGAGACGGATGATAAAAATGTGTCCAGCGCTAAGGCGAGAGAAATAGCGGTGGATATCGTTGCGGATTATTTGTTATAGGGCATTTGGATGATTTCCAGCATCGCCGCAATGTCCTCTGCCGCCATCGTCACTTTTGACTTTTCGATCAGGATGTTTCCTCCGGTCATAATGTAGGACGGCATGATCCGGATCCCCTCATAATAGAGTTCACTGTTTCGCAGTTTGTAGGTGGAAATGGCGGGAACCGCGTTTTTCTTTGACGCCTTTTTCGTAATCATGTTAAAAGCCTTCTTTGCCACATCACCCATAAGCATAATAACCTTTACGTTGGGAAATAAAGAAAGCTCCGCTTCCAGACAGGGCAGGCTGCTCTCGATGCTGTCCTTGTCAATGGTATAGTCTGACTTCGGTGTTTTTACGGCGTTTGTGATATAAATTCCCAGTTCCAATATGTCATGTATGGAAGTGACCTCTGCGCCTGCCATCTGAAATAGCGGAATCGTTGTATCCAGATAAGCGGCGTCGGCGGCTCCGTAAAAATCCTGTGAGGGGTCGGAGGGGACGACCTCATTGATCATGATTGCCCTGACCGTGAGCGGGTCGATTTCAATATTGTTCAGATAGATGCCGGTTGCTATGCCTGATTTTGTTTCAAGTTCTTTTTTTATATTCATATCTCCATGCTCCTTTTTGCAGTCTGACTGCTAATAGGATAACACAAAAAAGGTGACATCTTGTGTCAACTTTTGGCATTTTCTCTAAATTTAAGGTTTCATTGGGTAAGTATAGCACAGCTTGCTTGGCTTTTTTTATAAGATAAGATTTAGTGATAAATTTTGAAGAAAGAACAGAGAAGGGGAATCGGGAGATACTTTGATTTAACGAAAAGTAGAGAAGAAGTAAAGGCGATTGGAGGAAATATGGGGCATTCATGCTATTCCGACACCGAATGCATTAGCGGGAAGTCAGTTTTTATATGAACATCCGGAGTCGCGAGCCGAAGATTTCATGTGGGCGAGGCAGAATAAAGAGGTAAATGGAATTATCTGTATGATGGGTGGTGATGATTCCTACAGAGTGCTTCCATACATAGACTTAAATGTAATAAAAGATAATCCAAAAGTATTTATGGGATATTCAGATATTACTTCATGGATGGCGGTCTTTGCCAAAGCCGGTATCAGAGCTTACTATGGTCCTAATTTATTAACGCCTATCGCCCAGCCTGTGGCATTAGATGCGGCAGGAATGTTTAAACATGCGGCAGGAATCATCGTTGGTCAATTAAGTCTGCAAATAAAAAGTCAAGCAGAAATTTGTGAACTTTGAAAATTTTAT
>CAJURQ010000049.1 GCA_910588955.1 uncultured Lachnospiraceae bacterium
TAGAAATGGTCAATTCTAAGCGACTCTGGGTGGTCAATTCTGCCCGACCCTAACAGTTTCCGCTATAGGGTATGCATTACCAAGGAAGAAGCCGAAATGCTTTTGGAATTTTTAGATACGTTATCTAAATAGAATATGAAAAAGCCACCAAAATCAATTGATTAACACCTACGTCTTATTTTTAACACAAATCGCCGCTGCATCATACACCCAAATATGATATTCTGAAAAGAAAGAGAGGAAACACCGTATTTAGCGGTATTCCCTCTCAATGAGTGTAACATAAAAAAAGAAAAACATATATAGCAATTCAATGCAATGAGATATAAAAATTCTGATTGAATAACCCTGCCAAATATGTTATATTATAACCATAAAAAGGAACAACCTCCCACAAGGGGTTGACCTATAAAAGAGATAGAAACTCCACCCTTCTAACTGGTCAAAGTATACAAGGGTGGTTTTTCTATGCCCATCGCTGGGACTTGAAAAACGCTACTGACTTATCAAAACGCTCAAGGTCAGCAATGCGAGAATGAACATTCCGAAAGACATCAGATCTTTGAAATCATATTTCATCCGCACCACCTCCCATCTATGTAATAGGAGGTCAACGCCTTGCAGTGACACGGTTGTTCCCATGCCTCAATCTTACTACATCACTCAAGATTCAGCAAATGTTTTATCAGAATTTTGTCACTTTTCTTCTCAGCAAAAGCACTATAATGGGAAGTACGCCGCAGGGATGGGATTCCGTAAAGGTGCTGGATGAGCACCATTTTAAACAGAACCACGGGAGCAACGCTGGGATGTCCGTTATCTGCACAATAAATGTCTTCCACGAAATCATAAATATGGGTAAAATCCACAGCGCAATCAAAATATTTGCATAATTTCAAATGTAAGTTAACGTCAATTCTTTGGAACTCGTCTCTATAATATCTATTGAAATTTGTTTGCTCTATATCTAAATCGTAACATACACGTTTCTTTGACAGTCCCCGTTTGCGAAATGATTGCTTACAAGCACGGTATGAGGGATATGGAGACACTTGTCGGTATAGATAATACGCAACAGGAGGAACTTTTGCAACAAATCTTTTTTATAAAGGTATGAATGCAAAAGACATTCAACGACTCATGGGACATGAGAGCCTGGAACAAACAATGGCTTATATCAAAAAGAAGGGAGCAGATACAAAAGTGCTTGATTTTCTTGAATAAAAAATAAACACCATTTAGAGGGGTTCAATCCCATGCATGAAAAAAGCGGAAATGCCGTATCTATCAGCATTTCCGCTTCTTCATAATCACCGTGCGCTAGAGGATTCGAACCCCCGACCTTTTGGTCCGTAGCCAAACGCTCTATCCAGCTGAGCTAAGCGCACATGCGTTGCCGTCGCAACGCACCGCATGGCGTATTACTTCGGCAACACAAAAAATTATATATAGTTTTTTCCCAAATGTCAAGGGGCTTCTTAATATTTATCGTCGTAATCCCCGTCCAGAGAGATTGTCGGCTCGCTGCTATAGGTAGGCGTATTGTCTACATAGCTGCTGCCACCCATTGCTCCGGACGCAAGCTGGTATCTCGCCATAAGGTTCTTGAGGGTAACAGCCTGATTGGAAAGCTCCTCGCTTGCAGCCGCACACTGCTGGCTGGTAGCCGCATTGGTCTGCACCACGGTAGATACCTGTGAGATAGCCTGATCGATCTGGGAGATCGCCGTCGCCTGATCGTTGGATGAAGCCGTGATGTTGCCAATCAGACCAACAATCTCGTCGATGGAGTTCACAATTTCGTCGAGAGACTTCGCGGTATCCTGCGCAATCTTCGCGCCGTTGCCAACCTTGTGAATGGTATCGTCAATCATCTCCGCCGTCTCGCTTGCCGCAGCAGCACTCTTCGCAGCCAGATTTCTTACTTCCTCAGCTACAACCGCAAAGCCCTTGCCGTGTACGCCTGCTCTCGCCGCCTCAACTGCCGCGTTCAGCGCAAGGATGTTCGTCTGGAACGCGATATCATCGATCGTCTTGATGATCTTGGAGATCGTCTCTGAGGATGCGTTGATGTCATCCATAGCCTGAATCATGGATCTCATCTGATCATTGCCGGATGTTGCCATATCTTTGATGTTATGTACAAGTACGTTAGCCTCGCCTGCCTCAGTCGCGTTAGCCTTGGTACGCTGTGTAACCTCGTCCATAGAAGCTGTTACCTGTTCGATCGCGCTCGCCTGCTCGGTAGAACCCTGTGCCAATGCCTGGCTGGCGTTTGCCACCTGCTCGGAACCGACGGTAATCTGCGTACTCGCCTCTTTTACGTTGCTCAGCGTCATATTATTCTCGGAAAGCAGTCTGACAATCGCCTGACCAAGCACGTCCCTGTCACTTCTGGGATTCGCTTCCATCGTCAGGTCACCCTTGGAAATGGCTTCCGTGATCTTTGTCTGCTCTCTGATTGTATCAGCCATCTGTGCAAACTCATCAAGCAGCTGACCGAGATCGTCGTTGTAAATCTTTTCGCAGTCCACATCGATATCACCCTTGGTCATCTTTTTAGCCGCCTCAGACAGCTTCGCCATAGGCCGGGTTATCGCTTTGATCAGGAACAGGCAGTACATGATGGTAATCAGAACTGCCAGTACCATGACAGCCACCTGCAGAATGGTCAGTCCAACCAGCTGCTGCTGGATCGTTATCTCCTTCTCTTTGGTATCTGCTTCTATCGTGTTGATCAACTCAACCAGACTGTTCTCCACGTCGTCCGCAATATCCTTGCCCGTGGTCATCAGATCGTTGACGGCAATGTCTACCTGCCCTGCCTTCGCCTTGTCAATATCTCCCTGTGTGGACTCATACCAAGAATTGATCTTGTCTTCCACAGTCTGGTACTGTGCCTGAATTTCGGGCGACAGGCTTACCATTCTGCCTTCGAAAAGATCCAGATACTTTCTGGCATCTGTCTTATACTCCTCAATCTTCTGCTCCTGCTGCTGCAGTGCATCAGGATCGTCATAGTACACAAACAGAATGTTGCGCACACGAACCTTGATATTGCAGAAATCAGCAAATCCCTGCGTGATATCAAACTGTGCCATCGCACTGTTGTTCAGGCTGGTCCGCGCCTGATTTACCATATTTGAGGACCATAAGCCCACTGCTGAAAGGATGAGCATCAGACCCAGCATTAACACACTAAACAAAGTAATCTTATTTCTGACTGTCATGTCATTAATTGAAAATTTCTTCTTCATGGTGAATTCTCCTTTTTATGATTGTTCTTCCTTGCGAACCTCTTCCATTGCTGTCACAATATCGTCCTGCCTGATCAGCTTCTCGGGGTCAAGCAGAAGCGTCACCGTATCTTTTGTTCTCGCCAACCCATAGACATACTTGTTATGCTCATGTTCTTTCCTTCCAAGGGACGGCGGCGGTGCGATATTGTCCTCCGCAATGGTATCAACATCCGCTAATCTCTCCACGATCAGACCGATCATGGTTGATTTTACATCAATGACGATAATACACGTCCTGTCCGTATATTCGCACGGTTCCATTTTAAATCTGACGCGAACATCAATCACAGGAATAATCTTACCTCGGAGATTGATCAACCCCTTGATATAATCGTCTACCTCGGGGATCGCTGCGATCGGCTGCATCGCTATGATCTCATTCACATAGCTAATGCTTATGCCGAACAGCTCTTTTCCGACCTGGAACGTCATGAACATTCCTTTTGGGGAGTCATCCTCCAACAGCTCATCCATCTCATCTATTTCTTCCTTTTTCATTAACTCTTCCGCCATGTACTATCTCCTTTCTCCGTCATGCATCAGCAATCCGGCAATATCAAGGATCAGTGCAATACTTCCGTCGCCAAGCTGCGTACAACCCGAAAGCCCTTTGACTTTCCTGACATAGGGCGGAATCGGCTTAACCACGATCTCCTGTTCCTGCAGCAGTTTGTCAATCAGCACACATACCTGACTGCCTTCATGTTCCAGCACAACGATGATTCCCTCTTCAATCTTATCGTTTGAATCGGGCAGATCATACCTCTCGTTTAGGCGGATAAAGGGATAACATTCCCCTCTCAGCACAATGTATTCCTCGCCGCTCGGCTCGCTGATGAGAGAATCCTCTCCCACCCTCACAAATTCCTTGATCGACGCCGTCTCAATCACAAACGGGGAATTGCCTACCTGTACTACAATGCCGTTGATAATCGCGAGCGTGAGCGGGATCACCAGAGTCATCTCCGACCCTTCAAACTCCACGCTGGAGATATCAAGCCTTCCGCTGATGGACTGGATATTCTTCACCACCACATCCATACCCACGCCTCTGCCGGAGTACTCGGTTACCTCCTCCTTGGTGGAGAAGCCCGGCAGCGTAATAAAGCGGAAGATTTCTTTATCCGTAAACTCGTTGATCGGCTTATTTTCAATCAGACCCTTTTCCAGAGCCTTCTGGTACAGCTTATCTTTATTCAGACCCTTGCCGTCGTCCTTAACGCTGATGTAAACCTTACCGCCCTCGTTCTTCGCCTCCAGCGTGATCTTTCCTTTCGCCGGCTTACCGACCGCGGTTCTGTCAGCCGCATCTTCCTCGATACCGTGATCCACGGAATTTCTCACAAGGTGCATCAGCGGATCGGTGATGTGCTCGATGATGTTCTTATCCACTTCCGTGTTCTCACCGACCACTTCAAGCTCGATATCCTTGCCAAGCTTTCTTGATACGTCGAACACGATTCTTCGCATCTTCTGGAACGTGTTGGTAAGGGGCATCATACGCATGGACATAATGACTTCCTGCAGCTCCGTCGTGATCTTGGAAAGCTGCCCGGACGCCTTCTGGAAATTGGAAAGCTCCAGTCCCGGCACTTTCAGATCCGGATTCTGCAGTACAACCGCCTCCGCGATTACCAGCTCGCCGATCAGATCCATCAGCGCGTCCATCTTCTCCACGTTCACGCTGATGATGCTCTGCTGCTTGGGCTGGTTCTTCGCAAGCGTCTTACCTTTTCCGGCTTCCTTGGTTTTCACCACGTAGTCACCGGGCTTCGGTCCTTCTTTCTTCGCTTCTTTATTCTTTTCATCTTTCGAGTCCGCAGGCGCTGCCGCAACAGGCTCCGCTTCCTCCCTGCCGAACTCACCAAGCGCCCTGCCGTACTCCTCTTTGGAAAGCTCATCGAAATTGATCTCCTCCGCCTCGGAGCTGTCAATCAGCGCGATCACTTCCTCCTTGGAGCTCTTCGTCTGCAGCAGCATGTGGAAGCCCTCAGCCACAATCACATCCGCGCTCGCCTCGTTGGAGAGGATATCGTCCGGCGTGTAAAGCAGATCTTCCGCAACTTCCTTTAACGCATAGGTCGCCGAATAAGCACGCAGATTACTCATCTGCGTATCGCTTCGGTAATGGATTGAAATCCGATAAAAATGACTGTCGTCACCCGCAACCGGCGTGATGTAAAACTGTGTCGGTTCTACATGTCTGTTCGCCTGCGGCATTTCAATGCCCTGTTTCTTGATCTCGCCCTTAAGGCGCCCAAGAAACTCATCCAGATCCTCCACAAGCTGTTTCTCATCACCGTCCGGCGTATCGCCGTTTTTCAGCTTATCAAGCTCACCCGTCACAAAGTCCGAAACCGCAAGCACTTTCTCAACCAGTTCCATATGCGGCACGTCGTCGGGATGGGATTCTCTCAGGTAGTAAAATACATCCTCCAGCTTATGTGTCACTTTCGTAATGTTTTCATACATCAAAACGCCTGAGGAACCTTTAATGGTGTGCATGACGCGGAAAATCTCATTGATATCGGCATCATCGAAGCAATCAGCATCCTGTTTTTCCAATATTATGCCTTCCAGTTTTTCCAAAAGCTGTCCGCTCTCGTACAAAAACATGTCAAGCATGCTTTCTGTGTTGAATTCTTCTGCCATATTTCCTCCTCATCTTAAGGATCTTAAGATTTCCTAAATCAGCCCCAGCTTTGTCAATACTTTTTCAAACTTCTCCACATCTATCGGTTTCCCGGCATAGGCTTCACATCCAAGTTCAAACGCCATCTTCACGTTGCGCTCATCATTTAACGCCGTCGTCATGATGACTTTCACGCGCTTGCTCTTGGGAATGCCCTTCTGCGCCTCGATATCGCGGATCGCCTTCAGCACCTGATAACCGTCCATAACCGGCATCATCACATCCAGACATGCCAGATCATAGGGTTCTCCGTCCTCCAGCGCCATCATAAACGCATCCACAGCCTCTTCGCCATCAACCATCACGTCGCATTCTCCATAACGTGAGAGCTGTTTATCCATAAACTTACGGCTGGCGAAATCGTCCTCTGCCAACAAAATCTTCATATGCGCTCAGCTCCTTTCTTCAAAGTAGTATCTATTTGCTTAACAGGCTGTAAATCTTCCCTGCAATTGCCGTGATCGGTGCCTGCTGCTGCACTGCGCCGATATCGAAAGCAACCTTCGGCATGCCGTAAACAACACAGGTCGCTTCATCCTGCCCGACGGTCAACGCGCCAGCATTGCGCATTTCCAGAAGTCCCTTGGCACCGTCGGCTCCCATGCCTGTCAAAATCGCGCCCACTGCCTTGTTTCCTGCCGCCTTCGCCACGGAGCTGAACAGCACATCCACGGAAGGACAATGCCCACTCACCTTCTCCGTGCCCCGGCACTCGACCTGATAGACACCGTTTACCTTGACAAGCCTCATCTGCCTGTCGCCCGGCGCAATCAGTACCTGTCCCTGCATCACGCGGTCGCCCGTCTGCGCCTCCTTCACCGCCACCTCGCACTGGTTGTTCAGGCGGTCCGAATACATCTTTGTGAACCCGGGCGGCATGTGCTGTACAATGACAACGCCCGGAATATCTCTCTTAAACCGTTTCACGACCTCAAAGATCGCCTCGGTTCCTCCCGTGGAGGCGCCTATCGCCACGATACGATCCTTACCGCCCGCCGCAGTGATATGGCTCGCGATCGTCGTGTTGTCCACTCTCTTTAATTTGCCTACCTTCGCGGTGGAAGCAATCTTCACCTTCGTCGCCAGCTCCTGTGTGAGGAAGGTGTTTAACTGCTCCTTTGTCAGATTCGCCGGTTTATTTACAAAGTCAACCGCGCCAGCCTCCAACGCATCGAACACCTTGTCGTTTAACGCGCTTATCATTACTACCGGCAGCGGATACTGAGGCATCAGCCTCTTCAAAAACTCTATGCCGTTCATACGCGGCATCTCTACATCCAATGTCATAACATCGGGCTTAAACTTGAGTATCGCGTCACGCGCCTCGTAGACATCCCCGACATCCGCTACCACTTCGATATTCGGATCCGAATCCAGCCCTTGCGCAAGCAGCTTGCGGAACATCAGCGAATCATCCACAACCAACACTCTAATCGGTCTCATGTCCTGCACTCCTATTTCCTGTAAATTGACGGTTGAACATAATTAAATTTTACCTTCTGGCGTTCCAGTCTCTCCGTCAACCCGATAAAGAGATAGCCGCCCGGTTCCATGTGATCGTAAATCCGGTTGATAAGCGGATATTTGATATCATCCTGAAAGTAGATCATCACATTCCGCAAAAATACAATGTGAAATTTCTTCTTAAAGTTAATGGGATCCATCAGGTTGAACTGCTTAAAAATCACCTGTTTCTTAAGTTCATCCTTCACCTTGAACTCATCCTGACTGATCTGCTTGAAATAATGTCGTTTCCAGTTTACAGGCAGAGGCTCAATGTCTTCCTTCAGATAGACGCCCTTGGAAGCGTGGGACAGAACTTTCATGGAAATATCCGTCGCCAGAAGTCTCGTATCCCATGTATGATCCATACCAAAAAAGTCCTGAATAATCATGGCGAGCGTATACGGTTCTTCCCCCGTGGAAGATGCGCCGCACCAGACTCTCAAGTCCTTGGTCCCCATCGTCCTTGATTTCGCCCACGGCAGCGCCACATTCTTCATAAACTCAAAATGTTCGCTCTCCCGCATAAAATATGTATGATTCGTGGTTAAAATGTTCACCAGATCCGTAGCTTCGCTGCCCTTCGGATTGTGCTCCACCTTCGCCATAAATTCATTGTAATTCGCGTAGCCGTTGCGGACAAGATAGTTCTCCAGCCGTCCACCCACCAGAACTCTCTTCTGGCTTAAATCAATGCCGTAGTGCTGCTTCACGTAGCCTACTATCCTTTGGAACTCACCGTCGGTAATCATTTCTTCTGCCTCCCCAAATTACCATCTTTAATTAAAGCATACAATTCAACAAAAGTCAATTTGTTCTCATCCTGCTCCAGAGCTTATTAAACACCTGTACCACGTCCGGATCGTAGTAGGAACCGCTCCTTACACCGATCCGCTCCTGTCCCTCCTCCGGGGAACATGCCGCGTCCCCGTGTCCCGGCGCCGTCATCTCATCGAAGTCGTTCGCCACAGCCGCAATCCGCGCCTCCAGCGGGATCTCGCTGCCGGAAAGAGCCGGATATCCGGAGCCATCCCAGTGCGCGTGATGATACTTTGCAATCTGCCTCGTCATCTCCATGGCGCCGCTGCTCTCCTGATCCACACCGAACTCGCCGATCACTTCATCGCCAAATTCCGTACATTTTTCGATGTATTCCAAATTCTGCCTGTCCGGTCCGCCGTCATTCTCGATCTCCTCCTCCGACATAAGGAACCGTCCCACGTCGTGAAGCCTCGCCGCAATGCCAATATTCTCGACGAACTCGTCCGTCACCACATCCTCAAAAGCGGGAGAAAACTGCATTCCCTGCGCGAGAAGCTTACAGTTATACGCCACATTGCTCCGATGCTTCCCCGTGTCGTCGTCCTTCTTTTTCATAATCCGCGAGAGCGCCCGCAGCACATTGGTGTGTTCCCGCTCAATCTGGTTCTTCTGATCCTCCACCAGCCGGTGCATCATGCGGTTGTAATCCGCCATCTCCTGCTGCATCCGGTAGCTGTTCAAGTGATTGTTCACCCGCATCAGAACCTCGATATTGTCGAAAGGCTTCGGTATAAAATCCACGGCTCCCGCCAGAAACGCCTCCTCCTTCTCCTTACTTGTATTTAATACCGTGATAAAAATAAAGGGGATATCCCTGGTCGCCTGATCGCTCTTCAACATCCTGCAAAATTCCAGTCCGTCTATCTCCGGCATGGACAAATCCGAAAGAATGAGATCCGGTCTGGTCTGCTTCATCAGCTCAAGCGCCTCCCGCACACTCAAAGCCGTCAATGCCTCATACCCTTCATGTGTGAGAATGTTTTCCAGAATGGTCACATTCACACTGATATCATCCACAATCAGAATGGCAGGCGCGTTTTTCTTGACATTTCCATTTTCCATAAGTTATCCTCCTGCTATTCTGCGTTCCACAGATCTCCGACCCGCTCCGTGATGGCATCCTTCAATTTACCGTACATATCCATACTCTTGTCATAATTGGCTTTTCTGATCGCCATCTCCATCCGCAGCTCCTGCCGCTTCAAATCGTCGTCTCCCGAAGACTCGATCAATGCCTTGAGCGTGGAAGCGAGAAGCTCTGCCTTGTCCCACGCCCCCATCTCGATAGAAAGCACAAGCTTATCCATGCGCTTCTTTAACTCTTCCCTGTTCTCCGCCTCGCCAAACTGCATGAGGCTGTCTACGTTCTGCCCTTCCCCTTCCTTCATGTACTCGGACCAGTTCACATAGACCTGACTCTGCTTGTCGTCGAGCACCTGTTCGCTCTTTAGCTTCACGGAAAAGGAGAATGTGCTCCCCTTCCCCTTTTCGCTCTCCACATGGATGTCGCCGTGCATCAGCTCCACAAGCTGCTTCGTGATGGCAAGCCCCAGCCCCGTTCCGCCGAAACGTCTCGTGATCGAGGCATCCACCTGACTGAAGCTCTGGAACAGACGATCCTGCTCCTTCTGGGAAATGCCGATGCCGCTGTCCCTCACCATAAAGAACAGCTCCACCTCGTCGTTGACCCTTCTGGTCATTCCAACTACCAGATTGACATAGCCTACCATGGTAAATTTGATGGCATTTGAGAGAAGGTTGTTTAATATCTGGACAAGACGCAGTTCGTCACCGATCAGCTTGCGCGGAATCTTCTCGTCGATATCCACGCTCATGTGCAGTTCCTTCTTATTCACCACCGCGCTGTGGGTCGCGACCACCTTATCCATCATTTCCTGAAAATCGAAGGGTTTTTCGTCAATCACAAACTTGCCGGACTCCAGCTTCGCAAAGTCAAGGATATCATTGATGATCGTCAGCATGTTGTCACAGCAGCTGAGTACAATATCAAGCGTCTTTTTCTGGGCGGGATCCTCCACTTCCTCCACAAGCTCCATCACATGCCCCTTAATGCCGTTGACGGGAGTTCGCAGCTCATGGGTCACGTTCGCCGTAAACTCGTTTCTCGCCCGATTGTTCTCGCTCTCCTTCTCCTTCAACTCGCGAATCCGCATGTTCATATTTTTCTGCGCAGAAATATCTTCCGCAAGAAGAAGGTAAGCGTCCATTCCGTCTTCCGGAAAAATACGGACGTTGACAGAGAAACAGGAGTTGTTACTCCTGTACATCGTCATCTCCTTAACGCCCTTCATACTCGTTTTTACAAAGGTGATAAAGCCGTCCGGCGTGTTTGGGAAATCCTGCCGGAATATCTGAGACATGCTGCATCTGGTCAGTTTGTCCTTGTCGTACTCCAGCCTCGCCGCCGCCGTCTGATTGCCGTAAAGTATGCTGCCCTCCTCGTTGAAGAGCAGGACAAGTTCCATCGTCTCATCCGCAATCCGAGAATTCAACCATTCAAATTCCATGCCAGCCTCCTATGGAGTCGGAATATTTTCGTTGATCACGCTGATAAACTTCTCGTACACCGTCTTGATCTCCTGCCAGAGTTCGTTCGCGCGCGCCGCGTCCACTTCCTCTGCCGCCTTGTTTCTCAACTCCTCCACCAGCGTCGAAACCTTCTCATAGATCGGGGTAAGCCCGAGGTTTCCCACCACGCCCTTCAAGGCGTGCGCACACTTATACGCCTCCTCAAAAGCGCCCGCTTCTAAATTCGTCCCCAGATTCGCGTAATTCGGATCGTTGGGGAATTTCCCAAGGAATTTTTGGTAAATCGCGTCATTGTTCATAAAACGTTTCAGTGTGGTCTCCACATCTGCACCGCATTCCTCCAGTTGTTTTCTGAATTTGTCGTCCATAGCTACCTTTCCTTTCCGCTGTCTTGACAGCACCCGGGCAGGGATATCGTTCTCCCTGCGTATAAAAGAAGACTGCAAAACATTATCCCAATTGTTTTACAGTCTTCGTCGCCTGATCTATCTTACGTGAAATTAAACATATTGATTACTTCAACAAGGTTAAAGAAATCCTCTTTGGCAAGCTTAAAGCACTCTATCACATCTTCCGAAAACTGTCCACATTCCCCATTTAAAATCATCTGATATGCTTCGTCATTACTGTATGCACTTTTATACACTCTCTCGCTTACAAGCGCTTCGTATACATCGGCAATGGATACGATCTGCGCGCTGATCGGGATCTCGTCTCCCGCCAGATGATCCGGATATCCCCTGCCGTCCGCTCTCTCATGGTGGTAACGGCAGATCTCATAGCAGTACTGGTAGAACTCATCCGGGTATTGCGGCTTGAAGGACTCTAAGATCTCACAGCCTATCGTGGTGTGGGTCTTCATCACCTCAAACTCCTCCGGCGTCAGTTTCCCGGGTTTCAACAGAATGGAATCCGGTATACCGATCTTACCGACATCATGAAGCGCCGACGCTCTCGCGATCTGGTCAATCTGCACCGGTGTCAGCCCGTACTTCGGGAAATATTTCGCCATATATTTAAGAAGGATTCTCGTCAGATACTTGATCCGCTTTACGTGGTCGCCCGTCTCAATGCTTCTGAACTCTACCACCGAACCGAGCGCGTCGATCATGAACTCGTTGTTTTCACGGATCGCCTTCTCCTGCTCACGAATCGTCACTTCCTGCTCTTTCAGCTTAATCTCCAGATTCTTCTTGCTCTGGTAAAGCTCAATTATGTTGTTCGCACGCCTCTTGATAATCGCTGACTCAAAGGGCTTGTGCATCACGTCGGCAATACCGTACTCGTATGCCTTCTCCTCGCTCTCTTGGGGTGTCATACTGGTAATCAGGATGACCGGAATCTTCTCCAAAAGATTTTTCTCTTTCATGTAATCGAGCACACCGAAACCGTCCATGACCGGCATAATAACGTCGAGCAGTATCAACGCGATATCGTCATTTTTCTCAATCACTTCAATCGCTTCCATCCCGTTAGGAGCTTCCACGATATCGTAATCGGCATCGAACATAAGGCTTAGTATTGTTCTGTTTACTTCCTCGTCGTCCACAATCAGCAGCTGCTGTCTGGTTGCATTTTCGCTCATATCCTCCGATCAATCCACCATAAAACCGGCGGATCATCTCCCTCCTTTTTCCATAATTTAATATGCCGTAAATGGCATCGACAATATCGAATAAATTATACAATTATTTGCAGAGAATGTCAACGGGAGCTCCCGTTTTTGTACTCCCTTGTGAATTATAATTTTAAATTCTACCCATACACCTCTTATGTAGAACTTAGTCT
>CAJURQ010000050.1 GCA_910588955.1 uncultured Lachnospiraceae bacterium
CGAGGTGTCCTGTCGTTGGCAGATGCCTCTATTGCATCGGCAAACATCTCCACCTGCTTTTGACCTGATATAACAAAATTCTTCGTAATACTTGAAGTTGCCATAGAAACACACCTCCTTTATCAGTATGGCTCTTTTTCTCAACGCCTACTCTTATGAGCGCAGGTTTTACTTCCCTACTCATATTTTACGATTTTACCGACTGTTTTGCAATCGAATTTTTGTAGATTTTATATAACCGCCTCTTTTCCCTTTGTTTTATCCGTTCCGATGTTTTCCGCACCTGCCACCTGAGCCTTGTATGCCGCCAGTTTCTCCTTTAACGATGCCTTTGCAGGCTTGTCAGCGGTTCCGGCTACCAGCTTTAATCCATGTGGACTGTTATTTTCTGCCGCGTGATTATGTCCGGCATTTTCCATAGGAACAGGCGGAGAATATGCCGCAGCCTGTTCTTTCCTCTGGTCACTGTGTCCTAAAGTATCTGCTTGCGGCTGCTCTGCCCTTTGGTCATCGTGTCCAAAAGTGTCCGCTTCTGACTGTTCTGACACTTCATTCTCAACCTGTACGTCACTGCCTGTTTCGTCCATGTTCAGCAGGGCATTGAGGGCGGATAGGCGGTCTAACTTCTCCTTCAGTTCGGTTTCCTGTGCAAAAGGTTTTGTAACCTCTGCCTTTGCCGTTTCAAGCTGCCGCTCCACATTTTCCAGTTTTACTTTGGCGTTGTCAAGTTCTTTTGGCATGGCTTCCAGCGCATGGTTGATACGGGTAATATTCCCGAACGGATCTGCACCAACTTCAAGGTTATGGGAAAGCTGCCCTTTTAAATTCATTACAAATCTATGATTTAAGCTGTCAAAAGAAACCGCCATCTTAAAGCCTGCATATTCGCCTATGGTAGCGGGAGCATTGACACTTTTTACCTCTTTGCACATCTCCACCAGCGCTGTCCCGGCTTCTTTTTTATCCGTGTAGAGCTTATTTCCTACTTTCATGGAAAACTGCTCTTTATCTTCCGGAAGATTCTCCTTTGCAGTCTGAATGTCCGCCGTCAAGCCGTCAATACGCTCTTTCAGCGTTGCTATCTGCTGTGGGTAATGCTGCGTGATATTATCCTCAAGACGGTATATTTGGCTGGTATGGTTAGCTTTCATCAGCTTTAGCTTTGACACCTGCACGTCCAAATCCATCTTTTCGCGGATATACGGGTTGCCCGTGGCTAGGGCTTTGACCTCCGCGTAAGTGAGCGCCGCCTCGTCCACATCTTCACAGCTCCGTACAGGTGATTTACTCGTCATAATCTGACCGATGAATTTCTGCTTGTTTTCGATCAGCTGCCATGAATAACTGTCGAATGTATTTTCGGTCACATACCGAAAAATCTTAACCCTGTCATTCATATTGCCCTGCCTTAAAATACGACCTTCCTGCTGTTCGATGTCAGAAGGACGCCAAGGCACGTCGAGATGATGTAACGCTATCAGCCTATCCTGCACATTGGTTCCGGCTCCCATTTTCTGCGTCGAACCCAATAAAAAACGAACCTGCCCGCTTCTGACTTTCCCGAACAGCTCCGCTTTCCTTTGCTCAGTATTTGCATCGTGTATAAAAGCTATTTCCTCCGGTGGGACACCCTTATCAATCAGTTTGCTGCGAATGTCCTCATAAACATTAAATGTACCATCTCCTTTCGGTGTTGATAAGTCGCAAAAGATGAGCTGCGCCGACTTCTGTTCCTTTGTCTGCTCCCAAATCTCGAACGCCTTGTTTACACAGACGCTCGCTTTTGAATTTTCATTGTCGGGGAGCATATCGTTGATTAGCCGTTGGTCTAATGCCAGTTTCCTGCCGTCATTTGTAATCCGAAGCATATTATCCACCGCTGCGTCCACTTTTCGGTTGCGGACTTCCTCGGCGCGTTCCGCAAGCGAAGCCACCATATCCTGCTGGTATTCGCTCGGCTTTAGCACAACATTTTCATACTCCGCCTCCGGCACGGGCAGTTTTAGCATATCCGGTGTCTGAATGTCGGCGCTTTCCTTGAATAATGCAATCAGCTCCGGCAGGTTGAAGAACTTGGCGAATCTTGTCTTTGCCCTATAGCCTGTTCCCTCCGGCGCTAATTCTATCGCTGTCTGCGTTTCGCCAAATGAGGACGCCCAACTGTCAAAATGTCCAAGCCCTAACTTTTGGAGCGTGCCATACTGGAGATAACGCATATTTGTATAAAGCTCCGTCATACTGTTACTGATCGGCGTGCCTGTTGCGAAAGTGATGCCCCTGCCTCCGGTTATTTCATCAAGGTACTGGCACTTGGCGAACATATCCGAGGATTTCTGCGCCTCGGTCTGTGCGATACCCGCCACGTTACGCATTTTTGTGTATAAAAAAAGGTTTTTGTAATTATGGCTTTCATCAACGAAAAGTCTATCCACGCCAAGCTGTTCAAAGGTTACAACATTATCCTTGCGTGTGGTGTCATTGAATTTATCAAGCCTTGCCGTCAGCGATTTTTTCGTTTTCTCCATCTGTTTGATTGTGTACCGTTCCCCGTTGTCCGCTTTTGCCATTGCAATCGCCGTTTCGATTTCGTCTATCTGACGTTCTATGATTGCCGCCTGACGCTCATGCGACAAAGGGATTTTTTCAAACTGCGTATGACCGATAATGACCGCATCATAGTCCCCTGTTGCGATACGGGAACAGAATTTTTTGCGGTTTACGGGTTCAAAATCCTTTTTTGTGGCAGCTAAGATATTTGCACCGGGATACAGCCGCAGAAAATCACCTGCCCACTGTTCTGTCAAATGGTTCGGTACGACAAATAAACTTTTCTGACACAAGCCCAAGCGCTTACTCTCCATTGCCGCCGCAATCATCTCAAACGTCTTGCCTGCGCCGACACAGTGGGCAAGCAGGGTATTGTCACCGTATAACTGATGTGCCACCGCATTAAGCTGGTGCGGTCTTAACTCGATATCCGGTGTCATTCCGGGGAATTTTAAGTGCGAACCGTCATACTCCCGTGGTCTCGTGGAATTAAACAGCTTATTGTATTTTCCTACCAAATCCTGCCGTCTTTCCGCGTCACGGAATACCCAGTCCTTAAACGCTTCACGGATTGCCTCCTGTTTCTGCGATGCTATGGTAGTTTCCTGCTTGTTCAGCACACGTTTTTCTTTCCCGTCCTCCACTATGGTGTCATATACACGGCTGTCCTTCAGGTTCAGGGAATCCTCCAAAATCGTGTAGGCATTCCTCCGGCTTGTGCCGTAAGTCATGTTGACAAGGGAATTTCCGTAATCTGCATTTTTTCCTTTCACATTCCACTGCCCCGTCACATCGGAGAACTGTATACCTATCATGTTTCTGTCAAATAAATGCTGCGGTGTTTCAAAGGTGTCGCGCATAAAATCCTCTATATATTTCGGCTCAATCCACGTCGCGCCGATGCGCACCTCGATTTCCGATGCATCCAGTTCCTTCGGCTGCACCTGCGTGAGCGCCTGCACGTTTACGGCATACTCCGGGTGGTTCTCCGCGTAGACTTTCGCCATTTCCAGCTTTTCACGCACATTGCCGCTTAAATACGCATCGGCGGTTTCCCATTTATCCGTCACGGGATTTTGGAAGATAATACCTGCCAGTTCCTCTTTGACGGTATCAATGTCTTTTCCAGAAAGCTCCGCCATATAATCAAGGTCAACTTTTGCCTTCTCCGACAGGGACACCGCCAGCGCCTCTGTTGCCGTGTCAACACTTGTGACAACTTCTGCTTTCTTGATTGTGCGCTTTGTGAACATATCCGCCTTTCCCTTGAAATTACCCTCATCGTCGATTTTCTCCAATGAACAGAGCAGGCAGTAGCTTGAATCCTGATTGAATGCCCTCCTGTTGGTCTGCGAACTGATAATGCCGTATTTCTTGGAAAAACTGTCATACAGACGGTTTAATTCCGCCTGCTTTTCCGTAATGGCTGTGTCAGGGTATTCTTCCAACTGTAAACTGATAAGCTCCTGCGTGCAGTCGCGGATAGCCACCATGCCCTTAATCCGTTCCTGCATGGAATCGGGCATTTCCACGGGCTTCATTATGGAATTTTCACGGTAATACACTTTATCGTCAACAAGGGTGTAACTGTAATTCTTCACGTCAGGGTCTGCGGGGATTATGTTGTCCGCTGTTTCCTCTGTAAGTCCGTCAATCTCCGCCGCCTCAATCTCCCCGTCAATATGGCTGACCGCCTCCCGCAGCTGCTCCGCAAACGGTCTTGACGTGTCGGGCTGGCAGGTGCTTTCCATGCCGTAGGGTCCCGACACCATTTCCATTTTTCCCACGACCATCTCCGGGTGGTCTGCAAAATAGCTGTTCATCACAATGCCGTCTTTTTCCGTAAGATGCACCCATTCCGGCTCTATGTTCATCACACGGTCACGCTTTTTCAGGAAAAGAATGTCCGACGTGACTTCCGTCCCCGCATTTTCCTTAAACGCCGTGTTCGGAAGTCTGACCGCGCCCAGAAGCTCCGCCCGCTGTGCGAGGTATTTGCGCACTTCGGGGCTTTTCTTGTCCATCGTGCCCTTGCTCGTGACAAAAACGACAACGCCGCCGGGGCGCACCCTGTCCAGCGCCTTTGCGAAAAAATAATCATGGATTAAAAAGTTATTCTTATCATACTTTTTATCCGCAACCTTGTACTGACCAAACGGCACGTTGCCGACAGCCACGTCAAAAAAGTCGTTCGGATAATCCGTCTTCTCAAAGCCGGAGATTTTAATGTCCGCTTTCGGATAGAGCTGTCTTGCAATCCTGCCTGTGATGCCGTCCAGTTCCACGCCGTAAAGCCTGCTTTCCTGCATTTTCTCCGGCAGCATTCCGAAAAAGTTTCCTATTCCCATTGCAGGCTCTAAAATGTTTCCCTTTTCAAAACCCATCTTTTCAAGCGCTTCATAAATGCTGCGGATAATGACGGGGCTTGTGTAATGGGCATTTAATGTACTTTCCCTTGCAGATGCATATTCCTGTTGGGATAAAAGATTTTTTAATTCCTGATATTCCCCTGCCCAGTTTGCCTTTGTTTCGTCAAAGGCATCGGCAAGACCGCCCCAGCCGACATACTGTGATAAAATCTTTTGTTCTTCTGGTGTCGCGGTTCGGTTTTCTCCCTCAATCTTCTCCAAAGTGCGGATTGCCTCCACATTCCGCCGAAATTTCTCTTTTGCATTCCCTGCGCCGAGCGCATCGTCCGTGATACGGAAATTGACGGCGCTGGATTTGTCAGTCTGCGGCGTTTTCTCCGGTTCAGCCTGTTCCGGTTCGTCAAAATGCAGCTTCTCCACGACAATATCATAAGGAAGCACGTTTTTATCCCCCGGATACACCGTCGTTTCACTGGCTGTCGGCTGCTTTTGGTCAGTGTGTCCAAAAGTGTCCTGCTCTTTTTCCTCCGTATGCGGGGATTCCTCTGCTATCAGGCGTTCAAAATTCTCCCTGCTTTCCACCCTGAAAACCGGATAAAGCAGTTTCGGGTCACACATCTGCACTTCCCTGTCGGAAATATTCTCGATAATAAACTCCGTCCCCTCAATGGTTACGGTATCTCCAACTTCATAATCTGGCTTTTGGACATCGCGACCTAAAGTATCGGCAATCTCTCCCTGCGGCGTTTCCATCTCCACCTTTTGGTCACTCTGTCCAAAGGTGTCCTGTTCAGGTTCTTCAACCGCTTCCTTTACGGTTTCAGCATACAGCCCTTTTGCAGTTTCTTTTTCGTCCGTTTTCCCTGCCGCCTGCTCCGCAAAATCAGGTGTGGCTTCCGCTTCCCTGTCTGCTTCGCCGTTTCCCGGTTTTTCACGGACTGCCGCCGCATCAGTGTCAGGAACAACATTGCTGCTGTCCCCAATTTCTTTTTCTTCGTTTTGGACGGGCAGCCCTGTGACATTTTCCGCTGCATTCTCTTTCGGCTGCTCCTGTCCGGCTGTCTGCGCCGCAAGAATATTTTCCCGTTCAATGTAGCGCCTTGCCTGATTGATAAAGCCATTCAGCACCGCAGGGTGGGAATTTACCACCATGTCGTTGGTTTCCCATGTGGAATAGGGCGCAGTTTCCTTTGCCCACTCCTTATTTTCATCGGAAATACGCTGTTCCTGCGTTTTATGGGCAACGGTATGGGAAAGTACATAGCGCACCCGCTCAATGCCATATTCCCTGATAACGCCCTCGGCTGTTTCCTTTGGGAGCCGTCTGCCGTCAAACTTTTCAGCAATTGCCCTTTCTATGGCGTCTTTGCAGGCAGCCTTTGTGTCACGCTCCATCTTCGCCTGCGCTTTTTCAAGCTCTTTCTGTGCCTGTTCCCATTTGTAATCCACATAGGCTTCCTTGCCTTTCGGGGATAAATACTTATCTTCCTCAATCAGCTTACGGATACGCTTTTCCACAACTTTCCATGACAGCAGAACCCCCGTATACGGACTTCCAATCTGTCCCTTTTCCAGTCGTATTCCTTTACCGTTATGATCCTCATAACTCTTATCATTTCCCGGCAGGGCATGGGAACTGCCGCCGATGCCGTACTCCTGTTTTAAAAATTTAACCGCATCTGAACTGTCATGCCCCTCCATAAAATACTTATAGATGCGGAAAGCGCCATGTTCATAACCGCTCCCCCTGCCAAGACGGTGGTCTATCTCGTCCTGTGTAATAAAATCCTCTTTCTTTATCTCCACGCTTTCCGCAAGCGGATATTCTGTTTTAGGCAGGCGCAAATCTGCAAGCTCCTCCCGCAGTCCTTTCGGCGTATAAACAGCACGGTAACGCATTTTCTTCTCGCCTGATTCCAGCTCCGTAATAGCCTTGTCCATGTGGGCGGCAACCAAATCTATACCTGCCGGGTCTGAAAGCAGCCCAATCAGATGTGCATGGCTGTCAGGAGCATTTTTATCACCTAATCCCAGTTCCTCCGGTATTTCCCCCATTCCGTCACGGAAGAAAAAATATACATAATTGGCAATCCGGCTCCGTTCCGTTTCATCAATCAGATACGCTTCATTCTCGCCCATGTAAGTCCCGTTTTCCACCTGTGAGCGTATTTCCGACTCAATTTCCTGCCAGTTCATGCTATACACCGGATTTTCCAGCGCGGACGTGCCATAGCCTGCGGTCATGCCCTCTTGATTGAACCATACCGCTATCTGCTTTCCGTCAAACTCAAAGCCTTTTCCGGTATTGCCGTATTCCTTTTGCAGAAAAGCAGCCATTTCCTCCGGCGTCTTTCCCTGCCTGTATTTTGCATAGATGCGTTTCCGGCTGTTTTCTTTTCCCCCGCCGCTGCGCAGGATTTCAGAAAGCTGTTCCTGCGGTATCGCCGTCATGGGCGGCACGTCGCTCTTTTCCTCCGCCTGTTTCATCACGATATTGCCTACCTGCTCTGAAAACATGGTAAAAAGATTGAGCTGTTTGTACATACCGTCCGTATCAATCTGCTCTGCCTTTTCCCCCGGAAGCAGGTATTCGCCGTCCTCGATATAGGAATTTACAAAGAAGCGGGCATCTTCCCATGATATTTTTGTTTCTGCCTCACGGGTAAGGTAATGCCCTTTCCACATGGTAAGACCGTCCTCACCGGCGCGGTATCCTGCCCTGATCTCCCCGATGTCAAGCTCCGTAAATTCCTCCATGCGGAAAGAATTTTTCAGATACTCCGTTTGCAGACGTGTATCCTGCTCCATCTGAAAATACCCCGCAATTTCCGGTCTTTTATGGATAAGGAAAGCGTCGGAACACAGAATTTCTTTCTGAATATCCATGAAATTATCGGCTGCACGCAGTTCGGCAATGAAAGAGCCGGATAATGATGTTTCCCCACTTCCGTGGTCATTATCCGGCTCTGATGTTTCCGTATTTAATTGTGTTTTGAGGTGGTCAATTTCGCTTTCTAAACGTAAATCAGTTCCGTCAGTACGTTCTCCTCCGCCGAGTGTCTGATGTTGTTCATCATGCCCACCCACTTCATCTGATCCGTTTCTTTCAGTTCCTCCGTCACGCCCTCTGCTTCCGCCATCTGCGCGGTCAGGAAGTCCATTCTCTGTTCTGCCTGTTCCTGTATCATCAGGCAGTGCGCTTTCAGTTTTCCCGACAGTATCATGCCCTGATAAATCCCTCCCCTGTGTTCCTTCAGGAAGTTCTTCCTCATCAGCCCGTACTTCGTCAGCACGCCCTCCGGCTCCTCGTCCGCCATCAGGTTCGGTATCAGGTAATCCCCGTTCTTCTCGTATGTCAGTTCCATATGCAGCGCCCTCCGTTTCTTTATTTTCCGCCGTTTCCGGTCTTTCTGATTCTTCTTTTTCACTTTCACGCTTTAAAGCATTATAGTCCGCATCCGTTTCTTTTGCAAGCACTTTTTCGATATTTTTATTATTTTTCTGCGTTTCCTCTTTTTCCGGCTCTGCTGCTTCCATGCCTGCATTTTCCCTTGTTATGTTTTGTGCCGCCTGCCTTTCCTGCGCCACTACCGTCCTGCCGATTTCCAAAAGAAGCGGCTTGCACATTTCCGCAGTGGCGTTTCCGATTACCGCAAGCGTATCCGGCGTGTTAAACTCGCTGATATGGGTAAAATCAAGTTCGTTTTTCCAAAAATCCATGTCCGCCCCGCAGCGCGACAGCACCGTATAGGCAATGCTCGATGCCAGCGTGTCCCGCAGGCATATCCCCACATTGAGTTCGTCCATTTCCTCAAGAAAACTGCCCTCTTTTGCATACTTAATCTGCGGCAGCAAATCCCCATAATAATCCGACGCAATCCTTTCGGCAATTTCGATAATCCGCTGTTCAAAGGACTGTTCCCTGTCCGTGCCGCCATAGGTCTGTTCCAGCCGTGCAAGCACCGCTTCCTTATGTTCTTCTTTCAGTTCCCATATGTACGGATCCCGCCCGATGCGCCTTGCCTTATGCACGTCCGATACGTCAAAGACATATTTCAGTTTTGGACGCTCGCCCGCCGTGTCAATCAGCGCAATTCCTTTTGCCCCACGGTTTACCCAGCAGTACATTTTTTCGTTCCAGTCCTCCAGTGAGGCGCAGACTGACGCATCCGGTCTTTGCGCATGGATCAGGAGCTGCTCGTTGTACGGGCGCTTGTACAGCCGCGCCGCCGTATCAAGAAATGCCGTCCATGATGCCCCGTTTTTTGCAATCCTCACTGCGGTATCTTCCGCCATTGTGGAAACATACTGATATTTTGTCATAGGCTTTCCTCCCAAAAATGACGGCGGGAAATCCCGCCGCGCCGTTTAATCATAAAATCCGTTTTCCTCAATGCCCTTTTCCAGTATGGAGCTGATCAGGTCATCCAGCTCCACGCCGTTCATCTCGCTTACCACTATCAGCTTTGCAAGCGTGCCTTTTCTGACCGGAATGGTATACTGCTCCTCATCCGGGCAGAGTTCCCGCACGCAGACACCGAGCGCGTCCGCAATCCTGCAGGCTACCGTGATGTCCGGCTCGCAGATGCCCGCCAGTATATTCAGAAGTTCATTCTCCTGTATGCCGGACAGCGACGCCAGCCCCGGAATGCTTATCTCCATCTCTTTCATAAGGCTTAAAATCTTGTCACCCGTGCCTAAAACCGCCATGCTCATCTTGCGCCCTCCTGTCCTGCCTTTGTCCCGAAAGAGAACGAAACGCCTTCTTTCTGTTTCGCCGCCGTAAATTTTGCCTTAATATCCGCCACACGCTGCTCCAGCACCGAAAACATTGCCTCCGCCTGTTCCTGTGTATACTCATATGCTGATCTATTGGTGAGATTCTCAAGCCGCCCGATTGCGTCGATTGCTTTATTCATGCGATATTCCCCGATCCTGATAAACTTATCCGCTTTTGTTTCGTCTGTTTTTGCTGCCGGTTCTGTTTCCTGTGCCGTTGTGTTTTCCGCTGTATTTTTTGTTACATTATTCATGTTTCAATTTCCTCCATTCTTTTTAACGCAAAAAGGCGCGTGAAATGGCTGCATTCCATACGCCCTGACGCTGTTGCTTCTATAATAAATATAATTTTAGTATTTTACCGCTGTTTAATTTTTCCTCTTGGGAAATTCCAGTCTGACCTTGTACTGCGAGCCTCTGACTTCTTTTCCATCTTTAGTATAAGAATAATCCTCAATGCCCTCCGGTATCAGGTACACATCATAGCTGCCTTTCTTTCCTTTCAAGCCTTTTACGAGTGTCTTTTTCCCCTCCAGCATACTTTTTACCTGACTGTCGGAAAGAACGGCTCCCATAGCGCGCCCCACATTCATGCCGCATCTGCTCTTGCAGTAAGCGCCGAATTTTCCCTTTGTCACATTGCCGCCGCATTTCGGACATTTTCCCAATACGTCTGTTCCCTGCGCACCGTTTCCAAACACGGATTTTTGCTCGTCACTGACGCTGTGGTAGGTCTGCACAAGCCCTCTGACCATATCCCCTATACCGTCCATAAATTCCTGCATGGAATACTCCCCTTTTGCTACAAGGGTAAGGGCATTCTCCCAGTCAGCGGTCAGTTTCGGGGATTTTACCACATCGGGAAGAACCGTAATCAGCCTGATGCCGTCCTCCGTGGGGATAATCTGCTTTTTCTCCCGCCTGATAAATCCGTCCTTTACTAATTTTTCAATAATGTCCGCCCGTGTCGCAGGCGTCCCCAATCCTTTCCTCTCCACATCATCGTCCATATCTTCTGATCCGGCGCGCTCCATCATGGAAAGCAGCGAATCCTCCGTATATCTTTTGGGCGGATTTGTGAAATGTTCACTGATTTTTGTCTGCACCCCGTCAAACGCCTGCCCTTTGGAAAGTTCCGGCAGCTTCTTTTCTTCCGCAGCATTTTTATCCGCATCTTCCGATGTTTTGAAAGAACGCTTAAAGGCATCTTCAAAATCCTTCCAGCCGTTGCGCGTGACACTCTTTCCCGAAACCGTGAAAATATGTCCGCTGCAGGTAAGCTCTGCCTTTACCGTTTCATACAGGTGTTTCTCCCCTGTCGCACATAAAAGGCGGTTCGCGATTAAGGATAGGATTTTCCGCTCCGTTTCCGGCAGCGCCGCAAGGTCAGCTTTGGCAATCTCCATTGTGGGGATAATGGCGTGGTGGTCTGTCACCTTTCTGCTGTCCATCACCCTTTTAATATCAGGATTGAATATCACGCTTTCCTCAAATAGAATCGACTGGAAAACCGCATTGATTACATTTTTTGCCGTCTGTTCCATGTCATCGGATAAAAACTGGCTGTCCGTTCTCGGATAGGTAGCCAGTTTTTTCTCATAAAGGCTCTGCGTGTACTCCAAAGTCTGTTTTGCGGTAAAGCCGAACAGACGGTTCGCATCACGCTGGAGTGTGGTGAGGTCATAGAGTTTCGGCGGCGCAGACGCCTTTTCTTCCTTTATAATGGAAGTGACAATAGCCTGCCCGTTTTTACAAGCCTCCGAAAGCTGTTGTGCCTCATCTTTTTTATCAATGCGCCCCGATACGGCATCCACGCCGCCAAATAAAATATGCGCCATAAAATACTGCTCTTTCTTAAAATTCATAATCTTTGCTTCGCGCTCCACCAGCATCGCAAGCGTCGGTGTCTGCACCCTGCCTACCTTTAAGACCTTTCCGCCGTAAAGCACGGTAAAGAGCCGCGTTCCGTTCAGTCCCACCAGCCAGTCCGCTTCCTGTCTGCATAATGCGGAATGATAAAGGTTATCATAATTATTTCCCGGCTGCAAATTTGCAAAGCCCTCACGAATGGCATTTTCCTCCATAGAAGAAATCCATAACCGCTCTGTCGGCTTCCTGCACCCTGCCATTTCATACACAAGGCGGAAAATCAGCTCGCCTTCTCTGCCTGCGTCTGTTGGATAGTTGGAATAGGTGACTTAGAAAATATCCATTATTCAAGGGTTTCCAATGCTCCTATGAATTTATAATGGATAGTAAGTCGTTGAGTTTTCTGCCCGTCTATCTCTACGGGTTCAGAAACAAGAATTTTTTCTATAAGTTGATTGATTATCTTAAAATTGAGTTCCGTTATTCCTGCATAACCGCTTATCTGCTCCGCAAACTGCTCAATGGAAGATAACTGCTCCTTGTCCGCTATGGCACTTTTTTCAAGTTCCTTTATCTTGGCGGTCAGTTCTTCCTGCTCGCTGTCATACCTTGCCGACAACATTTGGAAACGCTTTT
>CAJURQ010000051.1 GCA_910588955.1 uncultured Lachnospiraceae bacterium
TCGTGGCGACCGATGCCGGACGCGAGGGAGAGCTTATCTTCCGCTACCTCTACCACTATACGGGTTGCACCACTCCTTTCGTGCGCCTGTGGATCAGCTCTCTCACCGACAAAGCTATCCGCGAGGGACTGCGGAAACTCGAAGACGGCAGCAAATACGACAACCTCTACCTCGCCGCCAAAGCGCGGAGCGAATCCGACTGGCTCGTGGGCATCAACGGCACACAGGCGTTATCCATCGCCGCCGGACACGGCACGTATTCCGTGGGGCGGGTGCAGACACCAACGTTGGCTATGGTATGTGAACGCTACTGGGAGAACCGCCGCTTTACGTCCGAAGCATTCTGGCAGCTCCATATCGCAACGGACGGTTGCGACGGCGAAGTCGTGAAATTCTCATCCTCCGAGAAATGGAAAGAGAAAGAACCGGCGATGGAACTATATAATAAGGTAAAGGCGGCAGGTTGCGCCACTGTCACGAAAGCCGAGCGCAAGGAGAAGACGGAGGAAACTCCCTTGCTCTACGACCTGACCACGCTCCAGAAAGAAGCCAACGCCAAGCACGGCTTCACGGCGGAACAGACGCTTGAAATCGCGCAGAAACTCTACGAAAAGAAGTTGATAACCTATCCGAGAACGGGAAGCCGCTACATCCCCGAAGACGTGTTTGCCGAAATTCCCAAACTGCTCGCTTTCATCGGCACACAGCCCGAATGGAAAGACAAGGTGCGGGCAAAAGCCGCCCCGACACGCCGCAGCGTGGACGACGGCAAGGTGACAGACCACCATGCCCTGCTCGTCACGGGTGAGAAACCGCTCTTCCTCTCCAAAGAGGACAATACCATCTATCAGATGATTGCCGGGCGCATGGTCGAGGCATTCTCTGAGAAATGCGTCAAGGATGTGACCACTGTCACGGCGGAATGTGCCGGAGTGGAGTTTACCGTAAAAGGCAGCGTCGTGAAGCAAACCGGATGGCGTGCCGTCTATGGCGAGGAAAAAGAGGAAATTACCATCCCCGGCTGGCAGGAAGGCGACACGCTGACACCGAAAGGCTCGTCCATTACCGAAGGAAAGACCAAACCCAAGCCGCTGCATACCGAAGCCACCCTGCTCTCGGCAATGGAAACGGCGGGCAAGGAAATCGAGGACGACGCGCTGCGGCAGGCGATGAAGGACTGCGGCATCGGCACTCCGGCAACCCGTGCGTCCATCATCGAAACGCTTTTCAAGCGCGGTTACATGGAACGCTGCAAGAAGTCGCTTGTTCCCACCGAAAAAGGACTTGCCCTCAATTCCGTCGTCAAGACGATGCGCATCGCCGATGTTGCCATGACGGGCGAATGGGAAAAGGAGCTGGCGCGTATCGAGCGCGGGGAACTGTCCGACGACACCTTCCGCAAGGAGATAGAGGCGTACACACGTGAGATAACCTCCGAACTGATCTCGTGCGACAAGCTCTTCGGCAGCCGTGACTCCGGCTGCGCGTGTCCCAAGTGTGGCACGGGCAGGATGCGGTTCTACGGCAAGGTGGTACGCTGCGACAACACGGAGTGCGGACTGCCCGTGTTCCGGCTGAAAGCGGGACGCACCCTGTCCGACGATGAAATCAAAGACCTGCTCACCGAAGGGCATACCAAGCTGCTCAAAGGGTTCAAGAGCAAACAGGGCAAGAGTTTCGATGCTGTTGTCGCCTTTGACGGGGAATATAACACGACTTTTGTGTTCCCGGAGGCTAAAAAGGACAAGAAATTTTCAGGACGGAAGAAATAGTATTAACTTTGCCACTTGTTCAGAGTAATGAATTGTTCTTCGATACCGGATTACACTCATACTTTGGATTTAGTGGTGGCACTCGGAGGGATACCGAGTGCCTTTTCTTTCTCCTTTCCAGACGATTATCCACGTCATTACCAATCCACTAAATTCCAAAGTAATGAACAACAAGAAGAAAAACGAGGGTCAGACCGACTTTTCCTATTACGGTCTGTACCTGCTGGACTATCTCCGCACGAACAAGTTTGAACAGGCTGACGACACCGCTTTCATACGGGAACGGGCCGACCGTGCCGCCGAAACGTATGAGAGGGCACGGCTTGAAGGCTATCCCGCCGATGGTGCGCAGGAACTGGCGATGGACACGCTGCTGCGCGGGCTGCATTATTCCCGTTACGCCATCCTCCGCGAAGTCGTGGAAAACGAGTTTGCCGATGAAGTGCCGGAAGAGAAGCGTGAAGCCTTTGTCCTGAAACTGCTGCCGCTTGTCGGCAACGTGTTCTCCGTCTATGACCTCTCGGATGACAATTTCGCCCTGTCTTCCGATTACGACCTGCTCTACACGGAGCTGACGGGAGCAACCGTCCTTTACTTAGACGAATATGGCGTTTAACCGCAAACAGAAACTGCGGGACAACATCGAGGCGATACGGACGGCATTCATCCTTGACAGGGAAAATAGGACAGCGACAACCGAAGAGCGTGCCATACTTCAAAGGTACTGCGGTTTCGGCGGTCTGAAATGTATCCTCAACCCTGCAAAGGAACTGACGGATGCCGTCCGGTGGGCGAAATCCGACCTCGAACTGTTCGCCCCGACGGTGGAGCTGCACAGGCTTATCCGTGAGAACAGCAAGGACGAAACAGAGTACAAGCGGTTTGTGGATTCGCTGAAAGCGTCCGTGCTGACCGCTTTCTACACCCCCAAAGAGATAACCGACACCATCGCGGACGTGCTGGCAGATTACAGCGTCCGCCCCGCCCGTATGCTCGAACCGTCGGCAGGTGTCGGCGTGTTCGTGGATTCCATGCTGCGGCACAGCCCCAATGCGGATGTGATGGCTTTCGAGAAGGATCTGCTCACGGGTACAATCTTGAGGCATCTCTATCCCGACCAGAAAATGCGCACCTGCGGTTTTGAGAAAATCGAAAGACCGTTCAACAATTATTTCGACTTGGCGGTGTCCAACATTCCGTTCGGTGACATTGCCGTGTTCGACGCGGAGTTTCAGCGGAGCGACTCTTTCGGCAGACGCTCCGCCCAGAAAACCATCCACAACTATTTCTTTCTCAAAGGACTGGATGCCGTGCGTGACGGCGGTATCGTGGCGTTCATCACCTCGCAAGGGGTATTGAATAGCACCAAGACCTCCGTGCGTAACGAGCTGTTCAGTCAGGCCAATCTGGTATCCGCGATACGCCTGCCCAACAACCTGTTCACGGACAACGCGGGCACGGAGGTGGGCAGTGACCTGATTGTCCTGCAAAAGAACCTCAGCAAGAAGGAAATGTCGCAGGACGAGCGGCTGATGACCGTGATACAGACGGACACGAAAACCGCCCTGACCGACAACGCCTATTTCATCCACCACCCGGAACGCATCGTGCATACGATGGCGAAACTTGACACAGACCCCTACGGGAAGCCCGCTATGGTTTATCTGCACGAGGGCAAGGCAGCAGGCATCGCCGGGGATTTGCGCCGTATGCTCGACGAGGATTTCCATTACAGGCTTGCCATGCGCTTGTATTCGGGTTCAATCCGGCAGGCAGGAACGGAAGAAAAAGTTGCCGTTCAAAATAAAGTAGAGCGTCCTGCCATAAAATTGGAAACAGTATCCTCGGCGCAGACGGTGGAAACTCCGACAGAAAAGCCGCAACCCGCAGATGAAAAGCCGGAGATAGAACCGCGCCCGCAATATTCCGCAGGCGTGCAGCTCACCCTGCTTGACCTCTGGGGGATGACGGAAGAGGTCAGCCAACCGAAAACCTCCAAAAAGAAAAAGACGGTGAAAAAGGCAGTTACGGCAAAGTCCACTCCGCCCAAACCGAAAGTCACGGTTACACCGACAGCTCCAACTGCAAAACCCGCAATGGAGAATAAGGAGGTGAAAGCGGAGAACACCGCCAAGCCTGCCGACCCGGACGACATCTATGCCACACTGGACTGGGATACCAATCCTCCCATCAACGGTTTCTATGAAATGATGATGGGTTTGACGCCGGAGCGTAGGAAAGAACTTCGGGAACTGGCAAGGCAGCATAACGAGAAACAAGTGGCGGAAAAGACGGAAGTGAAAGCCGTGCCGGAAACTTCCCGTGAGCAGCCACGACAGGAGGAAACACAGCCGGAGGCAGTCGCCGCACCTGCCGTTACAGATACCCCATCGGAAGCGGTGGGGACTTTCCTTTTCCCCGACATCGAAGCGGAAAAGCCGAAGGAGGAAGTCGTGGACCTTTCTCCGCGTGCCTACCACCGCACGCCGGAGATGCACCTGCGCGAAGGGTCGCTGGTGGCTGACCGGGGGCGTCATAACATCGGCTACCTGAAAGACATCACGCCATACGGGGCGACATTCCAGCCGCTCGACCTGAAAGGATACCAGAAGGAAAAGGCGTTGTTGTATGTGTCGCTGCGTGACGCCTACGAGCGTCTGTACCGTTATGAATCGCTCCGGCGCGAGGCAAATGTTCCGTGGCGAGAGCATCTGAATACCTGTTACGATGAGTTTGTCATGCGCTACGGCAACCTCAACGCCAAGCAGAACGTGAAGTTAGTGATGATGGATGCGGGCGGGCGCGACATCCTTTCGCTGGAACGGATGGAAAACGGAAAGTTCGTCAAGGCGGACATCTTCGAGCATCCTGTTTCCTTCGCGGTGGAGAGCCATGCCAACGTAGGCTCTCCCGAAGAAGCCCTGTCTGCGTCGCTCAACAAATATGGTACGGTCAATCTCGACTATATGCGGGAGATAACCGACAGCACGGCGGAGGATTTGCTCACTGCCCTGCAAGGGCGCATCTACTACAATCCGCTCGTGACCGGTTACGAAATCAAAGACCGTTTCATCGCCGGAAATGTCATAGAGAAAGCGGAACGCATAGAGGCATGGATGGGTGACAATCCCGAAAATGAGCGTATGCCGGAGGTGAAGCAGGCGTTGGAGGCTCTGAAAGATGCCGAGCCGCAGCGCATCGCCTTCGAGGATCTGGACTTCAATTTCGGGGAACGCTGGATTCCGACGGGTGTCTATGCCGCCTACATGAGCCGGCTGTTCGACACGGAGGTGAAAATCGCCTATTCCGCAAGCATGGACGAGTTTTCGGTGGTGTGCGGCTACCGCACCATGAAAATCACGGACGAGTTTCTGGTGAAGGGGTATTACCGGAACTATGACGGTATGCACCTCCTGAAGCACGCCCTGCACAACACCTGTCCCGACATGATGAAGTCCATCGGCAAGGACGAGCATGGCAACGACATCAAGGTGCGCGACAGCGAGGGAATACAGCTCGCCAACGCCAAGATTGACGAGATACGAAACGGCTTCTCCGAATGGCTCGAAGAGCAGTCGCCACAGTTCAAGGAGCGGCTGACGACGATGTATAACCGCAAGTTCAACTGTTTCGTGCGCCCGAAGTATGACGGCTCGCATCAGACTTTTCCCGACCTCAATCTGAAAGGGCTGGCAAGCCGGGGCATCAGGAGCGTCTATCCCTCGCAGATGGATTGCGTCTGGATGCTGAAACAGAACGGCGGCGGAATTTGTGACCACGAGGTTGGAACCGGCAAGACGCTGATAATGTGCATCGCCGCGCATGAGATGAAGCGTCTGAACTTGGCGCACAAGCCGATGATTATCGGGCTGAAAGCCAATGTTGCGGAGATTGCCGCCACCTATCAGGCGGCATATCCCAACGCGAGGATTCTGTACGCTTCGGAGAAAGACTTTTCGACCGCCAACCGCGTGCGTTTCTTCAACAACATCAAGAACAACGACTACGATTGCGTCATCATGTCGCACGACCAGTTCGGCAAGATTCCGCAGTCGCCGGAGTTGCAGCAGCGCATCCTGCAAGCGGAGCTTGACACGGTGGAGGAAAACCTCGAAGTCTTGCGGCAGCAGGGCAAGAACGTGTCGCGGGCGATGCTGAAAGGATTGGAGAAGCGCAAGCACAACCTTGAAGCGAAGCTGGAGAAGGTGGAACACGCCATAAAGTCACGCACGGACGACGTGGTGGATTTCAAGCAGATGGGCATCGACCACATCTTCATAGATGAGAGCCACCAGTTCAAGAATCTGACTTTCAACACGCGCCACGACCGTGTGGCGGGATTGGGAAACAGCGAGGGAAGCCAGAAGGCACTTAACATGCTCTTTGCCATACGCACCATACAGGAGCGCACAGGAAAAGACTTGGGTGCGACCTTCCTCTCCGGCACGACTATCAGCAACTCACTGACTGAATTGTACCTGCTGTTCAAGTACCTGCGCCCGAAGGAGCTGGAACGGCAGGACATAAGGTGTTTCGACGCTTGGGCGGCGATATTTGCCAAGAAGACGACGGATTTTGAATTTAACGTGACGAACAATGTGGTCCAGAAGGAGCGTTTCCGCTACTTCATCAAAGTGCCGGAGCTTGCCGCCTTCTATAATGAAATCACGGACTACCGCACGGCGGAGGATGTGGGCGTTGACCGTCCTGCCAAGAACGAGATACTGCACCATATACCGCCCACGCCGGAACAGGAGGACTTCATACAGAAACTGATGCAGTTCGCCAAGACGGGCGATGCCACCTTGTTGGGCAGGCTGCCGCTTTCGGAAACGGAAGAAAAGGCGAAGATGCTCATCGCCACGGACTATGCCCGGAAAATGGCACTCGACATGCGCATGATAGACCCGAATTACGAAGATCATCCCGACAACAAAGCGAGTCACTGTGCCAAGATGATCGCGGAGTATTATCAAAAATACGACGCCCAGAAAGGCACGCAGTTCGTTTTCTCTGATTTGGGGACATACCAGCCGGGCGACGGGTGGAACGTCTATTCGGAAATCAAGCGCAAACTGACGGAGGACTACGGTATACCGCCAAGCGAGGTGCGCTTCATTCAGGAGTGCAAGACCGACAAGGCGCGGAAGGCGGTGATAGACGCCATGAACGCCGGGACGGTGCGTGTGCTGTTCGGCTCTACCTCTATGCTCGGAACGGGTGTGAACGCCCAGAAACGGTGTGTGGCTATCCATCATCTCGATACGCCGTGGCGACCGTCCGACTTGCAACAGCGTGACGGACGCGGAGTTAGGGCAGGTAATGAGATTGCCAAACATTTCGCCGGGAACAACGTGGATGTAATCATCTACGCGGTGGAGAAGTCACTGGACAGCTACAAGTTCAACCTCCTGCACTGCAAGCAGACTTTCATAAGCCAGCTCAAAAGCGGTGCGATGGGTGCGCGTACCATCGACGAGGGGGCAATGGACGAAAAATCGGGCATGAATTTCTCGGAATACATGGCGTTGCTCTCCGGCAATACCGACCTGTTGGACAAGGCGAAACTGGAAAAGCGGATCGCATCGCTCGAAGGGGAACGCAAGTCGTTCAACAAGGGCAAGCGTGATTCGGAGTTCAAGCTGGAATCGAAGACCGGCGAGCTGCGCAACAACACAGCTTTCATAGATGCCATGACGGAGGACTGGAACCGCTTCCTCTCTGTGGTGCAGACCGACAAGGAGGGCAATCACCTTAATATAATAAAGGTGGACGGAGTGGATTCCGCCGATGAGAAAGTCATCGGAAAGCGTTTGCAGGAGATAGCCAAGAATGCCACGACCGGAGGGTTGTACACGCAGGTTGGAGAGTTTTACGGTTTCCCGATAAAGGTGGTCAGCGAAAGGATACTCAAAGAGGGATTGGAGTTTACCGACAACCGCTTCGTGGTCGAGGGGAACTACAAGTACACCTACAACAACGGGCATCTGGCGATGGCTGACCCGTTGGCCGCCGCCCGCAACTTCCTCAACGCGATGGAGAGGATACCCTCCATCATCGACCAGTACAAGGCGAAGAACGAGGTGCTGGAGATGGAGATACCGCAGTTACAGGAGATAGCGGGTAAGGTGTGGAAGAAGGAGGACGAGCTGAAGCAGTTGAAGTCCGAACTTGCCGCCCTTGACCGAAAAATTCAGCTGGAGCTTGCGCCACCCACGCCCGAAGTCGCAGAAAAGGAGAATGAAGGGCAACAGCTCAAGCCGGAAGCGGAAGATGTGAGGAACAGGCAGGCGCAATATCCCGAAAATGCACCGCCGCAGATACGCAGTCCGGCGGATAGTATCGTTGCCAACCATGTCATAATCGGGCGTCCGGGACTGTATGCCAAGGAGGAAACCCGGTCCAAAGGATTGAAAATATAACCTAAGGAATTTTATCTGAAGTATTAATAAGGGCTATCCCAAAAGGTCTAAAAGTAAATTTTATCCTTTCTGCAAGTATCTATAGGATGGCAACTGCATTTTTTTCTTTTTGGGCAGCCCTTATTAAAATTTATTCTTATTTTAGGTTATATACATTCATGTCCATTTATGTAAAAAATTCCTGCTGACCTTGTTTATGTCTTGTCAGTCACCATTTGCAAAACCATATTTGACCCTCAAAGAGGCTGAATTTGATAAGTAACTTGCTACATACTCATAATAAGGAGCTAAATAGAACACGAATGGGAAATACACAAATGCTAAACTAAAGAAGATATTGGCCAAAATAAACGCTATACCGAGAGAGAAACTTGATTTTTCAACTTCCTAAAACGGTGTTGTTCAAACATTTCTACTTATTTGTACTTGCCAGTTGAACCTACGCTTCCCTAATAAAATGTCTATGGTAAAAAGTTAAAAAATCCTCCCACTTTTGTTAGATATATTTTTTTGTGTAATTTTGTAATCGTTATGCGGCAGTAATAATATACATATTAATACGAGTTAGTAATCCTGTAGTTCTCATATGCTACGAGGAGGTATTAAAAGGTGCGTTTCGACAATGCATCTACTGTAGTATATTATTGCTTAATCCAAATGAATATTATAAATTTAGGAATTCTTGCTCACATTGATGCAGGAAAAACTTCCGTAACCGAGAATCTGCTGTTTGCCAGTGGAGCAACGGAAAAGTGCGGCCGTGTGGATAATGGTGACACCATAACAGACTCTATGGATATAGAGAAACGTAGAGGAATTACTGTCCGGGCTTCTACGACATCTATTATCTGGAATGGTGTGAAATGCAATATCATTGACACTCCGGGACACATGGATTTTATTGCGGAAGTGGAGCGGACATTCAAAATGCTTGATGGAGCAGTCCTCATCTTATCCGCAAAGGAAGGCATACAAGCGCAGACAAAGTTGCTGTTCAATACTTTACAAAAGCTGCAAATCCCGACAATTATATTTATCAATAAGATTGACCGTGCCGGTGTGAATTTGGAGCGTTTGTATCTGGATATAAAAGCAAATCTGTCTCAAGATGTCCTGTTTATGCAAACTGTTACCGATGGATCGGTTTATCCGGTTTGCTCCCAAACATATATAAAGGAAGAATACAAAGAATTTGTATGCAACCATGACGACGATATATTAGAACGATATTTGGCGGATAGCGAAATTTCACCGGCTGATTATTGGAATACGATAATCGCTCTTGTGGCAAAAGCCAAAGTCTATCCGGTGCTACATGGATCAGCAATGTTCAATATCGGTATCAATGAGTTGTTGGACGCCATTACTTCTTTTATACTTCCTCCGGCATCAGTCTCAAACAGACTTTCAGCTTATCTCTATAAGATAGAGCATGACCCCAAAGGACATAAAAGAAGTTTTCTAAAAATAATTGACGGAAGTCTGAGACTTCGAGACGTCGTAAGAATCAACGATTCGGAAAAATTCATCAAGATTAAAAATCTGAAAACTATTTATCAGGGCAGAGAGATAAATGTTGATGAAGTGGGTGCCAATGATATCGCGATTGTAGAAGATATAGAAGATTTTCGAATCGGAGATTATTTAGGTGCTAAACCTTGTTTGATTCAAGGATTATCTCATCAGCATCCCGCTCTCAAATCCTCCGTCCGGCCAAATAAGCCCGAAGAGAGAAGCAAGGTGATATCCGCTCTGAATACATTGTGGATTGAAGACCCGTCTTTGTCCTTTTCCATAA
>CAJURQ010000052.1 GCA_910588955.1 uncultured Lachnospiraceae bacterium
CATCCGCTTTCATCAATAGCTGGAACAGCCCGGCGCATGACAGTTCCTGCGTCCACGGTTTCATTGACGGGAACGATGGCACGGTGTACCAGACGCTCCCATGGAACCACAGGGGATGGCACTGCGGAAGCGGCAGCAAGGGCAGTGGGAACAATACCCATATCGGGGTGGAGATGTGCGAGCCTGCGTGTATCAAATACACGGCAGGCTCAAATTTTACCTGCTCCGACATGACGGCGGCAAAAACGGTGGCGAAAAGAACCTATGAGGCGGCGGTGGAACTGTTCGCATACCTCTGTAAAAAATACAGCCTGAACCCATTGGAGGACGGCGTGGTCATCAGCCACAGGGAAGGTCACAGCCGGGGCATTGCCAGCAACCATGGCGACCCGGAGCATCTATGGGCGCAGCTTGGCATGGGGTACACGATGGACGGATTCCGCAAGGCGGTCAAGGCGGCGATGGGCGGTGCATCCTCCGGCATGGACGGATACACGAAGATCATGGGAAATGCCGCGGCAACTGCGGAACAGATGAAGGCATATATCAAAGCGAAGAATCCGAAGGTGGCGCAGTCCGTCCTTGACATGGTTCCGCTGTATCTGTCGGAGGGCGGAATGGAGGGCGTGAGGGGCGACATCGCCTTTGCGCAGTCCTGCCTTGAGACAGGGAACTTCGGCTTTACCGGCTCTGCGGTCACGCTTTCACAGAACAATTTCTGCGGCATGGGCGTGACGGCTAATGGCATGAAGGGAAATTCCTTTGACACGCCGCAGCTCGGCATCCGGGCGCAGGTGCAGCATCTGAAAGCATACGCATCCACGGACGCGCTGAAGAACGCCTGCACTGACCCGCGTTTCAAGTATGTCACGAGGGGCTGTGCGGAATATGTGGAGTGGCTTGGACAGAAAGAGAACCCGTCCGGAAAAGGGTGGGCGGCGGGAGCCGGCTATGGGGAGAAAATCCTCTCCATCCTGAAAGGCGTCCTTGGCACGGCGGGAGGGGCTGCTCCTCCCGCTCCTGCAGAAACGGAAATCTGGTACCGCGTCCGGAAGTCGTGGGAGGACGCATCCTCGCAGAAAGGGGCGTTCAAGTCGCTGGAGAATGCGAAGAAATGCGCGGATGAGAATCCGGGGCATAGTGTGTTTGATGTGAATGGTGTAAACATCTACACACCGAAAACAACATCTTTTTCCCCATATCTGGTGCGGGTATCCATCCCCGACCTTAACATCCGGATAGGCCCCGGCACAGACCATGCAAGGACCGGGAAATATACGGGAATCGGCACCTTCACGATTGTGGAGGAGGCAGACGGAAAAGGCGCATCCAAGTGGGGGCTGCTGAAATCCTACCAGGACAAACGCAATGGATGGGTGAGTCTGGATTACGCACAGAAGGTGTAACTGAATATCGGAGGACAGCAGAACAGCCCGCGGCATCGTTTGAAATGCCGCGGGCTGTTTTTTCGTTTTGCGGTTCAGCTTGTTTTCTTTTGTGCGCCGGTAAGATGCAGCGGCTTTGTCATCAGCTCCACGCAGTCTGAAAAGCCGAGCAGATAAGCAAGAGCGCCGTACCGTGCGCCAAGGGCGTTCTGTTCGCTGACATAGTGGTCAATCAAATCCATGACTTCTGGCGGCAGATGCATGGCATCCAGCTTTTCCGAATATTCACTGGATTTTTGAATGATTTCCTGGTATTCCGTATCTCTTTCCAGAATGCGGTCCAGTACGCCGTTTACCCGCATATCCATCAGAATGTATAAGACGGAATCATTATCCATGGCGGAATCCCTCCTTTCTCAGTGGTGCATATTAACTCTGAATCCGCAGGTTATCAACAGGTAAAATCCTAATTTTTTTTGAAAAACACCCCGCCGGACTGCTGTCCAAATCTCCGTATAGTGAGGGGACAGCGGCGGCAGATATTTTTGTGCCGGAGGGTGTATAAAGCCGCCCGTAAATCTCCGTATGTTGAGGAGGTGCCAGATATGACGGATGAAGATATGGGCAGGATCAGCAGCTTGAAGCAGCAGGGCAAAAGCGCCGTGGCGATTGCGGAGATGCTGGACCTGCCGGCAAATACGGTAAAGTCCTACCTGCGGAGGCATCCGAAAACGGAGGATGCCCACACCTGCCCGCAATGCGGGAAGGCGGTCACGCAGAACAAAGGCAGGAAGGAAAAGAGGTTCTGTTCGGACAGATGCCGGATGGGGTGGTGGCGTTCGCACCAGTCGGAAATGGATAAAAAAGCATATTACACGCTGGTATGCCAGCAGTGCGGGAAGGAGTTTGTGAGCTATGGGAATCAGGGAAGGAAATTCTGCAGCCGGGAGTGCTACGGAAAGCATAGGCGCAAAGCAGCCGGAGCAGTATTCGGCGGATAACCTCATCACATACCGGGTATCACTTTCCCTGGTCGACAGGCTGGCAGCGGAGGGCGTGGTGACGGCGGCAGAACGCAGGAAGGCTTACACAATTATCGCCAGAAGGCATGGGCTTTCTCTGGACAGTATTTTTGCGGAAAATGCTTGATATAACAGCGGTTCAGAGTGATTAATAGGGTACGCCCGAAGTGGCAGAAATTGATACAAGGAGGGATGACAACATGGGCAGGAAAGTGACGCAGGTGGCCTTCGGCGCGCCGGAGCTTCCGCGGGATAAGAACGTGGCCGCATACTGCCGTGTCTCGTCCGGCAAGGATGCCATGCTGCATTCGCTGGAGGCACAGGTCAGCTATTACAGCGGACTGATCCAGAGCCGCAGCGGATGGGAGTACGCCGGGGTATATGCGGATGAGGCCCGGACCGGTACGAAGGACACCAGGAAAAATTTTATGCGTCTGCTGGAAGACTGCAGGGCAGGGAAAATCGACATGGTGCTGACCAAATCAATCTCACGCTTTGCCAGGAACACGGTGACGCTGCTGGAGACAGTGCGGGAACTGAAGGAGATCGGCGTGGATGTCTATTTTGAGGAGCAGAACATCCACTCGCTGAGTACGGACGGGGAGCTGATGCTGACGGTGCTTGCTTCCTATGCACAGGAGGAGAGCCGGTCGGCGAGCGAGAACCAGAAGTGGCGCATCAAGAAGAATTTTGAGGAAGGGAAGCCATGGAGCAGCACGCTGCTCGGCTACCGCAACGTAAACGGACGGTATGAGATCGTGCCGGAGGAAGCAGAGACTGTGCGGATGATATTCGACTGGTACCTGGAGGGGATGGGGGCGACCGCCATCCGGAACCGGCTGAACGCCATGGGGATAAAGACGAGGCTTGGGAACAGGTGGAGCCGTAGCCCTATCTTAAAGCTGCTCCGGAATTACGCATACACCGGGAACCTGCTCCTGCAGAGGACTTACCGCGAGAACCACATCACGAAGAAATGCATCATCAACCATGGGGAGAAGCCGATGTACCACGCCGCCAGCACCCATGAGGCTATCATCGATATGGACACGTTCAACAAGGTGCAGGAGGAAATAAAGCGGAGGGCGGAACGGTTCAAAAGCCCGGAAGGGATGGAGATGAGAACCTACCCCTTTACCGGACTGGTGCAGTGCGGCCGCTGCGGGAAGAATTATGTGCGGTCGGGCGCGCCGGCATACCGGACATGGACCTGCAGGACGCGGAGGAAAGAGGGGCTGAAAAACTGCGGCGCGGACATCATCCCGGAAGAGGAGCTTTTCCGGCTCACTGCCGAGGTGATCGGCGGAGAGGTGACGGAGGATGCCGTCAGGGATAAGATAACGGCTATCCGGGCAGGGGAAGACCGCACACTGGTATTCTGTTTACGGAACGGGAAAGAAATCGTTAAACAGTGGCAGGAGCATGAAACAGCCCATGTCTGCACGGAGGAACAGAAGCGGCAGATCAGCCTGAAAAATTCCGGCCGGAAGCGGACGGAGGAGGAACGCAGGAAGCAGAGCGAGCGGATGAAGGAATACTGGAAGGGGCGCGAATTCCCGGAGGAGCAGCGCAGGAAACAGAGCGAGAAGATGAAGGCGTACTGGAACGACCGGGAGGCTTCGGACGCCCACAGGCAGACGGTGAGCCGCCTGATGAAAGAAATGCGGACCGGGGAGAACGGCTCCGGGAAGGAGGGGCAGGATGGCTAATGTGACCGTGATACCTGCGACAAGGAACCTGCATACCGGGATAAGGAATGACGCGGTGGCAAAGCGGAAGACCGCCGGATACGCCCGCGTCAGCACAGACAGCGAGGAGCAGCTCACCAGCTACGAGGCGCAGGTGGATTATTACACCAATTACATCAAGTCCCGGCCGGAATGGGAATTCGTAAACGTGTACACGGATGAAGGCATCAGTGCGACTGACACGAGGCACAGGAGCGGATTCAACCAGATGGTGCAGGATGCCCTGGACGGGAAGATCGACCTTATCGTCACCAAATCCGTGAGCCGTTTCGCAAGGAACACGGTGGACAGCCTCACCACGGTCCGGAAGCTGAAGGAGAAAGGTGTGGAGGTCTATTTTGAGAAAGAGAACATCTACACGCTGGACTCCAAGGGCGAGCTGCTCATCACCATCATGTCCTCGCTGGCGCAGGAAGAGTCCCGTTCCATTTCGGAAAACGTGACATGGGGGAAAAGGAAGCGGTTTTCGGACGGCAAGGTCAGCTTGGCCTACAGCTCCTTCCTCGGCTACCGGAAAGGGGAGGACGGGCAGATGGAGATTGTGCCGGAGGAGGCGGAGACGGTACGCCTCATCTACCGGCTGTTCATGGAGGGGCAGACGCCTTACGCCATTGCAAAATATCTGACGGACAGGAACATCCCGACGCCCACGGGGAAGGAAACGTGGCGTCACAGGACGGTGGAGAACATACTTTCCAACGAGAAATACAAAGGCGACGCCCGCCTGCAGAAGTGCTACACGGTGGATTTCCTTTCCAAGAAGCGCAAGGCAAACGAAGGGGAAGTGCCGCAGTATTATGTGGAGGGCAGCCATGACGCCATCATCGAGCCTGCGGAGTGGCAGCTCGTGCAGACGGAGATACAGCGGCGGAAGAACACGGGGCGGAGCCATAACTGCTGCAGCCCGTTTTCGGCAAAGCTGAAATGCGGGGACTGCGGGGAATACTTCGGCTCCAAGGTCTGGCATTCCAACAGCAAGTACAAGCGGACAATATGGCAGTGTAATGCCAAGTTCAAAGGGGAAAGCAGGTGCGCCACGCCCCATCTGTACGAGCAGAGGATAAAGGAACTGTTTCTTGAGGCACTCGGCATCCTGATGGGAAACCGGGAGGAGATCATCGGTAACTGCAGGGCGGTCATGGAAGCACTGGCGGACTGCGGCCCCATCGATGCAGAGATGGAAGAGGTCAGCAGCGAGATGGAGGTGACTGCCGGGCTGATCCAGAAGCTGGTCGATGAGAACGCCACCCGGAAACTCGACCAGCACGACTACCGCAAAAAGTATGACGGGTATGCCAGCCGGTACGCCGCCCTTGAGAGCCGGATGGACAGCTTGGAAAAAGAGCGGGAGAGGAAGGAAATCCAGTATGACATTTTCAGCGGCTTCCTTGCGGGGCTTAGCGAAACGGAAGAACTGCCGGTGGATTTCAACGGGAAGCTGTTCCATGGGCTTGTGGATTACGCAACGGTCTATCCGGACGGTAGGGTGGTGTTCACCTTCCGTAACGGGGCGGAAGTCAGCACGGAGATTTAAAGCCGGAAGCGGCCGGGGTATCGGGTTTGTGCCAGATGCCTCCGGCCACTTTTTCTGTGCGTGGAAATAGGAAATAGGACATTACAGTGTATGGAAATTTTCGAATAATTGAGGTATAATTTTGATGCTGCAAATGTTTAGAGAATTGGAATCTATCGCGACTATTAATGGAGACCAGCTATGGATAGAAATTTTCAGCAATATCAAGAGAAAATAGTTGAATGGAGATGAATGATATTATGCAAATAACAAAGAATCAACACTATGTTCCGCGTTTTTATATGAAACCTTTTTCTATTGTCAAAAATGAAGGGACAAAAAAAGAAAAGGTACTAATATCCTTTTATCAATTTAAAGATAATTTATTTAAAGATAATATTCCAACGACTTCTGTGTGTTCGGAAGACTTTTTCTATGACGAAGATGGAAAAATAGAAAATAAACTTGCGCAAAAGGAGGGCAAGTGGGGGAGTGCGATTTCAAAAATTAATCGTAATGAAAGGTTAGATTCAAGCGAAATTTACGATGTCAGAGAATTTGTAGCATATCAAATAAGTAGGACTAAGGCGATGCTTGATCATAATCAGGACATGGTAGCAACAATGATGGCGGATATAGTTTCTGCCGAAAATACTTCTTGGGATAAATCTGTAGTGAAAGAGGTGGCTAAAAAGAGAGTCGAGAAGGAAATAACTTCTGAGTACAATTTAAGTCTTGTGAAAAATGTTCTGCCTGTTATTGATGATTTAGAAATGAGTGTTCTTGAGAATAAAACAGAGACTGCTTTTTTTACATCGGATGTTCCTGTGATTATTGTTAATCCTTTAGGGATTCATCATGCTGGTTTAGCAGATATAGGTATAGTTATTTTTTTCCCAACATCTCAAAGAAAGGTGGTTATGCTTTACGATAGTAAATTTTATGGAAAGATTGCAGAAGAAATACAAGATTCAGAATGTATTGATGTTTTCAACAAATACCAATATATTAGCGCAGATGAGAGAATATTAGCTTTAAACTCGACAGAATTTAATAAATTTGTACAAGATGATAATTTAAATATTATTCGAGAAAAGTTTTACGCTTCAGTTAAAACCACTGCGAATAATGATGGTATTGGAACACTTATGGCTGCCAAGTCAAGGAGTATTGAATATTATTTTGATATTCCGATGCTTAAATTACCAAAAAAATTAAGAAAAATACCAAGAGACTTTAGGGAAACTTTTTCACGTACTTATAGTATTGAAACCAGAAATGCAATATTGTGTAGAATTTATGGTGAATTAACTTCAATTAAAGATGAAAGACTGAAGGCACATTGGAGACAAAATCAGCAATACGCAAAAATATTATTGGAATATTTAGATTATTACTGGAAGACACCAAATGAGGACCGTGTCATTACAGGAGAACATATGAAACGATTAAAGGAAAGCTTGATACATTTTATTCCTGCACAAGATAATTATAGTTAATATAGAAATCGTTTTTGCGTCAAATTAAGAGAGTTGAATAATATTTGTGATAATATTTTGGGTGCAAAAAATAACGATAGCCACTCTGAAAAACAGGCTATCGTTAAATTTTACACTATGGAATGTCGAAAGTGCGGCAATTCCAATTCAAAAAACGATAGCCGCCCATGAACGGGTGCATTTGCCATTCCTAAAAGTGTTGATTTTCGGGTATTTGCAGTAAATGTAAAAACGATTGCACCCACGCAAAAATTGTATCAATCTGGACACGCAATATGGTGGTTTGATATGCTAATGGCAATGTACAGCTTTTCTGAGGAGTATGACTTTGTAGGAAAGACAATCATTCCCTTTAATGTCCATAATGGAAGCTGTTTTTCAGGTACAATCGCAACCATTCAGGAACTGGAACCGAATGCCAAAGTGATTACAGACGGTTTTACGGTAAATGAAAGAGATGTGGCAAAAGCAGCAGGAGATGTGGCAGACTGGCTTCAGGGGTTAGGTTATTAATTTTTATCTATCAAAAAAAATTTAGAATATTTTAAACAAGAAATGGAGGAATTGGCATGAAAGTTTTACTGGTAAATGGAAGTCCGCATAAGGAGGGCTGTACATACACGGCGCTCAGTGAGGTGGCGGATACGCTGAATAAAGAGGGAATCGAAACAGAGATTTTCTGGATTGGCAATAAGCCTGTTGGTGGCTGCATTGCTTGTTTGAAATGCAGGGAGAAAGGTTCTTGTGTCTTTGATGATGTGGTGAACCGTTTCCGTGAGAAAGCGTATGAAGCAGACGGATTCGTTTTTGGCAGTCCTGTCCATTATGCAGGTGCGACCGAAAATATGACAGCTTTTATGGATCGGCTGTTCTATTCGGAACTTGGAGGAAATGGAAACAAGGCATTTTATATGAAGCCGGCAGCGGCGGTTGTTTCCGCTCGGCGTGCAGGTACGACGGCAACCTTCGACCAGCTTAATAAATATTTTACGATTCAGGAAATGCCAGTTGTTTCTTCCCGTTATTGGAATATGATTCACGGTGCGACTGCCGAACAGGCAAGACAGGACGCAGAGGGACTGTATACCATGCGGGTTCTAGGCAGAAATATGGCGTATCTGCTGCGCTGTCAGGAGATTGCGCACAAAGTCGGCATAAAACTGCCAGATCAGGAAACACCAGTATTTACGAATTTCATCCGGTAATAGCGTGAAAAAGAGCATTTCACCATCCTGATTTGTACGCCTGCTTAAGCAGACAGATGGGAGTTAACGTGAAAAAATTAGGGAGGGATTGTATGAAACCGAAAATAATGGAGCAGTTTTCAATGGAAAAACGATTGATGAGAAAGCAGTAAATGGAGCAACCTCCAATGGAGAAACAATGAATGGGAAAGCCTCCGATGGAGAAGCCATTAATGGGGAAGCCTCTGATGAAGAAACAGCCAACAGAGAAAATGCAGATGCCGCTGTCGTATATTTTACTTCCGACATCTCACCAGAGGGTTGGTAGCAGTGTATAAAGCGCTGGAATGGGAGCCAGCGGGAAACGTGGCGGTCAAGCTGCCTACAGGGGAGCCGCCTGCAAGTAATTATCTCGATCCCGAATTAATCAAAGATCTGGTGCAGTCCGTAAAGGCTACAATCGTGGAGTGCAACACGGCATATGGCGGTTCCAGAACAGAAACAGCTATGCATATGCAGGTTGCCAAAGACCATGGATTCACTGCGATAGCGGATGTGGATATCTTAGATGCAGACAGCTCTATGGAACTGCCAGTGGCAGGCAGCACACATTTAGAGAATAATCTGGTGGGAGCGCATTTTGGGGAGTATGATTCGTACATTATTCTCTCACACTTTAAGGGGCACGCGATGGCTGGCTTTGGCGGAACCATTAAGAATATTTCCATTGGTCTTGGTTCTAAAGAGGGGAAGTGCCTGATTCATACAGTGGGTCAGAGCAATACCAGCCTCTGGGGCGGCGATCAGATTGGATTTACAGAATCCATGGCAGAGGCAGGAAAATCGGTGTCGGACTATCTTGGTAATGGGGAGCGCGGCGGCGTTTAAGATCACGGAACCAGCGACAAAGATTACGAATCTGGGCGCTTTGAAGATTGTCCTAGGAGTCAGGCGCTTTGCGTTGTATATTGTTTTCGTGATGATCTTCTCGCTGATGACGGGAATCCTTACAAACTGGATAGTCGCTTACTTACAGGCAATATAAATATTCATGTTCCCCCATCGGTTTCAAAGCAGAGGAGTATGTCCTTGCCTGTATGTTTCGAACCATTCACACGCATGTATTTCGCAAGTGTTTTAAGGTGATTTAGAATGGTCATAAAGGGATTCCTAAAGGGTATGTATTTCCTCCTCTGTAATATGTTTAATTCTATTGTATGAGTCATTCAGTTTTTTGATAAGCTGGTTTATTTGACTATTCTCTGAGTGTTTGGTGGTTCTGACTATATTGGTGATGATTCCTGTAACGGCAAGTGGATCTCGAAAATGAACAACATTTCCATTTTCATGAAAAATAACTTCTTTTTTCCAATAATCATCACGATAACATCCGTTAGTAAGCGATGAATAACCTGCCGGTTTTACATATTCTAAAATCTGTGGGATAA
>CAJURQ010000053.1 GCA_910588955.1 uncultured Lachnospiraceae bacterium
GGTGGGACTTGAACCCACACGTGGTTGCCCACAACAGATTTTGAGTCTGCCTCGTCTGCCATTCCGACACACCAGCTCTCATTTTAGCCCGGCTGCAGCGACCGCCTGTCCGGCTCATCATCTGCAACCAAGCTATATCTTACCATAATGCCGGGCTGTTGGCAAGATTTATTCACAGGAAATCACAGAGATTTTTCCCGCTCCTACCATCCTAAACCCCCAGCTTCCCATACACCTCAAACCCGTCAAGCGTCGCGAAATAATCCTTCGGCGTCTCCGCCCTTCTGATGAGCTGCACGCTGCCGTCCTCTTTCAGCAAAAGTTCCGCCGACTTCAATTTCCCGTTATAGTTATAACCCATGGCGTAGCCGTGCGCGCCCGTGTCGTGGATCACCAGATAGTCCCCTTTCTCGATCTCCGGGAGCATCCGGTCAATGGCAAACTTGTCGTTGTTCTCGCAGAGAGACCCGGTCACGTCATACTTGTAGTCGCAGGGCGCATTCTCCTTGCCGAGCACCGTGATGTGATGGTACGCGCCGTACATGGCAGGACGCATGAGATTCACCGCGCAGGCGTCCACACCGATGTACTCCTTGTGGGTGTGTTTCTCGTGAATCGCCTGTGTCACAAGCGCACCGTAAGGTCCTGTCATAAAGCGCCCCATCTCGGTATAGATCGCGGTATCTCCCATGCCCGCAGGGACAAGTACCTCGTCAAACACCTTATGCACACCCTCGCCGATGGCTCTGATATCGTTCGCCTCCTGATCGGGCTGGTAAGCGATGCCCACGCCGCCGGAAAGATTGATGAAGGAAAGCTGCACGCCCACCTTCTCCTTGATCTGCACCGCCAGCTCAAAAAGCTGTTTCGCAAGCTGGGGATAGTATTCGTTTGTCACCGTATTGCTTGCCAAAAACGCGTGAAGCCCGAAACGCTTCACCCCTTTTTCCTTCAAAATGCGATACCCCTCAAAAAGCTGCTCCGGCGTAAACCCATACTTGGAGTCGCCCGGGTTGTCCATGATACCGTTGCTCATCTGGAACACGCCGCCGGGGTTGTAACGGCAGCTCATGGTCTCGGGCAGTTTCCCCAGAATGCCCTCCACAAAGTCGATGTGCGTAATGTCATCCAGATTGATGATGCCGCCCACCTTCGCGCAGTATTCGTACTCCTGTGCCGGGGTATCGTTGGACGAAAACATAATGTCGTCTCCGTTGATTCCGAGAGCGTTACTCAACATCAGCTCCGTCATGGAGGAACAGTCACAGCCCGCGCCGTACTCGTGCATGATCTGCATCAAAAACGGATTCGGGCAAGCCTTTACCGCAAAGTACTCCTTGAAGCCTTTGTTCCACGCAAACGCCTCCTGCACGGCTTTTGCGTTCTCCCGGATGCCCTTCTCGTCATAAATATGAAAGGGCGTGGGATAGGTCTTTACAATCTCCTCTATCTGTTCCTTTGTCACAAAAGGTAATTTACTCATTTTCGTTTTCTCCTCCCGTAATGTTCTCTATCTGCCAGTCGATCGGCTCCACGCCGTTTTTCTCCAAAAAGGCGTTGCACTGGCTGAAATGCCTGCACCCGAAAAATCCCCTGTACGCCGACAAAGGGCTTGGATGCGGCGCTTTTAAGATCAGATGCTTTGGATTGGTCAGCATCGGAATCTTGCTCTGCGCAGGGCGTCCCCAAAGCAGATACACGATCGGTCGATCCTGCTCGTTCACCGCCCGAATCACCGCGTCCGTGAACTCCTCCCATCCCTTTCCCTGATGGGAATTTGCCTGATGCGCCCGCACGGTAAGCACCGTGTTCAAAAGCAGCACGCCCTGATCTGCCCACTTCTGCAGATACCCGTTATCAGGTATGTAACAGCCCAAATCATCCCGCAGCTCCTGATAGATATTCTGCAAAGACGGCGGAATCTCCCTCTGATCCGGCAGCACCGAAAAGCTCATGCCGTGCGCCTGATGTTCATTGTGGTAAGGATCCTGCCCCAGAATCAGCACCTTCACTTTACCTAACGGCGTAAAATGAAAGGCGTTAAAAATATCGTCCGCAGGCGGATAAACCACCCGTTTACTGTACTCCTCTTTCACGAACATGTAAAGGTTTTTGTAATAAGGCTTACGAAATTCACTGTCCAGAGCCTGCGCCCAGTCGTTTGCCAGCATCGCCATAATATGTTCTCCTCTTCTCTTTCGTTATATGCGCCCCTGCGCATAAAAAGGGCATAGAACCGCCTCTGTCCTGTTCCTATGCCCCTTTGCATACCCGAATCCACAATATATAAATCTATACGGAAAATGCCACATTTTCGGCTTTCTCCTTCGCTATAATCTCACCGAGATACCTTTTTCCCGCAGATACGCCTTCAAATCCCGTATTTCCATCTCCTTGAAGTGAAAGAGCGATGCCGCCAATGCCGCCTCCGCCTTCCCCTCCGTAAACGCCTCGTAAAAATGCTCCATAGTGCCCGCGCCGCCGGAAGCGATCACCGGGATTGACACATTCTCCGCAACCGCTCTCGTCAGTTCCAGATCATATCCCGCCTTCGTACCGTCCCCGTCCATACTGGTCAGCAGAATCTCTCCCGCCCCCAGCTTTTCCGCTTTCATAGCCCATTCCACGGCGTCGATCCCCATATCCACGCGACCGCCGTTTTTGTAGATGGTAAAACCTGTCCCATCGGCGCGTCTCTTCGCGTCGATCGCCACAACCACACACTGGCTGCCGAATTTATCCGCCGCCTCACTGATCAGATTCGGATTCATGATCGCCGCCGAATTGACGGATACTTTGTCCGCCCCCTCCCGCAGAATCGCTTTAAAGTCGTCTACGGTACGGATGCCGCCGCCCACCGTAAAGGGGATAAACACCTTCTCGGCAACTTTTCTCACCATCTCCACAGCCGTGTCCCTCGCGTCGGAGGAAGCCGTGATATCCAGAAAAACAAGCTCGTCCGCTCCCGACTTGTCGTAAGCCGCGCCGACCTCAGCCGGATCGCCCGCATCCTTAAAATTGATGAAATTAACACCCTTGACAACCCTGCCGTTTTTCACATCCAGACAGGGAATAATCCGCTTTGTGTGCATCGCCGCTCCGTCCTATATTTTCAAAAAGTTCTGCAATATCTTAAGTCCTGTCTCCGAGCTTTTCTCCGGGTGGAACTGGCAGGCAAACACATTGTCCCGCTCCACCGAAGCGTGAATCAGCGTCCCGTACTCCGTTGCCGCCTTCACGATCTGCGGGTCATCCGCTTTCAGATAGTAGGAATGCACGAAGTACACATAAGCGCCCTCCGCAATTCCCTGAAACAGCCGTCCCGGATTCGGAAACGTCAGCGAATTCCATCCGATGTGAGGGATTTTTAAGTCCTCCCCATCAGGAATGCGCACGATTTTTCCGGGCAAAAGTCCAAGCCCTTCCACTCCCGGCGCCTCCTCGCTGCTCTCAAACATCAGCTGCAGACCGAGGCATATCCCGAGAAAGGGAATCTTTTTATCCACCGCTTCGCGAATCACGGAAACCAGTCCATAACCGTGCAGCTTTTGCATGGCGTCGCCAAACGCGCCCACGCCGGGCAGAATCACGTGATCCGCAGATAAGATTTTTTCCCTGTCCCTTGTCAGCACAGCCTCGTGTCCGAGCAGCGCAACCGCCTTCTCCACGCTTTTGATATTTCCGGCGTCATAGTCAATAATCGCTACCATCATTCCAACCCGTCTATTCTCTCAATAATCTCCTCTTCCTCCGGCAGCACATCCTGTCTGCCTGCAGGAACCTCCTCGCCATACACCGCGCCGTTTATAATCGCTTCCAATCTCTGCGAATAGGTCACATCATCCTCCGAGGCAAGGATCTCCAACGCATCCGCCTCCGATACGCCGAAATCTGCCGACAGCCTCTCCAGAATCTGCGCGTAGATATCGCTGACCTCGCCTACCACATTATAGCTCTCCGCCTCCGGCAAAACTACCTGATAGCGTTGTACCCCGGTAATCAGCGCATTCAGCGCTTCCAGACGCATGTCGAGGTTTACATAATTTTCATAGGAAGTTAGTTTCCGGTTCATCTGCAAAATCAGATTACTTCTCTGGAACAAAACTTCATCCTGCTCATCTAACTTCTTTCCATACAAAAGATCGTACACTTGAGCATAATCCTGATGATCATATGCCATATGCGCCTCTTTCTTTTCCGTATAGTTTGGCAGGAAGGAAACCAGCAATACAATACATGCCGCAATCGTACCGCAGAACACAAATACCGTTATCACTTTCTTTTTGGAAAGTTTCTTCTCCGGCTTTGCAAAAAGATCTACTTCTTCCTCTTCTTTTTTCTTCTTTTCTTTCTTCTTTTTCTTCTTTGCTTTCTTGTCTTCTTCGCCCTCGGCGCCTTCTTCTCCTTCGCCCTCTCCCTCTTTGCCTTTCTTGCCCTTTTTCTTATCTTTCTTTTTCTTCTTTTTGCCCTTCTTATCCTCTTCCTTCAGTTCCTCCAAGATTTCCTTGTTCTCGTCGGTAACTGTTCCCGTCTCGCCATCGCTATCCGCCAAAACCTCCGCCGCAACAGGATCTTCGTCCTCGTCCGTCTCCAGCAGGAAATTCATAACTCTTGCAAAAAAACCGGGCTTCTTCTCTCCCTCTTCCTCCGCTTGCGGTTCCTGCTCTGTCGTTTCTGCCAGAAGCGCCTCCAGTTCATCCCCGGATTCTTCGGCTGCGGCTTCCTCGTCTCCGCTCTTCTTCTTTTTCCCAAACAGTTTCTTGCGCTTCTTTTTCTCTTTCTTCGGTTTCCCTCCGCCTTCCCGCTCCGCGATCTCTTCCGGCGTCAGCTCGCGGATACTCTCCGCCTCTCTCGCCGCTTCATCATTTTCAAAGAAGTCGAAACTGCTGTCTCCGCCGTCATCCGCTCCTTCCAGCATCGCCAATATATCGTCATCCGGTGAAACGCCCTGATCGGACTCCTCCAGCAAATCGTTAATCTCCGACAACGCTTCATCATGCTCCATCCCTGACAACAGCGAAGAGAGATCTTCATCACTCTCCCCTGTTTCTTCCAAGGCAAAATCATCCGCTCCGCCTTCCTCGTCAGATAAATCGCCGCTCAAAAGACGGTCAATATCCTCCTCAGACATCAACCCGTCCATCTCATCATCCGCGCTTTCCGATTCCTCCAGAGCCAAATCATCCAGCGAAAGGTCGTCTAACGCCATCTCGTCCTCGCCGCTCTCACCAAGATCGAGTCCGTCCAGCGTAAGGTCATCTAACGCCATCTCGTCCTCGCCGCTCTCGCCAAGATCAAGTCCATCCAGCGTAAGGTCGTCTACTGCCATCTCGTCCTCGCCGCTCTCACCAAGATCGAGTCCATCCAGCGTAAGGTCATCTAACGCCATCTCGTCCTCGCCGCTCTCACCAAGATCAAGTCCGTCCAGCGTAAGGTCGTCTACTGCCATCTCGTCCTCACCGCTCTCGCCAAGATCGAGTCCATCCAGCGCAAGGTCGTCTACTGCCATCTCATCTTCAACGCTCCCGCCAAGATCGAGTCCATCCAGCGCAAGATCGTCTACTGCCATCTCGTCTTCAACGCTCACGCCAAGATCGAGTCCGTCCAGCGCAAGATCGTCTACTGCCATCTCGTCTTCAATGCTCCCGCCAAGATCAAGTCCGTCCAGCGCAAGATCGTCTACCGCCGTCTCATTCTCGTCGCTCTCGTCAAGCTCGAGTCCGTCCAGTGTAAGATCATCCAGCGGCAGCTCCTCATCTCCGGAAGCAGAATCGGAAGCGGCATTATGCTCATTCATAAACGCGAGCATCGCCTCCATGTCCTCCGCCTCGTCGCTTTCCTGAGCCTGCACTTCTTCCTCCGTGCCGCCGAGAGTGCCCATGGACACCAGCATCTCCTCTATCTCCTGAGAAGACAGGGCTTTCCCGCCATCCGCAGGAGCTGTCTGATTATCTCCGCTTTCCGTCCCAGACGAAGTCTTTTCATCTCCATCCGGTTTCCCGCCTCCCAATATAGAATCTAATAAACTGTCTAAGTATTCTTCACTCGAGCTCATAACTTCTCCCCATTTGTAACTATTTGCTGCCTTCACAGTTACTCACATTCATTTATGTCACACTACCTCACATTTTATCACATCTTCCCTCATTTAACAAATCCCTTTTCCAAAATCGCGTGCTATCGCGCTCGATTCAGAGAATGCTCCGCATTCTCCCTCAATGTTTCACGCTGTCGCAATTTAATAAGCCCAGAAAATCAACAGGATTCTCCGCAATCCCCCTGCTCCTGTCCGCAATTTCCTCCCCCACTTGGTAAAGCCGGGGATGCACGCGGTATAAAAAGGCTTTTTGATTGTAATAGACCATCTTCTCAAAGGGAAAACGAATGATGCCGGGATAATTCATTCCAACCCCCAGCTCAAGCACACACAGCTTTTTATTCACGGTACCTTGCAGCCATTTTGTGTAGACATTCCACTGATCCAGATATCCCTCCTGCGCATACCGACCCACGCCAAGCTGATTAAACCGCAGTTTTCCGCCGCACTTTACACATACCGGCTCCTCCAGCTCCGACAGAAGTCGTTCCCCTCTGTAATACTGTAAAACAGCCTCATATGTTTCCTCCGGTATCTCAAACAATTCTCCCGCGCAATTTTGATCGCACTGCATCTTTCGGAAACCGCCGCAAGGCGTCACCAGCCTGTCTTCATCCAGACCCGCCCCATACAGATAATCGTCTACACAGAGCGAAACCACGAAATAATTTTTATCTGCCAAAAGTACATTTAAAGCATGATAAGCACGATCCCATCGCTCCTCCCGCACCCGGCGCAGTATCATCCTCTGCAAAAAAGGCACAATCCAGACATATTGATCCCTGCCACTGATCTCCCGCTCAATCTCACGATATCTTTCGTCCTGCACGAGCGCGCCCCAAGCATACTGGAACCCTTCTCCCAATCCGACAAGCACAAGTTCCGCATCCCGAATTTTTTCTCTCATTTCCTGTAACTGCATATCCATCTCTTCATTCCCTCTGCGCAGAAAAAAGAAAGACCGGGAAAACCCCGGTCTCACCCTTTTGTTATGTTCTACTTACTTATTACCCAAGACCAGTTCATCAACCACACGTACCAGATTACCGATTTCCGGCTTGGAAAGCTGCGCGTTTGCTCCGAGCGCCTCTCCCTTTCTCTTCATATCATCATTAACCAGAGATGAGAAGATAACAATCGGAATACCCTTCGTCTCGTCGTCCGACTTAACCAGCTTCGTCAGTCTGTGACCGTCCATAATCGGCATCTCAATATCTGTGATAATACACTGTACATGTTCCTTAAGCGTGCCTTCTTTCTTGCACTCCTGAATCACATCATAAGCCTGCTGACCGTTCTCTGTATGAATCAAATTTACATAGCCTGCCTTATGTAAGGAGTCTACAATCAGTTTATTCAGCAGCGGTGAATCTTCAGCAATCAAAATCGGCACATCAATTCTGTGTCTCTCACCAAGTTCCTCAATATCAGCAACTTTAAGACCGGTCTCCGGATTAATATCCGTGACAATCTTCTCAAAATCAAGAATAATGATCAGTCTGTCATCAAACTTGATGATACCTGTCGATACACCGTCTTCGGACGTGGATATCGTCGTGCCCGGCTTAATGATCTCCCTCCAGGATACCCGATGAATACCAACCACAGAATCCACATGAAATGCGATATCCAGCTTATTAAAGTTCGTGACGATAAAGAGACCGCCCGGCTCAGAAACGCCTCTCTGTAAGCAGTTCTTCAAGTCAATTGCCGTAATCATCGTATCACGCGGCATAAAAATGCCTTCCACGCTAGGATGCGCGTTCGGTACAGGAGTCACTTCCTGATAATTAATGATTTCCTTGATCTTCGCCACATTGATACCGTAAGCATTTCCGTCCAGCTTAAATTCAAGTACCTCCAGCTCATTTGTTCCATTTTCAAGCAGAATCTTTGTATCCATGCAATCCACCTCACGTTATATATTTAGAAAATACCTTCGCATCTTTCCGATTGCGCATTCATTTCGAAAAAATTTAAGCAAATTTTGACGCAATCTCAGATTTATCTTATTATATCACAAATATTCTAAAAAAAAAACACTAATTACATTTTTTTGTAAATAGTGTTTAAAAAGCTTTCACATACCCTCAAAACCAAATACTGAATCTCCTTTTATTTCTATCCGTCTGCGGAGAACCGCTTGCGGTTCTCTGAGACGAAACTATAGTGATTCTTAGGTTTCGTTTTCTGAAACCTTAGAATTACTTTTCGTCTTGGTTAAGCCAACGACCTATTAGTACATGTCAGCTGCACACATTGCTGCGCTTCCACCTCATGCCTATCTACCTCTTACTCTTAAAGGGGTCTTTGGATTGCTCCTGGGATATCTCATCTTGAGGGGGGCTTCACGCTTAGATGCCTTCAGCGTTTATCCCTGCCGGACTTGGCTACCCTGCTGTGGCGTTGGTCGCCAACAGGTCCACCAGCGGTCCGTCCATCCCGGTCCTCTCGTACTAAGGACAGCTCCTCTCAGATATCCTGCGCCTGCGCCGGATAGGGACCGAACTGTCTCACGACGTTCTGAACCCAGCTCGCGTACCGCTTTAATGGGCGAACAGCCCAACCCTTGGGACCTGCTCCAGCCCCAGGATGCGATGAGCCGACATCGAGGTGCCAAACCACTCCGTCGATGTGAACTCTTGGGAGTGATAAGCCTGTTATCCCCAGGGTAGCTTTTATCCGTTGAGCGATGGCAATCCCACTTTC
>CAJURQ010000054.1 GCA_910588955.1 uncultured Lachnospiraceae bacterium
CGTCCGTGTCGAAAAGATGGCTCATGTAGGCGGCATACACGCCCGTCGGAATCCAACGTTCCCCAAAGTTGAAGTCGAGGTCTTCAAAGGCGATGCGCTGCGGTTCGGCATCCTTTAGCGCATCCAACGCCTGCTTTATCTCCGGCAACCTTATGCTTTCCGGATTGTTTCCCATCCATGCCTCTATGCGTTCCGCTTTCTCTATCACGTTCCCCGCAATGAAGCGGTCTTTAATCTCGTAACCGGTTACGAGCGGATTGTAGAAGACACGTCCTTTGAGGGCATTGAGCAGTTCCTCTTCCGTACTGTCGGTGATCTCCCGCATATAGTCGAGATTGACCGTACCGAACTTGTTGAGCGAAGCGGACAAGGCTTCTTCGGGAGAACCGACATTGGCGTGGTTCTCCACCGAGAAGGAAACGGGACGCTCGAAAATGTCCGCCTTGACGAACCTGCCGTCCTCCGCACGTTCCAGCGAAAGGATGTCGCGCCCTCCGGCATCCATCATCACCAGTTTCACGTTCTGTCTGGCGTTGAGGTTGCCGTAGCGCATGACGAACTCGTCATAGCATGTGTTCAACGCTTGGCGTTGCGCTGACCCTTCATCGTGATACTCCGCCTCGTAGCGGTAAAGTCGCTCGTATGAATCACGGAGTGACACATACAACATCGCTTTCTCCTTCTGGTAGCCGGTCAGGTCAAGCGGTTGGAATGTCGCGCCGTAAGGCGTGAGGTCTTTCAGATAGCCGAGATTGCGTGACGCATCCAGTACCATAGAGCCGTCACGGTAGTGCGGCTCTGGCAGACCGTTGAACGGACGGGGAGAAAGGTCGGGAGCTTCCTCCTCCGGTTTTCCCGCTTCCATGTCCGGAAAGAGGGAGGATGCAGATGCTTCCGTTGCGGGCGCGGCAGGTGTGGCGGCAACTTCCTGCCGCGTTTCGGGTTGCCGTGTTTCCTGCTCCGGTGCGGCTCTCACGCCCGTGACATGCTGCCGTTTCTCCTGATGCCGTGTCGCCAGCTCACGAAGCTCCTTGCGCCGCTCCGGTGTCAGGCTCATCATCGTTTCATAGAAGCCGTTGATGGGCGGATTGGTGTCCCAGTCCAGTGTGGCGTAAATATCATCGGGATCGGCTTGGGCTGCGGCATTTTCCGGCTTCGTTTCCACGCTCTCCGTTGCAGTCTTGACGGTTCCGGCAGGCGGCAGCGGCTTTGCGGTCGTAACCTTCGCCTGCGGTTTTATAGGCACACGCTTTGCCGGGCTTTCCTTTTTTGCTGTCTTTTTCTTCTTGGGGGCTTCCGGCTTGCGGACTTCCTCCGTCATGCCCCAAAGGTCGAGCAGGGAGAGCTGCACGCCCTCCGAATAATCGGGGCGGCGCGGCTCTATCTCCGGCTTTTCTTCCAATGGTTGCGGTGTTACCGCTTCGGGCTTCGCTGCCATTTCATGACGTGGCTGTATCTCAGGAGTGACAACCGGTGTGGAAATGGTTTCTGTCACCGTGCTTTTCCCCTGTGCCGGATGCAGGCTGTGCATTTCATACAGCTTTTTGTCCAACTTATACAGCTCAATATCCATATGTTCCCGCAAATCCTCCGCCATTTGCTCGATGCCGTCCCGGTGCATGACTTTATAGGCTGGTTTCCCGTAAGGGTCTGTGCCGCTTATCAGATCCGAGTGGGGAATCATGCCGATGCTGCCGACATACCCGTTCTGGAAACTACCTATCGGTGTCTTTTCCGTCTGCACGAACAACTCTTCATAATCGTACAGCTCCCGTTTCTTGCCGCTGTTCTTTTGCAGGATAATCAGGTCGCTACCCACTTCCGTACCCGCGTTGTCCGTGAAGAGGTTGTTCGGCAGGCGTGCGACTCCCACCAGATTGGCATTACGCATCATATACTCGCGTATGGGCGCGTTGGACGGTGCGTCCAGTACCCCTTGAGAGGTGATGAACGCCACGATGCCGCCCTCACGCACCGCGTCAAGGCTTTTCAGGAAAAAGTAGTTATGTATCGTCCGCGCCGCCGAGTGCCTTGCCGGGTCCTTACTGCCCGAAAATTCAGGGTCGAATACAGCTACATCGCCAAACGGGATGTTGGAGATAGCCAGATCAAAATGGTTCATGAACGGCTTTTCAATTTTCTCGTACCCCTGTACCCTTACTTTCTGGTCGGGATGCAGGTGTTTCAATATCTTGCCCGTCATCAGGTCTTTCTCAAAAGCCATGATGTCCGCGTCCGGCTTGTTCTCTAATATGGCATCCACAAATGCGCCAACGCCTGCCGACGGTTCCAATACCCGGTCGGGGCGTATGCCGTGTTCATGCAGCACGTCCGCAATAGTGCCTGTTATCTCCGGCGGAGTATAGAAAGCGGTAAGAACGGATTGCTTCATGGCATCCATGTACCGCTTATACTCCGTATCGTCTTTTGTATTCTCCCGTAGTAACTTGTGCAGTTCCACGGTCGGGACAAACAGTTCGAGGTCGGATTTCGCCCAATGGACGGCATCCGTCAGTTCTCTTGCAGGGTTCAGTATGCACTTCAGTCCACCGAAACCGCAATAACGCTCCAACAAGAGCCTTTCGCGAGCGGTGGGTGTGCGTTGTTCCCTGTCAAGGGTGAATGCCGTCCTTATCGCCTCGATGTTGTCCCGCAGCCGTTGTTTGCGGTTAAACGCCATACTCGTCGATATAAAGGACGACGGCTCCCGTCAGCTCCGTGTAGAGCAGGTCGTAATCGGGCGACAGGGCGAAGTTGTCGTCCGAAAGGTCATAAATGGAGAATACGTTTCCGACAAGCGGAAGCAGTTTCCGGGTAAAGGATTCACGCTCCGCTTCCGGCACATCGTCGGCAAACTCGTTTTCCACGACTTCGCGCAGGATGGCGTACTTGGAGTAGCGAAGCCCCTCCAGCAGCGTGCGCATCGCCAGTTCCTGCGCACCGGCAGCAGGATAGCCTTCGAGCATTGCCCGTTCATACGTTCCGGCGGCACGGTCGGCGCGTTCACGGATGAAGGCTTCGTCGGTTGCCTGTTCAAACCTGTTTGTTCTGAGATAGTCCAGCAGGTACAGACCGTAGTAGGAAAAGTCGGTCTGACCCTCGTTTTTCTTCTTGTTGTTCATTACTTTGGAATTTAGTGGATTGGTAATGACGTGGATAATCGTCTGGAAAGGAGAAAGAAAAGGCACTCGGTATCCCTCCGAGTGCCACCACTAAATCCAAAGTATGAGTGTAATCCGGTATCGAAGAACAATTCATTACTCTGAACCAGTGGCAAAGTTACTCATTATTTTCTTCTTCTCGTAGAGGTTGCCTTATTTTTCCTTTCGGGGAACACGAAAGTCGTGTTGTAGTCCCCGTCAAAGGCGACTATGGCATCGAAGCTCTTTCCCTGCTTGCTCTTGAAGCCTTTGAGCAGCTTCGTGTGCCCGTCGGTGAGCAGGTCTTTGATCTCGTCGTCGGAAAGGGTGCGGTTCGCCTTCAGGCGGAACACGGGCAGCCCGCACTCCGCGTTGTCGCAGCGTACCACCTTGCCGTAGAACTGCATGCTGCCCGTCCCGCACTTGGGACACTTGCAGCCGGAATCCCTGCGGGAGAACAGCTTGTCGCACGAGAGCAGTTCGGAGGTGATTTCGCGTGTGTAAGCCTCTATCTCCTTGCGGAAAGTGTCGGCAGGCAGCTCGCCACACTCGATGCGTGCCAGATTCTTCTCCCATTCGCCCGTCATGGCGACGTCGGCGATGCGCATCGTCTTCACGACAGAGTAAAGGGCAAGCCCTTTTTCAGTCGGCACAAGCGACTTCTTGCAGCGTTCCATGTAGCCGCGCTTGAAGATCGTTTCGATGATGGCAGCGCGGGTGGCGGGCGTGCCGATGCCGCAGTCCTTCAAAGCCTGACGCAGCGCGTCGTCCTCTATCTCCTTGCCGGCCGTTTCCATAGCGGACAGCAGGGTGGCTTCGGTATGCAGCGGCTTGGGCTTGGTCTTGCCCTCCGTGATGGAGCAGCCTTTCAGCGGCAGCGTGTCGCCTTCCCGCCAGCCGGGGATAGCGGTTTCCTCCTTGTCTTCCACGCCATAGACGGCACGCCACCCGGCTTGCCTGATGATGCAGCCTTTTGCCACGAACTCCACTCCGGCACATTCCGCCGTGACGGTGGCGGTGTCCTTGACGCATTTTTCGGAGAAAGCCTCGATCATGCGCCCGGCAATCATCTGATAGACGGTATTGTCTTCTTTGGAGAGGAACAGCGGCTTCTCGCCCGTGACGAGCAGGGCATGGTGGTCCGTCACCTTGCCGCCGTCCACGCTGCGGCGTGTCGGCACTGCCTTCGGATTGACTTTTTCTTTCCATTCGGGCAGGCTGCCGATGAAGGCGAGCAGCTTGGGGATTTCGGCGAACATGTCTTCGGGGATGTAGCGGCTGCCGGTTCTCGGATAGGTGACAAGTTTCTTTTCATAGAGCTTCTGCGCGATTTCAAGCGTATGTTCGGCGGTGAAGCCGTGCTTGGCGTTCGCTTCCTTCTGGAGCGTGGTCAGGTCGTAGAGAAGTGGTGTTTCCTCCGTCTTCTCCTTGCGCTCGGCTTTCGTGACGGTGGCTGTGCCTGCTTCCTTTACCTTATTATATAGCGTTGTGGCAGGTCCTTTCTCTTTCCATTTCTCGGAAGAGGAGAACTTCACCACTCCTTCGTCGCAACCGTCTGTTGCGATATGGAGCTGCCAGAAGGGTTCGGGCGTGAAGCGGCGGTTCTCCCAGTAACGTGCGCACACCATCGCCAGCGTGGGTGTCTGCACCCGCCCGACGGAATATGTGCCGTGTCCGGCGGCGATGGAGAGTGCCTGCGTGCCGTTGATGCCCACGAGCCAGTCCGATTCGCTCCGCGCTTTGGCGGCAAGGTAGAGGTTGTCGTATTTGTCGCCCGCTTCGAGGTTGCGTAATCCCTCGCGGATAGCCTTGTCGGTGAGCGAGCTTATCCAGAGGCGCACGAAAGGCGTGGCGCATCCGGTGTAATGGTAGAGGTATCGGAAGATAAGCTCTCCCTCGCGCCCCGCGTCGGTCGCCACGATGATCTGTTCGCTTTCCTTGAATAGCCGGGCGACGGTCTTGATCTGCGACACTACGCCGCTGTCGGGCTTGTAGCCCTTGTCCGTCTTTACCTGACGGGGGACGAGCGTGAAGGTATCCGGTATGACGGGCAGGTTGTCGCGGACGAAGCCGCGTATGCCGTAGCCGTCGGGCATGGCAAGCTGGACGAGGTGTCCGAACGCCCATGTCACGGCGTAGCCGCCTCCCTCGAAATATCCTTCCTCTCTCTTTGTAGCTCCGACGATGCGGGCGATCTCACGTGCCACGGATGGCTTTTCAGCAATGATTGTCTTCATATTTTTCTGTCGTTTTGAATTTTACAAATGGTACTTCGGATTTAGTGGCGGACACCGGATTACATCTTCATGCCCTTATTGTTTCTTTTCTGCGGCTTCTCCTGCTGCTGTTGCTGTGCGGTGTCCTTCGGGGCGGTCTGTCCCTTCCGCAACGGTTCTTTCAGGTTCTTGGTAGCCTCGTTGGTCTTGCCCTCGCTGTTCACCGCCACCTGCGTGCGGCTCTCGTTGGACGGGGCGACTTTCTGCGCGTTGTCGGGGTCGGTGTCGTAGCGGTACGGGCGTCCTTTCTCCGGATTGAACCTGATGTACATCGTGGCGTGGAAGCCCTGCTTGTCGGTCACGTTCTCCAGTTTCACGGCTTTGCCCGCCACGTAGTCGGCTTTCTGCTGCTCGGTGAACTCCACGCCGCTCCATTTGCTGATGGGGCGGATACTGCCGTCGGCGTTCGTCCACGAGTTGCGGCGTTGCCCGTTCTGTATGGCTGCGGCGTTCTCCGCGTCCTGTGCCTGTCCCTGTATGGGATTGTTCTTGGCTTCCTGTGCCTGTGCGGCACGGGGCGACCTGCCGGTCCCCGGCACGAACTCCACACCGCGCTGCTCCACGTTCACCTGAAGGGTGGTGACGAACTTCCTGCCGTCCTTGCGCTCGATAAGTTTGTCGCGCACGGGCAGCCCGGCGCGGAGCATGTCCTGCTCCTGCTTGGTGATTTCCGTCTTGCCGATGCGCTCCGGTATGCGCACCTTGTTTGCCGGGATGTCGGTGATCTCGTTCGTCTTGCGGTCTATGCTGATGAACGAGGGGATGATCTCGCCCGTTTCCCTGTCCACGAGGTCCACGACCCTGCCGAGGTTGCCCGTTTCGCGCAGGTTCTTCCGGTCATCGTCGGAGAACTTGTGTTCCTTGTACTCGTCGAGTTTCTGCTCCTTGCGGATGAAGTGCGGCACAAGGCTGACATTACCCTCGCTGTCTTTCTTGAAGGAGAGGCGCGCGTCCAGCTCGAAAGCCTCGCCGCCGAAATTGGGCGACACTCTCACCAAATCGGACTTGCCGTAGTTGAGCATCTTGGTCAGGTCGCCGGACTTCTCAAGGTCGTCGCGTTTCACGCCCCATTTCTCCTCCAGCTCCTGCCAGTTGATCTTGCTCTCGTCGATGGGCTGGTAGCCCCGGTTGCCCTGCGTCTGTTGCGGGCTTTCCTGATTCTGTTCGTTTTTCTGTTCCATTTCTTCCTGTTTTTTAGGTTCGTCATCTTGTTTCTGTTCCGGTTGTTCCTGCTTTTCGGCGGACTGCTCCTCCTGTACTTTCTTTTCGTAGCCGGAGGTGTCCACCTTGTGGGGCGCAAGCATCTCCTTGTTGCCGTCGGGGTCTTTCAGCAAGTCCTTGATAACCTCCAGCAGTTTGTCGGCTTGGTCTGCCGCGACACGGTAGAAACCGAAGCGGCTGGGTTCCTTGCACTGCCGGAAGAAGTTCTTGAAGAAGTTGTCCAGCACGTCGCCGTGGCGGTCGAATTGCAGGAAACTTTGCGCGTTCTCCGCTTTCGCGGGGGTGCGCTTGGGGGAGCCGTCGGCGTTCAGCCCGGCTACCACGCTGATTTCGCCCGTCTTCTCGTCACGGACAACCAGCACGTCCTTTTCGTCTTTTTTCTTTGCCATCTGAAAAATGTTTTAATGGTTATTTTTGAAAGAAATTATGGATACGAGCCTTGTAGAAGGCTATATCTTCTTTTTTGAAGTCCTTTACGTGTCCGGAAAGGAACGTCAGCACGTCCTCCTCGCTGTAATAGGTCTTTTTGCCGAGCGTCTTGTACGGCAACGCGCCGGTGCTGCGGTAGCGTTGCAGGGTGCGCTTGCTGATCTGGAGCAGCATGCAGAGGTCCTGGTTGTCGAACATCCTGATACGGTCCATCGGGTCCGGGGCTTTGCCGGACGGCTGCAAGGAAAGCAGCAGTTCGTCCTGACGGTCGAGCCGTTCCGTCAGTTTCCGCATCCAGTCCTCGAAATTGTTTCGGGTAAGCAGTTCCATACGTCACGTCCTCCTTCCTCTGGGTTTGCCGCCGCCCGTGCGCAGCGTGTGGTTGCGTTTCAGTTCCGTCGGTGTCGCCGTGTCCTCCACCACGGTGCAGTCCGCAAGCAGGCGGTCGATTTCCGATTGGCGGTAGCGGCACTTGCCGCGCAGCACGACATAGGCGATGCGCTGTTCGCTGCGCATGCGCTGGAGGGTGCGGCAACTCACGTTCAGCAGGTGCGCCGCCTCGCGGGTGGTGAGCAGCCTGTCGGGGGATTCTTCCTTCCTCCCGCCGGAAACGGCACGCACGTGTGCCGCTATCTCGGCTATCTGTTCCGTCAATGCGGTGAAGGCGGAACTTTCCATCGTTATCACTTTCATATTCAGTCCTTTCTTTTGGTTTCTGTGGCAAAATTCGGCAATAAACCAAAGGGGCTTTAACAGCTCACTACGTGTCTCACGTAAGATTTTTATGGGAAATGGCTCCGTAACCCGGACAGACAGCGCAACATACAGCCTTTTAGCGGGAAACGGCTCGTGTTCACGGCTGTGACGTTACCTTTGTGGCAAACTCTGAAATGTTTTGCTTATGGAAATAGTATCTATCGAGAAAAGGACCTTCGAGATGATGGTGGCGTCCTTCAACGCCCTCTCGGAGAAGGTTGCCGCC
>CAJURQ010000055.1 GCA_910588955.1 uncultured Lachnospiraceae bacterium
TCTGCAGGAAAGCTGCGGTAGATGGGTACTTTATTTCGCCGCGGTACAATATATTTAATTTCCTAATCTGTCAACTAACTTTTATGAAACTAAAGCAGGACAATTAACACAGCGTCAGAGCGTATAGAAAAAAATCTATGCGCTCTATTTTATTGTAAAGGAGCAGAGAATATGGCAGAAACCAAAAACGAGCAACACCCCCACAGTTTCAAGAGAAAGTTGGGGAACACCACTTACACCGTCAAAGTACATTTCAGTAAAGACACTGACAAAACCTTTAAGGACAGAGTGCAAAAGCTGATTATCAATGAGTGCCTTGAAAAAAACATAAATAATCCACGTCAACACTTTACAACTCTTATCAGAAAACACGGGATTTGGCGGATTGGAATTTGACGGTCTATATGATACACAGGTAGATATTGAAGAGCGGCTGTCCTATCACGTATACATGTACAGCAGAGATGAGGAAGTGTTGAAGATTGTTGCGTGACGGCAGAGGTTTGTTGTGATGGATATAAAGAGCAGGAAGTCTTATCGTTGATAGGATGATTTGCTCTTTTTATACCTGTAAATGAGGTGGACAGAATGAAGGAAAATGGGTTACTTGAAATAATTGCGGCACACAGGACAGTGACTGATTTGGATGAGTTTCTAAAAAGAGATAAATATTATCAGAATGCGTTGGAAGAAGAACGGTCAGCATCAGACATAATGGACAGCCTGAATTTTACGTCTGAGCAGAAAAAAGCGGTTGACCGTGTTATTACAGCATATAATGAGTGTGGCGCGGCATATGGCGCTGTGGCTTACCGATTCGGAATGGAGGATGGAGATGGAAGAGATTATGCGCTTCCTAAAGTATTGATATATTGTGCGGCTTATTGTTCCCTTCATTATCTTATGAACTCGATATTAACACATAAGCAATAGCAAGGGTGGCATGTATGTCATTATACCATCTGATACCACAGCAAATATATATTGTTTAAAATTAAAAGCTGATGCATGTTAAAAATAAGAGTGATTGAATAAATACCTGAAATAAAGTACAATGTAAAAAGAAAGAAAAGAAGCAGGAGGATGCCGTAGATGATAATTTATCTGGACAATTGCTGCTATAACAGACCATTTGATGACCAGACACAAGAGCGTATCCACTTGGAAAGTGAAGTTATTTTGACAGTCCTAAAAATGGGACAGATGAAACAGGTGGTTATAGCCGGAAGCGAAGTACTGGAACTTGAGATGAACCGTATGCAGGATGAAAATAAGAAACAGAAGGTATTTGACCTGTATCGCGTGGCGGGTATGCATATACCATATACAGAAAATATCAAGAAACGGTCTGTAGAAATCATGTCAGTTTCAAAGATACGGGCATTTGACAGCCTGCACATTGCATCTGCGGAAGAAGTTAATGCAGATGTATTTCTAACTACTGACGATAAACTTGAAAAAATGGCAGAAAAATTGAAGCTGGGAACGAGGGTAATCAACCCACTTAGGTTTGCATGGGAGGTAATCTGAATGGTAGATGTTAATTTAAGCAGTCCGATTGATGTGAGGAATGCAGGAGTGAAAGCGTTGCAGGAGGCACTGGGACCTGTCGGAATGGTAAAATTTATGCAGCAGTATGATATGGGATATGGGGATTATACCAAGGAAAAACAGGAACAGCCAGATATGAGTCTGGAAGAGATAGATTTGCTATTAAAGAATGCAGACGACCATTAATTTATAGTAGAAACGTGTACGAAGACAATTTTATAAAAATAGCGAGATAGTAGTCAAAGAAAATGGAAGGAAGAGTAACTCACGTTTGGCGCAAGAGGGTTCAGTCTTGCGCCATTTGTGAAATCAGCAGTATCTGGATATCTGTGGAGTCATTGTTCTACCTCAATTTAAGGGGACCGAAAATATTATATAGGGGGACATTTGAATATTTTACAATAATCCAGATATCCCTGTGCCGTACATAAATTCACATCCAGATTACTAAATTCTGAAAATTCCTTCATTACTTCTGTAAAATAAGCTCTTAGAAAATTTGGTATATGTTTAATATTCCATTCTCTGGGAATCGTAACAGGATTGATATTGAGAACGGCTAATTCTTTGAGGGTATTCTTAAAAGCGTTCAGTTCTTTATCTTGACAGGAGGCTTTTGCCTTAGCCAGACTGCGGCACTGGCTGACATCTTTTACTGCGCTGATCAAACGCTGTTCCTTTTGGCTGTTGAAATTTTTTGACTGTATGATACGGACAGCTTCCGGCAGGGTATACCAATCGCCTTTTTCCGATTATTTTTTTGTAATAACTGCTGATAATTTCAATACATTTGACAGGATGGAGAAGACTTTTATATTTATTGAGGCTGTTATTTCCTAAATTTTCAGCTTGCTGTGAAAGGGAATAAGTTTTATGGTATTTACATTGCACCTCAAAACGGATGATGTTGCGAGAGGCATCAATAATTTCTGGGGAAATTGGAGCATATCTTTTTTCAACGTTTTCTTGTGAGCGATTTAGTAAGTGTAGATACTTGCTGTAACAATTTATATTGACAGATTTACTGTACAGGTAAAAACTTTTAGGTCGGCGTTTCTTTCTGTGTGCATCGTAATCATACACCATCCATTCTTCGTAATGTTGTGGTATATCGCTTCTCTTGATAAGATTCATTATTAGTGCAGGATCATATGCGGGAATAAAATCATTTAAACAGATATTAATGCAATAATCCACCCTCTTGATTTTATAATCATTAACTCAAACTTCCCACATTAAAAATGGGATTTGCTCCTTGAAAAATCAATACTATAGATTATAAAATAGCAATCAGGCAGCCGCTGAACCATACTCCAATGCTTTTTGCATGTACTTTGGCAGTCTCTGAACAAAGCTGGCGGTCAATTTCTCCAGCTGTTGTTCTGTGATGTGGAAATATTCCATAACGACACCCATTAGTGCATCTATGATAATCCTCATTGATTGACTGAAAGTGATGTCATCCAGTTCATCCATGAGACGGAAAAATAGTTCACAAATCGTTTTGTCATCGGTATTGCACCGCTGTGTAACTGCAAGCATCATATATCGCGCAAAAACAATGGATACATGAGCAGTCAAAGCATCATAGGACAGACTCCGGCACTTCTTTACCAGATGCAGATAGGATTTACAGGTTTTGAAAAACACCTCTATATCCCAGCGTTTCCCATAAACACGGATGATTTCTTCCGCTGAGATAGCTGTGTCCGTGCTGATGATGGCAAGCCAGTCTTTTTTCTTGCTTTTGTTCCGGACACAGACGATTTTTGCCTCAATTGCCTCGTCACCAACGGTTACGTCAATGGAAAGCAGATATTTGGAGCGTCCTCTGCGTTTTCTGCACTGTTTATAGATTTCTTTGATGCTGTATCTGCCACCCTGATAGCCATATTTGATTTTACTGCTTTTCTTAACCATTGCGATTGTGTCCAATTCGCAGTTTGTCTTTAAGGCGGTGATGGTCTTGGGTGATGAAAACCAGCTGTCGAACAGCACATATTTTGCAGAAACTCCAGATGATTGTGCTGCTCTGATCAGGTCAATCAAGACTTCTGTTGCTTTTCGTCTGGATTCTTTCCGCCATTTCCCGGCAAGAGAACGTCCATCGAAGCTTGCGGCTTTGCAGAGCAGATTTTTATCGTCGGCTGCCGACAGAAGGCAATGGTTGACCGGAACAAAGGAGTTCCCATCGGACCATCCAAGTGTCAGCATACGGTAACCACGCTTGTACTTCATGGAGCAGTGTTCGAAGACTTTTGCCAGAAGTTCCGTTTTCTTTGAACGGGAACGATCAAACAGGCTGTCATCAATAATGAAGACATCTTTGCGGCTCTCATCTGTAAGAGGCTTCATAAAATCATTAATGATACGGCTTGAAAGCAAGGTTGTGAACCGAGACCAGTTAATCTTCGCATTATTGAGGAAGCGATAAACGGTGTTCTTGCAGAATGAACCATCAAATATGCCTGTTTTCCACTGCATATACATGCTTCGATCCGAGAAAATGAGACAGAACAGGTATCGAAACACTTCGATTACCGGAATCCCTTTTGCTTTACCGGCATTACATTTGAAAAGAAGTTTCCCGATTTGGAATTGGGTCATAAAATTTGTGACAGAGCTAGAAATCTCATTTCCGTTTTCAGCATTATATGGTATACTTGACATGGCATAAATCTCCTTGCTGTGTGATTGTTATTCGCAATTCAATTATACCATCAAGTGCAGGTTTGTGCCTTTTTTATGGGCTACAGTATTGATTTTTCAAGGTTCAGCACACCAACTGGTGTGGGAAGTTTGAGTAAAGTAAGTCCATGTGAGGTCCTGAGCGGAATAGCAGCGGGGGAATCGCATTGTAATGACAGCTGCTTTGTGCTACCATAAACACATAAGTAAGCAGACAAGACGAGGAAAAGGATCCGGCGTGTGAAGGCAGGAACTGGAAAGGAAACAATCATGGCAAAGATAGCAGTCTATTTTCCGGGCATAGGATACCATTGCGACAAACCTCTGTTATATTACGGCAGGAAGATCGCCTGCGAACAGGGATATCAAGAGTATAGAAATATCAGCTACACCTATCAAGCTGGAAATATCCGCGGCGACGAAGAGAAAATGAATGAGGCGTATGAAGCGTTGTATGCGCAGGCAGAAGCGGAACTGGCGGATATGGTCTGGTCTGATTACGACGACGTGCTTTTTGTCTCCAAAAGCATCGGCACCATCATTGCGGCATCCTACGCAAAAAAGTATGAATTAAGCAGGGCTAGGCACATCCTGTATACGCCTCTGGCACAGACTTTTCTGTTTGCGCCGGATCGGGCGGTCGCTTTTATAGGAACGGCTGATCCGTGGAGCAGCACGGAGGAGATCATTCGCCTTTCCGAGGAAAATCATATTCCGATAACGGTTTACGAGGGATGCAACCACTCCCTCGAATGTGACGATACTTTGAAAAATATTGAGAATTTAAAGGATGTTATGCAAAGGACAGAGGATTTTTGTAGAAAAATAAATTGAATTTGTAAAACCGACAGGAGACAGGATAAAAATGCTCCGGAAAGAGGATTGACATGGGAATTTCAGCAGGCTTCATGGTGCCGCACCCGCCGCTCATCATACCTGATGTGGGCAAAGGGGAGGAAAAGAAAATTCAGAGGACGATTGATGCGTACCAAAAAGTAGCGGAGGCGGTCGGGCGTCTGCAGCCGGAAACGATCGTGCTCCTGTCCCCACACCAGATCATGTATGCGGACTATTTCCACATCTCGCCCGGGCAGGGTGCCAAGGGTGACTTCGGGCAGTTTCGCGCCGCGCGGACTTCCATGGAAGTCGCCTATGATACGGAATTTGTGCGTGTGCTGTGTGAGAAAGCCGGTGCGTCCGGCTTGCCGGCGGGGACGCTGGGGGAACGGGAGCGAAAGCTGGATCACGGCATCATGGTGCCCCTGTATTTCGTCAATCAATTCTGGACGGGATACCGTCTGGTAAGGATTGGTCTGTCGGGTTTGCCATTGACGGCGCATTACCGTCTGGGACAGTGCATCAGGGAGGCGGCGCAGACCCTTGGACGGAACACGGTAGTGATTGCCAGCGGCGACCTGTCCCACAAGCTGAAGGAGGACGGACCCTACGGCTATCAGGAGGAGGGACCTGTCTACGACGCGCGGATCATGGATGTGATGGGCAGGGGCGCGTTTGGTGAGCTGTTGGAGTTCTCGGAGGATTTCTGCGAGAAGGCGGCGGAGTGCGGGCACCGCTCTTTCACCATCATGGCGGGCGCGTTTGACAAAACTGGCGTGGAGTCAAAACAGCTTTCCTATGAGGGACCTTTCGGGGTGGGTTACGGTGTATGCACGTATCGCCCTCTTGGTGATGACGGCACACGGAATTTTCTGGAGCGGTATGAGGAGAAGGAGCGGATGAAGGTTCTCGCCAGACGGAAACAGGAAGATGCTTACGTCAGGCTGGCAAGGTACACCATTGAGGCGTTCGTAGAGACGGGGAAGCTTCCGGAAATGCCCAAGGGGCTGCCGGAGGAACTGTACCAAAACAGAGCGGGCGCGTTTGTATCTTTGAAGGAGGACGGAAGACTGCGGGGCTGTATCGGGACGATCCGGGCGGTCAGAGAGTCGCTTGCGGAAGAGATCATGCACAATGCGGTCAGCGCCTGTTCGGAGGACCCCAGATTCGCCCCCGTGGAAGAGTGGGAGGTGGACCGCCTGACGATCAGCGTTGACGTGCTGGGGGAGACTGAGAAAATTGTCTCGCCGGAGGAACTGGACGTAACCCGGTATGGCATCATTGTGACAAAAGGTGCAAAGCGCGGGCTGCTTCTGCCGAATCTGGAGGGCGTGGACACGGTGGAGGAGCAGATTGCCATAGCGAAGCAGAAGGCGGGAATCCGAGACCGAGAGAGCGTGGATCTGGAGCGGTTTGAAGTGGTACGGCATTACTAAAACAGAGAATGTGCCGCAAATTACTTAATGCCCATCCATGAAGATATAACCATTCTCTGTACTTCGCTTGTACCCTTATAAATCTCCGTAATCTTTGCATCACGCATTAAAAAACGGGAAATCTCTTGAATATCCGTCATAACCTGCAAGCTGGGCGCATCGGCGTGTCACATTTGTGGCGGCTTCTGCTGCATATAATTTACCCATAGCGGCAAGATGTGAAAACGGCTCATGATCCTGCTTTGCCTGTGCAGCTACACCGATACGTCCGCCGTCTAAGGTCATGAGAGCCATCTTAAAGCCTTTTCCCAATTCCCCTAATAGATTTTCTTTTGGAATTTTACAGTTTTGGAAAACCAACTCATATGTGGCAGAACCACGAATCCCCATTTTCTTTTCCACAATGCCTATGTCTGCGGAATCCATCTTATTCATTCTATCTATCTATTCAATCACAAGCATTAAATATATAACTCATTACCTTTTCTTACTGAACAGGCTTTTTTTATTGCTAATGCTGCAACAGAAACCATAGCTCCATTCACATTACGGGCTGAGTGAGGGCATTGTACAACACATCGCATGCATGAAATACACTTTTTGCTGTCTGCGACTTTTAGATTCTCTTTGCTGATTGCCTGCGCCGGACACTGTTTCGCACAAAGCCCACAGTTTGTACAGGTATTGCCCGCCTTGGGAACCAAATCAGCCCCGCCGGCTTTCTTATAGGGGCGGTTGCCCGGAATTTGCAGTGCAGGAAATTTGGTGGAATCACTGTTTATTTTTTCTAAAAATTTTTTCGCAAAACAGCTTAACTCGATCTTGTCTTCCGTGTCCGGTCTGCCTGCCGCATACTGGTGCATGATAGAATGCTCTGCAACTGCGGCAATAGCAGCAATTACTTTAAAACCACTTTTCTCCGCAACATCATTTAATTCAACCAAAGTGTCTTCATATGCCCTGTTTCCATATAAACAAACAATGACACATGGCGTATGATCGCCATGAATGTCGGAAATTCTTTGGACGGCAAGACTTGGCACACGCCCGCCATAAGAGGGAACAGCGATAATTGCAATATCTTCCTTTTCTAAGTGAAGTGACGAATAATCTGTTTCCGCATTGGACAAATCAATTTTTGTTACAGGCATTCCCCATGCTTGCGTTATAACTTCTGCGACTTTGGCAGTTCCTCCTGTTGTACCGCGGCGAAATAAAGTACCCATCTACCGCAGCTTTCCTGCAGATTAA
>CAJURQ010000056.1 GCA_910588955.1 uncultured Lachnospiraceae bacterium
GATAACTTTTAATTATCCCTCATCCCCGCGCGACCCTCCCATTTTGGATTGTATTGCTCATGCAAATACTGGAAATATTTATTGCAATTTGATGAATGGTCAACTATAATGATAGTGAAACTATCAATAAGATGGTTGCACTATCAAAACAAAAAGAGAAAAAACAGGAAAGCGCGTGGAGGTGCGGCATGAAATCACTATCGAATGGCAAAATATGGTTACTGGCAGTCGGGCAGCTTGGCTGGGCGATGCTGTCAGGGTTGATTTCTAACTGGCTGGTGTATTTTTATCAGCCGGACGAGACGGCGCAGGCGGCGGGACAGACGCTGTTTATTCCGCAGGGGCGGGTGCTGCTCGGCGTGTTCACCGTAATAGGGGCGATCACGGCTCTTGGACGTGTGTTTGACGCGGTAACGGATCCGTGGATTGCGTCTTTGTCAGACCGGTGTAAATCCAAGCTTGGGCGGCGGATTCCCTTTTTGAAATGGGCGTCTTTTCCGCTTGCTTTTTCTACGGTCATGGTGTTCTGTGCGCCGGTAGGACATATCACCGCTATGAACGCAGTCTGGCTCTTGGTGTTTATTCTGTGCTATTATCTTTCTATTACTGCTTACTGCACGCCTTTTAACGCTTTGATTCCGGAGCTGGGACATAATCAGGAGGAGCGGCTTAACATCAGCACGGCGATTTCGCTGACCTTCATTGTGGGTACGGCTCTGGCGTATGTGGCGCCGGTCATCTGGGGACTGATGGAGCCTTCTCTTGGGCGGGTGACGGCGATGCGCGTGACTTTCGCCCTGTTAGCGGTGGTTGCTTTTATCTGTATGCAGGTTCCGGTGTTTGCCATCCGGGAGAAAGAGTATGTGAACTCCCAGCCGGCGGAGGGAACGGCATTTTCTTCTCTTGTTAAGACCTTCCGAAATAGGGAGTTTTGTATCTTTGTGGGTTCCGATATTTTTTACTGGATTGGGCTTACCATGTTCCAGACAGGGCTGCCTTTTTTTGTGACGTCCCTGCTTGGGCTTTCGGAGAGCATGTCAACGGTATTTTTTGTGGTAATGACGGCGTTGTCGCTCGTGTTTTATGTGCCGGTAAATATATTGACGAGGAAATTCGGCAAGCGCAATCTGGTGCTGACGGCGTTTGCGCTCTTTGCCCTCTGCTTTGGGTATACGGCGCTGATGGGAGACGCGCTTGGCGTGATCCCGCCGGTGGTTCAGGGCTTTATCCTTGTGGCGGCGGCAGCATTTCCTATGGCGGTTTTCGGTATTCTGCCGCAGGCTATGGTGGCTGACATTTCCGAGAGCGATTCAAGAAAGACCGGGGAGAACAGAGAGGGTATGTTTTACGCGGCGCGCACGTTCGCTTTTAAGCTGGGGCAGAGCGTGTCCATGCTGCTGTTTACTGCGCTTGCGACAATCGGCAGCGGCGGGGACGGTTACCGGGTGGTGGCAGGCGTGTCCTGCGCACTGGCGGCGACAGGCGGAATCGTTCTGCTGTTCTATAATGAAAAGAAGATTAATGCGGTGATTGACGGTGGGGAGTGAGTATGGATTTAAAGCAGATGCGGGAAAATGAACGCAAAACGGAAAATGAAGAACGGAAACAGAAGATGATCGAGGCGGCGTTTTCCTGCTTCGCTAAAAAAGGTGTGGAGGCGGCTTCCTTTTCTGAGATTGCGGCAGAGGCGGCGTTTGGAGAGGCAACGCTTTACCGCTATTTTGCGAATAAGGAGACGCTTGCGTTGGAATGTGGGAAGTGGTTTTGGATAACGGTCTATGACTTTATGAAGCAGTGGTCAGACACGCCGGAATTTCAGGCAAAAAGCGGGATGGAGCAGGTGGAGAGCCTGATTCGCGCCGCGCTTTCGTTTTACCGAGAACACAGGGAGGGATTTCGCGTGATTCATAATCTGGACGGTTTTCTCTTGTCCCACAGAGTGAAACCGGAGCAGCTTTCGGCATATGAGCAGGCGGTGGACAGTCTGCGTCCCTGTCTGTGCGATGCGATTCAGAAGGGAAAGCAGGACGGCAGCATCGACGGCTGCGTGGAGACGCAGGAGTTGTATTATGCGGTGACAACGGGTATTATGAGTGTGATGCAGAAACAGGCGGCGGGCGACCTGCTGTCAAGCGATGCGATCGTGGATTCGGATAAAAAGCTGGAATTGTTTGTGGAACTGCTGATTGCCGGTATGAAATCCGTCTATGGAAAACGGGAGGGATGACGGGATGGAAACGCGGAGAGTATACGGGTGTGCGGAATCGGTTTGTCATTGCCCGGACGAGGAGCGGTATGCGGCGTGGATGATGGAGACGGCGGAGCCATACCTGCGGGAAAGGGTCGTCCGGGGGAAAAGCGCGGATTTGTATTATGAGTTTTACGGGCGGCGGGAGAAGAAAGGAACGATCGTCATCAGCCACGGTTTTACCGAGTCCTGCGAAAAATATTACGAACTGATTTATTATATGTATCAGATGGGATATCAGGTAGCGATGCCGGAGCATCGCGGGCACGGGAGATCGCTTCGGGAAGTGGATGACCCGGAACTGGTTCACGTCGAGGACTTTTCCCTGTATGTGGAGGATTTGCATCATTTTATAGAGAAAGATGTATTGCCGGAAACCGGCGGAAAACCTGTATATTTGTACGCCCATTCCATGGGAGGGTGTATCGGGACGCTGTATCTGGAGTGGCATCCGGGAATCTTTCAGAAGGCGGTGCTGAACGCGCCCATGTATGGGATCAACAACGGCGGCGTGCCGGATTTCGCGGCGGGGCTGCTCTGCCGTGGGGCGGCGCTTGCGGGGAAAAAGAAGAGCAGACTTTTTACCATGAGCGGCTTTGACCCGCAGGAACCATTTGAGGGCGGCGGCTGTGACTCCTTATCCCGCCACAAGTATTATCTGAAACGGCGGTGTGAGGAACGGGCGTACCAGATAAGCTGCGCCACCTACGGATGGGCTCTGGAGGCAATGAGGGCGGGAAAAAGAGCCGTTTCACCTAAAAACGCCGCGGGCATCCGCATTCCGGTACTGTTGTTTCAGGCGAAACAGGATACTTTTGTGCGGGCGAGGGAGCAGGAACTTTTTTTGAGGCGCATCCCAAACGGCAGGAAAATTGCGGTGGATTCCGGACATGAGATTTATCGGATGCCGGGGGAACGGCTGGAACCGTATCTTGCGGAGATTTTTACATTTTATCAGGAACAGGAGAAATGACAGAGGAGCATACCGATGATTGACAAGAAAACGTTTCACCCTTTGAACTACATAAAGAAGGAAGAGTATTCCGGCAGTATGGACGGGATGCGATACCTTTTGAAAAAGGTAAAGAGCGGCGAGGAGGACGTGATACGGGTAACCGTTTGGCCGGAACCGCTCGGTATTTACCGCACGCCCGACGAAAAGAAAACCTCGACGGAGGTGCCCCTCACTGCGGAGGGCGTGGAACAGGCGGCGGACTGGATCAACGAGCAGTACGAGATGAGGAAGGTCTATTGGCTGGAAAACCTGCATACGCCGTGGACGGAGGTGTGATTTTCCACAAGATTTACATAAATATTTGGTCATATTGTGGAAAATGTAGAAAAATCTTGCATTTTGGCAGAATAGCGTTATATAATGTGTAAAGACAGTTAACATAAAGCTAATCGCGGCGTAAGAGAATGAGGGGCTTGGAGGTGGCGATATGGCGGCGCTGAATCTGAACGCATTATTTTTTAATCACGAGATATCTTTCTGTAAGGTATATAATGAGGAGAGCAAGGACCAACTGGAAAAGCTTTTGGTGTCCAACCGCATTTCCTTCTTTGTGGAATGGCAGGAGCGCAGTTTCTGGGAGCGTCTGCTTGGAAACGCAGGCAGCAGGCAGGAAGTGTTTACGATACATATCAACGAGGCGGACACGACTCTTGCCAGAGATTTAGCAGCGGGGATAGAGAGCGTGCAGATCGCGTCGGCGTAAGCGGGCTGTCATAAATGCAGAGAATATGATAAAATGACCCTGGGAGATTTCCCGGGGTTTTTTTGAACGGATTTGAACAGGAAACTTGTTTATAACGCGACAGACAGATCATATGATGGGCGGCATGGAGAGTGTTTTCGCCGAATTTAAGTATGCAGAGGAGAATTGCTTGGAGATGGAAAAGAAGAGAGCGGACAGCAGGAATACAGGAAAAGAGAAGGATGCAGCACAGAAAAAGAAAAGCCTCTGCCCGGTTTCCGGAAAATGCGGGGGCTGTCAGTTGGTGGACATGCCTTATAAAGAGCAGCTAAAGAGAAAGCAGAAGCAGGTGGAACTGCTCTTAAAGGAATATGGGAAAGTGATGCCGATCGTCGGCATGGAGGAGCCGGCGCATTACCGCAATAAGGTCCATGCGGTCTTTGCGTTCCAGAAGGGAAGGGGAATTGTCTCCGGGATTTATCAGGAGAAGAGCCATAGAGTAGTACCTGTGGAAAGCTGCCTTTTAGAGAACCAAAAGGCGGGAGAGATCATTCAGACTGTGCGCGAACTGGCGAAGTCCTTTAAGCTGAAGGCATATGACGAGGACAGCGGCTACGGTCTGCTACGTCATGTGCTTGTCCGGGTGGGACATGTCACAGGGGAGATAATGGTGGTGCTTGTACTTGGCTCGCCGATCTTACCGTCAAAAAAGAATTTTGTAAATGAGTTATGTAAACTATATCCGGAGATTACCACGATTCTCGTCAACGTGAATAACAAGAGGACCAGCATGGTACTTGGGGAGAAGGAGCAGGTTATTTACGGAAAAGGCTATATCGAGGACGAGCTTTGCGGCAGGCGGTTCAAGATATCCGCGAAATCCTTCTATCAGGTCAATTCCGTGCAGACCGAGACGCTTTACGCGAAGGCGGCGGAGTACGCAAAACTTACGGGGAAGGAGACAGTGGTGGACGCCTACTGCGGCATCGGCACCATTGCCCTCGCCGTGGCGGGACAGGCGGGGAAAGTCATCGGTGTGGAGTTAAACAAGGACGCGGTGCGGGACGCCGTCACAAACGCCAAAATCAACCAGATCAAAAACGCGGATTTTTATCAGAACGACGCGGGACGTTTCCTGACGCAGATGGCTGACGCCGGGGAAAATGTGGACGTGGTGTTTATGGATCCGCCCAGAAGCGGCAGCACGGAGGAGTTTTTGGACGCGCTGCTTCGCATACGCCCGAAGCGGGTGGTCTATATTTCCTGTGAGCCAGAGACGCTTGCAAGGGATTTGAAGTACCTGACGGGGAAGAGCGGCTACCGGGTGCGGGAGATCACGCCGGTGGATATGTTTCCTTTTACGGGGAATGTGGAGACGGTTGTACTTTTGTCCCAACTAAAACCAGACGATTATATTGATGTAGAACTGGACTTATGTGAGTTGGATGTTACTGCATCAGAGAAAGCGGCTACTTATCAGCAGATTAAAGATTATGTTATGGAGAAACATGGTGTAAAGGTACATACGGCTTATATCGCACAGGTGAAGAAAAAATATGGTTTGGACATGCGGAAGAACTACCACCAGTCGAAAAATGAAAATTATGCCGCAAAACAATGTACGGAAGAAAAGGAGATGTATATTAAGGAGGCACTGGAACATTTTGCGATGATTGGGGGAGACCGATAAAGGGATATATATTGTCTGACAGCCATGTTTATCTGACCGAGATTTACAGTGGGCTATTACAGAAATTGTTGCGATAAGCAAATTGGTTTACATAATTCAAAGAACGAAAGAAGGTATCAGGACACTGCAAGCAAAACATAAAACGGCGGTGAGTGGTAATTTAAGCCTGTTCACCGCCGCTTTGTTGAATGATGAAGATTCCGCAGCATATGAAAATTTTGCGGAGTACTATCTGGATACATACCTGAGATCGTGCATAATAGGGAAATATATTTTTATAAGGCGTCTATATTATATTAAGGCGAATTGCGGCTCCCATTAAGACTTGTTATTATTCAGGTAAGTCCCTGAGGCAACGGAGACAGACTCGATGCTGCTATAGAAAATTGAAACATTACCACAAACGGGAACCGTGATGAGCCATCTCCTATTTTTGAAAAATGTTGGAAAAGCACCTCGGCCTTAGGAGGCGCTTTTCTTTTTTCTGATTTCTTTTATTTGCAGTTTTAACCCGCACATTTCATTGATCAGGTTGTAGTCGATACCAGCATCGATCCATCTGCACAAGTCTCTATATAAAATATGATTTCCACCCAAAATATCACAAAAGAGTAGCATAGGGCTTTTGATGGAATACCCATGCAGATTCACAAATTTTTCTATCTCATCGGATGATGGAATAGTTAAATAAAATGCAAGTTGAAGATAAAAATCAAATTTAGATGGCAAGACTCCCTTTGTATAACGCTTCCAGTTCTTCCTGTCTATGCCTTTGCCCTGCAGATAGTTGCTCACAAGGATTTTTTCATAGCCGTTAAAAGAAAAGCAGTCAGTATGGTTAAACCTGTTTCTATTTTTGGCAGGGTCATATATATTGTCAAATGTTGCTGTCAGATACTTGATTTTTTGGGATGCATCCATGTTTCTCAATTTTTCGCTGTCAATGATCTTCATGCCGTTTAACGGCAGGGAAGTAAAATCATATGTCGCATAGAACTTACTGCGGGCAGCGGCAAGCTCTGTTATTCTCTTTATGTAAACCATTTTATGTTTTTCCGCATCAGCGACAAGCGGGATTGACCATGCGCCTTTGGGAGCAGGGTCTTTATATAAATCTTTGTAGAGGTCTTTATAATTCTGTAGCGCATTGCATCTGCTGCGCACGATCCTACTGTCATTATGGTTCATTTGCTGTGGTTCTGTATGTTCTACCATATAGGCATAGACAGGCATTACATCTCTTTCATGGATTTCCTGTATAGATGGACCAGCGACATCCATAACAAGCCTGTCAAGAGGGTTGCGGGAATCTACACTGATCCATACGCCGTCAAAGGTAAAAGGCATGGAAGAGTAGCGGTAGGCTTCCCTTGCCGTGGCAAATTCATCCTGCTCCATAATGCCTGAATCAGTAAATTCATCTATCGTATGCTGTAATGACCCGTCCCCGCCAGCATAGACACCTTAAACGAAAGGATTCTATCCGGTTCT
>CAJURQ010000057.1 GCA_910588955.1 uncultured Lachnospiraceae bacterium
AACAACGAGAAAACCCAGTAAAATCAATGGGTTATGGCATTTAACAAATGCCTAAAATAAATGATAAAAGGAGAGAAAAAATATGAAGTGGAAAAAGATTACGGCGGTCGTTATGGCGGCTGCGATGGTGATGGGAACGCTTGCGGGATGCGGCGGCGACAAGAATGCGGGCGGAGAGGATGGGATTGTCCATTTGAAATGGGTGACCATCGGAAACGGGATGCCCACGAACTATGACAGTTGGGTTGCGAAAGTAAACGAGTATATCGAACCGAAGATAGGCGTGAATCTGGAGATGGAAGTCATTCCGTGGGGCGATTGGGATAAGCGGCGCAGCATTATAGTCAGCACGAACGAACCCTTCGACATTATTTTCGGAACGGGCAACAATTATATTGCGGACATCAATCTCGGCGCGTGCTATGATATTACCGATATGATCGACGCCAATATGCCCGGGCTCAAGGAGCTGATGCCGGACAAATATTGGGACGGCGTGAAGGTGAAGGATAAGATTTACGGGATTCCTACCTATAAGGACAGCTCCATAACAAACTATGCTGTGTGGGATAAGGAGCTGGTGGATGAGTACAATTTGGACCTTGCCTCCTTGACGGAGATTGAGTCCCTCACAGAGACGTTTGAGACCCTGAAGGCGGATAAGAACGACTACCCGGTTTATGTGAAAAACGACGGCGTTTACTATATCTTTGACGTGTACGACCAGATCGGCGGGGGCACGCAGATACTCGGCGTGAGATATGACGATCAGGACGCGAAGGTGTGCTTTACGCTGGAGGAGCCGGAGATCTACTCCGCGCTGGAGACGCTGCACGACTGGTATCAGAAGGGCATCATCAACCCGGACGCCTCCACCTTGTCAGAGGCGCGTGTTTACAATATGTGGCGCGTTGCGCAGGGATGGGAGAGCGCAGGCGTTACTTCATGGGGACCGCAGATGGGCAAAGAAGTGGCGGTGCAGAAGAACGGTGATACGATCCTGTCCAACGAGACTGTGCGCGGTTCACTGAACATGATTTCCATCAACACGAAATACCCTGAGAAATGCCTGCAGTTACTTTACGCGGTCAACACTGACACCAAGCTGCGCGATATGTTCTTCTACGGGGAGGAGGGCGTGAACTTCAACTATACGGAGGACGGCAGAGCCCACAAGATCAACAATGAGTGGGCGATGGCAGGATACACACAGGGAACTTTCTTCACGGTGACGCTGGAGGACACAAACGAGACAAACCAGTGGGACGAAGTCAGAGCGCTCAACGAGGCGGCTGTATCCTCCGTGATGCTCGGGTTTACCTTCGACTCGACGGCGGTCGCGGATAAGCTGGCAAACTGCCGGGAAATATGGCTTCGCTACCGCAGCGAGGTGATGACCGGCGTGCGCGACCCGAAGGACACGGTGCCCGAAATCAAGGCGGAGCTGATGAAGGCGGGCTGGCAGGACGTCATGGATGAGGCGCAGAAACAGGTTGACGAATTTATGGGCAAATAGAGAGGCGAGGAGAAGATACGACTATGGCAAAATTGATTGGCAGACATCTTCCGAATATTCCGTGGCAGGAGCCGGAGGGGACGGAGAAGCTTCCGGTCTGGCGTTACAAGGGGAATCCGATTATAGATCGGTTTGCGACGAAAAATTCCAACAGTATTTTTAACAGCGCGGTCGTCCCCTATGAGGATGGATTCGCGGGAGTGTTCCGCTGTGACAGCAGATCGATCAGCATGGATCTGTTTGCGGGATTCAGCAGGGACGGCATCCAATGGGACATTTCCGACGAGCCGATCGCTTTGCAGGGCGCGTGCCCGGAGGTGGCGAAGCGGGATTTTCGTTACGACCCGCGCGTGTGCTTTATCGACGACAGATACTATGTGACATGGTGCAACGGTTACAGTGGTTATCCCACGATAGGCTTGGCGTATACGTTCGATTTTAAGACCTTTTACCAGAGGGAGAACGCGTTTTTGCCGTTCAACAGAAACGGGGTATTGTTTCCCCGCAGGATACGGGAAAAGTACTACATGCTGAGCCGTCCGAGCGACAACGGGCACACGCCTTTCGGGGACATTTTTGTGAGCGAGAGCCCGGATCTGACTTACTGGGGGCGGCACCGGCTGGTGATGGGCGTGATCAAGGGGGACGAATCCGCGTGGCAGTCCACGAAGATCGGGGCGGGCTGTGTTCCCATTGAGACGGACGAGGGATGGCTTCTGATCTATCACGGCGTGATCAACACGTGCAACGGGTTTGTATATCGGATGGGCTGTGCCCTGCTTGATCTGGAAGAGCCTTGGAAGGTAAAGAAGCGGACGAAGAACTATATTTTAGGACCGCACGAACTGTATGAGTGTGTGGGCGGCGTTCCCAACGTGGTGTTCCCATGCGCGGCGCTGACGGACGCTGCCACGGGTAGAATCGCCATCTATTACGGATGCGCCGACACGGTGACGGGACTGGCATTCACGACGGTTGACCGGTCGACGGACGCTATGGATGAAGTAAGATGATATGATGAAGTCGATTGACGGATAAAAACGGTGTTTTGACGGTTAGGACAGAAAATAAAGGATGGTTGATAGAACCGAATTAGGAGGCAGCAATGTATTTTTTAGACAAGAGAGTGAATGTCATCTGTGAGGAGTTAAAGAGATTAAAGGTAAAGCAAAAATTCGAGATTGAACGGTGGGATTACAAGGAAGGCAATTTCTTTCACCCCGAGGACGCCGAGGCGGACGGCACGCCGTGGAGTACGTTTGACTGCCGCAGTATGCACTGGTACGGCAAAGACCGCCACTACTGGTTTAAGACTGTCTACAAGGTGCCGGAGGAGCTTGGCGGGAAACGGATGTGGCTCCATGTGGGGACGCAGATCGACGAGTGGGACGACGCCAAGAACCCGCAGTTTCTTCTCTTTGTGAACGGGGAGGCGGTGCAGGGCATCGACATGAACCACAGGGATGTGTTCCTCTCCCCTTCGGCAAAGGCGGGGGAGGAGCTGACCTTGGAGCTGCAGGCTTACAGCGGGACTCTGCACACAGAGTTTAACCTGATCACACAGATGAGGGAGGTCGATCAGAAAATCGAGAAGCTCTATTATGACCTGTGGGTGCCGCTGGCGGCGTTCTCCAGAATGGAGGAGGATGACAAAAACCGCAAGGATATTCAGGAAATCCTGAATACTACGGTCAATTTCCTCGACCTTCGGACACCCTACTCGGACGCGTTTTACGAGACTTTGGATAAGGCTTCTGCGTATATTGACAAGGCGCTTTACTCCGAAATGGCGGGGTACAAGGACGTGATCGCCACCTGTATCGGTCACACCCACATCGACGTGGCGTGGTGGTGGACGGTGGAGCAGACGCGTGAGAAGGTGGGGCGCAGCTTTGCCACGGTGCTGAAGCTGATGGAGGAGTACCCGAACTATAAGTTTATGTCCAGCCAGCCCCAGCTTTACGCCTTTTTGAAGGCGCGCTATCCCGAGCTTTACGAGAAGGCGAAGGAGTGCATCAGGGAGGGACGCTGGGAGGCGGAGGGCGGCATGTGGCTGGAAGCCGACTGCAACCTGACCTCCGGGGAGTCGCTGGTGAGACAGTTCATGCACGGCAAGCGTTTCTTTAAGGAAGAGTTCGGCGTGGACAATAAAATTTTGTGGCTGCCCGATGTGTTCGGCTATTCCGGGGCATTGCCGCAGATCATGAAAAAGTGCGGCATTGAATATTTCATGACCACAAAGCTTGCATGGAACCAGTTTAACAAGATTCCCTACGATACCATGATCTGGCGCGGTATCGACGGATCGGAGGTGCTGACCCATCTGATCACCACCTTGGGCGTCAGCCAGCCGATCAAGGACTTTTTTACGACCTACAACGGTATGCTCCACCCCGACTCGATCATGGGTGGCTGGATGCGCTACCAGAATAAGGATATCAACAACGACATTCTCGTATCTTACGGTTACGGGGACGGGGGCGGCGGTCCCACCAGAGAGATGCTTGAGACGTCGATCCGCATGGAGAAGGGCGTCAAGGGCATACCCAAAGTGCGGCAGGCGTTTGCGCGCACCTACTTTGATGAGCTGAAAGAGCGCGTGAAGGACAATAAGCGGCTGCCGGTCTGGGAGGGCGAGTTCTATTTCGAGTACCACAGGGGGACGCTCACTTCTATGGCGAGAAACAAACGATCCAACCGGAAGTCGGAGCTTGGACTGATGGAGCTGGAGCTCTTGAGCGTATTGACCGCGGAGGAGTTGGGATATCCGGCAAAAGAGTTGGATGAGATGTGGAAGCTGGTGCTGTTGAACCAGTTCCATGATACCCTGCCCGGCTCTGCCATCCACGAAGTGTACGAGGTGACCAAGAAAGAGTATGCCGAGCTTGCGGCGCAGCTTTTCGAGATGAGCGGCGAGCGCAGAAGCGCCATTGCGGGCACGGGCGAGGCGGTCACGATCTTTAACCCTGTCGGCAGAGTGCGGGACGATATCGTCGATCTCGGCAACTTTGACGGGGAGGCGCTGGAGGACGAGGACGGCAACGTTTATCCCGTACAGCGGACGAAGGAGGGGAGCGTCGCCTTTGTGCAGAACCTCCCGTCTAAGGGTTACCGCTCCTTCCGGACAGTGAAAGCGGAGGAGCAGGTCAAGTCTTTTATTTTAAACGGGGAGCGGGAACTGGAAACGCCTTTCTATACCGTTTCATTTGACGAGGACGGCATGTTCACGCGTATCTACGACAAGGAGAACGACCGCGAAGCGTTACAGCCAGACGCCAAGGCAAACCTGCTGCGGATGTACAAGGACAAACCGATCTACTTTGACAACTGGGATATTGATATTTTCTACACCGAAAAATTCTGGGACGTGGATCAGGCAGAGCGTATGGAGTGGACGGAGATGGGACCGGTGCGCGCGGTGCTTGAAATCGAGCGGAAGGCTTCCAATTCCACGTTCACCCAGAAGATCATCTTCTACGCGAAGAGCCGCAGGATTGACTTTGTCACCCATGTGGATTGGAAGGAGCATCAGACCTTGCTGAAGGTACATTTTCCGGTGGCGGTGCACACGGATGAGGCGGCGTTTGACATCCAGTTCGGCAGCCTGACGAGGAAGACCCATCAGAACACAAGCTGGGATGTGGCGCGATTTGAGAGCTGCGGGCAGAAGTGGATGGATCTGTCGGAAGGGCACTATGGGGTTTCTCTGTTAAATGACTGCAAGTACGGGCATTCCGTGAAGGATTCCAATATGGCGCTGACACTCATTAAGTCCGGCACAGAGCCGAACCCGGTGGCGGATCAGGAGGAGCATGTTTTTACCTACGCGCTCTATCCCCATGCCGAAGGGTGGCGTACGGCGCGCACCGTGGACGAAGGGTATAAGCTGAACCAGCCGCTGACGGCTCTGACGGGCACGCAGGGCGGAAAGGATTTCTCCTTTGCCTCCGTGGCACACAGCAATGTGGTGATTGAGACGATCAAACGGGCTGAGGGCGGCGAAGGCGTTGTCGTTCGCATGTACGAGTCGGAAAACTCTTATACGAAGACAAAGCTGACGGTTAACACGCCGTTTGAGAAGGCGTATATCTGCAACCTGCTGGAGGAGCCGGAGAGCGAGGCGGCGGTATTGTGCGACGGCATTGACGTGGTGCTTAAGCCGTACGAGGTTGTGACGGTGCTTTTGCAGTAGGGGGAGGAAATTTATATAGAGAAAGGAAAAGCCCCTGTTCCCGCAGCGCTTGCGGGACGGGGCTTTTCCCTATTAGGGGAGGATAAGTATTTCTTATCTTTTGCTTGGTATTATTGTTGCCTGTTTTGCGGGGGTTATACATCTTTTTTTAAAAGTTTTTTGATTTTTTCATCTTTAGTCTAAAGAGAATAAAAGCCCCTCGGAGGAGGGGCAGTGGAGTAAGAATAACCGTTAAACTGTCTGTGTTCCAAACATTTCAAAGTATTCCTGTGCTTTTTGAAGCGATACATCGAGTTTGGTTTGGAGCCTTTGCAGAATATCATCCTTGGCAAGACCAAGATCAATTGCTGTTTCAACGATTCCTTCAGCTTTGCCTTTAATCATTCCTTCTTTTTCAATCTCATCAAATAAAGTACACATAGTAACATCTCCCTTCTTGGATAATGCATTATAATCAATCTTACGGTTTGTGGCACCTGCTACGGTCATAACTACTGTTTTGTCTACGTTATGTTCTAATGCATATTCTATGACTTTTTCTTTTGCTTCATTCTTTGTGATGCTTTTGTCTAAAACTACTTTCAGCATATCAAAAAAGGCAATATTGGTCATGTTGTGGAAAATCAGGTCATTCTGCCTCGCTTCCACGAGAAGCATTTTGTAATCGTTGACAAAGGGTTTCATCTTATCAGGAATGTCCCGCATCCCGTGAAGGGTAGTAGCCCCGTCGCAAGGATTATCGCCGTAGTAGACAACAACCGTGATGACAGGGGTAAACCTGTCATCACGGTTCATTCGGGAAAGATATTCATCATCTGTCATTCCATCTTTTTTATGATATTTCTTTGCATTGCGGTCATACTGCTTTTTTGTATGTGCCGTAATCATAGCCCATGACCCGTATCGGCATGGCATAGTGTATATGCTCCTGTGATTCTATGCCGAGCATGACTAACTCGACCCCGTAAGCGGTAGATCTTTTATGGATTTTTATGTTGTCTCCGGATGCCTTGATGCTCTCGGCATATTCCCTGTGCTCAAGAACAGAAGATTCCTCTGTGTCGGCATCTTCCAGTTCATCGGGAGAGATCACCTGTTCACCGTCAAACAGGACGGCGTTAAAGAAATCGGCAAACTGTCCGTTGTCATTCCAGTAATTCTTCAGTATTGTATCAGGCTTTAAGTCCTGTGTTTTCTTTGGCATTCTGTAGCCCCTTTCTTCTGTGTAATTGTAGTATACTATCAAATTAGTGTTAGCGTCGGGAGAAATTAGCCACTTAGAGTCGGAAGAAAATGACCAATCTC
>CAJURQ010000058.1 GCA_910588955.1 uncultured Lachnospiraceae bacterium
AGGACTATTCGAACGATCAGCTTGCGGTGTTTCGGAGAAAAAACTGCGGATTTGTTTTTCAGAGCATCTATCTGCTTGAAAATCAGAATGTCCTTGACAATGTGCTGACGGGCGCGTTTGCCGTGCAGAAAAATTCTCCCGAGCTTATCAAAAGGGTGAAGGAACTGCTCGCAAAAGTCGGGCTTGATGAGGCAATGCAGAAGAAATATCCAAACCAGCTTTCCGGCGGCGAGGCACAGCGTGTCGGAATCGTGCGCGCCGTGATAAACGAGCCGAAAATTCTCTTCGCGGACGAGCCTACTGGTTCACTCAACTCTGCATCAGGCAAAGATGTTCTCGACATCTTCACCGGGGTACACGAGAACGGTCAGAGCATCGTGATGGTAACGCACGATATCAAGACCGCACTGCGTGGAACACGGGTCATCTATCTACGTGACGGTAAAGTTGTCGGCGAACACAGAATGGCGAAATACGGCGAGGATGACTTGAAAGCGCGCCGTGAAAAGCTGATGGCATTTCTTGATGAAATGGGGTGGTGACTTATGAAGATATTCCGATTATCATTATTCAATTTGAAGAGAAACAAGCGTGAGGCGGCTGCAATTGTCTTTCTCACCTTTGTTGCAGCATTTCTCATGGCGACCTTTGCTGTCAGCATTACACAGATCAGCAGCGCATTTGACCGCTGCTTTGAGGAAACAGGCTCTGTTGATTTTATATTGTTATTCGAGGACGACAAATACCGCGATATCTATCGTGATATTCTGGAAGAGGAATACAATGTGACCGATGTCCGGGAAAGCAGCGTACTTTTCGGCATTGGTGCATCAGCAAAAACAAAGAAGGGTGAAAGTATCGCCTACAACATGATTTTTGTGGACGAAAGTACAGAGAGGAAGATAGAGAATTTTAAGAAACTGAATGCCCTCCCCGATGATGAGATCGAAAAACTGTCCCACCCTGTATGGCTGCCCCAGTATTTTGAGATCACAGCCGGCTTTTCTCCGGGGGACACATTTACTTTTGTCTCCGGCGGCAGAGATTACCCTTTCACCATAGCCGGTTTTTTCAGCACGGGTTTATATAATTCCGACGGTATGTTAAAATGTATCATTTCAGATGATGATATGGTGCTGTTGTCCGCTGTCTATGAGAAATATCGCATGATAGCATTTGACACAGAAAAGAAATTCTCCTATGAGGAATACTATGAAAAATGCTCCGCAAAGTCAAATGAGAATGTTTTAAGTGCAGTATTAGCATTTGATAAAGATCTGGAGAAATTGGCAGAAACCGGTTTTCTTGATATGTTTCTGTATATGAGCGTCTTTCTTTCCATCGTCACCATGATATCCGCACTCTTCCTTATCCTTTACAAGATCTCAAAGGATATGGAGGAACAGATGGTGCAGATAGGAGTGCTGGAAGCATTGGGGTATACGAGTCGTGAGCTTTCTCTTTCCTACATCTGCGAATATATCTTTACAGGGGGCATTGGCGCGATCATCGGCGGCATGACAGCGGCAGCTTTTTCTCCGGTCATGGATATGCTCACAAGGGGTATGATGAACCGTGACGTGCATACAGATGTGGATATTCTCCGTATTCTTATCGTGGTAATATCGATCATAGCACTCGTCACTTTCTTTGCGCTGTCAAGGGCGGCAAGGGTGAAAAAGCTCCCTCCCGTCGTGGCATTTCGCAAGGGCATAAAGACCCATCATTTCGGAAAAAATATACTTTCGCTTGAAAAAATGAAACGCAGCATAAATCTCCGTCTTGCCTTCAGGGGCATATTTAACGATCTCCGCTCGAATATAGGTACGGGTATCTGTATGATCGCCGCAGGAGTTGCCTTAATGTTCAGTGTGTACACCTTTGACTTTTTGAAGAGCGGCTATAACGGGCTTCTGGGAGTTATGGGGATGGAGATTCCCGACATAAGCATCATTATGATGAGCGGAGTGAATGGGGAAAAATTCTGCGATGAGATACGTAAGTTCCCCGAAGTGGAAAAGGTTCTTCTGGCCCGCGCAACAGGAAATTTTGTGGAAATAAAGGGCAGCAATCAGCGTGCGACTGCAATTTCCTACGCCGATTTTTCCCTCACAGATAATATCCACCCTAAAACGGGACGTTTCCCCGAATACGACAACGAGATCATGATCACCGCAAGGAGAGAGAAAACAGAAAATCGGCACATAGGCGACAGTATCATCATCAAGGGCGATGTTTGTGAAAAAAGCTATATCATAACAGGCATTGTTTCCGCCATGAACAACAGCGGCATAAGCGTCTACATGACCGAGGACGGCTATCGGCGCATTCGTCCGAACGACCGCCCGAACACAGTGGAGATAACCCTCAAAAACGAGGAGGACCGCCCTGCCTTTATGGATAAGCTCACTGCTCTGTACGGTGCAAGTGCAAAGGACACGGCGTATGCACAGTCTGCACAGGGGAGTCTTGAGGAGCGTATCAGAGCGAAAGCGGACGAAAAAATGGCAGTGCTGATCTCTCAATACGGCGTTACCGACGTTGATTATGCCATCAGAATAGGCGATACCATCATCAGTGGAAACAGCAGCCGTTTCGTGATAAAGGAAATATCCTCCATGAAGGATCTGACAAAATCCCAAATGGAATCCATAGCCGCGGTTACAAAGACATTCTCGTTCTGGGCCGTGATATTCATTGCTGTTGTGGTAGCGGTGATATTGGGCATTATAGCCGTATCTGCCGTAAAAAGACAGCGCAGGGAATTAGGTATCATGAAAAGTATGGGCTATACGTCAAGGGATCTTATGATACAGCTTACCCTGCGTATTCTCCCTGTAACGATCATTTCCTCCTGCATCGCCGCGGTGTTGTCGGTATGGGTACAGCGTGCATTTTGGATGGCAGCGTTCGGCGTACAGATTCCCGAAAGCCTGCCGCTGATCATCGGTACGGCGGCAGCGCTTGTATTATTCTGCCTGATCGTCACCTACATCAGTGCAGGCAGTATCAGAAAAATATCCGTGACTGAACTTATGACGGAATAAGAATGGAGTTAAATAAGGGGCTGTCGCATTAAGGAAAACAGATACAAGATATCATAGTACTGTATCATATCTTATGCTATATCTTGCATATTTAAAACTTATTGCGACAACCTCGCGAGATTTGTGTTTGCGTATTGCTTGATACAAACTCGGTTATGCGAATTTCAGCAAAGCTGAGATAAAAAATGCGCAGGAATGGAGAAAATGAATGATGAAGAAAAAGATGATTGCGGCAGTATCCGCCTTGTGTATGGCAGGAACTGTATACGCATCTGTTGGAAATGCGGTGTATGCTGAATCCGCACCATCGGAACTTACAGACGAAACAACCGCTTCGCAGGAAAGGATATATTGCATTGCGTCTGTAAGCAAAATGTATTCCACACTGGCGGTCATGCAGCTTGTCGACGAGGGAAAGGTCGAACTTGACGCTCCTGTCACAAAGTATCTCCCCGATTTCAAAATGAATGACGAGCGGTACAAGGACATCACCGTGCGTATGCTTATGAACCACACATCGGGCATCCCTTTGGGTCTGACGATAAACCATTATCTTTATGAAGATGTTGACAGTTTCGTTCATGACAATACACTTGATATCGTGTCAGGGTTACGTTTCAAAGCCACCCCCGGGGAATATGCCTGCTATAATAATATGGGCTTTAGTCTTATGGAGCATATCGTAGAAAACGTCAGCGGTATGAGCTTTACGGATTATGTAAGAAATAACATAACCTCAAAGATCGGCGCAGATGATACCGGAACGGCATGGAGCTTGTATGCGGGCGATTTGGGCGATACACGGGTATCTCTCTATCGCGGCTTTCTGCCAATCGAATACCCTTATGAAATGGCGGCAGGTACGGGCGGCATCTATGCCACCGCTTCTGACGTGGCAAATTTCGGCAGTGCTTTCTTTACAGGAAATGATATTCTGCTTTCGGATGATGCCAAAACACAGATGTCCACCCGATGGAATGATGACACAAAATACGAGAGTTACGGTCTGGGATGGGACTTTGTGGAACAAGTCAAATACGAAAAGGAGAACATAAAGGTCATGGGCAAGGGCGGAGATATGCCATACATGAACTCGAGCCTCCTTGTCGCTCCCGATGAACAGATCAGCATAGCGGTACTGACCGCTGGAAATGGCAGCAGCCAATATGCAGGACTGATGGCCTCTGCCCTGATGGACGTGGCGCTTGCAGAACGGGGAAAGGCAGTAAGCGATCTTACGCCTCCAGAGCCAGAGATAACAAACGCCATTCCCGACCATTATAAAAAATATGAGGGTCTGTACTGTAGCGGCACATTCGGCATTGTTGGAATATGCAGAATTACATTTGACGATACCACTATGTACAAGGAGGACTTGGGCACTGACAACGCATCGCCCGAAAGATTTAAGATTACCAAGGACGGAGGTTTTGTCAAGGTAAATGACAGCGGCAAGATGACTTCAGACAGGGAAATCGTTTATTTCGAGGAAAAAAACGGCAAAATATTCATCAGAACAGAGCTGTTCGCCATATACCCGGGACTTGGAAATACAATAGATAATATGTACACAGGGGAAAAAATGGACGAAAATCCCATCTCCCCCAGTGTGCAGCAAAGCTGGGACGAGCTTTCACAGACAGTATTCGTCACATATAACGAAAAATGGACTTCCCAGAACTATGAAACTCCGTTTTACTGGATTGTGACAGATCAGGCATTCCCCGGTTATATTCTGGCAAAAAACAGCAGGGGCGTCACAAAAGCGGAAAAAATAACCGATGAACATCATGCCCTTTTCTTTACTTCCATACCGAGCACTGCAAATAGAGATTTATATGATATAGAGATCACCGAACAAACCTATGCGGACAAAATATCGGCAGCCTCCCTTAATCTGAGCGATGGGACGCGCTGCCGCAGTGTGGACAGCCTCCCTGTGTTTACCGCTGATACCACCGAAATTCCCCTTCACAGCGGTGAAGCCGCATGGTATCGGATTGGGAAGGATATGATCGGAAAGAGTATCGCTGTCGAACGTCCTGACAACTCCGCTGTATTCGTCTACAACAAGTTCCGTGAGCTGCTGTACAGCACCCACATCAAGGATGCAATGAATACCATTGATCTTCCTCCGGACGGCTATATTGCTTTTATAGGTGAAACTGGCGATAGTGTAAAAATATTTAAGTAACAGTGTTTATAATATCCTATTACGGATAATAGGATCCGTGCGGACAGACTGTTTGTGTTCACTCGGAATGGAGAAAATGCGAAGCTTTATGTCAGCGGCAGAGATGTACCGTCGCTGGATTTGAATTTAAAAAGAGAGAAGTCAAAGTGGATACTGCTTGATGACGCGCCCAAGAGTGAGCTGGATAGGGCTGTCGCGATAAATTTTGATGATACAAGATATTGTATAAAACGCAGCATAGTGTTATGCTATCTTGTATATGTTTCCTTTAATGCGACAGCCCTTTGAAGGTGTCCCTAATCGCAGCAGGTTATTTGATGGGCTGTTTGCTGAAGAACGGGAAGTCTTTTTAAATTAATATTCGTCCCATTCGACACGACGGAATATATCCGAAATGAAGGCTTTATCTTCACACGCATTTTTGAAAAGATGAATAAAGTCTGCTAATGCTTCTTTATCTTCTGATTCGGCACAGAACATACCAGCTTCAGGGTCAAAATCAATTTTTTCTTGTAACTCTGGATACTTTTCGTTCAAAAACTTATGAGCCAAACTAGCCCAATCATAACCATTACCTATGAAACCATCGTCTGCACGCGTATCAAAAATTTCTTGTAGATAGCCGCCTTCGCTTACCGTTAAACAGACACCTGCGCCTGTGTCTGGGCTATGGTCCACCCAAGTGAAAGGTTCGATTTCTTTTTCAAACTGTTCTGTAATTTCCATTTTTGTTCTCCTTTTTTTATTAAATGGGGATGTCGCATTAAACTCCGATTATATTAGATATCGTATTACTCCGGCTATTTTGTTAGAGGCAGCTTCTCGTATTCGTTTTCTTCCGGCTCTGATTTGCGTATAAGGAACAGGAAATCTGCAATGCAGAGGATAAAGCCAACAGCGAAAACCAAGACTCCCCCACCCAATACCCGTAAGAATTTTTTATCATTGTCCGGAAATACGTTTCCGATGCCGGACAGCAGGAAAAAGAACCCAAGCCAGCCTACGCTTCCTATTACGCACAGCCGACCAAACCCGTGAAGAACCAGTGCCAGCCAGCCCGGATTTCCGGAATCGTGGTATCTGCGCATGGCGGCAAAAAGCAGCGCAAAATACGTTGCTATATACCAAAGCAGGCAGACAAGGGGAAAGGTTGTGTCAAGAATTTCGTGATGAGAGGAATCCGCAATAATCGCAAATACTCGGCCCAGCACGCTATTGATAAACCAAACAAAAAGCCAGAGTGTCCAATACCCAGAACGTGAAAGCCGTCCACGCCAACCAAATAAATTCCGCAAAAAATCCTTTATTGTAAATGCAGATCGTTCCATTGTCCCACCCTCCTTAGGAACTGTTAACAAATACCGCATGACAATTACTTGTCTAAATGTCCATCTGCGGCATCAGAAAATCTTGACAT
>CAJURQ010000059.1 GCA_910588955.1 uncultured Lachnospiraceae bacterium
TTTAATCTGCAGGAAAGCTGCGGTAGATGGGTACTTTATTTCGCCGCGGTACAGTCTGGCTGAACATCTCCACATCCATCAGCCCCTCGGCATACCAGTCATGGAAATAGCTGACCGCCTGCCGGTACTGGTCCGTGACGCACATAAATTCTACCGTTCCGTCGTCTTTTAAGACAAGATCGTTGCAGACGTCATTAGGCCAGTTCGTAAACCCGAAACCCGCATAGAAAATATTCTGTCCCCAGCACCACTCGTCGAAGCCCGTGCTCATGGGGATCGTGCTGCCCGGCGCATTTCCATAATACTTCGCGCTCATATCATTATCTTTGAATGCTTTTAACGCCGCATGAAGCTCATCCAATGTAGTGGGCACGGGAAGCCCCAGATCATCCAGCCACGCTTTATTGATCATTGAAAACTGCGGGACGGAGTAAATACTGTAATCTTCCGGCGCGCCGATTCCTGCCGTCCCCATGCGCTCTCCCGCCGGGAGACCATAGATATAGCCATCATCCATAGTGATCGCGCTGCGGATATCCGGGTTTTCATCAAGGATTTTGCTTAAGTTAGGCATATACTCTTCCGTCAGATAGGGCGTCAAGTCAATAAATGTGCCGTCGTCCCCGTAGCGCGAAATATCATAGTTGCTGAATCCCACACCCATAAAGGCGTCTGGCAGCTCGCCGCCCGCAATGCGGATATTTACCTGCTCCGCCAGAGATTCCTTCATGGTAGTCCAGTCAATGCTGATGCCCGCCTCCTGCTGCAGCTGGTTTAATACCACGTTATCGTCATATCCCGGACTCAGTGCGCTCTGGGCACCCATAATGGCAAACTGTGTCTGGGATGTATCTGGATTTGCCACACCTTTTTCATGGTGGCCGTAGTTCTGGTTTCCGCACGCCGTCACTGACAGGGCTATTCCCGCTGTAAGCGCACAGGTCAGGATTCTTTTTTTCATGTAAAATCTTCTATTCTTTTTCAACATATGCATTCTCCATGTCAGAACCTCAAATTGCTGATTAAAGCCTCAAACCATCAGACTTACTCTTTCAGTTATCTCCTTTTGCCGTCAGCCTTTCACAGCGCCTGCCATAAACCCTTTTTCAAAATACTTTTGTACAAACGGATAAATAATCAGCATGGGCAGCGCCGCGATAATAATGGATGAAAACTTGATCATCTCCGTCATCTTGTTCAGTTCCGCAAACCCGCCCGATATGGTGCTCGCCTGACTGGCGCTGGCGGAACTCTTAATCAGTATGTTTCTCAGCACAAGCGGCAGGGGCGCTTTATTCGGGGACGGCAGATAAATCATGGAGGTAAACCAGTCGTTCCAGTACGCCACCATGCTGAATACCACCATAACCGCCATAATGGAACGGCTTAAGGGCACTACAATCTTAATGAATGTCGTCCATTTGGACGCGCCGTCTATATTGGCTGCCTCAATCATCTCTTTCGGTATACTGTTCTCAAAGAAATTCCTCACAATGATCAGGTTGCCGACGGCAACACCACCCGGAAGGAAGAGCGCCCACATGCTGTTAATCAACCCTGTCTCCTTCACAACGAGATAAGTGGGGACCATACCGCCGCCAAAATACATGGTAATGATAAAAAAGATACTGAAAAATTTCCGTCCCGGCAGATCTTTCACGCTTAAGGGATATGCCGCCAGATAGAGCATAACCACAGAGAACACCGTACCGATGATCGTATACTTAAAACTGTTAAAGAGTCCAAGCAGGATACCGGGGTCGGCAAACACCGATTTGTACCCGTCCAATGTAAACTGACTCGGCAGAAGAAATGTCTTTCCCGCATACACATCGTAGGGATTGGACACGGAGGCAATCAGCACATAATAGAGCGGATATGCCACAATCAACAAAATTATGCTGCAGAGAACCACCAGAATGATATCGCTGCTCTTTTCGGAAAGTCCTGTCAGCTTTCCCGATTTTGAATTTTTTCCCATGCTGCACCTCCTATATGAAACTCGTGTCTTCCGATATCCGTTTTGCCGCCTTATTCACCACTATCAACAAAATAATGTTGATTACCGTGTTAAACAATCCCACCGCCGTGGAATAACTGTATTTGGCGCGCTCGATACCTTGTTGATAAACGTAAACCGCTATGACGTCACTCGCCGCTTTGTTCAAGTCTGTCTGCAGGAGCCATACCTTTTCAAAACCTACGTTCATCAGCCCGCCCACGCTCATAATCAGATTCAGAACCATAATAGGCGCAAGCTCCGGTATGTCGATATGGATGATCCGCTGGAACAGGGACGCGCCGTCCACCTTTGCCGCCTCGTAGAGCGATGTATCTACATTAGCCAGCGTTGCCATGTAAACGATGATGCCCCAGCCTGCGTCCTGCCAGATGCCCGACGCGATGTAGATGGTGCGGAAAGCGGAGGACTCTGTCAGGAAATCTATGGATGTTCCCGCAATCAGGTTAATCAAACCGCCCGAAGGGCTTAAGAAAATACGAATCATACCGCAGATGACCATTGTGGAAATAAAGTGCGGCGCGTAGAGCACTGTCTGGGTTATTCTCTTAAAACGGTGAAAGCGCATCTGGTTCATCATCAGCGCCAAAATAATCGGAATCGGAAATCCCCACAGCAGGCTGTACAGGCTTAACAGTATTGTATTCTTCATCATGCGCCAGAAGGTCGGCGCGCTGAAAAACCGGAGGAACCACTCAAGACCGACCCACTCACTCCCCATGAATCCTTTACTCGCCTTGTAATCCCGAAAGGCAATCTGTATGCCGTACATGGGTATGTACTTATAGATAATTGTCAAAACCACCGGAACCAAAAGCATCAGATATAACTGCCAGTTATCCTTGATACGCTTTCCGAGAGGATTTCCCCCCGATATTACCGCCGGACTTGCCGCTGCCGACTTACTTTTGCTCATGTCTTATCTCCTCCCTCTTCATGCAGCTTGTGATTGTGTGCTCTCTGTTTCGTGAAACGTTATTTTATCTCTTATCCGTATGCTACCACCATTTGAGTGACCAGTCAACGCATTTTTGCTATTTTCTCGTGATTCTTTATATATTTTGTTATTTTATACGAATACTATTATGCAAATTTGTGCGTTTTACACATGATTATTTCATATAACGTTTCATATATTGTTTCATTCCAGACTTTACATGCTAGTTTTTTTCCTTTATAATGACAGTATATAAAGCAAATTTCCTGCTATAGTAGCCGGATTTCCATCTTTATTCCCTGTCCGGCTGTCCGTTTAACAAGTGGATTTCATGAAGTTTCATGGATTAGCAAAAGAAAAGAGGGTGCTATGAAATCAGAACATTCTGTTCCTACGATGAAAGATGTGGCGAGAGAAGCCGGCGTTGCGCTGGGAACCGTTTCCAAGGTGGTAAACGGCATCCCCGTCGGGGAATCTTACAGACTCCGCGTGGAAGAGGCGATCAAAAAATTAAATTATCAAGTCAACAGCTACGCGCAGGGGCTAAAGTCGAACAAGACCTACACTGCCGCACTTTTGCTTCCCAACACGGAGGAGCCCTTTTTCGCCTCCCTCGCCTATCATATCAATCTCTCGCTCCTGAAACGCAGATACCGCATGCTGCTGTGCTGCACCGATTTTAGTTCCGATCAGGAACAGGAATACGTCACTATGGCACAGCAGAATAAAGTGGACGGCATCATCGGGCTGACCTACAATCCAAATTTGCAGATTGAGGAAAATACCCCCTTCGTCGCGATCGACCGCTCTATGGGATCCAAAATCCCCTGCGTGGCGAGCGATAATTTTGCCGGTGGACAGCTTGCCGCGGAGAAGCTGGCGGACCTTGGCTGCACCAACGTCGCCTTTCTGCGTATCGGCTCCTCGCTGGACAATGAGCCTAACAAGCGCAAAGCCGGTTTTGAAAACGGCTGTCTCTCAAGGGGACTTTCCTATGAAATGAAAATATTGAATGACGGGGAACCTTTTGAAGAGTTTACACGTTTTCTCTCCGAGCATATGCACGACGGCAGACTTTCTTTTGACGGGATTTTTTGTGTGACGGACAAGCTGGCTTATCTTATTATAAAGACGCTCCGCCGGTTAAATCTGCGCGTCCCGGAGGACGTACAGGTGATCGGTTTTGACGGCATCCGGGTTTTCCCGGGAACAGAGTATGTCTGCTCCACCATTGTGCAGCCCGTGCCGGAAATCGCCGAAATGTGCGTTAATCTGCTTTTGCAGGAAAATATGTCCGCCAAACCGCCGCTCGTCTGCCTGCCCGTCACCTATGCAAGCGGCGGGACCACACGGGAGGGTAAGATATAAAACGGCTGACGGGTAAAATCTGTTACAAAGTATAACAGTTAGGCTGCAATTCCAATTTTCTTAATTGCAACCTGAAATTTCCGTCCAAGAGAGAAAGTGGAATACAAACAAAAAACAGGAGCCAGGGTTTAAAAATACATCGCCTATACCTTCACAACGATTTAAAGTTCTTCCACAACATGATCTCTTGATAAACCCTGCTGCCGCGACGAAATAAAGGACAGAGAAGAAGATGACATACGAATTTTATGTCTGCGCGCACCCGACGAAATGACATCTTCTGTAATTTTGACAACATCTATGAGTGGAACGTGCGCGGGAAAGGAGCATTTATGAACATAAACGGAATAGGCGGCGCGGGCGCGTCCCAGAACACAGCGGGAATGACAGCAGGCAAAAGTGGGCAGATGGATGCGGAGAGCAAAAACCTGCAGCAGCAGATTGAAAAACTGCAAAACGATTTAAAAGAAGTTTCTTCCAATCAGGAGATGCCTGCGGACACGAAAATGAAAAAGCGGCAGGAAATCCAAAAACAGATCAGCGAACTGCAGATCCAGCTCCGCCAGCACCAGATCGACGTTAAGCGGGAAGAGCGGGAAAAGAAAAAGGAAAAATCCTCCTTCGATGATCTGATGGGTACCAAAAAGCCAGAGTCCCAAAATAACAATCCCGGCAGCAGCATGTCCACAGGCAGTATGACCGCCATGATTTCCGCGGATGTCTCCGTCAAACAGGCGACCGCACAAGGAAGTACAGCTCAAAAAATGGAAGGTAGGGCAAATGTTCTGGAATCTGAAATTGCGTTAGATTCCAGCAGAGGTGGCAGCACAGAGCTGAAGGAAGCCGAGCTTGCAGACGCGAGAGAAGCGGCGCAGAAAGCCACCTCCGACCAGCTCTCTTCTCTGGCACAGGCAGGGGAAGAACTCAAGAATGCTTCTGAAAAAGACAAGACGGCTGACCGTACAGAAGACAAGGAAAAAGAAGAAAAGGGCGTGTCCGGCGAGGGGAAGGACAGCGGAGAAGCGGGTGAAACCGTCTCCGGTACGCCTGACGCCGAAATCGTGGAAACACAGACCTACGGTTATCATCCGGTGGATGTGAGACTGTAAAAAAAGAAAAGAAGTATCGTTTCATAAATTATAGTTTATGAGCGATACTTCTTTTTTTTAAAAATCTTGAGCAACAGTTATACATTCCCTACGTCCTGCATATCAGCGACCTGAAAGCATTATGCCAACTGCATAATTTCTCCTTTAACTTCCTCAATCTCATCATCAGATAATTCTGAGAAAAATGTCTGTATTTCATCTATAGAAATTTTTCCTTTTTGTAACATAAGAATTGCCTTTTCTTTTACCTTATCCTGTGCCGCTTCATGTCTCTCACTCTTGATAAATGATTTCATAATTTGTTCTTCATCAAACAAACTCATCATAATCGTCACAACCTCCTTTTCCCTGTCAAGCAAATATTCCCTTAAAACATTCCTGTCCTTGCATATACGGATTGTTTCCATAACTGCCTTCTGTGTCGTTCCATGCTGTTTTGTCTGCTCATTAAAAACTTTACAAAAAACGATATACTGATTGATGATGTCATCTGTATCACCTTCATAAATCACTCTGGCTCTGACCTCAATATCTATATCCGCGCCCTTGAAAAATTCCTCTGATAATACTATTCTATCAGGTTTTTTGCCCTTACTGCCTGTAAATATCACATACAGTTCAGGTTTGGGCATTCTGACCTTTTTACTTTTATAATAGTCTTGGCTGGTACGCTGGAAATATTCGTGATAGCTTTGCGCCAAATATAGTAATACCCTTACCAGAATATTCACTGTCCAAGTAGACTGTGCCTCTACAAGTATCATCAACTTATCATTCACAATAAAACCTAAATCATTATACAGATTATCCGTCAATACATTTGTGATCGTCACGTCTGTTAGCGAATCCTCTGTTGCTGTGGTGTCCTCCGGGTGGAGCGTTTTATACAACTTCAGCAAATAACTTTTGTTTTGAAAAAGGTCAAGGAATACACTGTTTTTTGCAGTGCGTTTTGCCATGACTTCCTCTATCTGTTTTGTATTATCTGACACTTTACCACCCCTGTCTCTAAAAATCTGTGACACAAGATACGATATATTGTTAGCGTCGGGAGAAATTAGCCACTTAGAGTCGGAAGAAAATGACCAAT
>CAJURQ010000060.1 GCA_910588955.1 uncultured Lachnospiraceae bacterium
TGTTGGATAGATTATACCATTCGTTCTATATGTCTATCAAATGGGGTATGAGGCACCATGCTCAATGTACGATACTCCACCCGATTCAAAAAAGACTTCAAGACCTGTGTGAAACGCGGCTATCAAATGCCACTACTGCAACAGGCGATTGACACCCTCCGCATCCCTGCGCCGCTGCCGCCGAAAAACAAGGACCATAACCTAATCGGCAATTACTCCGGGTACAGGGAATGCCACATAGAGCCGGACTGGCTGCCCATATACAAACAGACGGAAGACGAGTTGAGATTAGACCGAACCGGCACCCATGCCGATCTGTTTGGTATGTGATCACAGCGCGATAATGACCACCATCAGTTAAGGCACCCAAGAAAGGCTCTATCAGCCCCATACAGGACTTCTACTGCCTTGTTAGATAATATTATTTACCGTCTTTAAGTAAAAACACGAAGCAGGGACTTGTGGCGCGTTTCTGTGGGTATTCTGGAAAGTGGAATCACCCGTTAAGAGAATGAACGGGCAGCAGGCATATCAAATCGGAATCTCATTATGGGTAATCTATCAGCATCAGATTTTCCTTGCGCCCTGCTGCCAGATATGCTATATTTAAGACAGAAAAGGGAAAAGTCATAGAAGCGGCTCTACCCCACAGCATTAAGCAAATACCTTTGATTAGAGGTCAGCCGTCACTACTGCGAATAGTGGCGGCTATTTTCTTTTTCCCTTGAAGACTGTGTAACATAATCCCACAAGGGCAACAATGAATATTCCAGTCTGAATCAGATCGGAGTATGTAATCATTGCATCACCCTCCTTCCTCTCGTCTGGAGGGCTACTTGAACCCTCCGAGTAAAAAAGAGGGGTAAAGCCGCCTTGGCTCTATGGTTTTCCCATGAATGGAGTATAGCACACATTCCCTTGCCACACAATTTCAATATGCCGTTTTTCATAACCTCTGTTACGCCGTTCTTTGCCTTCCCACACTGTCTCCATTTCTAATGCTTTCAACACCAAATTCGCAGAATAGAAGATTGCATTTGCCTCCTTTGCCAGAAGTTCACAATTTGCCACCATGTTGTTGACCTTTGCCAGCGACCGCCTTACATTTTATCATTGGCGCTGACAATAAACACCATCGACATCAAATCGCCATCGAATAAACTCATTCCGTCAACAATCTGATTTTTTTCCATAATGACAACACCCGAAAACTATGCTATCATCATAGCAATAATCCATATCAATCATACGAACGAGGAGGCTGCCATGAAAAAATTTCTGGGAGAATTTAAGACATTCGCATTGAAGGGAAATATGATCGACTTGGCTGTCGGCATGATCATCGGCAGCGCATTTACCGGAATTGTCGGTCGCTCATCCCGCTTGTCCACAGCACATAGTAATCCCTGCCGTTATCCGGAGGAATGATGTTCACATCAATGTGCACGATATCCGATACAAGTTCGTGAAATACGGACGGCTTCTCGTTTTCGCACGGAAATATGCCGTCTTTAGAGACTTTCTTATTGCGGTTAAAAATAAAGCCCATCTCTATTTTCCTCCCTTTCTCCCATATCCGGTAATCACCGCCACCGCCAGTATCACAAGCATGCAAAGAGAGTAATAATTCACGAAAGGAACCGTTCCGGGCGCCACCGCGGTTCCCTCCCCAAACTGTGCGGACAGCTGCGCGGGAATGACACAGTGCACGGTCCACGGAGCAAGAAAGCAGAACACACAGCCCGTACAATCCATCAGGTTCGCCCGACGGTACTTATTCACGCCCGCCTTCTCCCCGATCTCATGAATCAAATCGCCGAGCGCCACGATTGCCACAGAAATAACACCTGTTACCATACTTAAAATACCTACAGACAATACGATAGTTGCCTCCGTGCTCCGCTCTGTTTTCGCGAGGCGGGAAAGCAGCGAACCCACATCCTCAAAGAAGCCGCCGCATTCCAGCACACCCAGAAGCGCAAACACGCCGATCAGCATTGCCACCGTTCCCACTGTCCCGGTGATCGCCTCTATGACTGCACCGGACACGGCAAAGCCGCCGGGAAAGGCAATCAGATCCTCCACCTTGTAGATGCCGGATAAGATCCCCGCCGCAATTCCTGCGAGGATTCCCCATGACAGCGCCGTGATCAGATGTTTCCGCATCATGCAAAGCGCAATGATCACCACCGGCACAACCAGCATGACAAGGCTCAGCGGCTTTGCAGTAACATCTGTTAATCCACTTCCGGCAGAGCCCTCCGTGGTCTTCGCAAACAGCAAAAACAAAAGCAGCGCCCCTGCCGCCGCAGGCAGGCTGTAACGCATTCTCGTCTTTACCACCATTCCCAGATCCGCATGCTGTGTGGCGGAGGAGGCGATCGTCGTGTCTGATATCGGACCCAGATTATCGCCGAATGCCGCGCCGGACACGATGGCTCCTATCATATACGCCGGCGCCGCGCCCGCCATCACACCCACGGGAAACAAAATCGGGATCACCACAAAATAGGTACCCACCGAAGTCCCCGTGGCAAAGGCGAGCAGGCAGGTGATCAGAAAGCTTGCCGCCACGAAAAGCCTTCCCGTAAAGCCCGCCTCCACCACATAGAAAGCGATAGTCTGCACCACGCCGCTCGCCGAGATCAGCTTACCAGAAACCGCCGCCAGTATCACCGCCAGCACGATCACGCCAAACATAGGCTTGCTCAGCCCGTAGACAAGCGCCTCTCCGTAAGCTTTTTCATCCTTCGCAAATATAACACCCGTTATCAGCGCTGCAAAGAACGCCAGCACATAGCCGTTTACGTTGGACTGGCTGAGCGCCGCCCAAAGGATCATCGCCGCGGCAGCAACGATCGGCGCAAGGCTGCCCGCCCTGCCAAAGCGGTATTCTATCTTTTTCATTATAAAAGCCCCCTCAATTCATCATGAATTTTCCCGTTGGAGGCGACAACACTGCCCCTTTTCAGAAAATTCAGCTCTTCTCCCGCAAAATCAGTCACTCTGCCGCCTGCCTCTTTCACCAAGAGCTGTCCTGCCGCAAAATCCCACGGACTTAAGCGCGGCTCGAAAAAGCCTCCGGTGCGCCCACACGCCACATATGCCAGATCCAGAGCCGCCGTCCCCGTCCTGCGGATATCCTGCGCGTGATCGAACACACGCCGGATGCGCTTAAAATTCTCATCCGCCAATTCCCGGTCATAGGGCGAAGTGCCCACGGTAATAATCGTCTCGCTTAAATGTTCGGCGTCCGACACATGAATCGGGACGCCGTTTAAGAAACTGCCCGTCCCCTTCTGCGCATAGTAAATGTCCTCCCGAAAAGGATCGTAGACGATTCCAAGCGTAATCTCCCCTTTTTCATAGAGCGCCAATGACACAACGCTGTGCTGATAGTCGTGAATCAGGTTGGTGGTGCCGTCTATGGGATCGAGAATCCAGTAAATATCCCCGGACATTTCATGCAGTCCCTCTTCCTCCCCCAAAAACTGGATATCGGGAAAGCGCCTCCCCAGCTCTCTTGCGAGAAAGTTCTGTATGTCGGTGTCCACCTGCGTCACATAGTCCGCCTGTCCCTTGACTTTCACATGCCCGGCTCTCTCCCTGTTCCCCACAAAGGATTTTGTGTCCTTTACAAGCGCGATAATCTCCTGAATCTCCATTTTATTTGCCGTCCTTTCCTATCTATCCTTCCGCTGTCCTACTCCTCCGCCCTCTCCGCCAGCAGCCGCATAGGCTCGCGCTTCAGGCTTTTATTCATCTTAACCCACGCAATCCCCACGCCTGCCGCCACAATCAGCAGCGCGCAGCACACTGCAGGCATAACGCTTGCCGCAGCCTCCTCCACCTCGACTTCATTGACCACGTTAGTCATCCCCGCCGTGTAGGTCGTCTCGTAATAAGTTTCCCCGGCATTTGCCGCGGAGACATCGACGGAAATCCGAAAGCCTGCCACAGCGCCCAGAATACTTCCAATCAGAACAAGCAGGGCAAATCCCGAGAGCATGGAAAAGCGGCACGCCGCCTTCCCCATACCGAGAGAGCGCTCGATCGCCGTCCGCTCCGCCTGTTTCGTGATAAACAGGTGGCTGAAAAAGAACAGCAAAAGCGCCGTCAGTATCACCCCCGCCGCGAGCAAGACAAGGGAGATCGCCTTCATGTTGTCAATCCCCGCCTTTAACTGGGAATATCCCTTATCGTAAAAGGTGAACGCCAGCTTATCCGTGCCGTGCTCCGCCCAGCCTTTCAGAAAATCGTCGATACCGCCGTTTGGAATCTGGAAGGATGTGGTGGCGTCCGTCATGGGTCCGCAGAACACCAGATTCGTGCCGTACCGCGCCTCGATAGATTTCATGGGCACGATCAATTCATCCGCCCCCGGATCGAAAATGCTGTCCGTACCGCTGAAAGTGACGTCATAAATCCCCACCACCGTATAATCGGAAGTCTCAAAGACTTCGAGTGGATTGCCGTCGGCGTCGATCAGCCCGGAATAAAAACCGACACTTCCGTCCAGCCAGAACTTTTGTCCCGCATTCACCCGCCTGTCCGTAAGCAGAAGCTGTACGTTCACCGTATCCCCGAGAGACAGCCCGTTATTCTCCATAAAAGTTTTCGGCGCAAGGCACACCTTGCTGCCAGCCTGATACTCCTCCTCACTGATATCCCTGCCTTCCATGAGGAAGCACCGCCCGTTGTAGAAGGGCATCAGAAGAGCGGTCCGGTTCGTGCCCGTAACCGGCTGACAGTTCCGGTAGAGCACATTCGTCTCCGCCAGATTCAAAATCCTGCGCCCTGCCTCCGTCTCGTAGAAACCGTCGGTGACTTCAAAAATCTGCTGCCCTTCCCGAAACGCGTCCTCCGGCTGGCTGCCGTCCGGCAAAAGAACGTCAGACGCCAGCGAAAACGGCATCATCTCCAGTCCAATATGCACCTCGTTTTTTGACTGCATCTTCTCCTCATAGACCTTACCGTGTATATAGACGCCCTGAAAACCCATCATCGCCACATAGGTCTTATCCTTGTAGAGCATCTCCGGGCTTGGGTTTCTGTGATCGCAGAAATAATCCACCATGCCCTCAAGGCGCGGATCACCGCCGATCACCTTCGTGATTTGAATCGGCACCGACTGATCCGGCACTGCGTCCTCCATAGGAGAAAATTCCGCTATAAAGATCCCATACAAGACTTCATTCGGAGACACACTCACATTCGTCATCACGTACTCCGGCTGGTAAGAGATATAAAACGCCCGCTGCTCCGGCTCTACTAGATATTCCGCCTCAGGAAAGAGCAAGTCTTCCGGCGTATAGTAGTCGCTGTACTGCGCGCTTTTGCGCACATCATAATCCTTCGTCTCCGCATTCCATGTGAGCTTCTGCTCAAAGGAATCCGGTATCTGCCGCACCGTGCCGATGGTCATAAAGCGGTCCTCATACTGTGCCAGCGTCTGCGTCCCTTTCAGCCAGATGCCTGCGCCCAGCGTCATCAACAGCGCCGCAAACACCATCAACCCCAGAAAAAGTACCGTGCGCACCGGCGTGCGCATCATCTGTTTCAAGCTGTTTTTCATGCGCGCACCACCTCCAAGCGTCCGTCCAGCATCCCGTAGACCACATCCGCCGCCTCAGCCACCTTTTCATTGTGGGTAACCACGATCACAGCGTAATTCTCTTCATGCGCCATCTTGCCGAGCAGTTCCACGATCACCGCCTCATTCTGGCTGTCCAGATTTCCCGTGGG
>CAJURQ010000061.1 GCA_910588955.1 uncultured Lachnospiraceae bacterium
ATAAAATTTTCAAAGTTCACAAATTTCTGCTTGACTTTTTATTTGCAGACTTAATACCAATCATGTTTTTCACCCCGGTCAAGCGCATTGATTCGCTCCATCTCATCCTCTGTCAGACTGAAATGGTATAACTCGGTATTTTCTCTGATATGGTCCGGATTAGAGGAACCGGGAATGACCACCACGCCCTTTTGCAGATTCCATCGTAAAATAACCTGTGCGCAAGACGCGCCGTGTTTCTCTGCGATTTCAGTAATAACCGGATCCCCAAACAATTCCGCCGTATGTCCCCTGCCGCCCAGAGGGTACCATCCCTGCACTACAATCCCCAAATCCTGAATGTACGGGATTACCTCGTTCTCCTGATAATAGGGATGAATTTCATTCTGGATCAGTGCTGGAACAGTCTCTACCTGCGGCAAAAACTCTGTCAGCTCCTCCACATACCAGTTTGACAATCCAATCGAACGTATTTTGCCTTCTTTTACAAACTGTTCCATCACTTTGTACGCCTCCAGATCATTCGGATCGGGATGATGCAAGAGCATTAAATCCACATAGCCGATATCCAATCGGTCAATACATGCCTGAATCGACTGCGCCGGATTCTTCATTTCGTCACCCGGATAAATTTTTGTCGTAACGAAGACATCTCCGCGCCTTATGATTCCTTCGTCAATCGCCTCCCTGACCGCCTGCCCAACTTCCTCTTCATTGCCATAGGCAGAAGCAGTATCAATCAGACGAACGCCGTTTGATAACGCAGATTTCACAGAACTAATACATTCTTCCCCATGAAGACTGTAAGTCCCAAGACCGTTTATCGGTATCTCATACCCGCTGTTTAACGTGACAGTCCTTGTTTCAAAATCAAACTCCGCTTTCATGATGATCTCCTCCTCCGCTGACGGCTCGCTTTCTTCCTTATCCGAAACCGCCGGTTCTTCTACGGATTCAGGAGATTCATCTGAGGGGGCTGTTTCTATAACCGCCGCCTGAATCATTTCAACGCTCCCGTTCGTGCCGTTTTCCTCTGTGGCATCCTGTCCGCAAGCTGCCAATATAAACGCCAATAAAAGGATTACACCTAAACTGAATCTCTTTCTCACCTCGCGCCCTCCCTTATCAGCTTATTTCAAATTCTCGCCGAAGAACTGTTCCAGTTTATCAAAAGGAATCGCATCCTTTCCGCCGCCGTCATACAAATCCGTATGCACCGCATCCGGAATGATCAGTAGTTCCTTGTTGTCTGTATCAGGGTTATCCTTCACCATAGCGGCATAGGCATCGCGACTGAAATAACAGGAATGCGCCTTCTCCCCGTGCATAATCAGGACGGCGCTCCGTATCTCGTTGCTGTACTGAAGGATTGGCTGATTCATAAAGGACATACACCCAATCGCATTCCAACCGTCGTTTGAGTTCAGGGAACGCTCATGATAACCGCGATCCGTTTTGTAGTAATCGTGATAATCCGTCACGAAGAAGGGCGCATCCGCTGGCAGGGGATCGACCACACCACCGCCCGTCGCATAGCTGCCCCTTTTATAATCTGCAATTCTCTGGGCATTCATAGCTTCCTTCTTTGCATGGCGCGCGTCAGCAGAATCCTCGGCATCAAAATAGCCGTTGGCATTGACACGGGTCATATCATACATTGTGGACACAACCGTCGCCTTGATGCGTGTATCTAACGCCGCCGCATTGAGCGCCAGTCCGCCCCAGCCGCAGATACCGATAATGCCGATGCGTTCGGGGTCAACATTTTCCTGTATAGAAAGGAAATCCACCGCCGCCTGAAAATCCTCCGTGTTGATATCCGGCGAAGCCATGTAACGGGGTTCTCCGCCGCTCTCCCCGGTAAAAGAAGGGTCAAAGGCAAGAGTGAGAAAACCACGTTCCGCCATGGTCTGTGCATACAGCCCGGCAGCCTGCTCCTTCACCGCGCCAAAGGGTCCGCACACCGCAATTGCAGCCAGTTTCCCTTCCGCCCCTTTCGGCTCGTAAAGGTCTGCCGCCAGCGTAATTCCGTACCGGTTGTGAAAAGTCACCTTACGGTGGTTCACCTTTTCGCTTTTCGAGAAAGTCTTATCCCATTCGGTTGTCATTTCCGGTTTCACAGTATTTTCCATGTCACAGATACCTCTCTTTCTTTTCTTTTTTATCATCTTTATCATCCTTTTTTCTCTCCAGACGCCACAGTAAAAAGTCGAGACAGTCAACCCTTTTCTGGCATTCATGCAGACTGTCCATCAGCCCGCAGCGATGCCTTTTCAGCAATCCGCCCACAGCCGACATCTGTCCACATCTGTACATTTCACTGATTTCCGAAATGGTTGTCTCATTGCATCCGGCATCCTTTAGATTCTGAATCAAATCATCCGTATGACCGCCTCCCTTCCTGTTCTGTTCTCATTATGCTCTCTTGCTTTTTATTTCGCTAATAGTTATAATTAATAACATGATATAAGTTTTAGGAATGTCACAAGGAGGATGCTATATGGAACTGCGAACCATGCGATATTTTCTTGCCGTGGCAAGAGAGGAAAATATGACCCGCGCCGCCCAGCTGCTCCATGTCACCCAGCCTACACTATCCAAGCAGTTAAAATCGCTGGAGGAGGAACTTGGGAAAAAGCTGTTCACGCGCCACAGTTTCAGCATACAGCTTACGGAAGAAGGTATTTTGCTGCGAAAGCGTGCGGAAGATCTGGTGAAAATGGCGGATAAGATCACGTCCGAATTTCTCACTTTAGATGACGTTCTGGGCGGTGATGTCTATTTTGGTCTGGCAGAATCGTATCAGATCAGATACCTTGCGGCAGCGATCAAAAGCTTCAAAGAAGTCTACCCCGACCTGCACTATCATATCACCAGCGGCGACACAGAGCAGGTCACGGAAAAACTGGACAAAGGCATCATTGACTTCGCCGTACTGGCGCAGGAACCCAATACTGCAAAATATCATTACCTGACCTTTCCTCAGGCTGATTTATGGGGGCTTGTCATGCCAAAGGACTGTGCGCTGGCAATAAAAGAAGCCATCTGTGTAGATGACTTGATCGGGCTTCCCCTGTTTTGTTCCGAGCAGGGATGGAACAACGATATTGGCAGATGGTGCGGTAACCGCATGGACAGCTTACACTTGGAAGGGTCTTTTCGTCTATCCTACAACGGCTCCCTTTTCGTACAAGAAGGTCTCGGCTATCTTCTGACCTTTGCACACCTCATTGATACAGGTTCGGAAAGCGGGCTTGTGTTTCGTCCCCTTACGCCGAAGCTGGAGACGAAAATGTATTTGATTTGGAAAAAATACCAGATTTTTACGCCTATTGCGGAGCGGCTGCTGGAATGCCTGAAAAGCAGGTTTGAGTCGCTCCCGGCAGAATAAACCGGAGCCGCTTACCCCTTTATTTTACTCCCAATCTTCTTATCCTGCCGCCACTGCGGTGCCTCCCCGTCGTCACCCCAGTATTCTTCGGCGGAAGCGATTCTTCCTTCCACTACATGCATAAAGGAAGTTACATGAAACGACATCTTCTGGTCTTTGCTGTACACTTGCGTGGCAGTAATGATATGGGTATCGGTGGTAAAAATCTGCTCTATCTCCCCATCCCACTCGCCGGGATACTCGCAGTTCGCCCGGATAAATTCCTCTACGGTAAAATGCTCATTTGTGTTGTGCCAATTCACCCACGCGTCCGGATGAAAATATCCGCGGATCGCATCTGCATCCTGCCGCAGAACCGCATCCCAAAATGCCTTAACATCCAGTTCCATATCTCTTCCTCTTTTCTATTCATCCATATTTCCGCCGCAGCTTCTTGGAAGGTTCCGATTTCTTTTCCTTCCGCATCCTGCGCACTTCTCTTTTCTGCGAGATAAAAACATAATACCCACCCTCTTCTATCACTTTAACCCCGCCGAACACAGATTGCAACTTATTCTTATACCATTCATACCTTTTGGTGACCATGACCATACTTCCGCCAACCTTCAGATGACGAAAGCCCTCCTCTATGAATTTTTTCGGCACACTGAAATCCGCGTGATAAGGGGGATTGGACAGAATCAGATCAAAATCCCGTTCCGTGATATGAGAAAACCCATCGCTCTGAAAGATAAAAATATCCTGTAAACCGTTATATATGGCATTCCTTTTTGCAAAATCAACCGCAATGGGATCAACATCAACCATTGTCACATGTTCCGCGCCTGCAAAGTGTGCCGAATAGATGCCGACCACACCGTACCCGCATCCAAGATCCAGTATTTTCTGCCCCTGCCGAAAATCTACAATCATCAGCATTGCCAGTGTACCTTTATCAATGTGGTTTGGAGAAAATAGAGAATTTTCGGTATACAGATGCAGGCTTATCCCGTTGATCGAATCTACTATCATATCGCACCACTGCTTCCTCATAATCTCCGTCAGACTCACACAAATTTAGGAATACGCTGTTTTGCCCCACCAATTCGGCATAGAAACACCTTTATCAGCGTTTTTCTTAAAACTGTTTACTGATATCCTTTTCACAGTTTTGTATCATTCGAAGTATCTGACAGGCGTCAGCTGCGCGCTTTGTGTCTTTCACGCGGATGAAATATGCCGCGCACAGCATCTCGATACATTCCATCACACAGGGAACCGCCTTCTTTTCCTCCGAGGAAAGAGGATTGTTGCTCTCGTATCCGGCAGCAGCTGACTTCACACTGGCAAGCCATTCCCTCTGCGTAAAGGCATTGTCCGATTCCTCCGACAGAAGTCCCGTCAAAAAATAGCAGATATCAAAAATTCTGATATTTCTCTGGCTCAGGTCAAAATCAATATAGCCCGACAATTCTCCCTCGCAGAACAAAAAATTCCCGAAATGGACGTCCCTGTGAATCAGCTGTTTCGGCAGGTCATCATATATCGTTTCCAACTCTATTACCGCTTTATCATACTCTTCCCGGCTGATCATCTGCCACTCCTGCCCGGTGAAAGTCTCCCACACCCATCCTTTCATCTCTTTTAGCAGACTGTTATCCCAAAATTCCATTTCCTTTTCGCACTGCAAAAAAGCGCCGTGCAGTCTCGCAATCGCACACCCCATCTTATAACCTAAAAATCGTAAAATATATACTCAAAACATCAACTGATAGTTACCCCCAGT
>CAJURQ010000062.1 GCA_910588955.1 uncultured Lachnospiraceae bacterium
CTCTGTGGTGTCGTAGCTTACCTCTGAATTTGGGATTTAGCAAGTGGAAAAATAAGTTATAAAAAATTCATAAAAGATTTGTTGCTTTAACCGATATAAAATAATAAAATAGAGATAGAAAAGTATGAATTGAAACGGAAGAACCATACTAACAAAGACTAACTATTAAAAGTCAAGTCTAAAAAGAAAAATTTTTGAATGAATTGCAGAAATGCACTTCAGATATATTTGAACCTTGAAAACTGCATGACAATAAGAGTGTCATTGCTGGCACTCTAAAAGGAGAGATTTACAGAATAAGTTAAGACGCTGGTATATATGCCCGTCCCGATTTTTCCATTGCAAAAATCAACCGCACAAGTTTTTTCACGGCATGAGATAATGCGACATTGTAATGCTTGCCTTCAGAGCGTTTCTTTTCAAAATACACAGCAAAAGATTCGTTCCAATGGCAGACATACTTTGCGGCATTGTAAAGGGCATACCGAAGGTATCTGGAACCTCGTTTCTCCATGTGGGAATAACAGTTATCCAATTGTCCTGATTGATAGGTAGATGGGGACATTCCTGCATATGCAAGTATCTTATCGGCGGAATCAAAACGGCTGAAATCCCCAATCTCGGCGATGATCATTGCACCCATCCGGTAACTGATACCGGGAATGGTAAGGATTGGAGACTGGATTTCTTCATCCATGATTTGTTTGATGGCTGTTTCGATCTCGTCAATCTCGATCGTTAGTTCATGAATGAGTTTGATGGTGTGTTTCAGTTCCAGGGACTTAGCAGGCATAAGAGAGCCAATAGAACTTCTTGCAGCTTCACGAAACATGATAGCAGTATCTTTTCCATATCTGCCTTTCGAACTTTCAGACAGCAGATTGGAAAGCCTTGTGAGGTGTGCGGCTGCGACAGCGTCAGCACCTGGAAATTCGGAAAGCAAATCGTAGACGGATGCCATATGAAGTGTAGGAACAAGTTTTTCCAACTCTGGAAAAAGAATGCACACAAGCCTTGAAACAGAACTTTTCAGTTTTGCCCGTTCTTTTACTTTATCAAAACGATAACGAGTGAGTGACTTTAATTCCTCATTGTGGTAAGATGTGTCTGAGTAGGACTTTAAGTTCATGTCAGACATCATCATAGTGGCAATGGTACGGGAATCAACTTTATCCGTTTTGGTCTTTCTAAGGCTTAGACTTTTTCTGTAAAGATTGGTATGTAACGGATTGATAACGTAGGTCGGCAAACCTTTATCAAGAAGGAATCCCAGAAGATTGTAACTGTAGTGTCCGGTAGCTTCCAGTCCTACTTTTACTTTGTTCAATTCATCAGCAACAGAATCAATTCTTTGAAATAAGGTTTCAAAACCGACACGATTGTTAGAGATGGAAAAAGATTTGAATAACACTTCTCCATCCGAGTCAGTGATAAAGCAGTCGTGCTTATCTTTGGCAACATCAATTCCAACGTAAATCAGTGGTTGGAGCCTTTGCTAAACCATCAGGTGGTAGGAGGTGTTAACCAATCCACAGTATCTTAAACAGCATAGCCCAACCTATAGAAAAGGTAAAGACAGGCTATGACTATATAATACGAGGAGGTGTTTATTATGGCAACTTCAAGTATCACAAAGAATTTTGTCATTTCCGGCAAGGAACAGGTGGAGATGTTCATCAATGCGATTGAAGAATCTGCCAAGAACCGTCCTGTGCGTACTCCGGTAAATGTAGAGTTCATTGAAACTGAGGATGAACTGCGAGAATTTATGAGGTTCAGGGAAAAGAAAGCAAAGGAGAAATTAAATGCCAGTAACGGATAAATTTTTTGCAATCAATATCCGCAAGTATTTGGCATTAGGAGATGACCAAGAAGCCGGGGAGCCTGCGCTTGTTAAGCTGCTCTCCGGGTTTTCCTGTCCAAAGAATCCGGATTTGGAACGGTTTTTGAAAAAAAGTGCAATAGAGTTCACAAAAAAGAACCAGTCAGTTACATATCTTGTTTTTTCCAAAGATAATGGGGAAATGCTGGGTTATTTTACCCTTGCATTAAAACCTCTAACAGTAAGGGGAGAAACAGTAAGCAATACTGTAAAGAGAAAGTTGTTGCGCATCAGTGAATGGGATGAAAAAACAGATACTTATACTATGTCTGCATATCTGATTGCACAGCTTGGAAAAAATTACGCGGGCGGCAGGGATAAGGAAATCTCTGGAAAGGCGCTTATTGAACTGGCTTGGATGATGATTGAAAAAGCACAGTATATGTTTGGCGGCATGGTAACATTCTTAGAAGCTGAAAATGAGGAAAGGCTGTTATCATTTTACCGTGATAACCGCTTTTCGCAGTTTGATACCAGGCAGACCACATCAGATACGGACGAGTCGCATGAGCTGGTACAGCTTTTAAGGCTGCTCTGATGCGATTTCACCGCACTGAAAAGCATGAATTTTGTTGCAAAACCGCAATTTGTCGATTTGTCGAATGTCGAATTGGGTGGGGTAAATTCCGCACAGGTGGGGTAAAAGGGGTAAACATTTTTACCCCGGGGTAAAAGTCATCAAAATCTAACAGCGGCACAGGCGGCTATTTCCAATTGATGCCATAGGAATTTGGGTACTCGCAGGCAAAAGTATTGAAGAATGGCTTAAAATAAAGGTTTTTTAGGCTTGGTGGGGTTCATCACGGTGGGTGGTGGACCCCAATTTTTTTGTTTTTGGATGCCGCTGATAGGATGGCGATAGGGGAAAAAATCGTACTATCAGGCAAAAGTATACTTTCACGCAAAAGTCCGGGGTTTCCGTGATAGTATAAAACGGAAAGGTAAAAGGGTGTAGGATATTGTTGGTTTTTGCGGAAAAGGGTATTAGGTTGACGGAAAATGCTGTTGAAAAACGGGGGATATGATACAAACACGGAAACTGCTCGGAGTTTTCGTGATAGTATGGAGTTTTGCGTGTTTGTTTGCAAAATTTGTGTTTTTTGGATAGTAAATGAAATGAGGATATGGTAAAATATTAGCAATATAGAGTCAGGGAGAGATACCATGAAAAATATATTGATTACACCTGAAGGAATAAAGAAAAATTTGAAAAATGTAAAACCATTAGATGCAATATGTGAATACATATGGAATGGGTTTGATGCGGGCGCGTCTCATGTGAGAGTATATTTGCATACTAATGAAATGGGTTTGATAAATATGGTATCTATTATAGATGATGGTACAGGTATTGTATATGATGAATTACCACATAAGTTTCAACCTTTTAATGAATCTAAAAAGGCTGATTTACCTAGCAGACTAAATCATTCATTGCCACATGGGCGTAAAGGTATAGGACGTTTGACGTTTTTCTCTTTTGCTCAAATAGCAAGATGGGACACTGTTTACGAGAAAAACGAAAAGAAATATAAATATTATATTGGAATGAATAAAGATTCTCTTAATGAATATGACGATAACGGTGGGTTAAAACCAACTGAAACAAAAGATTCAGTTGGAACTAAAGTTACATTTACACAATTAATTGCATTATCTAAAGAAGAAATAATTGAAGAGATAAGGAATGAATTTTTTTGGTTTTTAGAATTAAATGAAAGTAATAAGTATGAGATATCCGTAGATGATCAGCTGATTTCTTATGAGGATATTGTGATAAATAGAACAGAGTTAGATTTAGTTCAACTTAAACTAAATCATGAATATGAAGTAAAGTTCGTGCAATGGAGTAAAAGTTTGGGGAAGGAGTATTCAAAATTTTACTTTATTGGATCAGATAATAAGGAGTGTTATAAAGAGGCGACTAAGTTAAATAAGAAGTCGGATGAATTTTTTCACAGTATATTTATTAAGAGTTCCTATTTTGATGAATTTAATTTTGATAATACTCAGATTGAGGGGCAAATAGGTTTATTCCCTAATAAAAATGAATCAGAGTTTAAGATTTTGATTGATGCTATTAATCGCTATTTAATAAAGTTTAGAAAAGAGTATTTGAAAGAGGCATCTGATAAATATATAGATGCGTTAATTAAAAAAGAAGTGTATCCAAATTTTAATATGAGTAATTTTATTGACATATATAGAAAAAGAGAACTTGATAATCTAGTTGAAACACTATATACAGCACAACCTAAAATATTTACAGGACTAAACGATGACAACAAAAAAATAATGATTCATTTATTACAACTCATTATGGATAATAGTAATAAACCAGAACTTTTTGAAGTGCTGCAACAAATAATAGACCTTGATGAGGATGAAATAAAAGAATTGGCGGATGTATTAAGATATACTACATTAAACAATATTACAAAAGTTATTAAATTATTGCAGGACCGTTTAAGAGTAGTTCAAGGATTAAAAGAAATTGTACTTGATGATAAGAAATTCGCAAAAGAGGTAGAACATTTACAAGAAGTTATAGAAAGACATTACTGGCTATTTGGAGAGCAATATAGCTTGATAACTGCCGCAGAGCCAGATTTTGAATTGGCATTAAAGGGGCTTTTAATAGCAACGAAAGGTGACGATTCTAAAGTTACTCTCGATCATGAAGATAAAAATAAAGAGATGGATATTTATATGATAAGGCAAGATCGGAAGGGTAATGTCACTGAAAATGTTGTAGTAGAATTAAAACGACCTGTTATTCCTTTGGGAGAAGAACAACTTTCTCAGGTTAAGAAGTATATGCGTGTTATTAAGTCTGATGACAGGTTTAATGCAAGTAATGTCAAATGGACCTATTTTTTGATAGGTAACAGATTTAATAAAAACGGGTTTATTCAAGATGAGTTAGAAAGTCATAGAAATCTCGGAGAGCCACATTTGGTTCATGTAGATGGGAACGGAAATAACAAAATCTATGTTTTGACATGGAGCGATATTTTCGATGAGTTTTCCAAAAGACATGATTATTTAATGAGTAAATTGGAAATAGAAAAAGAAATTTGGTTAAAGAAACATGATTCAGTTGAAGAGGTAGTGGAAGATATAAAAGAAAATTCAGCTACATTGAAGGGCGCAGTTATTCCGAAACGCGCATCGAACTAAAGGAGACCAGCTATGAAAAGTCAAGCCTAAATTAACAAAAAATTTCTTTTTCCTA
>CAJURQ010000063.1 GCA_910588955.1 uncultured Lachnospiraceae bacterium
TGAAACGGGTGGAAATCCCCAAACCCAACGGAAAAACAAGACCGCTGGGGATTCCAACCGAAGCAGTACATATCTTAATCCATGCCACTTTGGGAGAAACAATCCAGAAGTACCTAAATGAACTCCAACTGAACAAAAAACAACTGGAAAAACTGAATAAACTGCGAAAACTGGCGGGAACGCCTGTAATCGCATAACCAATCTTTTAATGCTGTAACGAAGTGTGTAAGTTATGTTTAAAACGTAAAATTTCTAAATTCGATGGGGCGCCGTGTGCGGTGAAAGTCGCATGCACGGTGCTAAGCGGGGGAAAAGCCGGAAACATTTGAAACTGTAGGCTTACCTATCGCAATCGGGTGCAAAATCACAGGGAATCAAGCAGCTTATGAGTGGAGGAGGCATCATCATTGTGGCGCAGACGGTAATCCCACAGCTTACGAGCCTGTTCTCATAAGATAAATGGGCGGGATCATAGACAAAATTACTGAGTTCATAAAGGATATTTTGAAAGGGTGGGTGCTGTCCAATCTCGACACCATGTTTACCGACGTTAATGACAAGGTAGGCACGATTGCGGGAGAGGTTGCAACCACGCCGAGCGCATGGAACAGTGGCATTTTCAACATGATAAGAACCTTATCGGAGAATGTCATTGTCCCTATAGCGGGAATGATTATCAGCTTTGTGCTGATTTATGAACTGATTACTATGGTGATTGACAAGAATAATATGCACGATTTCGATACAAGCCTGTTTTTCCGTTTTTTATTCAAGGCTTGCATCGCCGTCATGCTGCTTTCCAAAACCTTTGACATTGTCATGGCGGTGTTTGACGTGGGCAGCCACATGGTGACGCAGGCGGCGGCTTCCATATCAGGCTCAACAAGCCTTGACGTGCAGGCAGCACTCAACTCCATGTTCAACAGTCAGATTGAGAACATGGAAATCGGGGAGCTGGTCGGTCTTGGTCTTGAAACAATGGTAATCAGCCTGTGTATGAAGATTATGTCCGTACTGATAACCGTCATTCTGTATGGGCGTATGATTGAAATATACCTTTATGTGTCAGTAGCCCCCATTCCGGCAGCAACCGTTACCAACAGGGAGTGGGGCAGTATCGGGACAAACTATCTGAAAGGGCTTGTCGCCCTTGCGTTTCAGGGGTTTTTTATCATGGTATGTGTGGCGATTTATGCGGTGCTGGTTGCCAGTGTCGCGGTCGCGGGAAACCTGCACAGCGCCTTATGGTCGGTTGCGGCATATACCGTTATTCTCTGTTTCAGCTTATTCAAGACAGGCTCGCTCAGCAAGGCAATTCTGAACACCCATTGACGGGGCAGTACCCATGAAAAAAGTATAGCCGCCTGCCGCTGCTTTGGCGGGCGGTGCATGGGTAAAACTTTACAGAAAGGAGATGCAGGGAAAAATGGCTATATCAGTGGCAGTGCCGAAAGATTTAAGCGGCATCAAGACGAAAGTGGCGCTGAACCTGACTAAAAGGCAGATTATCTGCTTTTCGGGAGCAGCTCTCTTTGGTGTTCCGGTTTACCTTTTTACAAAGGGAATTATCGGGACACAGGCGGCAGCGATTGTCATGGTCGCGGTGATGCTTCCGTTTTTCTTTTTGGCAATGTATGAAAAAGACGGGTTTCCGGCGGAGAAGATACTGTACTTCATGGTGCGGCAGAAGTTCCTCACGCTGGGCATCAGACCCTATAAATCGGAAAACCTCTATAAGACATTGGAGGAACGGGAACAGTTAGAGAAGGAGGTACGCAGCCTTGAGCAGAAAGCAAAAGGAAAACAGAAACGGGCGTAAGTCCCTCTTTCATTTTATATCGGGATTATTACCGAATCAGGGACTAAACGCAGCGGAGAAGAAGCAGCTTATGGAAGATAAGCGCAAACTCTCAGGCAGGACGCATGAAAAGCCCTCGACGGCACAGCAGACCATTACCTTTGAAAAGATGTACCATGACGGAATCTGTCTGGTGCAGAAAGGTTTTTACACGAAGATGGTGGAATTTTTCGACATCAACTATGACCTGCTGGAAGTGGAGGATCAGGGGGATATTTTGGAGGAATACAGCAAGCTCATCAATTATTTTGACCCGTCGATACGGTTTGAAGTGTTCCTGTTCAACCGTCAGGTCAGCGAACAGGCGCTTGCGGAACAGTTTGACATTCCCCTGCAGGGCGATGATTTTGACGACATTCGTGAGGAATACACACAGATGTTAAAAAAACAGTCGGCAAAGGGAAACAACGGCATCATCAAATCAAAGTATATCATATTCGGCGTGGAAGCTGCCGGACTGAAGGAGGCAAGGAGCAAACTGAATAACATCGAGGCAGACGTTATCAAAAACCTCAACAGCATCGGCACGAACGCAAAGCCGCTTGACGGAAGGGAAAGACTCCGTATCCTGCATGAGTATTTCAATCAGGGCACAATGGAGCCTTTCCGTTTTTCATTTAAGGAGCTGTCACAGTCGGGGAAGTCGGTCAAGGATTACATAGCGCCGCCCGGTTTTGACTTCCGCTATCCGAGCCGTTTCCGGTCGGGGAGTATGTACGGGAGGGTGCATTACCTTGACATCATTGCGCCGAGGTTCAATGACGAGCTGTTAAAAAAGCTGCTGGACATTGACGACAACCTTTCCGTTACCATGCATATGCAGACGATGGACCCGGTAAAGGCAATCAAGATGTTAAAGGGCGCGCTGACCAACATACAGAAAAATAAGATTGAGGAACAGAAAAAAGCAGTCCGCAGCGGGTATGACATGGACATTCTGCCCACGGACATCATCACTTATGAAAAGGACACGCTGGAGCTTTTGGACGATCTGAACACCAGCAACCAGAAGATTATCAAAATGACGTTCCTGATTACCTGTTATGGCAGGACAAAAAGGGACTTGGACAACAACACGCAGCGGGTGTCGGGCATTATCCAGCAGGCAAACTGCAACCTACGGTGTTTACAGTACTTGCAGGAACAGGGGCTTATGGCGAGTGCGCCGATTGGGTGTAACGACACGGGTATTGAACGCGTGCTGACGACAAAAAGCACGGCTATTTTAGTGCCGTTCTGCACGCAGGAGTTATTCATGCCCGCCCCGGCTATCTATTATGGTCTGAACGCACTTTCAAACAACATGATTATGGCAGACCGGAAAAGGCTTCGTACACCGAACGGTGTAATTTTGGGAACACCGGGCAGCGGAAAATCATTCAGCGCAAAGCGTGAGATTTTATCCTGTTTCCTGATGACGCGGGACGACATCATTGTATGCGATCCGGAGGGAGAATATTTTCCTTTGGTTCAGGCGCTGCACGGGCAGGTGGTAAAACTCGCCACAAATTCAAAGGACTTCCTGAACCCGATGGACATTCAGCTTTCCCATAAGGGGGACAAGGAGGCATTAAAGCTGAAAAGCGACTTTATCATCACGCTGTGCGATTTGATTGCAGGCGGAAAGGACGGGCTGGAGAACGACGAAAAAGGCATTATTGACGAGTGCATCAGGCATATCTATGATGATTATTTCGCAAATCCTGTACCGGAAAATATGCCAATACTGGAAGATTTGTATAATGCACTTTTAAAGCACAGGAACAAAAAGGCAGAGCGCATTGCCAATTCCTTAGTGCTGTATGTGCATGGCTCGCAGAACTATTTTAACCACCGGACAAACGTGGACTCGCAGAACCGTATCATGTGTTTTGACATTCGTGATTTGGGCAATCAATTGAAAGAACTCGGAATGTTAATCGTTCAGGATGCGGTCTGGAACCGTGTTTCGCAGAACAGGGAGCGTAAGATTGCCACACGGTACTACTGTGATGAATTCCACCTGCTTCTGAAAGAAAAGCAGACCGCCGTTTATTCGGTGGAGATTTGGAAAAGGTTCAGGAAGTGGGGTGGGATACCGACAGGGCTTACGCAGAATGTGGGCGATTTTCTGAAGTCGGAGGAAATCGAGGGCATCTTGGGAAACAGTGATTTTGTTTATCTTTTAAACCAGAACGCAAAAGACCAGAGTATCCTTGCGGACAAACTGGGGCTTTCGGAAAAGCAGCTCATGCACGTCACCAATTCCGAACCGGGAAGCGGGCTGATACTGTTTGACAACGTGGTAATCCCGTTTGTGGACAGATACCCGACTGATACAAAGACATTCCGGATCATGAACACGAAATTGGAGGAAAATGCCAAGGAGGGGGAGAAATGAAAATAGGACTGCGGGATGTGGACGGACACCGTTTTCCCAACCTGTGCCTGATGAAGCTGTCGGCGTACCACAAGGCAAGGGGCGATACGGTGGAGTGGCATGACGGGAGAAAGCATTATGACCTTGTTTACATGAGCCGTGTGTTCACGGACACCTATTCTAAAGATTATACGGGGACGGTACACGCCGACATGGTCATCAGGGGCGGCACGGGCTACGGGCTTGACAGCAAGCTGCCTGATGAAGTCGAGCATACCTGTCCCGATTACAGTCTGTATCCGCAGTTTGCAGGCACAGCCTACGGTTTTCTGTCACGGGGCTGTCCCCGTGGCTGCGGGTTCTGCATTGTCGGGGAAAAAGAGGGCAGGCGGAGCGTGGCTGTAGCAGATTTGTCGGAATTCTGGCACGGGGAAAAGGAAATCAAGCTGCTTGATGCAAACCTGTTAGCCTGTCCCGACTGGGAGCGGCTTTTAGGGCAGCTTTCGGAGAGCGGTGCGAATGTGGATTTTACGCAGGGGCTTGACGTGCGCCTTGCAACGCCGGAGAAAGTGGAGGCGCTCAACCGTGTCAAGACAAAAATGCTGCACTTTGCATGGGACAATCCCAAAGATGACCTGACACCGCATTTCAGGCGGTTCGCGGGGCTGACTTCCATTCAGGACAGCCGGAAACGGCGTGTCTATGTGCTTACGAATTTCGGTAGCACGCAGGAAGAAGATTTATACCGTATTTAGTAAGCGATGAATAACCTGCCGGTTTTACATATTCTAAAATCTGTGGGAT
>CAJURQ010000064.1 GCA_910588955.1 uncultured Lachnospiraceae bacterium
ATAGGAAAAAGAAATTTTTTGTTAATTTAGGCTTGACTTTTCATAGCTGGTCTCCGTTTAAAAACGTAAAACCCCTTATCACACCATTATTCTACAATACTTCCGTTTTCTATCTTAAAAACCTTATCGATTTCAAACCGATTGTTTACAAACTCATCCAATCCCGTACAGGTAATGATCGTCTGGATATCACCGATAGTACTGAGCAAATAATTTTGCCTGTTGCTGTCAAGCTCTGACAACACGTCATCAAGAAGAAGAACAGGATTTTCTTTTGTCAATTTTTTGACAAGTTCAATCTCCGACAGTTTTAAAGAAAGTGCCGCCGTTCTCTGCTGACCTTGAGAACCGAACCTTCTGATATCGATATCTCCCACCATAAAAGAAAAATCATCCCTGTGAGGTCCAATTGTCGTTTGTTTTAATTTGACATCCCTATCCTGACAGGAGGAGAGAGATTTTTCATAATCTTCAATCAGAACGTCAGGTTCATACTGAATAACAAGTTCTTCCCTGCCGCCGGACAATTTTTTATGAATTTCAAAAATAATTTCATTTAGCTGCTCTACAAAAAGTTTTCTTCTCTCTATTATTTTACTTCCAAAAGAGACAAGCTGGGAATCCCATATATTCAAAGTCTCTTTTAGAGAAGGATTTAAATACATGTCCTTTAACAGTTTGTTTCTCTGATTTACTATTTTGTTGTAATGGTTCAAATTGTAAATATAAAACGAGTCTAACTGACACAATTCCATATCCACAAATCTTCTTCTCTCAGAAGGACCGTTTTTTATAATTGAGAGATCCTCCGGTGAAAAAAATACCACATTTAACAATCCAAGAAGTTCCGCCGCTTTTTTTATCTTCTGCCCGTCGATTGCGATTCCCTTCGTTTTATTTTTACGAAGGTGCATATCCACTCTGATTTCGACTTCCTCTTTTTCCAGATAAGTCCTTATGTGCGCCTCTTCTTTGCTAAAATTGACAATATCCTTATCTTTACTTCCCTTATGGGATTTAGTGGTGGCGGATAAAAAGATGGCTTCTAAAATATTGGTCTTTCCCTGGGCGTTGTCACCATATAAAATATTCGTTCCCTTACTAAAATCAATATGTAGAGAATCATAATTTCTGAAATCCGCTAATTCCAACGATTTGATAATCATTCGTCCACTACCTTAATTTGTTGTCCGTCATATTCAATTACATCACCGGGATGTAGTTTTTTACCGCGCTGCAATTCCACCTCGCCGTTTACTTTTACAAATCCTTCCTGTATCTCTATTTTAGCATCCACGCCAGACTCCACAAGCCCCGCCAGTTTCAAAGCCTGCCCAAGCTTGATAAAATCGTCCCTGATTCTTATTGTTTCCATACTTTTTACATTCCAATCACTCAACGTTAATAAAATTCACCGGAAGAATCATATAAATATAACTTTCCTTCTCATCTTTGATAAAGCAGGGCGCTTTCGGATTCACCATATAAATCATAATTTCCTCGTCCTCAATCACGCGCAGTGCATCTATCAGGAATTTAGGATTAAATCCGATCTTCAGATCCTTTCCTTCCTTCTCAATATCGATGTCTTCATCCATACTTCCCACAGTAGAATTCATCTTAAGCTGCATGGAAGCGTCCTTTACGTCAATGATAACAGGTTTCTTATCTCCTTCCTTTACAAGAAGGGTCGCCCTATCGATACAGTCGAGAAGTTCTCTCTTATTCATCTTAATTTTTGTCTCATAGTCGCTGGAAAGCATTTGGTCTATCTTGAAATATTCTCCCTCAATCAATCTGGACACAACAACCGTATCGTTAAACTCAAACAAAATATGTTTGTCCGTAAAGAAAATATTCACATCTTTATCCATATCACCGGATAAAATTTTGCTCACTTCACTCAATGTCTTTCCGGGAACAACTACTTTTTTATTGTCATAAGAGTTTTTAAGACCAATTTTCCTAATAGAAATACGGTGACCGTCCAAGGAAACCACCTTCAACATATCGCCCGCAATCTCAAACAGCTCGCCAGTCATCAGTTTGTTATTTTCATTGTCCGCTATGGAAAAAATAGTTTGTCTGACCACTTCCTTTAATGTGAACTGGGAAATAACAACGGAATCATTTTTTTCAATCTCAGGAAGATAGGAGAAATCTTCTCCTGATTTTCCGATAATATTAAACTTCGCCTTCTCACAGGTAATCGTCGTCTTGAAGGAAGGATCTGTCTCGATAGTGATATCGTTATCAGGAAGCTTCCTCACAATCTCAAGAAAAATTTTAGCGTCAAGGGCAATCATACCCTTCTCTAAAATTTCTCCCTCAATCACAGTCTCAATGCCAAGCTCCATGTCATTTGCCGTCAGCCTGATCACGTCGTTCGTAGTGTCAACCAATATACATTCCAGAATGGACATGGTTGTTTTATTGGGGACAGCTTTCGACACTGTCTGTACGCCGGTCAATAAGTTGGATTTTGTACATACAATTTTCATTTGTGAATAACTTCCTTTCCTGCTTGTGGGTGGGTTGAAGCCTTTCCTTAGGTTAATAAATAAATAATTATTTCGTAGTAATCATAATAACGGATGTAGATATGTGAGTAACCTTATCCGACCCGTTATTGATAGGATTTTTGAAACTTTTTTTATCTGTTGATAAGTAAGGATAACCTGATGATAAACGGCAAGATATCAACATTGTTTTTTAACTCTATAAATGACATTAATGTCATAATATTTTCATTCACATCTTATTCACATTAAATATAGAAAAAATGTGTATAGAGTTAAGGTACAATTTTCTTTCTGATGATATCTACCGTATTTTTTAATTCTTCATCGTTTTCCATTTTTTCCGTGATTTTTTCAATGCCGTGTAAAACGGTGGTATGATCTTTCTTGCCAATTGCCTTTGCTATATTCTGTAAGGAGTTTGATGTCAGTTCCCTGCAAAAATACATAACAACCTGTCTCGGCTGTACAAGCTCCGCCGTTCTTTTTTTGGAAGCAATGTCGGTGGGACTTACGCCAAAGTGCTCCGCCACTACTTCTATAATAAAGGAAGGTGTGATTTCCTTCTTTTTGTTTGGATAGATGACGTCTTTTAATGCCTCTTCCGCATGTTCTAAATTGATATCTACCTTATTTAATTTGGAGAACGCCATGATTTTATTCAGAGCGCCTTCCAGTTCCCTGATATTTGATTTTACATTTTCTGCAATATAAGATAGGATTTCATCATCAATTTCTTTATTATAGCTTTCTGCGTTTTTTTGTAAGATCGCCATTCTTGTCTCGTAGTCTGGCGGCTGGATATCTGCGATCAGTCCCCATTCAAAACGGGAGCGCAGTCTCTCTTCCAGTGTTTCCATATCTTTTGGCGGCTTGTCTGAGGACAAAATAATCTGTTTGCCTGCAGAGTGCAGAGTGTTAAAAGTATGGAAAAATTCTTCTTGGGTACTTTCCTTCCCTATGATAAACTGAATATCGTCGATCATGAGGATATCTACTGTTCTGTATTTATCCCTCATTTTATTCATCTTAATGGCGTCACCGCTTCTGATGCAGCTGATCACTTCGTTGGTAAAGTTTTCGGAAGTGACATAAAGCACTTTCATTCCCGGGTTTTCTTCCAGAATGAAGTGTCCGATGGAATGCATCAAATGTGTTTTGCCGAGACCCGCTCCCCCGTATATATAGAGAGGATTATAAACTTCTCCCGGGGACTCCGCTGCGGCAAGAGCCGCGGAATGAGCCAATTTGTTGTTGCTTCCCACAACAAAAGTATCAAATTTATATTTTGGATTCAGATTTGCGTTTTCATAATTTACATGATTGGAAGATTTTACCGTAGATTCCGCTTTTTTATCATTTTCAATGGTTTCTTTTTCCAACACAAAAGAAATATCGTAGGTGTGGTTCATCATCTCCGAGACAATGACTTTAAAAAAGTTCTTATATTTGGAAGAAATATAATTAAGGGCATGCGCCTGATCGGAAGGTATCATAATGATGACAACATTTTCCTTCACATCATAAAAACTGAGAGGTTTGATCCATGTATCATAAGAAACATCAGTCAGCTCATATTCTTTTCTGATTGTCTCTTTGATTTCATCCCATTTTTCTTTGATAGAATCCATAACATCAATAACCTCATTGTTTTATGATATAAATAAAGCATTGTCTTATTTCAAATAAATTTATGCCACATCAAAATTACCCTACCATATATAATAATACAAACATCAAAAAAATTCAAATGATAAGTTATCCACGTGAAAAACGGGTATATGGGGATAAGTGGATAAATGATTTAAAGGTTGACATATTCTATCACAAAAAAAGTGTATGTGAATAATTATCAAATAGAATGTAAACAATTTTCACATTGATTAAATAAACTTTTAAAATGGTTTTAAACAATAAACTCAAAAGTTATCCACATACTTACCCACATAATGTGGATTAATTATGTAAATCCTCATAATAAAAATAAGCGACGCGAAGCGGCATTTATTTTTATTGAGGATTTAACGAGCAAATGTTCGATGAAATCTAACGGTAAGAGCGTAAGCACGAATTTGCGAGTAAAATTTGAAAAAATACCTGAATTGTAAAACTAACTTCCATATGAAACGGTAAATTCTACATGACCTGT
>CAJURQ010000065.1 GCA_910588955.1 uncultured Lachnospiraceae bacterium
GATTCAGTATTTGGTTTTGAGGGTATGTGCCCTTAAGGTTCCGCGAAGCCAGTGCAGAGAATTAGGAAGTAATTCTTCAGCAGTTTTGCGGAGCAATACTGCATTCCTCGATAGCTCAATGGTAGAGCACGCGGCTGTTAACCGCGGGGTTGTAGGTTCGAGCCCTACTCGGGGAGGTAAAGGATTATTTAGTGAAGACCTGTAGACATGATTGCTTACAGGTCTTTTTGTATTTTATTTCCTTCTGTAAAACAGGGTAAAAATTCAACTCGAAGGTTAAGGCGACCATAATGGTAACAAATAAATATGCCGGAACCGAGTTGCTTTTCACATTCCGAAAGTGACTTGTTGACAATAATTTATGTTTCGAATTTATGTTTGATGAGCTGATAAAAATGAAGCGTGGTGGGAAAAAAATATGGAATAAATTTTAAGTTAACCGCATCGCTGGAGATAGGGATTTCGATAGTGATTTCATGGAAAGTCTCCTGCAGTCAGGACAGGCGCTCTAAGATGTCTTATGCGTGATGTAAGACCACACCGCCAGTCCTGCAAACACTGGAATTTCCACAATATACGCGCCGATCATCACGTGCGGCAGCCAGACGGCAAGGGAGCCGATGTTCCAGAAATCGAAGTCCGCAGCAGCGTACAAGATACTTGTCTGCAGGCTGACAGCCGAGGCGGGCAGGACACTGTAGATCCAGATGGCGAGCTCCTCGGGCAGCGCCATGTAAACGACGATTGGCAGGATGCAGAACAGGAGAGCAGCTGACAGACATGCCGCAATGTTTTTAAACCGGGATGAGAGAAACAGTGTAAGGCTCGTTGTGGCAAGCAGACCGAGCAGCCCGGATACGGCGACAAAGACCTGCATTTGACCGATATTCATGTTTGGCAGACTGATAATCGAATACAGTATCTGCATGGAAGATTTCGTGCATTCCCATCCCCAGAGGCTGTTTGACACCAGAAGGTAGACAGCGGCGCTGAGGCAGTAAGCAGTCCCGCAGATGATACATGCAGACAGGAGCTTTGCGCAGGCAAACCTTGTCTTTCCGTACTTTGTGCAGCGGTAGATATCGTCTGCGCCGGTCTGGTAGTCGGAAGTAAAAACGGGCGCGGCGATGACGGTGCAGAGGAGCAGAACCAAAAAGGCGAGGAGAATTTGATACTCCATGGCTTCCGTGCTGTATCCGGGATAAAACCGGTAGGGTTTTTCGACTTGACTGTATAAGTCAATAGCGGCTTGCTGTGCCGCCGGATGGTATTTCTGCTCCTGCTTCATCAGAGATGCGATACGTTCCCCGCATACGCCGTAATAGTCGTCCATCTTTTCCGGGTCAATATCCAGTATACCCGGTGCGATTCCAGTATCCGGGTTGGCAAAGGCTTCCCGGATCCCTTTCACAAGCGGTGCGTAAGGCAGGATCTCGGTCTCGTAAATGCCGTCGGGCAGATCGTAGGAAGTATCTACGCCGTATTTGTTCAGAACAGCCTGATAGTCTTCCACGGCGTGGCGCACTTTTTCGGGCGTGACAGTTCCCGCAATATCCGCCTGCACTTCCTTTTTATGGGCAATGCCCTGCAGTCCGTTTACCTCCACCTTGTTTCCCTGCGCATCCGTGTAGCTGAAGCTGTTGGAGGGAAAAGTGATGGGCAGCCACGCCATCACAAAGGTTAGCAGTAAGGCGGCAGACAGCAGAATTACCGTCAGCCTTGTTTTCAAAATTCGTTTCATCTCTACTTTTAATAATCGCATTGTAATTTTCCTTTCCTAATACTGTTAATCTATACGATTTCCACAATATATTGTTGTACGCCCGCCAATTACTGCGGGGCGGTTTCCTGCGGAAACATCCATAAGTATAAATCTTCCAGATGGGGCGCAGCGGGTTCGGAATCTTCGGTGTAAGGTGTTTCGGCAAGATAGCGTATGGATATCCGTCCGTTCTCCTCGTTGCGGAGATTGACGATCTGCAGCCTGTGTTCGTATTCGGACAGGCGGTTTATCGGAATCTGTGCTGTCCACACTTTTCCGGCAACCAGTTTTACCAGTTCCTCGGTCGTTCCCTGTGCGAGAAGTTTTCCGCCTTTCATCACCGCGTTCCGAGTGGCGATATACTCCACGTCGGAGACGATATGGGTGGAAATCAGCACGATACGGTCGTGGGCAAACTCGGAGAGCAGGTTGCGGAACCGGACTCTTTCCCCGGGGTCAAGCCCACTGGTGGGTTCGTCCAGAATCAGTATCTCCGGCTCGTTTAACAGTGCCTGTGCAATCCCGACCCGGCGTTTCATGCCCCCGGACAGCTTGCTTATTTTCTTGTTTCTGACATGGGACAGGGTCATCTGTTCCAACAGTTGATCGATTCGGCGTCTGCTGTCCCTGTCCGAAAGCCCTTTTAAAACCGCAACATATTCCAGATAGTCCTTTACGGTAAATTCGGGATAAAAGCCAAATTCCTGCGGGAGATAGCCGAATACATCCCGATAGCGCTCCTTCAGTTCGCTTATGGGAATGCCGTCATATCGGATCTGCCCGGAAGAGGGCTTCATAATGCCGGCGATCATCCGCATAAGCGTGGTTTTTCCTGCGCCATTTGCCCCCAGAAGTCCCCACACGCCGGGCGTAATCTGCAGGGAAACGTCGTCCACGGCAGTTAAATCTTTAAATTGTTTAGAAAGATGTTCCATGTGTAATTCCATTGTAATCTCCATTCCGGAGCGCCTGAAACGCTCCTGATTCCCAGTAAAAATTAGATAAGCTGCATCTCCTCATAGGAGGAAGTCTTTATAATATAGCGGAGCTGGTGTGCGCAAAAGCCGGAAAGCAGGGCACAAAGAATGAGCCATACCGCGGAGTAGGACGGCTGTAACAGTAAGGCATACTGCCCGGGAAGGGCAGAGAACCCCAGTATCAGGGCAGAGCAGAAGAGGAGGCTCCCTGCGAGGAACCGATCGGGAGGGAGGTGCCCAAGCATAAACAAACAGCCGCTGCCAGCAAGAAGGAACGGAAAGCACAAATAAATGACAGCACTGTCAGCAGAAAGCGAAGTTTTTGCCAGTGCGGTGAGAAGAATGCTTCCCAGCAGGGCGAGATCCCCGATGGCGATGACGATCAGCCTTGCCAGCAGCAGCTTTACCGACGAAAAGCGCGCTGTTCCCTCGATTTCATGCATCCGAAAACGAACAGAGCGGACAAGCAGCGGCAGCGCCGTCATAAAAACCGCGATCGACAGGCAAAACAGCGCTTTTGCAAGAAGCAGCGGGCTTGTCAGATAACCGGGAAAATCGGAGAGGAAGCCGTAAGCCGCCAGAAAGAAAAGGCACTGCATGCCCCAAAGTTTCCAGCCGATCAAGGGAATCTGCTTTCCCAAAAAGTATGTGAAAGGGATGCGTTGTCTCTCCTGTCTTCGGCAGGCTTCCTGCCTCGACAATAAAATTGTGGCGCGCAGATGCGCAGGATCTATGACGGAAGGAGCCTGATGCAGCGACCGTTTCAACTGTTGCTGCAAATTTATTTCACGTTCCTGTATTTCGTTTCCGGGTAATTTTGTTTTCATGGGGAACATCCTTTCCGGCAGTTTTTTCACTTTCCTTTTTCAGTTTTTTCAGAGCGGAGCGCAGTTTTGACTGCACCGTCCGCAAGGGCAGTTTTACCACTTCCGCGGTTTCGCGCAGTGTCAGATCCTGCCCAAACCGCAGCAGCACAATTTCCCGCTGATCCGGCGGCAGACCGCTCACAAGCTGTCTGAGCGCCATATCTGACCGAATGGCGTCGAAAGCCGGCTCCTCGTAGCCGGGCTCGATCGCCGACTCCTCCAGAGAGATATCCGGGCGGCAGTATTTGCGCCGCATATCCGTGCAGGTGTTCGCCGCAATGCGGTAGAGAAAGGATTTAAATTTCCCTTGGTGCGTATAGCGGTCAAAATAGCGTATTGCTTTCAGAAAGGTTTCCTGCGCAGCGTCCTCCGCCAGAGAACGGTCGGGGGCGTGCCAAAGGCAGTAGCGGAGTACTTCGGGGTAAAAGGCGGCGATCAGCTCGTCCGCTGCGCCGGGCTCTCCCTGCTCCAGTTTTTGTATCAGTTTATCTTCACGCGTCAAGATAGTGTTCCTCCCGGGGGTGTCCCCTCATAGTATATAACGAGACTGCTGTGCCCAAATGATTAAGTTTTGTAAAATTTTTTCCCTTGCCAAACATGGCGGAGTATGGTATCATATCGTCGTTGGGGCTCCATGGTCAAGCGGTTAAGACATCGCCCTTTCACGGCGGTAACACGGGTTCGATTCCCGTTGGAGTCATTGCAGTACAGATTTCAGTGTTACGGACCTTTAGCTCAGTTGGTTAGAGCAACCGGCTCATAACCGGTCGGTCCTGGGTTCGAGTCCCCGAAGGTCCACTCGATAATATAATATTTTTTGGCCCGGTGGCTCAGTTGGTTAGAGCGCCGCCCTGTCACGGCGGAGGTCGTGGGTTCGAGTCCCATCCGGGTCGTCTTACTTCTTTTTTATATGTTTCATATACAAGTTATGCCGGCGTGGCGGAACTGGCAGACGCACAGGACTTAAAATCCTGCGGGACT
>CAJURQ010000066.1 GCA_910588955.1 uncultured Lachnospiraceae bacterium
GCCATCGCTCCCTCGGTGTAAAACACCTGATTGCCGTCCTCGTCAAGCACGGGCGTTTCAGTTCTGCCGAGATAATATTCAAGGTAGAGGCTGGCGCGACCGTCGCATAATTCCGACTGCTGGAGCTTGGGATTCTGCTTCTTGCGATTTTCTAATTTTGCCATACGATTAAATTTTTGCGCAAAGATAATCCGAGGTGTAATAATCTGAAAATCGCTGTTTACAGACCTTAACATTTACCCTTTGACTACAGTCCATAATCAAGGGTACAAAAGGTGTACTTTTTGAGAAAATCGGGTCAAAAGCAGGAAAATCACCGCAATATTGACAACGGCTATCTCTCTGATAACAAATGTGATTAGCTCATTTGAGTTATTCCCTTTTTTCTATCAAAGAAATCTGGTAAATTGACACTACGGAGACGATTGCGTGATGCTTATGCTATGCCTACGCATAGCGTGCATTCACGTACTCTCCGTAAAAGGCTTTACCAGAGCCGTCGCTCGAAAGTAGTGTGATTTGCACGCTACTTTTTTGTCCTTGCCCAACGAAAGGAAACGATAATGGGTAAAGTACAGATTCTTGCCGTCCTCACGATGGACGGTTGTCAAAGCTCCGAGTTATATTGCAAAGCGTATAAGGAACTGCGCCTTGAAGATTGCGGTATCAACGAGATAAGGGAAAACGCCCTTTATCATATAACACCGGATTATTCCATCTCTATGCTGCACTCATGGAGAAAAGACGGCACAAACACCCGCTATCTCGCGGAAGCCACACCGGACACGGCGGACTATATCAATGGGCTACTGCGTATGCACACGGTGGATGAAATCATACTTTACACGATTCCTTTCATAGCCGGGACTGGAAAGCGTTTTTTTCAATCCGCCTTGCCGCAGGAACAATGGACACTGGCTTCACAGAAGGCATACCGCAACGGAGTGGTCCGCCATATCTATAAAGCGTGCGTTTGATGTTCATAAAGTGGACTAATGTTCAAAAGATTAACACGTTAAGCGAAACACAATACCTGTCAGACAAATAAATTACAAAATTATCACATTGAAATCCAGTGCTTTGCAAAAATGAGTGCTGGATTTTCTGTTTTCTGTCGCGCTTTTTGCCAATCATATTCATGTGCGCATACCGAAAAACAGAGTGTAAAACTTCAAAATTGACAGGAACATGAACTACTTTTTATTGGCGGAAACCAAGTTCTTCCGCCTGATAAACGAAGCCGGCGACTGCAATATGGAAACGGCATACACGGATTTCGCCACCCAAGTGATCGAGCTGTGCAGCGGAAGTATGGACGCAAACCGCACCATCATCGCACTTGCCTACATCGAAATCGAGTTGCAGCACCATCCCGTGCGCAACCTTTCGGAAGAAAGGAAAGAGATTGCCGCATACGTCAGCAAGGCTCTATCTTTCGTCAGGAAGATGCAGAAGTTCCTTGCCACGCCTCAAGTGCCACCACTAATATCCGCCAACAACGTAACTGAAACCACTGCCAGCCTTTTGCAATGGACGGGCAACGCCATCGACCTCGTGGAACTTATCTACGGCATCGACGAGATGGGTTGCATCAACAACGGCAATATGCCGCTCAAACAGCTCGCCCCGCTCCTTTACAAGATATTCGGGGTTGAATCAAAGGACTGTTACCGCTTCTACATCGACATCAAACGCCGGAAGAATGAAAGCCGCACCTACTTCCTCGACAGGATGCAGGAGAAACTGAACGAGAGGATGCTGCGCGATGAAGAGCTGGAACGTATGAGAAAATAATTTTTATTGCAAATCGGGGTTATTCATTGAGATAATATGCCGAAATTTGCAATCTAAACAGAAGTGGCATAATAAAATGGCGAAAAAGAGGAAACAACAAGGGCATTACTGCCGGATCTGCGGCGAGTACAAAGCCAACGAGAAATTCAGCGGCAAAGGACATGCACGGCATATCTGCAAGGAATGTCAGTCGCTTCCCGATGATGTGAAGGCGGACATGGTGCGCTGCAACGAGGTGGAACGAGCCGCTTTCAAATACCCGATGACCCGTCAGGACTGGGAACTGCTGGAAAAATATGCCAAGAAGTACAAGGACAAGGAATCCGGGCAGTTCGCGCAGGATATGCTGGACATGAAACGGGGCAATCAGACACCGGACGAGTATATGGAAGAGGATGATGTTTTAATAGAAGGTATCTATGAAGAGGAAACCATACCATTTGCCGAACTGGAGGATGACATCCGTTATCAGTTGGAAGAATTGTTGGCGGACAACATCAACGAGTTCATGATACACAAGGATTACATTCCAGAAGGCAAGGAACTGAAAAACATCAACGAATGGGTTCTGAAAGAAACCCGTGACACCTTTTTTATAAAGGTTATTCCCGATGCCGCTTATGATAGTTTGGTGGAAGAAACGATCAACAGGCTTGTGAAGGAATGGGAAGAGGACGGCTTTGAGATAAAGACCTTTTCCGCATCGCTGGTCGTCATGGAAACGGAACGGCTGCTTATCCGCAGGATAACCCGTAAGGATATGGACGCGCTCCTTGCCATAATGGAGAAGCCGGAAGTCATGTATGCTTGGGAACACGGCTTTACCAAAAAGGACGTGCGCAAATGGATAAACAGGCAACTCACCCGATACCGCAAGGACGGGTTCGGATATTTTGCCGTCATACTGAAAGAAAGCGACGCATTGATAGGACAAGCAGGTCTGATGAAAAGTACCATAAACGGGAACGAGGCAGTCGAGCTTGGATATATACTCGATAACGCATACTGGCATAACGGTTACGGTACGGAAGCCGCCCGTGCATGTCTGGAATACGCCTTCAGAGAGCTGGAACTGAAAACCGTCTGTTGCAGCATCCGACCGGAAAACGTGGCGTCCATCCGTGTGGCGGAAAGGCTGAAAATGACTTTGTGCGGCAGTCATACCGTCATATACAACGAAAAAGAAATGCCCCACCTTATATATGAATTGAAAACAGGAAACTGATAAAGCAAAATCCGTAACCCATAGAGCTGTGAGTTACGGATTTTTTCTTGTTACTTCTGCTGCAACAGATGTTTCAGGTTGTCGTCGCCCGCGATGCGCTCCAATTCCTCCTGCACAATCTGCTTCACCTCTTCCTTGATGCGCCGGTAGTTCGCCTGCACCGTCTCCTTCATGCGGTCGTTGCCGTCCTCGTCCGTGAAATCGGTAATGACGGGGATTTTCTTGTAGGCACTTTCCTCCCGCTTGACCTTTTCGGCATCCACCACTATCTCACAGTGGAAAATCTTCTGCTCGATGCGCTCGTTGAAATTGTCGGACACCGAACCGACAAACATACCCTGCGTAAGACCGGAAATCTTGCTCGGCGGGATAAGCGCATCCATCTGCGTGTTGATGGAGGTGGAAACATCCTGCCGGTTGATGGAAATGGACTGCCGCTTCTGCAACACCTTACCGAACCGCTCCGATAGTGTCTTAGCCGTTTCTCCTACCACCTGCCCGGAGAAAATGTTACCGACCGTATTCATCACCACTTTCGCCTCTTTGTCCCCGTAGTCACGCACTAACTGGCTGAAATCCTGAAAGCCCAGACACACGGCAACCTTGTTGCTTCGGGCGGTAGCTATAAGATTGTCCAACCCTTTGAAGTATATCGTGGGCAGCTCGTCAATGATGACCGACGACTTCAGCATCCCTTTCTTGTTGATGAGTTTCACGATACGGGAGTTATACAGACCGAGAGCCGCCCCGTAGATGTTCTGACGGTCGGGATTGTTGCCCACGCATAGGATTTTCGGCTCTTCGGGATTGTTGATGTCCAGCGTAAATTCGCTGTCCGACATCACCCAGTAGAGCTGCGGGGAAATCATCCTTGACAGCGGGATTTTCGCCGACGCTATCTGCCCCATGAGCTGCTCCGCGGCCCCTCCGAGCCAAGCATCCATGAACGGGGAAAGGTAGTTCTCCAGTTCGGGATAGGAAGTCAATATCGGGAAAATATCCTCGTAGCGGCGATTCAGAAACTCGATAGCATGGGGAAACGTGCAATATTTCCCGTTCTGATAGATTTTGAGATACCAGATAATACTGGCAAACAGAATGATAGGTGACTCCACGAAGAAGTCGCCCTGCTTTTGCACCCAAGTTTTATTGAGGTTGAGCATTATCGTGTAGGCACTCTCGTAAGCGTCCGTAATATCCTCCATGAAATCCGGGTGTATGGGATTGCAACGGTGTGAGCGTCGCGGGTCGTCGAAATTGATCACATAGAATTTCGGCTTCACCTTGTAGCCCTCCGGGTGGTTCAGCAAATGGTTGTAGGCTATGGTGGACAAGTCACTGAATTTGAAGTCATATACATACATCGAGAAGCCCTTTTCAATCTGTTGCTTGATAAAGCTGTTCACCACTGCGTAAGATTTGCCGCTGCCCGGCGTACCCAACACGATGGACGCACGGAACGGGGTACATGGTAAAATCGTATCATTCTGAAAACCACGTTGTAAGT
>CAJURQ010000067.1 GCA_910588955.1 uncultured Lachnospiraceae bacterium
CAAGCAGATGGGCATCGACCATATCTTCATTGACGAGAGCCATCAATTCAAGAACTTGACTTTCAATACCCGGCACGACCGTGTGGCGGGGTTGGGAAACTCGGAAGGAAGCCAAAAAGCCCTGAATATGCTCTTTGCCATACGCACCATACAGGAGCGCACGGGCAAGGACTTGGGGGCGACATTTCTTTCCGGCACAACCATTTCCAACAGCCTGACGGAATTGTACCTGCTCTTCAAGTACCTGCGCCCGAAGGAGCTGGAACGGCAGGACATCCGCTGTTTTGACGCATGGGCGGCGATTTTTGCAAAGAAGACGACCGACTTCGAGTTCAACGTGACGAACAACGTGGTGCAGAAGGAGCGTTTCCGCTATTTCATCAAAGTGCCGGAGCTTGCCGCCTTCTACAACGAGATCACCGACTACCGCACGGCGGAGGACGTGGGTGTGGACCGTCCGCACAAGAACGAGATACTGCACAACATACCGCCTACGCCCGACCAAGAATATTTCATCAAACAACTGATGGAATTTGCGAAGACGGGCGACGCGACGTTGCTGGGCCGAATGCCGCTGTCTGAAACGGAGGAGAAGGCAAAGATGCTTATCGCCACCGACTACGCGCGTAAGATGGCACTTGACATGCGCATGATAGACCCAAATTACGAGGACCACCCCGACAACAAGGCGAGCCACTGCGCCAAGATGATAGCGGAGTATTATCATAAATACGACGCGCACAAGGGAACGCAGTTCGTCTTCTCGGATCTGGGCACGTACCAGCCGGGCGACGGGTGGAACGTGTACAGCGAGATAAAGCGGAAGCTGACGGAGGACTACGGCATACCGGCAAGCGAGGTGCGCTTCATTCAGGAGTGCAAGACCGACAAGGCGCGCAAGGCGGTGATAGACGCCATGAACGCCGGGACTGTGCGCGTGCTGTTCGGCTCCACGAGCATGCTCGGAACGGGTGTGAACGCGCAGAAAAGGTGTGTTGCAATCCATCACCTCGATACACCGTGGCGACCGTCCGACCTGCAACAGCGTGACGGGCGGGGAGTTAGGGCAGGCAACGAGATTGCCAAGCATTTTGCCGGGAACAACGTGGATGTCATCATCTATGCCGTGGAGAAGTCGCTGGACAGCTACAAGTTCAACCTGCTGCACTGCAAGCAGACGTTCATTTCGCAGCTCAAAAGCGGGGCGATGGGCGCGCGTACCATCGACGAGGGGGCTATGGACGAGAAATCGGGCATGAACTTCTCGGAGTACATGGCGTTACTATCCGGCAATACCGACCTTTTGGACAAGGCGAAATTAGAGAAGCGCATCGCCTCGCTCGAAGGGGAACGCAAGTCGTTCAACAAGGGCAAACGCGATTCGGAGTTCAAGCTGGAATCCAAAACAGGAGAACTGCGTAACAATACAGCGGTCATCGAAGCCATGACGGAAGACTGGAACCGTTTTCTTTCCGTTGTGCAGACAGATAAGGAAGGTAGCCGCCTGAATGCTGTCAAGCTGGACGGCGTGGATTCCGACGATGAAAAGGTTATCGGAAAGCGTTTGCAGGAGATAGCCAAGAACGCCACGACGGGTGGATTGTACAAGCCTGTCGGGGAACTTTACGGATTCCCGATAAAGGTGGTCAGCGAAAGGATGCTCAAAGAGGGGCTGGAGTTTACCGACAACCGCTTCGTGGTGGAGGGAAACTACAAGTACACCTACAACAACGGGCATCTGGCGATGGCTGATCCGGTAGCCGCCGCACGCAATTTCCTGAACGCGCTGGAGAAGATACCCTCCACCATCGACCAGTACAAGGCAAAGAACGAGGTGCTGGAAAAGGAGATTCCGCAGTTGCAGGAGATAGCGGGCAAGGTGTGGAAGAAGGAGGACGAGCTGAAACAGCTGAAGTCCGAACTTGCCGCGCTTGACCGCAAGATCCAGCTGGAACTTGCACCGCCAACGCCGGAAGTCGCCGAAAAGGAGAACGACGGGCAGGAGGTCAAGACGGTTTCGGAAGGTGTACGGAACGTGCCGCCACAGCATACCGAGGAAGCTCCCCGGATTCGCAACCCAATGAATGAACGAAGTCCATCGGGCAATGAAATTGCCGACCGTGTCATCATCGGACGTCCGGGTTTTCAGTTAAAGAATGAAAACCGCCCGAAAGGGATAAAGATATGACCCATGCCATTACAGACCGACCGCACTGTTATGCAGACGCGGTCGGTCTATCTATCTGAATATGGAAGATTCTTCAGCGTTTCTTACCTGTATCTCAAGATAATGTCCTATCTTTGGAAGATAAATATCAATCAATTTAATTTTATCATGATAACCAACCGTGAAGAAGTGCTTGAAAACGCACTGCGCGTTTTCGCCAAGATGAATTATGAGAAGGCAAGTCAGGTAGAGATCGGAAAAGCCTGCGGGCTGACGAAAGCCGGGCTGGTGTATTATTATCCGATAAAGCTGGACCTTTTCGTGGCGGTTATAGATAAATACGTGTTCGGGATGCAGTCGGTGGCAAACAAGTTCCGGTTCAAGGCTGCCACCCTGTCGGAATTTATCGAACAATATATAAAAGGTGTGGAACAGACCATGCGGAAACTCATATCGCTTCTTGATGACGGCAACAATCCGGCAGGATGCAGCTTCAATTTCTATTATTACCATCTTATGATGCAGGTACGGCTTTATTATCCGGATGTGGAGGAAAAGATAGCAGGCTTGTTCCGGCAGGACTACGAGTTTTGGAGAGCCGCCATACAGTCGGCAAAGGACACAGGGGAGATACGGCAGGATGTGGACATCGAGGACACAGCCATGCTGTTCCGGCAGGTGTTTTTCGGTCTGTCCTTTGAGCAGTCTTTTTTGAGGGGGCTTGACATACAACGGCTTGCAAGGGAACTGCGCTTCGTCTATTCGCTGTTAAAAGCCTGAAATGTTAAAATTCGAGCGGTTTTGTGTTTTCAGCCGCTTTTTTATGTGTTAAAAACAAACCAATCGGTTTGTTTTTCGGATTATTTCGCTAATTTTGGGGTCATGGAATCTATAGCCGGGAAATTATGGATAAGATACTAAAACAACGTGGCAGCATCGTCCTGCATAAAGACAGGTACAACGGTGAGGAGTGCATCCGGGTGGACTACGCGGACAGCCAAGCCATAACCCTGCTGCTGGCACAGGACACCGACGTGGCTGCGGTCGTGGACGGCTCCGGCTACATTCCAGCCACCGTTTTCCGCCTTCCCGCCTTCTATGACCGCTATTCTCCGCACGCCTACATCGATTACAGCCGGGTTTACGTGCGGCATCCCAAACCTAAGCGTGAATACACACTGCCGAAAGGCTACCTCGAACTGCTGGAACAGAAGCGTTACAGCCCTTCGACCGTCAAGACCTACAAGGCTTATTTCAGCGACTTCATGGAATATCACAAGGGGCGTAACATCGACCGTCTGAAAGTGCCGGACATCAACAAGTACATACTCTATCTTGTGAACGAGAAGAAAATCTCGGTGTCGCAACAGAATATGCGCATCAACGCCATCAAGTTCTACTATGAGCAGGTGCGAGGCGGCAAACGGCAATACTACGGCGGTATCACCCGTGCCAAAGAGTACAAGAGCCTGCCCGAAGTGTTGAGC
>CAJURQ010000068.1 GCA_910588955.1 uncultured Lachnospiraceae bacterium
CCCGTGGGCTCGTCCGCCAGAAGAATCTGTCCCCCGGAAGCCATGGCACGTGCGATCGCCACCCTCTGCTGCTCGCCGCCGCTTATCATGTTCGGCATCTTCCCGTAGAGCGTATCGGGCAGCCCCACTTTGGCGAGAAATTCCCTCGCCCGCTCCTTTGCCTCCTTTTTCGGGACATGCTGTAATTCCATCGGAAACATCACATTCTCCATCACCGTGAGGAGGGGGAACAGATGAAACGCCTGATAGATGACGGAAGCCTGATTCATCCGGTACGCGTCTCTGTCCATCTCCCGGATCTCCTTTCCCTCGATATAAAGGTTCCCTTCCGTGGGCACGTCAAGCCCTGCCAGCAGAGAGAGGAAGGTACTCTTCCCACTGCCGGACTTTCCCGTGATCGCATAGACTTTTCCCCGCTCAAAGGAGCAGCTTACCTCCGTCAATGCTTTGGTCTTCTGATATTTGGACTGATATACATAGCCGACATTTTCCGCTTCTATTATTTTACCCATACGTTTCTCCCTCCTCTACTGCTGTACCGACAGCAGATAAACCACGCTGCCCATGCTCATCCGCCCGTAAGCCGCCGCCGCGCCGATCAGATAGGCAAAAAGCAGCACGCCGTTTACGGCAAATACGCCGGACAACGACGATGCAATCGGCGCCACCAGCACGTCGCCCACAACATTCCCGGTCAAAACCAAAATCAACTGCTCCGTCAGAAACAGAAACGCCGCCGGAAACTTCTTTACCCCCTGCAGCCGCATCAAGGAAAATTCCTCCCGCCTGCTGTTGCCGGCAAGATAGCTGACCACGTAACCGATCATCAGCACCAGTATGCACACCACCGGCAGAAACGCCTGCAGCAGTTCTATAGAATGCCGCAGATGCGTGGCGCTGGCGATAAAGTCTGCGTCCCGGACCACCAGCGCATACCCGGTGTAGGAGGTATCCGCCTCCGGGATGATCTCCTTTAGCCCGATCTCCTGCATCTCCTCCTTGAATCCATTCAAGTCCATAGGGTCCTTCACATGGAAAGTGACCGTGTCCGCAAAAAATTTCAGTCCAAACTGAGCGAAGAGATTTTGGGACGTCCTGCCCGGAATGACGATATCCGTCTGCATCGCGTTGGTCTTACCAAGCGTCTCCTCCATAGTTCCCGCAATGGTCATTTCCACCGTCCCGCCCATGGGATGTATTTGTATTTTGCGAAATTCGCTGGAGGGATCGTAGTAATAGCACTTCAAGGTAATCCTGTCCCCGACCTTCCAGCCGCGTTTTTTCAGCACGTTCTCGTTTACGATACACTCCATCCTGTCAGACGCAAGCAGCTCGTCCAAACTCTGCGCATCCATACTGAACATGTCGTGCGTCATCTCCCCGAGCGCCTCCACGTTGTTCGCACCGGCAACAAAGAGATTCAGATATTTGGAGTATTCAATCTCCTTAAAATCCCCCTCGCCCGCCATAAAAATTGTCATGTAGGACAAATCTTTCACATGGGCGGACTGCTCCAGCGCCTCCACATATGTCTCCGAGACAAAAATCTCATTCCCCATCGTGCCGTTCAGATTGGTAATCTGACAGAAAATCGGCACATTTTCCGAGAGTTCCGAAAGCTGCGTCTGATAACTGCGTATGCTCCCGAAATACAGATTTAAGAGGATCACCAGCATTATGCTGATCCCGACAGTGACCAGATTCGCCGCCTTTCTTCTCTTTATACTGCAGATAATATAAGAAAACATTTGATTCCCCCTTTTGGCTCCTCAACCGCCTGATTTACAAATCCGCTGTCTCGCCCGCAAACCCGCACTTTGATTTGTCTTTCACCTATTATATCATATATCCTGTGGAATCGTTCAATAATAGTACGTTTGTTTGTCACCTTTATGGCATTGCGATCGTATATAGGGTGAGAAGCTTCTTATAAATAGTCCGGCGGCAACCGGGCTGCGGCTGTCCGGCATTTTATTATTATAAAACATAGGTAATTGCGAAACAAGTTCGCAATCTTGATTCCAACAGGGAAAAATTGGG